>NZ_JAXOJQ010000005.1:0-253756 GCF_036663815.1 Parasphingomonas frigoris | reverse complement strand
TGTCCCTTCATCTAAACCGACAATGTCAAAGAGCGCAAAATACCGACGCTAAGGAAATGCCCTTCTTTCAAAGAGCCCCTCGGCGCCGACAATTTGGTGACTGCAGAAGCGAACCGTCCGGTCCGTCGCTGCGGTGACACCCCTCTAGGTCCACGCCCTGATTCGGTCAAACCCTTTTTTGCACTTTTCTTTCAATCCCGCGTCAAACCCGCACAAATCCTCGGGTTTAGGCTCCTTAAAGGCTTTGCCGCTAAGAGCTGGGCCATGACCGTCGTCGCCGAAATTCCGAATCGCCCCGCCGAGTCGCTCTCGAACCAAGTGCGCAGCGCCGTGATCTGGCGCTCGGGCAGCCAGATCCTCGCGCAGATGGTGCAATGGGCGGCGACCTTCCTCGTCATCCGCATCCTCAACCCGCACGATTACGGGCTGTTCGCGATGACCGGTGTGGTGCTGGTGTTCCTCAACATGCTCAACGGCTACGGCCTGGCGAGCGGGCTGATCCAGAAGCCCGAGGTCACCACGCGCGACATCCGCCAACTGTTCGGCATGCTGCTGCTGCTCAACGGGGCGCTCGCCGCCGCACAGATCTTCCTGCTCGCCCCGGCTGCCGCGGCTTATTACCGCCAGCCGATCGTCGCGCACATGCTGCAGGTCCAGGCCCTGCTCTATTGCACCACGCCCTTCATCGCCTTGCCCTATGCGCTGCTCTCGCGGACGCTCGACTTCAAGCTGCAGGCGCGCGTCAACATCGTCGCGTCGATGGCGAGCGCCAGCGCAGCGCTCGGTGGAGCGCTCAGCGGGCTCGGCGTGTGGACATTGGTCTTTGCCCCGCTGGTGCTGTTCGGCGTCCGCGCGATCGGCATGACGATCGCCGCGAGGTCGCTGGTATGGCCGAGCTTCGACTTTCGCGGCGCAGGCACGCTCGCGCGCTATGGCGGGGTAATGGCGGTCGGCCAGCTCTTCTGGTTCGCGCAGAGCCAGGCCGACGTGTTCATCGCTGGGCGGCATTTCTCGCCGCATGAACTCGGCGTCTATACCGAGAGCCTGTTCCTCGCGCAGGTGTTCGTCTCCAAGTTCGTCCCGCCGCTCAACGAAGTCGCCTTCTCGGCTTATGCGCGGATCCAGCACGACCCCACCGCGGTCGCCACCGCGTTCAACCGCTCGGTGCGGATCATCATGCTCGCCGCGCTGCCCTTCTACTTCGGGCTTGCCGCGACTGCCGCGCCGCTGGTGCAGGCGGTGCTCGGCGACAAATGGAGCGAGACCGCGCCGGTCGTCCATCTGCTCGCGCTCGCCATGCCATTCATGACCTTGCAGGTGCTGCTGCAACCCGCCTGCGATGCCCGCGGGCGGCCCGGGATCGGCGTGCGCAACGGGGCGTTCGGGGCGGTCGTGCTCGGCAGCGGATTCCTGGTCGGCGTGCACTGGGGCGCGACCGGGCTCGCTACCGCGTGGATCGTCACCTATCCGATCTACCTCGCCTTCAGCCTGTGGCGCTCGCTCCCGGTGATCGGCACCACCGTGCGCAGCATCGCCGTGGCGATCGCTCCCGCGCTGTTCGCCGCGCTGGCGATGGCGCTGTGCGTGACCGCGGTCGACGCGCTGTTGCCACCGATGGGCGACTGGGCCGAGCTGGCGATTCTCGTCGCGACTGGCGCGTGCGTCTATGTCGGGTGGCTGCTGCTCTTCTCGCGCGCGGCGGTGCGCGAGCTCGTCGCGGTGGTGCGCAAGCAGCCGATCCCGGCCTGAGCGGTTAAGCCGACTGGATGTAGCTGCGCATCGCCTCGGCATCGGCCTCGATCTTGTCGATGCGATATTTGACGAGGTCGCCGATCGAGACGAATCCGATCACCCGGCCATCCTCGACCACCGGCAGATGGCGGATCCGTCGCCGCGTCATCAGCGACAGCGCGCCGATCACCGCTTCACTTGGCGCGACGGTGATCGGCGGCGCGGTCATCGTGTCGCCGACGCTGCGCCCCATCGCTTCGCCGCCATGCGCGGCGATCGCGTGGATCACGTCGCGTTCCGAGAAAATGCCGACGACGGCGCCGTCTTCCATCACCGGCACCGCGCCGACGCGGCGCGTGGCGAGCAAGGCGACCGCGTCGCCGACATTCTGGTCGGTGGTGATCGAGATCACCTCGCGCCCTTTGCTGCTAAGGATTGCCGCGATCGTCATTGGCTCTCTCCTGTCTGCGCTCGTCAGCCGAGTCTCTCAGGCGGGGGAGGATTTCACGTTTGCGGCGCGATGGGAAGCGGGCGTGGGTCAGTCGTCGCGGGCGATGCGATAGCCGAGGCTGCGCGTGGCGTTGGCGGGGAGGGTCAGCGCCCAGATAAGCTTGCCGTCCTTGCGCACGAGCTTTTCGCGCAGTCCCGACAGCCGCGACGCCGCGTCGGCATCGAACTGCGCCTCGAAGCGGACCGGATAGGGATTGGCGTTGCGCACCGTCACGACCTGATCGCGCCCACCGAGGCGGCCGTCCGGCCGCTCGAGGTCGACGCTGACCTGCGTCGCCGCGGCGACCTTGACCTCGACCTCCTCGCCGACCGCCTTGTCGGCGATCGCGCCTTCGCCGATCAGCAGCCGCGCCCCGCCGCGCGGCTGAAACAGCGCGACCGGACCGGCGGGGAGCGGGATGCCCAGTCCCTGCTCCTTGCGGTTGCGCGCGCGCAAGGTGAGCATCGGGGGTCCGACCGATCTGTCCGAGACCTGCGCGACATAGACGAGATCGACCGGCACGGCTTCGCGGTCGAGCAAGGCGACCTGCTTCTGCGCGAGCGCGGCGACGGTGGTGCGATCGGGGACGCGATAGAGTTTGAGGTCGCCAAGCTCCTCCTGTTTGACGAGGCGCGGCGCCCTCATCCGGCTGGCGGTGACGACGATGTCCATCGCTTCCGCCATCGGCGCGGGCGCAGGCGGTGGTGGCGGCGGCGGCGCCGACGGTGGCGGACGGACGAAGCAGCGGAGCTCCAGCGCTCCCCCCGCACCGGAGTGCGGATAAGGCGCGCGGTCCGCGCGCGAGAGCCGACCCGCGACGACCATCGTCTCGGCCTCGGCGAAGCTCGTCGTGTCGCTGCTGGCGAGCGTCACCCAGGCGAACAGATCGGCGCTCTGCCCGTCGGGACGCAACGTCGCGACATAGTTGGCCTGCCAGTCGAAGCCCCAGGCGAGATAAGACAGCGTCACGGTGACGGTCGCGGCGGCGGGCGAATCGAGCGCGACCGACAAGGTCGGCTTCGCCGACAGGCCCGGCGGCACGCGCTGATAGACCAACGCCTCGTCGGCGGGCCCGCAATTCGCCGCGACGAAGCCGTCGCGCGTCTGGAGGATCGCGGCGCCGTCGGGGCCCGAGCGGATGATCGCCGGCTCCTCCACCACCCGCTTCGCGATCGTCCGGCGGATCGTGACGGGACGGCCGAAGCTGTTGGCGTAGAGGCTGCGCGGCGACAGCAGGTCGGCATCGAGATTCTTCTCGCGCACGCCATTGGGAAGCCCGGTGACGATCGCGCTTTCGGGCAGGATGCCGGCCGCGACGCCCTCGAAGCGCAGCACCGATTGCCCGGCGGGGATCGTCACGCGGCGTTGCTCGGTGATTAACGCATAGCCTTGTAGCCAATTGCGGTCGATCGGCGCGTCGGCGGATCGGTCGGGTGCGCGATAGATCGTCACCGCGACGCGGTCGGGCGCGGGCGAGACGGTCTGCGCCGGGGCCGCACTCGCCACCGCTGCGGCGATCAGCACGCTCGGCCATCCCAGCGCGCGGGTCAGCGCGGGGCGCACGCGGCTCAGAACCGCGTGTCGAAGGTCGCGGTCACGGTGGCCGAGCCATTGGCCGGCACGCGCACCTGCCACACGGCTTCGTCGGCATTGATGCGCTCGCTCGGCTGGCTCTCGGCGATGACGCGCGTGTCGTGCCACCAGCTGTCGAGCCCGTCCTGCGCGACCTCGACGGTCGCCTCGCTCGCTCGCGCGTTGGTCAGCGTGTAGCGCATCGTCGTGCGCCAGCGCGTTTCGGAGATCTTCTCGCGCTTTTCGACCACCGGCAGCATCTTCACGTCGAACGCCTCGCCGGTCTTGAGCGCGAGCCGCGAGCCCATCGGCGTGTGCGGGATGCCGCTCTCGCCGATGAATTGCGGCGCACCGCGGGCATCGCGCATGTAGACGCGGACGGTGCCGGCGGGGAGCGCATCGCCGAGGCCGCCCTCGCGCGACGAACTGAACTTGAGCACGGTGTCGACGCTGCGCGCCTCGCTCTGCGTCGCGAGCCAGGCGTTGCGATAGAAATAGACCTTGGCAGCGGGTGTTCCGGCGACGTCGAGGAAGCTGACCTGCTTTGTCTGCGCATTGGCGATCGTGGTGCGGTTGGCGATCGGATAGAGGTAGAAGTCGCCGAGTTGCTCGCGATTGGCGGTCTCGGTGCCGGGCTGGTTGCCGCGCGGCGTGGCGGGGCGGCCATAGAAACGCGGGCGCTCCTGATTCTCGCTGCCGACCGATCCGGCGACGAGCAGCGTCCGGGCGGCGGTGAAGGTCGTGCCGCTGCTGTTGTTCAGGGTGATCCAGCCCTGCACGTCGAGCTTGCCGGCTTTCTCGTCGAACAAGGCGACATAATCGGCCTTCCAGCCGAGGCCGCGCGAGAGATAGGTCAGCGTCGCCGGGCGGGTGCCGGCGGCCTCGCTGTCGAGCGTGACCGACAACGTCGGGCGGGCGCGCAGGTTGGGCGGCAGCGTCGGGAAGATCACGCGACCGCTGCTGCCCTGCTGCAACACCTCGATGCGGTCGCCGATCTGGACGATCGTGCCGTCATTGTTGGCAAGGATGCGCGCCTGCTCGCGCGTCTCGACGCCGGTGGCGGGGTTGGTGCGCACCAGCGTGACGGTCTGGCCGACCGCCTTGTCCATCAGCTTTTCGGGCGAGAGCAGGTCGTAATCGAAATTCTGCTCGACGATGCCGGCGCCGGCGGTGGTCAGCGTGACCGTCTCGGGGCGGATCGCGGCGGAGACATCGGCGAATTCCTGGCGCGTGCGGCCGCGCGGCAAGGCGAGCTGGCGCGTGTCCTGGATCAGCGCGAGGTCGTTATTGTAGATGGTGACGGCGACATCGCCCTGCGCCGATTGCGGACCGACCGGCGCTTCGCCCGACGCGGGCGCGGGCAGGACTTGGGCATGCAACAGCGTAGGCGCGCACAGCATCGTCGTCGCCAGCCAGATCCGCATGTCAGCCCCTCCGTTATAGCTGGCGTAGGCTAGGGATATAACAGCGGCGTTACAATCGCTTCTCGGTTGCGCGCCGGCATCCACCAAACGACGAAGGGCCTCCCCGACGCTTGCCGGGGAGGCCCTTCTTCAGCCTGCAGTGCAGGCGTTTATTCGGCCGTGCTGCTCGCGCTTGCGGGCGGACGACCGCGGCGGCGGCGCGGCTTTTCGATCAGCTCGCCGTCACCGTCGACCTCGGGGGCGACGACCGCCGAGACCCTGAGCATCGGGGGCAGGCGATCGGCGGCGAAGCGGTCTTCCTCGAGACCGGCCTCGTCGAGCGCGCTCTCGACCACCGGCGCGACTTCGCGGCGCGGACGACCGCGACCGCGACGCGGTGGCTCGACCGGCGCTTCGACCGCGGCCGTCACCGGCGCTTCAGCCATAATCGACGTTTCGAGCGGCAACTGGTCGCTGCTGTCGGCCTGTTCGACGATGGGCGCCGGCGCGCGCGCGCTGCGGTCCTGCCGTTCGGCGCGCGGCTGGCGCTCGCTGCGGTCTTCGCGCGGCGCGTCGGCGTTGCGCTCGTAGCCGCCGCCCTCGTTGCCGTTGCCATTGCCATTCGCGCGGTTGCGCGGACGATCGTCATAGGCCTGGCCGTCGGCGCGCGATTCGCCATTCTGCTGGCCTGCATGCGGCGCGGTGCCGTTGTGCTGGCCGTTCTGCGCATAGCTGCGATTGCCATCCTGGCGGTTGCTGTCCTGACGATAGCCGTTCTGGCCGCCGCGCTGCTGATCGCCCCGGGGCTGGTCGCCACGCTGTTGATCGCCACGCTGTTGATCGCCACGCTGCTGATCGCCACGCTGCTGGTCGCCGCGCTGTTGATCGCCACGCTGCTGGTCGAACCGCGGCTGCTCGATCACGCGCTCGCCCTCGTCCTCGTAATCGGGCTCGTCCTCGTCGAGCGTCGCGCCCTGGATCCGCTTGGTCGAGACGGCACCGCCATTTTCCTCGAAGCGCGCACGCGTTTCGGCGAGCACGCGGAAATAGTGATCGGCGAACTGGAGATAATATTCGACGTTGACGCGGTCGCCCTGCATCTGCGCGTCGCGCGCGAGCGTCTTGTATTTCTCGAGCAACTGCGCGGCATTGCCGCGAGCGCGATTGTCGATGCGGTTACCGGTGTCCTGACGACCCGGATTGCCACCACCACCCGACGAGCGCTGCTGCTGCCCGCCACGGCCGCGACGGCGACCGGCCTGACGATTATTGATCAACGTTTTGTTGTCCTGTCCCTAGGCTCAAACTGAAACCAACCTGGTCGTGCTCCAGAAATATGGATGCAAATGCTCCCCGCGCGCGGGCCGCCGACCATCGGCGATGCGCACTTGCCAGCGTCGCCGGACGGGGCGACTGCAGGACGAAGGAAGCGGGCAACAGCCCATTTTCAACTTGTTGTGAAGAAAATGCGTGCCCCTGCGCAGTCCAATAGCGGGTCGCGACGCGATCGCCAAGCAGAATATTGTGGCTCTGTCGTCGCAAATCACGCCGGCACTGTCGCAACGAGCGTGCGTGGATGGCCGCCAAGATCGTGGTGCACGGCAACGCTGAAGCCCTCGGCGGCGAGCAAGGCGGTGACCGCCGCCGCCTGGGTCGCGCCGATCTCGAGGATCGCCGCCCCGCCCGGCGCAAGCAACGCGGCAAGCTGCGGCACGATCACGCGATAGTCGTCGAGCCCGTCGGCACCGGCGAACAACGCCATGCCCGGCTCATGGTCGCGCACCTCGGCGGGCAGCGGCTCGGCGGTGCCGATATAGGGCGGGTTGGCGAGGATCAGGTCGAACGCCGGCGCTATCCCCGCGGCCCAATCGCCGCGGCGGAACTGCGCGCGATCAGCCATGCCGAGCGCGGTCGCGTTGCGCGTCGCATAGGCCAGCGCGTCGGGCGATGCGTCGACGCCGAGGCCGGTCGCCGCACGCCATTGGTCGAGCGCGGCGAGCAGCAGCGTGCCGGGGCCGGTGCCGAGGTCGAGGATCCGCTGCGGCGCGACCTTGTCGAAATGCGCCACCGCAGCCTCGAGCAGCGTCTCGCTGTCGGCGCGCGGCACGAGCACGCCGGGCCCGACCGCGAGCTCGATCGTCCAGAAGGCGCGGGTGCCAGTGATGTAGGCGATCGGCTCGTGCGCGAGACGGCGTGCGAGCAGCGGGCCGAAGCTGTGCGGGGTGGGGGAATCGAGGCGGTTGAGGAGGAGTTGCTCGCGGGGGATGCCGAGCGCATGCGCCATGAGGAGCTCGGCGTCGAGGCGGGGGGTGGCGCTGACGTCGGCGAGGACGGCTGTCGCAGAGGCAAGCGCTGCCCGCACTCCCTCTCCCCTCCGGGGAGAGGGTCGGGGAGAGGGGCTGTCCCACGAACCGCCGTCGCTCACTGCCCCTCTCCCGCGCTTCGGCTTCGCCTCGCTTGCCCTCTCCCCAGAGGGGAGAGGGAGACAAAGTCACGCATCGAGTGCCGCCAGCCGTTCAGCCTCGTCCTGCGCGATCAAAGCCCCAACAAGCTCATCCATCTCACCCTGCAAGATCTCCGGCAGCCGGTGCAGCGTCAGGTTGATCCGATGATCGGTCACGCGCCCCTGCGGAAAATTGTACGTCCGGATCCGCTCCGAACGATCCCCCGACCCGACCATCGACTTCCGCGCCCCCGCCCGCTCCTGATGCAAGCGATCGCGCTCGGCCTCGTACAACCGCGTGCGCAACACGCGCATCGCCTTGGCCCGGTTCTTGTGCTGCGACTTCTCGTCCTGCTGAATGACGGTCAGCCCAGTCGGGATATGCACGATCCGCACCGCCGAATCGGTGGTGTTGACCGACTGCCCGCCCGGCCCCGACGAGCGGTAGACGTCGATCCGCAGATCCTTGTCGTCGATCTTGACGTCGACTTCCTCGGCCTCGGGGAGCACCGCGACGGTCGCTGCCGAGGTGTGGATGCGCCCCTGCGCCTCGGTCGCGGGGACGCGCTGGACGCGGTGGACGCCGCTTTCGAACTTCAGCTTGGCGAACACGCCCTTGCCCTCGACCGAGGCGATCGCTTCCTTGAAGCCGCCGCTTTCGGACGACGAGGCGGAGATCAGCTCGACCCGCCACCCCTGCGCTTCGGCATAGCGCTGATACATGCGGAACAGGTCGGCAGCGAACAGCGCCGCCTCGTCGCCACCGGTGCCGGCGCGAATCTCGAGCATCGCGGCGCGCTCGTCGGCGGCGTCGCGCGGCAGCAGCGACAGCGCGAGCGCGCGCTCGGCATCGGGCAGCGTATCGCGGATCGTCGCGATCTCCTCGCGCGCCATCAGCTTGATCTCGGGGTCGTTCTCCTCCTCCATCGTGGCGAGCACGTCGAGCTCGGCACGCAACCGCCGCACCTCGCCCGCCGCACGCGCGATCGGCTCGAGCTCGGCATAGTCCTTCGAGACCTGGACGAAGCGATCGGACGGAAGGTCGCCCGACGCCATCAGCGCCGACAATTCGTCGCGCCGCGCCTCGATCTGCAGGATGCGTTCGGGGGAGATCGAGGTCATGCTATGGCGTTGTAAATGGGATCAAGGATAGTTCTGAAGGTCTCAGAATTGAAAACCCCTTTATGACCGCGTTCGACAAGGCAGGCTTCGCCGTCTTTAAGCGCGAGGACCACGGTCCATGCCGGATTCATCTTCAGAGCCTTATCGTAGCGCTTTTTGGGACTACCGCTCACCACTGCCGCCGACGAATATCCAGCGCGACGCAATCCCGCCGTCATTTTGAAAGCGGCAAGTTCAAACTCGTCAGCTTCAGCTACAACGACAACGTCCGGCGTCTCGACCGCCGGTTCCTCGAGCAGCATCGCCAGCCGCTCGATGCCAGCCGCCCAGCCGACGCCCGGCGTCTCGGGCCCACCGAGCGAACCGATCAGACCGTCGTAGCGCCCGCCTGCCAGCACGGTGCCTTGCGCGCCCAACCGATCGGTGACGAATTCGAACGCGGTATGGCGATAGTAATCCAGCCCGCGCACCAGCCGCGCGTTGCGGGTCCACGCCACGCCCGCCGCATCGAGCCCTGCCGTCACCGCGTCGAAAAAGGCACGTGCCTCGGGCGTCAGATAGGCGTCGATATCGGGCGCGCTGTCGGCCACCGGGCGGTCGCGCGGGTCCTTCGAATCGAGGATACGCAGCGGATTCTTGTCGAGCCGCGCTAGGCTGTCCTCGCTCAGCACGTCGCGATGCGCCTCGAAATGCGCGACCAGCGCCGCACGCCACGCGTCGCGCGTCTCGGCGTCGCCGAGCGTGTTGAGTTGCAGCGTCACGCCATCGGCGATGCCGAGCTCGTGGAGCAACTGGTCGGCCAGCACGAGCAGTTCGACGTCGGCGGCGGGCTCGGCCGCGCCGATCACCTCGGCGTCGATCTGGTGGAACTGGCGGAAGCGCCCCTTTTGCGGGCGCTCGTAGCGAAACACCGGGCCGTGCGTCGCGATCTTGAGCGGCGCAAATTGCTGCCAGCCCTCGGTCAAATAGGCGCGCGCGATCCCGGCGGTGAATTCGGGGCGCAGCGTCAGCGAATCGCCGCCGCGATCCTCGAAGGTGTACATCTCCTTCGACACGACGTCGGTCGTCTCGCCGAGCGAGCGCGCGAACACAGCAGTGCTTTCGAATACGGGGATGTCGACGCGCTGGAAACAATAGAGCCGGCGGACGCGCTCGAACGTCTCGACGACGCGCGCGAAGCGACGCTGCTCCTCGCCGAAGATGTCCTGCGTGCCGCGGATGCGTTTTGGGGTTTCTATGCGGGCCATAAGGGTGCGTTCTCTATGCGAGCGTTGGGCCAAGCGCCAGATGGTTGTGTGAGGAAACCTTTCCCCGCCGTCCTCCCTCCCCTCTCTGGAAGGGAGGGTCGGCCCGCTTCCTCCCCTCCCTGGAAGGGAGGGGTTGGGGGTGGGTCGGCCTAGGGAGAGGGCCGACGCCGCCACGGGCCGACCCACCCCTCGATCCCCTCCCTTCCAGGCAGGGGAGGTGCGAGCCGCTTGACACGCCCTGCTCCCGCGCCGCAGCATCGGCGCAACGGGGGCGGCAACAGTTCCCTTTTCAGCATCCGCAGGATCTCACCCGGCTCGTTTCGGAAAGGTCGTCATGCGTCTGCTCACCATCTCCGTTTTCCTGCCCGCGAGCCCCCGCGCATGAGCGTCGTCGCCGCCTGGGCGCCTGCCATCCTCGCCATGCTCGCCGCCGGGCTGTTCGCCGGTTTTGCCGCCGGACTGTTCGGCATCGGCGGCGGCTTCGTCGTGGTTCCCGCGATGATCGCGCTGCTGCCGCTGCTCGGGGGCGCGAAGGGGGAATATACGCATGTCGCGATCGGCACGTCGTTCGCGACGATCGTCATCACCGCGCTCCGCTCGACGCTCAGCCACCATCGGCGCGGCGCGGTCGACTTCCAGATCCTGCGCGACTGGGCGCCGTGGATCATTCTCGGCGTCGGCATCGGCGTGCTGCTGGCGCAGCGGATGACCGGGCAGACGCTGACCTTCATCTTCGCCGGCGGGATCGTGCTCATGTCGATCAACTTCCTCGTGCCCCGGCTCGCCCGGCGGCAGGTCAGCGACACGATGCCGCGCGGCCTGCCGCGCGCGGCGATCGCCGGCGGGCTCGGGCTGTTCTCGTCGCTGCTCGGGATCGGCGGCGGGACGGTCGCGGTGATCGTGATGACGCTGTGCGGCCGCTCGATCCACAAGGCGATCGCCACCGCGAGCGGCTTCGGCTTCATCATCGCGGTGCCCGGCACGATCGGCTGGATCCTGATCGGGCTCGGCAAGCCGGGCCTGCCGGTCGGCTCGCTCGGTTATGTCAATGTGCTCGGCGCCGTCGTCATCACCTCGATGTCGATCCTCACCGCGCCGCTCGGCGTCGCCGCCGCGCATGCGCTGCCGCCCGAGCCGCTGAAGCGCGTGTTCGGCGGCTATCTGCTGTTCATCGCCGCCGTGATGGCCAATCGCGCGCTGCACATGTGACGAAAACGTTATGTTTGCGCGCGCATTTCGCCGCGCGCAAAAGCGCGGTAGCGTGCCGCCATGAGCCTGAACCTCGGCAATAAAGTCGCCCCACCCCGCTTCATCCTGTTTGCGACGCTGTTCGTGGTCGGGCTGTTCGTGGCCATCCCGCCGCTCGGCTGGGGCCGCGGGGCGATGGCGGCGTTCGACGTCGCCGCGGCAGTGTTCCTCGTCGCGATCTCGACCCTGCTGTTTCACGGCCAGGCGGACCGGATGCGCAAGGCGGCAACCGACAATGACGCCAACCGCGCCGGGCTGCTGATCCTCACCGCGGTGACGATGCTGATCATCCTGACGTCGGTCGCCAAGGAGTTGCAGGGCAAGACCAGCATCGCCGCGACGGTGCTGGTGATCTTCACGCTGGTGCTCGCCTGGCTGTTCTCGAACACGGTCTATGCGCTGCATTACGCGCATCTGTTCTACAGCGATTGCGACGATGACGGGAAGGATGCCGGCGGGCTCGATTTCCCGAAATGCGCCGAGCCCGATTATTGGGACTTCCTCTATTTCAGCTTCACGCTCGGCATGACCTTCCAGACCTCCGACGTCGAAATCTCGTCGCGCAAGATGCGGCGGGTCGCGCTCGGGCAGTGCCTGGCGGCGTTCGTGTTCAACATCGGCGTGCTCGCCTTCACGATCAACGTGCTCGGCAGCAGCAGCGGATCCTAGACTGGACGCCGCGCGCTTCAGCCGCTTAAACCACCGCCACAGCCGATCTTTTCCAGAAAGTCCTCCCGCATGGTCCGTCGTGTAGCGCTTACCGCCCTTTTGCTTGCCTCCGTCGCAGCCCCGGCGCTGGCCGAAAATTCGAAGCCCCAGCCGGTGCCGATCGTCGATACGATCCCGGCGGCCAAGGACATAGCCTTTCCCGGCACGATCAGCCTTGCGATCGACGCGACCGACACGACACGCGGCATCTTCACCACGCGCGAGACGATCAGCGGCGTGAGCGCAGGGCCTATGGTGCTGCTCTTCCCGAAGTGGCTGCCCGGCAACCATTCGCCGACCGGCCAGCTCGATAAACTCGCCGGGTTGCACATCCGCGCCGGCGGCAAGGAACTCGCATGGACGCGCGATCCGGTCGACGTCTATGCCTTCCACATCGACGTGCCGACCGGCGCCGACAGCCTCGACATCGACCTGCAATTCCTCTCGGCGACGGCGCCCGACCAGGGCTCGGTGGTGATGACGCCCGACATGCTGCGGCTCCAGTGGAACTCGATGAGCCTCTATCCGGCGGGCTATTTCACGCGGCAGATCCCGGTCAAGGCGGTGGTGACCTACCCCGCTGGCTTCACGGCCTCGTCGGGGCTGCCCTCGACCGCGAGCGGATCGACCTACACTTATGCGCCGACCAATTATGAAGTGCTGGTCGATTCGCCAGTGCTGGCGGGGCGCTACTGCAAGCAATGGCCGCTCTCGCCGCGCGTCAACCTCGACGTCTATGCCGACAGCGCGGCCGAGCTCGCCGCGACGCCCGAGCAAATTGCCGCGCACAAGAAGCTCGTCGAGCAGGCGGTCAAGGTTTACGGTGCACAGCATTACGACACCTACGAATTCCTGCTGTCGATCTCCGACGTAATGGGCGGGATCGGGCTCGAGCATCACCGCTCGTCGGAAGACGGCGTGAAGCTCGGCTATTTCACCAAGTGGAAGGACGGCCCGGGGTCGCGCAATTTGTTGCCGCATGAGTATAATCACAGCTGGGATGGCAAGTTCCGCCGTGGCGCCGACTTGTGGACCCCCGATTTCCGCATGCCGATGCGCGGCAGCCTGCTGTGGGTCTATGAGGGCCAGACGCAATTCTGGGGCTACGTCTTCCAGGCACGCTCGGGGCTGGTGTCGAAGCAGGACACACTCGACGGCTATGCCGCGATCATGGCCGAGCTCGACAACCGCCCGGCGCGTACCTGGCGCGACATGGTCGACACGACCAACGACCCGACGATCTCGCAGCGCCGCCCCAAGGGCTGGACCAGCTTCCAGCGCTCGGAGGATTATTACAACGAGGGCCTGCTGGTGTGGATGGAGGTCGATTCGATCCTGCGCCAGCAATCGCGCGGCAAGAAGTCGATCGACGATTTCGGCCGCGCCTTCTTCGGTCTCAACGACGGCGACTATGGCGAAGTCACCTACACGTTCGACGACGTGGTGAAGACGCTGAACACGATCCAGCCCTATGATTGGGCCGCCCTGCTCACCAAGCGCCTGACCGAGACCGGCGCCCCCGCCCCGCTCAAGGGCTTCGAGGCGAATGGCTACAAGCTCGTCTATACCGAGGAGCCGACGCTCGCCTTCAAGAATGGCGAAACGGCGCGCAAGAACACCAACCTCACCTTCTCGCTCGGCCTGACGGTCGACAAGGACGGCAAGCTGACCGGGGTCGGCTGGGATTCGCCGGCGTACAAGGCCGGGTTGACGATCGGCGACAGCATTGTCGCCGTCAACGGCACCGCCTTTTCCGACTCCGCGCTCAAGGGCGCGATCACCGCGGCGAAGGGCGGCACGGCGCCGATCGTGCTGCTGGTCAAGAGCAACGACCGGGTTGGTACCGTCAGCATCGACTATCACGGAGGCTTGCGCTATCCGCACCTCGCAAAGATCGGCACCGGGGAAAGCGGGCTCGACCGGCTGCTGGCCCCGCGGTGACAGGAACGCGTTAACGGTTTAGACAAGGCAAGGATTTTGCATGCGTATCGACATGATTCCCGTCGGCAAGGGGCCGCCGGATGACCTCAACGTGATCATCGAGGTCCCGACCGGCGGCGAGCCGGTCAAGTATGAGTTCGACAAGGCATCGGGCGCGCTGTTCGTCGACCGCATCCTGCACACGCCGATGCGCTACCCGGCGAATTACGGTTTCGTGCCGCACACGCTGTCGCCCGATGGCGATCCGCTCGACGCGCTCGTCGTCGCGCGTTCGCCCTTCATCCCGGGCTGCGTCGTGCGCGCGCGGCCGATCGCGGTGCTGAACCTCGAAGACGAGGCCGGCGGCGACGAGAAGCTCGTCTGCGTGCCGGTCGATTCGACCTTCCCTTACTATTCGAACGTCAACGAGCGTGGCGACATGCCCGAGATCGTGTTCGAGCAGATCGAACATTTCTTCACGCACTATAAGGACCTCGAGAAGAAGAAGTGGGTCCGCGTCGGCAAGTGGGGCGACCGCGAGGAAGCCCGCAAGGTCGTGATCGAGGCGATCGAACGCTACGACGCCGCCAAGGCCGCAGGCGACCCCGCGCCGGGCCTGGTCGCACAGGAAGACTGAGCCGCTTGAGCCCCTCCCCTTCGGGAGGGGGGCTGGGTAGGGTGTCACACGGGCATTACGCTCGGTGAGACACCCCCCACCCCCTGCCCCTCCCCTGAAGGGGAGGGGTGAAGGGCTTATGTCCGTTTCTTCTTTACCGGCGCGCGCATGCCGGCCGCAACGCCGAGGCTGGCCCACTCGCGCAACACATCGGCGTCATCATAGACATCGTCGGGCGCGCGGCGATAGTTCATCGAGCCCTCGCGCCCCTCGCCCATCGTGTAGGTGAAACGCGGGCAGCCGGCGGCATCCCACACCGCATCGCTCGTCGCATCGGCTTTGATCCACAGCCCGTCCTCGAAGCCGATCGCGAAGATCGTGCCATCGAGGTAGAGCGTCGCCCCGCCCATCATCGCGCGCTTGGTCACCGTGCCGAGCGGCGCAAGCGCTTCCTCGATCCAGGCGATCAGGCCCGAATCGACCGCCATCAGCCCTGCCCCGCCAGCTTGGCGAGTGCATCGCCGGTGACGCGGTAGACGGTCCATTCCTCCATCGGCGCGGCGCCCATCGAGCGATAGAAAGCGATCGCCTTCTCGTTCCAGTCGAGCACCGACCATTCGAAGCGCGTGCAGCCGCGCTCGACTGCGAGTTTGGCAAGATGCTGCAGCAACGCCTTGCCGACGCCGGCACCGCGCGCCTCGGGCGTCACGTAGAGATCCTCGAGATACAGCCCGCGCCAGCCGGTCCAGGTCGAGAAATTGTGGAAGAACAGCGCCATCCCAACGGGCTTGCCGTCGAGCTCGGCGATCACCGCCTCGGCTGCGGGGTGCGCGCCGAACAGCGCGTCGTGGAGCAGCGGCTCGGTCGCGACGACCTTGTCGGCGGCGCGCTCGAACTCGGCGAGTTCGCGCACGAGATGCAGGATCAGCGCGACGTCGGCTGGGGTGGCGGTACGAATTTCGATCATGCGGCGGCCTCGGTTTGTGGAGCGGGTGCGGCATGGCCGCGCACGGCGAGGACGCATCCCAGGATGATCAGCGCCGCGCCGCCCGCGGTGTAGAGCGAGACGGTCTCGTGGAAAACCCACCAGCCGAACAGCGACGCCCAGACGAAGGCGGTATATTCGACGGGTGCGAGCACCTGCGCCTCGGCATGGCTGTACGCCCAGGCGAGCGCCATCGCCGAGATCGACCCGAGCACCGCCGCCGCGCCGATCGACGGGAGCTGTGCCGTGGTCGGCACTCCAGCGAACCACGGCGCGCCGAGCAGCAGCAGTCCGCCGAGCACGATGCTGGTGAACAAGGCAACCTCGAGCGGATCGGCGACCTGCGCCTGCTGGCGCAGCAGGATCAGGCTGTAGGCATAGAAGATCGACGCCGCGAAGATCGCGAGCGAACCGAGCACATGGGCGGTCGAGGCATGCCCCTGCACCTCGCCCGCGGCGATGATCAGCACACCGAGGCTCGCGACGATCGAGCCGAAGATCGCCGCACGCCGGATCGTCTCGCCGAGCAGGGCGGCGGCGAAATAGAGCGCGATCAGCGGCGCGAGGAAAGTCAGCGCCACCCCCTGCGCCATCGGCACGCGCACCAGCCCCCAGAAGAACAGCAAGACCGAGAAGCCCGCGGTCCCGCCGCGCAAGGCATGCAGCCGAAGCGCCGCCCGCCCCGGAAACGGCCGCCGCCGCAGCACGAAGATCGTCCCGAGCAACGCCACGCCGACGAGCGAGCGCCACAGCACCGCTGAGTAAGCGCCGCTGGTGATGCTCAGGCCCTTCATCAGCACGTCCATCGCCGAATAGGTCGCGATACCGCCGGCGGCGACCGCGAAAGCGGTAGCCGCACCCACCTTAATTGAAGTTGGCACGAGCATATTCAGCGAATCAGACGAAGATCGAGACCGATATCGACACCGGCAAGTCGACGGTCTCCGGTGTAGACGGTCGCGCGCCGCTCGGCGGCAAGCGCGAGACAGGCGCGATCGCCGAGCGAAATGCCCGCCGCTTTGGTAGCGGGACGCAAATCGGCCGCAGCAATCGCGTGATCCATCGTAAAAGGAACGACTTCGATCTCAAGGCCCTTCAGCAGGGTGAGAACGCGCTGCGTCTTATGACCCTTGTCTGCTGCGCGTTGGAACGTCTCGGACGCGTTCACCGCAGAGAGGGCGCTCCCGCGCATGACCGGGATCACGATCTCCGCACCCGCCTCATCCAACAGTACCGCGAGGATGGCGGACGCGTCGAGAACGACGCTCACTCCTCGCGCCAGTCGCTCGCACGCTCGCGCAAGAACTGATCGACCGAATAGTCGTCACCGGTCATGGCGCGGAATGCCTGCTGCGCCTCGCGGACCACCTGTCCGTAGGTTTTCAGCGATATTCCTCCATCAATGCTCTTGGCGAGCACCAGCGAATCACCGTCCGCAATCCCGAATTCGCGGCGCAATTCCGCGGGGATGACGATCTTGCCACCAGCGATCACTTTGGCGTGATAGGTCATGTCAGGCCTCCCGAGACCTGGCACATACCACAAGACCTATTCTGCTGCCACCGCTACCGGAGCCGCCGCCGCCAGCGCCGCATCATGCGCTTCGATCGACGCCGCCTTTTCCTCGACCAGCTTGACGATGTGCTCGAGCATGTCCTCGGAATTGACCGTGTGATCGGTCACGCCCGAGAGATACACCATATGCTTGCCGTTGCCGCCGCCGGTCAGGCCGATATCGGTCTCGCGCGCTTCGCCGGGTCCGTTGACGACGCAGCCGAGCACCGACAGCGACATCGGCGTGCGGATGTGCTGGAGCCGCTCTTCCAACGCCTGAACGGTGCGGATCACGTCGAAGCCCTGCCGCGCGCACGACGGGCACGACACGACGCGCACACCGCGATTGCGGATGCCGAGCGCCTTGAGGATCTCGAAGCCGACGCGGACCTCGTCCTCGGGCTCAGCCGAGAGCGAGACGCGGATCGTGTCGCCGATGCCGTACCACAGCAGCGAACCGATCCCGATCGACGACTTGACGGTACCGCCGACAAAGCCGCCGGCCTCGGTGATGCCGAGATGCAGCGGGCAATCGACCAGTTCAGCCAGCTGCTGATACGCCGCCACCGCGAGGAAGAAGTCCGACGCCTTCACCGCGACCTTGAACTCGTGGAAGTCGTGGTCCTGCAGGATCTTGATGTGATCCATCGCCGATTCGACCAGCGCGTCGGGGCACGGCTCTCCATATTTTTCGAGCAGATGCTTTTCGAGGCTGCCGCCGTTGACGCCGATGCGGATCGCACAGCCGTTCGACTTGGCAGCGTCGATCACTTCCTTCACGCGGCTCGCCGAGCCGATGTTGCCGGGGTTGATGCGCAGGCACGCCGCACCCGCATCGGCGGCTTCGAGCGCGCGCTTATAGTGGAAATGGATGTCGGCGACGATCGGCACGCGGCTCGCGCGGACGATCTGCTTCAACGCCGCGGTGCTCTCCACGTCGGGGCACGACACGCGGATAATGTCGACGCCGGCATCCTCGCAGCGCCGGATCTGGTCGATCGTCGCCTTGACGTCGTCGGTCGGCGTGTTGGTCATCGTCTGCACGGTAACCGGCGCGTCGCCGCCGACCGGCACGTTGCCGACCATGATCTGGCGGCTTTGACGACGATTGATGTCGCGCCACGGGCGGAGGGACATGGAAAACTTCCTCTGGTTGGTCGCGCCCATATAGCGACGATCCGCGCCATCGGAAACCGCTAGAGTTTGCTCCCGGCGGCACGCGGCATTAGGGCCGCGCGATGGAACGGCATTACGGTCTGGACTGGTTGCGCATCGGAGCGTTCGCGCTGCTGATCCTCTATCATATCGGCATGGTGTTCGTGCCGTGGGGCTATCACGCCAAAACCGCGCAGCCGCTGCCGTGGGTCGCGATCCCGATGTTGGCGGTCAACAGCTGGCGGCTGCTGCTGTTGTTCGTCGTGTCGGGCTATGCCAGCCGTGCGCTGCTCGTGCGCGGGCCGGCGACGGGGCATTTCGCGGTCAACCGCACGTGGCGGCTGATCATCCCCTTGCTGTTCGGCGTGATCGTCGTGGTACCGCTGCAGCCGTGGATCGAGCTGATCACGCAGCGTGGCTACGTCCATGACTTCGGCTATTTCCTGCTGCACGATTATTTCAGCTTCCGCGTCGTCAACGGGCTCGCGCTGCCGACCTGGCAGCATCTGTGGTTCGTCGGCTATCTCTGGATCTATACGATGGTGCTCGCTTTGCTCGTCGCGGCGATGGGACAGCGCAGCTTGCAGCGCGGCTTCGACCGGCTGTTCGGCGGGTGGCTGGTGTGGCTGCTCCCGGCGGCGTGGCTGGTGCTGGTCAGCGCGTGGCTGTTCCCCGGGATCGGGCCGAGCAACGATCTGGTCGGCGATTCGGTCAGCCACGTGCAATATCTCCCGGCCTTCCTGTTCGGCTTCGCGCTTGCCGGATCCTCGTCGGCGCTGGCGACGATGCGGCGGCTGTGGCCGTGGGCGCTGGCGGTCGGGATCATCTGCTACGGAATCGTCGCGGCGACCGAGCTGCGCTGGCCCAACAGCTCGATGCCGGCCTGGCCGTGGGGCATCCTGTTCGCCAGCGCGCGCGCGGTGCAGGGCTGGAGCATGATCATCGCGCTGATCGGTTTCGCCGACAGCTATCTCAACCGTGACCTGCCGTGGCGGCGCGTGCTGACCGAGGCGGTGTTCCCCTTCTACATCATCCACCAGACGATCATCGTCGGGGTCGAGGGCGCGTTGCTCCCGTTCGGCCTGCCGCGCTTCGTCGAGTTCGGCGTGCTGGTCGTGACGACGCTGGTCGGTTGCTGGCTGTTTTACGCGATCGGCCGCGAGATCGGCTGGCTGCGTCCGCTGATCGGCCTGCGGCCCTTCCCCCAGACGAAAGAGACGTGATGAGCTGGACGTTGGTACTTCATGGCGGCGCGGGGCAGATGACGCGCGACACCGTTACTGCGGCACAGGCCGAGGGCGCCCGCGCCGCGCTCGGGCGCGCGCTCGATGCCGGCGCGGCGGTGCTGTCGGCGGACGGCGCGGCGCTCGACGCGGTCGAGGCGGCGGTGCGTGTGCTGGAGGATGATCCGCACTTCAACTCGGGGCGCGGCGCGGCGCTGACGCATGCGGGGGTCGCCGAGCTCGACGCCGCGATCATGGACGGGCGCGACCGGAATGCCGGCGCGGTGGCCGGGGTGACCGGGACGCGCCATCCGGTCAGCCTTGCGCGCGCGGTGATGGCCGAAAGCCCGCATGTGCTGCTGAGCGGCGAAGGCGCCGACGCGTTTTCGCGCGAGCAGGGGTGCGAGCCGGCGACACAGGACTGGCTGGTGCTGCCCGAGCGGCGTGCGCAGCTCGACGAGATGCTCGCGGGCGGCGGCGCGTTCGATGTCGACATGAAATATGGCACGGTCGGCGCTGTGGCGTGCGACGCACACGGCCATGTCGCGGCGGCGACCTCGACCGGCGGGGTGACGGGCAAGCGCTGGGGCCGGATCGGCGATTCGCCGCTGATCGGCGCGGGCACCTATGCCGATGATCGCGCGGGGGCGGTCTCGTGCACCGGCTCGGGCGAGTTCTTCATCCGCGCGAACGTCGCACACGAGATTTGCGCGCGCGTACGGCTCGCGGGCGAAACGCTCGAGGACGCGGTCGAGACGGTGCTGGCGGAGGTGACCGCGCTCGGCGGAACGGGCGGGATCATCATTGCCGGGCCGCAGGGCGAGGCGCTGTGGCGCTTCTCGACGCCGGGCATGTACCGCGCACGCGTCAACGCGGCTGGGGACCGCGACGTCGCGATATTCGGCGACGAATGAAGTCGAAATCCCGCTCCCTTCGGGAGTGGGCGCGATCATCTTCGCTTTCCCGCGGCGGACGCCCGCCCTAAAGCCCGCTGCATGACCAGTCTTCGTCGCGTTCGTCCCGGCCTTGCCGTTGCCGCCACCCTGCTCGCCGCGGCGACCGCCGCGCCCGCGTCGGCCTATTGGGAATATGGCCATCAGACGATCGCGCAGATCGCCGACGCCAATGTCCGCCCCAGGACGCGCGCCGCGATCCGCGCGCTGCTCGCGCATTCGGAATTGCTCGGCACGCCCGAGTGCAAGGCCTCGACCATCTCCGACGCCGCGGTGTGGGCCGATTGCATCAAGCCGCTGAAAGGCGCCGACGGTAAATCGCGCTTCGGCTATGCCTATAGCTGGCACTATCAGGACGTGAACATCTGCCACCCGTTCGACCTGGTTTCGGCGTGCAAGGACGGCAATTGCGTCTCTGCGCAGATCACCAAGGACGTCGCGCTGCTCAAGAACAAGCGCGCGCCGCTGCACGACCGCGTCCAGGCGCTCGCCTTCCTGATCCACTTCGTCGGCGACCTCCACCAACCGCTCCACGCGGGCGAGAAGGACGATCAGGGCGGCAACAAGGTGCTCGCGAGCTATGGCGGCTACGGCACGGCGCGGCTCAACCTCCACAGCATCTGGGACGGCTATCTCGCCGAGCGCGCGATCACCAGCGGGCCGCCGATCGTTCGGCGCTACCCGGCTGCGGTGCGCGCGAAGATCGCCGCGGGCGACGTCACCGACTGGAGCCGCGAGAGCTGGCAGGTCGCGCGCGACGTGACCTATGCCAGCGTGATGGCCGATCCGTGCGCGCCGACGCCGGCACACGTCACGATGGACGAAGCGACGATCGAGAAGGACGTGCCGATCGCCCGGCTCGAGGTCGAGCGCGGCGGGCTGCGCCTGGCGAAATTGCTCGACCAGGCGCTCCGCTGAGGCTGCTTAGCCCCGGATACCCCAGCGCCAGCGCCAGCCGCCCTTGGTCTTGCGCACTGCGATCACGGTGAAGACCGCAAACAGCGCCACGCCGATCCCGACCTGCGCGATCCGCTCGTGGACCAGGCGAATGTCGGCAACGAGCAACACCGCAAACCCGATCGTCAGCGCCCAGCCCTGCCACGTCACCGGTGTCGCGCCGAAGCCGAACAGCTTGGGCACGAACCAATAGCCCGGCTCGGCCCGGTAATGGTCGATCACATCACGCGTCTGCATCGTCGTCCTCCTTGGGTGGCCGCCCGCGGCGGGGCGGATTGGGCGCCTCGAGCTTCACACCCCGCTTGGCGAGCGCCTCGCGCAGCAGGCATTCGAACTGGGCGTTGACGCTCCTGAGATCGGCCGCGGCGATCCGCTCGACCGCCGCATAGAGCGCGGGGTCGAGACGAAGCGCGAACGCCTTCTTGGGAGGAGCCGCCACCGTCCAGCCCGTTACTGGTAGAGCGAGCCGGCGTTGACGACCGGCTGCGTATCACGCTCGCCGCACAGCACGACCATCAGGTTGGACACCATCGCGGCGCGGCGTTCGTCGTCGAGCTCGACGACGTTCTTCTCGCTCAGCAAGGCAAGCGCCATCTCGACCATTCCGACCGCGCCCTCGACCAAGGTCTTGCGTGCCGCGACCACCGCCTGCGCCTGCTGGCGGCGCAGCATCGCGCCGGCGATCTCGGAGGCATAAGCAAGGTGGGTGAAGCCGCATTCGTCGACGGTGATCCCCGCCGTCGCCAGGCGCGCAATCAGTTCGGCACGCAACTCGGTCGCGACCTGATCGTGATTGCCGCGCAGCGTCACTTCCTGATGCTCGAAATCGTCATAGGGGTAGCGCGCGCCGATCGTGCGCACCGCCGCCTCGATCTGGACGATGACGAACGCCTTGTAATCGTCGATGTCGAACAGCGCCTGCGCGGTGTCGGTGACGCGCCACACGACTTGGGCGGCGATCTCGATCGGGTTGCCGCGCAGGTCGTTCACCTTCAGCCGCTCGGAAATCATGTTGTTGGCGCGCAGCGAAACCTTTTTCCGCGCGAGCCAGGGGAGCAGCCAGCGCAGGCCGGTATGGCGATCGGTGCCCTTGTACGCGCCGAACAGCGTGATCGCGGTCGCCTGGTTGGGCTGCTGCATGTAGAAACCGCAGGCGAGGAAGGCGATGACGAGGCTCGCCACAGCGATGAGCGAACCGCCCAGCGTCGGATCGTCCTGGAGCAAGCTCGCCCCGAACAGCCCGAACCCGAGTGCCACGAGCATCGCAAGCAGCATCATGTAACCGCTCGACGTGGCCGCGCTGCGCTCGTGCGACAGCGTCAGTGCGGTGTTGCGTGTTGGCGACTCGACCATCAATGCCTCCCGTTAATATGATATCATATTTATATCGGGTTTCGTGGCGGTGCAAGGCCAATCCATCGTCCTGTGGGAGCATCGGGTGAACAGCGCCCCGCGCTGCTCAGGTCATGCCGGGGGCATGACCGACCCGATGCTGGAAAAAGGAGCGCAGCGACGGAAGGGTGCGGGTGACAGACATGGCAAGGGCGACGCCGGCCAAGCCAGCGTCGCCCCTGAATCCCGTATTCGTCATCCCGGCCCCGTGCCGGGGTCCACCGTGCCGCACATCCTATGAGCGTAGGACGCGCATCCGGGTGGACCCCGGCACGGGGCCGGGGTGACGGATCAGCTCAGTTCAGAACGATCGTCACCGCGCGACGGTTCTGCGCCCAGCTGGCTTCGTCCGAACCCAGCGCGATCGGGCGCTCCTTGCCATAGCTGATCGTCGAGATGCGACCCGGCGCAACGCCGCGTGCCGCCAGATAGTTCTTCGCCGACAGCGCGCGGCGATCGCCGAGCGCCAGATTGTACTCACGCGTGCCGCGTTCGTCGGCATGGCCTTCGAGGCTCACCGGCACGTTGGGATAGCGCGTCAGCCACGTCGCCTGGCTGTCGAGGATCGAGCGCGCGCGATCGTCGAGCGAGAAGCTGTCGAGCGCGAAATTCACCGTGTTGCTGGTGACGGTACGCTCGAAATCGGCCCGCGAGCCGGGGGCTACGCTGTTCGGATCGTTGGTGCCCGGGCCGCTGACGGGGCCACCCGGCGCCGGCGGCAGCTCGGCCGGGCGCTTCTTGGTGCAGGCGGTGGTCGCGAGCAAGGCGGTGGCAATCAGCAGCGTCGTGGTCAGTTTCGCCATGGCGGCTTCTCCCAGAGTTGAAAATCGTTTCGGAAACGGGCCAAAATCAGGCCATAGGCTTTGCCCGCACGTGTCGCGGAGTCAAACATTTCACCCCGTGTCAGGGGCGTAACGGTCCCCACGCGGGATCGGATCCATCGAGCACCGTCGGCACCCGCCGGACATTGACCCCGGTGAGATCGACCGACCACAGATCGGCGCGCCCGCCGCCACCCATTCCGGAGCGGAAGAACATGATCACGCGGCCGTTGGGCGACCAGCTCGGGCCCTCGTCCTGCGCGCCGTCGGTGAGCAATTGCTCGTTGCCGCCGGCCGGGCTCATCACCCCGATGCGGAACGATCCGCCGATCTTGGTGTAGGCGATCAGGTTGCCGCGCGGGCTCCACACCGGCGTCGCATAGCGCCCGCTGCCGAAGCTGATGCGCTGCTGCTGCGAGCCGTCGGCATTCATCACATAGAGCTGCTGCGTGCCCGAGCGATCGCTCTCGAACACGATCCGGCTGCCGTCGGGCGAATAGGTGCCGCCGGTGTCGATGCCGGGCGAATCGGTCAGCCGCTGCGGCGTGCCGCCGGCGAGCGCGACGCGGTAGACGTCGGTATTGCCGCCGACCGCCATCGAGAACAGCACCCACCGCCCGTCGGGCGAAACGCGCGGCGCGAAGGTGAGGTTGGTGTTGGGGACGAGCAGACGCTGCTTGCCACTGGCAATGTCGTAGACATAGATCGCCGGGCGATCGCCGACATAGCTCATGTAGACGATCGAGCGCTGGTCGGGCGAGAAGCGCGGGGTGAGCGCGATCGCCTGGCCGTTGGTGAGGAAGCGGTGGTTGCCGCCGTCCTGGTCCATGATCGCGAGCCGCTTGATGCGCTTGCCCTTGGGGCCGGTCTCGGAGACGTAGACGACGCGGCTGTCGAAATAGGGGCCTTCGCCGGTCAGCTTGGAATAGACCATGTCGGCGCATTTGTGCCCGGCGCGGCGCCAGTCGGCGGGTGGCACGACGAAGCCCTGCCGCGCGAGTTCGGCGCGCGACGAGACGTCGTAGAGATAGCAACCGACCGTCAGCGTGCCGTCGCCATTGGCGCGGATGAAACCCTGCACCAGCGCCGAGGCGCCCGCCGGCCCCCAAGTGTCGAAGCTCGGCGCGGTCACTTCGGGGAAGCCGATCGGACGCAGCGCATCGCCGCCAAGCGGCTTGAACAGCCCCGAATTGCGCAGGTCGGTGGTGACGATCTGCGACAATTGCCGGCCGAGTTCATCGGTCCGGCCGGCGGGGGTATCGACCGCCTCCGCCGTTGGCATCACCGGGATCGCGATGCCGAGCGGCGCCGAGACGCCGCCGACGACGTCGACGACCAACTCGCCCTGCTGCTGCGGGTTGGCCGCACCCGCCTGCCCCGGCACCTGTGCACCAGCCGGCGGCGCGGTCTGCGGGCCGTTCGGAAAGGGCACCGGCAACGGGACCGAACCCGTTTGCGCCAACGCTGCCGCTGGCACCGCCGCCAGAGCAAGTGCGAGGATCGTCTTGGGGAGCATCATCGTCTTTCCTCAGCCGGGCATGTGGTAAGTCAGAGTAAAGACCTTCCACCCGTGTGGCACGTCATAAAGCTCGAGCGGAAGGCCGCGCAGTGGCGCGCAACCAGTGAAGGTCGCAATTGCGGCGCGGCCCACCGCATCGAGATAGATGTTGTTGTCGTCATCGACACCGCGATGATTGGGCAGGATCGTCGGACGCGCCGCGAGCGAGCCGTCGCGGTTGAGCTGCAACCGAACATAAACGACGATCCGGGACGCGCCTGGCCCAGGAATGGTCTGCCGATTGGCGCACGGCTGCACCTGCCGCTGGATTGCCGAGCCGATGTCGGCGCTGGCCTTTGCATCCATCGTCGCCCCGGGAGCCGCTTCTGAGGCCTTCGCCTTGGAGGGCGATTGCGTCAGGCCCTTGCGGAAATCGTCGTCGAGCAGCGAGCCGGTCGGCTTGGCCTTGGTCGCCTTGGGATTGGTGCCGTTCGCCTTCGCCGTCGCGGCCGGCTTGGCCGATGCCGCGCCCTTCGCCGCCACGGCTTTCGCGGGCGCAGGCTTGGCGGGAGCGGGTTTGGCAACGGGCTTGTCGGCTTGCTCGGATTTCTCCGCGGCAGGCTTCTTGGGCGCAGGCTTGGGCTTCGGAGCGGGCTTGGGGGGCGGGACCGCGTCGGGCTTGGGCTCGGGTTTCGGCGCTGGCTTGGGCGCAGGCTTCGGCGGGGCCGGTTTGGGCACCACCGGCGCAGGCTTGGGCGGGGTCGGTTCGGGCGCGACCTCTTCGGCCTCGGGCGGCGGCGCGTCGGCAGGCGGGCCGGGATCGGGCGCGGTCGATTGCGTCGGCGGCTCGGGTGCTGCGGGGGCATGCTGATCGAGCGCGACGTCATCGACCAGCGAGACTTCGATCGGCTTGTTCATCGGCGGCGGGGTGGGCGCGCTGCTCCAGGCAAGCGACAGGAGCGCGAACAACGCGACATGGCCGACGACGGCCGCCCCGAGTCCGTATTGCTCCGCTCGCGTCATTGGCCGTCCTGGCCCACCGTCACCAGCGCCACGCGGTTATAGCCGGCGCGGTTGAGCTCGCCCATCACGCGCATGACGTGCCCGTAATCGAGCTTGCGGTCGGCGCGCAGAAAGACCTGCGGCGGCTTGGCCGGATCGCCCTTGGCGGCGAGCTGCGCGAGCACGTCGGGTAGCATCGCTTCGCTCAAGGGATCCTTGTCGAGGAACAGTTTGCCCGCGCCGTCAAGCGACAGGACGAGCGGCTTCTGGTCCTGGTCGAGCGCCTTCGCGCGACTGTCGGGCAGCGTCACGGGGACTCCCGCGGTCAGCAGCGGGGCGGTGACCATGAAGATGATCAGCAACACGAGCATCACGTCGACCAAAGGGGTGACGTTGATGTCAGCCATCGGCGCGCGCCGGCCACGGCCGCGCTGCGACGGGAGGTTCATCGACATGCCTTATTCCTCCCCGTTCCGGGGAGGATCGACAGCGCGCGCCTCACCGGCGCACCTCGCTCTCGAGCTGGCGGCTGAGCGTCGCGTGGAAGCCGTCGGCGAAGCGGTTGAGCCGCGCCTCAATGCGGTTGATGCCGTGGCTGAAGCGATTGTACGCAATCACCGCCGGAATCGCCGCGAACAGGCCGATCGCAGTCGCGAACAGCGCTTCGGCGATCCCCGGTGCGACCACCGCGAGCGAGGTGTTCTGCGCCTGCGCGATGCCGGTGAAGCTGCGCATGATCCCCCACACCGTGCCGAACAGCCCGACAAACGGCGCGACCGAGCCGACCGTCGCGAGGATGTTCAGCCGATCGGACAATTGATCGATCTCATTGGCGACCGCCGCGCCCATTGCGGTGGCGAGCCGCTCGCGCGTGCCCCCGCGGTCAACCTGCCCGCCGACGGTCGAGCGGCGCCATTCCGCGACGCCGGCGGCGAACACCCGCGCGATCGGCAGGTCGCTCTCGCCCTGGCTGCGGTGGAACGCGTCGATATCCTCGGCCTTCCAGAAATCGCGCTCGAAGGTCGCGGTGTTGCGGCGCGTCGCGCCCAGCCGGAAGAAGAAGCCGAGGATCACCGCCCAGGTCCACACGCTGGCGAGCAGCAGCCCGATCATCACCGTCTTCACCACCCAGTCGGCCTGGAGGAACAGGGCGATCGGCGACAGCGTCGCGGCATCGGTATTGAGCATGATGTCGTTCACGTGAGGCTTTCCCCTGATTCCATCGCGCGCTCGCCCATCACTCGGGTGAACGCCGCGATCCATTCCTTGGGCTGGCGCAGTGGCCGGCCCGTTGCAGAAACCAACGCCGCGGTGACGTCCGCCTCGGTCACTATCGTCTCGCCGCGCATGACTCGTTGCTGAATATCGACCGACGCCGCGCGGACTTTCTGCAACGTCGTCAGCACGATCAGCGCATCGTCCAGTTTCGCCGGCGCACGGTAGCGGATGGCGAGCGCGGTCACCGCATAGGCCCCGCCCCCGCTCTCCTGATGCGCGCGCTGGTCGATCCCGACGTGCCGCAGCATGTCCGATCGCGCCCGCTCCATATAGCGCAGATAATTGGCGTGATAGACGATCCCCGAAAGATCGGTGTCCTCGAAATAGACCCGCAGCGGAAACCGGTGGACGGTTCCGACGATGCGGCCTTGCGCGGGCTGATCGAGGTCGCTGGCCGTCGTCATGCCCGCGCTGTTAATCCAACCGGGCAGGCGAGGAAACCCTTAACGGGTCTTGCGGCGATGTAACCCGTGGGTTACATGTAACCCATAGGTTACGAATCAGCTGGGGGACAACGATGGGTATGATCGAACTCGCCGAACGCAAGGCGCGCGCCCGCGCGCTCGGCCTCTACGTCTTTGCCGCGTTGACCGTCGCGTTGCTCGGCCTGACCTTCGTGACATGGCGGCCGTCCTTCTTCCAGGGAATGTGGCTCGGCTTCACGCTCGTCTCGGTACTCTATCTGTCGCCGCTCGTGACCCGGCTGAAAAGCGGGCCGCTCGCGCAGTTGCTCGAGGACGAGGTCACGCGCGATCATCGCCGCGCAAGCAGCGCGATCGGCTTCTGGGCGGCCCTGCTCGCCGCCGCCGCGATGCTCGCGATCGGCAGCGTGCCGGGGCTGGTGTCGGCGAGCGACACCGCACGGATCATCTTTACCGCCGCGATCGTGGCGGCGCAGGTCAGGCTCGCGACGCTCGAACTCCAGGCCGCCCGCTGAGTGGCCGAAACGCTCCACAATAGCCTCAAGGCCGAACGCGAGCGGCTCGATCTGACGCAGGCGGCGCTCGCCGAACGCGTGGGCGTCAGCCGCAAGACGATCAACACCGTCGAGAACGGCGTGTTCGTCCCCTCGACGATCCTCGCGCTCAAGCTCGCCGCCGCGCTCGGACGCCCGGTCGAGGCGCTGTTTGCGCTGGACGACGCAAGTGTATCGCCTAAACAGGACACATGACCGATTCAGCGCTGCGCATCAGGGGCTTGGCCAAGGCGTTCGACAAGCCCGTCATCGCCGGGCTCGACCTCGATATCGCCGCCGGGCAGCTTTATGCGCTGCTCGGCCCCAATGGCGCGGGCAAGACGACGACGCTGCGGATGGTCGCGGGGCTCGCCAGGCCCGATGCCGGCTCGATCGAGATCTTCGGCGTCGACGCGCGGCGTGATCCGCTCGCCGCCAAGGCGATCACCGCGTGGCTGCCCGACGAGCCGATGCTCTACGACAAGCTCACCCCGCTCGAATATCTCGCCTTCGTCGCCGGGCTGTGGCGGATGGATCCGGGCCATGCCGCCGCCGAGGCCGACCGCCTGCTCCACTGGCTCGACCTGTGGGACAAGCGCGACACGCGCTGCGAGGGCTTTTCGCGCGGAATGCAGCAGAAGGTCGCGCTCGCCGGCGCGCTGATCCACGATCCCAAATTGCTCATCCTCGACGAGCCGCTGACCGGGCTCGACGCGAGCATGGCGCGTTCGGTCAAGGACGCGCTGCGCAGTGCGGTCGACGCCGGCAAGACCGTGATCGTGACGACGCACATCCTCGAGGTCGCCGAACGCATGGCCGACCGGATCGGCATCATCGGCGGCGGCACGCTCCTCGCCGAGGGCACGCTCGACGAGCTGCGCGACCGCGCCGGCACCGAGGGGATGACGCTCGAGGATACCTTCATCCGCCTGACCGATCCCGTCGCTGCATGAACTGGGCGATGCGGCAGCTGCCGGCCGGATCGTTCGGCTGGCTCGCACTCCATGAACTGCGGCTCGCTGCGCGCGCGCGCAGCGGCGCGGGCAAGCGCGGCTGGACGGCGCGGATCGGCGCGACGCGCGTGTTCGGCGTGCTGCTCGGCGCGGGCTGGCTGCTGGTCGGCTGCGCGATCGGCTGGGGATTGCACGACGTCGCGATTCCCGACCTCGCCGAGATCCGCGTCGGGCTGCTCGCCGCGAGTATCCTCGCCTTCACCTTCATGACGGCGCAGGCGATGCTCGGCAGCCAGCGCAGCCTGTACGAAGCCGGCGACCTCGCCTTGCTCTTTTCCGCGCCGATCCCGGGGCGCAGCGTCCTGCTCGCCAAACTGCTCGGCATCGCCGCGACGATCGCGCTGACCTATGCCGTGCTGCTGCTGCCGATCATCGTGCCGGTTGCGCTGCTCGGCCATCCGCAGCTGTTCGGGCTGGTCGCGTTGCTCGTCGCGCTCGCGCTCGGCGCCGCCGCGCTCGGCCTTGCGCTGACGCTTAGCGTGGCGACGCTGGCGGGGCCGCGCGCGGCGCGCACCGTCGGGCAGATCCTGGCCGCGCTGCTCGGCGGCGCGGTGTTCCTCGCCTCGCAGCTCCTCCCGCGCGGCGATCGCAGCGGCAGCGCGATGCGCGCGCTGTTCGACCGGCTGCGCGACGCCGGGGTCGGCACGCACGGGCCGAGCGGCCTTCCCGGCCGTGCCGCCTTCGGCGACCCGCTGGCGATCGCGATCATCCTCGGGGTCGCGCTGCTGCTGTTCGCCGGCGCCGGCGCGACGCTCGAGCGGCTGTTCCTGTCGGGCTATCAGGATGGCGGCACTCGCCTGTCGCGCAGCAAACCGACCGGCAAGGCGAGCGCGCGGCTGTTTCATGCCGGGCTGACGCGCAGCGTGTTCGCCAAGGAGTGGCGGCTGCTCGCGCGCGACCCGGCGCTCGCCTTCCAGATCGTGATGCGGATGATCTACATGGCGCCGCTGCTGCTGCTCGCGTTCGGGCGTGGGCATGCGCTGCCGGTGCCCAGCGTGCTCGCCTTCACCAGCGTCCTGGTCGCCAGCCAGCTCGTCGCGAGCTTTGCGTGGCTGACCGTGTCGGCCGAGGATTCGCCCGATCTGCTCAGCGTGGCACCGGTCGACACCGCGGTGATCGGGCGCGCCAAGCTGCTCGCCGCCTTCGCGATGGCGGCACCGTTCGTCGTGCTGCTACCGATCGCGATCGCGTTGCGCAGTCCGGTCGGTGCGGTCATCACGCTGGCGATGACCGCGCTCGGCGGCGCGGCGGCGGGCTATGTCGAGCTCACACTCGGCAAACCGGCGCCGCGCAGCAGCTTCGCGCGTCGCCGTGGCGGTGGCGGGGTGGTCGCCGGGATCCTGTCGCTGCTGATCGCCGCTATCTTCGGCGGCGGTGCAGCCGTGGCGGTCTATCTGCTCGGCTGAACCGACGCGCGCACGCGCGATGAGAGCGGGGCGCGCAGTTCGTTGCCCGCGGGGTCGGGTAGCAACGCGACCCGGTTGAGCTTGATCCATGACACGTTTTGCGTCGGCACGGTCGAGCGCGGCGGCATCGCCGGCCCGACGCTCGCCATGATCGGCGCGGGGGCCGATGTGGGGGCAGCGCGCAGCGTCGCGCGCCAAGTGTCGTAGCGCGCGTAGAAATCGGTGAAGACCGCATCGAGCGCCGGCAGCCGCGCCGCCGCAAAGGCCGGGAACGCGGCGGGCGCGATCGTCTCGCTCTCCGCCAGGATGCGCGCCGCGGTGGCGCAGAAGGCGTCGTGCGCGAAGCCTTGCGAGAAGAAATTGTAGAGCACGGTCATCGAATGATCGTAGCGTTCGCGCCACGCCGCACCGCCGTTGCTGCGATACTCGCCCGACAATTGCGCTTCGGCGTCGCGCAGCACGCTGCGCTGGCGCTCCAGGATGGCATTGTAGCGCGCGACCAGCACAGCATCGTCGGGACCGCGACAGGCCAGCGCCGCGACGTTCAGTCCGGCACGAAAATGCCACGTCGTCGCCGCCGGCGTGACCGCGCGATTGGGCGTCTCATAGGAGCCATCGGCGAGCCGCGCGGGGATCGGCATTCCGGCATAGCTGCCCGCCGGCGGCGCGATCGCCACCGCTACCGGCGGCGGTGGCGGCGCGACCATCGCGACCGGGGCGACACGATGCGACGCGCACCCGCCGACCAGCGCGACATTGGCCAGCAGCAGAACGGATGTGGAGGTTCGAATCGATCTCATCATGCAACTCCAGCCCGCCGGGGAGGCTGGTGTCGCAGAATAAGGTAAACAGACCGTTAACCACCTTCGGCGGGTCCGCCTTTTGCTCAGGCCGCGCGCTGCTCCAGCGCCGCCGCCGCCTCGGCCATCAGCAGCGCGACGATCTCGGCGACCGGTTCTTCCTTGGTCACCATCCCGACCGACTGGCCCGCCATCAAGCTGCCATGCTCGACATCGCCGTCGATCACCGCGCGGCGCAGCGCGCCGGCCCAATAGTGCTCGATCTGCAATTGCGCCTCGGCCATCGCCACCTTGCCCTCGTCGAGCAGCTGCGCGACTTCGCGCTGCTTGGCGGTGAACAGGTCGCCGCCGGCATTCTTGAGCGCGCGCACCGGGATGACCGGCAGGCGCGGATCGATCTGCACGCTGGCGACCGCATCGCGCGCCGACGCGCGCAGGAACGCCTTCTTGAAATTGGCATGCGCGATGCTCTCGATCGCGCAGACGAAGCGCGTACCGAGCTGGACGCCCGCCGCGCCCATGTCGAGATACGCCGCGATCCCCTCGCCGCGCCCGATCCCGCCCGCCACGAACACCGGCACCTTGTCAGCGACCTCGGGGAGGATTTCCTGCGCAAGCACGCTGGTCGACACAGGGCCGATATGCCCGCCGGCTTCCATCCCCTCGACGACGAGCGCGTCGACGCCCGAGCGGATCAGTTTCTTGGCGAGCGACAAGGCGGGCGCGAAGCAGATCAGCTTGGCGCCATTGGCCTTGATCGCATCGATCGATCCCGTCGGCGGCAGGCCGCCTGCCAGCACGACGTGGCCGACGGCGTGGCGGTTGCACACCTCGATCAGGTCGAACAGCGCGGGGTGCATCGTGATCAGGTTCACGCCGAACGGCTTGGTCGTGAGCGTCTTGGTCGCGGCGATTTCGCGGTCGAGCAATTCGGGGGTCATCGCGCCGCATGCGATCAGCCCGAAGCCGCCGGCGTTCGACACCGCGGCGACGAGGTTGCGCTCGGACACCCACGACATCGCCCCACACAGGATCGCGACCTCCGAGCCCAGAAATGCGGAACCGCGCGCCATGCGCCGGGTGAGGCGCGCAGCGCCGATCGAGGAGATTTCGTTCATGCCACCGGGCCTAGCCGTGCGCAGGGCTTTGGGGCAAGCCCGCGTCATGCGACAGACTTCGACCGAACTGATAATTCCCACCCCCGGACAGGGACTCCACGAGATCAGCGACGCGGTGCTGCGCTGGGTCGCGGCCAGCGCGATCGAGACCGGGCTGCTCACTTTGTTCGTCCGCCACACCTCGGCCTCGCTGCTGATCCAGGAGAATGCCGCCCCCGCCGCACGCCGCGACGTCGAGCGCTTTTTCGCGAAGATCGCCCCGGAGAGCACGGCGTACGAACATGACGACGAGGGGCCGGACGACATGCCCGCGCATCTGCGCGCTGCGCTGACCGCGACGAGCCTGTCGATTCCGGTCGCGGGCGGGCGCCCGGTGCTGGGGACGTGGCAGGGGATCTACCTGTTCGAACATCGCCGGGTGGGGCATCGGCGGCGCGTGGCTGCGCATTTGATCGGGGAATAGAAGCAGAAGGCCCTCACCCAACCCTCTCCCGTGAAGACGGGAGAGGGCTAGAAGGAGGCAGGCGGCTCGCCACATGCTAGCCCTCTCCCGCCCTTCGCGGGAGAGGGTTGGGTGAGGGCCTACTTTCCATTATAATCAACACCATGCCGCCGGTCCGTCGCCAGATCAGCCCCCACGCCGCGCGCCTCCGGCGCGAGCGCACCGACGCCGAGGATCGCTTCTGGCAGGCGGTGCGAAGCCGGCAGCTCGACGGGTTCAAATTCCGCTTCCAGCATACGATCGGCGACTATGTGGCCGACTTCGTGTGCCTCGAGGCGATGGTGATCGTGGAGATCGATGGGAGCCAGCATACGGAGACTGCGGATGCGAAGCGCACTGCGTTTCTGGAGGCGCGGGGCTTCAAGATCCTGCGCTTCTGGAACACCGACGTTCTGACCAATCTGGAAGGTGTTGCCACCGTCGTCCACGCGGCGCTGCTTGAAAGAAGAAGGCCCTCACCCAACCCTCTCCCGCAAGCGGGAGAGGGCTAGAAGGGGGCAGGCGCCCCGCAACGCGCAAGCCCTCTCCCGCCCTTCGCGGGAGAGGGTTGGGTGAGGGCCTTCTTCTCGACCCCACGCCCGGAACCTCCCTCCCCGCCAAACGCTTGCGCTTGCACCTTCTCCAGACAGGAAACACCCCAATGCAGATCGGTTTCATCGGGCTCGGCAAGATGGGCAGCGCCATGGCCGTCAACCTCGCCAAGGCGGGCCATCAGGTCCACGCCTGGAACCGCTCGCCGGTCGACGCGGCGGACATTCCCGGCGTCACCATCGTCGACAGCGTCGCGGCGGCGCTCGAAGGCGACGTGGCGTTCACGATGCTCGCCGACGATGCCGCGATCCGTGCGGTGCTGCTAGATTCGGGCGTGCTCGACGGCGCGAAGGCCGGGCTGATCCACGTCGTCACCGCGACGATCTCGGTCGCCTTCTCCAAGGCGCTCGCCGAGGACCATGCCGAGCGCGGCATCGCATACGTCGCCGCGCCCGTCTTCGGCCGCCCCGATGCCGCCGCCGCGGCACAGCTCAACATCGTCGTCGCCGGCCCCGACGCCGCCATCGGCACGATCACCCCTTTGCTCGAGACACTCTCGACCAAGGTCTGGCCGCTCGGCACCGAGCCCGCCCAAGCCAATGCCGCCAAGATCGCCGGCAACATGATGCTCACGATGGCGATCGAGGCGATGGCCGAGGGCGTCGCGCTGGCGGGCGACAACGGCGTCGCGGCCGACACGTTCCTCGAGCTGATGACCGGCACGCTGTTCGGCGCACGCGCCTATCAGAGCTATGCCCCCAAGATCGTCTCGGGCGACTTCACCCCCGGCTTCAAGATGAAGCTTGGACTCAAGGACCTCCGCCTCGCGACCGAACTGGCCGACGCAGCGCAGATCACGCTACCGGTGCTCGACGCGGTGCGCACGCGGATGGGCGACGCGGTCGATGCCGGGATGGGCGAACAGGATTGGTCGGGCGTCGCCAGCCGCCCGTTCGCGCGCAAGGCATGACGGCGCCCCGCTGAGGCGTATTTCGAGCGAAAAAAATCACGCGGCGGCAACGCCTTGCCATCGTTCCGCCGCGATCTGCGGCCACCCCCACCCGGATAGTGAGGGGTGGCCGATGTCGCTGGTGTTGATGCTGATCCTCCAGAGCGCGAGCGCGACGCTGCCGATCGAGTTCGACCTCGCGCACCTCCCCGATCGCGACCGGCTCGCGGTGCTGCAGCGCTGCCGCACCGCCAGCGCGTCCGAGATCGTTGTCTGCGCGTCGCGCCACGATCGCACGCCGCTGGCCGCCGCCGATGGCTGGGACAATCCCGACGACGAACCCGACGATGCCCGCGTCACGCGCGGCACCGGCATGGCCGCGCTGACCCCGGTCGGCGCGTGCGGCATGTTCGCCGGCCAGCGCGATTGCTCGAAGGCCGAGATGCGCCACTTCGGCTATGGCCGCGGCCGCGATCCGGTCACCTTCGTCGGCAAGCTCGCGAGCAAGCTGCTCGGCCGCGACTGATCGAACGGCGGCTCAGGCCGCGACGTCGTCCGCGTCGAGCCCGTAGGCGGTGTGCAGCACGCGCACCGCGAGTTCGGTATAATCCTCCTCGATCAGCACCGAGACCTTTATCTCGCTGGTCGAGATCGCCTGGATGTTGATCCCGCGCTCGCCGAGCGTGGTGAACATCGTCGAGGCGACGCCGGCATGGCTGCGCATCCCGACGCCCACCACCGAGATCTTGGCAACGCGCGTGTCGTGGACCAGCTCGGCGAAACCGATCTGGCCGCGCGCCTGGTTGAGCACCTCGATCGAGCGCGCGAGGTCGGCAGCGGGGACGGTGAAGGTCACGTCGGTCGACCCCGCGGCATGCGCGATATTCTGGATGATCATGTCGACGTTGATGTTCGCCTGCGCGAGCGGCGCGAAGATCGCCGCGACCGCGCCGGGCTTGTCGGGCACCGCGACCAGCGTGATCTTGGCTTCGTTCTTGTCGTGCGCGATGCCGGTGATGAGCTGGCTTTCCATGTCTTCGATCTCCTCTTCGCCCACGATCATCGTGCCGGGCAATCTATCCGCCATCGGTGCGTCCTCGCCAGTGAAGGACGACAGCACCTGGACGCGGACGCCTTCCTTCATCGCGAGCCCGACCGAGCGGGTCTGCAACACTTTCGCGCCGACCGAGGCCAGCTCGAGCATTTCCTCGTACGTCACCTTCTTCAGCTTGCGCGCACGCGGCACGATCCGCGGATCGGTGGTGTAGACGCCGTCGACGTCGGTGTAGATGTCGCACCGATCCGCCTTCATCGCCGCCGCCATCGCCACCGCCGAGGTGTCCGAACCGCCCCGGCCGAGCGTGGTGACGCGGCCATGCTCGTCGACGCCCTGGAACCCCGGGACCACCGCGACTTCGCCAGCGGCCAGGCTCGCCTCGAGCGCGACCATGTCAATATTCTCGATCCGTGCCGAGGCATGCGCGTCCGAGGTCGAGATCGCGAGCTGCCAGCCGAGCCAGCTGCGCGCGGGCACACCCGCCGCCTGGAGCGCGATCGCGAGCAGGCCGCTGGTGATCTGCTCGCCCGCCGAGACGACGACGTCATATTCCTTGGGGTCGTAGAGCGACGACGCCTCGCGGCAGAAGCCGACCAGCCGGTCGGTCTCGCCCGCCATCGCCGAGACGACCACCGCCACCTGATTGCCCGCTGCAACCTCGCGTTTGACCCGCGCGGCAACCGAACGGATGCGTTCGATTCCGGCCATCGAGGTGCCACCGAATTTCATCACGATACGGGCCATAGGTGGCAGAAGTCCTTGGGGTGGGGCTTGGGCTATTCGGGCGGTCCTGATAGGAAGCGGGCATGAACAGCGCAACCGTAACGTCTGCAACCACTATCGACCCCGCCGAGGCCGCGCATTTCGGCGCGATGGCCGCCGAGTGGTGGGATCCCAAAGGCTCGTCGGCGATGCTCCACCGGCTCAATCCGGTGCGGCTGCGCTATCTGCGCGAGCGGATCGACGCGCACTGGCTCGGCGACGAGACGGGCTTCACCCCGCTCGCCGGCAAGCGCGCGCTCGATGTCGGGTGCGGCGCCGGGCTGCTGTGCGAGCCGCTCGCGCGGCTGGGCGCGGCGGTGACCGGGCTCGATGCGGCGGCGGAGAATGTCGCGGTGGCGGCGACTCATGCCGCGCAGTCGGGGCTGGCGATCGACTATCGCACCGGCAGCGTCGAGGATCTGGGCGGCGAGACGTTCGATCTGGTCACCAGCCTCGAGGTGATCGAGCATGTCACCGACCCCGCGGGCTTCATCGCCGGGCTGGCGACCGCGCTGGCGCCCGGCGGACTGCTCGTGCTGTCGACCCCCAACCGCACCGCGCTGTCGCGCCTCGCGCTGATCACGTTTGCGGAAGGGACCGGCACGATCCCGCGCGGGACGCACGATTGGGACAAGTTCCTGACGCCCGAGGCGCTGACCGAGCTGGTGGTCGCGGCGGGGTTGAGGGTGGTCGATGTGCGGGGGCTGGGCTTCTCGGTGGCGAAGGGCTTCGTGCTTAGCGACGATACCAAGCTCGACTATTTCGTGACCGCCACCCGCTAATCCTCCCCTCCCTGAAAGGGAGGGGTCGGGGGTGGGTCGGCCCGTTGTTTCGCCGGGCGCCTGCCAAGCGAACCGCAAACCCCGCTTTTGGCGAGCGTACCGCGCCCGGGAGACCGACCCACCCCCAGCCCCTCCCTTTCAGGGAGGGGAGGCACTTTACAACCCGACCTTGCGCTCCAGCCACCGCGCTGCCGCCTCGGGCGAGACCTTGTCGGTGTCGCGATCGACCTGATAGTTTGCCTCGCGCATCGCCTCGACCGGGATGCGCCCGACCAGCGGCTGCAACGCCGCGATAAGCTTGGCATCCCCCGCCCGCCCCGGCGCGACCATCAGGATCGCGTCATAGCCCGGGATCGCCCGGCGCGGGTCGCTGAGCACGGTCAGATGCTGCGCCGCGATCCGCCCGTCGGAGGAGAAAGCCGAGATCACGTCGGCCTGACCGCTCTCGAGCGCGCGATACATGAAGGTCGGGTTGTACGCGTGCGACGCGCGGAAGCGCAGCGGGTAGGCGCGCTTCACCCCGGCCCATTCGGGGCGTTCGAGAAATTCGAGGTCCGAGCCGAGCGTCAGCCGCGGCGCCGCCGCGACGAGATCGTCGAGCGACGCGATGCCGCGCGCGCGGGCATCGTCGCCGCGCATCGCAAACGCATAGGCATTCTCGAAGCCGAGCGCGCCGAGCAGCCGCACACCCGAGGTCTTCTTCGCCCAATCCGCGATCGCCGCGACCATCGCCGGCCGCGCCGGATAATCGGCGCGCTTCATCTCGTTGGTCCAGACGGTGCCCGAATAATCGACATAAACGTCGATCGTCCCGCTCTTGAGCGCGCCGAATACCACCGCCGAGCCGAGTCCCTCGCGGTACTGCACGCGGTAGCCGGCATGTTCGAGCTGATGCCCGATCATCCGCGCCAGGATGAACTGTTCGGAAAAGCCCTTCGCGCCGATCGTGATCGTCGGCTGCGTGCGCGGCAGCAGCGGCGCGAGCGCGACCAGCACGCCGACCGCCAGCACCCCCGCCGCAACGAACGCGCGCACGCGCTTGCGCTGCGCGATGCCATATTCGATCACGCCGAGCAGCGCGTCGACCGCCAGCGCCAGCGCCGCCGCGCTGAGGCAGCCGGCCAGCACCAGCGCCCAATTCTGCGTCTGCAGTCCGGCGAAGATCATGTCGCCCAAGCTCGGCTGCCCGACCGTGGTCGACAGCGTCGCCGCGCCGATCGTCCACACCGCCGCAGTGCGGATCCCCGCCATCAGCACCGGCGCGACCAGCGGTGCCTCGACCAGCCGCAATTTCTGCCACGCCGTCATCCCGACGCCATCGGCCGCCTCGACCAGCGCGGGGTCGAGCCCGGTCAGTCCGGTCACGCCGTTGCGCAGGATCGGCAGCAGCGCATAGAGCGTCAGCGCGAGCAGCGAGGGCAGGAAACCGAGCGCGGGGATCCCGCCGCCGACCAGCCCCGACAGGAACAGCAGCAGCGGATAGAAAAGCGCGAGCAGCGCCAGGCTCGGGATCGTTTGGATGAGGCTCGCAAAACCGAGCGCGACCCGTGCGACCGCCGGCCGCCTCGCCGACCAGATCGCCAGCGGCAGGCTGATCGCCAACCCCAGCAGCAGCGCTGACGCCGCCAGCAGCAGATGCGCCGCGAGCAGATCGGGCACGCGCGTCATCGCCTCGAGGAACGGGCTGCCGCTCATGCGCCGGTCTCCAGCGCATGCAGCGCGCGCGCCTGTTCGCGCGGCACCGCGACCAGCGCGTCGGCGACCGCCCCGCCCTCACCCGCGAGCAGCGCCTTGGGGGTCGCATCGGCGACTACTTGCCCGGCGTCCATCACCAGCACGCGATCGGCGAGGATCAGCGCCTCGGCCATGTCGTGCGTCACCATGATCGTCGTCAGCCCGAGCCGGTCGTGCAGCTGGCGGATCGCCTGGCCGAGCTGGTCGCGCGTCACCGGGTCGAGCGCGCCGAACGGTTCGTCGAGCAGCATCAGCCCCGGCGCGGTGGCGAGCGCACGCGCCACGCCGACGCGCTGGCGCTGTCCGCCCGACAGCGCATCGGGCATCCGCGCGCCGAACGCCTGCGGCAGATCGACGAGCGCGAGCAGTTCGGCGACACGCGGCGCACGGTCCGGCTCGCCCGCCAGCCGCAGCCCGATCGCGATATTCTCGGCGACCGTCATGTGCGGGAACAGCCCGATATTCTGGAAGACATAGCCGATCCGCCGCCGCAGCGTGTGCGGCGCGACGTCGCCGACCGGCTCGCCGCCGATCCGCACGCTGCCGGCACTCGGCTCGATCAGCCGGTTGATCATCTTGAGCAAGGTCGACTTGCCCGAGCCCGAGCTGCCGACCAGCGCCACGAAGCTGCCGCCGGCGATCTCGACCGAGACGTCGCCGACCGCGACCGTCCCGCCGGGGTAGCGTTTGGTCACGCCGGCAAAGGCGACGGCGGGGCCGCGAGAGGTGGTGTCAGACATTGCGCTGCTTGTGCTGCACGCTCGCGCACCCGTCAAACCGGAGATTGTCGCGGCGCCGGTCGAAGCGGTCTTGTCCGACAGCCGACGCTGCCGCACAGTCGCCTTCAATCTGCGCCGCCCGCTCCGCCGGGACAGGCGAGGCCATGAGGAAACGGACAGGATGCAAAAGGCGATCTTCATCACCGGCGGCGGCTCGGGCATCGGGCAGGCGACCGCGAAACTGTTCGCCGCGCGCGGCTGGCGGGTCGGGCTCGCCGACGTCAACACCGCCGGGCTCGCGGCGACCGCCGCGATGCTGCCGGCGGGGATGGCCGAGACCTATACAATGGACGTGCGCGACCGCGACGGCTGGGTCGCGGCGCTCGACGCCTTCACCGCCACCACCGGCGGGCGGCTCGACGTCTTGTTCAACAATGCCGGGATCGGCACCGGCGGCCCGATCGCCGAGATGAGCTTCGACGATCTCGACCGCGTGGTCGCGATCAACCTGGTCGGCGTGCTCAATGGCGCCAAGATCGGCTATGCCTATCTCGCGCGCACGCCGGGATCGTGCCTGCTCAACACCGCGTCTGCGTCGGCGATCTACGGCTCGTCGGGGCTGCCGGTCTATTCGGCGACCAAGTTCGGCGTCCGCGCGCTGACCGAGGCGCTCGACGGCGAATGGTATGGCGCCGGGATCAAGGTGCGCGATCTCGTGCCGAGCTTCATCGACACGCCCTTGCTCGCGACGCCCGCGGGCAACAGCAATTATTCGATCAAGCAGGTCGTCACCAACGCCGGGCTCGAGCTGACCAACGTCGACGCGGTCGCGCAGGCGGCGTGGGACGCGGTCCACGGCGACAAGGTCCATACCTATGTCGGCAAGACCGCCGACAAGATGGCGTTCGCCGCGCGCTGGATGCCGGGCAGCTTGCGCAAGCGGATGCGCCGCGGGACGATTGGCTCAGCCCAGTAGCACGTCGATCGCCTCGGCCAGCGCGACGTCCTTGTGCGACAGCCCACCCGCATCGTGCGTCGTTAGCAATATGTCGACGCGGTTCCACACGTTCGACCATTCGGGATGATGATCGGCTTTCTCGGCAAGCAACGCGACGCGCGTCATGAAGGCGAACGCCTCGCTGAAATCGGCGAAGGTGAAGGTCCGCGTGATCGCGTCGCGCGCTTCGTCATAATCCCACTCGTCGAGCGTATCGAGCGCCTCGGCGCGGTCGTCTTCGGTCAGCGGGTCCACCCTCACGCACTGCTCTCCTGCTGGCGCGCGGCGCGCCTTCGCCGTAAGACATAGCGGATGCCGCACCCCGATCAACCGCGCACCGCGCCCGACGCCGACACGATCGAGGCGATCGCGCGCGCCACGATCGAAGGCCTGCCCGCGCAGTTCCGCGCGCATCTCGGCGAGGTCGTGCTGATCGTCGAGGACTTTGCCGACGACGAGACGCTCGACGCGCTCGGGATCGAGCATCCGCTCGATTTGACCGGCCTGTATCACGGGCGCCCGGTCGGCGAGAAATCGTCGATGGACAGCGGCGGCCTGCCCGACCGCATCCACCTCTATCGCCGTGCGATCCTCGAGGAGTGGATCGAGACCGGGGTCGATCTCACCGCCTTGGTGGCGCACGTCACAATCCACGAGATCGGCCATCATTTCGGCCTGTCCGACGATGCGATGCACGCGCTCGAAGCGGGCGCTGCATGAACGGTGCGCTCGCGCTGCACGGCGTGACCTGCCAGCGCGGCGGACGGACGCTGTTCGAACGGCTCTCGCTGGCGATCGGGCCGGGCGGCGCGGCGCTGGTGAGCGGGCCAAACGGCGTCGGCAAGTCGAGCCTGATCCGCATCGCCGCCGGCCTCCTGCGCCCCGCCGCCGGGGAGGTCAGCGGATCGCCGACGCGCGCCTTGCTTGCGGAGGCGAGCGCGCTCGACCCTGCACGGACGCTCGCCGATGCGCTCGGCTTCTGGGCGGCGCTCGACCCCACCCCGCAGCCGCGCGCGCGCGTCGCCGCAGCGCTCGATGCGGTCGGCCTCGCAGCCATCGCCGCGATCCCGGTGCGGCTGCTCTCGACCGGCCAGCGCCGCCGCGCGACGATCGCGCGCGTCGTCGCCAGCGGGGCGCCGCTGTGGCTGCTCGACGAGCCTGCCAACGGCCTCGACCTCGCCAGCGTCGCGATGCTCGAACGCCTCATTGCCGACCACCGCGCCGCGGGCGGCGCGGTGCTGGTCGCGACGCATCTGCCGCTCGCCTTGCCCGACGCCGTTCAGGTCGCACTGCGATGAGTGCGCTGTTCGTCCTGATCCTGCGCGACCTGCGCACCGCCTGGTCGAGCGGCGGCATGATCAACGCGCTCGCTTTCTTCCTGCTCGTCACGATCCTCTTCCCGTTCGCGGTCGGCCCCGACACGGTGCTGCTCGCGCGGATCGGCGGCGGGGTGATCTGGGCGGCGGCGTTGCTCGCCGCGCTGATGCCGGTCGAACGGCTGGTCGGCCCCGATGCCGAAGCGGGCGTGCTCGACCAGTTGAGCGTGCGCGGCTTCGCGATGCCGACCGTCGCCGCCGCCAAGATCGTCGCGCACTGGCTCGGCTTCGGCCCGCCCTTGATGCTCGCGGCGGTCGTCGCGGCCGGATTGCTCGGCCTGCCCGCGACGACGCTCGGCACGGTCGAGCTCGGCCTGCTGATCGGCACGCCGGGCCTGGCGGCGCTGGCGGTGGCGACCTCGGCGCTGGTTACCGGGCTGCGCGGCGCGGGATCGGTCGCCGGGCTGGTGATGTTGCCGCTCGCCGTGCCGCTGCTGATCTTCGGCGCCGGATCGCTCGACGGCGGGATGGCCGCGGTCAAGCTGCTCGCCGCGACGAGCCTCGTGCTGCTGGCGGGGGCGCCGTTCGTCGCCGGCGCGGCGATGCGCAGCGCGCTCGACTGACGCTCAGCAGGGCTTTGCGCGTCCTAGCCGCGCGACCAGCGCGCGAAGATCGCGGTCGGCAGCAGCAGCCCGCGAGCTTCCTCGCGCACCGCCATCTCGCCGACCTCGACCGTCCCGCCAAGATCTGCCAGCGCCTGGCGCACCACTTCGCCGATCGCCAGCGCCGACATGCGCACGGCATAGACGGTCAGCACGAGGAACTTGCTGTCCTTGTCGAGCAACCGCGCACAATCGGCGATCAGGCTGGGCAAGCCTTCCTCGAGCTTCCACACTTCACCATCGGGCCCGCGACCGAATTTGGGCGGATCGAGGAAGATGCCGTCGTAGCGCTTCTCGCGTCGCACTTCGCGCGCGGCGAACTTGGCGGCGTCGTCGACCATCCAGCGGATCGGACGGTCCGACATGTCCGACAGAAACGCATTGGCCTTGCCCGCATCGACCGATTTCTTCGAGGCATCGACATGCGTCATCGCCGCGCCCTTCGCCGCCAGCGCGAGGGTGCCGACGCCGGTATAGCCGAACAGGTTGAGCACCTGGTCACCCTCGGCGACCTGCCCGCGCATCCACTCCCACTGCGGCGCCATGTCGGGGAAGAAGGCCAGGTGGCGGAACGGCGTATTCTGCGCGGTGAACAGCACCTCGTTCCAGCGCACGTGCCAGCCGCCGCGCGGTACGTCGCGCGACAGATGCCAGCGCCCGCCGCCATCCTCGTCCGACGCGCCGATGAAGTCGCCATCGGCTTCCCAGCTGTCCGCCGCCGGTGCCCACATCGCCTGCGGCTCGGGGCGGATGAAGCGGAAGCGACCGTAGCGCTCGAGCTTGCGGCCGTGCCCTGAGTCGACGAGGCCGTAATCCTGCCAGGGTTCGGCGATGAGGGTGACGAGGTCGTTCACCGCGCGCTCGCCCGCTCGGCGATATACGCCGTGACAGCCTCGAACGTCCCCGGAAGCGAGGCGTAGCGTTCCTCGCGCTGGAACAGGTCGCCTATCCGCGCCGGCAGCACCGGCCGCTGCCCCGTCGCGCGCTCGACCGCGTCGCGGAACTTGGCGGGGTGCGCGGTCGCCAGCGTGACGACGGGCACGTCGGCCGGCAGATCGGCGCGCCGTGCCGCCGCCAGCCCGATCGCGGTGTGTGGATCGAGCACCTGCCCGCTCGCCTCGCACGCCCAGCGCATCGCCAGCGCCATGTCGTCCAAGTCGATCCGGTCGCTCGCGAACAGCGCGCTCGCACCCTGCGATTGCGCGTTGGTCAGCCGCATCGCCTTGCTCGCCTCGAACCCGCGCATCTGTTCGCCCAGCGCCGCGCCGTCGCGCCCGCCGAGATCGAACAGCAACCGCTCGAAATTGCTCGACACCTGGATGTCCATCGACGGGCTCGGCGTTGGCACGACCGCCCCTTGCGAATAGTCGCCGCTGCTCAGCGCGCGGTGGAGGATGTCGTTGACGTTGGTCGCGACGATCAGCTTGGCGACCGGCAGCCCCATCTTGGCCGCGACATAGCCTGCGAACACATCGCCGAAATTGCCCGTCGGCACCGAGAAGGCGACCGGCCGCTCGGGCGCGCCGAGCCGGACCGCGGCGTAGAAATAATAGACGATCTGCGCCATCAACCGCGCCCAGTTGATCGAATTGACCGCCGACAGCGCGAACTGGCCCGAGAAGGCAGGATCGTTGAACATCGCCTTCACCAGCGCCTGCGCATCGTCGAAGCTAGCCTCCTCGAGCGCGATGTTGTGGATGTTGGGCGCGATCACCGTCGTCATCTGGCGGCGCTGGACGTCCGACACGCGCCCCTTGGGGTGAAGCATGAAGACGTCGACCCCGGCGCGCCCCGCAAGCGCGTCGATCGCCGCCGAGCCGGTATCGCCCGAGGTCGCGCCGACCACCGTCACCTGCTGCGTCGACCCGGTCAGGAACCGCTCGAACAGCAGCCCGAGCAATTGCAGCGCGACATCCTTGAAGGCGAGCGTCGGGCCGTGGAACAGCTCGAGCAGCCACTGCCGCTCGTCGAGCTGCGCGAGCGGGACGACCGCGGCGTGCGCGAAGCGGCCATAGGCCTGCGTGCACAAGCCGCGCAGTTCGGCCTCGTCGAGCGTGCCCTCGACGAACGGCAGCATCACCGCCACCGCCGTGTCGACATAGGACAGGCCGCGCAGCGCGGCGATCTGCTCGGTCGAGAAGCTCGGCCAGCTCTCGGGCAGATAGAGTCCGCCATCCTTGGCAAGGCCCGCGAGCGTTACGTCGCGAAAGTCGAGGGTCGGCGCGGAGCCGCGCGTGCTGATATAGCGCATGGCCGTAGCGGTTAGCGGGGCGGAGGCGACTCGGCAACCGTTCGCCGCCGCAGCGCCAGCGCATAGATAATTGCGGCGAGCGCCGCGAACACGAACCATTGTACCGCATAGGCCAGATGATTGTTCGGCACTGCCGTCAGATCGGGGCCGGGGTTCGCGTCGAGTCCGGCCGCCGGCGGATCGGCGACTAGCATCAGCGTCTTGGGCGTCCCCTCGCCGACCATGCCCGCGATCAGCGCGGCATGGTCGGGCGCGTAGGTCAGGTAGCCGGCGACCGGCCCGCCTTTCCAATTGGGCTTGGCGTGGGGGTCGTTGCCGAAGCCGAGCTGAACCTTGAAGCCCGGCCCCTCGGCGCCGGTGCGGCACTGAGCGATCTGGCGCCAGCCGGTGCCGCCGCGCGCGTTGCGGCCGCCTTCGATCGCGAAGCTCGTCGGCTCGAGGCAGAGCGCGCTCGCGCGGCGGAAGAGCAGGCCGCTGTCGGTCGCATCGCGCGGAAACGCCATCGGCGGCAGCGTTGCGTTGCGCGCGTAGCGGGCGAGCAAGGCCGCCTTCTCGCTCCGCCGCTCGAGCTGCCAGACGCCGAGCCCGATCATCGCGACGATCGCGAGCGCGACGATGATCGTCGGGATGACGGGAACGCGTTTCATGGTCGCGGCTCGGGCGAGGCGATGCGCCCTTCATGCGCGGCGGTGCGATATTCCGAGCCGAGCAGCGCCGCCTTGGCGATGCGCAGCGATCCAACCACGCTGACCACGGTGACCGGCAACCAGATCAGCATCTGCAACCAGATCGGCGGGCCGTAGGCGAGCTGGATCGTGATCGCGAGCCCGACGACGATCGCGCCGAGCACCAGCGTCAGGATCGCCGCCGGCCCGTCGCCGACGTTGAAGGTCGTGAAATCAAGCCCGCACGTTTTGCAGCGATCGCTGAAGTCGAGCAGTCCCTTGAACAGCCCCGGCGCGCCGCAGCGCGGGCACAGGCCCTTGAGCGCCGCCGCGACGGGAGGCGCCGCAACGGGCGTCGGCGTGACGGCCTCGGCCCGCGGCTCGGTCATCGCCTCATCCGGCGTGGACCGGTGCGCCCCAGCCACCCCAGACGTAGATCGACACGAACAGGAACAGCCACACCACATCGACGAAGTGCCAGTACCAGGCAGCGGCTTCGAAGCCGAAATGCTGCTTGGGGGTGAAGTCGCCGCGATAGACGCGGATCTGGCAGATGATCAGGAAGATCGTGCCGATCATCACGTGGAAGCCGTGGAAGCCGGTCGCCATGAAGAAGGACGCGCCATAGTTGAGCCCCTTGAAGGGGAAGGGCGCCTCGGCATATTCGTAGGCCTGGATGCAGCTGAAGATCAGACCGAGCACGATCGTCAGCCAAAGCCCCTTCTTCAGCCCGTCGCGGTCACCGTGGATCAGCGCATGATGCGCCCAGGTGATCGTCGTGCCGCTGGTCAGCAGGATCAGCGTGTTGAGCAGCGGGAAGCGGAAGGCGTCGATCACGTCGAGGCCCTTGGGCGGCCAGGTCCCCGCGACGTCGCTGACGACGCTGACCGTCTTGGCAACCGAATCGTACGCTATGTGCGCCGGGAACAACGAGAAATCGAAGAACGCCCAGAACCACCCGACGAAGAACATCACTTCGGAGGCGATGAACAGGATCATGCCGTAGCGCAGGTGGAGCTGCACCACCGGCGTATGATCGCCGGCATGCGCTTCCTTAATGACCTGGTTCCACCAGCCGTACATCACCGCGAGCACGCCCGCGACGCCGGCGTAGAAGATCAGCCCGCCACCGGCCGCCGAATGCATCCACATGATGCCGCCCGCCGCCATCACCAGCGCCGCCATCGAGCCCGCCAGGGGCCAGATGCTGGGCGGCAGGATATGGTAATCGTGGTTCTTGGCGCCGGCCATGGGTTTTCCCTCTTCTGGTCTAATCCGTCCCTACGCTTCCGCTCTAGCCTTTGGCCTTCGCGGAATCCACCGGGTAAAATGTGTAGCTGAGCGTGATCGTCTGGACGTCGCTTGCGTCGGGATCCTGCAGGATCTTGGGGTCGACGAAGAAGATCACCGGCATCCGCGCGGTCTCACCGGGCTTGAGCGTCTGCTGGGTAAAGCAGAAGCACTGGATCTTGGTGAAATATTTTCCGACTTGATACGGCGTCACGTTGAACGTCGCGGTGCCGGTGATCGGCTTGTCCGACATGTTGGTCGCGGTGAAGAACGCCATGTCGCGCGCGCCGATGTCGACCGTCTCCGACGGGTGCTCGGGCGCGAATTTCCACGGCATGTGCGGCGCGACGTTGGTGTCGAAATCGATGCGGATCTGCCGGTTGACCGCGCCCGGTGCGACCAATCCGCGTTGCGTGGTGCCGTTGAGCCCGGTCGCCTGGCAGAACATCCGGTAGAGCGGGATGCTCGCCCAGCCGAGCCCGGTCATGAAGCAGATGCCGAGGACGGCAAAGAGCGCGGTGCGAAGCTTGCCGTCGAGGACCATCAGTGTGGCATCCCTGCCTTGATTTTGGCGATGGTGATCGCGAACACCAGCACGACAAACGCGCCGAGGATCACGCCGAGCACCGCGGCACGCGTGCGTTGGCGCTTGCGGACGAGGTCGGCGTGCGGGTCGCCCGGCGGGTTGGGGATCATGCGGTCAGCCGATCGAAAGCGAGGGAGGCGAAGATCACGAGGATATAGCCGATCGAATAGACGAACAGATAGCGTTCGGCCTTCATCGCCTTGGGTGTAGGTGCCGCCGCGGCGACCACCCATACGGTGAGCCCGAGGAAGATTGCCGACGTTGCCGCTGCGATCACGCCATAGGTCGTTCCCGCCAGATCGAGCGCCCAGGGCGACACTGCCGCCGCGGCCATCAGCACGGCGTAGAACAACATCTGCCAGCGCGTCGTGCGCGCGCTCGCCACGACCGGCAGCATCGGCACGCCGCCCTTGGCGTAATCGTCGCGGATCAGCAGCGCGAGCGCCCAGCTGTGCGGCGGAGTCCACAGGAAGATGATCGCGAACATCAGCAGCGGCAGCGTCGAGATGCTGCCGGTCGCCGCGACCCAGCCGATCAGCGGCGGGAAGGCACCGGCGGCGCCGCCGATGACGATGTTCTGCGGCGTACGGCGCTTGAGGCCGACGGTGTAGACCAGCACGTAGAACAGGATCGACGCGGCGAGCAAGGCGGCGGCGATCAGCCCGATCGCCATCCCCATCAGCAGCACCGAGAAGACGCCCAGCGCGACGCCGAACTGGAGCGCGGTCTCGCGGTCCATCTTGCCCGCCGGCAGCGGCCGGTTGGCGGTGCGCTTCATCAGCGCATCGATGTCCGATTCATACCATTGGTTGAGCGCCCCCGCCGCGCCCGCGGCCAGCGCGATGCACAGGATCGCGGTGAAGGCGAGCACGAACGGCAGCTGCACCGGCGCCGCGAGCATCCCGCAGAGCGCGGTGAACACGACCGAACGCATCACGCGCGGCTTGGTCAGCGCGAAGAAATCGCGCCAGTCGGCGGGCAGCGTGGCGGTCGGGGTAAGCGTGGTTACGGTCATTTCACTTCTTCCCCCCTCCCGCTTGCGGGAGGGGTCGGGGGAGGCCTGTCGAGAAAGGCCCCCACTGCCCTCCCCTAGCCCCTCCCGCAAGCGGGAGGGGAATAAGAAGCGCCCTTCCCCGCGTACGGAAGAGGGCGTTTCACGCTCAGTCGATCCGCGGCAGCGTCTCGAACTGGTGATACGGCGGCGGACTCGACAGCGTCCATTCGAGCGTCGTCGCGCCGTCGCCCCACGGATTGTCGCCGGCCTTCTTGCCCGACATCAGCGAGATGACGAGGTTGACGAAGAACACGACCATCGACGCCGCCATGATCATGTAGCCGATCGAGGCGACCCAGTTCCACTGCGCGAGCGCATCGGTATAGTCGGGCACGCGGCGCTGCATGTTCTGGAGCCCGAGGAAGTGCATCGGGAAGAACAGGACGTTCACGCCGATGAAGAACACCCAATAGTGTACCTGACCGAGGAACTCGTTGTACATCTTGCCCGACATCTTCGGGAACCAGTAATAGAAGCCGCAGAACAGCGAGAACACCGCGCCGAGTGACAGCACGTAGTGGAAATGCGCCACCACGTAATAGCTGTCCTGCATGTAATCATCGATGCCGCCGTTGGCGAGCACGACCCCGGTCACGCCGCCGACGGTGAACATGAAGATGAAGCCGATCGCCCACAGCATCGGGGTCTTGAAGCTGATCGAGCCGCCCCACATCGTCGCGATCCACGAGAAGATCTTGATGCCGGTCGGCACCGCGATCACCATCGTCGCCGCGGTGAAGTACATCTTGGTGTTCACGCTGAGACCGGTGGTGAACATGTGGTGCGCCCACACGACGAAGCCGACAACGCCGATCGCGACCATGGCGTACGCCATGCCGAGATAGCCGAACACGGGCTTCTTCGAGAAGGTCGAGATCACCTGGCTGACGATGCCGAAGCCCGGCAGGATCATGATGTAGACCTCGGGGTGACCGAAGAACCAGAACAGATGCTGGTAGAGGATCGGATCGCCGCCGCCGGCCGGATCGAAGAAGGTCGTGCCGAAGTTGCGATCGGTCAGCAGCATCGTGATCGCCGCGGCGAGCACCGGCAGCGCGAGCAGCAGCAGGAAGGCGGTGACCAGCACCGACCACACGAACAGCGGCATCTTGTGCAGCGTCATGCCCGGCGCGCGCATGTTGAAGATCGTCGTGATGAAGTTGATCGCGCCGAGGATCGACGAGGCGCCCGCGAGATGGAGCGAGAGGATCGCCATGTCGGTCGACGGCCCCGGCTCGCCATAGGTCGAGAGCGGTGCGTAGAGCGTCCAGCCGTTACCCGCGCCACCGAAGAAGGGCGAGGCGAGCAGCAGCGTGAACGAGGGGATCAGCAGCCAGAACGAGATGTTGTTCATCCGCGGGAAGGCCATGTCGGGCGCGCCGATCATGATCGGCACGAACCAGTTGCCGAAGCCGCCGATCATTGCCGGCATCACCATGAAGAACACCATGATCAGGCCGTGCGCGGTGATCAGCACGTTCCACAGATGGAGCGAGTGATCGAGCCCCTGCTCGCCACCGGGCAGGAAGCTCGCCCAATAGCCGAGATATTGGATGCCGGGATGCGCCAGCTCGGCGCGCATCAGGCCCGAGATCGCGCCGCCGATGATCCCCGCGGTGATCGCGAAGATCAGGTACAGCGTCCCGATGTCCTTGTGGTTGGTCGACATGAACCAGCGCGCGAAGAACGACATCTGGTGATCGTCATGTGCGTGCGCATCCGAGTGCGGGTGCGCGTCGAACGCGTGCGCGGTAAGAGCGGAGTCGGTCATGGCTTATTGTCCAACTGTGCCGGCGCCGGCGGCGTTGGCCGTCGCGCTCGTGTTTCTGACAGGTCCGGTGGCGGTGCCGGCTTCGACCGGACCGGTGACGTTCGCGGTCACGTCGGTAGCGGGTGCGGCGGCAGCAGGTGCCGCGGTGACCGGCGCTGCGGCCGCGCCCGGCATCGTGCCGCCCTTGGCCTTGACCCACTGCGCGAAGACGTTCGGGGCGACCGCCACCACCGTGATCGGCATGTAGCCATGGCGCGCGCCGCACAGCTCGGAGCAGACGCCGAAATAGACGCCTGGCTTGTCGATCGTGAAGCTGGTCTCGTTCAAGCGACCGGGGACGGCGTCGAGCTTGATCCAGAAAGCCGGGATTTCCCAGCTGTGGATCACGTCGTTCGAGGTGGTGATCAGGCGGATCGGCACGCCGACCGGGAGCACGACGCGATTGTCGGTCGCCAGCAGGCGCGGGCCGTCGGCGGCGGTACGGGCGCGCTCGCCCTTGCCGACCTCATTGGCCTCCTTGAGCATGTTCGAGGTGACCTCGAACCCGCCATTGTCGGGATATTGATACGACCAGTACCACTGGTTGCCGATCGCCTTGAGCGTCACCGCGGTCTTCGGCGCGGGCTTGTACTGCGCCTGCAGCAGCCCGATCGAGGGGAGCGCGAGGCCGAGCAGGATCAGCACCGGCAGGCCGGTCCACAGCACTTCGAGGATCGTGTTGTGCGAGGTCTTCGACGCGACCGGGTTGCGCGCGCGGCGATAGCGGAACACCACCCACATCAGCAGCAGCAGCACGAAGATCGTGATCGCGGTGATCGTCGGCACCAGCAGCCAGTTGTGGAACCACAAGGCCTGGCGGCCATTCGGCGTGACCTGCGGCTGGATGGTGATCAGGCCGTCGACCGGCTGGCCGACCTTGGGGTCGATCGCGACCGCCGGGCCACCGTCGACCGCGAGCATCGGGTCATTCGACACGACAGGAGCAGGAGCGGCAGCAGGGGCTCCAGCAACGGGAGCGGCACCGGCAGCTTGGGTGACCGGAACGATCGGCGCGGCTTGGGGTGCAGCGTCTGCGGCCCCGATGCTTAGCATCGCGAGGCCTGCGGCCAGCACGATCGATTTGATCCCGATCATACGCATCTTCTGCTTCTACCCTCTGCGAGCACCGCTTTTACGGCATTATCAAGACGGGGATACGCCTCTATACCTTGGCCTATAGCAGGCTCGGCTCTCGCCTCAACCCGCGTAACCGCCTTTTTTGGCGCAATCGTTGCGTCGCGCCGCCTGTAACCCTAATCAGCCGGCTCTTCCTGCAGGACCATCACGCCATGACCGACGACGACGTTCTCGCCGAATTCCGCGCCGCAGAGGCGCTGCTCGAAGGGCATTTCATCCTGTCGTCGGGGCTGCGCAGCCCGCGCTATCTGCAATGCGCGCGCGTGCTGATGGACCCAGCGCGCGGCGCGCGGCTGGCCGACGCGCTCGCCGCCCGCCTGCCCGCCGAGATCCGCAGCCAGATCGCCGCGGTGATTTCGCCGGCGATGGGCGGCGTCATCGCAGGGCACGAGATGGGCCGCGCGCTCGGCGTACCAGCGATGTTCCTCGAGCGGCCCGAGGGCGTGTTCGAACTGCGCCGCGGCTTCCGCATCGCGCCGGGCACCAAGGTGCTGATGATGGAAGACGTCGTCACCACCGGGCTCAGCTCGCGCGAGGCGATCGCCGCGATCGGGCGCGCCGGCGGCGAGACGATCGCGGCGGCGGCACTGGTCGACCGCTCGAGCGGCACCGCCGAGCTCGGCGTCCCCTTCTTCCCGCTGATCGCGCTCGACGTTCCGACCTACGCCGCCGACGCACTGCCGCCCGAACTCGCCGCGATCCCGGCGATCAAGCCGGGGAGCCGCGCGGCATGACCCGCGACCTCCGCCTCGGCGTCAACATCGATCATGTCGCCACCGTCCGCAACGCGCGCGGCTCGGGCTATCCCGATCCGGTACGCGCGGCGTTGCTCGCTGCCGAGGCGGGCGCCGACGGCATCACCGCGCATCTGCGCGAGGACCGGCGGCACATCACCGACGACGACATCGCGCGCCTGTCGCAGCAGCTGACGATCCCGCTAAACCTCGAAATGGCGGCGACCGACGAGATGCTGGCGATCGCGCTGCGCCACCGTCCGCACGCCGCGTGCATCGTCCCCGAAAAGCGCGAGGAGCTGACCACCGAAGGCGGGCTCGACGCCGCCGGGCGCTACGATCGGCTCGCGCCCTTGGTCGCGGCGTTGCGCGATGCGGGGATTCGCGTCTCGCTGTTCATCGAACCCGACGCGCGGCAGATCGACGCCGCGATCCGGCTCGGCGCTCCAGTGATCGAGCTGCATACCGGCCGCTATGCCGAGATCGACGGCGAAGCGCGGACGCTCGAGCTGCGCCGCCTCGCCGATGCGGCGGCCCTGGCTGCCAAGAACGGGATCGAGATCCATGCCGGCCACGGCCTGACCTACGCCAACGTCGCGCCGATCGCCGCGATCCCGCAGGTCCGCGAGCTCAACATCGGCCATTTCCTGGTCGGCGAAGCGCTGTTCGTCGGTCTGGCCGAATCGGTCCGACAGATGCGCTCGGCGATGGACGCGGCACGGTGAAGCGCGCGCAACCTGCTCCCCTCCCGCTTGCGGGAGGGGCCGGGGGAGGGCCTGTTCTCGCTAGCGCGGCACTCGAGGCACGCCCCTCCCCTAACCCCTCCCGCAAGCGGGAGGGGGATTGGGCATGATCATCGGCCTCGGCTCCGACCTGTGCAATATCGAGCGGATCCAGGCATCGCTCGACCGTTTCGGCGACCGCTTCGAAAACCGTGTCTTTACAGACGTCGAGCGCGCCAAGGCGGCGCGCCGGCCGTTCACCAAGGCCGGCACGCTCGCCAAGCGCTTCGCCGCCAAGGAAGCTTTTTCGAAAGCGGTCGGTACCGGATTCAAGGCTGGCGTGTTCATGCGGGACATCGGCGTGGTCAACGCCCCCTCCGGAGCGCCGACGCTGGCGCTGAGCGGCGGGGCGAAGGCCAGGCTTGACGCACTGACTCCCGACGGCCACGTCGCAAAGGTACATTTGACGATGACCGACGATCATCCCTGGGCGCAGGCCTTCGTGATCATCGAGGCGGTCATGAAGGACAGCGTATGAGTGAGGATCTGGCCCTGGGCACGGAAGAGATGACTGAGCCAGGCAAGCCCGATGCCGCCACCCCGCCGGCCCGCAAGCCGCGCACCGACTGGCTCGGCGAGCTGCGTGGCATCTTCTGGCTAATCCTCGCGGTGCTCGGTTTCCATACCTTCATCGCCAAGCCGTTCTACATCCCGTCCGAATCGATGCTGCCGGGCCTGCTCGTCGGCGACCAGCTGGTGGTGAGCAAATTCCCCTACGGCTGGTCGTTCGTCTCGCCGACCTTCCATCTGCTGCCGTTCATCCATGGCCGACTGCTCGGTCGACTGCCCGAGCGCGGCGACGTCGTGATCGTGACGCCGCCCGGGACCGAGACCGACTATATCAAGCGGCTGATCGGCTTGCCCGGCGACCGGCTCGAGGTGCGCAACGGCACCGTCATCCTCAACGGTGTCCCCGTGAAGCGCGGCCCGCTGCATTATGTCGACATTCCCAATTATGGCGGCCTCCAGCTTCCCCCACCCGAGCGCGAGACCTGCGACCTGGGCGACGATGCACTGCGCACCGGCCCCGACGGCAAGGCCGTCTGCCACGTTCCCGTGGTCACCGAGACGTTGCCCAACGGCCGCCATTACGACACGGTCGAGCTCGGCGAATCGGTCGGCGACAATTACAAGGAAGTGACGATCCCCGCAGGCCATGTCTTCCTGATGGGCGACAATCGTGACCGCAGCGCCGACAGCCGTTTCAGCCTGGCGGAGCAGGGCCTGGGCGGTCCGGTGCCGTGGGAATATCTCGGCGGTCGCGCCGAATTTGTCACTTTCTCGAAAACCGGCCTGGGCAGCTGGAACCCCCTGACCTGGGGTCAGTCGTTCCGCGCCGGTCGGTCGGGCACATCCCTGCATGCGGAGCGTAATCCTTGAGCGATACCCCCCAATCGGCCCAGCTCGTGACCGAACCGGCGCCCAACGAACTGCGCGATCCGTTCGTCCGCAAGGAACTCACGCGCGCGACGGTGTGGCTCGGACTGGCCTGTGGAATCGCGCTATTCGTGCTGCTGGTGCATCCGCTGCTGATCATCTTCGGCGGGCTGGTGTTCGCCTCGATGCTCGATGGCGGCGTGCGGCTGCTCGGGCGGGTGCTGCCGATCGGGCGGTCGTGGCGGCTGCTGATCATCGTCCTGCTGACGGTGCTGTTCCTCGTCGGGCTGGTGTGGCTGACCGGCGTCCAGGTCACCGCGCAGTTCGCGCAGCTGCAACAGACTTTGATCAGCCAGGCATCGCGTCTCGCGGCCTGGGCGACGAGCAAGGGCATCATGCCGCAACAGACCGACATCAGCGGCATGCTGCAGCAGGCGCTCGGATCGTTCGGCAAGCTGACGGGCTATGTCGGAATCGTGTTCAGCGCCTTCGCCAGCCTCGTCATGGTGCTGGTGATCGGCCTGTTCGTCGCGATGGAGCCGCGCCTCTACGGGCGCGGTCTCGAATGGATGATCCCGCGCGAGGCGCGTCCGCGCTTTGCCGGGACGATCGACGAAATGGCAAAGACGATGCGCCGCCTGCTCGCCGGGCGCCTGTTCGGCATGGCGCTCGAAGGCGCGATGACCGGCGTGGCGCTCGCGTTCGCCGGTGTGCCGATGGCGCTGGTGCTCGGCATCATCACCGGCCTGCTCGCGTTCATCCCCAACATCGGCGCGATCACCAGCGGCATCCTGATGGTCGCGGTCGGATTCAGCGCCGGGACACAAACCGGCTTCTGGGCGATCGGCATCTATGTCTTCATCCAGGCGGTCGACGGCTATGTCGTGATCCCGATGGTCGCAAAGAAGACGGTCGACCTGCCGCCTGCGCTCACGCTCTCGGCGCAGATCCTGGCCGGTACGCTGTTCGGGATCCTCGGCCTGACGCTCGCCGACCCGATGACCGCTATGATCAAGGTTGCGCTCGAACGCAGCTCGGAGGCGGAAAGCGAGGCGGAAGCGTGATCCTCTACGATTATTGGCGCTCGTCCGCCGCCTATCGCGTCCGGATAGCGCTCAACCTGAAACGGATCGCCTATCGCAGCGTGGGCGTCGACCTGACGCAGGGCGCGCAGCGCGCGCCCGAGTTTCTCGCGCGCAACCCGCAGGGGCTGCTCCCCGCGCTCGACATCGGCGGTACGGTGCTGACGCAGAGCCTGGCGATCATCGACTATCTCGAGGCGACGCACCCGACCCCGGCGCTGCTGCCCGCCGACCCGATCATCCGGGCGCGCGTGCTCGCGCAGGCGCTGGCGATCGCCGCCGACATTCACCCGATCGACAATCTGCGCGTGCTCAACCGGCTGACCGCGCAATTCGGCGCGGACCAGGAGGCGCGCGAGGCGTGGTATCGGCACTGGGTGGTCGAGGGCCTCACCGCGCTCGAGGCGATGACCGCCGACCTGCCGGGACCGTTCCTCGGCGGCGACGCGCCCAACCTCGCCGACGTCTGCCTGATCCCGCAGCTCTACAACGCGCGGCGCTTCGCGGTACCGCTCGACGCCTGGCCCCGCCTGTGCGCCGCCGACCAGGCAGCGCTGGCGCTACCCGAGATCGCCGCCGCGCACCCCGACGCGGTCAAGCCGCGCGGTTGAACCGCCGTTCGAGCACGACTTCGTCGAACAGGTCGAGATAGGCGGCCGCGGCATCTTCGCCCGGCTGCGGCACCGGGCGCGGGCGGCGCTGCCCGCGCGCGAGCCAGTGGTCGAGCGCAGCGACGAGCGCCGCCGGATCGTCGGGTGCGACGATACTGCCCAGCGTCGGGCTCGACACGATCTCGCGCACCGCGACGCTCGAATCGGTGCTGATCACCGGCGTGCCGACCGCGAGCGATTCGCGCAGCACGCCGGGCACGCCTTCGAAATCGGAGACTAGCGCGAGCGCGGCGGCGCGCTTGATGATCGGCGTCGGGTCGGCGACGTGGCCGGGCAGCGACACCCGCCCGCCAAGCCCGCGCGCGGCGATCTGCGCCTCGAGCGCGGACCGCTCGCTGCCTTCGCCGACGATCATCAGCGCGACATCGCGGTCCGCGATCGTCGCGAAGGCATCGACCAGCCGGTCCCAGCGCTTTTGCGGCGCGAGCCGCCCGACCCCGACGAGGAAGCGCCCGGTCGGCAGCGGCGGCAGCGGCGCGCCCGGCACCGCGCGGACCGGCGGATTGGGGATGACGCTCAACATCGCCGCGCTCGCGCCCATCTCGGTGCGCGCTTCCTCGGCCATCGCCGGGCTCATCGCGACGAGCCGATCGACGAAGCTCGGATGCCAGCGCAGCCAGCGGCGATACGCCATCGCCAGCGCCGCGCCATGATCGCGCCGTACCAGCGCGTTCGAGATCTTGGCGACGATCGGCGGGCATTCCCGCCCGAGTCGCACCCTGGTCCACGCCGCGAGCGCCGAATAATGATTGCCCGGGCAGAACAGGATGTCGGGCCCGATCTCGTGCGTCAGCGTGGCGAGCGCGCCCATGCCGAGCATCGTCGAGCGACCGATCAGCCGTGTCTCGACTCCGGCCGGCAGCTCGCGAGCGAGCGGTCCGGCGGCATCGCCGACAACGAGCGTCACGCGCCGCCCGAGATCGGTCCACCCGTGCACCAGGCGCAGCAACGCCTTCTCGACCCCGCCGCCATCGAGCGTCTGGGCGAAGGCAAGAATGTGCGCAGCGGGGGGGCGGGGGCTCAGCATAGGAGGCAATGTGTAACGCGAGTTTGTCGCAAAGGTTTCGCATAGGTGGCCATAAACGCTGGTTTTCCGAAAAGCTCGACGCGGCGTGTCGGAGCCCCGCGCGCGGGCCGATTTGCCGCGCCACACTTCTGCCGCTAAAGCGCGCCAAGGCATCGCCGAGACCGGCTTGAACCAGCGGACAAACGCGCCACGTGACAAAATCGACGATTGGGCCCGGCATCGGCGCCGCGACACCTCCCCCGGGTGGCGCCATCCCCTTGCCGCCCGTGCCAGGCTTCGACGCCACACCCGATTTCACGGGCCCCGATCTCGCGGGGCTGGAACCGATGAAGCCGCTCAAGCGACGCTGGCCGGCCTTCCTCGGCGCGGCGGTCACGGTCGTGATGATCGTCTGGCTCGCGCTGAAGCTGCGCGCACTCGGGGTCGACAGCCTGATCTCGGCAATGCCGACCAACCCGCTGTTCTACCTCTTCTTCGCCTTGCTCTACATCGCGCCGGTCACTGGCGACTTCATCATCTTTCGCCGGCTGTGGGGAATCCCGGCGGCGGGGTTCGTCGCGCTGACCAAGAAGCGCATCGCCAACGACATCCTCAATTATTCGGGCGAGGCCTATTTCTACGCCTGGGCGCGGCAGCGTTCGTCGATGGTCGCGGCGCCGTTCGGCGCGGTGAAGGACGTCAGCATCCTCTCGGCGATCGCCGGCAACATGGTGACGCTGGCGATGATCGCGGTCGCCATGCCGCTCGGCATCGGCCTGCTCACCCCGCACGGCCTGCACAATGCGATCTGGTCGGTGATCGCGGTGTTCGCGATGTCGCTGCCGTTCCTGATCTTTTCCAAGCGCGTCTTCTCATTGCCGCGCGCGACCTTGTGGTGGATCTTCGGCATCCATTGCCTGCGCTTGATCGCGGGCTGCGTGCTGATCGCCTTCACCTGGCATTACGGCCTGCCGACGGTCACGCTCGGCATGTGGCTGCTGCTGTCGGCGGCGCGGATGATCGTCGGGCGCTTGCCGCTCGTGCCGAACAAGGACCTTCTTTTCGCCACCTTCGCCACCCTATTGATCGGGCAAGACGCGGAACTGTCGGTGCTGATCGCGGTGACCGCGGCGCTGCCCCTGCTCGTCCATGTCGTGTTGATCGCGATCTTCGGGCTGGTCGGCCTGGTGAGGAAGAATTGAAGATGCGCAAGATTCTGGCTGGCGTGGCAGCGCTGCTCGCAGCGTCCCTGCTCCCGACGATGGCGTCTGCCGCGCAAGTGCTCGGCAGCGATGCGGCGGCGTGCAGCGCAGGCGGCCCGGCGATCCGCGTCAATGTCGAAGGGCTGAAGGACCGCACCGGCGAATTGAAGCTCGAACTCTATCCCGCGACCGAGGCCGATTTCCTCAAGGACGATCGCGACCTGATCAAGGAAGGCAAGTTCTTCCGCCGCGTGCGGCTGCCGACCCCGCAGACCGGGCCGATCAGCCTGTGCATCCGCGTGCCGACCCCCGGCCCCTATGCCTTGCTCTTCACGCACAATCGCGACGGCAAGAACAAGTTCAACTTCTGGGCGGACGGCGCGGGCTTTGCCAGCAACGTCAAGCTCGGCCGTACCCGCCCCAAGCTCGACATGGCGCGGATCGTCGTACCCGAGGGGGTTGTGACGACGACCATTCGCGCCCAATATCTGCGCGGGCTCGGTGGCTTCAGCCCGCTCGGGAGCTGATCCTGCGATGCGTATCGTCGACGTCAACGAATTCTACTCGCCGACCGGCGGCGGGGTGCGCACCTATATCGACCGCAAGATGGGGATCATGTCCGATCTCGGGCATGAGCTGATCGTGCTCGCGCCCGGCCGCGAGAATGCGGTCGAGGAACGGCCCGGCGGCGGCAAGGTGATCTGGATCGAGACCGGGCATCTCCCGCTCGACCAGAATTACGGGTTGTTCTGGGAGGCCGCGCCGATCGTGCGCTGGCTCGACGCGCTCCAGCCCGACGTGGTCGAGACCTCGTCGCCGTGGCGCCTGCCCTGGGTGATCGGCAAGTGGCAGCCGAAATATCCGGAGGGCGCGGTCAAGGCGTTCTTCATGCACAACGACAATATGGCGGCCTATGCGCTGCGCTGGTTCGAGGGGATGGCGCCGCAGGAGCGGCTCGAACAGGCCTTCTCCTGGTACAGCCGCTACATGTCGCGCTTCCTCAAGCATTTCGACGCGGTCGTCACCAACGGCCCGGCGCTCGAGAAGCGGCTGATGGGGCGCGGCGTGCGGATCGACGCGTCGATGCCGCTCGGCATCGAGCGCGGCCACTTCTCGCCCGATCTGCGCGACGACCGGCTGCGCGCGGCATTGCTCGCGCAGTGCGACCTGCCGCCGAGCGGGCATCTGCTGCTCGGGCTCGGGCGGCATCATCCCGAGAAGCGCTGGCGCCTGGTGATCGACGCGGTCGAACGCGCCGGCTCGGATCTGCCGGTCGGGCTGATCCTGCTCGGTAACGGCGTCGAGAGCCGCCAGATCGAGGCGCGGATCGCCGGCTCCCCGCACATCCGCATGTTCCGCCCGGTCTATGATCGCGAGCGGCTCGCGCGGATCGTCGCGAGTTGCGACGCACTGATCCATGGCTCGGAGGCCGAGCCGTTCGGGCTCGTCGCGTCCGAGGCGATGGCCGGCGGCCTGCCGCTGATCGTCCCCGACACCGGCGGCTGCATGGAAGTGGCCGACAAGCATGCGTCCGAATTCTACACCGCGCGCGATGCGCAGTCGGCGGCGATGGCGATCCACCGGCTGTTCGCGCGCGACCAGCGCGTGCTGCGCCGCGCCGCGCTCGTCGCCGCCACGAAGGTGCGCAGCGACCGCGACCATGCGGTCGATCTGATGGCCTATTATCAGGGCCTGGTCGACGCCAAGCGCGCGGCGCCGCTTCAGCGCAGCGCGTAGACTCGCACGCGCCTGTTGCCGAGCGGCAGGTCCGCCGTCTCGCGATAGGTCGCCCGCACGCGCGCGACGAACCAGGCGCGCAAATCTTCACGATCCCCAAAATGCGCGGGTCCGACCACTATGATGGCGGGGCGCTGCGCCAGCACCCGCGCGAGTTCGCCGCGCTGATCGACCCCGATCGCCGGGCGTTCGCGCTGCGAAACCAGATGGCTCGAAAATTGGTAGCGGGTCGGCGTGCACCGATCGGCGAGCGCGTAATGGATCGATGAACCCGAAAAAACGAAGAGGCAGCCCGGCCCGCGCCCGATCGCCTGGGTGATGGCACCAAGCTCGGTCGGCGTGCCACGGGTGTGCCGCTTGATCAGCACGGTGGCTTGCGAGCCGAGCAGCACCAGCAGCAGCAACGGCTTGGTGACCTGCGCGGCACGCCGATGCGCGGCGAAGAAGCCCGCCGAGCAGGCGCAGAGCGGGACGAGCAAGGGCAGCCCGTAATGATCGAAATAGGCGCCGAACAGCAGCACCGCCAACCCCGCCACGATCGCCCAGACGAGCAGCCAGCGGCGCATCACCTGCGCGGCGTCGCGCTGGCGCGCCAGTCCGGGTCGGGTCGGGGCCAGCCGCGCGGCGAGCGTCGTCATCGCGATCAACGGCGAGAGAATCAGCAGCAGCAGCACGAAATTGCCGATCTGGCGCTCCAACGGGTCGCTCCCGCGCGCGCCGATCGATTCGAAATTGGCATAGCGGAAGGCGTCGCCATGGCCGTGCGCCGCAAACCAGCCCCATGCCGCGATCGTCGGCAGCGCCGTCAGGAGCATGAGCGGCAGTGCCGCCAGCACCACGTTTCTGCGCGATACGCCGAACCGCCGCTCGCGCCACATCCACCACATGCCGAAGAACAGGCCTTCGAACACCACGGTGTATTTGATCTGCAGCGCCAATCCGACCAGCGCCATCGCCGCACAGCCCGCGCGAAACCGGCCGGTGCGCGAGCGCGCGTCGTCGGGCCGCGGCGCCAGCAGGCTTGCCGCCGATGCGACCAGCAGATTGTAGAAGACCGGTGTCTGCCCCCCTTCGCCACCGAGCAGGTTGAGCCACAACAGGTAGGCGAGACCGGCTGGCAACGCGCCGCGCGCCCAACCGGCCCGCTGCGCCAGGTGCGCGATCAGCGCCGCCGTCGCGGTCACGCTCGCCAGCGCCATCGCCTGATACGCCCAGATGCCGAGCGGAACCCCCAGCGCGGCAGCCGGCATGTAGAGCAGGAACAGCCCGACCGGCTTGCGATCCCAGACGTCGCTGTAGAGGGTCGCGCCGCGGAGGATCGCGCGTGCCGCGGTGAAATAGAATTCCTCGTCGACATGGACGATCGGGTTGCCGAAGGTCACTGCGCGGACCAGCGCCGCGACGACGAACAGGATCGCCCAGCGCGGGATTGCGCGCGTGCCGCGCAAGGCGGACGGCCGGATTGAGAGCGCTACGGGTTCGGCCATGACGGGTGGCTAGGGGCGCTTTCCGGCGAAACGAGGGCAGAATGTCACGCCACGTACCGCGCGATGCTTACGGTGCGCTGACGTAGAGTCGAAAGCGCGCGCTATCGATCGCGACCGCCCGATAGGGCCGGGCGCGCGCCCAACGCTCGAGCGTGGCGTCGAGGCGATCGTCACCGCTGGTCCATGCCCCCTCCCCGCCGACCAGGATCGCCACTGGGGGTGCTCGGTCGAGCAGCGCCAGGCGGTCGGCCGAAACGAGCTGCAGGCGCGCCTCGTCTGCCGGCGACAGCAGGGCATGGCTGCGGAAATAGAAGGGCCCGGTCGCGAAGCGCAAATCGGGCAGCCGCCCGGTCGCGGCGAGGAATTGCGGCGACAGCGTCGCGACCGGTCCGTCGACACCAGCGGCATCGAGTGCGCGGCGGATGCGCTGCCCCTCGTCGATCGCGACCGGCAGCGAGTTCGCGCCGCGCGTCGTCGCCCACGCGATCACCGTAGGGGCGACCCCGGCGAGCAGGAAGACCAGCGCGGTGGCGCGTACCGCGCGGCCCGGCCAGGCGCGCTGCCATTCGAGCGCAAGCAGCACGAACGCCGGCGGCAGCAGCGGCAGCAGATATTGTCGCCAGCTCGGCTCGGGGAGCAAGGCCGCGACCAGCCCGGCGATCGTCAGCCACGCGAACAGCCGCGGCCGTGCCAACTGCCGCCGCACGACGACCAACGCGAACAGCGCCGGGCCAAGCGCCAGGAACTTGAGCGTGTCGATCGCCTTTGCGGGCAATGACAGCTTCCACGGGCGGGCCGCATAATATTCGGCCGGCGCCAGCGCGGGAAAGCGCAGCGTCCCGAACAGGAAGGCGTCGGGGGCAAGCACCCAGCTCCATGCCACCAGCGCCAGCGGCGGCAGCGCGCCGATCAGCACCGCCAGCGGACGATGCCGCCGGTCGACGAGCGCGTACAGGCCGTATACCGCCGCCGGAATCGCATAGGACAGCTTCGCCGCCGCGGCGCCCGCCAGCAGCAGCCCGATCAGCACCGCCCCGCCGCGCGTCCCCGTGCCGCGTTCGGCACGCGCGATCGGGATCAGCGCCAGGCTGAGCAACGCCGCTGGCAGCGCGTCGTTGCGCGCGGTGGCGATGCTGAACAGCAGGATGTCGCAGCCCGCCAGCAGCCCCGCCGCGGCCAGTGCGGCGCGCGGCCCCGCCCCAGCCTCGCGCGCCGCGCGCCAGACGCAGCCGACGATGCACGTCCCGAGCAGCGCATTGACCAGCCGCAGCGCTGGCCAGGCGAACGCCCCCGCCGCCCACGCGATCGGCGCGAATGCCAGCGGCTGGAGCGGGGTCTGGAGATAGGCATAGTCGCGATAGGGCAGATAGCCGTGCGCGCCGAGCACGGCCGCCGCGACATATTGGCTCTCGTCATGGTCGATCGGATGCAGCACCGCGAACAGCACGAACATGGCGGCCAGGCCGATCAGCCACCGCCCCCTCGCCGCTTCCGGCCCGATCGCGCGTCCCGCCATGGCTCGCCCTTAACGGGGCTTGGCGCGACTGTCACGAACGCGCCATATCCGTAGCGCAGGGGAGCGCGAACCGCAGGAGTTTCGCTAATGACCATCCGTATCGACCGCCGCTCGTTCCTCCTGACCGGGTCGCTTGGGCTCGGCGCCTATGCCGTTCCCGGCTTCGCGCAGACCGAGTCGGTCAGCTCGGTCCGCGGCTTCACCCATGCGGTCGCCAGCGGCGAGCCCGCCAGCGATTCGATGCTGCTGTGGACGCGCTACGTCCCCGCCACCGGCGACACCGCCGAAGTCCGCGTCGAACTGTCCGAAACGCCCGATTTCACGCGCGTCGCAGCGGGCGGCTCGCAGATCACCGGCGTGTGGCGCGATTTCACCGCCAAGATCACCGTCGACGGGCTCAAGCCCGGCACGCGCTATCACTTCCGCTTCGTCGCGCCCGATGGCAGCTTCTCGCCGGTCGGCACCACGCGCACGCTCCCGGTCGGCCCGGTCGATCGCTTCCGCACCGCGACCTTCTCCTGCTCGAACATGCCCTACGGCTATTTCAACGCCTACGCCCACGCCGCAGCGCGCGACGACATCGACCTGGCGATCCATCTCGGCGACTATTTCTACGAATATCGCACCGGCGATTATCCCGCGCTCAAGGATCAGGTCGCCGGGCGCGTGCCGCTGCCGGCGACCGAATTGCTCCACCTCGCCGATTATCGCATCCGCTACGCCAGCTATCGCAGCGACCCGGCCTTGCAGGCGCTCCACCAGAAGGTGCCGATGATCGTGCAATGGGACGATCACGAATCGGCCAATGACAGCTGGGAGGGCGGCGCCGAGAATCACCAGGCCGACGAGGGCGACTGGAATGCCCGCCGCGCCGCCTCGATCCAGGCGTATCGCGAGTGGATGCCGGTGTCGGACGAGCCGTGGAAGGCCTACGACATCGGCACGCTCGCCACGCTGTTCCGCACCGAGACGCGGCTCCTCGCGCGCACCAAGCAGCCCGACGTCGCGCCGTTGTTCAAGGCGAGCGATCCGACCGCCGCGCTGAAGGCGTTCCGCAACGGCGCGTGGATGGACCCGGCGGTGACGATGATGGGCAGCCAGCAGGAAAGCTGGCTCAGCCACGCGATGGCGCAATCGGTCCGCGCCGGTCAGCGCTGGCAGGTGGTCGGCTTCGGCACGATCATGGGCGAGACGATGATGCCGCAGGACGCGCTGAGCTGGGTCGCCGCCGATGCGCCGGCACGCGCCAAGAACTACATCCTCGCCGGCGTCGCCGCCGCCAAGGCGGCCCTGCCGTTCAATTACGACAATTGGGGCGGCTACCCCGCCGCACGCGCGCGCTTCCTGAAGGGCGCGCAGGCGCTCGGTGCGAACCTGATCGTCCTGTCGGGCGACAGCCACAATGCCTGGGCGTACGATCTCGGCCAGGACGGCAAGCCCGCCGGCGTCGAGTTCGCCGGCCACGCGGTCAGCTCGCCCGGGTACGAAGCCGCCACGCGCGCCGACCCCAAGGTCGTCGCGGCGACGTTGGTCCGCGCCAATCCCGAGCTCAAATGGTGCGACACGTCGCGCCGCGGCTACATGGCGATGACGCTGACCCCGACCAGCGCGAGCAACGACTGGATCATGCTCGAGACGGTCAAGACCGCAAACGCCGCCGCGAGCATCGGCCACACCGCGACTGTCCAGCGCGGTCGCAACGTGATGGCCTGACGCGCACCGCGCCGATGACGGTTGCCGACCCTGCCCCGCTGCGGCACACCCGCAGCGGGGCAATGGGAGCCGACATTTTGCGCGTGACGATCAAGGACGTATCGCGGGTTTCGGGGGTGTCGATCAAGACCGTCTCGCGCGTCCTCAACAAGGAACGCTATGTCGGGACCGAGACGCGCGCCAAGGTCGAGGCGGCGGTTGCCGAACTGAACTTCCGCCCGAGCACCGCCGCACGCTCGCTCGCAGGCAAGCGCAGCTTCCAGATCGCGCTGATCTGCGACAATCCCAGCCCCTATTACGTCTACGAGATGCAGTCGGGGATCCGCGATCGCTGCGCGCAGGACGGGGTGCGGATGATCGCCCAGCCCTATGACCGCAACTCGGCGACGTTGCTCGACGATATCGAGAATCTGGTCGACGCGACGCATGTCGACGGCTTGATCCTCACCCCGCCCGTCTCCGATTATCCGCAGGTGCTCGACCTGCTCGCGCGGCGCCGGGTGCGCTTCGTGCGCGTCTCGCCGGGCAGCGCGGTCGACCTGTCGAGCGCGACCTTCATCGACAATGAAGCCGGCGCCGCCGCGATGACGTCGCATCTGCTCGACCTCGGCCATCGCCGGATCGGCTTCATCGCCGGCCATCCGAACTATGCGACGAGCGGCCAGCGGATGCGCGGCTATGCGCGCGCGCTCGGCCGGCACGGCCTGTCGCTCGACCCGACGCTGGTGCGCGAGGGCAGTTTCGACTTCGCCTCGGGCGCGGCCGCGGCGGAGGAACTGCTCGCGCTCGCCGTGCCGCCGACCGCGATCTTCGCCTCGAGCGACGACATGGCGGCGGGCGTGCTGACCGTCGCGCATCGCCGCGGGCTGGCGGTGCCGGGGCAGCTGTCGGTCGCCGGGTTCGACGATACCGCGCTCGCCGGCTTCGTCTGGCCGCCGCTCACCACGATCCGCCAGCCGACGCGCGAAATGGCCTATGCCGCCGCCGACCTCCTGCTCGCCCCCGCCGACGCGCCGAGCGAGCGGCGCGAAGTGGCGTTCGACCTGATCGTGCGCGAATCGACCGGGCCGGTCGCCGCGTAGCCGTCTCCCCTCCCTGGAAGGAAGGGGCTGGGGGTGGGTCAGTCTGGGGCGGGCGTGACGTTCCCATTGCGAGCAACCCACCCTTCGATCCCCTCCCTTCCAGGGGGGAGGCAGCTTCAGCCGATCAGCAGCAACGCCGCCGCCAGCGCCAGGCCGAACGCCACCAGCGTCGCGATCAGGATCACCAGCAGCGGCTTGGGCCCCGCCTCAAGCAATTGCGCGAGCGGCGAGCGGATCGCAGTCGCGGTCACCGCGGTCGCGAGCATCGCCGCAGCGATCTTTTCCGCGCCGCCCGCGACGACCGGCGGGATCACGCCGAACGAATTGATCCCGGCGAGCACGAAGAAACCGATCACGAACCACGGCACGCCCGGCCCCTTCGCCGCGCCCTCACCCCCGCCGCCCCAGCGCGCCAGCCCCATCGCCACCACCGCGAGCACCGGCGCGAGCAAGGCAACGCGAGTCAGCTTGACGATCGCGGCAATCCCGCCCGCACCGTCCGAATAGGAATAGCCAGCCCCCAGCGCCTGCGCGACGTCGTGGATCGCCGCGCCGAGCAGGAAACCGGCCTTGAGATCGCTCATGTGGAAGGCGTGCGCGACGAGCGGATAGACCATCATCGCGCTCGCGCTCATCGCCGAGATGCCGACCAGCACCAGCGTCAGCTGCGCCTGCGTCGTGCGCTTCTCGCCGAGCGTCGTCGCCAGCGCCATCGCCGCACTCGCGCCACAGATCGCGACCGAGCCGCCGGCGAGGATGCCGAACGCGGTGTCGAAGCCGAAGCGCCGCGCGGCGAGGATCCCCGCGCCCATCGTCAGCGCGACGATCAGCACGACGCACAGCAAGGCTACGGGACCCAGCGCGACGATCTGCCCGAAGGTGATCCGCACCCCGACGAGCACGATCCCCCAGCGCAGCAGCGAGCGCGAGGCGAAGGCGAGACCCGGCGTCAACCGCGCGTCGGCACTGAGGAAATTGAGCGCGAGGCCGATCAACAACGCCATCAGCGTCAGCGGCACGCCATAATGATCCGACAGGAAGCCCGCCGCTAGCGTCCCCATCGCCACCACGACGAGCCCGGGGACATAGCCGCGCCAGTCATGCTTGGGCGCGGTCTCGAAGTCGCCATACAGGTCGCCATAGAGATCGGCGGCCATCGGGAGCGGACGTTTCGGGTATTTGCTCGCCATGCTTCCTATCCGTCATGCCGGACTTGTTCCGGCATCCACCGTGCCGCACACCGGGCCTGCGAATATTTGCGGCGCGGTGGCCCCCGGCACAAGGCCGGGGTGACGGAGCGTAGGGTCTAGCGCAAGCGCCCTCGATCTGACAACGCTGTCGCACGAAAATGACGGGAGCGGATCGGAATGGCAATCAGGGTGCCAATCAGGGGCGGCGCAGCGCGCTGGATCATCGTCGCGATGGTGTTCGTCGCGGTGATGCTCAATTATGTCGACCGGCAGATCCTCGCGTTGCTCAAACCGACGCTCGAGGCGCAGTTCAAATGGTCCGATCAGGACTATGCCAATATGGGCACCGCCTTCCAGATCGCCACGGCGTTCGCCTTTCTCGGCACGGGCTGGTTCCTCGACCGCGTCGGCTTGCGGCTCGGCTTCGCGCTCGGCGTGCTGATCTGGAGCCTCGCCGGCATGGCACATGCCTTTGCCACCTCGGTCCCCGCCTTCTTCGCCGCGCGCATCGTGCTCGGCATCGCCGAATCGGTCGGCACGCCCGCCGCGGTCAAATCGGCGGCGACCTATTTCAACCACAAGGACCGCCAGATCGCGCTCGGCATCGGTAACACCGCGCCCAATATCGGCGCGATCATCACGCCGCTGTTCATCCCCGCGCTGGCGGTGGCGTTCGGATGGCAGGCGGCGTTCCTGCTCGCGGGTGGGCTAGGCGTCGTCTGGGTGGTCGTGTGGTTCGCGATCCGCATCAAGCCGGTCGCGCTCGACGCGGTCGCGCCCGCGCCGGTGCCATGGCTCAGCGTGCTGCGCAGCCGCGAGACCGCCGCGATCGCGATCGCCAAGGTGCTGTCGGATCAGGTGTGGTTCTTCATGCTGCTGTGGCTGCCCGATCTGTTCCACCGGCTGTTCGGCCTCCCGCAGGGCACGCTCGGGCTGCCGGTGGCTTTGGTCTATGTGCTCGCGGCGTGCGGGGCGTTGACCGGTGGCTTCGTGCCGTCGCGGCTGATGGCGATGGGCTGGAGCGTCAATCGCGCGCGGAAAACCGCGATGCTGGGCTATGCCCTGCTCGTGCTGCCGGTGGTGTTCGTCCAGTCGGTGTCGAGCCCGTGGAGCGCGGCGCTGCTGCTCGGCCTCGTGCTGTTCGCGCATCAGGGCTTCTCGACCAACGTATTCGGCGTGACGACCGACATCACCCCGGCGCGCTCGGTCGGCTCGCGCATCGGGATCGCGGCGTTCTGCGGCAATCTCTGCTCGATCGGGATGATCCAGTTCCAGGCCTATGCGCTCGCGCACGGCTGGGGCTACGCGCCGGCGCTGGCGATCTGCGCGGGGTCGTATCTGGCGGCGCTGCTGGCGATCCACCTGCTGATCCCGGTGATCGTGCCGATCGATGAGAGCGAGCGCGGCGACGGGCTGGTAGCCGCCCACTAAAAATCCTCCCTCGCGAAGCGGGGGAGGGGGACCACCAGCCTCCTTCAGGCTGGTGGTGGAGGGGGCGCCCGCCGCAAGCGCACCGCTCGCGGAGAGGCCCCCTCCGTCAGCCTTCGGCTGCCACCTCCCCCGCTAGGCGACGGAGGATTAAAGGCTCAGAACGTCACCCGGCCCGTCACGCCGAAGTAGCGATCGGCATCGCGCGGGATCTGGTAGCGATACGCCCCGCCCGGCCCGCCGTTGATGATCGACGCGGCGAAGCTCTGGTCGAACAGGTTGCGCACCTGGAAGGTCAGCCGGTAATGCTCGTCCTGGCTGACGAGCCCGGCCGACAGGTTGACCAGCCCATAGGCCCCAATCGTGCCGAGCCGCCGCTGCACCGCATCGGCCGAGAACAAGCCGAGCTGGCTGCTCTGATACGACCCCTGCGCACCGAGCAGGATATCGGCGAACCCGCCGGTGCGAACCCGGTAGTCGACGCCGAGATTGCCCTTCCACTTCGGCGCGAAACCGAGCGGCGTTCCGTTGGGCACCGCGGCGGCGCCCGGTGCCGGCACGCGGAAGTTGTCGACGTGCGCGTCGGTATAGGCAAGACCGCCGGTCAGGCTGAGATCGCGCACCGGCCGGAAGGTCGTGTCGAGCTCGATCCCGCGCGTCGAGACGTCCCCCGCATTGGTGAAGCGCGTGACGACCACGCCCGCCACCAGATCGGGATTGTTCGCCTGGAAATTGCGATATTTGGCATAGAAAGCGGCGAGATTGAGCGTCAGCTTGCCGCCGAACAGCGTGTTCTTGAGGCCGATCTCGTACGAATCGGACGTCTCCGGCGCGATCACGTTGGTGCCCGTCGCGGTCAGGTTGAAGAAGACGTTGTACGCCGGCCCCTTATAGCCGCGCGCATAGGTCGCATAGGCCGTCGAATTGCGCGAGATATCGAACTGCACGCCGGCCTTGCCCGACAGATTCTCGTTGGTCGTCTTGGCACGGAACGGCACGCCGTTCGACACGCCGCCGCCGAGACCGTTATTGTAGACGCCCTGATCGAAATTGGTGTTGATGCCGGGGCCGTTGAGCGCCGTGCGGCGGATGTGGAACACGTCGAGCTGGTCGATCGTGTAGCGCAAGCCGCCGATCACGCGGAAGCGCGACGCGATGTTGATCGTCCCCTGCCCGAACAATGCGAAATTCTTGAACACCGATCCGAAATCGGCAGTGCCGGTCGGGAAGGTCGAGGGCGCGGCCAGCGCACTCGAGCACGGCGTCAGCGCGGTCGGCGCGGGGCTCGCCGCCGCGTTGCAGACCTGGTCGTTGCGCGTGAAGATTCGCTCGCTCTCGGCGCGCGAATAATAGGCCCCCAGCACATAAGTGAGGAACTGGTTGCCCGGCGAGGTCAACCGCAATTCCTGGCTGAAGGTGTTGCCGGTCTGCGGCCCGAAATCGTGCAGCTGGTTGAAGCCGATATAGGCGGCGGGCAGGAAATCGCCGTCGCGAATTTCGGTATTCTTGTAGTCGCGATAGGCGGTGATCGAGGTGACGGTCTGCGTCCCGGCCTCGATATCGGCCTGGAGCGAGAAGCCGTAGCCGGTCTCGGTCGTGCGCGTGACGAGGTTCTGCGCGAGCTCGCGCGTGTCGGCGCCGCGCGGCGTCGGCAAGGCCACGGTGGAGGGATTGGTGATCACGGCGCCGTCGGACGCCCGGATCGGCCCGGTGGCGATAACCTCCCCGCAGCAGTCGTCGTCATTGTGGTGATAATCGGCGATGAAGGCGAGCTTCACGTTCGGCCCGGCATCGGCGTCGACCTGCAGGCGGCCGCCATAATGTTCCCAGCCATTGACCAGCTTGCCCGTCGTCGTGTTGCGGATGTTGCCGTCATAATTGGTGTAGAAACCGGTCAGCCGCGAGCGCAGCCCCTCGGCGAGCGGCACGTTGAGCACGGCGCGACCGCGATATTCGCTGTCGGTGAAGAAGCCCGCCTCGACATAGCCGCCAAAGGTGCTGGTCGGCTTCTTCGAGATGATGTTGATCACGCCGGCGCTGGCATTCTTGCCGAACAGCGTACCCTGCGGCCCGCGCAGCACTTCGAGCTGGTCGATGTCGACCAGATCGCCGAACGCCTCGCCCGCGCGTGCGAACACGACGCCGTCGACCACGGTCGAGATCGACGGCTCGCCCGCGATCGAGAAGGTCGAGGTGCCGACGCCGCGCAGGAACAGCGACTGGTTGAGCGTCGTCCCCGATTTGAGGAAGTTGAGCGACGGCACGAGATATTGCGCACCCTCGAGACTGGTCTTGCCCTGCGCGGCGAGCGCATCGCCCGACACGACCGTCACCGCGACCGGCACGTCCTGCAGCCGCTCGGACCGCTTCTGCGCGGTAACGATGATGTCGCCGGGGGCGTTGTCATCGGCGGCGGCGGAAGATTCGGCCGGCGCGCCGGGGGCGGGGGCGGGCGCGGTCTGGGCATAGATCGGCGTGGCGGCGAGCAGCGCCAGCGTGGCGGCTCCGGTCAGGTAAAGCGCTTTCATCATCATCCCCTTCATGAAATCCCATCTTTTCGATGGATATTATCGTCTTCGTCATTCTGACAGCGTGATCAGGCTTGCCAGCAGTAAAGCTATGCTTTGCGTCAGACTCCCAGCTCGGCCATTTCAACGACGCGATGTTCGCGCGCGCTGATCTCGGCGGCGGTGCCGATCGCGACCGCCATCATCCCGTCGCGCGCGGTGACCTCGACCGGACCCTGCCCGCGCACCGCGGCGTTGAAGCGCTGATGCTCGTAGAAGGTCGATCCGTGATGGCTGCCCGCGTTGAGCGCAGTCTCGTCGGTATGGACGACGCGGCGCGTCGCCTGCTTGGGATTGCGAAAGCCGACGCGGGGGCTGTGAACCAGCGCGCCCTCGGGGATCAGCACGTCGAGCCGCGCATCGCTGCCGACCGCGGTGATCTCTTCCTGATTCTCCGCCCCATCGGCGAACATCGACAGGTCGAGCATCGCGCGCACACCGTTCGCAAAATCGACCGTTGTATAGCTGTTGTCGATAATGTCGGGCCGCTCGCCGCCATAGCTCTCGTCGAGATGGTTCACGTCCATCGCGCCCGAGCAATAGACGCGCACCGCCTCGCTCTGCGTGATCAGCCGCATCAGGTCGAAGAAGTGGCAGCATTTCTCGACCATCGTCCCGCCGGTGTTCCGGTTGAAGCGGTTCCAGTCGGCAACCTTGACCAGGAACGGAAAGCGATGCTCGCGGATCGACAGCATCTGCAGCCGGCCGATCTTGCCGCCATGGATGTCGGCGATGAACTCGGCCGCGGGCGGCATGTAGCGATATTCCATCGCGGTCCAGAACACGCGGTCGCTCTGCGCGGCGCGATCGACGATCCAGCGGCAATCGTCGAGCGTCGTCGCCAGCGGCTTCTCGCACAGGATGTGGAGGCCGGCATCGAACAGCGGCTCGAGCACCGCGCGGTGCGTGAAATTCGGGCTGGCGACGATCACCGCATCGCAAAGCCCGCTGCTGGCGAGCGCCTCGACCGAGTCGAAAGCGGTGGCAGCGCCGGCCTTGTCGCCCAGCGCATCCTTCGCCCAACCGAGCGACCCCGCAGCGGGATCGGCAAGCGCGGTCACCACCGCACCCGGCGTGATGGCGAGGTTGGTGATGTGCTCGACGCCCATCATCCCCGTACCGACCAGGCCATATCGCACTTGCTCTACCACGGGATTCGCCTCATATGACAACGATGTCTGAAATCACACTTACACCCGAAATGCGTCCGCTCGGCAAGAGCGGAATCATGGTCTCGCCGATTGCCTGGGGGATGTGGCGTTTCGCCGGCGTCACTCCGGCGCAGGGCAGCGCGCTGATCGAGGCGGCGTTTGCCGCCGGGGTCACGCTGTTCGACACCGCCGACATCTATGGCTTCGACGGCAGCGGCGGGTTCGGCGATGCCGAGGCGCTGCTCGGGCAGATCTTCAGCGCGACGCCCGGCATGCGCGACCGGATGGTGCTAGCGACCAAGGGCGGCATCACCCCGCCCGTGCCCTATGATTCGAGCCGCACGTATCTGATGCGCGCGCTCGAGACCTCGCTCAGGCGGCTGCAGGTCGAGCAGGTCGATCTCTACCAGATCCACCGCCCCGACATCCTCGCGCATCCACAGGAAGTCGCGCGCACGCTCGAGGAGATGGTCACCAGCGGCAAGGTCCGCGCGGTCGGCGTCTCGAACTATACGATCGCACAGACGCAGGCGCTGGCGGCGCTGCTGACGATCCCGCTCGCGACCGTCCAGCCCGAATTCTCGCCACTCGAGCTCGCGCCGATCACCGACGGCCTGCTCGATCTCACGATGGAACGCGACATCGCCGTGCTCGCCTGGTCGCCGCTCGGCGGCGGGCGGCTCGGCGCGCCCGAGGACGATCGGTCCAAGAATGTCGCAGCGGCGCTCGACGTCGTCGCGAACGTGGCAGGCGTGTCGCGCGCAGCGGCGACCTATGCCTGGATCATGGCGCATCCGGCGCGCGTGATACCGATTGTCGGCACGCAGAACGTCGCGCGGATCGGTGAGATCGCCGACGTCTACGAGGTCAAGTTCACCCGCCAGACGTGGTACGACGTGCTCGTCGCCGCACGTGGCGAGAAACTCCCATGAGCGCGCTTCCCCCCTGCGAGATCAGCTGGTTTTCGGCGCTGTGCGACGACGATTACGAGTTTCTCGGCGTCCCCGATGCCAAGCTCAAGTCGAGCTGGGAGCATTGCCGCGACATCGTGTTGCAGGCCGAGAGCGGCGGGTTCGACAATATCCTGCTGCCGTCGGGCTATCAGCTCGGGATCGACACGACCGCCTTCGCCGCGGCGATCGCGCCGATGCTTAAGCGCATGGCGCTGCTGATGGCGGTCCGGATCGGCGAGACCTGGCCGCCGCAGCTCGCGCGCCAGATCGCGACGATCGACCGGCTGCTCGGCGGGCGGCTGACCGTCAACATCATCTCGTCGGACATGCCCGGCGAGACGCTCGGCTCCGCCCCGCGCTATGCGCGCACGGTCGAGGCGATGCAGATCCTCAAGACGTTGCTCAACGGCGAGCCGCTCGACCATGACGGCGAGTTCTGGAAGCTCAAGATCGATCCGCCGCGCGTCGGCACCGTCTCGGGCAACGCGCCGTTGCTGTACTTTGGCGGGCTCTCGCCCGACGCGCGCGAAGCCGCGGCCAAGGGCTGCGACGTGTTCCTGATGTGGCCCGACAAGCAGGAAGTCGTCGCCGGCATCATCGCCGACATGACCGCCCGCGCCGCCGCGCACGGCCGCACGCTGAAGTTCGGTTACCGCGCGCATGTCATCGTGCGCGACAGCGAAGCCGAGGCGCGCACCGCTGCCGACCGCCTGCTGTCGAAGCTCGACGCCGCCGAGGGCGCCGCGATCCGCGCGAAATCGCTCGATTCGACCTCGGCCGGCGTCGCGGCGCAGGCCGCGCTGCGCGAAGGCGCGTCGGACGACGGCTATGCGGAAGCCAATCTGTGGACCGGCGTCGGGCGTGCGCGCTCGGGCTGTGGCGCGGCGATCGTCGGCGATCCCGACCAGGTGCTCGCCAAGCTCAACGCCTATCGCGAGATGGGGATCGAGGCGTTCATCCTTTCGGGCTATCCGCATGCCGCCGAGGCCGATTTGTTCGCACGGCATGTCCTGCCGCATATCGAGCATGCACCCCTCGCGCGATAATCCGGTCGGTAGCCGGCTCGCTCGGGTCCGTGAGCCGGTCGTCCCCAAGAATTGATATGTGCCGCGGTCGGCGATCGCTCCTCCCCTCCCGCTTGCAGGAGGGGAGGAGCGATCGGTTCGATCGACCGTCCAGACTAAGCGGTAGCAAGCCTCCGCCCGCGCGCAGCACTCTCGCGCGCAAGCGCGATCAGGCGCATGACCGTCAGCGCTTCCTCCGCCGGGACCGGCGCCGGCACGCCCATAGTGATCGCCGCCACGACGCCTTCATAATAACGCCGCCAGTCGCCGCGTTCGCTCGGCACCGCGCGCCCGACGCCGCCGGCATCGGTCAGCGTGCCATAGGCCTCGGGCGCATCTTCGCCGAAGCCAGGCGTCGTTGGTGGCAACCCCGCGCGCAGCACGGCTTCCTGCGGGTCGATGCCATATTTGACGAAGCTCCCGCCCGTCCCGTGCAGCGCGAAGCGCGGTCGCGGCGCCGCGAGCAAGGTGGCGGCCGAGACGATCACCCGGCGCGCGCCATAGTGCAGCGTGAGTTCGAAATAATCCTCGGTCGTCGCCGCCGCGCGCTGGGTCGCGAGATCGGCGGTGAGCGCCTGGGGCATCCCGAACAGCTGCAGCGCCTGGTCGAGCAGATGCGGGCCGAGATCGTTGAGCAGCCCCGCCCCCTCGGTCTCGCGCCAGCCGGGCTTGATCGCGGGACGAAAGCGATCCCAACGCAGTTCGGCAAGCGCGATGTCGCCAAGCGTCCCGGCGTCGACCAGCGCACGCGCGGTCAGGAAGTCCGCATCCCAGCGGCGATTGTGGAAGGCCGACAGCATCAGCCCCTTCGCCGCGGCGAGCGCGATCAACGCCGCGCCATCGGCGGGATCGGTGACGAACGGCTTGTCGATCACGACAGGTTTGCCCGCTTCGAGGGCCGCCTTGGCGAGCGGGGCATGGAGATGGTCGGGCGTCGCGATCACCACCAGGCCGATGCGCGGATCGGCGAACAGCGCCTCGGCATCGGCCACCGCCTTCGCCGCGGGCCAGTCGCGTGCCACCGCGTCAGCGCGCGAGGTCACCACGCTCGCCAGGCGCAGCCCCGGCACCGCGCCGATCAACGGCGCATGGAAGGAGGCTCCGGCGAGCCCGTACCCGATCAGTCCGACATCTATCATCCGTGTTTCCTAGCCGAGACACCGCGTGCGTGCCCAGACAGGAAACAGCCGGACAAGCTCGCGACCGGGCGTGCCAGCGGCTCGCGCCCGAAACAAAAACGGACGATGCCGAGCCCGGCACCGTCCGCGAGGGGAGGAAAAGCGCTCGACGTCAGAGCTTCATGCGCGCGCCGAAGATGATCGTGCGGCCGAAATGGTTGTTCTCGTAGTTCCGGTTCGCATCGAGATCGGTATAGCGATCGCGATAGGTGTCGGTGAGGTTGGTGCCCTCGACCGATAGCTCGAGCCATTTGGTGAAGCGATAGCGCACCGACGCGTCGATATTGGTCGTCGCGTTATAGCCTTCGAAGATGTTGCCGGTGGCGCTGTTAGCGTCGACATACGGCCCGCGATAGCTGATCGAGCCGCGCGCGCTGAACTTGCTGTCCTCATAATAGAGCGTGCCGTTGAACGCCTTTTTCGACAGACCGAACAAGGTGCCATTGCGGGTCGACGTCACCAGCGGCCCGAAGCTGCACGCTGCCGCCGGCGTCGCGCCGGGCACGCACGCGTTCACCACCGGGCCCGACACGGTGTAATTGGCGGTCGAATCGACGAAGGTCGCGTTGGCGATCCCGCCGAAGTTGCTGAGGAACCCGGGCAGGAACTTGAACGGCGCTTGCACCGACAATTCGATCCCCTTGAGGCTTGCGCCCGCACCGTTGACGTTGCCGGTGATCGTCCACAACTGCCCTTCGGGCGCACCTGCGGCAGGCGAGCCCGGCGGGATCAGCGACAGCGGCAAGCCCGTCGAGGCATAGGACCCGCTCGACGGCTGCGACACCGGGAAGCTCTGAATGTCCTTCTTGAACACCGCGACCGACGCGATCGACTGCGGTGCGAAATACCATTCGAGCGCGAGATCGTAGGCCGTCGCGCGGAACGGATCGAGGTTCGGGTTGCCGAAGGTGATGCGGTAGTTGAACCCGTCGATCGTCCCGCCTGGCGTCAGATTGCCGAGCGTCGGCCGCGTGATGACCTTTGCCACTGCGGCGCGGACGATCACCTTGTCGGTCGGGTAGAGCGCGAAGTTGAGCGACGGCAACCAATCGTCATAGTCGCGCTTGACCGTCACGTTGACGCCACTGTTGATGCCGTACGAGCTCTGGTCGGTCCGGACATAGCGCGTGCCGACGTTGAGGGCGTAGCGCAGCCCGGCCACTTCCCCCGTGGCGTCGAACTCGAGATAGGCGCCGGTCACTTTCTCGACCACGCCGCGGGTGTTGCTCGCGTCGATCGCCGGCGTGCGGCCATAGAGATTGGTGTAGGCCGCCGCCGCGGGCAGATTGGCTACGACGTAGCTGCTGGTCGTCCCCGCGGGCTGGCCGGCACTGCCGAGATTGACCGTCTGCGACAACGCCGCCGTCACCGGGAAGCCGTAGACGGCGTTCGCGCCGAACGCCGAGGTCGGCGAGCAGGTGATCGTGCCGAGCACGGCGTCCTTGCCGGCGGCAGGGCACACCACGGTATCGCGCGTGAAGCCCGCGGTATCGAAGCTGAAGCGGCGATAGACCCCGCCCGCCTTGATCTGGAAGCCTTCGGCGACATCCCATTCGGCGCGCAGCTGGGCGGTGCGGAACTTGTTGATCGTGCTCGAAGGCCGGTCGCGGATTTCGGCGAGCTGGAAGTTCGCCGGATCGGTCACGCTGGTGCCGAAGCTGAGCACCGGACTGCGCGAATTGGTATAGTCGTATTTATACCCCTGCGCGTCGCGATCGTCGAACACGATCGTCGTTTCCTGCGGGATGCTGGCATTCGATTTGGAGAAGCCGCCGAGCAGCGTGAAGCGCAATTTGTCGGTGACGTCCTGGTCCCAGGTGCCGCCGAGCTGGTAGAATTCGGTCGACGATTTGCGCTGATAATGTTCGGTGCGTACCCACGCATCGTTGAGCGTCGCCGAGACCAGATTGTTGTTCTTGTCGTAGGTCGCGTTCGCGACGTCGATCGAGCGTTCGTTGCTGCGCAGCAGAACCTCGGCCCATTGCTCGTCGCGCGTCTCCTTGAAGCGCGAATAGAGGCCGTCGATCGAGACCTTGGTGGATTCGGTCGGCGCGAACTGGACGCTGCCGGTGATGCCGAGCCGCTCCCGGTTTCGCGTGATCACGCCGTAGCGCGGGATGCGCGGATGGAAAGCGAGCGCGGCCTGGTCGCACGCGGCGCTCGACCGATACAGGCCGCCGGCATTGGCGACCGGCGTGGCGCTCGTATTGGAAGAATAGAAACACGGCGTGCCATTGACCGAGTCGAAGCGCGCCTGCGCCCAGCGCGTCGTATTGTTGCCGAGCTCGAGCGTGTCGAGCTTCGAATAGGCCGCCGACACCGAGGCGCCGAAGGTCCCGGCATCGTTGCGCCACGACAGCAGCCCCGCGACGCGCGGCCCGAGCGTCTTGGCGAGATCGTTGTACGATCCCTGCACCGACAGTGCGCCGGTGAAGCCGGCTTTCTTGCCGCCGAGCGGGTTGCCGGTGTTGAGATCGACCACCGCGCCGAGCGAGCCTTCGTCGAGCGAGGCCTCGGCGGTCTTGTGGACGACGAGCGAGCTGAACAGTTCGGACGCGAACACGTTGAAGTCGAACGCGCGATCGCGGTTCGCGCTGGCGCCGTCGGTCGAGGTCGCGACCGTCTCGAGCCCGTTGACGCGGACGCGGGTGAATTGCGCCCCCAGGCCGCGCACCGTGATCGCACGACCTTCGCCGCCGTCGCGCTGGATCGAGATGCCGGGAATGCGCTGGAGCGATTCGGCGAGGTTCTGGTCGGGGAACTTCGCGATATCCTCGGCGACGATCGAATCGACCGCGGCGACCGAATTCTTCTTCACGTTGAGCGCCGCCTGGAGCGACTGGCGGAAGCCGGTGACGACGATGTCCTGGCTGGTCTCGTCGCTCGCAGTGGCGGGTGACCCGGCGGGCGGCTGTAGGGCAACCGTCTGGCCTTCGCCCGCTTGTGCGTAGGCCGTACCCGGTACCAGTGCCGGCAATAGCAAGGCTAGCGCGAGCGTGCCCATCGACACACCGCCGCGGGCCCGCACGTTTCCGGAAAATCGGCTCATCTCTTATCCCCCCTGCCCGTCGCGCGACCGCGCGACGGCGATTGACACCGGTTGCTGCACCGCACCCAGAAACGAGCGGCGGAACAGTGCGCAGGAGAGGAGAATAGCGCGTCATTACAACGCGACGGCCCTCTCCTGAGCGACGGTCGCTCTGCGGCGATCTCGTCTCGGCGCTATAAATGTCGCCTTTGGTAACCGGTGTCAACGGCCTTTGTGAATCAGCTGCCCGGCTGAATGTAGGGGACGCGGGCGAACAGTTCGCGCTGCCACCGGCGCGGATCGTCGGCCGCTTGCGGCACCGTGTCGAACATCATCGTCGTGCGGCGGGCGAGGTCGTAGCGCGGCCAAGCCGGCAGTCCGGCATGGTTGGGATCGCCGCTCCGCGCGAAGGCAGCGAAGCTGTCCTGCATCGCGCGCGACGCGGCGCGGGCGTCTGCGCCGACCCCGGTCTGCGATCCGCTTGCGCCGAGCGTTCCGAACACCAGCGGGATATCCATCGTGTGGAAGGCGCCGCGCCGTGGGTCGGTGCGCGACCCGAAATTGACCTGATAGACCCAAGCCGGCGCTCCGGCGCGTGCGCGCGCCTCGGCCTCGATCACTTGTCCGCGCCAGCTCCGCCCCGCAGTGGTCGCGCCGTAGAACACGTCGACCGGCGACCAATCGGGGAAATGCGCGCGATATTCGGACACGACCCATTCGGGGAGCACGTCGATCCGCAATTCGGGCGCCATGCGCGCGGCGATGTTGTCCCAGCCGAGCCCCTTGAGCTTGGGGCCATCGATCGGGATGAAGCCGCGCGTCTCGTCGCGGACATTGCCGAGGATCAGCGGAATGCCGAGCCCCTGTGGATTGGCGTCGGGCCAGAACGGGTGGCGCACCAGCCATTTCATGTCGAGCACCGGCCCGAAATAGACCCCGCCGCCCAAAATCGGATCGGTCGCGTCGAGCGCGGCGACGAGCCGTTCGGGCGGCATCGCGAGCAACGGCGCGAGGTTGCGCTCTTCGACGCCGAGCCTGGCGAGATAGGCGCGCGTGCGCGCGGTCGCGTTGAGCGGGCCCGAGGCGGTGACTTGCTGCCCGCTCATCGTCGCCGCGCGCTGGAACAGCCCGCGTGCGGCGGGCATCCCCATCATCGTAGCGATCTTCGCGCCGCCGCCCGACTGGCCGAACACCATCACGAGGTTCGGATCGCCGCCGAACGCCGCGATATTGTCGCGCACCCATTTCAGCGCGAGGATCAGGTCAAGCTGCCCGGCATTGCCGCTGTCGGCAAAGCGCGGATCGAGCCGCGCAAGATAGAGATAGCCGAGCGCATTGAGCCGGTGGTTGACGGTGACGACAATGACATCGCCGCGCGCCGCAAGCGTCGCGCCGTCGTTGAGCGGATCGGTGACGCTGCCGTTCGAATAAGCGCCGCCGTGGATGTAGAGCAGCACCGGCTTCGCGCGCGCCGCGCCCGGGCCAGTCCAGATGTTGAGGAACAGGCAGTCTTCGGATTGCGCGCCGTAGCCGGTCCCGCTCTGCGGTGCGACTGGGCCGAACTGATCGGCGCGGTGGACGTCGCTGCCGTAGCGGAACGAGGTCGGCGCGCGAAAGCGCTCGGCGCGACCGTAGCGGATGCCGCGGTACGCGACCGTGGTTCCGTCCCGGACGCCTTCGAAGCGGCCGGCCTGACACGCGATGGTGCGCGGCGCGGCAGGTCCCGCCGCGCGCAATCCGCTCGCGCCGAGCGCCAGCGTCGCCGCGCCGCTGCCGAGCAGCGCGCGGCGCGTCAGCTCAGCGGCGGACATCGAGCCCGCCTGCCAGATACGCATCGATATCGGACTGACGGAACAGGGAGGCATCGCCCGGAAGCGAATGCTTCAATGCGGCGAGCGCGAGGCCGGTCCTGGCCGCTTCGCCAATGTCGCCACCGCGCCGCAAGGCATGGAGCACGCCCGCCGCAAACGCATCGCCGCCACCGATCCGGTCGACGATCCCGGCGAGGACGACTTCCTCGGTTTGAGCATGCCCCTCGCGCGTATCGATCCGCGCCGAAAGACGGTGGAGATCGACATGCTCGACGTGCCGCGCGGTCGAGGCGATCGTCTGCAGCTTGGGGAAGGCCTCGAATGCCGCGTCGACGCCTTCGCGCCGACGATTTTCGCCATCGCTGCCGAAGTCGCGGTCGAGCAGCAGCGCGATGTCACGGTGGTTGCCGAACATCAGATCGGCATGCGCGACCAATTGCGTCAGGATGCCGCGCGGGTCGCTGTCCCACCGCTCCCACAATTTACCGCGCCAATTGCCGTCGAACGAGATCGCGATGCCCTTGGCCGCCGCCGCCTCGGCCGCCGCGATCGCGCTGGCGGCGGGGACTGGCCCGAGCGCGGGGGTGATGCCCGACAAATGCAGCCGGTCGACGCCGTCGAGCAGCGCGTCCCAGTCCCACGCTTCGGTCGGCGTCTCGGCGAAGGACGAGTAAGCGCGGTCGTAGATCACTTCAGTCGCGCGCAGGCCGGCGCCCGAAGTGACGAAATACAGCCCCATCCGCTCGCCACGCAGCAGGATGCTTTTGGTGTCGACCCCCGACCCGCGCAGGCTGGTCAGCGCCGCGCGGCCGAGATCGTTGTCGGGCACCGCACTCGCGACTGCGACGTCATGCCCGAGCCGGGCCAGCGCGCTGGCGACATTGGCCTCGGCGCCGGCGATCCACACGTCGAGCTTGGGAGTCTGCATCAGCAGTTCACGCCCCGGCGGCGACAGGCGCAGCATGAGTTCGCCGAAAGCCAGAAACGTCATGTGTCGATACCCCTTACGTCACCCCGGCCTTGTGCCGGGGTCCACTCCTCAACTTGGCAACCCCGCTTGCGGCGCGGTGGACCCCGGCACAAGGCCGGGGTGACGGTTGAAGGCTCAGCGTGCCAGCCAGCCGCCATCGACCGCAAGGATATGCCCTTGCACATAGGCCGCCGCCGCGCTGCACAGAAACACCGCCGCGCCGCCAAGATCGCTCGCATCGCCCCACTTGCCCGCCGGAATGCGCTCGAGGATCGAGCGGTTGCGGTTCTCGTCGGCCTGCAGCGCCGCGGTGTTGTTGGTCGCGATATAGCCAGGCGCGATCGCGTTGACGTTGATCCCCTTACCCGCCCATTCGTTGGCGAGCAGCTTGGTGAGGCCGCCGATCCCGCTCTTCGACGCGGTATAGCTCGGCACGCGAATGCCGCCCTGGAAGGTCAGCATCGAGGCGATATTGACGATCTTGCCGCCGCCATTGGCGATCATGTGGCGCCCGGCTGCCTGGCACAGGAAGAAGACCGACTTGAGGTTGGTGTCGACCACCGCGTCCCAATCTTCCTCGGTGAAATCGACCGCGTCGGCGCGGCGAATGATGCCGGCATTGTTGATGAGGATGTCGAGCCCGCCGAGCTTATCCACCGTTTCATCCACGACTCTTTGCACAGGCGCGATCGTCGACAGATCGGCCGAGACGATTTCGGCGCGGCGTCCTAGCGCGCGGATCTGCGCGACCGTCTCCTCGGCAGGGGTGCGGCCGACGCAGGCGACGTCGGCGCCGGCGGCGGCAAGCGCGACGGCGATCGCCTGGCCGATGCCGGTGTTGGCGCCGGTGACGATGGCGACCTTGTTGGTGAGATCGAAGGGATTGGTCATTGCATACGCTCCTCCCCTCCCTGGAAGGGAGGGGTTGGGGGTGGGTTGGTCAAGGGCGGGTGTCGGACCCACAACGGGCCGACCCACCCCCGCCCCCTCCCTTCCAGGGAGGGGAGCAAGACGGCTACGCCAGCTGGCAGATATCCAGCACGTTCATGTCGGTATAGTCCTGGTTCTCGCCCGCCATCGCCCAGATGAAAGCGTACGCCTTGGTGCCCGAGCCCATGTGGATCGACCAGGGCGGGCTGATCACCGCTTCCTCGTTCGCCATCACGATGTGACGCGTCGCTTCGCCCTCGCCCATATAGTGGAACACGCGGTCCTTCTCGAGATCGTCGAGCTCGAAGTAGAAATAGATCTCGCTGCGCCGCTCATGGATGTGCGGCGGCATCGTGTTCCACACCGAGCCCGGCTTGAGCACGGTCAGGCCCATCACCAGCTGCGCGCTGTCGCAAATGCCGGGGATTACCATCTGGAAGATCGTCCGCTCGTTCGATTCCGCGAGGCTCCCGCGCTCGAGCGCGGTCGCATCCTTGGTCGAGATCAGCTTGGTCGCGAACGCCTTGTGCGCCGGGCATGACGCCAGATAGAAGCGCGCGCCTTCGCCCGAAAACTGCACGTCCTTCGCGCCCATCGTGACGTAGAGGCAGTCCTTGTTGCCGAGCGTGAAGACCTCGCCGTCGACGGTGACGGTGCCTTGCGCCGATCCGACATTGACGACCGCGAGCTCGCGCCGTTCGAGGAAGGGATGCCCCGCCGCCGAGGCCGGCTCGGTCTGGTCGGGCAGCTTCACCGCACCACCCGCAACCGCGACGCCGCCGATCACGAAACGCTCGGCATGCGTGTAGTTGAGCACGCATTCGCCGGCGCGGAACAGATCCTGGATCAGATAGCGATCGCGCAATTCGTCATTCGAGACGCATTCCATCATGTCGGGATGCGTGGCGTAATAAGTACGGTCGAACATGGGGAGGCTCTCCGGGGTCAGGCCGCTTTGGCGGCGGCTTCGGGTTGGTCGATACGGTAAGCGCGGCGGACGAGGCCGCTGGTCAGCTCGTGTGCGAGATCGGCGGCTTCCCAATCCTCGAGCCGGTGCTCTGCGACGAGCTGCGCGAGGAAACCGCAATCGATCCGCCGCGCGACATCGTGCCGCGCCGGAATCGACAGGAAGGCGCGCGTATCGTCGTTGAAGCCGACGGTGTTGTAGAAGCCCGCGGTCTCGGTGGTCATTTCTCGGAAGCGGCGCATCCCCTCGGGGCTGTCATGGAACCACCACGACGGCCCGAGCTTGAGGCACGGATAATGCCCGGCCAGCGGCGCCAATTCTCTCGCGTAGACGCTTTCGTCGAGCGTGAAGAGGATGATCGACAGCGCGGTCGAGGTGCCGAACCGGTCGAGCAGCGGTTTCAGCGCGTTGACGTAATCGGTGCGCATCGGGATGTCGGCGCCCTTGTCGCGGCCGTGGCTCGCGAACAGGCCGGCATTGTGATTGCGGAACGAGCCCGGATGGATCTGCATCACCATCCCGTCCTCGATCGACATCGCCGCCATCTCGGTCAGCATCTGCGCGCGGAACAGCTCGGCATCCGCCGGGGTCCAGCTGCCGCCGACGATCTTCGCGAACAGCGCCTCGGCCTCTTGCGCCGACAGGTTGGCGGTGGCGGCGGTCGGGTGACCGTGGTCGGTCGCGGTCGCGCCCGCTGCGCGGAAGTCGGCGCGGCGCTTGCGATGCGCGGCGAGATACCCACTCCAGCTGTACACGTCCTCGCCGGTCAGCTCGGCGAAGCGCGTCATCGCGCGGCCGAACTGCTCATGCTCGACGTCGATCACGCCATCGGGCCGATACGTCGTGACGACGCGCCCACCCCAGCCCGACGCGCGGATGCGGTGATGCGCCCCGAGATCGTCCTGCGGGCCCTCGGTCGTCGCGAGAAAATCGATCTTGAAGCGATCGAACAGCGCCCGCGGCCGGAACGCCGGGCTGGCGAGCTTCTCGGCGATCGTATCGAAATACAGGTCGGCAGTGCTGGCATCGAGCGCGACGTCGAAGCCGAACACCTCGGCAAAGACATGGTCGAGCCACAGGCGAGACGGCGTGCCGCGGAACAGGTGGACGTTCTGCGCGAACAACCGCCACGCTTCGCGCGGATCGGTCGCGGGGACGCCGGCGCGGCTCGGGATGGCGAGCGCGTCGAGGTCGACGCCCTGGCTGTAGAGCATGCGGAAAATATAGTGATCGGGCGCGAGCAGCAGCGCGGTCGCATCGCTCCACGGCGCATCGTCGGCGAACCAGCCGGCATCGGTGTGGCCGTGCGGGCTGACGATCGGCAGGTCGGCGATCTCGGCATAGAGCGTGCGCGCGATCGCCCGCGTCGCGGGGTCGCTCGGGAACAGCCGATCGGGGTTCAGGACGAGCGGTCGTGTCATTCTCAATCTCCTCCCCGCCAGTCTTTGGCGGGCTTGGTAACCGGTGTCAGCTTGGGTCGCAAGATCGATCCGCGCAAATCCGTCAGTGGCTCGGTGCCGCGACCGAGGCGCGGCGGATCAGCGTCGACAGGAAGAGCGACGGCTCCTCGACGATATCCTCGCCGTCGAGCCCGGCGGTCAGCTTCAGCGCGGCGGAACGCGCCATCGAGGCGATCGGCCAGCGCACCGTCGTCAGTGGCGGCCAGACATGCGCGGCAACCGGCGTATCGTCGAACCCGACGATCGACAGATCCTTCGGGATATCGAGCCCGCGTTGCCGCGCGGCGTGCATCACGCCAGCCGCCATCTCGTCGTTGCACGCGAAGATCGCGGTCGGCCGCGGCATCAGGTCGAGCAGGCGCTCGGCCGCGGTCAGCCCCGATTCGAAGGTATAATTGCCGTCGGCGATCATACTGCGCGGCAGGGCGATCCCGGCATTGGCGAGCGCCTGCTCGAACCCCAGCCGCCGTTCGCGCGCCGAGCGGAAGCCGTGCGGCCCGGCGATCAGCCCGATCCGGCGATGCCCCTGCGCGATGAGATATTCGGTCGCGCCGCGCACCGCCTCGCAATCGTTCGACGCGACCATATGGTCATTATCGTCGAGCGGCGCCGATCCCATCCGGACATAGCGGCACCCGATCTCGGCGCAGAGCTTGGCGATCGTGTCATTCTCGCTGATCGGCGGCAGCAGCACGAGCCCGAACAGCCGCTGCCGCTCGAGGAAATGCCGCAGATCGACCAGCATCGTCGCCGAGCCGCGATCGACCGGGCGCACCACCAGCTCGAACTCGGTGCCGTGCAGCGCCTCGAGAATGCCCTGCTGGACGTTCATCACCATCTGCGCATTGGGATTGTCGTGGACGAGCCCGATCAGGAAATTGCGCCTGAGCGCCAGCGCGCGCGCCTGCGGGTTGGGGATGTAGGCGAGATCGGCGATGACCTCCTCGACACGGCGGCGCGTATCCTCGTTGAGCAGCGGCGAGCGATTGATCACCCGGCTGACGGTCTTCTTCGAAACGCCCGCGATCCGCGCGACATCGTTGATCGTCGGTTGTCCGCTGCTCTTCATAAGCGACAGGCATAACCGCGAGTGCACCGCTTTGGCTAGTGGTCTGACCAGCTTGCATGCGCGACGCTCCTGCCGCTATGTCCGCGCACCCCGGGCGCCCTTGTCGGCGGCACGGCATGGAGGCGATGCGATGACCGGTCTCAGCTATGACACACTGGCGACGCTGCCGGCGAGCGTCGTCCGGTCGGCGCGCACCGCGCCGCCGACAACCGGGATCGTCCATTTCGGTCCTGGCGCGTTCCACCGCGCGCATCAGGCGACCTATATCGACACGCTGCTCGACCAGGATCCGAGCTGGGGCATCGCCGCCGTCTCGCTGCGCAGCGCCGGCACCGTCGCCGCGCTGGCGGCGCAGCAGGGCCTCTACACGCTGGCGATTCGCGATGCCGAACCGAGCTATCGTATCATCGCCGCGCACAGCCGCTTCCTCGGCCCCGACGATGCCGCCGCGACGCAGGCGTTGCTCGCCGATCCCGCGGTCAAGCTGGTGACGACAACGGTGACCGAGAAGGGCTATTGCCTCGCCGCCGACGGCACGCTCGACCGCGCGCATCCTGACATTGTCCACGATCTCGCCGCTCCGGCGGTTGCGCGCAGCGTGATCGGCTGGATCGTCGGCGGGCTCGCCGCGCGCCGCGCCTCGGGGCTCGCGCCCTACATAGTGCTCCCGTGCGACAATCTCGCGAGCAACGGCGCCAAGGTGAAGGCCGCGCTCGTCGCCTTCGCCGCCGAGACCGACGCGGCGCTGGCGGCGTGGATCGAGGCCGAAGTGCAGGTGCCGGGAACGATGGTCGATTCGATCACGCCGGCGTCCGACGACGCGCTCTATGCCGATGTCGCCGCCGCACTCGGCGTCGCCGATCGCGCGGCGGTGCAGCGCGAAGCCTTCACGCAATGGGTGATCGAGGATGTCGGCTCGCCGGTCTGCGCCGCGCTCGCGCGGGCCGGCGGGACGTTGACCGACAATGTCGCGGGCTATGAGCAGGCCAAGTTGCGCGTGCTCAACGGGTCGCATTCGACGCTCGCTTATGCCGGGCTGCTGCGCGGCCATACCAGCGTCGCCGAAGCGATGGCCGATCCGGCGCTCGCGGCGCTGGTCGATGCGATGATCCGCGACGATATCGTGCCGACGCTCCAGCCCGTCTCCGGGCTCGATCTCGACGCCTATCGCGCGGCGGTGCTCGCGCGCTTCCGCAACCCGATGATCGTCCACCGGCTCGACCAGATCGCGATCGATGGCAGCCAGAAGATCCCCTACCGCCTCGGCGATACGCTCGCCGCGCGGCGGGCGGCGGGCGCGCTGCCGCGGCATGTCGTCGTCGCATTGGGCTGCTGGGTCGCCTTCCTGATGCAGCGTTCGCGCGCCGACGTGGCGATCGCCGATCCCGCCGCGACGGCGCTGGACGCGGCGGCGCGCGACGGGCGCGCGGCCGAGGTGCTCGATCGCCTTATCGCGGCCGGGCTCGGCTTCTCGAGCGGGCTGGCGCAGGATCGGCGGGCGGTCGACGCGATCGCCGCCGCCGCACAATCCGCGTTCGACGGCGACTGGCCGGCGGTGCTGTCGGGCTGATCGCGACGAGCGGATCGACCGCCCCTTGCCAATGACACCGGTTTCCCATACCCAGTCGCAGCAAGCCGCTACGACGGCAGAGGGGGGATAGCGACACGTGCAGCCCAAGACCGGCCAAGACAATATCACGCGGATCGCCACCGAATTCGTCAACGCGCGCCGCAGCGCGACGGCGTTGGTCGATTATCCCGGCACCATGCCCGCCGCACTGGCCGAGGCCTATGCGATGCAGGACGCCGCGATCGCGCTGACCGACACGCCGATTTCGGGGTGGAAGGTCGGGCGGATCAACCCGCCGTTTGAAGGCGCCGACCGACTCGCCGGGCCGATCTTCGCCGACCGCACCTTCGACGCGGGCGAAACGCCCCGCGCGATGCCGGTGTTCGCGGGCGGATTCGCGGCCGCCGAAGCCGAGTTCCTGCTGCGCATCGGCACCGCGCCCGATCCGGCCAAGCACAGCTACACGCTGGCCGAAGCGACCGCGCTGATCGACCGCGTCTGCGTCGGGATCGAGATCGCCAGCTCGCCCTTCGGCGGGATCAACGATCATGGCGCGGGCGTCACCATTTCCGATTTCGGCAACAATAATGGCCTGGTGATCGGCGACGCGATCCCCGACTGGCGCGAGCGCGATCTCAACGCGTGGGACGTCGAGCTGACCATCGACGGCGTCTCGACCGGCGTCGCCACCGCCGCGACGATGCTCGACGGCCCGTTCGGCGCGGCGCGCTTCCTGTTCGAGCTGATGGCGGTGCGCGGCATCGCCTTGTCGGCGGGACAGTGGATCTCGACCGGCGCGGTGAGCGGCGTCCACCCGGTCGAGGTCGGCGCGCAGGTCGTCGCGATCTTCGACCGCACCGTGCGGGTGGAGTGCAGCATCTCCGCGCAATAGCGATACGATCTCAACGATAGACCAACTCGGCAAAGGCCCGGCACAAGGGTCGCCGACAGGAGAGTGACGATGGCGACGGCCGAATTTCCGATCGACACCAGCCCGAGCGCAGCACCGGTGGCCGGCGCCGCCGGTCGCTATCGCTGGCTGATCTGCGGCCTGCTGTTTGCCGCCACCGCGATCAACTATGTCGACCGGCAGATGATCGGGCTGCTCAAGCCCAACATCTCGGGCGAATTCGGCTGGGACGAGAATGCCTATGCCGACGTCGTCTTCTGGTTCCAGGCGGCTTATGCGATCGGCTATGTTAGCTTCGGGTCGATCGTCGACCGGCTCGGCGCGCGGGTCGGCTATTCGCTCGCCTTCATTATCTGGACGGCCGGACACACGCTGTGCGGTTTTGCCGGCTCGACGCTGCAGTTCGCCGGCGCTCGCTTCGTGCTGGGCTTGGGCGAATCGGGCAATTTCCCGGCGGGCATCAAGGCGGTGTCGGAATGGTTTCCGGCGCGCGAACGCGCCTTTGCGACGGGCGTGTTCAACGCCGGCGCGAATATCGGCGCGGTGATCACGCCGCTGATCGTGCCGGCCATCACGCTCGCCTTCGGCTGGCGGATGGCGTTCATCGTCACCGGCGTGGCGAGTCTCGTCTGGCTCGTCGCCTGGATCGCCATCTATCGCCGCCCGCGTGAACAGCCGCGCGTCTCCGCCGCCGAGCTCGCCTACATCGAGAGCGATCCGGCCGATGCGAGCGGAAAGATGCCGTGGATCCAGCTGCTCGGCTATCGCGAGACCTGGGCCTATGCGCTCGGCAAGTTCCTGATCGACCCGATCTGGTGGCTGTTCCTGTTCTGGACGCCCGACTTCCTGTCGAAGGCTTATCACCTCGATCTCAAGAGCTTCGGACCGCCTTTGGTCGTGATCTACCTCATCTCCGATTTCGGCAGCATCGCTGGCGGCTGGTCGTCGTCGAAGCTGATGAAGCAGGGCTGGAGCGCCAATCGCGCGCGCAAGACGGTGATGCTGGTCTGCGCCTTCCTCGTCATGCCGATCTTCTTTGCGCAATATGTCGCCAACCTGTGGGCGGCAGTGGCGATCGTTGGCCTCGCGACCGCCGCGCACCAGGCCTTCTCGGCCAATCTCTATACGATCCCGTCGGACATGTTCCCGCGCAAGGCGGTCGGCTCGGTCGTCGGGATCGGCGGGATGGTCGGCGCGATCGGCGGGATGGGGATGGCCAAGTTCACCGGCTACATTCTGCAAACGACGGGCAGCTATACTTTGATCTTCGCGGTCGCCGGCAGCGTCTATCTGATCGCGGTCGGCGTGATTCACTTCCTCTCGCCGCGCCTGGCCCGCGTCGATGCGCTGTAAGGTCGGACTGGCGAGCCTGATCGCGATCGCGGTCGCGTCGCCGGCGATCGCGCAGGATGCGCCAAGGCACGGGGACGGCCTGCTGTTTCGCGTCTCGGCCGACAAAAGCCTGACCGCCGACGTGGCGGCTGGCGACCCCGTGCCGAACTTCCGCAGCAACGTGACAGTCGTCCCCGACGGCGCGATCGGCGGCGCGGCGCGCTGGGCCGACGACGGCTATGTCGCGTGGAAGGCGCCGGGCAATTTTCGCGCGCAGCGCGGCACGCTGAGCTTCTTCTGGCGGCCGCGCGAACCGCTCGGCCAAGCGCCGTTCGTGATCTTCCGCACAGGGTTTGCAGACCACACCAGCTGGGACATGGCGTTCCTGCGGATCGACTGGAACGGCCACGGCTTCGACGCCTTCGTTACCGACGCCAATCTCTCGCGCATCCGCGTCTCGTGGACGATTCCGCAGACACCCGCGGCCGACGCCTGGAAGCACATCGCCTTCGCGTGGGACGAGACCAAGGGCGTGCAGCTGTTCGTCGATGGCGCGCTGGTCTCGCGGAAGGATCAGGTCGCCGATCTTGATTCGGGGCTCGACCAGTTCGGGCTCGCCGGTCGCGTGATGTCGCCGCACCAGGTGCAGAGCCGCTACCATTTCATGCGCGGCAGCGATCTCGACGAGATCCGCGTCTACGATCACATGCTGCGCCCGGCGGATGTCGCGGCGCTCGCCGAGAAGCGCGAGCCGCTGGCCGTCGCGGCCGACACGACCGGCCGCCGCGCTGCCTGGCTCCACCGCTATGGCTGGGACAAGACGCTGCCGCCGCTGCTCGACGCGCCCGTCACCACGGTGCGGAAAGTCGAGTTCGCCGACGCGAAGGACCTCAAGCAATGGATGTGGAAGGGCGTCGACGGCATATCCGAGACGACCTGGCCCGGCGTCTACAACCGCTCGAAGCTCCCCGGTCGCGACGATTATTTCGAGCTGCCCGATTGGAACGTCTATGTCGAAGGCGGCAAGCGCTACGATCTGACCGTCCCGGCGGGCGAGCGCTTCAACCGCGTCGAGATCCGCGGCGCGGCCTATGGGTCGCTGCTGTGGTCGGATGGCGGCGCATCCTCCACGCTCGCGACGCGCGCGAAGGGCGTCGTGCGCAGCGTCACCACCACGCCCGAGCGGCAGGGCGGCACGCTGAGCTTCGTCAACACCATGCAGGAGCAGCCGATCCAGGAAGTGTGGGCGTATGACGTCCATGCCGGGTCCGAGCCCCCGGGACGTTTCAAACTATCCTACACCGTCGATGCCAACGCCTCGACCCGGATCGCGTCGCTCGCCCCGCTCGAAAGCTTCATCGCCGGCCGCTACGCCCCCGACGAGCGCAGCAGCGTCGTCGCGCTGCCGAGCGCGGGGATCAAGGCCGCGGTCGGTGCGGGCGCGGCGGGTGCCGGCGCGCCCGTCCAGCCGCGCAACGCGGGCCTGCCGATCGTCCACATCCTGATTCCGGCCAGCCTCGGCGACGCCTATCCCGACAAGCCGCTCGCGCGCGCGTTCGATTATGGCTGGCAAAACCTTCACGACGGGCTCGACGGCATCGCGATCGACCTCCCCGCGCTGAAAGGCAGCGGCCCGATCGCGCTGAACATCCGCGTGAAGGACCCGCTCTGGCCCGCGCGCGACATGATCGACCTGTCGGTCTCGGTCCGCCCCGGCGCGGCGCGCACGCTGTGGCTCGACCTGCGCGACCGCATCCTGTCGAACGACAGCCTCTATCTCAGCATCGCGTCGAGCGACGCGGGCTTCGACGCCGCCGCGCTCAACGGCGCCAAGATCCGGCTGGTGTTCAAGGACCGCGCCGCAGCGCTCCCAGACCATATCGCCGACCGGCTCAACCAGGTGAAGGACAATTGGGGCTTCCTCGTCGAGGAGCATACCGCCTCGAAGCGCGAGGCGCTCTACGCGCGCGTATTCGGCGACATCAGCGATCTGCTGCGCGTCGATCCCGACAATGTCCTCGCACGACAATATTGGGCCGACATCGATTATCGCCCCGAGAACATGCCGCCTTTCGTCCAGCCGACCGCCCCCGCGGACGTACCGCTGTGGGCGTTCCGCCAGCTCGAGGACCTCAAGCTTACGCGGCAGTTCGTCGACTGGTGGATCGACCATCGCCAGGTCCCCTATGGCGATTTCGGCGGCGGCATTTCCGACGATACCGACCTCACGCAGCAATGGCCCGGGCTCGCGCTGATGGGTGTCGAGCCCGACAAGATCAACGCATCGCTGCGTGCGCTTGCCGACGCATCGTACAAGAACGGCATGCGGGTGAATGGCCTCGGCTACATCACCACCGACGAGCTGCACGCCTATGAGGAAGGGCTCAACTCCGACGCCGAGCGGCTCTATCTGAATTGGGGCGAGCCGATCGCGGTCGAGCGGCTGATGGCGACCGCCAGGGCGTTGCAGGGCGTGATCCTAAAGAACCCCGCAGGCCATCTGCACTTCGCGAGCAACTGGTATGGCGGGCGGACGATGTACCGCGAAGGCGCGTGGGAATGGCAGAAGCCGTATAGCTGGACCGTCCTGCACGCGCCGATCTTGCTCGGCCTCTACAATGGGAACGCAGCGGCGCGCGATCTGGTGACGGGCACCGTCGATGGCTGGATGGCGCACGGCAAACAGGGCGCCGACGGGCTTTGGGCCTATCCCAACGAGATCAACTGGCGCAGCGACGCAACGCGCGCGGGCGACGGCGGCGGGGTGACGACGCCGCTGCAATCGGCCTGGGCGGCGTGGCGCTTCACCGGCGATGCGAAATATCTCCGCCCGATTGACGCGCGCGCGACCAAGGGCGGCGGCGCCGCGCTCGCCGAGTTCAATGAAAACGCCTTCACCGCGCTCCCGCAGGGTGCGGCGTTGCTGGCACGCGCGGGCAAGGGCGACGAGCCGTTCGCGCGCTATGCCGCCTGGTCGGCAAACGGCGATCTCGGCACGCTCGCCGCGCTCCACGCCGACGCGATCGCTGACAAATCGCAGCATATGGCGATGTACACCGAGGGGCATTGGTGGTCCGACCGCGTCGAGCAGCCCAACGAGATCCTCCAGCGCGAACGGCTCGGCGGGATCGCGCTCAGGCGCAACCAGACCTGGCCGGGCAACACCGTCAGCTGGCGCTTCGCGCAGGCGGGCGCCGCCGAGCAGGTCGCGATCCTGCTGCCCGGCGCGACGCCGACGCATTTCCGCGTGCTCGCGTACAACAGCACCGCCACCGCGCAGCGCGCGACGATGACCGCGTGGACCGTGACTGCGGGGCGCTGGTCGGTGCAGGCCTCGACCAGCAGCGACGAGGGCAAGACGCTCGTTCCCGCCGGCCCGGCGCAATCGCTGACGCTCGAACGCAGCGCCAGCACCGAGGTGACCTTCGCCCCCGCCACGACAACGGTGCTCGACTTCGCACTCGTCACCCCCGGCGATCCGGTCGAGACGCGGCCCGATCTCGGGATCGGCAGCGACGACGTGACGATCAGGGGCCGGACCGTCGCGGTGACGGTGCACAGCCTCGGCGCAGTGCCGGTTTCAGGCGGGCAGCTCCGCTTGCTGGCGGGCGAAACCGAGGTAGCCGCCGTCGCGATCCCGCCGCTCGCCGCGCCGACCGACCTGACGCCGAAGAGCGTGACGCTCACGCTCCGCCTGCCCGCCGGCGTCGACCCGAAGGCCCTCGTTGCCACCGTCGCGCTGCCAGGAGACGCGCCCGAGGTCACCCGGCTCAACAATCGCGTCGCGCTCGCGCGATGATCGGGCGGCGCACGCTGCTCGCGAGCGGCGCCGCGCTGGCGATTGCCCCGTGGCGTGCGGGCGCCGCGCTCCCCGACCTGCGCGCCGCGCTCGATGCCGCGCGCGCCGAACGCGATCCGGCGGCGGCGCTGCGCCTGCTGGCATCGTTCACGCCGGCGCCGCTCGCGCCATCCGCGCGGCTCGACCTGCTCACCGCGCGCGCGGGCTTCGCGATCGACGTCGAGATCGCCCGGCGCTTCGGCGTCGATCCGCGCGCCAAGGGCGCTGGCCCACGCGATCCGGCGTATCTCGCGCTGCTGCTCCGCCGCAAGCTCGGCGGAACGGGTGATCTGCGCGCGATCACCACGCGGCTCGAGCAGGAGCGCCAACTGTGCGAGACGCGCGCCACCGCGCTGTTCAATCGCATCCGCATAAACGGGGCCACCACCGGCGCGCGCTTCACGCGGCTGTGGCAGGACGAGCGCTATCCCGACAGCGATGCGGGGCGCGACGCCGCGGTTACGGAGATGAACGCCTGGCTCGGGCGTTTCCGCGCGCAAGTTCCCGCAGTGATCGGCGCGGTGCCCTCTTACTGCCTCGACGTCCGCGCGAGCCGCCCGACCTCTGCCGATCTCGCCGCCGGACACCTCGGCTTCCGCACCCTTCCCACCACCGGCCAACCCGGCGGCTATATCGTCGATCTCACGCATGTCGCCGATCGTCCGCGCTGGACGCTGCCGAGCGTCGCCGCGCACGAACTGCTCCCCGGCCACATGCTCCAGCTCCCGCTCGAAGCCGCCGCCGACCCGCATCCGCTGCGGCTCGAGTATGCGCCAGCCTTCCCCGAGGGGTGGGGCATCCATGCCGAGCGGCTGATCGCGGCGAGCGGCGCCTATGCCGCCGACCCGCGCGCCGAGCTCGGCTATCTCCACTGGCGGCTGTTCCGCATCGGCCGCGCGCTGGTCGACCTCGCGCTGCATGTCGACGCGATTTCGCCCGAAACCGCCCGCTCGCGCCTCGTCGCATGGCAAGGCGAGCCGGTCGCCTTCGCCCCGTTCGACGCCGACCTCGCGCGGATCGCGCAGGACCCTATGACGCGCGTCGCCGAGATGCTCGCGGCGCTGGCGATCGAGGATGGCGCGCGCGGTCGCGCCGGCGCACGCCTGCGGCGCTATCATCAGGCGGCGCTGGCCAATGGTCGGATGCGGACCGACGACCTCGCGCGCCTGAGCCGGAGCCTCGCATGACGATCACCCGCCGCGATACGTTCGCGCTCGCCGGTGGTGGCGCCGCGCTGCTGCTGCCCCAGGCGAGTCCCGCTGCCGCATCCGACATCCCGCTTTATCGCCGCGGGCGCGACCAGCAACGCGTTGCCGACCTCGCCGATGGGCGCTTTCTCAATCCGATCCTGTCGGGCGATCGCCCCGATCCCGCGATCCTGAAGGACGGCGCAGAGTATTATCTGACCTTCTCGAGCTTCGATTCCTATCCCGGGCTGATCTTGTGGCACTCGCGCGACCTGATCAACTGGCGCCCGATCGGCCCCGCGCTTCAGCGCAACATCGGCTCGGTCTGGGCGGTGAGCCTGGCCAAGCATGACGGGCGCTACTTCCTCTACATCCCGAGCAAGGCCGCGCCGGGCTCGGGACGCAATTCGATCTGGGTGATCCATGCCGAGTCGATCGCGGGGCCGTGGAGCGAGCCGATCGACCTAGGCCTGCCCGCGCATATCGATCCGTGCCACGCCGTCGGCGAGGACGGCTCGCGATGGCTGTTCCTGTCGGGCGGCGACCGCGTGCAGCTCGCCGCGGATGGGCTATCGACGATCGGCAAGCCCGAACACGTCTATGATCCGTGGCGTTATCCGAGCGACTGGGTGGTCGAGAGCTTCTCGCCCGAAGGTCCCAAGATCGTCCGCCACGGCGGCTATTTCTACCTCATCACCGCGGTCGGCGGGACCGCCGGGCCACCGACCGGGCATATGGTCATCGCCGCGCGGTCGCGTTCGATCCACGGGCCATGGCAGGATTGCCCCGCCAATCCGCTGGTGCGTACGCGCGGTCAAAGCGAACGCTGGTGGTCGCGCGGCCACGCCTCGCTGGTCGAAGGCCCGGCGGGCGACTGGTGGGCGCTCTATCACGGCTATGAGAATGGCTATTGGACGCTCGGCCGCCAGGCGCTGCTCGATCCGGTCGCGTGGAGCGCGGACGGCTGGTTCCGCATGACCGGCGGCGATCTGTCGCAGCCGCTGCCCGCCCCGCGCGGCGGGCGCGCGGTGCCACACGGCATGGCGCTGTCCGACCGCTTCGACCAGCCCGCGCTCGGCACGCGCTGGAGCTTCTTCCGCCCTGCCGCCGACGAAGCACAGCGCATGACGGTCGCGAACGGCACGCTCACACTCGCCGCATCCGGCACCGCGCCGGCCGACTCGGCGCCGCTGTTGCTCATCGCGGGCGACACGGCGTATCGCTTCGAGTGCGCGGTCGAGGTCGATCCCGGCACCACCGCGGGCCTCCTGCTCTTCTACGATCACGCGCTCTACTGCGGTTTGGGGTTCGATTCGGAACGCTTCGTGACGCATCAATATGGCCAGGAACGCGGGCGCCCGGCCAATCCGCACGGTGCGCGGCTGCGTCTGCGCGTCACCAACGACCGCCACATCGTCACGTATGACACGAGCCGCGACGACGGCCGCAGCTGGACGCGGTTCGATCGCGGGATGGAAGTGTCGGGCTATCACCACAATGTCCGCGGCGGCTTCCTGATGTTGCGCCCCGGTCTCTACGCCGCCGGCCGCGGCACCGCGCGCTTTCGCGATTTTCGCTTCACCGCTTTGTAGCCGATTGGGCGCTCGTGCGTTGAGAGATTCCCGATACGGACACGCACGACGTCAAACGGTATGGACAGTTTTGCCGCGTTAGTATCAATATGCCGTGCGGGAGTGGTCAGAACCAACAGGAGCAGGATGATGCAAGATTCGAGGATGCGGTTCGGTAAGGTGGCGCTTGGCGTGGCATGCGCCACGCTCGCGCTCGCGGCGTGCGCGAAAAAGGCAGAGACCGAAGACACCAGCACGACGACGACCACCACCACGGCTGCCGCCAATACGACGAGCGCGGCGCCTGCCGCCGCCCCCGCCGCGGCCCCTGCGGTCGCCGCTGCCAATACCGATACGATCGCCGGCGTGAAGCTCGCCGCCTATACGGGCGATGCCAAGAAGGGCGAGGCCGACTTCATCACCTGCAAGACCTGCCACGCGATCGAGGCCGGGGTGAACAAGATCGGACCGTCGCTCCATGCGGTCGTCGGACGCGCGGCCGGCTCGATCCCGGGCTTCACCTATTCCACGGCGAACAAGAACAGCGGTATTACCTGGACCGAGGAAAAGCTGTTCCAATATCTCGAAAATCCGCAGCGCGTCGTGCCGGGGACGAAGATGAGCTTCGCCGGCTGGCCCACCGACCCGCAGAAGCGCGCCGACGTGATCGCCTATCTGAAGGCCAATTCCTGAGCGACGACGGCCACGGGCCGGTGTGAAGCGAGGCGGTGCCGGGGGAAACCCCGGCACCGCCTTTGCTTTGCGCGCCCAGATTTGCTCAGCGGCGGCGCGCGAGGTCGGCCAGATGCGCCGGGAAGGACGCGGCAAGCGCCGTAGCGATCCACGGCCACGCCATCCCGGTCAAGGCGGCGCGCAGGGCGAGCAGAATCAGCGCGCCCGGCAACAGCGCCAGCGCCGCTGTGGCCAGGCCCCACCCCCGTGCCCGCGTCAGCCACACCATCTCGAGCAGCATGATCGCGAGGATGAGATCGACGGCATGGCCTTGCGCGAACAGCCAGGCGGCAAGCGCGCTCAGCCGAACGGCCCGTTCAACCGCGCGATGGTCATGGTGAGATAGCCCGCGAAGGTCACCCAGCCGAGATAGGGCAGCAGCAGCGCGCCGGCGCCCGACGAGCGCGGCCACACGACATAGATCCACACGCCGACCGAAACCCACCAGGCGACCGCCGCGATCGCCGCCCAGTCGGGCCGGTGGAAATGGAAGAAGAGCAGGCTCCACACGATGTTGAGGAAGCCGCTCAGCGCAAACAGCCCGATCATCCAGTCGGTGCCGTAGCGATCGGGCATCGCGCGCCAGCCGGTCACCGCCGACAGCGCGGTGCACAGATAGATGGCGGTCCACGCCACGGCATAGACCGCGTCGGGCGGTGCCCAGTGCGGCTTGATGAGGCCGGCGTACCACGGACCGACTTCGGTGATCGTCATCCCCATCACGACGACCGCCAGCGCGGCGGCGGCGGCGACCGCGATCGGCAGGCCCCAGGAGCGATGCATCCGCGGCGCGCCCAGCTTCATGCCGGCGCCAGCCCGAGCAGGTGCCGCATGTCCTTGAGGAAGATGCGGACGTGCGCGACCGGCTTGGAGCGCACCAGGCGCTTGTTCATATAGGCGTCCCACGTCAGCCGCTGGACGTCGGGATCCTCGCAAATCTTGACGAAGCGTTCGCGGCGTTTGTCGCTGGCATACCAGAAATATTGCATGATCCCGAGGATCAGGAAGACGCGGCCATGCGCGCGCATGAAGCGCTTGCGCGCGAGCCTGAGCGCAGACGCCTTGCCCGTCGCGAGGAACAGCGTGACCGCCTCGGCGGCGTGGCGCCCGCCCGCCATCGCATAATAGATGCCCTCGCCCGACGCCGGCGCGACGACGCCTGCGGCATCGCCCGCGACCAGCACGTCGCGGCCATTGTCCCAGCGCTTGAGCGGCTTGAGCGGGATCGGCGCGCCTTCGCAGCGCAGCGTCGCGCAGTGGTCGAGCCCGATCTGCGCCCGCAGCCCGGCGACCGATTCGCGCAGCGCGAATCCCTTCTGCGCGCTGCCGACCCCAATGCTTGCCGTGTCGCCGTGCGGGAACACCCAGGCATAGAAATCGGGCGAATGCTTACCCTGGTAGAAGACGTCGCAGCGCGATGGGTCGAAACCGTCCGCGCCTGCCGGCGGCGCGGCGACGATCTCGTGATAGGCATAGACGCACGGCACTACGCCGCCGCCGGGCAACGCGGCGCGGGCCACGCCCGATCGCGCGCCATCGGCGCCGATCACGCAGCGCGCCGTGACGCGCTGTTCGGCCGCACCGCGCGCCGCGCGATAGACGATCACCGCGCGGCCGCGCGAATCGCGGTCGATTCGCTCGAAGCTGCCGGTGCGGCGCTCCGCCCCCGCCGCCGCGGCACGCTCGCGCAGCCATTCGTCGAACGGGGCGCGATCGACCATCCCGACGAAGCCGTCGCCGACCGGCATGTCGACCGCCTTGGCCGACGGTGCGATCATCCGCGCCGCGCGCGCCTTGGCGACGAGCAGATGGTCGGGAATCTCGAAATCGGCGATCGCGCGCGGGGGGATCGCACCGCCGCACGGCTTGATCCGCCCGGCACGGTCGAGCAGCAGTACGCGGTGCCCGGCCCGCGCCAGGTCGTTCGCCGCGGTCGCGCCGGCCGGCCCGCCGCCGACGACGACGCAATCGAACACCCCGTCGAGGGAGGTCTCGGCGCCGGGCTCGCTCCCACGCTGCGGCTGGAGCGGCGATCCGGGTGCGATCGACGGGATCATGCCATCACCGCGCGACCGAGGCGGATCGCGCGCGGCGCCGCACGTAGCGACAAGGCCGCCGCGATGAGGAACAGCAGCGCCTCGGCGGTGAAGACGAGCATGAAGCTTTCGGGGATCGACCCTGTCACCGCCCGCGCGACATCGACCGCGACCGCACCAGTCAACCCGCCGAGTCCGAAAGCGATCGCCTGCGCCGCGCCCCAAACCCCCATCCGCAACCCGGCATGCGCATCGCCCTCGGCACCGGCGAGCGCCATCATCGCGCCGATCGCGGCGACGGCGAAGATCCCGTTGGCAAAGCCCAGCGCAAAGACGTTGGCGAGGATCGGCCAGCCCGGCCCGACGCGGGCCGCCAGCACCAATCCGCTCAACGCCAGCGCCGAGCCGACGCACCCGGCGACGATCCAGCGCACCAGCCGGTCGGACCGCCCCGGTGTCGCACCAGCGCCGGCGCGCTGCCCGAAGGCGCTGCCGCCGATACCGACCAGCACCATCCCGAGCAACACGCCGCCATGCTGGACGCTCGAAACCTGCGTCGACTGCCCCGGTGTCAGGGCGAAGCGCAATCCGGTGAAGGGTTCGAGGATCAGATCCTGCATCGCATAAGCGAGCATCGAGACGAACACGAAGATCGTGAAACGGCGCGCCGGCGGATCGGCCCACAGCGTGACCAGCGCCGGCATGAAGGCGGGCGCGACCGATGGCACGGCGGGCACGACCGACAGCGGACCGCGGCGCTCGACGCCCCATACCGCCAGCACCGCGATCACCAAGGCGGTACCGGCGACGCCGCCGACCACCGCCACCAGCCGCGGATAGGAGAAGGGATCGACCAGCGCGCCGGCAACGCCCGCCGACAGCACGATCCCGGCGACCATCATGATCCACGTCAGCGATGCCGCCGCCGCTCGCCGCGCCGGCGCGACGCGCGTCGCGAGCAAGGCGAGCAGCGACGTTCCCGCTGCGCCGACCCCGGCACCGATCAACGAAAAAGCGACGACCGCCAGCGCGACGCCTGCGAAGCGCGCTTCGGCCAGCATTCCGACAGCGTACACCGCCAGCACCGCGCCACCCGCGAGCAGCATCATGCCGCCGATGATCCACGGCGTGCGCCGCCGGCCGCTGTCGGAGCCATGTCCCCAGGCGGGCCGTGCGAGCTGCACCGCATAATGCCACGCAACCAGGCCAGCGGGCACCGCAGCGGGAAGCGCATATTCGACCACCATCACGCGATTGAGCAGCGACGTCGCCAGCATCACGATCGCGCCGATCGCGCTTTGTACGAGCCCGAGTCGGGCGATCGCGATCCAGCCGAGCGGTCGCGCGGTCATAGCCCGAATACCCCGCTGAGCCCGATCGCCGACGCCAGCATGCCGAAAACGTACAGGCTGGTCCCGGTCGCATTGTACCACGGGGTATGGCGAAGCGGATCGCTGAGCAGCCGCCGCATCAAGCCGAGCTGGCCGAGCAGCAACAGCGCGACGATCCCCGCGACGATCGGATGGCCCCACTGCCAGAGCAAGGCGATCACCACCGCCTGCGGCACCGCCATCACCCAGCAGGCGAGCCGCGCCGCCGGGCCGACGCCGAGCGTCGCGGGCAACGAGCGAATCCCCATCGCGCGATCCCCTTCGACCGCCTTGAAATCGTTGAGCGTCATGATCCCGAAGGCACCCGCGCTGTACAGCGTCAGGATGATCAGCACCGGCGCCGGCGGCAGACCGCCTGCCATCACGCTCGCGCCGGTGAACCAGGTCAGCCCTTCATAGGTCAGCGCGACCGCGGCCGGGCCCCACACACCGCTGACCTTCAGGCGGAACGGCGGCGCGCTATACGCCCAAGCGAAGGCCAGCCCGACGCTCGACGCGACCAGCACCCAGAACCCCGTCGCCGCCGCGACCGCGAGCGCGATCAGCGTGCCGACGATCGCGATCCACAGGCCCCACGCCCCGGCGATGCGCCCAGAGGGAATCGGCCGCTCGGGTTGATTGATCGCATCGACATGGCGATCGAACCAATCGTTGACCGCCTGGCTGGTGCCACACACGAGCGGACCGACGAGCAGCACGCCCGCAACCAGGAACGGCCAACGGCTCGCCACCGGAACGCCCGCCGACACGACGCCGCACAGAAACGCCCAGATCGGCGGAAACCAGGTGATCGGCTTGAGCAGTTCGAGCACGTCGCGAGCCCGGGGGACCGGGACCGAAGCGAGCGGAGGAGTCGTCGCGCGTGCCATGGACCAATGCTAGGCTGGACATTTCGAAGCGTCAATTTCCTTTGACACTTTGGCGGCAAATCTTTTCAGCTGTCCCCAGACACCAGATTACCGAGACCGTGGCGGTGCAGTTTCGAGTAGAGGCTTTGCCGGCTGACGCCGAGAATCTCGGCGGCCGATGCGCGGTTGTCAGAGGTGTAGGCCAGCGCCGCCTCGATGCAGAGTCGCTCGATCAGATCGGTCGATTCGCGCACGATTTCCTTCAACGACATCCGCCCGACCAGCTCGGTGAGCTGCTCGACCGAGCGCGGCAGATCACGCTCGGCGGTTGGCGTGGTGCGCAGTCGCCGCCCGACGTTGCGGATCGTGAAACCGTAGCAGCGTGTGTCGCCATGCGGCGCGACGACGCCCGACACCTCGACCTCCTCCTGCGCGCCAGCCGCCCCGCGCAGAATCGTCGCGACGTTGCGCACCACCCCATGTTCGCGCAGCTGGCCCAGGATCAGCTCGAGATCGATGCCGGGTCGCCCGAGCCAGGTCGCGAGCGGCGATCCGGTCACGCGATCGACCGATGCCGCACCCGCCAATTCGACGAACGCGGCATTGGCGACGAGGACGTCGAGCGCGGCATCGACCAGCACGAAGGCATCGGGCATATGCTCGATCACCTCGTCCATCGTGTCGCCATGCACCGCCGCGGGGACGATCGGGGCGCTCGCCGGGATCCGCACCAGCAGCAGCGGCGCGCGGCCCTGGCGGAACAGTCGCGCTGACATCTCGACCGTGCCGACGGTGCCCGCAGGGCCCGCCAGCCGCACGACGACCGGCGGAAGCTCATCGCTCGCACTCGCCGCGCCGAGATGCGCGATGAAGGTCTCGCGATCCTCCTCCGCGACGATCACGCCGACCGGCTGGTCGGCGAGCGCACCGTCAGTAACGCCGAGCAGCCGCAGTGCGGCCGGGTTGATCTCGCGGATCCGGCGGGTCGCGGCATCGACGATCAGCACCGGCTCGGTGCCGAGATCGAACAGCAGGCGATAGCGCGCCTCGGCCTGGCGCAGCTTGATATAGTCGCGCTCGAGCGATTGCTGCGTCTGGAGCAGGCGCTGCTGGAGCGCGGCGGTGGCGCGCATGTCGCGACCGATCGCCATCACCGTGCCATCGGCGCCGATCCGGGTTACGAGATAGCGGATCGGCACCTCGCCACTCGCCGCCGGATGATTGACCTGGCGCCAGCGCGCCTGCGCGCCAGCGGCGGCATCGCGCAACATCGACTCGATCTTCGCCACGCTCTCGCCCGAGACCGTCTCGCTCCAGCGCTTGCCGGCCCAGGTACCAAAGCCCTGCACCGCGAGTTCGGCATTGGGAATGGCGAGGTCGCGAATCGTACCGTCGGCACTGACGACCAGCGCGATGTCACCGACCGAGGCGAGCAGCGAAGCCGCGACGCGCGGCGCGAGTGTGCTTGCCACCGCATCGGGATCGGAGAAGGCATTGGGTGCAAGGGGCGTGGCACGATCGTTCATCGACGAACCGTTCATATCCTGAAATCCTACGTCCCGCGGGCCGCACCGCCCCCGCGTGACTCAAAAGCGATCAGCTGGTCAAGGACGACCCCCCATCCGAGCGACCGCGTCGACCAATTCCCCGGCAACGCGCACCGCGACCCGTGCGTCCGGGGCTGTCCCATCCGCCCCGGACGCCGCGGCGAGACCTGCATCCGACGACAGCGCGCGTCCACCGACCATCACCCGGATCTGGGGGTTTCTGGAGGATGCCCGGATGGCGCGGACGATCGAAGGCAAGGGCGCGATATGGTAGTCGAGCGTTATCGTCAATCCGGCGAGATCGAACCACTGGTCGCGAACGCGCTCGAGAAGATCGGCGGTGGTCGCCTGGTCGAGGCGATCGGTCGCCCAGCCATTGGCGCAGAACAGTTCATCGACCACGACCGTCCCGAAGCTGTGCTGGTCGCCGTCGAGCGACGCGAACAGCGCCCGGCGCGCCTGACCGAGCCGATGCGCGTCATGCGTCGCGCGCCCCGAAAGCTCGTGAACCACTTCCTGCAACCGCCACAGTCCCATCGTCACGTCGACGAAGTCGCAGCGATCGTCCTCCCAGAAGTGCCCGAGCATGCGCGCGGCGGGCGCGAGCAGATCGACCAGCACCGTCTCGAGCGAGACGCCGCGGGCGATCAACGTCTCGACATGATCGAGCAGTTCATCAGCCTCGACCTGCAGCGTCAGCGGCGCGAACGCCGCCACTTCCGCCGCGGAGACACCATCGCTCGACGCGATCTGGAGCGGGGGATGCGGCCCGGCGCCATGCGCCACGAGCAGCCGCGGGATGATCTCGCGTTCGATCAGCTGGTTGAGCGACCGCGCAGGATCGGCCTCGGCACGCTTCAGGAAATCCTGCTGACGGTCGTTGTATCTGCGGTCGGCGGGATGGTCGCAATCGGAATGAGCGCTCCCTGATCGGCCAAACTGTGCAGTCCTGATCACCGAAGCCATCCCGACCCTCCCCGGTCTGGTTGAACACGCGATAGCGGTCGGGCAGCCACGTTTGGCGGGTCCGGCGACTCGCATCGTATGCCTGTCTTTTCCCGCTGGCAACGCGCAATCGATCCCGCACCGCAGCATGTGTCAATTTATTTGGACGTCAAATGATGTTGACACTTTGGGCCGTCGGGTTTTAGTCTTTGGGTTAGAGAGGCGGACCCGATCCATGCAAACCAGCACCCTATCCGGGACATCGATGACGCAGCCCACGGGTGCCGCGACGTCCGGACGGGCGCCTCGGTCGCAGCGGGTTGGGCTCTACACCGCCGAACAGCGGGTTCGCCGCGACGCGACGCGCTGGACCCTGGTCCAAGGCATCCTCGCACCCGTCCAATTCGTCGCCTTCGTGGTCAGCGCGGTGCTCGTGCTGCGCTATCTGGTGAATGGAGAGGGCGCGTTTGCCGCGACGGTGTCGATCGTGGTCAAGACGCTCGCCTTGTACACGATCATGATCACCGGCTCGATCTGGGAAAAGGTCGTGTTCGACAAATGGCTGTTCGCCGATGCCTTCTTCTGGGAGGACGTGTTCAGCTTCGTCGTGCTCGCGCTGCACAGCGCCTATCTGGTGATGCTGCTCGGCGGGATCGGCACCGAACGCGAGCGGATGCTGCTCGCGCTCGCCGCTTATGCGACCTACGTCGTCAACGCGACGCAGTTCCTGCTCAAGCTGCGCGCGGCGCGACTCGGCGGAATCGCGCCGCAGCAGGCGGTGGCGGCATGAGCCAGGCACTCCCCATCGCCCTTCCGGCAGGCGGCGACTGCGCCCCGGCCCAGCGGGCGTCGGTGCTGCGCGAACGCGGCCAGCGCGAGGTGTTTTGCGGTCTGACCGGGATCATCTGGCTGCATCGCAAGGTGCAGGACGCGTTCTTCCTCGTCGTCGGCTCGCGCACCTGCGCGCATCTGCTGCAATCGGCGGCCGGCGTGATGGTGTTCGCCGAGCCGCGCTTTGCAACGGCGATCATCGAGGAGCGCGACCTCGCAGGGATGGTCGATTGCAATGCCGAGCTCGATCGCGTCGTCGACCGACTGCTCGCCCGCCGCCCCGACATCAAGCTGCTGTTCCTCGTCGGCTCCTGCCCTTCCGAGGTGATCAAGCTCGACCTGTCGCGCGCGGCGCAGCGGCTGTCGACAAAGCACGCCGGCGCGACTCGCGTGCTCAACTATTCGGGCAGCGGGATCGAGACGACCTTCACCGAAGGCGAGGATGCCTGCCTCGCCGCGCTGGTGCCCGAACTCGCCGCGACCGCGCCGGGCGCGGCGCCGGAGCTGATGATCGTCGGCGCGTTGCCCGACGTGGTCGAGGACCAGTTCCTCCGGCTGTTCGCGCAGCTCGGCATCGCCACGGTGCGCAGCTTCCCCGCCCGCCGCGCGGGCGCGATGCCGCCGGTCGGGCCCAACACCCGCTACCTGCTGGCGCAGCCGTTCCTCGGCGAGACGGCGCGCGCGCTGGAAGATCGCGGCGCGGTTCGACTGGACGCGCTGTTCCCGTTTGGGGCCGAAGGGACGAGCGCCTGGCTGCATGCCGCCGCAACGGCTTTCGGGATCGACGAAATGCATTTCCGCGCGGTGATCGCGCCCGGCCGCGAACGGGCCAAGCGCGCGATCGCGCACGCCCGCGAGCGGCTGGAGGGCAAGACGATCTTCTTCCTCCCCGATTCGCAACTGGAACTGCCGCTGGCGCGGTTTCTCGCGCAGGAACTCGGGATGGTGCCGCTCGAAGTCGGCACGCCATACCTCCACCGCGCGCATATGGCGCAGGAACTGGCGTTGCTCCCCGCCGCGACGGTGATCAGCGAGGGACAGGATGTCGACCGTCAGCTCGACCGGGTGCGCACGGCACGGCCCGACCTCACCGTTTGCGGGCTCGGCCTCGCCAATCCGCTCGAGGCGGAGGGGCTGACGACCAAGTGGGCGATCGAGCTGGTCTTCTCGCCGATCCACGGCTTCGACCAGGCGGGCGACCTCGCCGACCTGTTCGCGCGTCCGCTGCGGCGGCGCGACGTGTTGAAGGTATGACGTCCGTGTCCGCTCTCGCTCCGCTCGACCGGGGGCTGCGATGCAGCTGACCGTCTGGACCTATGAAGGCCCGCCGCATGTCGGCGCGATGCGGATCGCGACCGCGATGGAGGGGGTGCACTATGTCCTCCACGCGCCGCAGGGCGACACCTATGCCGACCTGCTGTTCACGATGATCGAGCGCCGCGGCAAGCGCCCGCCGGTCACCTACACGACCTTCCAGGCGCGCGATCTCGGCAAGGACACGGCCGCGCTGTTCCAGACTGCGGTGCGCGATGCGATCGAGCGCTTCGCCCCGCAGGCGCTGCTGGTCGGCGCGTCGTGCACCGCCGAACTGATCCAGGACGATCCATCCGGGCTCGCCTCCGCGCTGCGGCTGCCGATTCCAGTGATCGCGCTCGAACTGCCGAGCTACCAGCGCAAGGAAAATTGGGGCGCGGCAGAGACCTTCTACCAATTGGTGCGGGCGATGTGTCCGGCGCGCGAGCACGCTGCCCCGGCGACGACGAAGCGCCCGTCCGCCAATCTCCTCGGCCCGACCGCGCTCGGTTTCCGCCACCGCGACGACGTCGTCGAGATCACCCGGCTGCTCGAAACGCTCGGCATTGCCGTCAACGTCGTCGCCCCGCTCGGCGCGACACCGGCCGACCTGGCCCGGATCCCCGACGCCGATTTCAACATCAGCCTCTATCCCGAGATCGCCGACACGGCCTGCCGCTGGCTCGAACGCACGCATGGCCAGAAGACCGTCCGGACGGTGCCGATCGGCCACGGCGCGACGCGCGACTTCATCGCCGAGGTCGCGGCGCTTGCCGGTGTCGATCCCGCCGCCGCGCTCGACACGTCGCGGCTGCCGTGGTGGAGCCGGTCGGTCGACTCGACCTATCTCACCGGCAAGCGCGTCTTCATCTTCGGTGATGCCAGCCACGCCGTCGCCGCCGCGCGCGTGGCGCGCGACGAGTTCGGGTTCGAGGTCGTCGGGCTCGGCTGCTACAATCGCGAATTCGCGCGCGAGATGCGCGACGCTGCCAAGCTCTATGGGCTCGAGCCGCTGATCACCGACGACTATCTCGCGGTCGAGGACGCGATCGCCACGCTTCAGCCCGAGCTCGTGCTCGGCACGCAGATGGAGCGGCACATCGCCAAGCGGCTGCGCATTCCGTGCGCGGTGATCTCGGCGCCGGTCCACGTCCAGGATTTCCCGGCGCGCTACTCACCGCAAATGGGGTTCGAGGGCGCCAACGTGCTGTTCGACACCTGGGTGCATCCACTGGTGATGGGGCTGGAGGAACATCTGCTGACGATGTTCCGCGACGATTTCGAGTTTTCGGACCAGGCCGGCGCGAGCCATCTGGGGCATGGATCGGCGCCGATCGTCCCCGCGACCGCCGAGCAGACCGGCGACGTCGATCAAGCGGGCGCGCTCAGCAGCGCCACGCCCGCGGAAGCCCCCCTCCACCATTCGCCGATCGCGGCGGATCAGCAGGGCTGGTCCCAAGAGGCCGAGCGCGAGCTGCTGAAGATCCCGTTCTTCGTGCGCGGCAAGGCACGCCGCAACACCGAGCGCTATGCCGCCGAGCAAGGCATCGCCGCGATCACGCTCGACACGCTCTACGACGCAAAGGCGCATTATGCCCGCTAGCGCACCCCTGCCCGCCCAGAGCGACGCCCCCGCGGTCCGCGTGGTGATCATCACGCTCGACAATCATCTGTCGGGCGCGGTGCAGCGCGCGCAGGTGCGGCTCGCGCGCGAAAATCCCGGCGTGACGATCGGCTTCCACGCCGCCGCCGACTGGGAGGAAAAGCCCGCGAGCCTCGAAGCGGCCCGCGCCGACATCGCGCGCGGCGACGTGGTGCTGGTGACGATGCTGTTCCTCGAGGATCATATCCGCGCGGTGCTGCCGGACTTGCAGGCGCGTCGCGAGCAATGCGACGCGATGATCGGGCTGATGTCGGCGGGCGACGTGGTCAAGCTCACGCGGATGGGCGACTATCGCATGGACAAGCCCGCCTCGGGCATGCTCGCGCTGATCAAGAAATTGCGCGGCACCAACAAGACCGGGGCAAGTTCGGGTGCGGGGCAGATGGCGGTGCTGCGGCGGCTGCCGAAATTGCTCAAGTTCGTCCCCGGCACCGCGCAGGACGTCCGCGCCTATTTCCTGACGATGCAATATTGGCTCGCCGCATCGGACGACAATGTCGTCGACATGGTCCGCGCGCTGGTCGATCGCTATGCCGCCGGCCCGCGCCTCGCGATGCGCGGGACGATGAAGCCGCACGCTCCGCGCGACTATCCCGAGGTCGGGGTCTATCACCCAGCGCTGCCCGGCCGGATCGCCGCCACCGCGACCGAACTGCCACGCCGCCGCGGCGCGGTCGGCACGGTCGGGCTGCTGATGCTGCGCTCCTATGTACTGGCCAACGATGCCGGCCATTATGACGGCGTGATCGCCGCGCTCGAGGCACGCGGGCTCGACGTGATCCCGGCCTTTGCCGGCGGGCTCGACGGCCGGCCGGCGATCGAGGCGCTGTTCCTGCGCGACGGCGTCGCGACCGTCGATGCCGTGATCAACCTCACTGGGTTCAGCCTGGTCGGCGGCCCGGCCTATAACGACGCCGCCGCCGCCGAGGAGATTCTCGCGCGACTCGACCGGCCGTACATCGCCGCGCACCCGGTTGAATTCCAGACGCTGCAGGCTTGGGGCGCGAACCGTCAGGGGCTGCTCCCGCTTGAATCGACGATGATGATCGCGATCCCCGAGCTCGACGGCGGCACCGTGCCGATGGTGTTCGGCGGGCGCTCGGACGGGTCGGATGCGCCCTGCACCGGATGCGCGCGCGGCTGCACCTTCCCCGCGACCAGCGAAGTCCGCGCGATGCACAGCTGCGGCGAGCGCGCCGACATGCTCGCCGCGCGGGTCGCCGGCCTGATCGCGCTGCGCCGCGCCGAGAATGCCGAAAAGCGCGTCGCCGTCGTGCTGTTCAACTTTCCGCCCAACGCCGGGGCTGCCGGCACCGCGCAGTTCCTCAGCGTGTTCGCCTCGCTCCACGCGACGCTGCACCGGCTCGCGCGCGAGGGCTATCAGGTCGAGCTGCCCGCCGACGTCGATGCGCTGCGCGAGGCGATCCTCGGCGGCAATGCCGCGCGCTTCGGCAGCGAGGCCAACGTCCATGCGCGGGTCAGCGCGGACACGATCGTCGCGCGCGAGACGTGGCTCGACGAGATCGAGGCGAGTTGGGGGCCGGCGCCGGGCAAGCTGCAATCGGATGGCACGGCGGTGCAGATCCTCGGCCGGCAGTTCGGCAACGTCTTCGTCGGCCTGCAACCCGCGCTCGGCTACGAAGGCGATCCGATGCGTCTGCTGTTCGCCGGCCGGTTCGCGCCGACGCACGCTTTCGCGGCCTTCTACCGCTGGCTGCGCGAGGATTTCCGGGCGCACGCAGTGCTGCATTTCGGGACGCACGGCAGTCTCGAATTCATGCCGGGCAAGCAGAGCGGGCTGAGTGCGACGTGTTGGCCAGACCGGCTGATCGGCGATCTGCCCAACATCTATCTCTATGCCGCCAACAACCCGTCCGAGGGCGTGCTCGCCAAGCGCCGGTCGGGCGCGACCCTGGTGTCGTACCTGACCCCTGCGCTGACCAATGCCGGCGTGTACAAGGGGCTTGCTGCCCTCAAGGCATCGGTCGAGCGGTGGCGCGTCGCGGTGCCGGAGAGCGACGAGGCGCGCGACCTCGCCGAGCTGATCCGTGATCAGGCAAGCGAGCTCGACCTCGCCTGCGCGCCGGCGCAGGAAGCCGGGTGGATCGCCGAGCTCGCCGCCCGACTCTACGAAATCGAGCGCGAACTGATCCCGCAAGGCCTGCATATCGCGGGCGAGGCGGCGAGCCGCGAGGAGCGGATCGCGATGATCGCCGCATCGTCCGACGCGCGCGGTGAGAAGCTGCCGCACGCGCTGATCGTTGCGTTGGTCGACGGCGCGATCACCCCCGACACGCCGTTGCTGAAAGACATGGCCGCGCTCGACCGGGCCTTGTCGCGCAATGGCGAGATCGACGGAATCGTCGCCGCGCTCGACGGGCGTTACATCCACCCGGTCACCGGCGGTGACCTGTTGCGCTCCCCTGAAATCCTGCCGACCGGTCGCAACATCCACGGCTTCGACCCGTTCCGCATCCCCTCGGCATTCGCCGTGCGGGACGGCGCGGCGCAGGCGCAGCGGCTGATCGAACGCAGCCTCGCGGACGCCGGGCGCCTGCCCGAAACGGTGGCGATGGTGCTGTGGGGCACCGACAATCTCAAGAGCGAGGGCGCGCAGATCGCGCAGGCGCTCGCTTTGCTCGGCGCGCGGCCGCGGTTCGACAGCTACAACCGGCTTGCGGGCGCCGAACTCGTCCCGCTCGAGGAACTGGGGCGGCCGCGGATCGACGTCGTCGTCACGCTTTCGGGGGTGTTCCGCGACCTGCTGCCGCTCCAGACCCGGATGCTCGCGCAAGCCGCCTTGCTCGCGGCGGAAGCCGACGAGCCCGAGAGCCACAATTTCGTCCGTCGGCATGCGCGTGCGCATGCCGCGGCGCAGGGCTGCGACCTCGAGACCGCGGCCCTGCGCGTCTTTTCGAACGCCGAAGGAGCATATGGCGCCAACGTCAATCTGATGATCGACACCGGCGCATGGACCGACCCCGACGAGCTCGCCGACAGTTTCGAACGGCAGAAGGGCTATGCTTACGGCGTAAAGGGCGCGCCGGTGCGCCAGCCGGACGTGCTCAAGGCCGCACTCCAGACGGTCGACTGCGCGTATCAGAACCTCGAGAGCGTCGAGCTCGGCATCACCAGCATCGACCAATATGTCGACACGCTCGGCGGGATCAGCCGGGCGGTGACGCGCGCCAAGGGCGGCCAGACCGCGCCGGTCTATATCGGCGACCAGACGCAAGGGACCGGCAAGGTGCGGTCCTTGCAGGAGCAAGTCGCGCTCGAGACGCGGACGCGCGTGCTCAACCCCGTCTGGACCGAAGGGCTGCTCCGCCACGGCTATGAAGGCGTCCGCCAGATCGAGGGCAGCGTCACCACGACAATGGGCTGGTCGGCAACGACCGGCGAGGTCGATCCGTGGGTCTACCAACGCATCAGCGAAACCTATGTGCTCGACCCCGAGATGCGCGAGCGGATCGCCGCCCTCAATCCCAAGGCTTCGGCGCGTGTCGCAAACCGGCTGATCGAAGCTTCCGAACGCAACTACTGGACTCCCGACGCGGCGACGCTCGCCGCACTCCATGCCGCCAGCGATGAACTCGAGGATCGTCTCGAAGGCATCGTTGCGGTGGCGGCATAAAGGAATTTACGCATGGCTCTGCTCGATCCCCCTATTCGCGGCTTGGACGGCGAAGGCTCGCTCCAGGTCGGACTCGACCCCAATGACCGGATCGGCAACGCGAAGGTGTTCGCGGTGTACGGCAAGGGCGGGATCGGCAAGTCGACCACCTCGTCCAACCTCTCCGCCGCCTTCTCGCTGCTCGGCAAACGCGTGTTGCAGATCGGCTGCGACCCCAAGCATGACAGCACCTTCACGCTGACCAAGAAGCTGATGCCGACGGTGATCGACGTGCTCGAGACGGTCGAATTCCACGCCGAGGAATTACGGCCCGAGGATTACATGTTCGAGGGCTATAACGGCGTGATGTGCGTCGAGGCGGGCGGGCCGCCGGCCGGCACCGGGTGCGGCGGCTATGTCGTCGGGCAGACGGTCAAGTTGCTCAAGCAGCACCATCTGCTCGAGGAAACCGACGTGGTGATCTTCGACGTGCTCGGCGACGTGGTGTGCGGCGGGTTCGCCGCCCCGCTGCAGCATGCCGAACGCGCCGTCGTGGTGGCGGCGAACGATTTCGACAGCATCTTCGCGATGAATCGCATCGTCGCGGCGATCAAGGCCAAGGCCAAGAATTACGACGTGCGGATGGCGGGCGTCATCGCCAACCGCTCGGCCGCGACCGACGAGATCGACCGGTTCAACGCGGCCACGGGGTTGAAGCGGCTCGCACATTTCCCCGATCTCGACGCGATCCGGCGCTCGCGGCTCAAGAAATGCACGCTGTTCGAGATGGACTCGACCCCCGAGGTCGACGCCGCCTGCCTCGAATATAAGCGGCTCGCCGCGCAGATGTGGGCGGGCTGCGAACCGCTCGACGCGCAGCCGATGAAGGATCGCGAGATCTTCGAATTCCTGGGGTTCGAATGAGATGAGCACGGCGAGCTACACCCACTACCGCGGCAATCTCGAAACCTATTTCGATCGCACCGCAGCCAAGGCGTGGGAGCAGCTCACGTCGGACGCGCCGGTCAGCGGGATCCGCGCGACGGTGCGCGCCGGGCGCACCGCGATGCGCGACACGCTGCTGTCGTGGCTGCCCGCCGACATGACCGGACTTCGTCTGCTCGATGCCGGCTGCGGCACCGGGGCGCTCGCGGTGGCGGCGGCCGAGCGCGGCGCGCAGGTGGTGGCGATCGACGTCGCGGGCAGCCTCGTCCAGATCGCCCGCGACCGCGCACCGGCGCATCTGGCGATCGACTGGCGCGTCGGCGACCTGCTCGATCCCGCGCTCGGACGTTTCGACCATGTCGTCGCGATGGACTCGCTGATCCACTACCGTGCGTTCGATATCGTCGCTGTCCTCCAGCAGCTTGCCGAGCGCACGCACGGCTCGATCGTCTTCACCTTCGCGCCGCAGACGCCGCTGTTGATGGCGATGCTCGGCATGGGACGGCTGTTCCCGCGCAGCGACCGCTCGCCCGCAATCCTGCCCGTGCGCGATCGCCTGCTCCGCACGCTCATCACCAACGCGGTCCCGACGAGCCGGATCGGACGCGACCGGCGCATTTCGGCCAGCTTCTATACCAGCCATGCGCTCGAGGTCCTGACGGCATGAGCAACCTCGCCGCCTTGAAAGCCTCGCTCGCACCGCGCGCGGCGGCGGTGCAGCCCGGTCGGCTCGCGACCGTGCGGAGCGGCGCGTTCTGGGGACAGCTCGGCACGCGCTTCCTGCCCTTTGCCGATGCCGCAACCGCCGAACTCCCGCTCGGCCGACTGCTACGGCTGTCGCTGTTCCAGGTTTCGGTCGGGATGGCGGCGGTGTTGCTCACCGGCACGCTCAACCGCGTGATGATCGTCGAGCTTGGCATGGCGTCGTGGGCGGTCGCGGCGATGGTGTCGCTGCCCCTGCTCTTTGCTCCCTTGCGCGCGCTGATCGGCTTCAAGTCGGACCACCACCAGTCGATCCTCGGCTGGAAGCGCGTGCCCTATATCTGGTTCGGCACGCTGCTGCAGTTCGGCGGCTTCGCGCTGCTTCCCTTCGCATTGCTGGTGATGACCGGGCTCGGCCAGGGTCCAACGATCGTCGGACAGTTGGGCGCCGGACTCGCCTTCCTGATGGTCGGTGCCGGGATGCACACGACGCAGACCGCCGGCCTCGCGCTCGCGACCGATCTTGCGCCAGCCGAAAGCCGGCCGCGGGTCGTCGCCTTGCTCTATGTCATGCTGCTGCTCGGGATGATGGTCAGCGCGATCGTGATCGGCCGACTGCTCGATCATTTCACCCCGACGCATCTGGTCCAGATCGTCCAGGGCGCAGCGGTGCTGACGCTGGTGCTCAACATCACCGCCTTGTGGAAGCAGGAACCGCGTCGGCGCGGCGGCACCGTGCCCGAGGAGCGCCCGGCCGCTTTCCGCGAAATCTGGGCGCTTTTCATCGCGCGCCCGCGCACGATGCGGCTGCTCGTCGCTACAGGGCTTGGATCGGCCGCCTTCTCGATGCAGGACGTACTGCTCGAACCTTATGGCGGGCAGATCCTCGGCCTGTCGGTCGGCGCGACGACCTCGCTCACCGCCTTGTGGGCGGTCGGCATGCTCAGCGGTTTCGCACTCGCCGCGCGCAGCCTGGCGAATGGCGGCGAGCCGCACCGGCTGGCGGGCTTTGGCGGCGTCGCGGGGATCGCGGCATTCCTTTGCGTGATCTTCGCAGCCCCGCTGCACGCGACCGCCTTGCTCGCGATCGGTGCAACGATCATCGGCTTTGGCGGCGGATTGTTCTCGGTCGGCACGCTGACCGCGGCAATGGCGATCTCGGACAGCGCAGAACTCGATGGCCGCACCGGGCTCGCGCTCGGCGCCTGGGGTGCGGTGCAGGCGACCTGCGCGGGCGCCGCGATCGCGATCGGCGCGATCGTCCGCGACGTGACCAGCGCCGCCGCGGCCGCGCGCGATCTCGGTCCAACGCTCGCCAACCCCGCGACCGGCTACGGCGTCGTCTACGGCGTCGAGATCATCCTGCTGCTCGCCACGCTCATCGTGCTCGGACCGCTCGTCCGCCCGGTCGCACCGACCCATACCACTCGCTTCGGCCTCGCCGAATTTCCGGCCTGAATAGGGGAGACAGCCCATGCATCCGACGCTCACGCCTGGCCTAGATGTCGCACTGCTCGTCTTCTACGCCTTCGTCCTGTTCTTCATCTGCCTGGTTTTCTACCTGCGCCGCGAGGATCGTCGCGAGGGCTATCCGCTCGAGCACGAGCTGACCGGACGGGTCGAATCCGAGGGCGGCCCGTTCCACACCGCGCTCGCCAAGACCTTCAAGCTCTCGTTCGGCCGCGGCACGGTGACCACGCCGACCAAGGGCCGCGAGCCCTTCCAGATCGCCGCGCGCCAGACCGACCGCTTCACCGGCGCGCCCTATGCGCCGACCGGCAACCCGCTGGTCGACGGGGTCGGCCCGGCGGCGTTCGCCAACCGCGCCAAGCATCCCGACATCGACATGGAAGGCCACCCGCGCATCGTCCCGCTTGGCGACGCGCTCGACATCACGATCGCAAGGCGTGATCCCGACCCGCGCGGCATGCCGATCTTCGGGTGTGATGGCCGACCGGCAGGCACTGTCTCCGAATTGTGGATCGACCGCGCCGACCGGCTGGTCCGCTATCTGGCGGTCGACGGTGCCAACGCCGCCGGCGCGATCCTCGTGCCGATGATGATGGTCACGATCGATCGTCGGCGCGGGCGCGTGCTGTGCGACGCGATCACCGCCGCGCAATTCGCCGACGCCCCGCGCATCGCCGCCCGCCAGATCACGCTGTACGAAGAAGACCGCGTGCTCGGCTATTTCGGCGGCGGCTATCTCTACGCCACGCCCGCCCGCCAGGAGCCGCTGCTGTGACCGAGCATGATTACGAACCGATCCCGGGCTTGCCGGGCCTGCTCCCGCCGGGCGAGCGCATTGTGTGGCAAGGCGCACCGCAATGGCGCGCGCTGGCGCGCAGCGCCTACCATACGCGGCTCGTGACGCTCTATTTCGGCGCGCTCGCGGCCTGGGCGGTGATTGCCGCAGCGATGCGCGGTATCCACGGGCCTGCCGATCTGTCGGGTGTCGCGCTGACCGCGATGTTCGGACTGCTTGCGGTCGGCTTGCTCCGCGCGCTCGCCTGGGGGGCTGCGCGCACCACGCTCTACACGCTGACCAACCGCCGCATCGTGTTGCGCGTCGGCGTGGCCTTTCCCAAATGCATCAACCTGCCACTCGCGATGATCGGCACGGTCGGTCTCGCCGTCCATGCCGATGGCTCGGGCGAGATCCCGCTCGCGCTGACGGGCGAGCGCCGGCTCGGCTTCCTCGCCTTGTGGCCACACGCCCGTCCGTGGCATGTGGCGGCAGCGCAACCAATGCTGCGCGCGCTGCCCGATGCGGCGCAGGTCGCGGCGCTGATCGGGCGCGCCTGTCTCGAGGTTCAGCCGAACGGCAGCGTGGCGCGGCCGTCGTCCGCCACCCCCCCTGTCACGGGCTTCGGCCAGGCGGTGGCAGCATGAGCCACGCCCACAGCGAGCAACTGCCGCGCGGCGCGCTGATCCTGGCGGGAACGCTGGTCGGCTTCGCGTTCGTCCTCACCGCGACGATGCGGATCGCGCAGATCCCGCCGGCCGCCTCCCCGGTCGCGCTGCGCAGTGCCGCGCACGTCGCGCCGCTGCAGACCCGCACGCTGCGCTTTCTCGACGAGGCCGACCGCGGCGTGCGGATCATCGACGTCGGCAGCGGCGACGTCGCGGGCACGATCGTCCCCGGGCAGGAGACCGGCTTCATCCGCGGCGTGATGCGCGGGCTGGCGCGCGAGCGGCGAATGCACGGCATCGGCAGTGCCCCACCGTTCGAGCTGACGCGCTGGCAGGATGGCGAATTGTCGCTGACCGATACCGCGACCGGCCGCTCGATCGAACTCGACGCGTTCGGCACGACCAACCGCGCCGCCTTCGCCGCCCTGCTCGACACCAAGGCGGCGCGCTGATGCTGCCGTTCCAGCGCACCTGCTTCGACACGCCCTGCCGGATCGAGGTCGAGCATAGCGATCGCTTCCTGTGCGCGCATGTCGAGCTGCCCGACGGGATCGCGATCCAGCCCGGCGACCGCGTGCGCGTGCACGGCGACCCGATCCACGTCGATTTCGGCTCGGCCCGCGTGTTCGAGCGGATCGCCACGGTCGAGCGCGCCAGCGCGATCGCGCGGCTGTGGACCAAGCTGCTCGGCCATTTCGAGATGGCCGAACTGTACGAAGTCAGCTTTTCCGATCGGAGACTGTCATGAATGCGATCGCCCCCATCGTCGCGGCTCCCGTCGCCGCCGCCGATACGCTCGCCATCGCGCGGCAGGACACCGTCCTCTCGCCGCGCTTCTACACCACCGATTTCGCCGCGCTCGACCGGATCGACGTCTCGCCGGTCCGCGCCGAGTGGGACCAATTGATCGCCGAGATGGTCGCCGACCCCAATCGCCGCCACTTCCGCCGCACCGACGCGTTCGACGGGGTGATCGAGAGCCTGCCCGATGGCCTGCGCGAAGAGTTCATCGATTTCCTGGTCAGTTCGCTCACCGCCGAATTTTCGGGCTGCATCCTCTATGCCGAAATCCAGAAGCGCGCGCAGAACCCCGACATCAAGACGCTGTTCCGCCTGATGAGCCGCGACGAGAGCCGCCACGCCGGCTTCATCAACGATACGCTCAAGGATGCCGGGATCGGCGTCGATCTCAGCTTCCTCACCAAGACCAAGAAATACACCTATTTCCGGCCGAAATTCATCTTCTATGCGACCTATCTGTCGGAAAAGATCGGCTATGCGCGCTACATCACGATCTTCCGCCATCTGGCGCGGCACCCCGAATGGCGCTTCCACCCGATCTTCAGCTGGTTCGAGGAATGGTGCAACGACGAGTTCCGCCACGGCGAGGCGTTTGCCATCCTGATGCGGACCGACCCGAAGTTGCTCAGCGGCCACAACCGGCTGTGGATCCGCTTCTTCCTCGTCGCGGTCTATGCGACGATGTATGTCCGGGATCACAACCGCCCGGCCTTCCACAAGGCGCTCGGGATCGATCCGACCGAGTATGACCAGCGCGTTTACACCGTCTGTTCGGAGATCACGCGGCAGGTCTTCCCGATCGTGCTCGACACCGATTCGCCGAGGTTCCGCGCCGGACTGGAGCGGATGCGCCGGATCGCGCGCGGCATCGACGATGCCAGGGCGCAAGGCGGCGTGGTCGGCGCGGTCAAGCGCGTCGCGCTGGTCGGCGCCGCGGCGATCGCTTTCGCGGGGCTTTATCTGACCCCGGTCAAGCGCAACGCAATTCCCCAATCGGCGCGGCTGGTTCCGGCCTGGTGACGATCCCTCCGCTCCTGTTCGCCTTGGTGATGTGGTTCATCGGCACCGCCGCGGTGGTCTGGCTCGACAGCCGGCCGCCGGCCACGTTCCGCGCCAGCTTCCGCGGGGCCGGCGTGGTGGCGCTCGGCGCGACCGCGGCGGTGTGGTGGTCTGCCGCCGATGCGACGTGGGCGGGCGCCTATCTCGGTTTCGCCGCCGCGATCCTGATCTGGGGCTGGCACGAGATGGGCTTCCTGATGGGCTTCGTCGCCGGCCCCAACCGGATGCCCTGCCCCGCGAGCGCGACGGGGTGGACGCGGCTCAAGCTCGCCACCGCGACGGTCATCCATCACGAGGTCGCGATCGCGCTGACCGCCGTGCTGCTCGTCGCCTTGACCTGGGGGCAGCCCAACCAGAGCGCGCCGCTGACCTTCCTCTTGCTGTTCGGCCTGCGGCTCAGCGCCAAGTTCAACCTGTATCTCGGCGTGCCCAACCTCAGCGACGAGGTCTTTCCGGCGCACCTTGCCTATCTGAAAAGCTATTTCCGCACGCGCGCCTTCAACCCTTTGCTCCCGGTCTCGCTGCTTGGCACCGCCGCGCTGGCGTGGTGGGCGTGGACGGTCGCCGAAGTCGCGCCGGCGCAGAGCGGGCGCGCCATCACCGCAACGTTGCTCGCGGGACTTTCGGCGCTCGGCCTGGTCGAGCATCTTTTTCTTGTTTTACCGCTGCGCGACGCCAAGATGTGGCGTTGGGCATCCGCAAAGACCCAGGCGGCACAAGCCGCTATAAGAGAGTAGGGAGAGTAGGCCGTGGATTATGAGGCATTCTTTCAGGTCCAGCTTGATACGCTGAAGGAAGACGGTCGCTACCGCATCTTCGCTGAGCTCGAGCGCAAGGCGGGCAGCTTCCCGCGCGCCAAGCATCATACCGAGCAGGGAGTCGGCGACGTCACCGTCTGGTGCTCGAACGATTATCTCGGCATGGGCCAGCACCGTGCGGTGCTCGATGCGATGCACGGCACGCTCGATGCGTGCGGCGCCGGCGCCGGTGGCACGCGCAACATTTCGGGCACGACGCACGCGCATGTCGTGCTCGAGGCCGAGCTCGCCGATCTCCACGGCAAGGAAGCCGCGTTGCTGTTCACCTCGGGCTATGTCTCGAATTGGGCGGCGCTCGGCACGCTCGCCGCTCGGTTGCCCGATTGCGTCGTGCTCTCGGACGAGCTCAACCACGCCTCGATGATCGAGGGGATCCGCCACAGCCGCGCGGAATGCATCCGCTTCAAGCATAGCGACCCTGCCGATCTCGATCGCCGACTGTCGCAAATCGATCCGGCACGGCCCAAGCTCGTCGCGTTCGAGAGCGTCTATTCGATGGACGGCGACATCGCGCCGATCGCCGAGATTCTCGACGTGTGCGAAAAGCATGGCGCGATGTCCTATCTCGACGAAGTCCACGGCGTCGGCCTCTACGGACCGCGCGGCGGCGGCGTCGCCGAGGAGCGCGGCTTGATGGACCGCATCACCGTGATCGAAGGCACGCTCGGCAAAGCGTTCGGCGTGATGGGCGGCTATATCGCCGCATCGGCCGCCTTGTGCGATTTCATCCGCAGCTTTGCGAGCGGCTTCATCTTCACCACCGCGCTGCCGCCGGCACTGGCGGCGGGCGCGACCGCGAGCATCCGCCATCTCAAGCAAAGCAGCTGGGAGCGTGCGCAGCACCAGGCGCGCGTCGCGCAGGTCCGGCGGCGGCTCGATGCGATCGGCATCCCGACGATCGACAATCCCAGCCACATCATCCCGGTGATGGTCGGCGACGCCAAGAAGTGCAAGATGATCAGCGACTGGCTGCTCGCCGAGCATGGCATCTATGTCCAGCCGATCAACTATCCGACCGTTCCCGTCGGCACAGAGCGGCTCCGGCTGACCCCGTCGCCGGTGCACACCGATGGCGACGTTGACCGGTTGGTCGAGGCGCTGTCGGAGATCTGGTCGCAATGCGCGCTGGCGCGGCGTGCGCTGGCGGCGTGAGCGGAGCCGGCAGCACGGCTGAGACAGGTCCCGCGAGAGATGTCTTCCGTCACCCCGGCCTCGTGCCGGGGTCGACGGTTGCGCGCGGCACGGCGCCTGATGCGAGAGCGGCACGGTAGACCCCGGGACGCGCCTGCGATGACAATGGCTAGCGGAGCGGTACCGATTTACGCGTGAGACGTCCGACAGGGAGACGCCCGCGTCACTCTTCGAGCCCCCGCCGCAACCGCCGCGCAAACAGCCATGCCGCGCCGAATACCAGCGGCACCGCGCCGACCATCACCCATTCCTTCCAGGCGTGCGCCGGCGCCGCGATATAGCCGATCAGCGCGACCGCATAGTAACTGATCGCCACCACCGAGAGCCCCTCGACCGTCTGTTGCAGCCGCAATTGCAGCTGGGTGCGGGTGTTCATCGATTCGAGCAGGTCGCGATTCTGCTTGGCGAGCGCGATGTCGATCCGCGTGCGCAGCAGTTCGCTGGTCCAGGCGGCACGCTGCGAGAGGTCGTCGAGCCGCGCGGAAAAGCTGTCGCAGGTCCGCACCGCCGGGGTCAGCCGCCGCTCGGTGAAATCGGCGAGCGTCTGATAGCCCGCGATCCGCCCGATCCCGAGCGTCTCGAGCCGATCGAGACTGAGCTGGGCATAAGCCCGCGTCGCGCTCATCCGGTAGCGTGTTTCGGCGACGATCCGCGCCAGTTCGGCCGAGAGATAGGTCAATTCGTCGAGCAGACTGTCATCCTGCGTCCGCCGTTCGGACACAGCGTGCGTCAGATCGGCGAGCCGCGCCTCGAGCCGCGAGACGTCGGGGGTAAGCCGCTGCGCCAGTGGCAGTCCGAGCAGCGCCATGTTGCGATAATTGCCGAGCTCCTGCAGCCGCAGCACGAGCTGCGACGGCTCGTCGCGGAGCAGCCCCTGGTCGAGTACCAGCAGACGTCCGAACCCGTCGGTGTTGAGCCGGAAGTCCGACAGCATCGTCGCCTTGCCGCCCGCGATCTGGCAACGGATCAGCGCGTCGGGTGCAAACAGCAGATCGAGTTGCGCCTCGCTGGGCGGATCGGCCCCTGGTGGGTAGACGGCGATCTGCGTTGCGCGAATCACGGCGCCGGGCATGTCGGCGGCGATGTCGGGCGCCAGCGGATCGAACAGGTCGGTCGCGAACGGCTCGTCGAAGGCCCCCTCGATCAAGAAGGTATAACTGGCGAACTCGGTATGCCGCTCGAGCACGAGCTTGGTGGTGCCGAAATCGACCACCGCGTAGCGCGTGTCGGGGGCAAGGCGTGTCCCGATGTGTCGCGTTATCCGCTCGAAATGCGCCGCTGCGCCCGCCGCGCCTTCCTCGCCCAGCACCGTGACGATCTGCATCAGCCGGCACGGTGCGGCAAAGCGCGGCAGGCGCCGGACGTGCATTTCCTCGGCGAGCGCGCCGCGCAGCGGATGGTTATGGAAGCTCAGGCCATCCATCGGCTCGCTCTCCCCCGGCGCGACAGGCGCTCGCAGCCCCCCAGCCGCGAGCGCCGACCGGTCATTGCCGCCGCGTCATCGCCTGCGGGTTGGCCAGCACCGCCGGGACCGCTGCGCCGGCAGCCCCGCCCTCGGGCGCGGCGGTCGGCATTGGCGGGGCCTTCAGCGTCGGGTTCGCCGCCAGCATCGAGACGCCACCGAGGGGTTTGGACTGGCCCTGGTGGCAGGTCTGGCAATTGACCTTGTACGGGTCGCCGTGCGGACCCTTGCGATAGACCGGGAAGACCGGTGCGAGCGGGCTGATATAGCCGGTGTTGATGTTGCGCACCATGCGGATGCCGTAATAGGCGGTCGCGCGCTGTGGTCGGCTGATCGTCCACGAGCGGAACGACTGCGTGTTGTGGCAATAGGTGCAGTTGACGCCGAGCGCGGTGCTCATGTGCATCATCAGGCCGTAGGTCTTTTCGGCATCCTTGATCGAAACCACGTGGTTCGGCGAGGGATATTGGCTGCTCGCCGCGACGCGGATCTGCGCCTTGCCGTCGAGATAGGTCGCGAACGGATCATAGGGCAGCGAGGCATAGCCGACCGCGACGTTGGGCGTGTTCTGGCCATGCTTGTTGCGCACGATCGAATTGGGATCGGCAACGCCCTCGGCGATCGCCCATTTATACGCCGGCACGGCATTGCCGCGGTGGCAGGTGTAGCAGGTCACGCCGGTCTGCTTGACGTGGCTCGACCAGGTACCGTTGATCTGCCGCGTCATCTGCAACATCCGCCGCGCCACGACCTTGGTATATTTCTCGTCCGAGGCCATGTTGTTGGGGTTGTGGCAGTAATTGCAGCCCTGCTCGGGCGGCGCGACCCATTGGTTCATCGCCGCCATCAAATGGTTGAAGCGTTCGGTCGACACGTCGCCGAGGACCTTCACGTTCTGATAGGTTTCGCGTGCGCGCGGTCCGCTGTCATCGGGTAGGGCATAAGGCGGTGCGGGGATCGCCGAGGCCTTGGCCAGGCGATCGACGTTAACGATCTGGTCGCCGCCGGTGCCGCGATAGCCGGTCTGCTGGCTCACCTTGCGCCCGAACTCGCAGCCGCCGAGCAGCAGCGAACCACCCAGGGCGACGCCAATCACGAGGATGTGCCGCGCGGTCATTGCGATGCTCCCGGAAGCGACGCGGGATCGACCACGCCGGTCCCCGGATAATTCGGGGCATAACCGTGCTGGATCGCCCACAGATACCAATTGTCGACAACGGTGCCGGTCAGCAGGATACCGATCCCGCCGGTCAGCGTCGTCAGCACCGCGAACCACCACGCCCAGCGATGAATCGATTCGTAGGTCGCGTTGAACCCCATCGTCCAGCGCCAGAACAGTGCGGCGCGTTCGGCCGCAGTGCCGCGATCGGTGATATGCTCGAGCTCGCGTTCGCCGCCGTAGCGGCCGACCGCGAGGATCGTCGCGCCGTGCATCGCGAACAGCAGGGTCGAGCCATAGAGGAACACGATCGAGAGGCAGTGGAACGGGTTGTAGAAGAGGTTGCCGTAGCGGATCGAGAAAGCCGCGGTCCAATCGAGGTGCGGGAAGATCCCGAACGGCACGGCCTCTGCCCAGCTGCCCATCAGCATCGGCCGAATGAAGCCGAGCACCAGCATCAGCCAGATCGCACTGGCGAACGCCCACGGAACGTGCGTCCCCAAGCCGAGCGCCTTGGCGCGCCGGAACGTGCGCAGCCACCACAGCAGCACCGAGGTCGTCATCGAGAAGCCGGCAATCTGCCACCAGCCGCCTTTTGCCAGCGGCACGAACAGCTGGAAGCCATATTCGGGGCCGGGTGGCTCAAGCGCCAGCCACGGCAGTTGCCGCACGAACTGGATCGGATTCCAGCCGACCGACGCCCACATGTTGAGCCCGACCACCTCGAAGGCGAGAAAGCCGAACATGAGCGAGAGGATGCCGAGCCCGCCGAGATAGATCGGCCCGATCTGCGCATTGCCGATCTTGCCCATCCAATAGGAGAAGCCCGGCTTGCCGATCCGCGGGAAATCGTAGGGCCCGAGTGCCGGCCCCATTTCGGGCGCGCCGCGCAATTGAACCTGGGTAAAGATGTTTTGATAGCTTGCCACGGTACGTCTCCCCTCACGACCAGATTGGCAGGTTGAGCCACCAGCTCCACCATTCGGGCCAGCCGCGTGTCCACAGCGGCCCCGAGATGATGATGCAGATCGCGCTCCAGAAACCTGCGCTGAGCGCGAGAAACAGCCCGAGCCGGTGGATGCCGAGCGTGCCGACCGAATAGCCGATCGTGTCGCGGAAGAAGGCATCCTCATATTCGGGCGAGCGAACCTCGCCATTGCCGATCCCGTCCTTGGGCGGGTTGGCCGCCGACAGCACCAGGCCACCATGCAGCGCGAGCGCGAGCGTGGTCGTGAAGAAGAAGCTCACCGCGAGCATATGCGCGGGATTGTAGTGGAAATGCAGATATTGGTAGCCGGTGTTCGACACCCAATCGAGATGGCTGAAGATGCCGTAGGGAAAGCCGAAGCCCCAGGCGCCGAGCAGCATCGGGCGGATCACGACGAGCGAGACATAGGCGAAGATCGCGACGCCATAGGCCGCCGGGACGTGATAGCCGATGCCGAGCTTGCGACAGATCTCGACCTCGCGCAGCGCCCAGGAGACGAACGATCCGACCGCGCAGATCGTGATGATCTGCCAGAAGCCGCCTTCGCGTAAGGGCGCGAGCGACAGGCCATAGCGGATGTCGGGCGGCGCGATGCTGATCAGCCAGATGTTCCAGGTCGGCCCGAGCGAAGCGGCATAGACGATCAACGCCGTGCCGAGCCCGGCGAAAAGCGCGGTCGTCACGCCGAAGAAGCCGACGAAGAACGGCCCGACCCAGAAATCGAAAAGGTCCCCGCCAAGCAGCGTGCCGCCGCGGACGCGGTATTTTCGTTCGAAACTCAGCAGCGCCATGACGCCATCCTCCATCGCCGCCCCGCAGCATCGCGCTGCGGCGGGCGCCATCCCTCGCCAATGCCGGCTTCAAGCGGACGGGACGGCTGTCACGCCCCGTCCACTTGACCAAGCGACCCCGCTATGGCGCGGGGGTCGTCGCCGGCGCAGTCGCCGCCGCTGGTGCGGTGTGCGGACCATCGAGCCAGTTGAACCGGTCGGTGCTGAGCAGGATGAAGTGTATCAGCAACGCCAGCACGAACAGGAAGGCGAACAAAGCGACGAGCGTGCGCCGCGGATCGAAAATAAGCCAAACTCTCCACATGATGTGGTCTCCTCTTTACGATGAAATATCAATGGATCCAGGGGCGCCACATCCAGACGAGGATATGCGCCACGATCGCGACTGCGGTGAACAAAGCGAAGCTGGTGATGAAGAGTTTGTGAAACTCCTTCGCTTCTTCCGGGGTCAAATAGGTCCCCGGCCCGAACCTTTCTTCTCGATTATCGCTCATTGCTGCGTCTCCATTCTGACGACCACGATCAGGAGCGTTGGATGCGCTCCCCGGCTGCATCCACGCGGCACCTGCCGTGGGATTTCGGATCCGCGCGAACGCGGGAAAGGACGCCGCGCGGTCATCCGCCGCGGCTTTCGGTGATGGCGTGCGCGAGGCGGCTCGGCGAGACGGAGGTCTCGCCGGCGCGGCGCGCGCCACGTTCTGCGGCATCACGGATGCGTTTGGCGGCAGAAATCCGCACCAGCACGGGCTCGCGTTCGACCGCTTCGTCGAGCGCGGCCTTGGCGGCATCCTCCCACGCGACGTCGCGCTCGATCCTGGCGGGGGTGGCCTCGACCGTGTCGAGCTGGCCAGCGAGCGGCAGGATGTGGAAGAGCGCGTCGAACAGTGCGTTGCACACTTCCTGGATGAGATAGGTCGCGCCGGCATAGCCCATGAACGGCGTACCGGTGTGGCGGCGGATCACCGCGCCGGGGAAGCTTGCCGGGATATAGACGCCGCGCGCGCCGGCCTCGGCCATGTACATGCGCTCGTTGAAGCTGCCGAACACGATCAGCGGCGGATTGCTGCGGATCGCGTCGATCACCGCCTGGTTGTCGGGCTTGATCCCGGCCGACCGGCTGAAGGCGAAGTGGCACGGCAGCCCCATATCGCCTTCGAGAAACGCGCGGATCCCTCTCGCATAGGTTTCGGTCGCGACGATGCCGAAGCTCGCGGTGCCGAAGAAATCCTGCGTGACCGAGCGCCACAGGTCCCAGAGCGGCTTGATCGTGGTGTGCTTCTCGCGCTCGATGAACGGCTCGGGATCGAGCCCGAGCAATTCGCCGAGCTTGCGCAGGAACAGCGTCGTGCTCTCGAGCCCGATCGGCGCTTGCAGGTATGGCCGCTCGAGTGCCTCGCACAGCCCGCGACCGAACTCGCGATAGAGGCAGACGTTGACGCGCGCGTCGGCCAATTTGCGGACATCGGCGAGATGGCTGCCGAGCGGGAAGACCATCCCGACCTCGGCACCGATCCCCTCGACCAGGCGGCGGATCTCGGCGAGGTCCGACGGCATGTTGAAGCTGCCGTACATCGGGCCGATGAGGTTGACCTTGGGGCGCTCGCCCTCCTTCAACGGACGCAATGCCGGCACCTTCTTCGGGCCGAACTGCGTCCACAGCCAGGTCAGCGCGCGGTCGCCCGACTGCCACTGATCCTCGTCGATCGTGCGCGGCAGGAAGCGCTGGATGTTGGTGCCCTCGGGCGTGACGCCGCCGCCGATCATCTCGGCGATCGAGCCGGTCACGACGACCGCGGGCAGATCGGGATCGAGCGTCGCCCAGGCGCGCTTCATCGCGCCCTCGGTGCCGTCGCGGCCGAGCTCCTGTTCACCCAGGCCGGTGACGACGATCGGCAATTCGTGCGGCGGCAGCGCATCGGTGTAATGCAGCACCGAGGTGACGGGGAGATTCTCGCAACCGACCGGGCCGTCGATGATCACCTGCAATCCCTTGATCGCGGTAAAGGCGTAGACCGCGCCCCAATAGCCGCCGGCACGATCATGATCGAGGATGAGGGTCATGTCCCGACGCTCTCTTCCGCCTTGGCGGCGGCGATGCGCTTGGCGGCATATTTCATCTTGAACTCGGGCCGGTCGACCGGCGTGGCTTCCCAGACGCCGGCGGTGGGCCCCGTCCCGACGCCCTCGAAAAAGCGCGTCATCTTGTCGAAGCGTGCCTGGTTGGCGAGTGCCGCGTTGACGACCAGCGCAAGGCTTCCCGCCCCCGCCGGCCCCATCAGCGGCCGCGCCGAGATGAGGTTGGTGAAATAGAGCGCGGGGATCGCCTTCTGCTTGGCGTGCTGGACGACCGGCGTCGTGCCGATCGCGAGATCGGGGCCATAGGCCTCGACCGCGGCGATGTCCTGCTCGAGGCTCGCGCGGTACTGCACGCGGCAGCCATGCGCCTCGAGCCAGTCGCGGTCGGGATCGGACCACACCGTCCGCGGGCACGCCGTGCCGACATAGGGGACGTCCGCCCCGCTCTCGATCAGCAGCCGTGCGACGAGCAGTTCGGAGCCTTCATAGCCCGAGACGGTGATCCGCCCGGAGATGGGTTTGGCGGCGAGCGCGCCGCGGATCGCGGGGAGAAAGCGGTTCTTGGCCGCATCGACCTTCCCTTGAGCGATACCGCACGCCGCGCCGATCGCGTCGAGCCACGCCGCCGTCCCCTCCGCCCCCACTGGCGCAGACCCTATCACGCTGCGTCCGGCCGCTTCGAATTCGCGGATGCTCGCAGTGTAGAACGGATGGATTGCCGCCACCGCGGCGCAATCGAGCGCGGCGTACAGCTCGCGCCATTCGCGCGTCGGGACGACCGGGCCGGCAGCTAAGCCCAGCGGTTCGAGCAATAGCCCGATTCCTGGCGGGTCCGCCGGGAACATCTCGCCCAGGAGAGTCACGGTCGGCCGGTCCGGTCGTTGCTTCGGCGCGGCGACGGGGCCCTGCTCGGCCTCCTTGCGCGCGTAACTGAGCATCGCGCCCGCGAGCACATCCTTCGCCTCGGCATGCGTCGGCACGCCGAAGCCGGGGACGTCGATCCCGATGATGCGGACGCCGTTGATCTGGTCGGGGAGCAGTTGCAGCGGGACGCCGCTTGCGGTCGGCACGCACAGATTGGTGACGATCACCGTGTCATACAGCGCGGGATCGGCGAGCTGGTGGACGGCGTCGCGAATGTCTTCGAACAATTTGCCCGTCACCAGCGTCTCGGACGAGAAGGGGACGTAGCCGACGCTGCGTTTCGCGCCGTAGAAGTGCGAGGTGAAGGTCAGGCCGTAGACGCAGCACGCCGAGCCCGAGAGGATCGTCGCGGTGCGGCGCATCCTGAGGCCCACGCGGAGCGAGCCGAACGCCGGGCACATCGATTGCGGCTGGTCGTGCGGGCCCTTGGGATAGTCGGCGTCGTAGCGCGCGAGCACGTCGGATTTGCCGGCGATTTCAGCGGCTTCGCGCAGCGTGGAGCCGCTCGAGCAACCACCGCTTTGGGTCGCGAGATCGATGCGATCCGGGCGTCTCTCCGCCCCTCCAGGGAGCGAAGGCGCAAGGAGGCCAGCGTCAGACGGCATCGTACACCACCTCGAGCGTCGGCTTGGTGACATAGGCGACGCCGCGCATGTCGGTCTGGCTCGCAGGCCGGAGCGTGTAGTCGGCGCCCGTCACATCCGCCGAGAACAGCCCGAGCAGCCCGTCCTGGTCGAGCGGCGTTGGACGCAGCGGCGGCGCCTCGGCGACATTGACCGCGAGCTGCTCGAACAGGCTCGCCCATTGTCCGCCGGGCTTGCCGATGATCTGATAGTTCGCGCTCTTCTTGCGGATGTCCTCGTTTGCAGGGATTGCGGTCAGCACCGGAATCCCGACGGCCTCGGCAAACGCGTTCGCCTCGCCAGTGCCGTCATCCTTGTTGAGGATCATCCCCGCGACGCCGACATTGCCGCCCATCTTGCGGAAATATTCGACCGCCTTGCAGACGTTGTTGGCGACATAGAGCGACTGGAGATCGTTCGACGCGACGACGATCACCTTCTGGCACATGTCGCGCGCGATCGGCAGGCCGAAGCCGCCGCAGACGACGTCGCCGAGGAAATCGAGCAGGACATAATCGAAGCCCCATTCGTGGAAGCCCAGCTTCTCGAGCGTCTCGAAACCGTGGATGATCCCGCGCCCGCCGCATCCGCGGCCGACTTCGGGCCCGCCGAGCTCCATCGCGAACACCCCGTCGCGCTGGAAGCAGACGTCCTCGATGCCGATCTCCTCGCCGGCGAGCTTCTTCTTCGAGCTCGTCTCGATGATCGTCGGGGTCGACTTGCCGCCGAACAGCAATGACGTCGTGTCGCTTTTGGGATCGCAGCCGATCAGCAGCACGCGCTTGCCCTGCTGCGCCATCATGTAGCTGAGGTTCGCCAGCGCGAACGACTTGCCGCTGCCACCCTTGCCGTAGATCGCGATGATCTGCGTTTCCTTGGTCACGGGACCGGTGGGCACCGGGTCGGGCTCATGCTGCGCTTCGTCGCGTAGCGGGCCGGGATCGAGCATCGTCATGCCGCACTCCACTCCAATACCATCTTGAGGCAGGCCCGGTCCGCGAAGGCCGCGGGATAGGCTTCGGCGGCATCCGCCGCCGGGCGGACGTGGCTGATCAACCCGTCCAGCCGCAGCGTGCCCGCGGCGACCAGCGCCTGGACCGCGGCGACATCGGCCGGGGTGAATTCCGCCGAGATGCGCAGCCGCGCCTCGCGCTGGAACGCGGGCGGGAAGGCGAAGCTCAGCCGGTCGTAAAAGCCGGCAAGGACGATTTCGCCGCCCTTGGCGAGCCGCGGGACGAGCGTGTCGAGGATGTCGGGGGCGCCGCTCGCGTCGCAGATCGTGCGATAGTCGCGGCGATCGTCGGCAGCCGGGTCGACCACCGCATAGCCCGCGCCGGCGCGGCGATCGGCGTCGGTTTCCCAGACCATCGGCGGCGCGGCGCCAAGCGCGAGCGCTATCCGGGCGACCAGCCGCCCGACGACGCCATGCCCGACGACGAGATCGGGCAACGCGCCGGCGACCACCGCATGATGCGCCGTCGCGGCGAGCGCAAGCAGGATGCCGTCGCGCCCGAGCGCTTCATCGACCGGCAGCGCACGGGCCGAGGGGAGGATGACATGGCGCGCGCTCCCGCCAAACAGACCGCGCGCACCGACATAGCAGGTCGCGCCGGGAACGAAGACCCATTCGCCGACGCGTGCCGCCACATCGCCGCCGGCCTCGACGATCCGTCCGACCGATTCGTAGCCGGGGACGAGCGGATAGCCCATGCCGGGAAAAGCGGGCATCGCGCCCGACCAGAGCAGCTTCTCGGTCCCCGCGCTGATCCCGCTCCAGGCGACTTCGACCAGCACGTCGCCGAGACCGAGCGGCGTCAGCTCGAGCGTCTGGAGCGCGAGCCGTTCCGGCGCCTCCAATACCACTGCGAGTGTTTCCACCATGCTTCCCCTGCGACAAGGCACTGCAACGCGCCTCTTTATGGTGTCAGTTTATCTGGACACTTTTGATTGTCAATCAAGATTGACGTCTTGCTGGACGCGTCGCGAGAATCGTCCGGCAGGTGAGCGGGATCGCGGTCGGCAGCACGCGCGCGCCGCTGAACCCTACGGTGCGCAGCATCGCGATGATTTCGGCGGCGCTGCGGGGCCTGCCCGATCCCATCGCGAGCAGATAGAAGCCGAAATAGGCATCGCCCGCGCGCCGGGCGCCGGGTGTGTCTGCCATCGGCTCGCCGACCAGCACGCGTCCACCGGGCGGTAGCGCAGCGAACACCGCGCGGAGCAAGGCAAGCGCGGGGGCATCGTCATGGTCATGGAGCACGCGCACCAGCGTGATCAGGTCGTACCCGGTGGGAATCGGATCCTGGTGGAAATCGCCGAAGTGGAGCTCGACCCCGCTTCCCAGCCGCGTCCGCGCCCGCTCGGCCACCGCGGGCAGATCGAACAGGCCACGCGCCAGTCCCGGCACTGCCGCGCCAACCGACTCGAGGAAACGTCCCTCGCCGCCGCCGACGTCTAGGACGCGGCGATGGTGCGCGAAGCGATAGGATTCGAGGATCTGCGCGGCGACGAGCGGCTGCGACGCGGCCATCAACCGCGAATAGGGCGCAACGTCGCCTTCAGCAGACTCGTCGCCCGACGCATAGGTCCAATAGTGCGAGAGCGCACCGCCACCCCCGCCACGGCGCAGCAGCGCAACCGGATCGGCGAGATCGGCGTAGAGCAGGGCGTGATGCGCGACCATCTCGGCGATTCCCCGATTGCCGCGCAGCGCCGCGCCGGCGGGACCCAACGCCCAGTCGGCGTCGAGTCGCTCGACTAGGTCGAGCGCCGCGGCGGCGCGCAGCAGGCGCAGCGTGCCCTCGCGCGGCAGGTCGATCGCGGCGGCGAGCGAGTCGGTCGTGGCGGGGCCGGCGGCGAGCCGATCGAGCAGGCCCGTGGAAAGGCAGGCGGCCAGCGTCTGCGAATAGACAAACCCCGCGACCAGATCGAACAGATCGCGTGCCCGCGCCCGCGCCACCGGACGCGTGAGCCAGCAGCGCGCCGCAAAATGCTGGAAACGCGGCGAAGCGAGCACCGCGTTGCGCCATCCGATCCATCGATGGCGCCAGGAGCGGGCCGATGGAGCGACAACGGGCTTTGACAGCCGCAGAGAATTGGACGACATCATATGTCCAGTTGACTGGACACTCGGTGCGCCGTCAACCTGTAAGGACGCGGGACATGGCTCAGCAGGATGCGACTGTCATCATCGGCGCCGGAATTGGCGGGCTGGTGAGCGCCGCTTTGCTCGCCGCGCGCGGGGTCGCGGTGACAGTCGTCGAGGCTGCGAGCACCCCCGGCGGCAAGCTGCGCGAGGTTACCGCCGGGGGTGTCCAGGTCGACGGTGGACCGACGGTATTCACGCTGCGCCACGTCTTCGACGAGATTTTTGCCGCGTGCGGCGATTCGCTCGACGCGCACGTGACGCTACGCCCGGCAACGATCCTCGCGCGGCATGCCTGGGGGCCCGACCGACTCGACCTGTTCGCCGACCCCGGCGAAAGCGAGGCGGCGATTGGTGCCTTTGCGGGCGCGCGCGACGCCGCCGGCTATCGCGCGTTCCGCAGCGAAGCGCAGCAGATTTTCGCGACGCTCGACCGGCCGTTCCTGCGATCGCCGCGGACCAACCCGATCGGGCTGACGTGGCGACTGGGCTGGCGCGGCTTTGCCGACCTCACCAAGATCCGGCCGTATCAGTCGCTGTGGTCGGCGCTCGGCGAGCATTTCCACGACCCGCGGCTGCGGCAATTGTTCGGGCGCTATGCGACCTACAGCGGATCGTCGCCGCTGCACTGCCCGGCCACGCTGATGCTGATCGCGCATGTCGAGGCAGCGGGGGTGTGGCTGGTCGAGGGCGGGATGCACCGCCTCGCGCGCGCGCTCGAGGCGCTCGGCACGGCGCAGGGGGTGCAGTTTCGCTACGGTGCGCCGGTGCGCGAGATCCTGGTCGAGCGCGGGCGCGCGGCGGGCGTGGTGCTGGCCTCGGGCGAGCGGCTCGCGGCGCAGGCTGTCGTGTGCAACGCCGACCCCGCCGCGCTCGCCGCGGGTGCGCTCGGCGCAGCGGTGCGCCGCGCCGTCGCGCCGACACCGCCCAGGGCACGCTCGCTCTCGGCGCTGGTGTGGTGCGCGAACAGCACGACCGCGGGTTTTCCGCTCGTCCGCCACAACGTCTTCTTTTCCCCCGACAGCCCGGCCGAGTTCCGCCAGCTCGACGCGGGCCGACTGGCCAGCGATCCCAGCGTCTATGTCTGCGCGCAGGATCGCGACGCGCGAGGCGGCGGCACGCTTAGCGGCCCCGAGCGGCTCCAGATCATCGTCAACGCGCCACCGACCGGCGACACCCATTCCCTCACCCAAGCGGAGACAGAGCAATGCACAGCCTCGATGCAAGCCACGCTCAGGCGCGCCGGCTTGACGCTGGACCTGGCCGCACCGGCGACGCAGCTGACGACGCCGAGCGACTTCGCGCGGCTGTTCCCACAGACGGGTGGAGCCCTCTATGGACGGGCCTCGCACGGCTGGGCGGCGTCCTTCCGCCGCCCCGGCAGCCGGACGCGGATCCCTGGGCTCTATTGCGCGGGCGGGAGTACCCATCCGGGCGCGGGCGTCCCGATGGCGGCCTTGTCCGCCCGCCTTGCCGTCGACTGCCTGCTCACGGACCGCGCTTCGACGCGGCTGTGGCACCCGGTGGCTATGGCTGGTGGTACATCGACGCGTTCAGCGCCGACCGTCGCTTCGGCCTGACGATCATCGCCTTCGTTGGCAGCGTTTTCTCGCCTTATTACAAGCTGTCGGGGCGCGGCCGTCCCGACAATCATTGCGCGATCAACGTCGCCTTGTGCGGCCCCGGCGCGCGCGCCTGGGCGATGACCGAGCGCGGCGCCAAGCACGTCCACCGCGACGCCGATCATTTCGCGGTCGGCCCGAGCGCGCTGCGCTGGGACGGGAGCATGCTGACGATCGACCTCGACGAAATCTCTGCGCCCCTGCCCTATCGCGTGCGCGGCAAGGTCCGGGTGTATCCCGAGATGATCGGCACCACCGCTTTCGCGCTCGACCCCGAGGCGCGCCACCGCTGGCACCCGGTCGCGCCGCGCGCGCGGGTCGAGGTCGAGATGACGCACCCCAATGTGCGCTGGAGCGGCGACGGCTATTTCGATTCGAACTTCGGCGACGAGCCGCTCGAGGCGGGGTTCGACGACTGGCAATGGTCGCGCGCGCATCTCAAGCAGGATGTCGCAGTGCTCTACGAAGGCCAGCGCCGCGGCGGCGCGCCGTTCAACCTGGCGCTGAAGTTCGACCGTCAGGGCCGCTGGCACGAAGTCGCGCCGCCGCCGCGCGCGCCGCTGCCGCGCACCGGCTGGCTGGTCGAACGCGCGACGCGTGCCGATGCCGGGGATGCGCCGCGGATCGCCAAGACGTGGGTCGATGCACCTTTCTACGCGCGCTCGGCGATCGACACGCGGCTGTTCGGCGAGGCGACGCGCGCGGTGCACGAAAGCCTGTCACTCGGGCGCTTCCGTTCACCGATCGTCCAGACTATGCTCCCCTACCGGATGCCGCGCGCCTTCTGGTGAGTCGTCCTTGGCCTGCGCGGCCTTCTCGCGGTCGCGTCTGATCTCGCGATTGACCGAGACGAGCTGCCAGATGACGAACAGGATCGCCGGCACGCCGACGATCGCCATGTCGAGCACGCCGAACCAGCTCCCATTCATACCGTTGCCTCCAGGAAAGCGCGAATGAGCGCCGCAACCTCGGCGGGCTGTTCCTCATGCGCGAGATGGCCGACGTCGGGCAGAATTTCGATACGGCTCCCGGCCACCGCCGCTGCCGCCGCTTCGACCGAGCTGCGCGGGATCGCACTATCCTTCGCGCCGTGGACGAGCAGCACGGGCAGATCGAGTCGCGGCAGATCGTGCGCGAGCGTATCGAGATCCCAGCTCGCCATCATCGTGATCGCCCCCTCGCACTGCGCCGAGGTGGCGAACAGCCGGCGATAGAAATCGACTCCGGCGGCATCGAGTCGCGAGCCCGTGGCGCGCGTGAGAAAGCGCCCGGCCTCACCCGGCCCGCGGGCGAGCGCGGCGAAGACGTGCGGCGCGAAGGGATTGACGAACAGCCCGCGCGCGAGCGTCGGGAACAGCTTGGCGGCGAGCCCTGGGAAAGGCTGCAGCGCCGGGTTGAGCCCGATCAACGCGCGCGGATCGGTGTGGCCGTCGAGGATCATCCGCGCACCGATCGCCGCACCCGCCGAATGGCCGACAATCGCCGTGGGCGCGATGTCGAGCGCGCGCAGCAGGGATGCGACCGCCCCCGCCATACCGGTCATCGTCAGCCCGCCCGAGGGCCGGCCGGTGGTGAAGCCGTGGCCGGGGAGATCGGGCGCGACGATCGTGAAATGCTCCGCCAGCATCGGTGCCAGATCGCGCCAGCTGTGCGTTGCCGCGCCGGTGCCGTGGAGCAGCAGCAGCGGTGGCCCCTCCCCCAGAAGTTGCACGTGCCAGCGCAGCCGCCCGGCCTCGACGAAGCGGCTCGCGCTGCGATTGGGCCAGTCGCGACCCTCGATCGACCAGGCCGCGCGGCTCATGCCGCCTGCACCGCGACAACCGCGCGGTGCATCGCCGCCGCATCGGCGCGCGGCAGCGGCAGATAGCGCGCGCCCATCGCCAGCGCGAGCCGCGCCGCCTCGGGCCGCGGGCGCGCCGAGGTATCGACGAACGCCGCGCCGATCCGCGCCTGGCCGATCGCGCGTGCGGCAGACTCGGCATCAGTCTGCGCGCGCTCGCGTACCGTGCTGCCGTCGGCCGCGATGTTGCCGCGCCCGTCGGTGAGGATGACAAGAAAGGGGGTGCGCCCGCGGGCTCGCGCGGTTTCCGCGAGGTCGAGCGCGGCGCTCAGGCCGGCGGCGAGCGGGGTGCCGCCGCCGCCCGGCAACTCCGCGAGCGCGCGGCGGGCGCGCGTGAGCGAGCGCGTCGGCGGGAGGAGCAGTTCGGCGGCGATTCCCCGGAACGCCAGCAAGGCGACGTGTGCGCGCTTCACATAGGCTTGGGCGAGTAGCAATTCGACCGCGCCCTTCGCCTCGGCAAGCCGCGCCGCCGCCGCCGAACCCGAGGCATCGACCACGAAGATCGTCAGCATTTCAGCGCGCGTCTCGAAGCGGCGGATGCGCAGATCGGCGCGGCGGATCCGGACCGGGCCGGTGCCGCGATCGCGCAGCGCTTGCCACGGCGCGGCGGCGCGCAGCGTGTCGATCAGGCTGAGCCGCAGGCCCCCGCGCGGCAGGCCGGCCCGCGCGGCGAGCGGGCGACCGCGCAGCGCGGACTCGCGCCGCTCGCCCGCGCCGCGCGCACGGCTTGCGGCGCTTCGGCCGTTTGCGGTGGCGATCCGCTCAAGGACGTCGCGCGGCAGCGTGGCGAGCGCGGCGGCGAGGACGACATCGTCGGGCGGTGGCTGGATCGATGGCTCAGGCGTGTCCTGATCGGTCGAGTCGCCGTCATCGGCAGGCGGGGGGTCGTCTTGGCGGTCTTGCGAGGCGTGCGGATCAGGCTCGGCCTGGCGCTCGGGTTCGGCCTGCGCGGGGAAGCGCGTGGCGCGCGGAGCGAGCACCAGCCGGACCGCGAGCAGCAGATCGTCCTCGGTCAGCTCCGTCCGCCTCGCGAGCGTCGCCGCCGCGCGCGCGGCGCGGAGCGCGAACAGCGGTGCGCGGGCCGATTCGACCCCGAGCGCCAGCGCGGCGCCGGCGAACACGGCGAACGGATCGAAGCCGTTCGCCTCCGCCGGTACCGAGTCGCGGTTCTCCGGCGTCGGGGAAGCCGCCATATCCATCGGCGTGCGCCAGTCGGACAGGTCGATCCGGAACGCGAGGCGCTCGACCAGCGCCTGTGGTGGCGCTTCGTCCTCGACCCCGTCGTCGAGCGCGACCACCACCAGCCGCACCGGCGCGTCGCCGACCGCCCGCGAATCGAGCGCGCCCGCAATTCGCGCCGCGGTCGAATCCGCCATCCGCTCGACCATCGGCAGCACCACCACACCGCCGTCCGCCGCCGCTAGCACGCCGCGTTGCTGCACCGGGCGCCCCAGCGCGAGCGTCGCGCCGAGATCGAGTCCGCCGAGCAGAGCGTCGTCATCGACATGCGCGGGGATGCGCCGCAGCGGCGCGCGCGGCGGCAGCGCCTCTTGCAGTGCCGAGACAACGTCGTCGCGCACGTCGCCCCCGCCGCGCAGGATCATCCCGCCTAGGCCGACCGGATCGCAGGCGCAGAGTCGCGCCGCCAGCAGCGCATCGTCCAGCGCCGTCGGCCGGTCGCTCATGCCGCCGCCAATTGCTCCAGCGCGCGCTCGATCCGGATGGTCGAGCCGGTCTCGTCGAGCACGCCGCGCCGCAGCCGATGCCGCAAGGCGAGCGGCGCGACGCGCGCGATGTGGGTCGGCGTCACCGTGTCGACCGCGTCGAGCGCGGCCAGCGCGCGCGCCGCCCGGATCAGCGTCAGTTCGCCGCGCAACCCGTCGGCGCCGACCGCCATGCACACCCCCGACGCGTGCGCGAGCATCGCATCGGGGACGACGATGTTCGGCAGACCAGCACGACCGCGCGCAATCCGCTTGAGCGTCTTCTTCTCGGCGGCGCGCCACGTCTCGACGAAGATTTCGGGCGTGCGCTCGAAGGCGTCGCAACGCCGCAGGATCTCGACGCGGGTCGCGAGGTCCTGCGGGGTTCGCACCTCGACCGACAGGCCGAAGCGATCGAGCAATTGCGGGCGCAGCTCGCCTTCCTCGGGGTTGCCGCTGCCGACCAGCACGAAGCGCGCCGGGTGGCGCACCGACAGCCCTTCGCGCTCGACGACATTCTCGCCCGAGGCGGCGACGTCGAGCAGCAGGTCGACGATATGGTCCTCGAGCAGATTGACCTCGTCGATATAGAGAAAGCCGCCATTGGCGCGCGCGAGCAGCCCGGGCTCGAACGCCTTGACCCCGGCGCCGAGCGCGCGTTCGAGATCGAGCGCGCCGATCACGCGGTCCTCGGTCGCGCCGAGCGGCAGGTCGACGAACGGCACTGGCACGGTCGCCTTGGCCGGCGGCGGCGTCGCGCCTTCGGGGTGATATCCGGCGCGCGCGGCAGACACCGGCGGCAGCAGGCCAGCGAGCGCGCGCACCGCGGTCGACTTGCCCGTACCGCGGTCGCCGAACACCATCACGCCGCCGATCCGCTGATCGACCGCCGCGAGCAGCAGCGCGAGTTTCATCTCATCCTGGCCGACGATCGCCGAAAAGGGAAAAGGCGTGGACATGCCCCTGTGTACCACGCGCTTGACACTCCACAAGTGGACACTGGCGTTTGTTCGAGCGTTCCACCATGCAATGTCGATGAACCCGCTCTTTGTCACCGGTGGCTGCGCCATCGCCCTGCTCGTCGTCGGCGGTCTCGCGACGCCGATCGGCCAATGGTATCGCAACTTGCGCAAACCGAGCTGGCAGCCGCCCAACTGGCTGTTCGGCCCCGCTTGGACGGTGCTGCTCGGATTGGCGGCGTGGTCGGCGGCAATCGCGTGGAAATCGGCGCCCGACGGCGTGGCGCGCACCGCCGTCGTCATCCTGTTCGCGGTCAACGCGCTGTTCCATTTTCTGTGGAGCCCGCTCTTCTTCACGCTCCGTCGACCCGACTGGGCGCTGGGCGAAGTGGTATTCCTGTGGGGATCGCTCGTCGCCTTGCTCGTCGGGCTATGGCCGATCTCGCCCTTCGCGGCGCTGTTGATCGTTCCCTATTTCGCCTGGGTCAGCTTTGCCGCCGTCCTCAACTGGACGATCGTGCGGCTCAATCGCCCGTTCGGCTAGGATTTGGTGTTCTTCAAGAAGAGGCGTAGACTGGCTGCAGCGGGGAAACAGCAGGTCGACTCATTCGAGAGGACACGCCTATGACTACCCTTCTGCACCATAGCGCGCCGTCCGCGCCGATACCGGCTCTGCCCGAAATACGCCGCATCGCGGCCAGCGACCTTAACTGGGCACTGGCAGAGGGCTGGAAGGATTTTACCGCCAAGCGCGGGGACCTGATCTTTCTGGGCCTGCTTTATCCGGTGATCTGCTTCGTCGCCGTCGCGCTCGTCTACAACGAGCCGTTGCTGCCGCTGCTCTTCCCGCTGGTCGCCGGGCTTTCGATCGCTGGGCCGGCCGTGGCATCCGGTTTCTACGAGCTCGCCCGACGCCGCGAGGAAGGTCGCGACTCGGGCTGGTGGCATTTCCTCGATCCGCTCAACGGCCGCAGCCGTGTTCCGCTGGCGCTGCTGACCGGCGCGATCGCGGCGCTGTTCGTGCTATGGCTGGGCGTCGCCTATGCGATCTACGACGCGACCTTCGGCGCGGTCGGGCCGATGCAGCCGGGCGACGTCCTCGCGCGCCTGTTCACCACCAGCGAGGGCTGGCAGCTGATCGCGCTCGGCAATCTGGCCGGCGGCGTTTTCGCCGTCCTCACGCTGGTGCTGGCGATCGTGTCGTTTCCGATGGTGGTCGACCAGCCCGTCGATGCCGCTACTGCGGTGCGCACTTCGATCAAGGCGGTGCGCGCCAATCCGCGCGAGGTGCTCGGCTGGGGCGTGCGCGTCGCGGCATTGCTCTTGCTCGGCATGATCCCCGCGGCGATCGGGCTCGCGGTGGTGCTGCCATGGCTCGGCTATGCGACCTGGCACCTCTATACCCGGCTGGTGGTGCGTTAAGGCGCGCCACCAACAGCCCGCTGCGCAGCGGCCATCTTGTCGAACTGATCGAGCGCGGCGAGGCGCTGGGCGATGTCGTCGCGGTACGGCGCGCCCGCCGGGGTCGCCGCGAGGGCATAGGCCCAAGCCGGCCGCGCCTGCGCTACCTCGCCGGCATCGACATAGGCCATGCCAAGGAAGAAGGCCGGGCCCGGGCTGCGTGGCGCCAGCGCGACCGCGCGGCGGAAGGCAAATTTGGCGGCGGGCGATACCGCGCGATCATGCAGCGCGAGCGCGTAGCCGAGGCCGGTCCACAGCGTGGCATCATCGGGGCGCAGCGCGATCTCGCGGCGCAGCCCGTCGACCGCGGCGTGCGCATCGCCCGCCTCGAGCCGCGCATCGGCGCTGGCGAGCGCGAGACTGTCGGCGCGCGAGGGGGCGAACACCGCGTCGCGAAACGCGACCATTCCGGGATCGACGGCGATCGGCGTGACATCGGCTTCGATCGGCTTGCCCGGCAGGTGTCGCACGCTCTGCAACGCGAACCCTGCCGCCCCCAGCACCAGCGCGGCGCCCGCGATCGTCCACAGCGACCGTCCCAGCCGCAACGCCCACAACAGGCCCGCCGCAGCGACTCCGACCAAGGCGAGCACCAGCAGGTTCACGTCCGCCGCCGCCTCTTGAAGCTCGCCCGCGCAAGCCAGGCGCCGAGCGCGAGCAGGATCAGCGGTGCGATCCACAACGGTGCGGTCATCGCGCTCAACGGCGGGTCGTAGCTGACATATTCGCCATAGCGCGCGATCAGCCATGCACGGATCGCCTCCGGGCTCTGCCCTGCGGCGATCCGCGTGCGGACGAGCGCGCGCATGTCGCCCGCCATCTCGGCATTGCTGTCGGCGATTGACTGGCCCTGGCAGACGACGCAGCGCAGCGTCAGCATCAGCGCCTGCGCTTGGCGCTCCTTGGCTGGATCCTTGAGCTGGACGTTGGCGAGCGGCGCGGCCGGGAGGTTGCTGTCGGCGAAGGCGGGCGCCGCGACCAGCATCAGCACGAGGAGCAGCAACCGCTTCATCGCGCGTTCCTCACCGCCGCGATCAACCCCGGCACTTCCTCGGCGCGGATGTCGCCGACATGCTGGAGCACGATCCGCCCGTCACCGCCGATGACAAAGGTTTCGGGCACCCCCGACGATCCGAGCGCGAGCTGGACCGAGCTCGTCTTGTCGTCGCCGATCGCGGCATAGGGATCGCCGTTGCGCGCGAGGAAATCGGCGATCGCGGCAGGCGTATCGCGGATCGCGACCGCGTCGATCTCGATCCCCGCGCGCTTTATCGCGAGCAGTTGCGGCGCCTCGGCGATGCACGGGATGCACCAGCTGGCGAAGACGTTGAGCAAGCGCGGCTTTCCCTTGGCGAAGGCGGCGGTCGCGAGGCCCGGCTTGCCCGGCACGATCGGCGGGAGCGCGAATTTGGGCAAGGGCTGCCCGACGAGCGCCGAGCGTACCGTGCGATCGGCCGGCTTGTAGAGCCCCCAGCCGACCAAAGCGAGCAAGCCCAGCGCCACCGCGAACGGCACCCAGATCAGCCCGCGCCTCATGCCTCTGCCTCGCGCACCCGCACGCGGCGTTCGCGCCGCAGGCGACCGAGCAGCGACAACGCCCCGCCGATCGCGACGAGCGCGCCGCCGAACCAGATCAGCGTCACGAACGGCTTCCACCACAGGCGCAGCTGCCAGCGCCCGGTGCCATCGGGCTCGCCGAGCACGGTATAGAGTTGCCCATCCCAGCGCGTCGCGATCGCCGATTCGCTCGTCACCGTCACCGGATTGGCGAAGAAGCGCGATTGCGGGCGCAGGTAGAAGACCGCGCCATCGCTGCCGCGTCGCGCGCTCAGCCGCGCCTCGAGCGCCGACCAATTGGGGCCGACCACCGGCTTGATCCCGTCGAGCGTCACGGTGAACGGCCCGGTGCGATACGGCTCGCCGACGCGCACCGCGACGAGCGTTTCCTGCGTGAAGGCGGCATCGCACGCCATGCCCGCAAGGCTCACCGCTATGCCGAGATGCGCGACGACCATGCCGTAGGTGAACAAAGGGGTGCGGCGCAGGTTGCGCCCCCACAGAGGCAGCACGCTCGCCACCGCCAACCCGATCGCGAGGGCGAGCCCGATCAGCGGCAGCCACGCGATCCCGCCGCCGAGCGCGACCAACGCGACCAGCGCGAAGCCGGTCACCGCAACCGGCACCATCATCCGCCCGAGCACGACGCCCGGATCGTCCCGCCGCCAGCGGACCATCGGACCGACCGCCATCACCACGCCGAGCGCAAGCGCGATCGGGCCGATGAACTTGTCGAAGAACGGCTTGCCGATCGACAATTGCGTGCCGAAGCCCGCCGCGACGATCGGATAGAGCGTGAATAGCAGGACGAGCGCGAGGATCACCGAGAGCAGCAGATTGTTGACGATCAACGCGCCCTCGCGGCTGATCGCGTCGAAGGTGTTGCCCTGCTTCACCGTGCCGACACGGAGCGCAAACAGCAGCAGCGCGCCGCCGATATAGATGGCGAGCAAAGCGAGGATGAACGACCCGCGCGTCGGATCGACCGCGAAAGCGTGGACGCTGGTGAGGATGCCGGAACGCACCAGAAAGGTGCCGATCATCGACATCGAGAAGGCGACAACGGCGAGCATCAGCGTCCACGCGCGCAACCCGTCGCGGGTCGCGAGCACACTGACCGAATGGAGGAGCGCGGTCGCCGCGAGCCACGGCATCAGCGAGGCATTCTCGACCGGATCCCAGAACCACCAGCCGCCCCAGCCCAGCTCGTAATACGCCCAATACGATCCCGCCGTGATGCCCAGCGTCAGGAAGATCCACGCGCCGAGCACCCACGGCCGCATCGCGCGCGCAAACGCCGGGCCGACATCGCGCGTGATCATCGCGCCGACCGCAAAGGAGAAGGCGATCGAGATGCCGACATAGCCGATGTAGAGCGTCGGCGGATGGAACGCCAAGCCGGGGTCCTGCAACAACGGGTTGAGCCCGTTGCCATCGGCCGGTGCCGGATCGATCCGCGCGAACGGGTTCGAGGAGAAGAGCAAGAAGGCGTAGAAGCCGAGCGCGATCGCCGCCTGCGCGCCGAGCGTGGCGATCAGCGTGGGCTTGGCGAGGCTACGCTCGAGCAACGCGACCACGGCGCCGGCGACGCCGAGGATCGTCACCCACAGCAGCATCGATCCTTCGTGATTCCCCCACGCGCCGGCGATCTTGTAGAGCATCGGCTTGTCGGAATGGCTGTTCTCGGCGACGAGCAGCACCGACATGTCGCTGCGCATGAACACGCTGATCAGCAGCAGCATCGCGAACAAGGCGAGCACGCCCTGCACCACCGCGACCGGGCGGACCGCCGCCATGATCTCGGCGGTCAGCGTCTGCCCCTGTTCGGTCGCGACGCGCGCAGGGCGAACGGCGGAAGCGGAGCGCCAAACGCCCAGCCCTGCGAGCACCAACTGCAGCAGCGCGAGCGCAGCGGCGAACCACAAAGCAGCAAGACCGGCCTCGGCGATCACGCCGGCATCCCCCCGCCGTCACGCCCGGCTCGTCCCGGGGTCCACCCAGCAACGAGCGTCGCGCGTGCGGCGCGGTGGACCCCGGGACAAGCCCGGGGTGACGAAGCAGGCTGGGACGAGCGATCCACGATCATTGCTGCAACGTCTTCGTCTCGTGCATCTTGCCGGCGATTTCGGGGGGCATGTATTTCTCGTCATGCTTGGCGAGCAGATTGGTCGCGGTGAAGCTGCCGTCGGGGTTGAACGAGCCTTCGGCGACGACGCCCGATTTCTCGCGGAACAGGTCGGGCGCGATGCCCTTGAAGGCGACCGGCACGGTCGCGACGCCATCGGTGACGACGAAGCGCATCGAGACGCCATCGGCAAGCCGCTGGATCGAATGATCGGCGACCATCCCGCCAAGCCGCACCGCGCGGCCGATCGGCAGACCGTCCTTCTTGACGTCGCCCGGCGCGTAGAAGAACGCCGCCTGGTCCTTCAACGCCGACAAAGCGAGCAGGCTCGCCCCGCCGACCGCGCCGATCGCGAGCAGGACGAGCGTGAGGCGTTGATGTTTGGCTTTCATTTCTTCTCGCTGCTGCGCATCGCCAGGAAACTCCACACGGCGAGCGCGACCGAAACGACCGCGGCCAGGACATAGGCGGCGGTGACGAAGGGCCAGGGGTTCATGCGGTCACCTCGACGACATTGGCCATCCGCCGCAGCCGTGCCTCGGCCTTGGTGCGCGCAAGGATCGTGCGCATCCGCATCAGCACGATGCCCGCGAAGAAAAAGGTGAAGCCGCTGAGCGTGAACCACAGCGGCCACAGGATCGACGAATCGATCGTCGATTTGGTAAGGCCGATGCTCTGCCCCTGGTGGAGCGTATTCCACCACACCACCGAGTAGCGGATGATCGGCAGCAGCACTGACCCGGCGATCCCGTACAAAGCCGGGATCCGCCCGTCGCCGCCGCGATCGTCATCGGCGCGGACCAGCGCCATGAAGCCGAGATAGACGAAGAACAGCAGCAGCATCGAGGTCAGCCGACCGTCCCACTGCCACCACGTCCCCCACGTCGGGCGCCCCCAGATCGAGCCCGTCGCCAAGCATAGCCCGGCGAACACCGCGCCCGGCAGCGCGATCGCGCGCGCGGCGATCATCGCCAGCGGGTGACGCCAGACGAGGAACATCAGCGAGGAGATCGCGATCCCGCTCCAGCCGCCCATGCCGAGCCAGGCGGTCGGCACGTGGATGTAGAGGATGCGCACCGTCTCGCCTTGGAGATAATCGGGCGGCGTCTGCGTCAGCCCGCCCCACGAGCCGACGCCGATCAACGCCACGCCGACCCAGAACAGCAGGGGCGTGAGCGGTCGCGCAAGTTTCAGAAAACGCGCCGGATTGGCGAGGGCGTGGAGGCTCGGCACGCGCTGAGGGTTACGCAAGAAACATGGAAGAATCTATCGTCAAGCTGGTCTCTCCTCATCCTTCAGCGAGTATGCTTACTCCGCTGCGCGTAACCCGGTCCCACCATAATCGACATCTTCGGGCAGTGCCCAGAGCAATTCGTGCTTGGTCAACACGCGGCCGTCCCACGCGCGCACGTCGACCGGCGCGATCGGGCGCATATCGCGCTTGTCGACCAGCACCGGACTCGCCGGGAAGCCGGTCTCCCACCGCTCGCCCCATTGCCGCAAGGCGAGCATCGTCGGCAGCAGGGCGGCGCCCTTCTCGGTCAGTTCATATTGGATCTTGCGCCGGTCGGCCGCCACCGCGGTACGCGTCAGGATGCCATGCTCGACCAGCCGCCCGAGCCTGTTGGCGAGGATGTTGCGCGCGATGCCGAGCTCGGACTGGAATTCCTCGAAATGGTGCAAGCCGTTGAATGCGGCGCGCAAGATCATGAAACTCCAGCGTTCGCCCATTGCTTCGAGCGCCGCAGGAAGGCTGCATTTCACCAGGTCCCGCAGGGGCTCACGCAGTTTTGCATCCATAATCGACAACCTTATCGCATGTTTGTTGACAAGGGGAAGCAAAACTACGTTTTTCCTTGCAACTCGCAGGTGCAGCATTTAGGTAGTGATTCGCAACCTAAACGGAAGGAGCCTCCCCATGGTCCGTCAGCTTTCGCTCGCCGCCGCCGCTTTGATCGGCGCTTCCGTCCTCGCACCGGCTGCTGCCAGCGCGGCAGACGCGGGCGCCTATTACGCCGCCACTCCGGTCGCCGCGCCGGCCAAGACGATGTTCATCACCAATGGCACCGTGTGGAAGTGGACCGACACAGCCTTCACCGCGACCAAGGGCCCGCAGCGCCAGGGCATCGTCTGCGAGATGATCGCGCAGCGTGCCGGCAAGCTCTCGGCCTTCGCGGTCGCGGGCCAGCCGATCGACGCCGATGCACTCGCCAAGTGCAACGCCCGCGCCAAATAAGTCGCCCGCGCCGGTGCTGATCCCGCCCGTTCCGCCGCCGCGCGGAACGGGCTTTTTGCTGCCGCCTGCGCAAACATGTTGCAAAGCAACAGCCGGCGACGCCATCTTGTCCTGAGATGTTGCGTCAATATGAACTCGTCGATCGCGTCCTCGACTACGATCCGACCGCCAACGAGGCGCTGCTCAACCGCGCCTACGTCTTCTCGATGCAGGCCCATGGGTCGCAGAAACGCGCCAATGGCGACCCCTATTTCAGCCACCCAATCGAAGTCGCGGGCATCCTGACCGACCTCCATCTCGACGACGAAACGATCGCGACGGCCATTCTCCACGACACGATCGAGGACACCGTCGCGACGCCCGAGGAGATCGCCCGGCTGTTCGGGCCGAGCGTCGCGCGGCTGGTCGACGGTGTCACCAAGCTGTCGAAGATCGAGGCGCAGACCGAGAACGAGCGCGCCGCGGAGAATCTGCGCAAGTTCCTGCTCGCCATGTCGGACGACATCCGCGTGCTGCTGGTCAAGCTCGCCGACCGGCTGCACAACATGCGCACGCTGCATTTCATCAAGAATCCCGACAAGCGCAAACGCATCGCGCGCGAGACGATGGACATCTACGCCCCGCTCGCCGAGCGGATCGGGATGTACGAGTTCATGAAGGAGATGCAGACGCTCGCCTTCGCGCAGCTTGAGCCCGAAGCGTATGAATCGATCACCAAGCGGCTCGCCCAGCTGAAAGAGGGCGGCGGCGACCGGATCGCCAAGATCGGCTCGGGATTGAAGCTGCTGCTCAGCCGCCACGGGATTGTAGGCGAAGTGTCGGGACGCGAGAAGCATCCCTATTCGATCTGGAAGAAGATGGCCGAGCGGCACATCAGCTTCGAGCAGCTCTCCGACATCATGGCGTTCCGCGTGATCGTGCCCGACGAGGAGGCGTGCTACACCGCGCTCGGCGTGATCCACCGCCGCTGGCCGATGGTGCCGGGGCGGTTCAAAGATTATATCTCGACCCCCAAGCGCAACGGCTATCGCTCGCTCCACACGACGGTGATCCACGCCGACAATACGCGCGTCGAAATCCAGATCCGCACCGGCGACATGCACGAGGAAGCCGAGCTGGGTCTGGCTGCGCACTGGGCCTACAAGCAGGACCCGATGAACGGGCGGGTCCGACCAGACACGCAGGTCAGCTGGATCCGCGACCTGGTCGAGATCCTCGACAATGCCGAGAGTCCCGAGGAGCTGCTCGAGCATACCAAGATGGCGATGTATCAGGATCGCATCTTCGCCTTCACCCCTAAGGGCGAGCTCCACCAGTTGCCCAAGGGCGCCTCGCCGATCGACTTTGCCTATGCGGTCCACACCGATCTGGGCGATCAGGCGGTCGGCGCCAAGATCAACGGCCGCGTCGTCCCGCTGCGCACCGTGATCGACAATGGCGACCAAGTGCAGATCCTGCGCTCCAAGGCGCAGGAGCCGCAGCCCGGCTGGCTCAATTTCGCGATCACCGGCAAGGCGCGCGCGGCGATCCGGCGGCATTTGCGCCACAAGGAGCGAGTCGAGACGCAGGCACTCGGCCGCAAGATGTACGACGAGCTCGTCTCGCGCCTTCCCGCCCCGCTCGCCGGCAATGCGCAGGCGACCGCGATGCAGCGACTCAAGGTCTCTGACGAGCCGGCGCTGCTCGAGGCGATCGCGCGGCGCCGCATTCCCGATGCCGCGGTGATGGAAGCGCTGATGCCGGGTTCGGCGGGGGCCGATGCGATGCGCGACCTGCCGCCGCAATCGAGCGCGATCTCGATCCGCGGGCTGACTGCGGGCGTCGCGTTCGATCTCGCCGAATGCTGCCACCCGGTACCCGGCGACCGGATCGTCGGGCTGCGCCGCCCCGATGCGGGGATCGAGGTCCACACGATCGACTGCCCCGTGCTCGCCGCCGCCGACGATGCCGACTGGGTCGACCTGTCGTGGGGCGACAAGACCGAAGGGGCGACCGGACGGATCTCGGTCGAGGTCAAGAACGAGCCCGGTGCCTTGGGCACGATCGCGACGATCATCGGCGCGCAGAAGGCGAACATCGTCAACCTGCGGCTCGACAATCGCGACACGGGTTTCCACACCAACACGATCGACGTCGAAGTGCATGACGTGCAGCATCTGATGCACGTCATCGGGGCGTTGCGCGCCGCCGACGCGGTCAATGCGGTGGTCCGAGTCTGACCTTGCGCACGGGGAGCGAGCCGTTAGGCTGGCCGCCTGCAAGCAGAGGGACGATGATGGACCGGCGTGATTTTCTGTATTCAACCAGCGTATTCGGTGCGCTCGCCCTGCTTCCCGCCGCCGCTGCGCGGGCAGCGGCCGCGGTTGGCGCGGGCGACGCCGCGCTGGCGGCTCTGTTCGATCGCATCTTCAACGAAGGCCTGCAGGACAGCCCCGAAAGCGCGACGCAACTCGGGCTCGACAAGGGCGCCAACGCAGCGCTCAAGCGCAAGCTCGACGATCCCTCGATCGCCAACCGCACGCGCGGCCTCGCCCGCACGCGCCGCGCGATCGCCGCGCTGAACGCGATCGACCCCGCCACGCTGTCGCCGGCGAGCAAGCTCGACCGTGAAGTCGTGCTCTACTCGCTGCGCCAGCGCGAGGTCGGCCCTGCGCGCTTCGGTGTCGGATCGCCGCAGCGGCCCTATCCGATCACGCAGCAGCAGGGCGCCTATTTCAGCGTTCCCGACTTCCTCAATTCGCGCCACGTCGTCGCCACCGCCGCCGATGCCGAGGCCTATCTCGACCGGCTCGCCGATTTCGCGCGCGTGCTCGATGCCGAGAATGCGGTGCAGGAAGAGGGCGCCAAGCGCGGCCGGCTCGCGCCCGCCTTCGCGCTCGATCTCGCGCTCGGCCAGATGGCGGCGTTGCGCAAGCCGGCGCCGGCCGAGAGCGGCCTCGTCACCTCGCTCGTCCGCCGGGCGAAGGCGGCCGGGCTCAGCGGCGACTACGGCACGCGCGCGACCAGGATCGTCACCGACTCGGTCTATCCCGCGCTCGACCGGCAGATCGCGTTGGTCACGCGGCTGCGCAAGACCGCGCGCAGCGACGTCGGCCTGTGGGCGCTGCCCGACGGCGCCGCGCTCTATGCCGCCGCGCTCGCCAGCGCGACGACGACCGATTTCACCCCCGACCAGGTCCACCAGATGGGGCTCGACCAGGTCGCCGAGATCAGCGCGACGCTCGACAGCCTGCTCAAGGCGCAAGGCCTGACGACGGGCAGCGTCAGCGCACGGCTCGACACGCTCAACACCACCCCGGCGCAGCTCTTCCCCGATTCGGCCGAGGGCCGCTCCGCCTTGCTCGCCAGCCTTAACGGCCAGGTCCGCACGATGCAGGCGCGACTGCCCGCGCTGTTCATCAACCCGCCCGACGCCCCGCTCGAGATCCGCGCGGTGCCGGTCGAGATCCAGGACGGCGCGTCGAACGGCTATTATTACCGTGCCGCGCTCGATGGCTCGCGCCCGGCCATCTACTGGATCAACCTGAAGCACATCACCGACTGGCCGAAATACGGCCTGCCGACGCTGACGCATCACGAGGGCGTGCCGGGCCACCACCTCCAGATCAGCATCGCGCAGGGCGCGGAAGGGCCGCTGATCCGCAAGACGAGCTTCTTCAACGCCTATACCGAAGGCTGGGCGCTCTATGCCGAGCAGCTCGCCGACGAGAGCGGCGTGTTTGAGACCGATCCGCTCGGCAAGATCGGTTTCTACCAGTCGCTGCTGTTCCGCGCCTGCCGGCTCGTCGTCGATACGGGCATGCACGCCAAGCGCTGGAGCCGCGAGAAGGCGATCGCCTATATGGTCGACGTCACCGGCTTCCCGCCGGCGCGCGCGACGAGCGAGGTCAACCGCTACTGCACCATGCCGGGACAGGCGTGCAGCTACAAGATCGGCCATGTCAGCTGGGTGCGCGCGCGCGCCAAGGCCAAGGCGATCCTCGGCGCCCGCTTCGACCTCAAGCAGTTCCACGAGGTGCTGCGCAACGGCGCGGTGCCGCTGGTGATCCTCGAGCGGCTGACCGAGGAGCGCGCGCGGGCGCAGGCCTGAGCGGGGCGTCGCGTCCGGGCAGTCCGGTGGATTGCCCGATGACGCGTGCGCAAAGCCGCGCTAAACCTGTAGCATGACCTCCCCAGCTCTCTCTGTCGTCATCCCCTGCTACAACGAGGCGAAATGCCTCGATCTGCTGCATGCGCGCGTCTCGGCTGCGGCGCGCGCCGCGGTGGGCGAGGATTACGAGATTCTCTTCATCAACGACGGATCGCGCGACGACAGCTGGCCGGTGATGCAGCGCCTCGCCGCCGCCGACCCGCGGCTGGTGGTGATCAACCTGTCGCGCAACCACGGCCACCAGCTCGCGCTGACGGCCGGGCTCGACCTGTGCTCGGGCGAGCAGATCCTGATCATCGATGCCGACCTGCAGGACCCGCCCGAGCTGCTGAGCGAGATGCGCGCCGCGATGGCGACGAGCCAAGCCGACGTCGTCTATGCGGTGCGCCGCAGCCGCGAGGGCGAGACGGCGTTCAAGAAACTGACCGCGGCGGTCTTCTACCGGCTTCTCGACCGCGTCACCGACACGGCGATCCCGCTCGACACCGGCGATTTCCGCCTGATGAGCCGGCGCGCGCTCGACGCCTTCCTGGCGATGCCCGAGCAGGCGCGTTTTATCCGGGGGATGGTCGCCTGGGTCGGCTTCAAGCAGATCCCTTTCCCGTACGATCGCGCCGAGCGCCATGCCGGCGAGACCAATTATCCGCTCGGCAAGATGATCCGCCTCGCGCTCGATGCGGTGACGGGGTTCTCGACCGCGCCGTTGCGCTTCGCCAGCCATCTCGGGCTCGCGCTGACCGGGGCGTCGCTGCTGCTGTTCCTCTACATCGCGATCGGCTTCTTCAGCGGCAGCGCGGTGGCGGGCTGGACCTCGACGATGCTGGTGGTCGTGTTGCTCGGCGCGTTCCAGATGTTCGTGCTCGGGATGATCGGCGAATATCTCGGCCGGCTCTATGTCGAATCGAAGCGCCGGCCGCTCTATCTCGTCGCCGACGTGGTCGGGCCAGTGCAGGGCCGCGCCACGCTCGGCTACCGTGCCGAGGTCGAGCCGCGATCCGTTCGCCCCGAGCTTGCCGCCGGGCTCGCCGCGCCACATCCGAGCGGGCTTACCGCCCGCAGTGCTTCGACCGACCCAGCCCGCACCGACGGTTAGCCGCGCCGCGCTATTTCCTCGACACCAGCGTCACGATCGAAACCCCCGGCGACAGCGGTACGCGGCCGACGAGGTGGCGCTCGAGCCGGAAGACCCGCTCGAACAGCGTGTTGAGCACGGCCGGCGGCGGTGAATCGTCGCTATCGTCCTTGCCGCGCAGCCGCCCGACGATGCGCGACGCGGCGGCGAGCGGGAAGAGCAACGAGTTGAACCAGCGCAGCCCGTTATGCTTGAGCCCGGCCTGGGCGATCGCGGCGCCAAGCGTCGGCTTCGAATAGCGGCGGTGATGGTGGTTGACGACGTCGTGCGCGCTCCACATCCATTGATGAGCCGGCACCGCGATCAGGATCTTGCCGCCGGGCTTGAGACACTCGCCCATCGCCTTCAACGCCGCGACATCGTCCTCGATATGTTCGAGCACGTCGAGCACCGCGATCAGATCATAGGTGCCGCGCTCGATCCCGGGGAGCTCGGGGAGCGGCGCGGCACTGACCGGGGCGCCGAGCCGTGCGCTCGCGATCGCGCGGGCGGCGGGATCGATCTCGATCGCCTCGACCCGCCCGAAGCGCGCCAGCATCGGCAGATTGTGGCCCGTGCCGCAACCGATCTCGAGAATCCGCGCGTCCGCCGGCAGATTACCCTCGCGCACGAGATAATCGGCGAGGATGTCGCGGCGCGCGCGATACCACCAATGCGTGGAATCATGCGCTGCCATGCGATCGTAGACGATGCGGTCCATCAGTGAGTGCTCTTCATTACGCGAAAACCAGTCGGCGGTTGAGATAGAAGGTCACGATCGTCGCGAGCGCCACCGCCGGCAGCAGCGGCACCCATCCGGGATAGCCGAGCTTGGCGGTGCCGACCCAGGTGACGACGGCGTTGAGCGCCATTCCGGTTGCCTGGACAGCGACGAACTTGACGTGGCGCAAGCCGCCGGGTTCACGCGAACCGTGCCCCTTGAAGCTCCAGCGGCTGTGCAGGAAGAAGCCGGCCGTGACCGCGATGACGAAGGCGAACGGAACCGCGTAGACGGCATGCCGCCGCTCGAACACATACAGCGTCAACGGCAGATAGACGGCCGAGTAGATCAAGGTCGACACCGCGCCCGAAATCCCGAAGCGCACGAGCTGCCCGAGCAGCGCATTGTCCCGCAGGCTATCAATCTGTCGCTGGATCGCTGTCACGTTGGCTTGCCCTTTACGATAGCGCCACTAGAGGGCGAAGAGACCCGAGGAAAGCGTTTTACATGGTTGACGGAACAGTGGCGCGGACGCTCGATCGGGATTGGGTCCGCCTCAGCCTGATCGCCTGGGTCGGCATCGCGATCTATTATGTCGCGCAGCGCTGGACCGGGATCCACTACCTCCAGCTCGGCGACACCGACGACAATATGCGGCTGATGCAGGTCCGCGCCTGGCTCGGCGGGCAAGGCTGGTACGATCTGCGCCAGTATCGGCTCAATCCGCCGCTCGGCTTCGACATGCATTGGAGCCGGCTGGTCGACCTTCCGATCGCCGGGCTGATCGTGCTGCTGCGCCCGTTCGTCGGCCCGCGCGAGGCCGAGATGCTCGCCTGCGGCATCGCCCCCTTGCTCCCCTTGAGCATTGCCATGCTCGGCCTCGGCGCGACCGTCCGACGGCTGGTCAGCGTCTATGCCTGGCCGCTCGGCATCGTGTTGCTGCTATGCTGCACGGCGACGATGCTGATGTATATGCCCGAGCGGATCGACCATCATGGCTGGCAGCTCGCGATGCTGAGCCTCGCGGTCGCCGGCCTGTCCGACCCCAAGGGCGCGCGCGGCGGCGCGATCGTCGGCGTGGCGAGCGCCGTCTCGCTGACGATCGGGCTCGAGATGCTGCCCTACGCCGCGCTGGCCGGCTCGATCCTGACGCTGCGCTGGATCTGGGACCGCAGCGAGGCGCCACGGCTCGCCATCTACGCGCTGTGCCTCGGCGCGGGCAGCGGGCTCGGCTACGCGCTGTTCGCATCCTATGCCGATGCGGTGCTGCGCTGTGACGCGCTGACCCCGGTGTGGCTCAGCGTGATGGTGATGGCGGGCGCGTTGCTGTTCGCGCTCGGCTGGGCGAACCCGGCCAATCGCTGGGTGCGGCTCGGCCTCGCCATCGTAGCCGGCGCGATCATCGTCATCGGCTTCGCGCTCGTCTTCCCGCAATGCCTCGGCCGGCCCGAACAGGCCTCGCCCGAGCTGCAGAAGAACTGGCTCAACATGATCCGCGAGGCCAAGCCGATCTACAGCCATCCGTTCCGCGTCGCCTTCCCGGTCGCGATCATGCCGGTGGTCGGCGTGCTCGGCGCCGCGCTCGCGACCTGGCGAGCGCGCGGCACGGCGCTCGGCGGGGCGTGGGCGACGGTCTTGCTGTTCGTCACCGGCGCCGCGCTGCTGCTGCTGTGGCAGGCGCGGGCCGGCCCGGCCGCGCAGATGCTGTCGGTGCCGGGCGCGGTGGCGCTCGGCTGGCTGTTGATTCCGAGGCTGCAGGCCAACGGCTCTGTGCTGGTGCGCGTGCTCGGCACCTTCGCCGCGATCCTGCTGATCGGCTCGGGGCTGTTCGCCGGGCTGGCGGTGCGCTTCCTGCCGATCGACCGGCCGAGCAAGCGTGTCCAGATCGTCGACCGGGCCAGCGGCATCTGCCCCACGATGACGTCGCTGCGCCCGCTCGACCGCTATCCGGCGCAGACGATCTTCAGCTTCGTCGACCTGGGGCCGCGGATCATCACGATCACGCACCATGACGCGGTGGCGGGGCCGTATCACCGCAACGGCGCCGCGATCCTCGACGTGCAACACGCCTTCTCGGGCAGCCCGGACAATTTTCGCGCGATCGCCAGGCGGCACGGTGCGACGATGCTGCTGGTCTGCCCCAACATGGCCGAATCGACGATCTACCGCGTGCGTGCGCCGGGCGGCTTCTACGACCAGCTGGCACACCGCAAGACGTTCGACTGGCTGGAGGAATTGCCGATGCCGGCCAAGTCGCCGCTGCGACTGTGGCGGATCAAGGACTGACAATTACGCCTCCCCCCTGAGGGGGAGGGGCTTTCAGGTATCAGCCAAGGCTGGCTTTGATCCCGTCGATCACGAACTGCACCGCAAGCGCCGCGAGCAGCACGCCGAGCAGTCGCGTGATCACCGCTTCGATCTTGGCGCCGAGCACGCGCATGATCGGCCCGGCGGCAAGCAAGGCGGCGAGCGTCAGCGCCAGGATCGTGGCAAGCGCGGCGAGCACGACGGCGATCGGCTCGATCCCGTGATTGCGGCTCATCAGCAGCATCACCGAAGCGATCGAACCTGGCCCGGCGATCATCGGCATCGCCATCGGGAAGATCGAGACGTCCTCGACCTCGGGCGTCGCAGCAACCTTGGCGGCGCGGTCCTCGCGGCGTTCGGTGCGCTTTTCGAACACCATCTCGAGCGCGATCAGGAACAGCATGATCCCGCCGGCGATGCGGAACGAATCGAGGCTGATGCCCAGTGACTTGAGCAGCACTTCGCCGAACGCGGCAAAGGCGAACAGGATCGCGGCCGCGACCAGCACCGCGCGGATCGCCATCGCACGGCGATTGGCGGGCGAGGCGCCCGACGACAGCCCGGCATAGATCGGCGCGCAACCGGGCGGATCGATCACCACGAAGAAGGTGATCAGCGACGAAATATAGAGTTCGATCAAAGCGCGCCCTCGCCGACGACGTTTTCGCGCCGCTCGGCGGAAATCAAAGTATTGCGCAGCAGCACTGCGATCGTCATCGGGCCGACGCCGCCGGGCACCGGCGTCACCGCACCGGCGACGCTCAGCGCGCCGGCATAATCGACGTCGCCGACCAGACCCTCGGGCGTGCGGTTGATGCCGACGTCGATCACCGTCGCGCCAGGCTTGAGCCAGTCGCCCTTGACCAGATGCGGCCGGCCGACCGCGGCGACGACGATGTCGGCGCGCTTGACCACGCTCGACAGATCGCGCGTGCGCGAATGCGCGACGGTGACGGTGCAGCTTTCGGCGATCAGCAATTGCGCCATCGGCTTGCCGACGATGTTCGACCGGCCGATCACGACCGCGTCTAGCCCAGAGAGATCGCCGAGCTGGTCCTTGAGCAGCATCAGGCACCCCATCGGCGTGCACGGCACGAAGCCCGACAGCCCGACCGCGAGCCTGCCGGCATTGACCGGGTGGAAGCCGTCGACATCCTTGTCGGGGTCGATCCGCGTCGTCACCGCCTGCTCGTCGATATGCGACGGCAGCGGCAGCTGGACCAAGATGCCGTCGATCGCCGGGTCGCCGTTGAGCGCGTCGACGAGATCGAGCAGCGCCTGCTGCGGGACGTCGGCCGGAAGGCGATGCTCGACGCCCGCCATCCCGGCCTCGCGCGTCGCGCGCCCCTTGTTGCGGACATAGACCGCCGAGGCGGGATCATCGCCGACGAGCACCACCGCCAGCCCCGGCGCGCGTCCGGCTTTGGCGACGAACGCGGCGACCCGCTCGGCAACGCGGCCGCGCAAGGATAAGGCGAACGCCTTCCCGTCGATGATGGCGGCAGTCATAGCGGTCCTCGCGTCAGAGCGGCGTGCCGCTCAGGATATGGGCAGCAAGATTGTTGAGGATGATGCTGAGGATGCGCAGCGTCAGCAGCACCGCGAACGGGGCGAGGTCGATCGATCCGAAATCGGGAAGGATCCGCCGGAACGGGCGATACAGCGGCTCGGTGCCGCGGTTGAGGCCGGTGTAAATCGAGCGGACGACTTCGTTATAGGTGTTGATGACATTGAACGACACGAGCAACGACAGGATCACCTGCACGATAACGATCAGCGTGACCGCATCGATCAATACCTGCAGGATCTGGATAATCGTGATCAACGCTGGTCTCCGAATAAGGTCGTTACGGTTCTAGCGCCAGAGAGCGGATGCGAACACCCCTAGCGCGCTCCGGCGCGCAAAGCGTGCGGCTTAGCGCCGCACCAGCGTTCCGGCACCGCGCCGCGTGAAGATTTCGAGCAGCATCGCGTGCGGCACCCGGCCGTCGAGAATGACCGCGGCGTCGACTCCGCCCTCGACCGCGTGGACGCAGGTTTCGAGCTTGGGGATCATCCCGCCGCTGATCGTGCCGTCGGCGCGCAGCGCGGCGACGCCGGCCGGATCGAGATCGGTGACGAGCTCGCCCTGCTTGTCGAGCACGCCGACCACGTCGGTCAGCATGAACAGGCGTTCCGCGCCGAGCGCCGCCGCGATCGAACCCGCCATCGTATCGGCGTTGATATTGTAGGTGTGGCCGTCGGCGCCGATCGCGATCGGCGCGATCACCGGGATGATCCCGGCCTGCGACAGCGTGTCGATGATCCGCCGGTCGACTCCGATCGGCTCGCCGACGAAACCAAGGTCGACGTGGCGCTCGATCCCCTGCAATTTGTCGGGCGTGTCGCGGCCGACCTTGGCGGCAGTGACGAAGCCGGCATCCTTGCCCGAAATCCCGACCGCGCGGCCCCCGGCTTGGCCGATCCAGCCGACGATTTCCTTATTGATCGATCCCGCCAACACCATTTCGGCGATCTGCGCGGTCTCGGCGTCGGTGACGCGCAAGCCATCGACGAAGCGCGATTCGACGCCCAAGCGCTTGAGCATCGCGCCGATCTGCGGGCCGCCGCCATGGACGACGACCGGATTGATCCCGACCGCCTTCATCAAGACGACGTCCTCGGCGAAATCGCGCGCGAGCTCGGGGTCGCCCATCGCGTGCCCGCCATATTTCACGACGAAGGTCTTGCCGGCGTAGCGCTGCATGTAGGGCAGCGCCTCGACCAGCGTTTCAGCCTTGGCGAGCAGTTCGGGCGCGGGGGAATGATCGGTCATGCGGGAACCTTCTGCTCCCCTCCCGCTTGGCGGAGGGGTCGGGGGAGGGCCTGTCGGGCAGTCGTTGCGCGCCATGCCCTCCCCGCGGTCGTTCTGCAATCTTTGTGCTTACCGATCGAGCCGCCGCCCGATCGCAACCGCGAGATAGATCGCCGGCGGGACGAGGATTGCCGACAGCACGACCTTGATCAGCATCTGCCCGGCGAGCAGCTGGCCGATCGGGAATTCGCCGTAGAAGGCGATCGTCACGAACAGCAGCGTATCGAGCACCTGGCTCAGCATGCTGGCGATCGCCGCGCGCAGCCACAGCAGGCTGCTGCCCTCGCGCCCTTTCAGCGCCGCGAAGATCGTGACGTTCAGCGTCTGCGACAGGCCATAGGCGATGATCCCGCCCGCCCAGATCCGCCAGGTAGACCCGAGCACGAGCTGGATCGCGTCGCGATTGGCGGGCAGCATCGCGGGCGACGGCGGCAGGATCCAGACGATCCACGACAGCAGGATCGACATCAGCAGCGGCACGAAGCCGATCCGCACCAGCCGGTTGGCGACCGCGCCGCCGTGCAGCTCGGCCACGGCGCTCGACGTCACCACGAGCAGCAGGAAGGCGAAGATCCCCGCCTCGACCGCGAGCGGCCCCAAGCCGAAGACCGGCCCGATCGCCGAGATCGGCCCGAGCGAGACCTGTTTGTTACCGAGCACGCCCGCGATGCAGACCATCCCGCCGTAGAAGATCGAGAAAGCGAAGAGCGAGCGCGGGATACCGCCGACCGCGGGAGAAGCAGCTGTGTTCATCGCGCCGACGCTAGCCGGTTTCGCCCGCCGGTCAAACCGGCACGTCACCCCGCCGGTCAAACCCGCACTAGCCCCCCGCGCACGGCGCTGTATGGTGGCCCGCTTGCGCGGGGGGCCGCGTGCCGATTTTCAACGCGAGTACCGACCCACATGAATCGACTTCTCATCGGCGTCGCCGGCATCGCGGTCATCCTGCTGATCGCCTTCGCTTTGTCGAGCAACCGGCGCGCGATCCGGCTGCGCGTCGTCGGCGCCGCATTCGCGCTGCAGGTCGCGATCGCGGTACTCGTGCTCAAGGTGCCCGCAGGCGTTGCCGCGTTGCAATTCCTGTCGGGCGGCGTGTCTAACCTGCTCGGCTATGCGCATAACGGCGTAGATTTCCTGTTCGGCCCGCTCGCCCGCCCCGAGATCGGCGGCAACAGCTTTGCGATCGCGGCGCTTCCGGTGATCATCTTCTTCGCCAGCCTGGTGTCGATTCTCTATTATCTCGGCATCATGCAGTTCGTCGTTCGCTGGCTCGGCGGCGCGATCGAGGCGGTGATCGGCGTGTCGAAGGTCGAGGCGCTGTGTGCCGCGGCCAACATCTTCGTCGGACAGAGCGAATCGCCGCTCGTCATCCGGCCGTATCTCGCCGGGCTGACGCCGGCACAGCTGTTCACGGTGATGACCAGCGGGATGGCGGGCGTCGCCGGCACGATCCTCGCGGCCTATGCCTCGATGGGAATTCGCATCGAATATCTGCTCGCGGCGAGCTTCATGGCAGCACCCGCGGGAATCCTGATGGCCAAGATCATGATGCCCGACGAGCCGGTACGCCAGGGCGAGCTGCCGCTCGGCGATCATCCCGAGGAGAATATCCAGCTCTCCGAGGCGCGGATCAGCGGCCAGGGGCCCGCCGCGCTGCTGCCCGAGGGCGTTCCCGGCGAGCCGATGCCGCATGCCAGCCATGACGAGGAAAAGCCCGCGAACCTCATCATGGCGGCCGCGCAAGGTGCACAGACCGGGGTCAAGCTCGCCGTCGCGGTCGGCGCGATGGTGCTCGCCTTCGTCGCTCTGGTCGCGCTCGCGAACGGCATTCTCGGCGGGATCGGCGGCTGGTTCGGCTATCCGGCGCTCAGCTTCCAGGGGCTGCTCGGCACGATCTTCGCGCCGATCATGGTGCTGCTCAACGTGCCGTGGGGCGAAGCGCAGATCGCCGGCGGACTGTTCGGGCAGAAGATCGTGCTCAACGAATTCGTCGCCTACATCAGCCTGGGCACGCAGAAGGGCCTGAGCGAGCACACCATCGCGGTGGTGACCTTTGCGCTGTGCGGTTTCGCCAATTTCTCGTCGATCGCGATCCAGATGGCGGTGACCGGGAGCCTGGCGCCCAACCAGCGCCCGATGATCGCGCGGCTCGGTCTCAAGGCGTTGGCGGCGGGGAGCCTTGCCAATCTGATGTCGGCGGCGCTCGCCGGGTTGCTGATCGGCTGATGCCCGGCTGACGCAAAGTTCGCCGGCACGTCTTCCTTGCCTTCGGGCTGGCGAACGCCCTCTGCCCTAGCGCCGCAGCATTGCCTTCTTCAGCCGGGCATGCGCCGACGCCTTGATCTGGCACACCCGCGCCGCGCCGACGCCGATCACCGCGCCAATCTCCTCGAGGTTGAACTCCTCGACATAATATAGCTGGATCACCAGCGCCTCGCGCTCGGGCAGCGCGGCGATCGCGGCGATCAGCGTATCGCGCTCCTCGCCGGCGGAGAGCAGCGCGAAAGCGTCGGGATCCTCGCTCGCGAACCACGGCCCCTCGTCCGAATAGACCTCGTCGATCGACTCCATTCGCAGCGGCTGGGCATTGGCATATTCGAGCCGGAGCTTTTCCGGGGTTACGCCGAGCCGGTCGGCGACCTGTGCCGCGTCGGGGGCATGCCCCAATTCACTGGTCAGCATCGCGACGGTCTCGGCATAGCGGCGTTTCCTTTGCATCGCGCCGCGCGTTAGCGTGGCGCTGCGCCGCAGCGCATCGATCATCGATCCGCGCACGCGCGTGGCGAGATATTGCTCGAACGGAACCTGGCCACGATCTTCGAACGCGCCCGCCGCCTCGACCAACGCGACCATACCGATCTGGACAAGATCCTCGACGTCGACCGCCGACGACATCCCGCCGTGAACATGCCAGGCGATCCGCCGGACCAGCGGCAGATGCTTGCGCGCGAGGACGGCGAGGTCGGGCGCGGCGGTGCGGCCGTAGACGAGCGGCGGGGCCACCGCAGCGAGCGCACCGGCAAACGGCGCGGGGTTGGGCTGGGCGGGGTTGGGCTGGGCGGTCATGCTGCGAGCGCTCCGGGGGCAAAGCCGACTTGCGCCGGGTTGGGGGCACCGATCACGGCGACGACTTCGACCGCCTTGTCCTCGGGCACTTCGAAGAAGCTCATCACCGGGATGTCGGGCAGGCAGGTCCTGACCAGCTTGCGGATCGCGACGCGGATCGCGGGCTGGACGACGAGCGCGAACGGCTTGGCTTCGTTGATCAGCGGTTGCGCGGCATTCTGCAGCGCGTCGACGATCCGGCGGCCGAGATCGGGCTCGATCGTGTGGCGCTTCGACGGATCGCTGCGCATCGCTTGACCGAGCAGGCCCTCGAGCCCGCCTTCGAGCGTCATCACGCGCAGCGGCTCGCGCACGCCGCACAGTTTACCGATGATCAGCCCGCCGAGCGCGGGGCGGATCGTCTCGATGATCTCGTCGGCATCGAGCGTGCGCTGCGCGGCGACCGCGATCGCCGCGGCAATGCGACGGAATTCCTTGAGCGGGACATTCTCCGCCAGCAGCCCGCGCAGCACCTGGGTGAGCGTGGTGAGCGGCAACGGGTTGGGCGAGAGCGACGCGACGAGGTTTGCCGCGCGCTCCTTGAGCCCGTCGAGCAGCGCCTGGACTTCGTCGGGGCCGAGCAGTTCGGACGCATGCACGCCGAGCTGGTGGTTGAGATGCGTCGCCATCACCGTGCCGGGATCGACCACGAGATAGCCCGCGCCCGTTGCCGCATCGGCGTCGCCGGGTGCGATCCACACCGCGTCGAGCCCGAACGTCGGGTCCTTGGCGCGCTTGCCCATCAGCCCGCCGACCGCTTGCCCCGTATCGAGCGCGAGCATCTCGTCGGGCGAGACGCTGTCCTCGCCGACGACGACGCCGCCGACGATGATGCGATAGGCGAACGGCGCCAGATTGATGTCGTCGCGCACGCGGACCTGCGGGATGACGAAGCCCATTTCCTTCGACAGCTGGCGCCGCACGCCGGTGATCCGCCCCATCAGCGGCGCACCGCGGCGCTCGTCGACCAGCGGGACGAGACCATAGCCAATGTCGAGATTGACCTGCATCGTGTCGGCGACTTCGTCCCAGCCGATCTTCGAATAATCGACGGGCTCGGCCGGTACGATCTCGACCGGCGCGGGGCGGCGCGAGGCCTGGCGCATCTTCCACGCAGCAAAGCCGGCGAGACCCGCGGCGGGCAGGATGATGAGGTGCGGCATCCCCGGCATCACGCCGAGCAGGCCAAGGATGATCGCGACCGGGGTCCAGGTCCGCGCCGAGCCGAACTGGCTGCCGATCTGACCGGCGAGATCCATCGTCGACTGGACGCGGGTGACGATCGCGGCGGCGGCGATCGACAGCATCAGCGACGGGATCTGCGCGACGAGCGCATCGCCGATCGCGAGCAGCACGTAATTATGCGCCGCGGCCGCAATCGTCATGCCGTGGCTGACCGGCCCCAGGATCAACCCGCCGACGATATTGGCGGCGAGGATCAGCAGGCCGGCGACCGCGTCGCCCTTCACGAACTTCGACGAACCGTCCATCGAGCCGTAGAAATCGGCTTCGGTCGCGACTTCGACACGGCGCAGCTTGGCTTCGTCGGGGGTGATGAGGCCCGCGTTCAAATCGGCGTCGATCGCCATCTGCTTGCCGGGCAGCGCGTCGAGCGTGAAGCGTGCCGACACTTCGGACACGCGCCCGGCGCCCTTGGTAACGACGATCATGTTGATGATCACGAGGATCGCGAAGACGAACAGGCCGACGACATAGTCGCCGCCAATCAGGAAGGTGCCGAACGCCTCGATCACATGGCCCGCGGCGCTCTCGCCTTCATGGCCGTGCACCAGCACGACGCGCGTCGAGGCGACGTTGAGGCTGAGGCGGAACAGCGTGGCGAACAGCAGCACGGTCGGGAAGGCCGAGAAATCGAGCGGCTTCTGCGCGTTCAGCGACACCATCAACACGGCGAGGCTGATCGTGATGTTCATGATGAAGAACACGTCGAGCATCGCCGCCGGGATCGGCACGACCATCAGCACGACGAGCAACAGGATCGCGACCGGAAGCGCTGCCGAGCGCAGCAGCGGCAGCAGGCCGCCCGACTTGGCCGCGCCGGATGTTAGAGCAACCGCCATGCCTTATGCGCCCATCTGCGCGAGCAACATGTACGCGAGGCGCGCATTGGCCGGCGTCGGCCGCATCAGGCTCGACGAGGCCGACGCGAGTTGCGTCGCGCTATTGCCGGTCGCGCCGCCGAGCCGTTCGAGCGTCGATTGCGCCCACACCGCGGCGTCAGAGGTCGATGCCTCTGCATTGCCGGGAATGACGTCGGCACCCCATTGGCCGAGCCGCGTCGCCGCGAGGCCCGAGGTCGCCGGCGCGCTCGCGCCGGCTGCGCTCTGGTCGAGCTTGCTGGCGAAGCGGCTGTAGATCGCCGACAGCGACTTGGCGCTCCCGTCGCTATTGTAGAACACGCCGCGATTGGCGTGCGCCGCGGCCGGGAACATCGCGGCACCGCTGCGGTCGGGATTGGACTGCATCGCGGTGAGGAACGAGCGCGCACCGCCGAGCCCGAGGAAATGCGCCATGTAGAGATCGGTTCCGGTCGCGGTGCGGCCGGTCGCGCTTTCGAGCGCATCCTTATTGTCGCTGGCATGCTCGGCCGCCATCAGCGATGCCGCCGACGGATCGTTGCGCAGCGCGAGGATCGCGCGCTTTATCGCCGGATCGGACACCACCGCGCGACCGCTGCTGGTGGTCGAGATCGCGTTGGCGGCCCAGCCGAGGCCGTGCTCGGCGCCATGCGCCTTGACCACGCGGAGCCAGCTCTGGTCGACAAACTGATAGAGCCCGCTCGCGCTCGACGTGCCCGCCTTGGCGGTGGCGTTGAGCCCGCTCTCGAGCTTGGCCTGGCCGAGCAGGAAGTTGAAGTCGATGCCCGTCTTCTGACTGGCATTGGCGATGGCGCTGCGGACGACGCCGCCCGCACCGGTGGCATCGACAACCCCGTTCAGAATGGAAAGTGGATTGAAAGGCATCGGTCCTCGACTGGTTCACCCGGATTTCCAGGGATCTCAGCAAGGGCCGTGCCAATATGCTTAATCAGGCGTAAGCAGCGATCCCCATGCCGGGGCGATACACCGTGCCCGGGGGCGAACCGACCGCGACACCGGCAGAGCCGGTCAAGGTTTGCAGGCGGCGGCGAACATTTGCCGCCATCAGGTTGACGTAGATCCGGCACGTCTCGTTCAAGCGATGCGCCTCGTCGGCAAGCGCGCGCAATTCGTCGCCGGCCGGCGCCGCGCCGAACCCTGCAATCGCCTCGATCCCGGCAAGCTTGTCGGCGGTGGCGCGCTCGAGCCCGACAACGTCGTTGGCCTTGAGCGCGGCGATTTCGGCGTGAAGCGATTCGATCACGCCGATCAGGGCGTCGCGCCGCGTTACGGGGATCATTTGTGCGGGCTCCAGTACAGCTTCAGGGCGAGCATGCGGTCGGCAATCGTTTCCGGTGTGATCGGGTAGGTGCCGTTGCGCACCGCGCGGCGGACTTCTTCGACGCGCTTGTCGTCGACCGGGCTGGGCTTGCCGAAATCGAACGCGATCGCCGACAATTCGCGCTGCTTGGCGACGGTGTCGGACATCGCGCTCGACGTGGGCGCCGGCGGCGCCGACGCTGCGGCAACCGGCACGACCAGCCGATCGTGCGGAGTAACTGCCTTGGGTCCGATCGCGTCTACCATGCCTGCACCTTCCCGGTCTTTGCCGACATAGAGAGAAACGACCGGGCGCGACGGACCTTAAGAAAGTATTTTAGCGCAGTTGCCGCGCGCCGCTCATTCGACCCAGCCGGGCAGCGTCGCGCGGCCACTGGCGATCGCGACCGCCTGGATCGGTGCCTTGGCAGCGTCGACCTTGACCAGGAAGCGTCCGCCGGCGACGGCGTCGCCCACCGCGACACCGTCGCGCGTGATCGAGAAGCCCGTCGAGCCGGCGCTGATCGTCACCGGATCGCCGCGCTTGATGACATAGACCGGGCGCGCCACCGCGCCTTCGGACGCCGTGATCACCAGCGGCGCGGCCGACTTGGGCGCCACGACCGGCAATTTCATCGGCACGAACATCCGCCATTCGGGGCCGGTGCAGGTCACGACCACCGCGTCATGCGCGTCGGAGCGCCACGCCATCGACACCATCGGACAGGCGGCGAGCTTGAGCCGGCTGTCGATCGGCGTGCGCGCGCCGCCCTCGTCGCCAATGCCCTTGCCGGCAAAGGCGGCGACCGCGCGATCGAGCGCGACGGTATCCTGGAAGGCGCGCGGCGCGGTCGCAGCGAGTGGGGTCGCGAGGACGAGCAGCAGCAATGGGGAAAGACGTGGGATCATGACGGGGTCCTTGGCAGCGGCAAAGGCGGGTTGCCGGGCGGCAGGATGGTGCCGCCCCCGGCAAAGCCGGTCGATAGGGTAACCGAGCGACCGGACGGCCGCGCGGCGGAAACTAGGGTCAGGCGATCGGCGGGGACGGCATGCGCGACCAGCAGCACCGTTGCGACCGCGCGCGCGCGATCGGCGGCGAGCATCGCACCACTGCCGGTGACCGGATCGACGTCGCGCGCCGACCCGTCGACCGCGCCGGTGATGCGGAGCGTCACGCGCGGGTCGCGCGTCGCGTCGCGCGCCCAGGCGACAATCGCGGCGGTCGCCTGCGGCGGCACCGCCGACCCCGCCGCGAAGCCGCCGAGCGCACCGAGCGAGACCGCCATCGGGTCCTTCGCCGCGATCGGCTGGGCGATCGTCGGCGCCGTGCCGCGCACGCCGAAGCCCTCGCGCAGGCCCTTGGCGAGCGCCTGGCCGTCGAGATGCTGACTGGCCTGGACGAACACGAAGAAGCCAACCAGCAACAGCGCGAGATCGGCGAGCGTGATCAACCAGATCGGGCGACCCAGCGCGATCTCGGGGAGATCGTCGTCCCCCGGCAAGGCAATCGCGGCGCTCATGCGACCTCGCGCAAGGGGGAGCCGCGCGGCCGCTCGCGCGCGGCCAGCGCGATCAGCGGCGCGTCGAGCCGCAGCCGCTCGACCGCTTCGTCTCGCGCGTGGCGACGCAGCCGCGCGGCGATCGGCGCGAGCAACAGATTGGCGAGCAGTGCGCCATAGAGCGTGGCGAGCAAGGCGACCGCCATTGCCGCGCCGATCGCGCTCGGATCCTGCATCTTCACGAACATGCCGACCAGGCCGATCAGCGTGCCGACCATGCCCATCGCCGGCGCGGTATCGGCAGCGCCGGACCACAACTCGGCGGCGGCGACAGCGCGCTCGGTCCGCGCACGGCGGCGCTGGCGCAACAGTTCGGCGACATCCTCGGGCAGCGCGCCATCGACGATCGCGGCGACCGCGGCGGCGACATCGCGGTCGGCGATCACCGACCGGTCGAGCGCCATCACGCCGTTGCGCTTGGCGATCCGGCCGAAGGCGGCGATCTGCTCGATCAGCGGATCGGCACTCATGCGCGGGGCGGCGAGCGTGCCGAGCGCAGCGAGGCCGTGCACCAGATCGCGCGTCGGCGTCCGCAGGATCATCGCGGCGAGCGTCCCGCCCGCGACGATGGCGAAGGCGAGGGGATCGAGGAAGGGGGCGAGGAGCGCTGTCATCGCCGGACGCACTGCAAGGCGCGGGCCAGTTTCACGCCGCGTCGCCCCGGCGAAGGCCGGGGCCGCCACATTGCCGCGCGCGACGCTCACCAACGCCCCGCGCTGGCTCGCCCACATCGCAGCGGCCCCGGCCTGCGCCGGGGCGACGCGACGTGCCGACCGGCAATCCTGTTGCCGCCCCCGGCAAGGGCTTGCCGCTTCCGCCCAATCGCGCATCATTTCGCGCCCCACAGCGCAGTTGGCACGCCCTTTGCTGATACCCCGTCGCGCAATCCTGCGCTGGAGACGGGCGATGCCCAACGACAGTCTGTTCGGAGTTCATGGTGCCGCGCTCGAAGTGCGGTCGCAGCGCATGGGCGTGCTCGCCTCGAACATCGCCAACGCCTCGACCCCCGGGTTCAAGGCGCAGGACGTCGATTTCCACACCGCGCTCGCCGCGGTCGAAAGTGCCGGCGGCGGCAACGCGAGCATCTCGGGCGCGCTGCAATATCGCGTGCCCTCACAGCCCTCGCTCGACGGCAACACCGTAGAGCTGGCGACCGAGCAGACCGCCTTTGCCGAGAATGCGGTCGCCTATCAGACGACGCTCTCCTTCCTCAACGGGCGGATCAGCCAGATCACCCGCGCACTCAGAGGCGAATAAGATGGCCGATCCCCTCACGATCTTCCAGGTCGCCGGACGCGCGATGTCGGCGCAGCTGGTGCGGATGAACACCACCGCGTCGAACCTCGCCAATGCCGGTTCGGTCGCAACCAGCGCCGACGCTGCCTACCGCACGATCAAGCCGGTGTTCCGCACGCAATATGACAAGGCGAGCGGGCTCGCGACGGTCAACGTCGAGAGCATCGTCACCGCCGGCGAGACGCCGTCGAAACATTACGATCCGTCGCATCCGCTTGCCGACAAGGACGGCAACGTCTGGGAATCGGCGGTCGATGAGACGCGCGAGCTGGTCGACATGATGGAGACCTCGCGCACCTACCAGAACAATGTCGAGGTCATGCAGACCGCGAAATCGCTGATTCTCGATACCCTCAAGATGGGACGCTAACATGGCCAGCACCTTCGATACCACACTCTCCAGTCTCGGCATCGGTTCGACCGCCTCGGCGGCCTCGACTGCGGCAAAGGCGGCGGCGAGCTCGAAGTCGACCTCGCTCGGCACCTCGGACTTCCTCAAGCTGCTCACCGCGCAGCTGCAGAACCAGGATCCCTTCTCGCCGACCGACAACAGCCAGATGGTCGCGCAGCTCGCGCAGATCACCAGCACCTCGGGCATCGCCGACATGGGCACCACGCTGAAGGAAATCCAGAGCAAGCTCAGCGGCACCAGCACGGCCGATGCGCTCTCCTATGTCGGCAAGACCATCCTGACCGCGGGCAACACCGCCTATGGCCGTACCGGCGGCGGGATCGCCGGCGCCGCCGAAATCGATGCCGACGCGACCGCGGTCCAGGTCGCGATCAAGGACGCCAACGGTCAGACGCTGAAGACGCTCGATCTCGGCGCGCAGAAGGCCGGCGCGATCAGCTACGACTGGGACGGCAAGACCGCGAGCGGCGCCGATGCCGGTACCGGCCCGTTCACCGTCTCGGTCAATGCGACCGGCAGCGGCGGGACGGTCGCGAGCCGCAACCTCGTCTGGGCACCGGTCGCCGCGGTCTCGGTCCCCGCCACCGGCAGCCCGTCGCTCACCGTCCCCGGCGTCGGCCAGGTCGCGCTGACCGCCGTCCGCCAGGTCGGCTGACCCTTTCTCGATTCTTCCGGATTTCAAGGAGCCCCGCGCATGTCCTTCTACACCTCGCTCAGCGGCCTGCAGGCCGCGCAGACCGAACTCTCCACCGTCTCGCACAACCTCGCCAACGTAGCGACCGACGGCTTCAAGAAGAGCCGCACCAACTTCGCCGACGTGATTGCCTCGAGCATCACCGCCGATCCGACCAAGAGCGTCGGCTCTGGCGTCGTGGTGAAAGGCAACCAGCAGAATTTTGGCGAGGGCAATCTCAAGACGACCGGCTCGGCGCTCGATCTCACGGTGAGCGGCGACGGCTTCTTCACGGTCAAGACCGCGGGAATCAATCCATCGACCGTCTACACGCGCAACGGTGCGTTCCAGATCGATCCCGCGACGCACACGATCGTCGACGCGCAGGGCTCGGCGCTGATGGGCTTTCCGGTCGACGCCAAGGGCAATGCCACCGCGACCGGCGCCGACGGTCTCGTCGCGCTGGTCTTGCCCGAGACCAGTGGAAAGCCCTCACCGACCAGCGCGGTCGCGCTCGGGGTCAATCTCTATTCCGCCGCCACGGTGTCCGCCACGGCGTTCAGCGCGACCAATGCATCGACCTACAACAGCTCGACCACCACGACGATCTACGATTCGGCGGGCAAGGCCAGCACGCTGACCAATTATTACGTCAAGACCGCCGACAATGCGTGGACCGTCCACAGCTTCGTTGGCGACAAGGAGCTCTCGGTCGGCGGTTCGACCGCGGGCACGCCAGTCACGTTCGATGCGAGCGGCAGGATCAGCGCCCCCGCCGCGCCGATCGCCTACGACGCTTTCACCCCCACCACCGGCGGCGTGACGCAGACGCTGAGCCTCAGTCTGGCCGGCTCGACCCAGGCGGCGAGCGCATTCGCGGTCAACACGCGCAAGTCCGATGGCGCGTCGGTCGGCGAGCTCGCCGGTGTTGCGGTCAACACGCAGGGGATCGTCTCGGCCTCCTATTCGAACGGCGACACCGTTTCGCTCGGCAAGATCGGCCTCGCCAACTTCGCCAACCCAACCGGGCTGCGCCAGCTGGGCGAAAGCTATTGGTCGGCCAGCGGCATTTCGGGCCAGGCGACGCTCGGCGCGGCGAGCGAGAATGGTTTCGGATCGCTCCTGTCGGGCACGCTGGAAGGCTCGAACGTCGATATCACCGAGGAACTGGTCAATCTGATCGCGGCGCAGCGCAACTTCCAGGCGAACGCCAAGGCGCTCGATACCGCCAGCCAGATCTCGCAGACGATCATCCAGATCCAGGGCTGATCGGGAGGCGATTGGAGTAACGCATGGACAAGCTGGTCTACACCGCAGCCTCGGGGCTCAAGGCGCATCTCGCGTCGCAGGCCGCGATCGCCAACAATATGGCGAACGCCTCGACGATCGGCTTCCGCGCCGATCGCGTGGTGTTCGACCGGCTGTCCCTCAAAGGCTCCGATTTCGACACGCGCACCCCGGCCTCGGCCGAGGTGGTCGACGCCGATCGCAAGGCCGGCACGATCCAGCAGACCGGGCGGCCACTCGACGTGGCGGTGGCGAGCGACAGCTGGCTGACCGTCCAGGCGACTGACGGGACCGAGGCCTATACGCGCCGCGGTGACCTCGAGATCGCGCCCTCGGGCGTGCTCCAGACCGGCGACGGCTTCCCGGTGATCGGGTCGGGGGGCCCGATCACTATCCCTCCCGCGCAGAGCGTCAGCATCTCGCAAACCGGCGAAGTGTCGATCATCCCGATCGGCGGCGACATCAAGAACCCGCAGGTGATCGACACGCTCAAGATCGCCAGCGCCAAGGGGTCGGACACCGTCAAGGGCACCGACAATCTGCTCTACGTGCGCGGCGGCGGCGTGCTGCCCGCCGACGTCGACGCGAAGATCGAGAGCGGTGCGCTCGAAGGCTCGAACGTCAACATGACCCAGGCGCTGGTCGACATGATCGAGAACCAGCGCAGCTACGAGGTCCAGGCCAATCTGATGAAGTCGGCCAAGGACATGGATGAATCCAGCGCATCGCTGATGCGGCTGCCAAGCTGAAGAAGGAATAGACCATGGGTAGTGCAGCCATGCAGATCGCGCGGACTGGGATCGATGCCCAGGACATGCGCATGCGCGTCATCTCGAACAACCTCGCGAACGTGAACACCACGGCGTACAAGAAGGACCGCGCCGCGTTCGAGACGCTCGCCTACCAGACCGTGACCGCGCCGGGCGCGCCGAGCTCGTCCGAATCGAAATATGCGACCGGGCTCAACCTCGGCACCGGCGTCAAGATCCAGGGCACCGCGCGGATCGATACGCAGGGCTCGTTCCAGCAGACCAACAACAGCCTCGACATGGCGCTCGACGGCGACGGCTATTTCCAGGTGCAGCTGCCCGGCGGTACGCTCGGCTACACCCGCGCGGGCAATTTCTCGCGCAGCCCCGAAGGCCTGCTCGTGACGAGCGAGGGCTATCAGGTGCAGCCGGGCATCACGATCCCCGAGGGCGCGACCGCGATCACCGTCGGTACCGACGGCACGGTCTCGGCGACCGTGCCGGGCCAGTCGGCGTCGAGCGAGCTCGGCCAGATCCAGGTCGCGAGCTTCCCCAACGCGGCAGGCCTGCTGTCGAAGGGCGACAACTACCTCGCCGAGACCTCGGCATCGGGCGCGGCCAATCTCGGCATCGCCGGGCAGGACGGACGCGGCAACATCCGCCAGGGTCAGCTCGAAGGGTCGAACGTCAACGTCGTCGAGGAGCTGGTCGACATGATCGAGACGCAGCGCGCCTATGAGGTGAATTCGAAAATGATCACCGCGACCGACGAGATGCTGAAATATGTTAACCAGAATCTGTGATGGTTAACGCCATGGCATTCCCTCCTTTCCGAATCGCGTGTCTCGTCACGCTCGCGCTCGTTCCCGCGGCGGCACAGGCGAACCTGTTCGGCGGCAAGAAGACGCCGCCGGTCGATTATTCGGCGGTGATGCCCGCGGCATTGCCCGAGGCGCCCCCTGTACCGAACGGATCGATCTTCCAGGCCAGCACGGGCTATGCCGCGCTCTACGAAGGCAGCCGCGCGCACCGCGTCGGCGATCCGCTGACGATCGTGCTGGTCGAGGCGACCGCCGCATCGAAATCGGCGACCTCGAAACTCGGCTCGAACGGCGGGCTCAGCGTCACGCCGCCGGCGACGGGGCATCTCGCTTTGTTCCAAGGCACCGACGTCAACATGAGCACCAGCCGCAATTTCACCGGCAGCGGCGCGGCCGACCAGTCGAACAGCCTGTCGGGCGAAGTCAGCGTGACGGTCAGCCGGGTTCTCCCGAACGGCACGATGCTGGTCCAGGGGCAGAAGCGCGTCACGCTCAACCGCGGCGACGAATTCGTCCAGATCAAGGGGCTGGTCCGCTCGGCCGACATCGACGCCAACAACCGCGTCCCCTCGACCCGCGTCGCCGACGCGCAGATCGCCTATACCGGCAAGGGCGATGTCGCCCGCGCCAGCCGCCAGGGGTGGCTCGGCCGCTTCTTCTCGGTGGTGAGCCCGTTCTGATGAAAGCGCGCAGCATGCCATCCACCACCGTTCGTGCTGAGCGTGTCGAAGCACCCCGCGCAGCGTTCGCTCAGGCCCTTCGACAGGCTCAGGGCGAACGGGGGTGGGCGCGTGCGCTGTGGCTCATGCTGTCGATCTTGGCCACGCTCACCCTCGCCACCCCTGCTTATGCCGACCGGATCAAGGATCTCGGCGGCTTCCAGGGCATCCGCACCAACCAGCTGACCGGCTACGGCATCGTCGTCGGCCTGCCCGGAACCGGTGACGACAATCTCGAATACACCATCCAGTCGATGAAGGCGGTCGCCTCGCGCTTCGGGCTGCAGTTGCCCGCGACGGTCAACCCCGGCCTCAAGAATGCCGCGGTGGTGATGATCACCGCCGACCTGCCGGCCTTTGCCAAGCCCGGCCAGAAGCTCGACATCACCGTCGCGTCGATGGGCAAGGCCAAGTCCTTGCGCGGCGGTGCGCTGATCATGACGCCGCTGATGGGTGCCGACGGGCAGATCTATGCGATGGCGCAGGGCAATCTCGCGGTCGGCGGCCTTGGCGCCGAGGGCAAGGACGGCTCGCAGATCGTCGTCAACATCCCCTCGGCCGGCCGCATCCCCGAAGGCGCGACGGTCGAGCGCGCGGTCGCGACTGGGTTCGAGAACACGCCGACGCTGACCTACAACCTCACCCGCGCCGATTTCACCACCGCGCAGAACGTCGCCGCGGCGATCAACTCGCGGCTCGGCGCCGGCACCGCGCAGGCGACCGACGCGGTCTCGGTCGCGGTGCGCGCACCGGTCGGCGGCGACATTCGTGCGACCTTGATGAGCGAGATCGAAAATCTCGACGTCGTCTCGGCCGAACCCTCGGCGAAGGTGATCGTCAACGCGCGCACCGGCACCGTCGTGATCAATTCGGCGGTGCGCGTCGGCACCGCGGCGGTGACGCACGGCAAGCTGACGGTGCGGATCGACGAATCCGAACGCGTCAGCCAGCCCGCACCGTTCAGCCAGGGCCAGACCACCAAGGAGCAGAAGTCCGCAGTCGCGGTCGACGAGGAAAAGCATCCGATGTTCCTGATCCAGCCCGGCCCGCGGCTGTCCGACGTGGTCAAGGCGGTCAACGCGATCGGCGCGTCGCCGGCCGATCTGGTGGCGATCCTCGAGGCGCTGAAGGAAGCCGGCGCGCTCAAGGCCGAGTTGATCATCCTGTGAGCGAGCTTCCCGCCCTCACCCCGATCGCCGCGCCGTCGCCGACCACCGGCATCAGCCGCGACACCAGCCGCTTGCAGAGCCGCGCCAATCTCGAGGCGGCGGGCAAGAAGTTCGAGGCGGTGTTCACCGGCATGATGGTCAAGTCGATGCGCTCGACGCATCTCGCCGAGGACGGCCTGTTCGGCTCGAAGGGGATGGATACCTTCAAGGAGATGCAGGACACGCAGGTCGCGCAGCACATGGCCGAACATGCGCCGCTCGGCATCGGCAAGGCGATGACCGACTTCCTCGCCAAGTCGCAGGCCGCGCTGCAAGCGACCGCGCCCGCCAGCGACGCGCCGACCGATAAGGCCACGACGCCATGAGCGACATGCTCAGCATCGGCGCGAGCGGGGTGAAGGCGTATCAGACCGCGCTCACCACCGTGTCCGAGAATATCGCCAATGCCGCGACGCCGGGCTATGCCAAGCGCACCGCCGACCTGCGCGAGGTCGCACCCGCGACTGGCATCGGCAGCGGTACCAAGGTCACCGTAGGGCAAGGCGTCGGCGCGACCGGCATCACCCGCTCGGCCGATGCGCTGCGCGCCGCCGACGTGCGCAACGCCAGCGCCGATCTCGCGCGCAGCGACACCAGCGTCGCCTGGCTCGGCCGCATCCAGGATGCGCTGACCGGCAACCAAGTCGGCGACCAGATCACCGGTTTCTTCAACGCCGCCAAGACGATCGCCGCCGATCCGACTGCCGCGACGCCGCGCGCCGCGATGCTCGAACAGGCCAGGACCGTCGCAAGCAGCTTCACCGCGACCGGCAAGGCGCTCGACGCGCTCGACGCCGATCTCGACAGCAGCGCGACGCAGGCCGCGACGACGCTCACCACGCTCGGTGCCGCGCTTGCCAAGATCAACGACGGGCTCGGCCGCGCGCAGGCCGGCTCGAACGGGGCCGCCCAGCTCGGCGACCAGCGCGATTCGATCCTCGACCAGATGAGCGCGCTCAGCGATCTCTCGGTGTCGATCGATCCTGCCGGCCGCGCGAGCGTCAAGCTCGGCAATGCCGGCGGCCCGACGCTCGTCGCGGGCAACCAGTCGGCCGGCCTCAGCTACGCGCGCGGCACCGACGGCACTATCGCGTTCACGCTTGGGACTGCGGACGGCGATGTGCCCGTCACGCCGTCGGGTGGCGCGCTCGCCGGAATGGTCGAAGGCGCGGCGCGGATCGCCGATGCACGGATCCAGCTCGGCGGCATCGCCAGCGCCTTCACCAGCGGCGTCAATTCGGTCCAGGCGCAAGGCAGCGATCTTGCCGGCAAGACCGGTGCCGCGCTGTTCGCCACCGGAAGCGCGCCGACCGAGATCAGCGTCGCGCTGACCGACCCGAACGGCATCGCCGCCGCGGCGAGCGGCGCGAGCGCGCGCGACAACAGCAATCTCGCCAGGCTCGACACGCTGCGCACCGCCGGCGGCTTCGAGACCAGGACCACAGCGCTCGTCTCGAGCAACGCCGCGACGCTCGCCGGGCGGCAGAAGGTCGCCGATGCGCAAGGCGCGATCCGCGACACCGCGATCGCCGCGCGCGATGCGGTGTCGGGGGTCAATCTCGACACCGAAGCGGTCGACCTGCTGCGCTTCCAGCAAGCCTATTCGGCGTCGAGCCGCGTGATCCAGGTCGCGCGCGACACGCTCCAGTCGATCCTCGACATTCGCTAGGACGCTCCATGCAGATCGGGACCAACCAGTTTTACGACACCGGGTCGTCGCAGCTGTCGAAACTGTCGGCCAAGGCCGACGCGCTCAACACGCAGATCGCGACGACCAAGAGGTTCACCGCTCCGTCGGCCGATGTCGTCGCCTATACGCGGCTTGCGACGATCAAGCAGGCAACGGCCGACGGCGCCGCCTATGCCAGCAACGTCAGCCTCGCCAAGTCGCTGCTCGCGCAGTCGGATTCGACGCTCTCGGCGGTCTCGACGCAACTCCAGCGTGCCGCCGAACTGACCACGCAGGCGGCGAACGGCACGCTCAACGACACCGACCGCAAGACCATCGCGATCGACCTGCAGAGCATTCGCGACGATCTCGTCAATCTGGCGGGGACCAAGGATGTGCGCGGCCAGCCGCTGTTCGGCGCCGCGACCGGCACGACCGCGGTAACGCAAGCCGCCGACGGTACGGTCAGCTTCGGCGGGACGGGGGAAGCATCGGCGATTCCGGTCGCCGACGGCACCGCGATCCAGGCGACCGACAGCGCACGGCGCGTATTCGGCGCGATCCCGACCAGCGGCGGCGGCACGACCGACGTGTTCGCGCTGCTGTCGACCTTCGTCACCGCGCTCAACGCCGGCGGCGACGTGTCGACCGCGACGGGCACGGCCGCGAACGGGCTGCAGGCCGCGCTGACGCAGGTCAGTAGCGTGCAGGGCTCGGTCGGCGCGCGCGCCGCGCGGCTCGACATCGTCTCGACGCAGGCGACCGATGCCGCCGGTGCGCGCGAGCTCGACCGCTCGGCGCTCGAGGATACCGACCAATCGAGCGCCATCGTCGAGTTGCAGAAGACGATGACCGTGCTGTCGGCGACGCAAGCGAGCTTCACCAAGCTCAATTCGTTGTCGCTGTTCGATTATCTGAAATAATCGCGCCCGCACGGTGGGGCCGGGGGAGCGCGGTGCAGAAGAAACCCGCCCTGGTTAACCGCTTGCACACCAATCCGCGCTAACCCTCATGATACGCCGGCTGGTCCTCCCGACCCGCCAAGCCAGGGGCCACCATCACCTATGTTTCCGGTTATCGGCCTTGTCGTCCTCCTCGTGATGATCTTCGGCGGATTCGCGATCACCGGTGGCGCACTCGGCCCGGTGATGGAGGCGATCCCGCACGAGATGCTGATCATCGGCGGCGCCGCGATCGGTGCGCTGATCATCGGCAATTCGATGAAGGAACTGAAGGCGCTTGGCGGCGGCCTGGCCAAGGTCTTCAAGGGACCGAAATACAAGAAGCAGGATTATCTCGACGTCATCTTCCTCGTCAGCAAGCTGATGAAGATGCTGCGCACCGACGGACCGATCGCGCTCGAGCCGCATGTCGAGGATCCCAAATCCTCGGCGGTGTTCGCCGAATATCCGCGCCTACTCGCCGATCACACGCTCACCAACCTGATCGCCGACACGCTGCGACTGGTCGTCGTGTCGTCGGGGACGCTCGACGTCCACGCGGTCGAGGACGTGATGGACAATATGATCAAGACCCACCACCACGAGGTCGAGGGCGCGCAGGGTACGCTCGCGACGCTCGCGGATGCGCTGCCCGCGCTCGGCATCGTTGCGGCGGTGCTCGGCGTGGTCAAGACGATGGGCTCGATCGACAAGCCGCCGGCAATCCTCGGCGCGATGATCGGCTCGGCGCTGGTCGGCACCTTCATGGGGGTGCTGCTCGCCTATGGCATCGTCGCGCCGCTCGCCAACCGGCTGAAGCAGGTGATCGACGCCGACGGCGCGATCTACCACGTCGTCAAGCAGATCATCATCGCCTCGCTCCACGGCCACCCCCAGCCGCTCGTCATCGAAGCGGCGCGCTCCGGCATCGCGCATTCGAACCAGCCTGGCTTCGCCGAGGTGTTCGACGGCCTTCGCGGGCGCTGATCGATGGCCGCCGCGCGCGCCCCGCATGGCAGCAACGTGCCGCCCAAGATCATCTACAAGAAGATCTACATCGAAGGCCATGGCGGGCATCACGGCGGCGCCTGGAAGGTCGCCTATGCCGATTTCGTCACCGCGATGATGGCCTTCTTCCTGCTGATGTGGCTGCTCGGCGCGACCAACGAAAAGCAGCGCAAGGCGCTCGCCGACTATTTCTCGCCGACGCTTGTCCAGCTGAAGGAAAACAGCGCCGGCTCGAACGGCATCTTCGGCGGCGATTCGATGACCTCGAAGGACAATTACGCGCATCGCGCCTCGCAGACCGGAACGCGCTCGATGACGATCCCGGTCGAGGCGATCGGCGGCGACCAGGTCGGCACCGGGCAGAAGGGCACGCTCAAGGACAAGGCCGCCCTGTCGGCCGAGGACCGCCGCAACTTCGCGGTGATGAAGCGCCAATTGACCAAGTCGATGGCGACCAACCCAGCGCTCGCCAAGCTCTCGAGCCACGTCCGCTTCATCAAGACCAATGACGGGATGCGGATCGACCTGCTCGACGATGCCGATTATTCGATGTTCGACCTCGGCACGACGCAACTCGATCCGCGCGCGTCGACGCTCATCGGGTTGATCGCGAATTCGATAAAGGGCACCGACAATCCCATCATGATCCGCGGACACACCGACAGCCTGGGCTATGGCGACCCGCTCGCGATGAACAATTGGATGCTGTCGAGCGCGCGCGCCGAGGCGACGCGCCGGCGGCTCGCGGCGGGTGGGATCGCCGAGCAGCGCTTCAACCGGATCGAGGGCGTCGCCGACCGTGAGCCGATGATCAAGGGCACGCCGTCCGACCCGCGCAATCGCCGCGTCGCGATCACCCTGCTCTACCGCGCGACCAGCTTCGGACAATAATGCCGGGCGAGCGCAGGACCGAGCGCTGGGTCACACTCAGTCTGCAAGCCGCACTCGCGCTGCTGCTGCTCTACGGCCTGACCGCCATCCCTGCGCTTGCCGGGCAGTGGGGCACCAGCTTTACCAGCGTCGGCGTCGTCGCCGGCTGGATCGCGCTCGCCGCGACGGGCTTCCACATGCTGCGCGACCGCCCCGGCCCGGCGCCGCTCGCCGCGCTGGGCCTTGCGCTCGTCGTGATGCGCTGCGCCTTCGCGCTGCTCGCGGTCGGGCGGACCTCGACCGGCGACCCCAATTCCTATCTCAACCTCGCCAAGGGCCTGCTCGCAGGCCACGGGCTGGTGATTTACGAGCCGTTTTTCGGGTCGGCGTGGCGCGCGCTGTTCCCGCCGCTCTACCCGCTTTTGCTCGCCGGCTGGGGCGCGCTGTTCGGCTTCGCCACGCCCGCGGTGCTGGCGCTGGGGACTGTGGTCGACCTGGTCGCGGCGTGGCTGCTGTATCGGCTCGGCACGCGGCTCGGCGGCGCGCTCGCCGCGCGGCGGGCGGCGTGGCTCTACCTGATCTGGCCGTCGGTGCTGTTTTCGGCGCCGCTCGCGCAGAAGGAATCGCTGTGCGCAGTGCTCGTGCTCGCGCTCGCGCTGGCGTGGATCGATCGACGCCCGGGTTGGCGCGGCGCGCTCGCTCTGGGGCTCCCCGCCGGGCTGCTCGCGCTGACCCAGCCGGGCGAGGCGCCGCTTGCCGCTTTGTTCGGGCTGGTGCTGGTCGGCCGGATCGGCCTGTGGGGCGTCCTTCTGACCGGACTGCGCGGCGGACTCGTCGCCGTCATCGTGCTGCTGCCGTGGTGGGTGCGCAACGCGATCGTCTTCCACGCCTTCGTGCCGCTCACTACCGCAGGCGAGGCGAGCCTGTGGATCGGCAATAATCCCGAGGCGACCGGCAATTGGGAACCGCCCCCGCCCGAGCTCAAGGGCATCCCCGAGCTCGACTACGGCAAGCGGATCGGCGGTCTCGCGCGCGAGTGGATCGTCACGCATCCGCTCGGCTTCGTCCGGCTGACGCTGACCAAGTTCGTGCGCGCGGGCGGGATCGCCGATTTCGGGGTCGACCGGCTCGTCGCGATGGGGCCGCCCTTTCCGCGTGTGCTTGCCGCCGCGTTGTGGCCGCTGTCGCTGTTCGCACACCTCGGCATGCTCGGCGGGGCGGCGGCCAAGCTCGGCGGACGCGTGCCCTTCACGCTCGTCCTGCTGATCGCCGCGTGCGGGCTGCAACTGCTGCTGTTCGGCGTGTGGTTCGAATTTGGCGAGCGCCACCGCGAGTTCGTCACGCCGTTCCTGCTGCTCGCTTTGTGCTGGTCGTTCACGCTACCGGTTGAGAAAGCCTCCCACGCCCCCTAGCTTGGGGCGGTGAAGAACGCCGTCACCGCCCGCATCGCCGACGGCATCGCCGCCATCCCTGCGGGCCAGTGGGATGCCTGCGCCGGCAGCGCCAATCCCTTCGTCAGCCACGCCTTTCTCTCGATCCTCGAAGCCTCGGGCAGCGCCCGCGCGCGCACCGGCTGGCAGCCGATCCCGATCGTCGTCGACGGCGAGGACGGCACGCCCGCCGGAATCGCCCCGGCTTACGCCAAGAGCCACAGCCAGGGCGAATATGTCTTCGACCATGCCTGGGCCGATGCGTGGGAGCGCGCCGGCGGATCCTATTACCCCAAGCTGCAGATCGCGGTGCCCTTTACCCCCGCGCCGGGGCCGCGGCTGCTGCTGCGCGATCCCACGCAGGCGCCGGCGCTGATCGCCGCGATCGAGGCGGTGACCGACCAGCACGGTCTCTCCTCGGCGCACGCCACCTTCATCGCGCCCGAGCAGCTGCCCGCATTCGAGGCGGCAGGCTGGCTGATCCGCGAGGGGACGCAATTCCACTGGCAGAATCAGGGCTATGCCGATTTCGACGGCTTCCTCGCAGATCTCGCCAGCCGCAAGCGCAAGGCGATCCGCAAGGAGCGCGCCGGCGCGGTCGAGGGGCTGACGATCCGCCACGTCGCGGGCGCCGACATCAGCGAAGCCGACTGGGACGCCTTCTGGGTGTTCTATCAGGACACCGGCGCGCGCAAATGGGGCCAGCCCTACCTAACGCGGCAATTCTTCAGCCTGCTCGGCGAGACGATGCCCGAACGCGTGCTGCTGATTCTCGCCGAGCGCGACGGCCGCCCGATCGCCGGCGCGCTCAACCTGATCGGCGAAGACACGCTCTACGGCCGCTATTGGGGCTGCACCGAGGACGTGCCGTTCCTCCATTTCGAGCTCTGTTACTATCAGGCGATCGACGCTGCGATTGCGCGCGGCCTCAAGACGGTCGAGGCCGGCGCGCAGGGCGAGCACAAGCTCGCGCGCGGCTATGTCCCCGTGCCGACCTGGTCGGCGCACTACATCCCCGACGCCGGCTTCCGCCGCGCGATCGCCGGTTATCTCGAACGCGAGCGCCAGTCGGTCGAATCCGACCAGGCGTTTCTGGGTACGATGACGCCGTTCAAAAAGGGCTGACAGCGCCCCGATTCATTGCTGGCGCGGGAACCTTAAGGCATGGTGCGTGCGTTACCCGCTCACCTTATCCAGACCGAAGCCGAGGTCCCGCATGCACTTCATCGTCAATGATCGCGCGGTAGAGGTTGAGGCCGATCCGCGCACCTCGCTCCTCGACCTGTTGCGCGAAAATCTCGGGCTGATGGGCAGCAAGAAGGGCTGCAATCAGGGCGCCTGCGGGGCGTGCACCGTGATTGTCGACGGCGACCGGATCAACGCCTGCCTCGCGCTCGCGGTGCAATATGAAGGGCGCTCGATCACCACGGTCGAGGGCCTGAGCGACGCCGACGGACTCCACCCGCTGCAGCGCGCCTTCATCGAGCATGACGGCTTCCAGTGCGGCTATTGCACCCCCGGCCAGCTCTGCTCGGCAGTGGCGATGGCGGGCGAGATCGCGCGCGGCGTGCCGAGCCATGTGACCGGCGACCTCACCGCCGAGACGATCGCGCTCGACCATGACGAACTGCGCGAGCGGATGAGCGGCAATCTGTGCCGCTGCGGCGCGTACAATGGGATCGTCGACGCGATCGCCGAGACCTATCGGGAGAAAGCGGCATGACCCCGTTCCGCTACGCCCGCGCCGCCGACGCGCCCGACGCGATCCGGCTGCTCGGCGCCGAGCCCGCCGCGAAATATCTCGGCGGCGGGACCAACCTCGTCGACCTGATGCGCGAGACGATCGAGAAACCGGCGAGCCTGGTCGACGTCACCCAGCTTTCGCGAGAGATCGTTGCGCGCGACGACGGCTCGGTGCTGATCGGCGCGGCGGTGACCAACACCGCGCTCGCCGCCGACCACACGATCCGCGCGAAATTCCCCTTGCTGTCGCGCGCGATCCTCGCCGGCGCGAGCGCGCAGATCCGCAACATGGCCACCGTCGGCGGCAACATCCTCCAGCGCACGCGCTGCGGCTATTTCTACGACGATGCCGCGCGCTGCAACAAGCGCGAGCCCGGTGCGGGCTGCGACGCAGTCGGCGGGTTCAACCGCATCCACGCGATCCTCGGCGCGTCGCCGGCGTGTGTCGCGACGCATCCGTCGGACATGTGCGTCGCGCTCGCCGCGCTCGACGCGCAGGTTCACCTGTCGGGGCCAGAGGGCGCGCGCAGCATCGCGCTGGCCGATCTCCACCGTTTGCCCGGTGATCGCCCTGATATCGAGACCGAGCTCCGCGCCGGCGAGCTGATCGTCGCTGTCGAGCTGCCGGCCTCGTCGTTCGCGGCGCGCTCGGCCTATCGTAAGGTGCGCGACCGCGCGAGCTATGCCTTTGCGCTGGTCTCGGTCGGCGCTGCGGTCGAACTCGACGGCGCCACGATCGGCGACGTGCGGATCGCGCTCGGTGGCGTCGCGCACAAGCCGTGGCGTGCGCTGAAAGCCGAGGCAGCGCTGCGCGGCCAGGCGCCGACCGAGGCCAATTTCCGCGCCGCGGCCGAGTTCGAGCTCGCCGATGCCGCCCCCTTGCGCGACAATGCGTTCAAGATCGAGCTCGCCAGGCGCGCGATCGTCGCCACATTGACCGAACTGACGGAGAACCCGGCATGAGTATCGTCGAGAGCGCAGCGGCGCGGGTACAAGGCGCGGTCCAGTCGGTGATGAAGAAGGCGATCGAGCTCGCCCCCGACAGCTGGATTCCCGGCGGCGTTCCCGATCCGCTGATCCAGCACAAGCATGGCCTGGTCGGTACGCAGGTCTCGCGGCTCGACGGTCCGCTCAAGGTGCAGGGCGCGGCGCGCTTCTCGGCCGAATTTCCGGTCGAGCATATGGTCTATGCCGCGCTCGCCTTCAGCACGATCGCCAAGGGCCGGATCGCGACGCTCGACGTTGCGGCGGCGGAAGCCGCACCCGGCGTCGTCCTGGTGATGACGCATCGCAACGCGCCCGAGCTGAAGCCGACGCCCGCCTTCATGACCGGCCCGAAAGCCGCAGGCGGCGATGATATTCCCGTGCTGCAGGACGATCGCGTCAACTGGAACGGACAGCCGATCGCCGTCGTGCTCGCCGAGACGCAGGAGCAGGCCGACCATGCCGCTTCGCTGATCGTCGCGACCTATGAGTCCGAACCCGCCAAGACGGTGTTCGAGGATGCCAGGGGCGACAGCAAGCCCGCTAGTTTCCAGGGCGAGCCGATGCTGCTCGAGATCGGTGACGCCGATGCCGCGCTCGCCGCGGCGCCGCACAAGGTCGACGTCACCTATCGCACCCCGCGCCACAACCACAATCCGATCGAGCTGCACGCCGCGACCGTGCTGTGGGAGGGCGACACTCTGATCGTCCATGACGCATCGCAAGCCGTCGCGCACGTCGCCTGGACGCTGGCGCAGGTGTTCGGGCTCGAGGAGGACCAGGTCCACGTCACCTCGCCCTATGTCGGCGGTGGTTTCGGCAGCAAGACGCTGTGGCAGCACCAGATCCTCGCCGCCGCGGCGGCCAAGCTCGCCGGGCGCCCGGTGCGCATCATGCTGACGCGCGAGGGCGTCTATCGCGTCGTCGGCGGGCGCACGCTGACCGAGCAGCGTGTCGCAATCGGCGCGCAGGCTGATGGCGGCTTCGATGCGCTGATCCACACCGGCACCGTGGCGATGACCGCGCACAACAACATGCCCGAGCCGTTCATCCTGCCCTCGAAGTCGGCCTATGCCGCGGGCAGCTTCCGGCTCGACGTCGAGGCGGTCGAGCTCGACATGCTCGCCAACACCTTCATGCGCGCGCCGGGCGAATCGGTCGGCACCTTCGCACTCGAAAGCGCGGTCGACGAGCTCGCGGTGCAGCTCGGGATCGACCCGATCGCGCTGCGCGAACGCAACGAGCCCGAGAAGGACCCGACGACGGGCACGCCCTTTTCGACGCGCAACATCGTCGCGGCGTATCGCACCGGCGCCGAGCGCTTCGGCTGGGACAAGCGCAACGCCACGCCGGGGTCACGCCGCGAGGGCGAATGGCTGGTCGGGCTCGGCTGCGCGACCGCGACCTATCCCTATTACCGTATGCCCGGCGGCGCCGCGCGGCTGACGCTCGACAAGGACGGCCACGCCACGGTCGAGATCGCCGCGCACGAAATGGGCATGGGCACCGCGACGACGCATACGATGGTGCTGGCCGACCGGCTCGGGCTGCCGCTCGACCAGGTCACCTTCCGCTATGGCGATTCGAAGATGCCGGGGGTGGTGCTCGCCGGCGGGTCGCAGCAGACCGCCTCGATCGGCGCGGCGGTGATCGCCGCGCAGACCGCCTTGTTCACCGAATTGCTCAAGCTGGCGGGCAACGATTCGCCGCTTGCCGGGCTCAAGCCGAGCGAGGTCGGCGGGCATGACGGCGGGCTGTGCAAGCTCGACGATCCGAGCGCGTGCGAAAGCTACGTCTCGATCCTGTCGCGCGCGCAGCGCGATTCGGTGAGCGTCGAGGCCGAGGGCTCGCGCCCGCTCGAGACGCAGCATTGGTCGATGCACTCCTATGGCGCGATGTTCTGCGAGGCGCGCGTCAATGCGGTGACCGGCGAAGTGCGGATCAGCCGGTTCCTCGGCTCGTTCGACTGCGGCAAGATCCTCAATGCCAAGACCGCGACGAGCCAGTTCCGCGGCGGGATCATCATGGGCCTCGGCATGGCGCTGATGGAGGAGACGCAGTTCGACGAGCGCAACGGCCGGGTAATGAACCCGAGTCTCGCCGAATATCATGTACCCGTCCACATGGACGTGCCCGAGATCGACGTGATCTGGACCGACATCCCCGATCCGCATGCGCCGATGGGCGCGCACGGCATCGGCGAGATCGGCATCACCGGCGTCGCTGCAGCGGTGGCGAATGCGGTGTTCAACGCCACCGGCAAGCGCGTCCGCGACCTGCCGATCACGCTCGACAAATTGCTGTAACGCCGCGCGCCGGAATCAGCCGGCGTCGCGGAGCGCCCGCACCATCCCGGCCGCGACCGACAATGCGATCTCGGCCGCGCCGAGCGCGTTGATGTCGATCCCGGCGGGGCCGTCGATCCGCGCGAGATCGGCCGCCGCGACGCCCTCCCCCGCCAGCCGCTCGAGCCGCGCCGCATGGCTGCGCCGCGAGCCGAGCGCGGCGACATAGCCGGTCTGCGCGGCGAGCGCGGCGATCAGGCCGGGATCGTCGATCTTGGGATCGTGGCTGAGCGTGACGACCGCGGTCGACGGACCCGGCCGCCACGCCGCGATCGCCTCGTCGGGCCAGCGATCGTCGAGCGTCACGCCGGGAAAACGCTCCTCGGTGAGGAAGCGCGTGCGTGGGTCGATCACGACCGTCTTGACCCCGAGCGTCGCCGCGATCTGCGCGAGCGACTGCGCGATCTGCACCGCGCCGACGATCAGCAACTGGCGCGGCGCAGTGTAGCTGTTGGCGAACGATTCGTTCCCCGCGACCGGCGTCAGCGCGCTCTTGCCCGTCGCGAGATCGGTGTGGACGGTCAGGCCGTGCCCGGTGCTGCGCGCCGCATCGATCGCGTCGAAGAGCGCCTCGGGGAAACCCGCATCGCCGACCGGCTGGACGAGCACGTCGATCGTCCCGCCGCACGGCAGCCCGACCTGCCATGCCGAGCCGTCGGCAACGCCATATTGCCGCCGCTCGGAGCGCCCGCTGCGCAGAACCTCGGCGGCGAGCGCGAGCACGTCGCCTTCGACGCAGCCGCCCGACACCGAGCCCTCCATCCGGCCATCGGCATGGACCAGCATGTGGCTGCCGCGCGGGCGCGGTGCCGAGCCCCAGGTCGACAGGACGGTGGCGAGCGCCATCGGCGCCCCCCGCCAGGTACGGAATGCGCCAAGCGCGGAATCATTATCGGCCATCGCCCTGCACAATGCGCGAACGGCGATTCGGTGCCAAGCGGCACGGCCGGGGCGCACCTCACATCATGCGTCGCGGTACCGCCGCTGTGGTGTCGGGGATAGCGCGTCGCGCGAGCGAGGTCGGAGAGACAGTGTGCGATGGCCCCCGACAGGGGGCCATCGGATCAGAACGTCGCGCGAAAACCCAGGGCCACCGCGCGGCCAGGCAATGGAGCGCGCAGCCGAAGGAAGGAGTTGTGCAGCCGCGCTTCCGCGTTCGTCAGATTGGCGACATCCGCAAAGACTTCGTAACGCGCGCCCCTACCCAAGCGATAGGCGGCATGCGCATCGACCAGCGTGAAGCCGTCCGAGACCGGCTCGCCCTTGGCGACATCGGCCTGCCGCAGATAGCGGACCGCCCCGACTGACGCGCGCAGTGCGCCATTTTCCCAACCCAGATCACCGCCATAGCGCGACATCGGCGTGCGCGGCAGAGCGTCGCCGTCGAGCTGCTGGCGGAAATATTGGCGATCCAGCGCGTCGGTCGCGCCACTCGCAAACGGACTATACCCGTCCGGCAGGGCGAAGACCGCGCGGAACGTCGCCTCCCCCTCGATCCCGCTGAATCGGGTGTCGCCCTGTCGCCATTCGCGCACGGGCAGCGTCCGCGAGACCCCGGTATTGCCGAGATAGATGTAATCCACGAACCGTGTGCGATAGGCCGACACCGCCGCCGAGCGTCGGTATGCGGCCGTCGATGGCGAAGAACCGGGCATTGGCGATCTGCGAAATTGCCGTTCGACGGCTCAGACCTGCGCCATGCCTCCGTCGACGAACACCTCGGCACCGGTCATGAAGCTGCTGTCTTCGCTGGCAAGGAACAGCGCAACTGCGGCCGTCTCTTCGGGCTGGCCGATCCGACCTAGCGGCGTTTGTGCCGTCAGGGCGGCGACGAGCGCCTTTTCCTCTTCGGGCGAACCCGCGAGACCTTGGAGACCCGGCGTGAAGGTCGCTCCGGGCGAAAGCACGTTGACGCGGATCCCGCTGTCCTTGAGGTCCAGCGCCCAGCTTCGCGCGAAATTGCGCACCGCGGCCTTGCTTGCACTGTAGACGCTGAACGCCGCTGTGCCTTTCGACCCAGTGGTCGAGCCGGTGAGAATGATTGATCCGCCCGACTGCATCAGTGGCAGCGCTTTTTGTACAGTAAACAGCGTGCCCCGCACGTTGGTATCGAAAGTGCGGTCGAACTGCTCCTCCGTAATCATGCCAAGCGGCGCCATATCGCCACCCCCGGCGTTGGCGAACACGATATCCAATCCGCCACGCTTATCCCGTACGACGTCGAACAACCGGTCGAGATCGTGGAGGCTGGCAACATCACTGCGAATGCCTGTGACGGCGCCGCCGATCTCGTCGATGGCTTTGTCCAGTTCGGCCTGGCGGCGCCCGGTGATGAAAACGTAAGCGCCCTCAGCAACGAAGCGCTTTGCGGTCGCGAGGCCAATGCCACTGGTGCCGCCGGTGATGAGGGCTGTTTTGCCTTGAAGTCTGGTCATGTGTTGCTCCGAGCATCGAATGATGCAGAAGTAGACATGGGCTTTCGTGCTTACTAGTATGCACCTTTTGGTAAGTACCTGGAGTTGCCGGTGGAGAGCAGGAATTTCAACTGCGGTCTGGACGTGGCGCTGTCGGTGATTGGCGGTAAGTGGAAGCCGCTGATCCTGTTCCATCTGGCGCACGAAACGCGGCGCTACGGAGAGCTCAAGCGGGCGATCGGTGGCGTGAGCGACAAGGTGCTGATCCAGCAGCTCAAGGAGCTGAATGCAGATGGCGTTGTCGATCGCCGCGATCATCAACAGGTCCCGCCCAAAGTCGACTATACGCTGACGCCTTTCGGCAAGACGCTGGCCGATACGCTCGTACCGCTATGTGCTTGGGGCACTGAACATATCACCAAGGTCGAGCAAATCGTCGCCAATCGCGCCGGCGACGACGTGAGCGTCGCTGCATAGAGCCGCCGCGGGTCGTTCCGGCCGATCATCGGGAGCTATCGATGTCTTACGAAGCAGTTGAGTCGACGTCCGCGTCAGGGGCCACGCCAAGGTAGCACGAATGTCGGATTGTGGGTCTTCGCGGTTCGCCGAGCTTCGGTTCGGCCGGCATGGGCCGCCGTCCCGCGGTTCACATTGGTGGAGTGCAATACAGCAAGCGCGCATTGGCAGTCACTTCAGCGACGTAAGGACATTTAGGAAAGCGCGGATCTTCGAGCTCGACAGGCGGCGCGAGTTCTGGAGCGCCCAGATCTCGACTTTCGGCCCGTCATCGACGCCCCACACGACCAACCTGCCCGCAGCGATATCTTGCGCTGCAAGCATTTTCGGCATCAGGGCTACGCCTGCGCTTGCGAGGACCGCGCCCTGCACCATCAGGAAAGATGAGAAGCGCAGCCGCATCTGCGGGCTCAGCACGCGCAGCCCTTGGTCGGTCCTGATGCGCCAGAGCGCGTCGGCGGACGTGGCGATATGCCCTACCGCAGCTACGGTCACTGTGGCGACTTCGGGGTGCGTGAGGAAGGCATTGGGCAAATCGGGGGATGCCACCAAAACGCGCTCGTCCTCAAGAATACGTCGCCCGACCAGCCGCTCGTCGGGGTCCGGGTTGATACGGATCACCAGATCGTAATTGTCCTCGACGGGGTCGACCTTGCGATCCTCGGCAACAATCTCGAGCGCGACATGGGGGTAGGCCTGGACGAAATCCGACGCGACGCGTGGTAGCAGAACATGCGCGAGCACGATCGGAGCGCTGATCCGGAGCGTGCCGCGGGGTTCCGATGCGCCCGACGCGACGGCCCGCTCGGCCTCGCCGATCTCGGCGAGCGGGCCCTGGGTACGATCATGCAGCGCGCGCCCTTCCGGCGTGAGGCGCAACGTCCGCGACCCTCGATCGATCAGCCGCACGCCCAGTTGGGCTTCCAGTTCGGCGACCTTGCGGGACAGCGTCGCCTTGGGCCGCTGCGCCGCGCGACTGGCGCGGCCGAAGCCGCCATGGGTCGCGACCAGGTTGAAATCGGCAAGGGCAGCGAGATCCATTGACGTTCCATTTTAGAGACGAGGTGTCTCAAACATGCCGTCTTATGCAATGATTTGAAACGCCTATCTTGCACCCAGCGACGACAGAGGTCGTCTCGGCGATCAAGGAGATACGACATGACGATCTTGGTAACGGGCAGCACGGGCACGATCGGGACGCAGGTGCTGGCCTTCCTCACCGGGCAGGGTGCCGAGGTCAATGCGCTGACGAGGACGCCGGAAAAGGCGCAGGTCCCGGCCGGCGTCACCGCCGTGCAAGGCGATCTTTCCGATATCGACAGCGTTCGCGCCGCGCTTCGCGGCGTAAGCACACTGTTCCTGCTCGCGCCGAACGCGCCCGATGAGCTGACGCAGGCGATGCTGACGCTGGATGCGGCGCGCACCGCGGGCGTGAAGGGCGTCGTCTATCTGTCGGTATTCAAGGGCGAGGCCTATGCCGACGTACCGCACTTCGCGAGCAAGGTGACGGTCGAGCGCATGATCCATGCCGCAGGGCTGCCCGTCACCATTTTGCGCCCGGCCTATTTCATCCAGAACGACCTGCGGCAGAAGGACGCACTCCTGGGCGGCGGCGTGTACGGCATGCCGATCGGCGACAAGGGCATTTCGATGGTCGACATCCGCGACATTGGCGAGGCTGCGGCCAAAGAACTGCTTCGCCGCGAGCAAGCCGACGCCCCCCTGGCGGCTGAGACCTATGAACTGGTCGGTCCTGACGTCCTGACTGGCGCGACGATCTCAGCGCTTTGGAGCGACGTGCTCGGGCGCCCGATCGGCTATGCCGGGAACGACCTGGAAGCGCTGGAGCACCGGCTGAAAGCGTTCGGACCGGCGTGGCTCGCCTATGACATGCGGCTGATGATGCAGCGCTATCAGCAAGACGGCGCGATCGCCACCGATGCCGAGATCGCGCGCCTCACGGCTCTGCTCGGCCATGCCCCGCGATCCTATCGCGCTTTCGCCGAGGATGCGGCCGCTGGATGGGCGACCGCCTGAGCTCTGAACCAGTCCCTCCGAGGAGATCTCTCATGACCAGCATCCTGTTCGTCGGCCAGAAGCCGGAAACCGTCGACTTTACGGACCCATCGCTCCCGCCCGGCTTCAACGCCGACAGGATCAATGCGGGCATCGCCATTGCGCTCGAAAAAATTCGGGAGCGCGGGTGGCAGGGCGACACCTGCATGATCACGCCCGACGCCGCGGGCAGCGCGATGCTGGCAACCGCGCTGCACGGTGCCGCTTATGATTGTGTGGTGATCGGTGGCGGTCTGCGGCTTCCACCCAAGAGCCTCGGCCTGTTCGAGACCGTGGTGAACCTCGTCCACAAAGCGGCGCCCAATGCCGCGATCGCCTTCAATACGCGGCCCGAAGACACGGCCGAGGCCGCCGCCCGCGTACTCTCGAGGCACTGACCTCAATCGCTGCGTTCGGTTAGCGTGGCTAACCGAACGCGGACGATGGCCGACACTGCAAGAAGTTCGAACCTGAACGAGCGGCGCGTTTCGGAAAGCAGGAAGGGAGACCGGAGTGTCGTCGTCTATTAGGTTTTCGGGGCGACACGCATCCGAATAGCAGATGAACGTACGTCCGCGCTGCGAGGGAACTGGATGTTTGTTTTCGTGTCGCCCCTGGCAGCGAAGCGACGGAGGTGGGCCCAGAAAATCCACGACGGGCTCGCGCCGAGCGCGGTGATGGAATTGCGGGTCGAAGTTGACTGGTTGGACGACGCGACTGTCATTGGGCGTATTCGGGGCAAGGTCAGCTTCAGCCCCGGGATACCAATAGTTCGCGCATTGCGGCGACCTCTCCTGGTGTCGCCTTGTCGATCCAACGTTGCGCCCACCATGTATCGGTCGACACCAGTTCAGTGACGATGACTGACGCGGTACCGGCAGCCAGAGTTTCCTCCTGGTCGGCGGATGCTGACCCTGCGGTGGACCCCGAAAGCACGGGAGCCTTGGTCGAGTAAGGCGGATCGGTTTGCTCGCTGTCACCGGCTTCTCGATGACGGGTGCGTTGGCAAGCAGCTTGCAAATTCTCCACGATGAACTTGAGGGTGCCAGGGCCCGTCCCCGAGTTCAGAAGTCCCTCGAGCACAACGTCGACCTCTGCCTTCCCCGTCGTGATGTGGGCGATTTCGGTCGGCGAGGTGTTCCGCTTCTCGGCCATTATGGTTCCTTCACAAGGCGCGGGCGCAACATGACGTCGAACACCCTCCCAAGCGAGAGCGTGCCCGACGCAACGATCGTCACCGATTTGCTCAGCCGTTCAGGCGGTCTTTAAGAGCCTTTGCCGGCGTAAAACCCATCTTTTTTGACGCGGCGATCTGAATGGTTGCGCCCGTGGACGGATTGCGGCCCTCGCGTGCGGCGCTGTCCTTGACCTTGAATTTGCCAAAGCCGTTGAGCGAGATTTCTTCGCCCGCGGCTGCCGCGTCGGCGATTGCGGCGAACACCGCATCGACCACGCTCTTGGCGTCACCCTTGCTCAGATCGCTGGAAGCGGCAATCTTCTCCACGAGATCAGAATTGTTCATAGTTCGAGGCTTTCGCTGAGAGTGGAAGCCGCCGCCTATCGATAATCCCGCACTCTGACCAGACGATCGGCGCGCTCGCGCGACGTCGGCAGCGTGGTAGCATGCCCGCGAGCGCATTTAACGCGGCCAAGGTTTCAGGCTGCGACTAGGTGCCGCGCTTCATTTTCCAGCATCGCGCTCAATCTTGCGCAAGCGTCGGGCACGTTGCGTGCGCAAAAACTTAAAACGTCCCCTTCCGGCTCATGGTCACCACAAGCATGCAAGATCATCGTCGATAAGTTAAAAAGGAGCACGCCCGACTGACATCATGCCGCGAGATGCACCGCGGCGTCGTCGGTGCAAAACATCGCTCGCGCCTTGCCGTCTGCCTTCGCATGATAAAGAGCGGCATCGGCTCGGGACAGCAGCCGCACGAGCTCAACGCCCTGATGAGGGGCCACTGCAATGCCGACGCTGACTGAAATATTTACGGCGTTTTCGTCGATTTCGTAGGGAAGGCTTAGCTGCCAGATAATTCGCCGAGCCAGCATGCTGGCTTCGTCGTCATGCAACACGCCGGTCTGTAGCAACACGAATTCATCTCCGCCCAGCCTTGCAACAGTATCCCCGGCGCCGACCAAAGCTTTCAATCGTTGCGCGACCTGCTGCAATAGGGCGTCTCCAGTGGGGTGGCCGTGCTGATCATTGATCGCCTTAAACCCGTCGAGATCGAGAAAATGAACCGCAAGCCGGGTATGACTGCGCTCGGCGGCGTCTATGGATGCCTGAAATCGCTCCCGCAGAAGCAGGCGATTTGCGAGGCCGGTCAGCGCATCATATTTGGCGAGCTGCGCAAAATCATGCCTTGCCGTGTGATGCTCAACCGCCGACCGATAAAGGTGTCCGACGGTATGCAGGCTGAGCCCTTCAATCATCGCAACGAGCGCGGCTTCGACGAGGAACATCTCCGTGTGTAGCGCGTCAGGATGGGGCGCAAACGCTTGGAAGGCGAGCGCCGCGACGGTTGGTCCGGTCGCGAGCAAGAGGCTTATCACGCATATCTTTGGTCTCACCGACGTTCGGGAGATCCAGCCCGCGCCGTAGCTGAACAGCAAGCTTACGGTAACGAGGTGCAAAGCCGGATAAGGGGTCGAGAGCGCCGCGACGTTGAGGGCTGCTAGCAGCACTGCCGATATGTAATTTCCGATGGCGTAGCGCCGTTCCCAGCAGCGCACGTCTTCCATGCCCTCGGCGGGTGGTGCGCGCTGATACGCGCCAATAGCGGCGACGCGCGCCCACGTCGTCAACGCGCCAAGGATTGCAAGAATGGCAAATATGGTTTGGCCGAGTGTGTAGCTCGCAATAACGCAAATTGCCACATAGACGGCGCCGAGCCCTAATACCGGAAGTCGCATACCGAAAAGCATATCGACGAATTCCCGGTAAATTGGCAGCGCGAGGGTGGCGGGATCCGGAAAAAGCCCGATGCTTGCACGCCGTCGGACAGACACTTCCTGATCCGATCGGCTCACGTCTCTTCGCCAATGATGACAATAATCTTGGCGTGGACTGCCCTCCCTAGAGCCAATTGCCGCACCAGCGAGCGCCCTCCTCGCTGCGCTATGTTACGCATATTTCATCTGCTATTTTATCGGTCGCCAGTTAACTCGACATTTTCACGGCATGCGTAAAACTACGGTAGCTGGTGACGCAATAGCGGTGCCCCCTCGGGATCGTTATAGCTAGGCACTATGGTATTCGCCCGATCGGGGCTCGAACCCGGCGGTTTGCCGGACTGCCCGCTACCAGCCCAGCTTCAGTCGTAACGCCACGCCGCCCGGACAAGCGCCGAACGTCGGCGTCCGACAAGAGTCGACGCTCAATCTGCAACTTGGGAATGACGCGTTTGTCCAACTTCCCGGCATTCCATATCGCCTTCGGTGGCTGATCGACCGCTGCCCGGCGAAGATGAACGAGTGTCGAAAGTCGGAAACGTCGAGGAGGACGTTGAATGGCGACTTATGCGTCTGCCTTGGCGCAGGGCGGCGCTGCGGTGGCGGAACAAAGACCCTGGCTCGTCGCACGGGTGCCGACGGGGTCGGTCGACAACCACCGCGCCGATTGGCTTGCCGGCACAAAAACTCGAAACGTCTTGTTCCCACTCACCGTGGCCATAAGCATGCAAGATCGTCGTAGAGAAGCGAAAAAGAAGCGCGTCCGACTGCTATCTTTCGACACTAACCGACTGAAGCAGAGATGGGGGGCGAGTGGCTCTGATTGTCGTCCTTCGGGTCGAACCAATGGCGGATGGAGACAAATCCATCCGATCGAGCAACCTCCACGCTGCTCGACACCTCATTCGATGCCCACGGTAGGTGTGGAGGCATGCGCACGGATAGGACCGAAACGACGGTTTTCTGGGGATTTTGCTAAGATATGTAACTTGTTGCGGCGGGCTCCGAACGAGCCCCTGGCGGAGACGGAGGGATTCGACATTTAGAGATAGGTCACTGATAATTTGAACTTTTTTTCTTCACGATTCGTAACAAAGCCTCGAAAAATACCTCGGAAAATAAACTTTTCATTGCAACCACTTGAGGCGAAAATTCGATTCCTAGGTTAAGATTCGAACCCTCTGACAGTAGATTCGCAATCGGGGATGGCACGCGCAACAGGACCACGCCAATTCTCTAGAAGTGGCTATTCTCAAAATCCGCAAACTGTCCACGTTGTAATTTGGCCGATTTGAGACCGACCACTTTCTCGCCCAATAGCAGTCGGTCGACTTTTGGAAACGGTGATCGCGCCGGCGGCGCTCGAACGGCGATAGTTGGTGGTTAGCCATGCCGAACGCGATAGTCGGAACGAAATTCTTCCAGCGCCTCGCGGAAAAGACGAATGTCCTCCTGCGAGTAGCACTCGATTCCAGCATCATCCTCAAGACCAGCCAAAGCGTTTACGAAAAGCGCGTAATTCTCTTGCGGCGTGCTATCGAAATGCGATTTTCCCGCCATCACACCGTCTCCCTACCGCGCCGACGCGCAGGCGCGATCGGAACCATGACAGTCCCTTGTAATGGAACAATTGATGGCAAGCGGATAAACTTCGACCGCTCTCGCTTTTCGACTAGAGCCTACAAATCGAAGGCGACGATTGCTACAGCCACGATAATACCCACTAGGCATGCAGTAGGCCAAATCCACCACTGGCCAGGGTTTCCTCGGCGAATTTATCAAGCGCACGCTTGAAAATGAAGCCGCTCACCGATCTCTCCTCCAACCTCGTGCTTTAATCACTGCTGCCGTGCTAAGCTTGGCATCGAATAGGAATGTCCGCAATTGGTGAAAAGGCGACCGGCAGCTTTGATAAGACTAGGTCACAAGCCGCGGCCAAACGCTCCTTCTTAAAGAAAGCAATTTCATGGCAGCGAAAATCTTGTACACTCAAATTGCGGCGGCAAGACGTGGGGCTTGATCATGCGCTCTGCGAGGCAGCGCCTGCCAGACGGACCGAAAAGGCCTGCGGACACACTTTTCCAGTAGTTTGCGGCTGCAACGTAGTCAAAGCTTGAGGTATGCATTTCCATCATAGCCCGGTCAAAATCCGCATAGTCTATCGCTGTGCAGCCTTTTATTTGCTCACGAATAAGAGGTTGGAGGTTTTGCCAGTTCTTTATTGTGCTCGGGTTGCGATCATAGTCAACAATGGTGCTTCCCATGATGCAGATCGTTTTGCCGTCAGCGCTTTTTCCTTGCGCTTGGAAGGTAACGTAGGATCCATCGTCCTTGATAGCAAACCCGATCCTATTTCTACTGTCGTGCCAGTTGAGCGTTGATTCCATCGTAACGGAAGCGACATCGGGTATGGGAGTTTCCCGACGGTCTTCGACATACCGCACAACGGCAAATTGACCGAAGCTCTCTTCCCCTTTCTCGTAGTGCGCTTTGCCGTCCCGATAAGACGGCGGGTCGTATCTGCCACCGAAAGACTGTGCATGCGCGACCTGAGCCGCCAACAAGGCTGTCACGAAATTCGCGAGTGACAACCGTCGAGTAACTGATGAAAGCATTGGACATCGCATTGATAGTGCCCTCCCTTTGCGGGACTTATCGGCTGGATGTTTCCCATCGCCTAATTTGCCGCTCTTGCAGCGTTTGACAAACGGTTCGTCCGCGGATGGCAAGCTATCGATCGATTTCTGCCCGTCCGCTTTTCCGCCCGATAATTGGCTGCCCACTTTCGCGCGACCCGCGTTCGCAACCGAGGCCGGAACCGCAAAAATTGGACCGGATTGTCGCCACCATTGACCTTGCCGTGACCCAGGTGCGGCGCGAGGTAGGAGACGATTGCTCCCACAAGGACAGCACCGATCATAACAATAATGGGCTATCGCGCGGCCCGGAATAGCGCGTCGTGCGCGCGGGCATCGCACTTATTGAACCCCACCATATTTCCACTTCTTGATCCGTCGCCAAACCAACGCTACGACGTTTGCATTCGAATGCAAAGGATCGCTTATGGCATATCATCTCAAACGCGGCGCGACGCTCGAGGCAAAGGCAACGCGAAATCGTGAAGTCCGTGACGCCGTAGAAAAGATCTTGGAGGACATAGAGCTTCGCGGCGACGACGCCGTACGCGACCTGTCGATCCGCTTCGATGACTGGGACCGCGACAGCTTTCGCCTAAGTGCGAAGGAAATCCAGGATTGCATCGACCAGCTCGCCGCGCAGGACCTTAAGGACATTGAATTCGCCCAGACGCAGATCCGCAACTTCGCGCAGGTCCAGCGCGATTCGATGCGCGACGTCGAGGTCGAGACGCTTCCCGGTGTCATCCTCGGCCACAAGAACGTGCCGGTGAACGCAGCTGGCTGCTACGTTCCGGGCGGCAAATACCCTCTGCTTGCCTCGGCACATATGTCGGTCATCACCGCCAAGGTCGCCGGAGTGGCGCGTGTGATCACCTGCGCGCCCCCGTTCAAGGGCAAGCCTGCCCCGGCGATCGTCGCTGCGCAGGCAATGGCGGGCGCCGATGAAATCTACTGCCTCGGCGGAATTCAGGCAGTCGCCGCAATGGGGATCGGCACTGCGTCGATCGCCCCGGTCGATATTCTTGTAGGCCCCGGTAACGCCTTCGTTGCCGAAGCCAAACGCCAGCTGTTCGGCCGGGTCGGGATCGACCTGTTCGCCGGCCCGACCGAGACGCTCGTGATCGCCGACGACATCGGGGCCGACGCCGAATTGTGCGCGACCGATCTGCTCGGCCAGGCCGAGCACGGACCCGACAGCCCCGCCGTCCTGCTCACCACCTCGGAAAAGCTCGCACGCGAGACGATGGCGGAGATCGACCGGCTGCTGCAGATCCTGCCGACCGCCGATTACGCCCGCAAGGCGTGGGACAGTTTCGGCGAGGTGATCGTCGCCGAGACCGATGCCGAGATGGTCGAGATCGCCAACGCAATTGCCTCCGAGCATGTCCAGGTGATGACGCGCGACCCCGATTATTTCCTCGCCAACATGACCAATTACGGCGCGCTATTCCTCGGTGCGCGCACTAACGTCGCCTATGGCGACAAGGTCATCGGCACCAACCATACGCTGCCGACGCAGAAGGCAGCACGCTACACCGGCGGGCTGTGGGTCGGCAAATTTCTTAAGACCTGCACTTACCAGAAGGTGATGACGGACGAGGCATCGGCCATGATCGGCGAATATTGTAGCCGGCTCTGCGCGCTCGAAGGGTTTGCCGGGCATGGGGAACAGGCCAATGTCCGTGTGCGACGCTATGGCGGCCGCAACGTGCCCTATGCCGGGCGCGCCGAGCCGCTGGTCGCGGCCGAGTAGATGGGGCTGCCGATCACACCGTCCCCGTCGCTCGGCGGCAAGCGCGCGATCGTGACCGGCGCGGGGCGTGGCATCGGCCTCGCCTGCAGCGCCGCGCTGGCGGCGGCGGGCGCGGCGGTGACGCTGGTGGCGCGCTCCCTCGGCGAGATCGAGCAGGCGGCGGCGGCCATTCGCGCAACCGGCGTACAGGCCGAGGCAGCGGTGCTCGACGTATCAGACCTCGCTGCCGTCTCCGCCTTCTTCGCCAAGCGCCCGGCGTTCGACGTGCTGGTCAACAATGCCGGGACCAATCGGCCCAAGCCGATGCAGGAGGTTGAGGAGGCGGATTACGACGCGGTGCTCGACCTCAACCTCAAGGCGAGCTTCTTCGTCGCGCAGGCTGCCGCGCGAAGGATGATCGCCGAAGGCCTGTCCGGCTCGCTGATCCATATGAGTTCGCAAATGGGCCATGTCGGCGGCCCCAATCGCGCGCTGTATTGCGCGTCGAAATGGGCAATCGAGGGGATGAGCAAGAGCTTCGCACTAGACCTCGCACCCTACGGCATCCGCTCGAACACGATCGCCCCAACCTTCATCGAGACGCCGCTGACGCGCCCCTATTTCGAAGATGCGGCATTCAAGGCGGGCGTGCTCGCCAAGATCAAGCTCGGACGGATTGGCCAAGTTGAGGATTTGATGGGTCCGGTGGTGTTCCTCGCCGGCGCCGGTTCGGCGCTGATGACGGCCACCAGCCTGATCGTGGATGGCGGCTGGACCGCCGATTGATCGCGCCGCATCGTCAGCGCACTAACATGGGATAAGACTGATGGCCGACCGGATTCTGACGACGCATGTCGGCTCGCTGCCGCGCGACAAGGCGGTCACCGACCTGATCTTCGCGCACGAACGCGACGAGCCGGTCGACCCTGCCGAGTTCGACCGTGTCGTCGGTGCCGCGGTCGATGCCTGCGTCGCGCGCCAGGTCGCTGTTGGCATCGACCTGGTGTCGGACGGCGAGATGTCCAAGATCTCGTACGCCACCTATATCAAGGACCGAATCACCGGCTTTGCCGGCGACAGCGCGCGCACACCGCCGGCCGATCTCGAGGCGTTTCCCGGCTTCCTCGCGCGCCAAGCCGCAGCTGGCGGCACGCCGACCTATCGCCGCCCGCGCTGCGTCGGCGAGATCGCGCCGCTGACGCTGCAGCCACTGCACGACGACGTCGCACGGCTGGATCACGCCGTGCGCCTGCATGCGCCGCACGGCGCGTTCATGAACGCCGCCTCGCCCGGCGTGATCGCCTTGTTCCAACCCAACGACTTCTACGCGACGCAGGACGCATATCTCGAGGCGCTGGCTGAGGCGATGCGGCCCGAATACGAGGCGATCTGCGCCGCCGGGCTAACGCTGCAGCTCGACAGCCCCGATCTCGGGCTCGGGCGCCACATGAGGTACAAGGATCGCAGCGACGCCGACTATCTCTCACTGATCGGCCAGCATGTCGAAGTGCTCAATCACGCGTTGCGCAACGTGCCCGCGGGCCAGGTGCGGATGCATGTCTGCTGGGGCAATTACGAAGGCCCCCACCACTGCGACGTCGAGATGGCGGTGATCTTGCCGACGTTGATGCAGGCGAAGCCGCATGGGCTTCTGTTCGAAACCTCCAATCCGCGCCACCAGCATGACTGGCAGGCCTTTACCGACATGGTAACGCTGATCCCCGAGGATCGCGTTCTGATCCCCGGCGTGATCGATTCAACCACCAACTTCGTCGAGCATCCCAAAGTGGTGGCGCAGCGGATCGAACAATATGTCGATATTGTCGGTCGCGACCGCGTGATCGCCGGCACCGACTGCGGCTTTTCAACGTTCGCGGGATTTGGTGCGATCGATCCCGATATCGTCTACGCCAAGCTCGCGGCGCTGTCGGACGGCGCAGCGATTGCGAGCGAACGGATTTGGGCACGGGGCGCATGACGTCTTTGAAACAGCGCCTCGCCGCGCGTGAGACCCTGGTCGGGACCTTCGTCAAGACGCCATCGCCGATCATCGTCGAGGTGCTGTCGCTGACCGACCTCGATTGCCTCTGCCTCGATGCCGAGCATGCCCCGTTCGATCGCGCCGCAATCGACGGCTGCGTGATGGCGGCGCGGTCGAGTGGCAAGGATGTGCTTGTGCGCATCGCCTCGGCCGATCCCGCGCAGATCCTCGGCGCGCTCGATTGCGGCGCGACCGGTGTGGTGATCCCGCACGTCCGCTCGGCCGAGGAGGCGCGCGCGGCGGTCCGCGCCAGCCAATACGGCCATGGCGGTCGCGGCTATGCCGGCTCGTCGCGTGCGGCGGGCTACACCACGCGCTCAGTGAACGACCATCTCGCTGCGAGCGCGGCGCGCACCGTGGTAATCGCGCAGATCGAGGATCCCGAAGCGATCGATGCGATCGATGCGATCGCCCAGGTCGAGGGGATCGACGCGCTCTTCGTCGGGCGCGTCGACTTGACCGTCGCCTATGGCGCGACCAGCCAGGACGATCCCCACGTCGTCTCCGCGATCGAAGCGGTCTGCGCCGCCGGCCTGCGCCACGGGCGCCCGGTGGGCATGTTCCTCGCCCGTGTCGCAGATGTCCCGGTCTGGACGGCAAAGGGCGCCAGCTTCTTTCTGCTCGGCTCCGACCACGGCTTCCTGCTCGGCGGGGCCGCCGGACTGATCGCCGCCGCAAAGACCTGAGCGCGACCGCCGTCCGGCGACACGGAGCGGCCAGCGCGGTGTTGCCGCTGCTGGGTTCGATGATCTCGCTATGGATCGGCACGTCCTACGCCAAGGCGGTTTTCCGGTGGCGGCCCTGAGGGCATGACCACGCTTTGCCTGGGTCTGTCGATGCTGCTGACCTTCGGGTCGGAGGGGCCGTGGCGCTGGCGGCTGGAGATGCCAAGCGACCGCGGTCCTGCGCGAAACGCAGGTTGTATGCCTCGGGGTGATCGCTGCGGCGCTGATTGCGGTCCCGCACGGCTGGGCCACCGCCTGTGCCGTGCGGTTGCGACCCGATGTGCTCGGTGTCGGCTGCATAGCCGCGCTGCTGTGCAGCGCCCTGCCATATTCGCTCGAGACGATCGCGCTGGAACGTTGCCGGCACATCTCTTCAGCGTGCGGGTCAGCCTCGAGCTGGGAATCGGCGCGCTGGCCGCCTTCGCGATCCTCGGAGAGCGGCTCGGCATGCTGCAGTGGCGCGCGATCGCCGCAATCATGCTGCCATAATCCGGCATCACGGTCTCGCACGTCCGCGACGCGCGGGCCGCGCCCGCCCTACTTTAGCCGGCCGAGCGCCAGAGCGGCTTCGGGTGCGTTTCTGGCAATATGAGCCACAGCAGGCCGGCGATGACGAAGATCACGCTCGCCACCCCCATCGTCGCGCCAAGTCCGATCGCGCCTGCCAGCGAGCCGGTAATCAGCGGTGCGAAGAAGCTGACGATTCGCCCCCAATTGAAGATCGAGGCCGCGGTTGATTTCAGGTGCGGCGGATAGAGTTCGGTGAGCCATGGTCCCCATACCACGCTCGACGAGAGCATGAAGCCGTACAGCGCGCCGATCACGCCGAGCAGCACCATGTTGCCTGGCACCAGCAGATAGGCCGCGATTGCCGCCGCGCCCAGGAAGAAGCCGAGCGCATTGAAGCGGCGACCGAAGCGATCGCCCGCCCAGCCCCAGAAGAAGCCGCCGGCGATGTTGGCGGCAAAGGTCCAGGCGACCAATGCGCCGATCGCAGCCGAGGACAACAACCGGACGTCCTTGAGATAGGTCGTCAGCCAGCCGCTGAACGCCTGATAGGCGAAGAAATTCAGTCCCATCAGCGCCGCGAGCATCGCGGTCTGCAATGCGAGCCCCGGACCGAACAGTTCGAGTACCGGCAAGCGCCCGCGCGGCTGTTCGCGGTGGCGCGTATCGACGCTGTGCGGCACGATGACATAAGCGAAGGCCGCCAGCACGATCGGAGGGACGCCGCCAATCCACAGCAGCAGGTGCCATTGCTCCCCCGCATGCACTGGCAATTGCCGCACCGCGATACCCATCACGATGACCGCGAGCCCGAAGATCGCGTTGATCAAGCTGGCAAGCCGACCGCGGACATTCCCCCGGAACAGCCCGACATAGATGCCGACGACGATCGGGAAGATTCCGCCCATCATCACGCCGAGCACGAAGCGTTGCGCGATGAATTGGAGATAGGTCGCGACCGCGACGCCGGCGAGCAGGCTAAGCCCATAGCCCACCATGACCACGACGAGCATGTTGCGGCGGCCGATGCGATCCGCGAGTTGCCCGATCAGCACCGCGCCGATCAGCGCACCGGCGCCCTGCGCCGAATAGCCCGATCCGGCCTCGGTCAGGGTCAGGCCGAGGCTATCGCGAATATACGGCCGGAGGATGTCGATCGAATTCCACGCCCAGCTGTAAAAGAACTCCGCGACCATTAGAAAAGCGAACGCCGCCACCGCTCGACGCGTCGAGGGATACGCGGTGGTCGGCTCGGCGGGCTGGTCAGCGAATGCCGGCGGCAGCGTTTCTCGAGTGCCGAGAGTTCCTGTCCCGGCGGTCACGCTGCCGCACCCGGCACGGTGGGCCAGGACGGCGGTCCGGCGGGAAGCGACGGCCGCGAGAATGGCGACATGCGATACGCTCCTGCCGGACCGCGGCGCATCAGAACTTTCCACCGACGCGCAGGCCGAAGACCCGCGGCGGGCCGTAGGATTCCTGGATGCGCGCCGAGCTGCCGAGCGTCGCACTGTAGATCACCGCGTAATTGCCGATATTGTTGACGAAGCCCTCAATGTAATAAGAGCCGGGCTTCGAGGTGTAGCGCAGGCTGAGATCGACCACGCCGTACGCCTTCTGGCGGTCGAGCACAGTGTTGTAGTCGGTCGAATAATAAGACGAGGAATACAGGACGTCCACGTGTGGCGTCAGGCGGCCGGCGTTGCCCAGATCGATGTCGTAATAGGCGCTTGCTGTGCCCTTGAACGTGGGCGACATCGGCACGTCCTTGCCCGACAGATTGACCAGCGTCGTGTTGCCGAACGGGTTGGGCCGGGTGTAGCTGGTGAATTCGGCATCGAGCAGGGCCGCGGTCAGATCGACGTGGAGCCCCTGATACAGCATCGTCCTCACTTCGAACTCGGCGCCGTAACTGCGCGCCGCGCCAGCACTGGCATAATAGGACAGGTTCGTGCTCGGATCGAGGATCGTGATCTGCAGATTCTTGTACTTGTTGTAGAAGGCGCTGATGTTGACCGAGACGTGGCCCGCATCGAACAGATTCTTTGAGCCGATCTCATAGGCCGTCACGGTCTGCGGTGCATAGCTTTGCGGGATGAGCGCGTTCGAAGAGTTGTTGTTGATGCCGCCCGACTCGAACCCGGTCGAAACCGTCGCGTAGAGCATGTTGTTGCGCGTCAGGTTGAGCTCGGCGCCGGCGCGCCACGTCACCTTGTTGTACTTTGCCTCGCCCGATGCCCTGGCCGCGGTCTGCGTTGCGAAGTTGAACGTTCCGGGAGGCGCCGTGAAGTTCGTGATCGTGTAGTTCTTGGTCTCGTCGGAGTATCGGATGCCACCGATGATGCGCAGCGTGTCGGGGATAACCGCATAGGTCGCCTGGCCATATGCTGCATAAGCCTTGGTATCGATCCGCGTGCGCGAGCGCGTACCAAGCGCCGTTGCGGTCGGCGCGGTATAAACCTGGCTGTACAGCTCGTCGACCATGTCATGGAAGTAATAGCCACCGACGATCCACTGCAGCGGCGAACTCTTGCTGTTCGACGAAAGCTGCAATTCCTGGCTGAACGAAGTGTCGCGCGTGTCGGGCTGTTGCAGGCCCGAGCCCGCGAAGCTCGACGTCACGCCTGCTGCCGGAAAGACGACCGAGGTCTGGTCGAGGTCACCGCTGCGCTTCGAGCGGAAGCTATTGTAGCCGGTGATCGCCTTCGCCACCACCGCACCGAGATCGTAGCTAAGTTGACCGCTGATATAGCGCTCGTGCAGCTTCTGGGTCGGCTGATAATCCGCTTGGATGTGATAGGCGTCGCCGGTGACGGGCACGCCGATATCGACACCGTTGACGAACGCGGAACCGTTATGGACGCTCGGGTTGACCGCATAGGGCACACCCGTGATCGAGCGGGCCCCGGTCGTCGGATTAATCAGCGTGCCGACCGTCTTGTAGCCATAGGCGCCGGCACCGGCGTCGTTACGATCCCACAGCGCGCCGTGGACGAGAATCTCGAGCTCGGGCGTTGGCGTCCACTTGGCGCTGGCCCGCACCACGGTCTGGTTCTCATCGTTGAGCTTGATGTCGGGGTTGGTCGTCGAGCTGACATAGCCCGAATGCTCGCTGTGATAGCCCGCCACGCGGAACTGCAGCGTGTCGCTCGCCGGGATATTAAGGAAGCCGTCGAACTGGCGAGCGTCGTAGTTGCCGACCATGGCGTTGAGGCCACCCTCGAAGCTTTTGGTCGGCTCCTGCGTGATCACACTGATATTTCCGCCGAAGGTGTTGCGGCCATAGAGCGTGCCCTGCGGCCCGCGCTGCACTTCAATCCGCGAAACGTCGAAGATCGGAATGCTCTGCTGCTGGGTGCGGCTCTGGTAGATCCCGTCGAGGTAGAAGCCGATAACCGGGTCGCTCTGCGCACTGACCAACTGAGTGCGTACGCCGCGGATCGCCGGGAAGGAATCGGCGCCTTGTTGGCCCCATGTCAGGCCAGGAGTCAGATATTGTAGGCGGCTCGCGTCGTTGATGTGAGTGCGGGCGAGGTCGGCACCGCTTAGCGCGGTGACCGCGAGCGGCACGTCCTGCAGGCGCTCGCTGCGGCGTTGCGCGGTCACCACGATGTCGGCGCTGTCGGCCGGCTGCGGAGCAGGAATCGCGGACGAAGAGGATTGGCTCGTCTCCTGAGCCGAGGCTACGCTCGCGCACAGCGCCAAGGAAATCGCCGACGCTCCGAAAAGCCAAACTCGATTGCGCATATCGTTCCCCTTAAGCCGCCGCCGGCTGTGCAAACCGTGGTCAATGATGGAATGCTATCAAGCGGATCGGTAAGCGTCCATTACAAAATGCATTCGAATGCATTGGGGCGCGGCCTTATTTTTGTGTTGTCCGCGCGCCGCACGGCCGGGCCATATCGCTGTTATTTAGCGACTAAATTTACCATGTGGGACCAGTCGTCACCCTGTGGCCGATATCGGACATGGTCCACCGGTGTCGCGTGCGTGAAACGAAAGGCGCGCGACTGCGTTCGAATGCGTCAGAATCGGGGTGTGATTCGAGCGGACTTCCCGGCGATGAATTTGCCCGCAAACAGCCGCCGCTCGGCTGTCGCGCTGTCATCCTCAATCCGCTCGATCAGCATCATCACCGCCGCCTCTGTCATGCGCGCAACAGGCTGCTGGATCGAGGTCACCTGATAACTCGTCCAGCTCGCCGGGCCAGAGCCATCGAAACCGACGATCGACATATCGTCGGGAATCCGCAGATCGAACACGTCCCGCGCAGTGTCGATCGCGCCGATCGCCATCAGGTCGCTCACCGCGATAACCGCATCGAGTGTTTTTTCTTTATCGAGCAACGCACGCAGCCCTGCCCCACCGCTCTCGTAGCTGAAATCGCCGCGTACCACCGCCACTTCCTGCAGACCCGCATCGGCAAGACGTGCCAGCGCGGCTCGACGGCGCTCCTCGCCGACATAAGAATCCTCTGGCCCGGCTATGATCCCGAACCGGCGATGCCCTGCTGCGAGCAGTTTTTCGACCAATTCACGTTCGCCCGCGGCGGAGTCACAGCAGACGCTCGCCGCCTGCGCAGTGTCGGGCATGCGATTGTAGAGCACGAGCGGTACGCGATGCTCGGCGAAAAGCAGGATCTGTTCGTCCGACAGCCGCGCGGCGCAGATCACGCCATCAACGCTGTGGCGCCAGACCTGATCGAGCACGCCATCGACATCGCTTTCGGCGCCGAGCGAGAACAGCAGCACGCGCGTGTCGCGTTCGGTCAGGCGCCGGGTGAGTTCGGCCAGGACCTCGGGATAATATAGGTTGGTCAGGTTCGAGATCAGGAGCGCGACGATCTTCGTCCGTCCAGAAATTAGCCCCTGCGCTAACGCATTGGGCCGATACCCCAATTGGGTCGCGACCTTGACGATGCGCGCGCGGGTCTTGGGCGCGATGCTGCCACCCGGAGCGAAACACCGCGACACCGCGCTTTGCGATACGCCAGCCTCGCGCGCGACGTCGTAGGAGGTCGGGCGCCGCATCGGCGGCTTGATCTCGTCGCTCATGATATTTCCTCGGGTGACTGCGGATGATCCTACGCGCTCGCGAGCGCAGAATAAACACGCTCCACCCACCTCGACGGGTGACATCTGCATTCGAATGCATTAGATCGCGTCGGCATGGCCGTGCGTGGCCAGTTTTCCCATGAAAGGATCGCCCGAATGGCCAGCGTGTCGGCTCCCAAATCCCTCCAGGGCAGCCTCGAATATGTCAAAGCGCCGCAGCGCGACAATATCGGTGACAACAGCCAAGTCATTGAGCTCGTCACCACGGTGCTCAAGGACGTGCGCGAGCGCGGCGATGCGGCAGTGCGCGACTATTCGCAAAAGTTCGACGGCGTGTCGCTCGACCAGTTCGAAGTATCGCCGGCCGATCGCCAGCACGCAGTCGATCAGCTCGACAAGCAGACCCGCGCCGATACCGAATTCGCGATCGAGAATGTCCGCCGCTTCGCCACCGCGCAGCTCGGCACGATCCTGCCGCTCGAAGTCGAGCCGCTGCCCGGCCTTCATCTCGGGCACACCGTGATCCCGATCCAGCGCGTCGGTGCCTATGTACCCGGTGGACGCTTCCCGCTGCTTTCCGCGCCGATCATGACAATCGTGCCCGGCAAGGTTGCCGGCTGCGACGAGGTTGTCGCGTGCCTGCCGCCAAACGCGCACAAGGCGATGGTCGCTGGCTGCCACCTTTCGGGTGCCGACCGCATCTTCCTGATCGGCGGGGCGCAAGCGATCGCGGCAATGGCCTATGGCACCGACAGCGTCCCCGCGGTCGACAAGATCATGGGGCCGGGCAACGCCTTCGTGAACGAGGCCAAGCGCCAGGTCTTTGGTCCGGTCGGAATCGACCAGCTCGCCGGCCCGTCCGAGATTTTCGTTGTTGCCGATTCGACCGGAAACCCGGAACTGATCGCGACCGACCTGCTCGCGCAGGCCGAGCACGACGTCCGCACCCGGGTCGGGCTGATCACCACCGATCGCGCGCTGGCCGAAGCGACACTCAAGGAGGTCGAGCGCCAGCTGCGCATGCTCGCTACCGCCGACATCGCCGGGCCGAGCTGGCAGAATTATGGCGAGATCGTCCTCTGCGCCGACGATGCGGCGATGATCGCCTATTCCGATCACGTCGCCGCCGAGCATCTGCAAGTCCACACCGCCGACGCGCACGGCTTCGCCAAGAAGCTGCGCAACTATGGCTCGCTGTTCGTCGGCGAGAACGCCAGCGTTGTGTATTCCGACAAGAATGTCGGCACCAACCACACATTGCCGACGATGGGCGCCGGCAAATATACCGGCGGACTGTGGGTTGGCTCCTACGTCAAGATCGCGACGTACCAATGGCTCGAATCCGATGCTATCCGGGCCGTCGCCCCGGCAGCAATGCGACAAAGCGATAGCGAGGGACTCGAAGGTCACCGCAAGGCCGCCGCGATCCGTCTCGAGCGCTTGAACGCAGTGGCATAAGTGTGAGGGGCGGTCCGCCGCCCCTCGTCTCGGCCGACCAGCTCGGGTCCCTCAAAAACGAGCTCGTTTTCGGACACCCGGGAGTTCAATAGCAGTCATATTCGTCACTGACGGTATGCAAGCCCTGTGGCCCCCGGGGTCCCGCTAATGAACTCGCTGGGTACTCAGTTCGCAGTCGGCGCCTTGCTGCTGCGGTAGGCCGCACCCTGCCGCCGCGCCCTGCCCGTGCAGTACGATTACCGCACCGCAGGACATTGGACGTAGTGCGGCGGCGCGCGTCGCAGAGCGGCGCGCGCCCGCTCGAAGTCGGGCACGTTAGCCAAATACGGGCATCACCGGACTCTCGGTACCGCGCACGACGAACACGACCGCCGGAACCGACGCCGTATTGCGGAAGGCATGCGGCAAGCCGATCGGCACGGTCAACATATCCCCCGCCCCCATCACGATCGCACCGTCCGCCCAGGAAACCTCGAACGTCCCCTCCTGCACAATCAGCACCTCGGCTTCGGCGCGAGCGTGATGCGGAACATACGCCCCGGTCTGCAGGGTCAACTGGCGCAGGTTGCACCCGTGCGGCCACCAGCCCGTGATCGGCCCGGCGGCAAAGCCGTCACCGGTCGCCTGCGGTACGATGATTCCAGCTTCCTCAACACCCTCGGCGGCCAGCGGAGAGTTGGCGTTGGCCTTGGCCGAGCCGTAAGGCACCACACATTCGAGAATCTTTTCAATCGGCGGAGTCTTGAGTTCCGCAATGCTATCGGCGTCGAGAACGCCCTCCAATTCAACATCCTTCAAGACATAGTCGCCCTGCGAAGTGTCGATCAACCGGCCGCCCTTGGCGAGTTTCAGGCCGTGATCGGCGGCGGCTTCGAACACCGCAGGCGCCCATGTCACCTTGCCGGGATCGTCCTCGCCAAGGATCGTGAACAGAAAGCCGACGCCGTCATCGATCTTCTCGAAGCCGCGAAACATGTGGATCGGCACCGAGGCCACGTCACCCGGGCCAATTTCGAGCGTACCGTCTTCCTTGTTCGCCCCGAAAAGCAGCCGCCACCGTCCCGAATGGATCATGAACACCTCGGCGGTGTCATGGCTATGCTGCGAGTTGATGCACCCGAACGGCTGGCGCGCGGCGCCGATGTTGAAGCCGTGCTTTTCGGTGATGTGGACGTGCTGGTCCGCGCTTTCGGAGACACCCGCGCCGATGATCGTGAAATTTTCCTTCTCGGTCGATCCCGGTGTCTTGGTGTCGAGAAAGGCGGTGCGGCAGGGAATGAGGTCGGCATAACGAACTAGCCGCGCATTCATTGCCGCTTGAGTCGAGGTCGTCACGATTAAGCTCCCGCGCATACTTGCATTCGAATGCATCGCAGGTAGAACATCCGATACCAAGTCGCAAGCCGGATGTGGAAACGACGGATGAACGTAGCAACCTCGAGCCGATGCGTCGCAAGCACGGACGTGCGTGTGCCGCTGCTGCTGATCCCGGGCACGCTGTGCGACGAACGGATGTTCGCGCCGATGCTGGCCGCGCTGCCCCATATCGATGCGCGCGTCGCACCGCTGTGCCACGACGAAATCGGCGCCGCCGCACTTGCGATCCTCGCCGAGGCCCCGCCGCGCTTCGCGTTGCTCGGCTTTTCGCTCGGCGGGATGGTCGCACTGGAGCTTGCCGCGATAGCACCCGACCGCGTTGTCGGCCTAGCGTTGGTCGACAGCAACGCCCGCGCCGTCGTCCCCGATCTCCACGCCCTGCGCCGTGCCGAGGCGGCGGAGGGCGCCAGCGCGCATGTCGCGCGGCTATGGCCCGATTACGTCGCGCCCGCGGCCCGGCACGACGCTGATCTGCGTGCAAGCATTGAGGCGATGGCGAAAGCGGTAGGTAGCGACGGACTCGAACGTCAGACCGCGCTCGCTTTGTCGCGGCGCGACAGCCGGTCGCGCTTGGCGAGGCTTACCATGCCGACACTGGTGCTTGCCGGCGCGCACGACGCGCTGTGCCCACCCGCTTGGCAGCAAGAGCTCGCCGACGGCCTTCCCGATGCGACACTCGTCCTGATCGCTGATGCCGGCCATTTCGCCCCGCTCGAACGTCCGATCGCGGTCGCGGCCGAGGTCGGCGCGTGGCTTGCCCGACTTGCTACACCACTCGAAGATACATTCGTGCCACACCTTCCATCCACAGGAGATCCCATGACCGACGCTTCCAAGAGCCCCAAACCCGTCGATGAGCCTGCGGATGACCCCCGCGCCGTGCTCCAGGTCGAGCGTCGCGACCTTACCCAGCTGATCCCGACCGATCGGCCGCGCGTCCAGAGCATGCGCGGCTTCGACCCGGAATATACCGATATCGTCGATTACATTGTGCGCTGCACGCACCGCATTTGGGACGAACGTGATGTCGGTCTGATCTACACGCACTACACGCACAATTGCGTCGTCTACGGCAACCTGTTCACGATGTATGATCGCGAGACGCTGGTGCGCGAGACGATCTCACGCCTGGTCGAATTGCCCGACCGCCGCGGCATGGCGACGTCGGTGATCTGGCGTGGCAACGACGTCGATGGCTTTTATACGAGCCACATGACGCACGGGGTCGGGCGCCACACCGAGTTCAACCAGTGGGGCAAGCCCACCGGGCGCCCGTTCGTCACGCGCACGATCGTCGATTGCATGATCCTCGAGAACAAGATCTATCGCGAGTGGGTCGTACGCGACAATATGGCGCTGCTGATCCAACTCGGGATCGAGCCGCACGCTTATGCCGAGACTTGGGCGCGTGCGAAGCTCGAGCGCGGCGAGGCGGTTCCCGAAATCGCCGAGAGCGGTCGCCTGCTCGGACAATATCCCCCGCAGTCGGAAGCAGACGTCTCGATCGCGCATACGCCTGGCGAAGAGCAGATGCTGCGCTGGCTGCACCATATCTTTACGATGCGGATGTTCGGCAAAATCAACGAGATCTACGCGCCGAATTGCCAGTGGCACGGGCCGCTGATGCGCGAACTGTCGGGCCGCGCCGCGGTGCTGCAGCAGACGATGCGCTTGGTCGCGATGATCCCAGACTGCGAATATGTCGTGCAGCACATCTGCTCGAACGAGAGCGAGGAAGGCGGCGAGAAAATCGCAGTGCGCTGGACCATGGAAGGCCATCATTTCGGTTATGGCTCGCTGGGCGCGCCGACCGGACACAAAGTGTCTGTGATGGGCTTCAGCCATTATCATGTCGTCGACGGCCAGATCATCGACGAGTGGACGGTCTATGACGAGTTCTCGATGCTGGTGCAGCTGAAGATGGCAGCGATGCAGCAAGCCGCGGGATAATCCGGCGGGACAGCTGGCGGGGATCGGGCGATCCCCGCCAGCTTGGTGTTGATGCCGGGGCGACGCGTATCTCGCGATGACAGCATGGGAGCGAGCGCTTGTCCGAAGCGATCTTTGATAAATCTCTGAGGGAAGTGGCGGCAGCGCTAGCCGGTGGGCGGATTTCGGCGGTCGAGCTCCTGAACGAGTCGCATTCGCGAATTTGCAAATTCGACAGAGGGGAGGCGCGCCTTGGCGCAACCCTTCAACTCGACGAGCGGGCTTTTGACTACGCCCGCAAATGCGACTCGGAGCGGCAGGCCGGCCGGTCGCTTGGCCCCCTCCACGGCGTGCCGGTCATCGTGAAGGACAATATCGATGTGGCGGGATTGCCCACCACGTCAGGCAATCGTTCAATGGCCGGCGCGATGCCCCGCGCAGATTGCGCGCAAGTGCAGAGACTTCGTGGCGCCGGGGCAGTCGTCATTGGCAAGGCCAATCTGTCCGAATTCTCGTTCGAGGTACGATCGCGCAGTTCGCTTGGCGGCGACGTGCTCAACCCGTTTCGGCGAACCGTGACCTCGGGGGGCTCGAGCGGAGGCACCGCAGTCGCGGTTTCGGTCGGCTTTGCGGTCGCGGGATTGGGGACCGACACCGGTGGATCGATCCGAGTGCCGGCGGCCTATACCGGCCTCGTCGGGCTACGGCCGACCTTTGGCCGATTGGCTATGACGGGTATCGCTCCGCTCGCGCCGAGTACTGACACGGTAGGACCGATCGCACGCACCGTGGACGACGCTGCGCTGATCTTCGCGCTTATGGCGGGCCGCAATCGTCCCAATGCCGCCCGCCCGATCAGGGGCCGACGCGTGGGTGTGGTCGAACAGGCATTCGGCACCGATCCGGAGGTTCTGACAGCTATCTACGGTGCGTTGGAGGCGCTGAGGCGCGACGGAGTCGAGGTGCTTTCCGTTCCTGCCTTGCCCGATCATCTCTTGCCGGTGGATCGGCCCCATATCGTCGATGAAGAATTCGTCGATGCGTTCGATCGGTATCTCTCGACGAACTTCGTCGTTGGAACAGCACCTGCCTCGGTCGCGGCGATCGTCGAGAGCGGCGCGTCATTGGCCGACTATGCAGAGGTTCTTCGAATGCGGCTGGCGCATTCGGGCGGTGCGCAACGGGCAGCCGTGCTCGCCTATCATGCCGAACTGCGCTCCGCGCTAGCGAAGATGATGAGCGCGTTGCGGCTCGATGCCTTGGCTCTCCCCGTCTCGGTCACGGTGCCCCAGTCGCTGGATAATCCCAAGGGCGGATGGGGTCCCGAACTTGCCGCTTGCAGCGGTTGGCCGGCGCTCTCGGTTCCGATGGGGCGGGCCGTGTCGGGGATACCGATCGGGCTCGAATTGTTGGCGCAGGCCCACCAGGAAGACATCCTGTTCGATCTGGCGCGGCATATCGAGCGAGCCGTTGGCCCGCGTGCCGTCCCGCCACTGATATGACCGCTTGAAACACAGGGCTGGGCATTGCCAGGCCCTGTCGCTCGAAACACAGGGCCTGGCAGCGCCAGGCCCTGTCGAACGATAGGCGCAGGTCTCGTTTAGAAGCGAACGCCTGCGCGTATTCCGTACGTCGCCGGCGGTCCGTACGAGACCTGGACACGCTGGCTGCGCCCGACCACGGCACTGTAGAGCACGGGCTTGCCGAAGACGTTGTTGCCGTACCCCTCGACATAATATTTGCCCGATTTTTCAGTCCACCGCAGCGACAGATCGATCAGATTATATTCGCCTTGCCGATCGAGGACCGTATTGAAATCGGTCGTATAGTAGCTCGTCGAGTGCAGCCAGTTCACATACGGGGCGATCACGCCGGCATTCCCGAGGTCCAGGTCGTAATAGACTTGAACCGTCGACTTGAAGCGAGGCGACATTGGCACGCGCTTGCCCGCCAGATTGACCGACACGGGATCCTGCCCGTTCGACGCCCCGTAGAAATTATTGCCGCTGATGTACTGCGTGTATTGCGCATTCAGATAGGCGAGCGAGGCATCCACGTGGAGGTTTGTGATCGGCAAGCTGCGCACCGCGAACTCGGCGCCATAGCTGCGCGCTTTGCCGGCCGATCCAAAATAGGAGACGAGCGGCGTGTAGACGTTGATCTGCAGGTTCGAATAGCGATTGTAGAAGACGCTCAGTTCGGTCTGCAGCTTGCCGGCCAGGAAGCGGTTCTTGAGGCCCGCCTCATAGGCATTGACCTTCTGCGGCGCATAGGATGCGGGGATCACGGCACTGCCGCCGGTGTCGTTGACACCACCCGAGGCGAAGCCGGTCGATGCGGTCGCGTAGAGCATCGTGTTGCGGTCCGGCGTGTATTGTAGTCCTGCCCGCCAGGTCGTGCTGTCGAACGACGGCGCTCCCGACGTGACGCTGTAGGGCGTGATGAAATTATAGGTGTTCGGCGCCGCGTCGGCGAAATCGGCGAAGTTGAAGGCCTTCTTCTCGCTGCTGTAGCGAATCCCGCCGATGATCCGCACCTTATCGGGAACGACGAAATAACTGGCTTGGGCGTATGCGGCATAGGCATCAGTCTTAAGTGCAGCGTCGGCGCGGAAGCCGGTAACCGTCGAGTTGGGCGCGGTGATCTTCTGCTGGTAGGTCTCGAAAATATCGTCATGCAGATAGTAACCGCCGACGATCCACTGGAGCGGCGTCGTTGCGGTCGACGCGAGCTGAACTTCCTGCGTGAAGGTGCGTGCGCGCGTGTTCGGCTCCTGGATTCCCGAGCCGAACCCGGCGGCAGGGGCCTGGAATATCACGCTGCTCTGGTCGTTATCCGCACTGCGATGCGAACGGAAAAAGGTGTAGCCGGTGATCGAACGCAATGTAACCGGACCGAAATCGTAACTGGCTGTACCCGACACATAGTTTTCCAGGATGTGCTCGAACGGCTGATAATCCCAGTCGTTGGTGTAGGCACCACCGGTCACTGGCACGCCGATATCGACGCCCTTGACGATCGCGGTGCCGTTATGGACCGATGGATTGACGGCATAGGGCACGCCGTTGATCGACTGGTACCCTGTCGCCGGATTGATCAGCGTACCCGCGACCTTATAGCCGTACGAGCCCGCGCCCGCATCATCGCGCTGCCAACGGCCGGCGTGGATCTGAACCTCGAGCTCCGACGTGGGCTTCCATTTCAGGCTGACACGCTGCGCATTCTCGTCATTGTCGACCAGCCGCACACCCGGCGTGGTCGAGCGGACATAGCCGTCATGCTTTTGAAAAACGCCCGCTACGCGCAGCTGCAGCGTATCGCTGATCGGCAGGTTGACGAAGCCGTCGATCCGCTTCGACGCGTAATTGCCGAAGTCGGCGTTCAAGGCAGCCGCGAGCACCTTGGTCGGCTCGGCGGTGACGACGCTGATATTTCCGCCAAAGGTGTTACGCCCGTAGAGCGTTCCTTGCGGGCCGCGTTGCACTTCGATCCGACCAACGTCGAAGATCGGCAAGCTCTGCTGCTGCGTACGGCTTTGATAGATCCCGTCGAGATAGTAGCCAATCACCGGATCGTTCTGCGCGCTAACCAAGCTGGTGCGCACGCCGCGAATAGCCGGGAAGCTGTCGGAGCCCTGCTGGCCCCAGGTGAAACCGGGCGTCACCAGCGCGACACGACTGACGTCGTTGGCGTGCAGGCGATTGAGATCGGCGGCCGAAAGCGCGGTGACCGCAATAGGGACGTCCTGCAGACGCTCGGTGCGGCGCTGCGCGGTGACCACGATATCGCCCGGCTCGCTGTCCGGAGCCGCGGTGCCGCCGGTATCCACCGCGCTGCTCGCCGGTGCCGTTTGCGCCGTCGCGGGCGACATGGCGACCGTCAAAGCTATGGTTGATGCGCAGATCAATAGCGTTCGATTTAGCATGACGGTCCCCTTTTTGAGCCATCGCGTTGTTGCGACTGACTCGAGTGAGCTATCGCAGCGTAACAAAACTGTCCACAATTTTGTGCATTCGAATGCAGAAGGTGTATTTTCGGTGGTTCGGGTCGTCACGTGGTGGCGCTGCCGCGATTCATATACCGCACAGGTTCCGGTAAAACGCGCGCCGCTTCCAGAGTGCTCACGGTTTAAGCGAGGCGCATATCCATCTCCCCGTCCGACCGACGCCCATGCTCGATTTCTTTGCTGTGCCACCCACCGACCACTCTGCCACGCCAGCTGCAACGGCCAATAAGCGGCTTTACAATTGCATCCGAAGTCAGTCTAAAAGCCTTTAGTCTGTTTGGGGGGCGGGTAGCAAAGTGGTCGAGCCGGTGGATATGAGAGCTGCTGTGTCGCGCAATCGACGACTGGCCATTTTTGCGATTCTGCTAATTGCCGAATTCTTTTATGGCTGGGCTTGGAACTCGGTCGACGTCCTTCGCCCCTTTCAACGCGCCGCCCTGCATCTGTCGTTGCTCGAGGCTGGATCGACGTATTCGGCGCAAGGTGCGGGCGCGCTGATCGGCGCAATCTTGCTTGGCCAATTGGCCGATCGCTTCGGACGCCGGCTGGTTTTTGCGATTCTGGTCTTCGGCTACGGGATTACGCTGATCGCCGGTGTCGCGGTGGCGAGCTACCCGGAATTGCTGCTGCAACGCTTCGTAATCGGTGTGTTCATGGGTGGCTCCTTCCCTGTCGGGGTCGGCATTTACGTCAATCTCTTCGAGGCGCGCGTCCGCGGTCGATTGGCGGGCACCTTGAACGCCTTTTTCAGCTTTTCGATCGTTGCCTTGGGCTTGGCGCTCGGCAAGCTCGGCGGCGCGGACTGGCACATCCTGTTGTGGATCGGCGGCGTGCCGCCGCTCGTCCTTTCGGCGGTTGTCCTGCTCCTGATCCCGGCGCACTCGTCGATTGATCGTTTCCACGTTCGGAGCGGCAAACTTCCGATCGGCGAACTGTTTCGACCCGGGCTCCGTCGCCAGACGCTGTTACTGGCGACGATGACCGGGCTCAATTTCTTCGGCTATCAGGCCTATAGTGGATGGCTGACGACCTACCTCACCGAAACGCGCGGCTTGTCCTCGACGGTTAGCGGCGAGCTTGTCGCCTGGCAGTTCGCGGGCAACATTCTCGGAGGTTTTCTGTGGGGGTGGACGGCGGATCGGTTCGGGCGGCGTTTCAACGCTATCGGCTTCGTTATCGCGTCGGTCGCCATAGCGTGTTTTCTGGCCGCGCCGTCCGACATCGCGCTGCTGAGTGCGATAGGCTTCGTCTATGGCGCGACCCTGTGCTCAAGCGTCATATGGGGACCTTGGCTCGCCGAACTATACCCCCCGCATTTGCGCTCGACGGCCGCATCCATCTTCAACTGGGGCCGGATCATCAGTTTCTTTGCCCCGCTTGTGACCGCTCAGATCGCGGGTAGCTTCGGGCTCGCGGCAGCGATGGGGGCGGCGTGCGTCAGCTTCTGCCTTGCCGCAGTAATCTGGATCCTGCAGCGTGAAACGCTCAACGAGCATAGCGTGTAATCGGGGGAGCAGGTCAGTCCGTCAAAACGGGGAAGATCAGCTGACGTAAAGCGACCAACCTGGATACTTGGGTATGAATAGTCATCTTGCGTAATGTGGCGGGGCGCTGGCCGGGGGGGGGGGAAGGCCAGCGCCCCTGGCAGCCGCGCCCGGAGGGAGGGCGGGAGGCGGCTGATCTGTATCTCTGCGACGAACTCGGCTACTAACCCTACCGCCCGCTTCAATCTGTACGAAGCGGCCTGCCTTGCTACCGTTGAGACGGTTTTGTCTTTCTGGCTAGCGAACGTCTTTACCGATCCGAGCGGACTTGGCTGAAAACGCGCACAAGTCGCCAACCGTTTTCATCCGCGCGATACCACTTAAATTGCGGGTTACGAACGCGCGCAAAACTCGTCGCGGTGACGTCATTGGCGCCGATCGCTGCGTCGCCGTTCGACGTCGCCGAAGGCAAGTGCGTGGACGTCGGCGTCACAGTGCATGTGGTCGGTTGGCGTAATCCAATTACGCGAGCTACCGCTCGAACTTCGCCGGGAATTGCAACGGCGTTTGGTTCGTCGATCTTGACTCTAACTGCGCGAACAGACCCATTAAATCACCGACGACAGACAGTCCGGGAGCCATAGCGGCTATCAGCCGCGGGCGCGCCGCTTTGGCGGCCGGCGTCCAACGTCTCTTTCAATTTTGACCGCTTTGCGGCGTAACGCTCTTGATAACTCGGTGATGCGGAACGGTCGGCTCTTAGCGTGCGTCATTTCGCGAGTGCGCGAGCAAATCTGCGCAGATGCGAATCCGTAACGCACGTCAAATGTGGCAATCGAACACACGGTCCTTGCTCGGCTCTTGCGAAGGCTCCTTGTTTACAACCCTAACAAGCTGAGCAGGCTTGTCGCACGTGCTGCGACGCCAGTGGCCCGGGCTAGCCCCGGTTTCTCTCGAAAACACGCGCGTGAAGTGGCTTTGATCCGCGAAGCCGCATTCAATTGCGATTTCTGCAAGCGTCTTCCTCGGATCTTTCATAAGCCCTTTGGCATGATTCACTCTTTCCCTAACCCGCCACGCATGCGGCGGCATCCCGACGGAACATCGGAACGCTCGCGAAAAATGGCTGAGCGATAGGCCACAGTCGTTGGCGACCTCTTCGAGATTAAGCGGCTCATACAGTCGCGCCCGCATTTTTTCCTGCGATCTACGAACCTGCCACGGCGCGAGGCCGCCACGGGCGGTGACCGTAATCGACTCGAGTCGTCCGTATTCGAATACCAAGTGACTAGCCAGTGCGACCAGGATCTGGTCTCGCGTGAAGGTCGGCCGGGAAACAGCGTGGCCTGCGAAACTCGCCAAGCTCGCGCATAGTTCGCGAATGACCGGGTCCGAGATGGCCCGACCGCACGCCGTCCGAAGCAGATCCATAACTCCGCAGTGATGACCACCCGCGCGATCAGCGACACCCTCCAGGAACGAACGGTCAAACCCGATATGGAGCCAACGCGACGAGCCGGTGCGCCAGAGTCGCGGATTCGTGCCGAGGTCGAGCATTATCACCTGATCCGAGCCCAGGTCGCAGCCGAGCTCCGAGCCGACGTCGTCGCTGGATCGATGGACGCCAATCGAACTCAGCGGAAATCTCAGAACCAACGCGTCACGAGCTTGGCAGGTGGCTCCCCGAAATCCGCCAATCTGCTCGTAGTCCGAGACGGTGACCGCTGTGCCCCCCACCCAAGCGGATGCTCCGATAGCTTCCCCAAGCGAAACGGAGACTTCCGAGTTACGCGATGGCGCGATGGGCGATACCCGCTCAACCTCAACGTGCACCGGGCCAAATGATTTTTTGTGAGAAAAGTATGCCATGTCGTCATCCTCCATCATCAGGAGGGTCTGGACACGTGGCGCAGATCAGTATTATCCAATATTGCTACATGCGCTTAAATGAGATCAGGCGATACTTATGTATAAGTATACGAACATATAATACTCATCTCTAGCTTGATAACTATTTTAAGAATCTCATACTTATCTGCATGCTTGGCGGTATCGCCCCGGACTGATTCCGGTTGCCCGCTTAAAGGCCTTTGTGAAATTGGCTTGCCCGGAGAACTGGCAGGTAAGCGATATGTCGACGAGCGGTGTGTCCGAATAGGCAAGCAAATGCTTCGCTCTGTCCAGTCGGCGTTCGCTGAGATACGCATGGGGGGAGCGCCCCATGGCCAACTGAAATGCTCGCATAAAGTGGAATTGGCTGAAGCATGCGGCGTCCGCAATTTCTTTGACGCTGATCCCTTCTTCAAGATTGTCCTCGATGAAGTGCAAGACGCGGGCCAATCGTTTCGGATCGAGCAAGCCCTTTGCGAGCGCCACTGGAATTTTTGAGGATGTTTCCAGATGATCAGTGGCAAGCGTTGTAATTAGCTCTATTGCCAGTGCGTCAATCTTCAATCCGCCTGATGAGCTCTCATTACGAAGTTCACGAACGATCTCACGCGTGATATTATTGATGATCGGGTCTGAAACTTCGCATTCGTAGCGAATGTTATGGGCTGTGCATTGAAGCCCCCATTCACGTTGAGCCTGAACGAAGGTGTGCTGTGGGATGTAAATATGAAGCACTTCGGGAAAGTCGCTGGAAAGGCGAGTCGCTTCCTCCTTTATGCCGGCCGGACAAAGCCACATCGTGTCTGGAGCCGTGATCACTTCCTGAGTGACCCCGCCCGAGGAACGCGTCGAAGTGGCGTGCCCTGTATCACGGATGACTTGGGTTATCTCGGCGTCCTGGGTCGTGAACGCCGGAATCTCGCCGACTTTATGGCTTCGAAGCTCGGAAGACAGAAGTGTCCACGAGCGGTGCTTCGACGTCGCGATCAAGGCAGCGTCCCTGAACTTTTCTATTCCGTGCCCTTCCACAACGTTGCTCCTCAACCTCTGGGCTATCTGGAAACACCCGGGAATAACCCGGCCCCGCAGCCTACCACCATTCCCTCAACCTGTTTCGTAGCAAGCAAATAGCATGACGACCGAGTATCGTCGGAAAACTTGAATATAGGCCGTCTGTGTAATGCATGAGCGGTGTGTGTGGCAGCGCCTATTATACGCCCGTATCATATTGCCTCATCGCACAACGCAATAGGTTGACCGAAAGGAAACGCCCACGCCATGGAAAAGGTCTTCTCGCGCTGGCCGAGCCACACCCAACCATCGGCGCGGACGAACGACGAGGGGCCGAAGCCGCAATATCCAGAGTGGATGCTCACTCCGTCACGAACGGCGTGGCTTCAGCAGGCGAGATGGCTAGGGGCGGCAGCGGCGTCCGTCCTTCCTCCGGCCGCGCTCGCTTTCGCAGGCGGCATGACCGAAGGTGCCCTCGGCTGGGTCCCTCTACCGCTCGCTCTTGCAATCATTCTTAGCCTGGCAACGGCTATAGCCTACATCGTCCTCAGTCGAGCAGCGCTCACCGACTACAAAGCCCGCTACGAAGCGGTGTTCGAACGCGCCAGCGTATCGACCTGGCTCGAGGACTGGAGTGCAGTCGGCAGGAAAATATCGGCGCTAAAGCGCGCGGGCGTTAGCGACGTGGAAGGATATTTCGCGACCAGACCCGACGAGCTACGGGAGCTGTGCGCCCAGGTCTCAATCAAGGACTGCAACGCATTCGCGGTCGAGGAAGCGGGTGCGGTCGACAAGGCCGCGCTGAAGGGCCCGCTGGATACCATGCTTCCGCACACCGATCAGACCTTTGTCCAGTGGCTTGTGGCATTCGCGCAGGGCGATCGCTTCTTCAGGTCTGAAGCCCACATAACGCGTCCGGGCGGCGCCCAGTCAGAAAGCCTGTTCACGGCAACGCTACCACGCGATCTCAAGGGGTTCGCCGATATCTTCGTCACATCGTTAGACATCACTGGATACAAGATACAGCAGGCAAAACTGCTCGCAGCAGACGCGGCGATCGCGCGGGCCTCGCGCATTTCGTCCGTCGGAGCGTTCAGCGCCTCGATCGCGCATGAGGTGAACTCACCACTTGCCGCGGTGCTCGCAAATGCACAGGCGGCCCTTCGCTGGCTGAAACGGGCTGACCCAGACGTGGAGGAGGCAACCGAAGCAATTGCCGCAGTCGTTACCGATGCAACGCGCGCGCAACACATCATCGCGCGAACCCGGGCCTTCATCAGTAACACCGCGACGCCGATGGGACCATTCGACGTGGTGGCCGCCGCGCGCGAAGCGAATTTGCTTGTCGAACGAGAACTGCGGGTCTGTGGTGCGGCGGTTCATCTCCGCGCGGACCCGGGGCTGCCCCGCGTGAATGGCGACCTCGTCCAGACACAGCAGGTCCTCACGAACCTCCTCATCAACGCCGCGCACGCCGTTGCTGATCAGGAGGGGTCAAGAGACGTCACCCTAACGCTGAGCCGCGATGGCCAGAACGTTCGTATCGACATCGCCGACACTGGCCACGGGATCGAAGCAACGGAGCTCGAGCGGATATTCGATCCCTTCTACACCACGAAGCGCGATGGGATCGGAATGGGGTTGGCCATCTGTCGCAATTGCATCGATGCGCAGGGGGGCAACATCTGGGCGACGAGTGATGTCACAAAAGGCGCGACAGTCCATTTCACATTGCCAATCTACCATGACTGAGAACGCGGTTGAGCCGCACGCTGGAGTCGTCGCGATAGTCGATGATGACGAGGCTATTAGAATGGCAATTGGCCGGCTGATCCGGACAATTGGATATCACTCTCGCACCTTTCCAAGCGCCGAAGGTCTGCTGCTCGAGATCGAAAACTTCCTGCCAACCTGCATCATCACCGATATACAGATGCCTCAAATGAATGGCCTCGACCTTGTCAAAGAGCTCGTCAAACGAGGGGTGAAAGTCCCTGTCATGGTCATGACCGCCTATCCGAGCCTAGCAAATCGCGAACTCGCGCTCCTCGCGGGCGCGAGCGAATATCTGACAAAACCGCTGGACATCGGCCGATTGGAAGCGTGGCTCTCTAAAGTGGATTCGAGGCATAGGCCTTTGTAATCATTCATGATGATCGGCGCTACTTAATGTAGGCCGTCTAGACCCTATTCAGGAGGGGACCGCGTATGTGGGGGGTCACGCAGCAAAAACTCAAGATATCACGACTTCTCATTATCTCACTTGCCACCGCGACGTGGATGGGTGCGTCCCCTCTGTCGGCCCAGACCATCGCTTCTGGGCTCACCCAAACTGGAGTGGACGCCGTCAAGGCGGATGAAGACGAGATAATCGTGACGGCCCAGCGTCGCAGCGAGCGACTGAGCGACGTTCCGATTGCGGTCAGCGCCTTCAGCGCAAATCAGCTGGCGACGTCGGGTGTCAACTCAACGATCGACCTATCGATCGTCACGCCGGGTCTGCAGTTCGGCACGCAGGCTGCCTACGGCCAGCCGTTTCTGCGCGGTATAGGCACGACCGCCACGGGACCTGGCGTCGAAAGCCCGGTCGCGCTGTATGTGGACGGTGTGTACTACGGCGCGATGATCGGCTCGATCATGACCCTCAACAATGTCGAGCAGATCGAGGTCTTGAAAGGCCCGCAAGGCACCCTGTTCGGACGCAATGCGACCGGCGGTCTCATCCAGATAACCACAAAGGATCCCTCCCAGCAGCCAGCAGGTTCCATCACTGCCGGCTACGGCAGCTACCAGACCGTGGTGGCGGATCTCTACCTGACCGGCGGGGCAGCGAGCACGCTTGCAGGCGATCTTGCCGTGCACTTCCAGGACCAAGGGAAGGGATTCGGGACCAACCTCTTTACCGGTAACGAGGTCAACAAGACCCTGGACCTTTCTGTCCGCAGCAAATGGCTGTGGACCCCGTCGGCAGACACGTCGGTGCGGCTGAGCGTCGATTACCAGCACCAGACCTTTCGCCAGGCATACGTCCCCGCACCGGGCACGAAGCCACCCGGCGACACGCCCTATACCGGGGATCCGCAAGGGCTGAACGGTATCTTCGACCCTGACGGACGATTGAACCAAGGGGGCATCAGCCTTCAGATCAAACACAGGTTCGGCAGTGCGGAGCTGATCAGCACAAGTGCCTATCGCGCTTCCAACGTATTCGTGGCATTCGATGGCGGCCTCACCCGAGACCCAGGTTCAGTTCTCAACCTTCAGATTTTCGAAAAGCACGCTCAGCTCACTCAAGAGTTGCAGCTTAATTCGACTGGCGTGGGCGGGCTAAAATGGTCCACAGGCCTGTACCTCTTTCATGCCGACGGCAAATCCGATCCGTTGGTGATCACCACGCTTGGAGCTTTTGGGCCGCCTCCGGACGGCCTCAACAACATCTATGTTTCCTCGCAGCAGAAAACGGACTCGATCGCCATCTACGGTCAGACCACCGGCGAGGTTCTGCCGGCGACCAACCTCACAACCGGGCTGCGCTTCACCACCGAACGTCGAAATTTCGAAATTGGTGAGACGCTGGAAACCTTCACTGGCGCAAAGTCATCGGTTCCTGCTGAGCGGGCCCAGAAGACGTTCAGCAAGCTGACATGGCGCATTGCTCTCGATACCCGACTGTCGCCCAATGCAATGATCTACGGGTCCTATAATCGCGGTTTCAAAGCTGGCGGCTTCAACGATTATCTAACGCCGCCCCAGTCTTATGAGCCCGAGACCCTCGACGCCTACGAAATGGGCGCCAAAGCCGATTTTTTCCGGAAACGGCTGCGTCTGAATACCGCGGTGTTCTACTACGACTATAAGAACATCCAGACGGTCGAATATCCGCTCGGTGTCGAGATCATCCGCAACGCCGCCAGAGCGCGGTTATATGGCGTCGACATCGATGCCCAGGCATTCCTTGGACAGCAACTCACGCTCACCGCGGGCTTCGAGTACCTCCATGATCGCTTCACGAGCTTTCCCGATGCCACGATCGCGATCCCGCTGCCCGGTGGGGGGACAGGTTTCACGCGTGGTGACGTAAAGGGGCACCGTCTGGGCCTGGCGCCTGACTACACTATCAGCGCCAGCCTCACCTACAAGCTGCCGACGACCATCGTTGCGGAGCGTTGGGGCACAGTGTTCGCTAACGCGACCTGGAACCACAATGACGGCTTCTTTGCCGAGCCGGAGAACCGACTGCGGCAGCCGGCCTATAACGTGGTCAATGCCCGGATCGCCTAAACCCTGCATGATCGGCTCACCAGTTTGATCGTATGGGGCAACAACCTCACTCAGGCGACATATGCCGTGGCATTGGCGTCGCAGGACACCGGCGATTTCGCAATCTATGCTCCGCCCCGAACATATGGCTTCAAGATCGAACGACGTTTCTGAACGCAGGGAATAGCGCCGGCGCGCCCACGGTCAGGATTCGCCGACCTCGTATTCCACTTTGGCCTTCGTCTAGCGCGGAATTCTTTGTCGCCTCGGGACAAGTGCGCCCCCCTATCGCCGGCGTGCTGCGATGACACCGAGCGATTCAGCCATCCTGACGAGGTCAGGCAACGATCTCGCGCATAGCTTCTCCATGACACGACCCTTGTGGACCTTGGCGGTGATCTCGGTGATCCCGAGCTCGCCGGCGATCTGCTTGTTCATCAGGCCACCGATAGCCAGAGTCATCACCTGGCGCTCGCGGTCGGTCAGCGTCGCGAATCGGCTATTGAGCTGACGCTGTTCGACGCGTTCGAGGGTGGCACAGGCATCGAGCTTGAGCGCCTCATGTATCGCTCCCAAAAGCACCGTCTCGTCCACAGGCTTCGTGAGGAATTCGGCCGCACCTGACCGCATGGCCCGAACGGTCATCGGAATCGTGCCGTAGCCGGTAAGGAAGATGATCGGCGTGGTGCTCCCGCCGTCCTGCAGGGCGGCCTGCACCGCGAGGCCGCTTTCGCGTTCGAGCCTCATATCCAGCACGATGCAGGACGGCGTTTCTGTCGAGAGAGCCTCTTGCAGACCGGCCGCGTCCGCATGGCCCACGGCATCTAGGCCGTGCGAACAGACAAGGCGTATTAGAGCCGCGCGAAGCAGCTCGTCATCATCGACGATGTGAACGCGCCCCGAGACCGACACGTCCGTATCGACCTCCGCACTGAGTTGACATGCCTGCACGCTGATGTCCTTTCTTCTCCTTGAGAAAGTATGCCTGCGTCCGCGTGCCGTCTTATCCCAGGTTGCGCAATCCAGGCGCCACGTCGCGGTTCGGCGTGTCTGACCTCACCTGGAAGGATCGTGCACGCACAGCCGCCACCGTATTCGTCGCGCCCATGAAATGTTCGGACTCGGGGTAGGCTTCGAAGTTGGGTTCGGCCCCAGTTCCGCTTGATCAGTGTGATCTGTACCGGAGGAGATTTCCCCGGGAGATCCAGCCATTGCTGATCAACGCGTATGACGCTTTGCATCATCAGGCATTCGCATTGGTTGCTCAACGCATGAATGGGTCCGATCTAACGCCATTTCACAAGCGGCAGAGCAACGTGGACGGTGGCAGCGTGCCCACTCCCTTAACCTCCGTTGCTAGATCACCCCGGGGCTTCAGATTCGGTGCCAGGTCAGCACGGCGCTGGTTAAACCCGAAATACTAGAGAACGGCGTTCCGCCCGAAAATCCCGCGTTCTACGTCGGCGGAGTGGCGGGCGGGCGTTGCGCAGATGGCGCATGCGGCCCTAGCTTCACTTGGACGACGCGAACGCATCGAAGCATTATAGACAGGCCACGATGACCACGCCGCCACCGATGGCGACAATGTCCTCGATGATCGCGGCATGACGGCCACTCTTCAGCCGAGTGGCGAGCCACCCGCGAAACGCTGCGCCACCCAGCGTGCCGATGACAGCGCCGACCGCGCCACAGACTGCGCCGATCACAAGCTCGCTGGAATGGACGCTCACCGTTGCGCCGCATAGGGCCCCCGAGAAGATACGGGCGCCAAATTGCATCGGCACCGTTCGGCTTGGGGTGGAAGGAAGCTGATCGGTCACCAGTTCGACCGCTGCCGCGAGCGTCAGCAGCCATGACGCCCAGAGCGAGCCCATGAAAGCGAGCCACGTCCCCTCGACGGGGAACACGCCGACATTCGCCGCCCAACTTACGATGGCGGGCGCGGTCATCGACCGCAAACCAGCGACCATCCCAATGAAAAGCGCGAGCAAAAGAACCATAGCAGATCTCCCTGTCTAACCCGTTCGTCAGTCCCGCACCTTCAGGACGATTTTGCCCGGTGAACGCGGTAGCTCGCCCTCAAGCATTCTGTGGGCGGTCGGAGCTTCCTGCAGCGATAATACCGATCCCACGAACGTCTGCAGACCGCCCGATCGAAAGAGCGCGCTGAAACGATCAAGCACATCCGTCGTCACATCGACCAGAATGAAGGCCGCGCGGATGTCGGCAGAGCGAGCGAGTGCCGCATCCGGCGCCGCAACCGCACTGATCAGCGCGCCCCCTTCCCGCACCAGCCCGATGAGCCGGTCCTGCGACGCACCGCCAACAAGGTCGATGGCGGCGTCCACCTTCTCAGCGCCCGTGAAATCCCGGTCCAAGACAATGTCAGCGCCGAGCTTCCTCAACTCCGATGCGTCGGCGGCGCTTGCCGTCGTCGAGACCCTCAAACCCGCCGCGCGCGCAAACTGGATCGCGAAGCGCCCCACATTGCCGGCGCCCCCATGGATCAGCACGCTCTGGCCACCGACGAGGTGTGCGTGATCGAAGAGCATCTGCCAGGCCGTAGCAGCGATAACGGGGACGGATGCTGCATCGATATGCGAAATCAGTTCGGGCTTTCGGGCCATCATCGCGGCCTTGCAGACCGCGAATTCGGCATTGCCATCGGTGAACCGCGTGTTGGTGACGCCGTATACGCTCTGGCCGTTCGCGAACGAGGTCGCGTCACGTCCGACGTCCACGACTATGCCCGACACGTCCGACCCCAGCGTCAGCGGCAATGGCTGCGGGAGGGCGCTCTTGCCGGCGCGGATCCACCCGTCCCACGGACCGACGCCTGCGGCGTGGACCTCCACGAGGATTTCATCTGCCGATGCGACTGGGATCGAGATTTTCTCGATCTTGACCGCATCGGGGCCGCCAAACGCGTGAACGCGCGCCGCGAGCATCGAAGTTCTGCTCGGTGCGTCATTCGGTTGCGAATGGTCGCTCTCGCTATGCATGACGTGACTCCTAAGCCTTAGTTCAAGACGATATGATTCCAGAGGACAGTCGCGAACGCCGAGATGCCCTTAGAAATGGAACGATACGCCAGCGCTGGCGATCACCGGATCGAGCGCCACGCGCGCATGGGCCGGAAGTGTCCCCGACGCCGTGTCGGTCTTCCCGTTCGCGTCCACCGCGACCCAGATCTTCTTGACGTCAACGAACACAGCGGCGTGCTTGGTGACGCGATATTCGGCGCCCGCCTGGACCAGTGGGCCGTTGCCGTCGCTGACCTTCAGGTCGCGGATCGCGCTACCCCGAACGTGATAGACGAGCGTGTAGTTGTAACCGCCCCCGATATACGGTCGAAATTTCCCCAGCGTCGGCAGGTTATACTGAAGCCCAAGCGCGGACGGCCCATAGTGAGCACTCCCCAGCAGGCCTGCGCCCGATAGCGTTCCGGCTCCATGAATCCTGGCTGTGGGTGGAATGCCAACTGTCAGTGAGACAGACCAATTTGGACGCACGAACCATCCTGCTTCGAACGCAAATCCGGTGTTGTTGCTGACCGAGGCATCAGCACCCGCCACAGACTGGCGCGCCACCTCGACCTTGGCGGTCGCGTCGAAGGTCGCGAAAGCGGGGCCGCCCCTGATGAAGAAGCGATCCTTCGCTTCCTGGGCGCAGGCGGGCGACGCACTGACGAGGAAGATCGCCAGGGCCGGAAACCATTTCATCTCAACCTCCTCAAAAAGGATATTGCGCCGAGCTGTGCTGGACCGAGATCCAGTGCTCGGTCGTGAATTCGTCGATCATCCCCTTGCTGCCGAAACGCCCGAGGCCGCTGTTCTTCTCGCCGCCAAACGGCAGCTGCGGCATGTCGATCGCGGGAATGTCGTTTATGTGCGTCATCCCCGCCTCGATGCGTTGCGCGATCCGAAGCGCCCGGCCCTCGTCGCGGCACAGCACGCCACTCGTCAGTCCATATTCGGTGGCGTTGGCGAGATCGACGGCGTCGTCGTCGTCGCGCGCGCGCAAGATCGGCGCAATCGGGCCGAAAATCTCATGACGTGCAATATCCATGTCGGCCGTCACGTTATCGAAGACATGCACCGGCAAGATCAGCCCATGGGCATCTCCGGATAGTCGGACGCGAGCGCCTTGCTCGAGCGCCTTACTGATTATCCGCTGCAGACGATCAAACTGCTTGCGGTTGATGATCGGGCCATATGCCGTCGCGGGATCGGCCGGATCCTGGTTTTTCAGTGCGGCCGCACGCGTTACGAAACGATCGACGAAATCGTCGTGGATGGCGTCTGCGACGATGATCCGGTTCACCGCTATGCACATTTGACCCTGATGGAACAGCTTGCCGACCACGGCCGTGTGAACCGCAGTGTCGAGGTCGACATCCTCCGTGATTACCAGAGGGCCGTTCCCACCTAGCTCCAGCATCGCCTTCTTTATCATCGGCGAAGACACGGCGATCCGCCCGACACGGCGGCCGACCTCTGTGGAGCCCGTGAAAGAGAGCACCCGCGGTATGCGGTGACCGGTAAAGTGATCTCCCAGCACTCGGACATCGCCTGAAATCACGCTAAGCACTGCAGCGGGCAATCCCGCTTCCTCGAAGATCTTGGCAATCAGCAGGCCGCCGGTGATTGGGGTATCGATCGCAGGCTTGACGACGACAGCGTTCCCGAGAGCGATCGCTGGCGCTATCGAGCGCATGCTGAGGTGCATCGGCCAGTTCCAGGGGCTTATCACTCCGACGACGCCTACGGGCCGCCGATAAATCCTATTCTCCTTGTCGGCATAATCGCCGAATATGATGCGTCCCTCCACACGTGACGGAAGCGTCGCGGCTTCCAGAACCGAGTTGTGCACCGCCCACCATTCGATCTGCGCCTTTGCGAAAGTGCTGCCGGACTCGCGAACCAGCCAGTCGACGATCTCGTCGCGTCGGACTTCCATGATCCTGCCGGCCGCACGGAAGACTTCCGCGCGGATCCCCGGGAGTTGAACAGCCCACTTTCGTTGCGCTTCCTGTGCCGCCTCGTATGCGGCGTCGATGTCTTCCGTCGTGGCATTCGAAATGCGTGCGATGGTATCCCCGCTCCACGGGCTTGGCACATCCATTGCCTCACCAGATTGGCCCGAGCGCCATTCGCCAGCGATGTAGAGGTCGCCAAAGTGATACTTTTCCGCTCGAGCGGTCTGCTGCGTGTTCATGCCACCGGCCCCGCTCGCTGTGCTTCTCGCGCGTGCAATTCCACCCAATCGGCAAATCGCTCCATGAAGCTGTCCAAGAGTTTGGCGAAGCCTTCGGTGGCTGGATTTCCCTGCCCGTCGAACAACGCCGCCGAATTGCTCAGGTACATCTCGGGCTGAGCGAGGGTCGGCATGTTCAGGAACATGAGCGTTGACCGCAGCGCGTGGTTGGCCAAAATCCCGCCCATCGCTCCAGGCGATTGACTGACGATGGCTGCTGGCTTGCGGTCGAACACGCTCTGGCCGTACGGGCGCGACCCAATGTCGAGAGCGTTCTTCAGGCCGCCTGGCACGCCGCGGTTATATTCCGGTGTGACCAGGAGGAAGGCAGAGGCCGCGAGGGCAGCTTCACGGAACGCCGTGTGTTCGGGCGGAGCGTCGAGTTCCTCATCCTGATTATAGAGGGGCAAAGCTCCGATCGGCAGACGGCTCAGCACGAGGCGTGGATCGCCACGAGCGATCAGCGCGTCGGCGACCTGACCGCTGAACGAGTTGGCGCGGAGGCTGCCGACCAGGACCGCCACAGGGATTTTGTAGGTCACGCGCTATCTCCTATCTTTTCGGCTTGGGGGCATCGTTCCGATCAGGAACGACGAGGTCCCGCTCGTTCGAGTTCATGATGAAGGTCGCCATCAACCGCGCCGGCGCGGTCGCGCTCGCATTTTCGCTGACCGTGTGATGCGCGCCAGGCGCCTCGACCCAGCTCTCTCCCGCGCGATAAATGCGCGCCGGTGCACCATTGACCGAGCTTCGGATCTCGCCCGACAGGACATAGGCGACGATGAACGCGGACGCCGGGTGACGATGCGCGGGCGATGCCCCCGCCGGCGGATAATCAACCATCGCAGCCAAGATCGTCTTGCCTGGAATGTTAGAAATGGCGTGACGAAACGCCGGGGTCACGGTTTCCGGCAATGGCGCCGAGGCGCCCAATGCAAGGGAACCGACCCCAAGAAACAAAGCACGATACATAGCGCACCTCCAATGGACTGCGTTACATGTGAGCCGGTACCGCGCTCCGTTCTTGTAGGTTCACCGCGCGCTTTGGCTCTCGTCAGCAAAGTTGGCGGGGCAAATCTCGCAGCTGCTTGCCACGCCGCCGATACGTGCGCGAAACCGCACGATGATTCATCGATGTCGCATCGTCTCGGCCGCCCGTGGCCGCGTGTCTCCTGGTCAAACGCTTCGGGTCCCTGAGGGCCGACATCAATTACAAACCGAGGTCCCGTGGGCAGATCGCTTCACGACGCCCGGGCAGTCTTTCGCTAGACTGGAAATGATCTAACGGCTGATCGCGCGTAAGTCCGACAGCTACCGAAGGGACGCTAAACATGCCTCATCTCCCTGACTTCGAAGCATGGGCGATCTTCGCGAAGGTCGCCGAAAAAGGGTCGTTCATCCAAGCTGCCGAGGATCTCGGTCTCGCGAAGACGACAGTGTCAAAGACAATTACGCGGCTCGAGGAACGGATGCGAACGACGCTTCTTCACAGAACCACGCGCAAACTCTCACTGACTGAGACGGGGCGGCTTTCACTCGAGCGTGCGCTGCGCATACTCGCCGATGGTGCCGCGATCGAATCGGATATTCTAGAGGAGGCCGCTATACCGCGTGGCCTCGTTCGAATGGCCTGTACCACCGGGTTTGGCGGCAAGTCCCTTGCGCCTGTCCTGCCAAAATTCATGAAGCTCTACCCCGATATCGAGATCGACCTGTGCCTCACGGAAGATCAGGTCGACGTCGTCGCGGACGGCTACGACGTCGCGATCCGCATTGGGCAGGGCGCAGATTCGTCGCTGCGAACGAGCCGCCTTTTCTCGTTCCGGCGCCCGCTCGTCGCAGCTCCGGAGTTCATCGAGCGGTTTGGCCTGCCGGAACATCCAAGCGACCTGATCCGCTTCCCTGCGATCATCCCGACGCACGTCCCGTGGGGTTCGGAGTGGGAATTCGCGCGGGAAGGCGATGCGCCGATCGCCGTTCACATGAAAGGCGCGTTCAGGGTCAATAGCGTTGCCGCCATAGTCCCTGCCGCCATCGAAGGGCTTGGCTTGGCGCTGATGCCCGAATACTTCCTGTGGGAGGAACTCAACAGTGGTGCACTCGTGGAACTGCTCCCTGACTGGGCGGCACCCCCGGGGCCCGTCTATCTGGTGACTCCCCCCGGCCGGGCCCGGCCGGCGCGCGTGCGGGTGCTCCTGGATTTCCTGCGTGAACATTTCGCCACTCAACCCTGGGCGAACGGCATAGAACGCTGATCAGTTTATCCTGAAGCTGACGTCGACGTTACCACGCATGGCATTCGAATACGGACAAATGGCATGCGCGAAGTCGACCACACGCGTCGCTGTGGGCTGGTCAAGGCCGGGCAGATCAATCGACAAGGATACTGCAAGCGCCTCGCCGCCGGTTCGGTCGTTCGTCCTCAAGCCGACCGAGGCAGTAACGTTGCTATCGTTCGCTATCGCGACCTTCGCGGCGACGGCCGCGCTCTTGATCGCTGACAGAAAACACGCGGCATAGCCGGCAGCGAAGAGCTGCTCGGGGTTCGTGCCCGGTCCATCGTCGCCTCCCAGAATACGCGGCGTCGACAGTTCCACGCGGAGCCGCCCGTCGGCAGTGGCGGCAGTGCCGGCCCGCCCGCCGAGCGCAGTGGCTTGAGTGGTGTACATGATGCTCATTGATGTATCCGAAAATGCGGTGCGCCTGCCCGTGGGGGGTGGGGGGTCAACGGACAGGCGCAAAACAGATATAGGGACGGTTCTCGGGCGGCATAACGCGCGATTTGCCATCTCATTGGTGCCCGGAGCTCGCCAATTATCCGGCTAGCCGGATCACCGACCCCGGCGTCGCGCGAAAACTGATGGCCATGCGATTGTATGTGTTCATCATGCCGATCGCCAGAGTCAGGTCCGCAAGAGCCCTCGGTTCAAAGGCCTTACTGACCGCGGCATATTCCGCATCGGGAACACCGGTGTCGGCCACAAGTGTGACAGACTCTGCCCAGGCGAGCGCAGCCCGTTCCTGCTCGTCGAACATTCCACCACCTTCGCGCCATGCCTGGACTAGAAAGAGCTTCTCGACTGGAACCTGCTTTGCCAGCAAGTCGCGCGAGTGCATGTCTATGCAATACGCGCAGCCATTAAGCTGGCTTACCCTCAGATAAACTAGGTCAAGGAGCGGCGCGGGCAAACCAGATTGAGCGACGTGACCATACAACTGGCCAAGTGCCTTCATGCCTGCCGGCGACGCTGCATTGTGATCGAGACGATTGGACACTGTTTTCTCCTCTACTCTTTGGTAAACTGCAAATAGAATGTCGCTCGGGCCTCGATTAGTGAGCAGCGGCTCACATGATTGATGCCTCAGCGCCGCCAATCGATTTCAGCTCGAGAAGCCGCCACCGAGACTGCGCGTGAGCGAGACGTCGAGAATGAAAGCGCGCGACTGGAGCGCGCTTAGGACGCGTCGGCGCGTCAGAAGGCGGTCTTCGACAAGCAGGACAGACTGAAAATCGGCGGCGCCTGCGGTGTAACGGAGTTGAGCCAAGCGGTAAGCACGTTCGTTGGATACGACGGCGGCAGAAGCATTGCTTAGCTCGATGGCGAGCTGCCGGCTGCTAACCACGACATCGGCGACTTCGCGAATGGCCTGATTTACCGTCTCGTCGTATGTTGCGATCGCCAGGTCATCGTCGGCCCGAGCGGCGCGGTAGTTCGCTCGCCGCCGTCCACCGTCGAAAATCGGGAGGCTGATCGCCGGCCCTGCCCCGCCAACGTCGGCGCCGCTGTTGAGCAGGTTGCCGATGCCGAGCGCGTCGAACCCGATGAAGCTGAGAAGATTGACGTTCGGGTAGAATTGCGCGCGCGCGACCTTGATCCGCTTCGCTGCGGCTTCGGCTCGCCAGCGCGCTGCAACCACATCGGGGCGGCGTCCTAGAAGATCAACCGACAGGTTCTTGGGCAGGCCAAAGGCGCGCAGGAAGGGAGCTTTCGGGCGCTCGATACGAAGACCGCGGTCGGGTCCCTCACCCAGCAGGGAGGCCAGGCGATTGCGTGCCAGCCCAATCGCCTCGTCGGCCTGCGCAAGTTCTGCCCTTGCAGCGGGTGGCCCTGCTTCCGCCTGGGCGAGGTCAGCATCGGAATCGAAGCCGTGTTCAAACCTAGCCTTGACCAGTCTCAAGCTCTTCTCGCGGATCGCAAGAGTGTCTGCCAGTACATCACGATCGGCGTAGAGACGAGCGAAGTCCGCGTAGTTTGCAGCCACGGAGGATGACACCAATAGTCGCGCTGCCGCTGCGTCGACATTGGCGGCCTGAGCATCCGAGGTGGCGGCCGCCACAGCCGCGCGATTCTTACCCCAGAAATCGAGTTCCCACGAAAACCCCAAGGTTGCGCGGCCGTAGTCGTGATATCCCTGACGCTCCGGCAAGATGGGAATGCCGTCCTGCGTACTTGGCTTTCCGGCAGTGAAGGAGCCGTCGGCCGAGATGGTGGGGAGCGTCGCTGCATCCGCCACGCCGACCAGCGCTTGCGCTTTCCGCAAGCGCGCCGACGCCTGAGCCATGGTTGGCGCGTTGGTCAACGCCTCGTCGATCAGCGCATCAAGCTGGCTGTCGCCATATGCGCTCCACCAGCGCTCGGTCGGCCACCGCGCGTCTGGTGCCGAAAAACCAACAACCGTTTCATAGGCCGTCACTGGTTTCGCCGTCGCCTGCGGACCAAGCCGGGGCGGCGTCACGCAGCCAGCCAACGCCGTCGTCAGCATCATGGCGAGAATGATCTTTTTCATGACCGCCCCCCGCAGCGGAAGCTGCCGCCGACTAGCCCGCTGATCAGTCCGCCATGCGATCGCCCGTCGACGTGGGAGCCGAGCGCGATGCTGGGAGTGACGGACATTCCGGTCGCAAGCCGCTCGAGGCCCGCCTGATTGGGGTCCAGCTGGATTCGCACTGTGAAGCGACGGACGATCTTGGTGAAGTTGCCAGTCGCGTTGTCGGGCGGGAGCACGCCGAACTCCGAGCCACTGGCTCCCTGTATTCCTTCCACCACCCCACAATAGTTTACGCCCGGAACCGCATCTGCGGAGATCTGGACGCGGTCACCCGCAACGATGCGACCGAGCTGCGTCTCCCGCAGATTCGCTTCGACCCACAATCCTCTAGTTGGCGTAATCGCTAGCAAGCGTGTCCCTGTGTTGACGAACTCGCCGAGCCTCACGTTGCGCGCCGCGACGCGTCCCTCGCGAGGAGCAACGATCGCCGTCCTGGCGAGATCGGCGCGTGCGCGAACAAGCCTCGCCTGAGCGCTGCTGAGCTGAGCTTCCGCAGTAAGGCGCTGAGCGTCCAGAACGCCCATCTGCCTGCGCGCGAAGTCGGCTTGCGCCTGCGTCTGCGAAACGCTTGAACTGGCCTTGACGTTATCGGCCCTGGCGCTCTCGAAAAGTTGGCGACTTATCGCGCCTTCGCCGACCAAGGCGTCTGATCTTGCAAAGTCAGCCCGAGTCTTGCCCGCGGTCGCCATCGCCGAAATCGTGCCTGCGTCTGCGACACGGATCTGCGCGCGCTGCAGTAGGTGTTGCGCTGCAATCTGCCGTATCGCCGCGCGGGCTTGCGCGACAACGGCCTCAGCATCCGCGACCGCTGAACGGTAATCCGTGGGATCGATCCGGACGAGCACCTCACCCGGCGCCACCTTCCTGTCATTCTCGGTCAGAACCTGCGTGACGTAGCCGGCGACCTTGGGTGAAATAAACGTGACATCACCCTTCACATAGGCGTTGTCGGTGCGAACGAATCCGACAGTCTGGGGACCTTCGCGGTAAGCGACACCAACGAGCGCGATGCAGGCTCCGGCAGCCAGAAACGCTACCGCAAGACGGCGGCCGGCGGTGAGGCCACGGCGCCCAGGCGCGCCGGTTGGCTCGGGAGGCGACAGCCCTTCGGCCGTCGCTGGTTGGATCGACGTGATCGTGGTCATGCGAGGCTCCTCTCTCGTGTTGCGGGCGCAACTTCGGCGGGAATGCCGGGAAGCGCCCAAACCAGGATTGCGCCCAGAGCGAGCGCGATTGCGGTGACGGTGAAGGCGTCGGCGAACGCCAAGGTGAAAGCCTGCCCTGCCGCTGCGCGGCTGAGCCCCGCCAAGGCGTCACGTTGCGCGGCGACCGCGTCAGCGCTGAACCGTGAGAAGCTGCCCGCCGACAGGGCCAGGCGCTGCGCTGTCTCGGGATCGGTGGCTGCCAAGCGCTCGGTCAGAATGGCGGAGTGAAACTTCTCGCGCTCTGCCACCAGATGGGAGAGGATCGCGAGGCCCACGACGATACCGAAAACCCGCGCGAGGTTGAAGATGACCCCGACGGTGGGCCCGTCCTGCATGGTGGCACCAAACACGGCGTATCGCAGAACCGCCACGGCGAAGAGGCCCATGCCGAAGCCGGCGATGGCAGCCGCCTCGCGGAGTTGCTCGACTGCCCATTCGGAGCCGAGGCCAACGCAGAGATATGATGCCAATGCGAAGCAGCCCAGCCCGGCGGACAGCAGCCACCGGGTGTCCCAATGCCTCGCGACGGCCCAGGCGACAACAATCGATACAGCAGCTGCAGGTGTCATCCAGGCGAGGACTTCGCCGATCTCCGCCGGGCGAAAGCCCTGGATCCGGCCAAGGTATGCAGGCACGATGAAGATCGCGAACAGTGACCCAAAACGAAAGATCAGCGAGAGGGCGATGGCCCAGCTGAAGGTCGACCTCCGAAAGACAGCCAGCGTCAGAAGCGGACGCGCTGCGGTAAGGAGATTATAGACGGCAAACGCCGTGAAGATTGTGCCGCCAACCAACATGGCTGGAATCCACCAGGCTTCGAGCCAGAAGTGGCGCTCTCCCTCAGAAAGGGCGATGAGAATCAAACCGAGACCGAACGATAGCAGTGCGTGGGATATCCAGTCAGTCGACCCGAGCACGCCCTGCCGCCCCTTTTCGCTGGTGAGAACCCGAGACGCCGCGATACAATAAGGGCCAGCGGCAATCGCTTGCGCCCAGAACAGGGCGCGCCATCCCCACGTATCGACCAGAAGCGCTCCGACCGACGCTGCCAATCCAAAGAAGAGGGTCGTTGATGTCGCAAAAAGGGTCATGCCTTCGAACTTGCCTTCGCCGGGGCGCAGCGAGGTCATGACGAGCAACATGAATAACAACGGCAGAACGCCGCCGAAGACGCCGTGCACGAAGCGAGCGAGAAGCATTAAGCCCAAGGATGGGGCCAGCGCGCATGCCACCGACGCAAGGACGAACCCCGTTCCTGTCAGCACCATTGTCCGACCGCGCCCGATGCCGGCGGCAAAACTCGGGGCGATAAGGATTCCGACGACCGCCCCAATATTCTGGCTGGTGTTGACCAAAGCCCCGCTGTCCGCCGCAACGGAGAGACCGCCGGAGATATCGGCGCCCGTCATCACCGCCATCAGTGGGAAGAGCGATCCAAGCACGGCACCGTATCCGGCAACGGCAAGAGCGGCGATGGGGGGCCGGGCTTGGGCTGCGGTCGATACCATGCGACGCTCCTTCTTGCCTTGTGGGCGTTGACGATGCAGCTTTGATAAAGGCGGCCGATTGGTGCGATAATCAGCCTGAGTGGCACCTGATTGGTGCTGGAAGCGAAGCAATCGCAAACACAGCGCCCAGTGGGGCGTGCGGCGGACAGGCGGTTTTATCTTGCAGGAATCCGCTGCGCGTTGTCGCTTTGTGCGATCCCGCTCACGCCAGACTGCCGTGTTGCCAGTCGAAGCGATGCAGCAGCGCATCGGGCTTGCCGCGCCGCCAGATCGCCACGACCAGCGCATCGGTGACATGCTGCGCCGTCATTGTATCGCCCATCGACAAGCCAATTACCTGGCTCATCGACGACGGCAGCTCGGAGATCGACAATGAAGTCGCCGAGTGTGGAACGTACAGGATCGCCATCGGCAGCAAGGACTGGCTGTACGCCCGCGCGAAGGCCGACGGCGAGCGGGCCGCCGCGATCTACACCGTGATCGAGACCTGCAAGCTCAACGGGATCGAGCCGCAGGCGACATCTCCGATGTCATCGCCAAGGGTGCTGGCGACTAGGGAGTGAAGCCGTATCAGCCAACGCATTCGGCCGAAGCATGTTTTCGGCGATTCCGACCGAACCCGACCGCAATCGTCGCTCCCACAAAAAGCTGTACGAGGATGGATTGCCAAGTCGGATACACACCCAGGATCGCGAGCTGGGGTGCGCCGTCCACCGGGTAGATATCCAGGATTCCCGCTTCCTGGAGCGCGGCTACCCCCTTGCCCGAGAGCCCGATCGTCAACCCCGCCATCAGCCACGAACTATAGCGAAAAAACTGGGTGATAGGGAGCGACCGGCTGTATCGAAGCATCGCGAAGGCTATCACACCCAGCAATGCGATCGCAGCTCCGGCGCCCCCAAATAGCGTGCCTTCGTTCCCTTGTGTCGAGAGCGCCGCGTAGAAGAGAATGGTCTCAAACACCTCCCGATAGACCACGACGAACGCCAGCCCAAAAAGGAACCAAGCAGATCCGCGTGACAGCGCGCGCGACATTTTCTCCCGAATGTAGCGCTGCCACTGATCGGCTTGCGCCTTGCCGTGCATCCAGATCCCAACCGACAGCAGCACGATCGCTGCCAACAGCGAACCGAAGCCCTCGGTGAGTTCCCGGCTCGCGCCGCTTATTCCGATCGCATAAGTGGCGACTGCCCAGGTGATCCCGCCGGCGACAAGCGCGGTGACCCACCCGCCGTGCACGTATCGAACGGCATCGAATCTTTCCGCCTTATGCAGAAACGCGAGCATGGCGACCACGATGAGGAGAGCTTCCATTCCCTCACGTAAAAGGATCGTAAAAGCGCCGAGGAAGGTTGATCCCCGCGTCGCGACGTTCGGCGCGAGAGCGGCGTCGGCGTCATCGAGAAGCCGTCCCAAGGCCGCTACCCGGTTGTTTATTGCATCATTGGAGCTGCCATTTTGAACCGCGGCACGGTATTCGCCCATCGCTCGTTCGATACGAGACATGAGCGCCGCGTCGCGAGCCGCGAGCGTTGGTTCGACCGGCTCAAATCCATCGAGATAGGCGGACAGCGCCAGCTCCTTCGCCAAGGGTAGATCGCCCCGTTGGAAAGCAGCAGCGCTAAGCGCGAGATCACTGCGCGCCAACGCGAGCGCGCTTGGATTCTCCTTCATCACCTGATCGGGGTGGCGACGCAGATAGGCGAGCACCGCGTCAGATCTGGTCGGTCCTATGCTGCCCGCAAGCTGCACCGAAGTAAGCCCAGCGAGTGTCTTGAGGTCGGGAATTTGCGCCCGCAGCCGCGGGTCCGACTTCCATAACTTCTCACCTTTTGCCGCCTGCACATCGGACAGCGCGAAGCTGCCGGCGCGAAACGCAAGCGCCCAGCGCTGATCGCCCGGGAGATTGGCGAAACTTGGCATCGCCGTGCCGTCTATGCCTTGGCTTATGACCTGATAGAGTCCGAACACGCTTCGCTGGCGTGCCCGCTCGACGTCAGTAAATGCGATGGGAGGGGTAGCAAGTTTCGCCGCGTAGATACCATGCCCGTCGCCGCTGACGCCATGACAAGACGCGCAGTTCTGTGCGAACAGCCGCGTTCCTGTCGCAAAATCAGGCGGCCGCGCGGGAGCGAGCGGAACCGGATAGGCTGCGAGCAGATCCACGGCGAGGCGATGCGCGAGCGCCGCCACCTCCTGCGGCGAGCTTTTGTGGGCGATCACGTCTTGAAGGTTCGACGCGCGTTGGACCAGTGCCGCGCGCGCGGGGGTGACAGGAAGGGCCCGCAGGTGGGCGGTCACGTCGGCGGCAAATTCCTTCATCTCGGCATATTCCGACCCGCTCTTTACGGACCCGTCGGCAACTGCCCCCCCATAATCGACCGCCACATAGTCGAGCAGCCGCCACGCCGTTTGAGCATCGCCCGTCCCTGCAAAGGCTACAGCTGGGCTGAGCAGACCAAGCGCGACGACCGCGACCCAGATCATGAGCGACCGCATCAGATGTCCCGCAACTTAAGATGAGCATCGGCGATCGCTTGCTCGTCGAAGTCGAACAGCCGCGGCGCGATCGTCAAAAATGACAATACGACCGGCAGCGTTTCTTCACCCCACGCGACGATCGCGGCGAACGTAGCCACGACAGGCATGGCGACGATCGTCGCCGTTATATCGCGGCTGAGTTGCCCGCCACACCCGGTGCAAACCCATCCTTCAGCGCGCCGAACGGACATCCATTTTACCCCTGATAGGTCGAGTGGTCAGGCGGCCAGCAGTTCGTCGGCCGGGCCAAAGAACTCATAATGGATGTGCTCACCCGCCACCCCTTCCTGGGTCAGGCCGCTGACGAACGTCCTCAGAAATGGCTTTGGCCCGCAGAGATATATCTCCGCCTCCATTAGCGGGGTGTTCGCTCGCAGCCAGTCGACCGAGACAAAGCCGTCCTCGTCGTGCGTCTGGCCCCGGACGTCAGTCTCCTGCGCATCACTGTAAAAGGTCGCGACCTTGATGTTGGCGTGACGGGCCGCCAGCGATTTAACGTGAGCATCCATGGCGTGGGTAACGCTGCTGGCCGTCGCGTGCACATAGTAGGTTGGCAGGGCCGGATGTTGCTTGGCAATCGCCTCGATCATGCTGACCATGGGCGTGAGCCCAACGCCGCCCGATAGCAAAATGACGGGACGTGCGGGATCGTTGGAGAGGAAGAAATCTCCCGAAGGGGGCGTTGTCTCCAGCACGTCACCTACATCGACAAAGTCGTGAAGATGTCGCGATCCGCCATTTCCGTTTGCCTCGCGCTTCACCGAGATCCGGTAATGATCAGACTGAGGCCCACACGAAATCGAATAGTTTCTTTTCAAGCCAGGCGCGTCTGCCGCATCGAAGCGGAACGTGAGATATTGACCCGGTCGATGCGGGATCACCTTGCCGCCGTCCACAGGACGAAGCACGAATGAGGTGATCAACGCGCTCTCCCGAATCTTTTCGGCGACGACGAATTTCCGCCAGCCGCTCCAACCTCCTTCCGAATGGACGATCACATCGCGCATAGCTGCCTCGCGGGCCTTGAGCACGCCGGCCAGGAACCAATACGCCTCGCCCCAAGCAGCAAGGATCTCATCGCTGGCGACTTCGCCCAGCACCTCGCTGATGGCTCCAAGCAAGGCAGTAGCCACGAAGGGGTAATGCGCTGGCAGGATATCAAACCCGATGTGCTTGTGAGATATCCGCTCGACCGCGGGCGCCAGCGCCGACAGATTGTCGATGTTCTGCGCGTAGGCGATGATCGCCGCCGAGAGTGCGTGCACCTGGCCACCACCCTCGCCTTGGTTCGCCTGATTGAAGAGGGCGCGGATATCGGCATCCTCGAATAGGCGCTCATACATCACCCGCGTGATGGTCGATCCGTGCTCCACGAGCGCAGGAACGGTAGCCTTGACGAGTGCAATTGTCTGCGGGCTCAGTTGATTGGTCATTTCGTTACTCCCTGTTGGGTGCGTTGGGGACGGTAAGTGATTGCCAGCTGGAGGCTTTCCGCGATGCGCTCGGCCTTCGCCTGCATTGCTTCGGCCGCGGCAGCCGGCAGCATCGCTGCGGTCGCCTCCCGCCAAAGCGTCAACCAGCGCCCGAACATCGCGGGGGTCAGAGCAGCCGCATGCTCGAGATGGATCGCGACCGGATTGCCTTTGTATCGGCCGCTCGTGAGCATCACCGACGACCAAAAATCCGTCAGCCGGCGGATATGGGCGGGCCAGTCGCCGACCGCCGCATTGAAGACTGGGCCAAGCATCTCGTCTTCCCGGACAAGGCCGTAGAAGCACGAGAGCAATGGCTCGATCGCCCGTTCCTGGATCTGGGGTTGAACGCTCATCTCGGGTCCTAAATGGTGCATTTGATATGCCTCTATTAAACATCACGAAAACATGCAACAAAAAAGAATGTTTTTATTGACGGCGCACGGCTCCGAAGCGCAGGCGGTGCAAAGCCGAGGGCCGAGGTGGATTCACGGCAAAGTTCAGCGCGAAGGCGCTCCCGGGCGGCGGTCCAGACCTCTTCAATAAGGCGACGATGGGGTATTGGCGATGCGCAGTGGCTTTTGGAGACGACGATGCAACTTACCCGGTTCACCGACTACGCCATCCGCGTGCTGCTTCACGTCGGTGCGCGCGAAGAAGGTCTGTCGTCGATCGCCGAGATAGCCGGCACTTACAGGATTTCGAAAAACAACCTTATGAAGGTCGCTCAGGATTTGGGCCGCGCAGGCTTCCTGACGAATGTCCGGGGACGGAACGGAGGCATGAAACTTGCCAGGCCCGCGTCAGAAATTCGGATTGGCGATGTCGTGCGGCATAGCGAACCCGGATTCGAGATGGTCGACTGTGGCTCCTGCCTCATCGCCCCTGCGTGCACCATGCCGCGTGTCCTGAGAGAGGCAACCGAGGCGTTTCTGGCTGTCCTCGATAAATACACAATCGAAGACATCCTCGTGCGGCGTGTGGATCTTCGGGCGCTTTTCGGCACCTTCGAGCCGCTAAAAAAGACGATTAAGCGCGTTGCCGTTGCTCAGGAAGTTCAGGAAGTTCAGGATGAATCCTACGATGATCAGGGTCCCGGCCTAGGCTCATGATCGTAAAAATCGATGCGCACCGTGACAGGGCCGATGACCTCGACGTGATGCGGCTCGTCCGGCCGCACGAGACCTGGAGACTGGGGAGTGAGCGTTTCCGGTGCGGATCCATCCTCTTTGCAATAGCGTAGCGTCCCCTCCAGAACGTTTATCACCCCCCAGACGTCCCGCTTCGTGCGATGCTCGTGCTGCAAGGCTTTCGGAAGAGTATCTGCGGTAAAGACGGGTGACGACCTGTAGGGCTCCGAAGGCGCCCGCGAGTCGGTCCCCGGTATATGCCGCGACGGGTGTCCAACGGCATCCGCGTCGAGCCCATGCTCATTTGCTATCTCGTTCACTTCGAACTCCTTCTTGGCCTTCAGCTGAAACGCCCGCAGATGATCTGGTGACGTGGTAGTGACGGGCGCGAGACTGTCGGCACCGTGGACGGCTAGCGGCGGCGTTAACGTTCGATCTCGGTTCGCAGCCGGCCTACGATTTCAGAAACATCGAGAGCGTCAGACCAATGGTCGATGTGACGACCGACCGGATCCAGAAAATGCGTGAACGCGCTGTGCGGCACGCGGTAACCATCGTCCTCACTTACACGGTTTCCAGCGAAAACCTTGAAAGCCCGCTTGGCGGCGTCGATCTGACTCGCGCTGCCGGTCAAGCCGGTGAAGCCAGGCCAAGGTTCGAGGAAGCGTCGCATGACATCTGGCGTGTCGCGCTCGGGGTCGACGGTGACATACAAGCCGACGATTTCGGGCGCCTGGCCTTCGAGTTGCTTGATCGACTGACTAAGCCTTGCAAGCGCCCGTGGGCACACGATCCGGCAATGCGTGAAGCCGAAATAGACTAGCATGTATCGTCCGCGATAGGAGCGTTCGGTGACAAGATTCCCATCGTGGTCTATCAGATTGAATTCCGGAGTGATCACGCCTCGATCCTCCTCGCCATGGTCAGCGTGAAGGCAAACAGGCCGTTCGATGTGCATCGGACCGCTAGGCCATCCTCTACGGCGCGCACAAATTCGTTGCCGGGCGGTGTCCCTGCCCCGCATCCTTCCGCCACGACCTCGCCGCAAAGCTGCAGCGTCCACTCGCATCCCTGAGGCATCCGACCAATAATTACCTCGTTTCCAAGCGGGCCAGCGATATCGAAATGCAACGCCCCCTCTCTGACGAAGGCCCGGCTGACTGCGATATCCTCATCGATACGGATGAGCGCGGGAGCTTCGAAAAATCCATCATCAAGGGGACGATTATAAAGCTTCCAAAGCCCGTCCGGCACGTTGAGGCGCGAATATCCGAGCAATACGTTCCCGGTATGCGGTTCCACTAGGGTGCGGTTCCCCTCGGCATCCTGTATCTGGTCATTGCGGGGATAATACAGGCCACCGTCAGCCCAGGTCGGGTGCATAAATCTATCAGCGTGGCGCAGAAGCCCGGTCAGCGATTGCTTATCACCCACCTCCGAGGTCCAGACCGCGGCCCAGCCGAAATCGCAATCGTCGCTGACGATGCGCTGACCCATGACCTCAGGGCGCTGCGGGACCCGAACCGAGATCGTGTCATCAGGCCCGGTGACGAGAAGATCATGGCTCTGCAGCGGATAGAGGGCACGGACCAGGTCGCGGTTCCACGCATTCATCAGTGCGCCCGTCCATGCGTCGACCCACGGAGACCGCAGCGCGTTGGGACGCGGGGTGCGGCTGTCGGCCGTCACCATCATGAGGAAATGACCATCGTCTCCAGCCCGACCGAATTCAGACCAGGCAGCCTCGTATCCGCGGATAACCTCGTCTGCGCGTGATTGACCATGGATTAGATCATGAAGTCGAAAGCCCAGGATCGCGGGCTGATTGCAGATCTGGAAGATGCAGTTGGGTTCGCACGCGACGCCGAGAAAACCGCTCTCCGCCATCAGCCAGTATACGTGTTCGTTGAGGCTGTTTTCGTCGTATAGGAATTCCTTCGGCTCCCCTCCCCAAAAAAATGACCAATGCCGAAAGGCAATCGCTTCAGGGCGAGCGAAGCGGTCGTCGCGAAAGAGGTAGTGAAACAGGAGCGCTGCCGACTGGACGTATGCGCTATACATTATGTTGTCCCGGCCGACCGGATCCCACTCCTCGTGGTAGCGGTCCGATAAATGAGCGTTGAAGATGCTCCCACCGCGGCTGACGTCGCGCCAATACATCCAGACTTCGGGGAGCAGCAATTTCTCGAACAGTCGCTCGAATATCGGTTTGAAGACACCGGGCGCTGCTGGCAGCCGATGGATATGTGCAAGGGCCAGCGCATACATCATATAGGCCAGCTGGAAACGGTAACCGCCGAAATCGTCCTGCCCGATCGAACGTCCCTTCATCAACGACCAGTCGTTTGGCTTCTGACGCGATAGATTCGCAAAATGGCGCAGATGCCCGACCTGTTCTCGATCTAATCCTGCGGCATGATGTGTATCGCTCACGACTGCGCCATCCTCACGACCGCCTTGATGGTCACGCCCGTATGGGTGTCCTCCACGGCCTGATTGAGATCGGCGAAGTCATAGACCCGGATCAGTTTTTCGAACGGAAACCGCCCCTGGCGCTGCAGCTGGATCATGCGATCGATAAAGACGTCGGGGACCGAGTCACCCTCGATGAAGCCCTGAACCTTCTGCCCGGCGAGAAGCATGGTCAGCCAGGGCAACTCCAACTGACGGTCGGGCGTGGGGGGAACTGCAACGAGGGCCAATGTCGCGAGCTTGCCCATCCCTGCCATGACCTGGCCTATCAGAGCTGGCACGCCAGCCGCATCGACGACATAGTCGACGCCGTGAGGCACGATTGCCCGAATAGCTGAACCGATGTCGCGGCCATCGCTGGTATCGATCACGTCCGTTGCCCCCAACGAGACCGCCAAATCGAGCCGGCTCCGAACGCGGTCGATAGCGATAATGGAAGCGCAGCCGGACACCACGGCGCCAAGCAGCGCCGCCAGTCCAACCGCACCGGTGCCGATGATTGCGATGGTCGAACCGGGTTCCGGCCGCAGCCCGTTCATCACGGTGCCGGCGCCAGTCTGGATACCACATCCCAACGGTCCGAGCAGCGTGAGATCCGCCTCCGGCGGCACCTTGACCGCGTTGCGCTCATTGGCGAGCGCGTAATAGGCGAAGGACGACTGGCCGAAATAGCCAATGCGCGCCTCTCCTCCATCGGCAAGCCGCGCGACTTGGCCCTGCGGCTCAGTCTGAAGATTGAGTGCGTCGAAATGCGCGCAATACATCGGAGCACCCATTTGGCATTCCCGGCAGGTCCCATCGGACATCGGAGCGAGAACGACGTGGTCGCCTACCGAGACTTTCGTGACTTCGGGACCGACGCTGTGAGCGATCCCAGCGCCCTCGTGACCGAAGATGGCAGGGAAAGGCGCGCCAAGCAGCCCGTCGCGGCTCGCGACATCACTGTGGCAGAGTCCCGTAGCAGCGATCCTGATAAGAACCTGTCCGACGCCAGGGTCGGGCAGTTCCACTTCCTCGAAAACGAAAGGTGTTCGAGGCTCTCTGCAAACGGCAGCCGTGGTTTTCATGTGCGTCACCTTTCGGCGAGAACATTGCAACGAGGATCCCGCGTCGTATTGAACGTTCCGAACGGGGATCGGACGTTCATGCTCCCGGAGACACGACTGGGCTAATTGGAAACTGCGCCGGACTTACTACCCCATCCTAGATCAGTCGATCTGGACATTCAGAGCAAAGCGGGTGCCGAAATCAGAGCGGCACAACCCTCCTTCGGTTCTGAACGAAGCGGTGAATTTCAGGTGTTATGTCTGGCTGCGAGGCTCGGCGCGGCGGTGACTTTGCCAGATGTTAAAGAACAGCGCTGCGCCCAAGCCAATGAGCTCCATCAAATACGCGAACTGAGGATCCAGCCCAGCGACGATACGCAGAAGTTGGCCCAACCCACCGTCGTTATCGCCTCGCATCGCCTTACCTCCACAATGGAGACTTGATTTAGGCCCGCGTCGGCGCGCGGATTAGCCAGCTAGCGTGCACCAGTGAGGTGTCGGTTCAATGCCGATCGACTGGCGTGCTAGTTGCCGTGGATCGTTCAGATCGATGTAGGCCGTGGGCAGAAAGCTATTTCCTAGTAGCGCGACATGGCCGTGATCACGCTGCCCTCTTCAGCCCCAGCGCCCCCCAAATCTCGGCAAGCGCCGCCACGAGATCGCGCATCATGGCGACATCGTGCGCCGGCCCAGGCGTCAAGCGTAGGCGCTCGGTGCCACGCGGCACGGTCGGAAAGTTGATAGGCTGGACGTAGATTGCATAGTGATCGAGCAGTTTGTCGCAAATCTCTTTGCAGCGAATTGGATCCCCCACCAGGAGAGGCACGATATGTGTGTCCGTGGCGAGAACGGGCAAGCCGGCCTGCCGCAACATGAGCTTGAGGCGCTGGGCGGCCGCTTGCTGGGCAGCCCGCTCCACACCCGAGCGCTTGAGATGACGAACGCTGGCGAGCGCGCCGGCCACCAGAACCGGGGACAGCGAGGTCGTGAAAATGAACCCAGGCGCGTATGACCGGATCACGTCGACAATCGCGCGATCGCCAGCGATGTATCCGCCCATGACGCCAAACGCCTTTGCCAGCGTTCCCTCGATGATGCTGATCCGATCAGCGACCCCGTCGCGTTCCGAGATGCCCCCGCCCCGGGCTCCGTACATCCCCACAGCGTGAACTTCGTCGACATAGGTCAGCGCATTATATCTGTCCGCAAGATCGCAGATTTCGCGCAAGGGCGCGACGTCGCCGTCCATTGAGTAGACGCTTTCCACAGCGATGAGCTTTGGTGTTTGGGCGCCGGCTGCAGCCAGCAGCCCTTCGAGATGGCCGACGTCGTTGTGGCGAAAGATCCGCTTCTCGGCGCGCGAGTTCCGGATTCCGGCAATCATTGATGCGTGATTGCATTCGTCCGAGAATATGATGCAACCCGACAGGACCTCGGCAAGCGTCGCGAGCGTCGCCTCGTTGGAGACGAAGCCGCTCGTGAACAACAGGGCGGCATCCTTGCCGTGCAGATCAGCGAGTTCAGCTTCAAGCTCAACGTGATAGTGTGTGTTGCCGCCGATGTTGCGCGTGCCGCCGGAGCCAGCGCCGACATCCCGAAGCGCAGCTTCCATCGCTGCGATCACGGCAGGATGCTGGCCCATCGTCAGATAGTCGTTCGAACACCAGACAGTCACGGGCTTGCTGCCGCCGGTGCCGGCCACGCACTGCGCGCGGGGGAAGGCGCCACGGTCTCGAAGGATGTCGACGAACACGCGGTAGCGTCCCTCGTCGTGAAGCTGATCGATGGCTTGTCGGAAGACTCGCTGATACTCAGGCGGCCGAACCTGGACAGCGGCATTCACTGCCTCGAGAGCAGACCCTCGTTCCATCACTGGTCCGGCAACGCTACCGGACCAACGTTCGGCCGCGTGGTGTTCCCCGTTCGACATTTTTGTGCCCTTCCGCCTAGCCAGCGTCGCGTGATTGAATTCAGTGGTAGCCGACGCCGGCTTTCAGTTTTCCGCGAAACACCCAGTATGACCACGCGGTGTAGAAGAGGATCACGGGCAGGAGGAACAGCGTTCCGATCAGCAGAAAGGCCTGGGTGTCCGGGGACGAACTCGCCTGCCAGAGTGAATACCTGTGGGGCACTATCATCGGCCAGAGACTGATCGCGATCCCCAGATACGATGTCAGGAAGAGGCCCAGGCCTGACAGGAATATACGGTTGTCGCCGCCGCTGCCTTTCACGCCGGTCCAACCAAACCAACAAATCGCGGCGGTCGCCAGCGGGACTGGAGAAAGGATAAGTGCGTTCGGCCAGGAGAACCAGCGGCGCATGATGTCGGGGTCGGTCGACGGCGTCCAAAGACTTACCAGGACAATTGCGGCGACGGTGCCTGCAAGAGCGCGGCCGCCCATGCGTCGGGCCCACAGTTGCAGCTCGCCCTCGGTCTTGATCACCAGCCAGCCAGCACCGAGCAGCGCGTATCCGAACATGAGCGCGATGCCAGTGGTGATCGAGAACGGCGTCAGCCAGTCCCATGATCCGCCGACGAATTCGCGCCCGCGAACGGTGAACCCCTGAATGAAGGCACCTAGCACCGCGCCCTGGGCAAACGTTGCGATTCCTGAACCATAGCAGAAGCCCTGCGCCCAAATACGCGAAATCCATGGCTGTTTGAAACGAAACTCGAAGGCGACGCCCCGGAATACCAGCGCGAGAAGCATGATCAGAACCGGAAAATAGACGGCCGGTATGATGATCGCGAACGCAAGAGGGAAAACCGACAGGAGCGCGACCCCGCCCAATATGAGCCATGTCTCGTTGCCGTCCCATATCGGCGCGATGGCGTTCATCACCATCGTCTTGTCGTGCTCATCCGCGAAACCATACAGGATGCCGACACCCAGATCGAAGCCGTCGAGCAGCACGTAAAGAAAGACGCTGACCGCGATGATCACTGTCCAGATAAGGACAAGGTCCAGAAGGCCGCCCATGTCTCAATCCCCCTCGGGTTCGTTGACGGCAACACTGAAAGGCGCCTCGTGCTGCAGACCCTGGACCGGCTCGTCGGGTGTGCTCGCAGCCGTTGGCCCGGCTCTGACCATGCCCGCCATGACCAAGATCCCCGCCGGGAACATGATCAGATAGACCGCCATGTAAGCGAGAAGCGACAGAAGGACGTCTGAGCCGGTAAGCGATGGGGAAACCGAATGGGCGGTGCGCATCAGGCCGTATACCGTCCAGGGCTGGCGCCCGACTTCGGTCGTCGTCCAGCCCGCGAGCACGGCGACGAAACCCAAGGGCGCGCTGAACTCGCAAGCCCGAAGATACCAGTTGGAGAAAAGCCTGCCACGCACCAGCATGAGCCAGCCGACCGCAACCACGCCAAGCATGATCAGCCCGATCCCGACCATGATCCTGAATGCGAAGAAGACCGGCCATACCGGGGGCCGTTGATCTGCGGGGAACGCCTTGAGCCCCTTGATCTCACCGTCGAGCGAGTGGGTCAGGATGAGGCTACCTGCGAGGGGCACCTCGAGTGCGAAACGATTGCGTTCGCCGGCCTGATCCGGGATCGCGAAAACCGTCAGGGGGACGCGGCGACCGGTTTCCCAACGGCCTTCGATCGCAGCCAGCTTCGCTGGTTGGTATTCGCGCGTATTCAGGCCGTGCAGGTCGCCAAGAAGGATCTGAGCTGGGACGAATACGGACAGGAAGCCTAACGCCATCTTCAGCATGCGACGGCCATCGGCCGCGTGGACACCGCGTCTTATCAAATATGCGGCCACTCCGAGGACGACGAAGCCGGTCGTGACATAAAACGCGCTGACATTGTGCGCGAGCCGGTAGGGAAACGAAGGATTGAAGATGATCTTCATCGAGTCGGTCGGGAAGAAGCGCCCATCGTGGATCGCGTAGCCCGCTGGCGTCTGCATCCAGCTGTTCACGGAAAGGATCCAGAACGAGGAAAAGAGAGTCCCGACTGCGACCATGCACGCGGCAAAGAAGTGAACGCCGCGCGGCACCAGCGTTCGCCCGAAGAGCAGGACGCCGAGGAACGTGGCTTCAAGGAAGAAGGCCATCAAGTCCTCATATGCCAGCATGGGCGAGATCACGTTGGCGGCTGCGTCCGAGAAGCGCGACCAGTTCGTCCCGAACTGGAATGGCATGATTATGCCCGACACGACCCCCATCGCGAACGACACCGCGAAAATTCGAGTCCAGAAGCGTGAGATCCGCAACCATGGCGAATTGCCGGTGAAGTAATAAAGGCCTTCCAATACGGCTATGTATGAGGCCAGTCCGACGGTGAACGCAGGCAGCAGTATGTGCCATCCGATCACCCACGCCCACTGCAATCGGGAGAGGAATAGTGGATCGAGATGCATGATCGAACTGCCTTCCAAATGTCAGCCACAATGATCCCGGTAGTCAGCGCCAATAATTGTTAGCCGCGGCGATCGTCTGAAAGTTCGTCGCGACGACCAGCGACGCCGAGATGAGCGCATCAGCGTCCTCGTCGTATGCGGGACGCAGTCGGGCGCGGACCTCGTCGTCCGGCTGGGTCTTCTTGACGGCTAGGCGAGAGAGCTTGAGCGCAAGCTCGAACCCCTGTTCGGCATTCTCGGTGATGATCGTGGGTAGATAGCCAACCATGGCCGTTGCTCCCGATGGCGCTGTGCGCAGCTTTTCGTTTTGGCGCCCGGTACATTCCGTGTCTCGATCGAGAATGCGGCGTCCCGGGCAGATCTGGATCCGCTACCGGCGTGCTTGGCGTTCGTGAAACGACAGCGGATAGGCTGCGTTGCGGATCGCGAGCATCGGGTCGGCAAGCGCGATGCCGGGGGGCGTGGTGCCAGGCAGGAAAAGCACCGACCGGTCGGCAAGCGCCGAATTCGAGCCGACGCGATCGAGGGTGATTACGCCCAACTTGATCAGTTCGCGGCTGTTCGGCCAGGCAATCGACGGATCCTCGATCACGTCACCAGGCTCCGCGATCTGCGCATACCACGTAAAGCGGACGGGATGGGCCGAGACTCGGGAAGTGATCTCGCTCGCCAGATAGTCAGGCGAACGGCCGACAAGTTCCGCGTCGCTCAAATAGCGTTCGCCCGCGTCGGGCACGAACCGGTAGCGCACGAAACGGGCATGTTGCGCACCATCGATAAACTGGAACGAGTTTACACCGAAATACGCGGTCGTGGCCCAGCTCACCGGAGGCGGCGCCTGTGACGTGAGAAACGTCTTCGCCACCGGATGCGTCACGAAAAACGCATCGAGCGCCGTGGGCTTGGGTGCTTGGGCACCGCTGGCCGCGATGGCCTCCAGCAGTTCGCCGAACTGACTAGCGTTGGATACGGGAAACCCGTTGAAGCTGTGGTTGACGACGTCATAGTTGCTGCCATCGGGAAGCAGGAACTTGATCGCAAATCCGCGGGGCGAAGCCCCGTTCTGGGTGTCCGGGATGTCGGGAATACCGGTGAAATCCGAAAATCGGGCGATGACCGGTGTCTTGGAACGGAATAGCGCGGCGCTCGACAGCAAGTGAGCATTCGGAGCTGGCTCGAAGTAGCCCGTGAGCATCGTACCCTTCGAATGCACCGCGCGGGCACCATGGGAACCGAAGGCCGCGTGGAGATCCTGGATGAGGTGGCCGGGGGTCCGCTCCGCCAACTGTTCGGGGTCCGCGATCGTCCGGCTATCCGCCGGTGGCACAACCTGCACACCCGGAGGCAAAGTCGATTGCGCCGGCGCCGATTGCGCCAACAGCAGGCAAGATGCGCACGACAGACTCGCTACGGCGCCCCCCCAGAATATCTTTTTCATCGCGGTTCCTCCCGTGACAATCGCTGGCGCCGGGATCGATGTGCCCGTCAGAACGACCATAGGCGTTGGTGGCGGGACGTTCTTTACTCCGGCCGCCGTCGTTTGTTTGCGACTGCTGCGCATCGGCGGTCACAAGGCGACGGAAACGAAATACGCCAACGTGGGGGTCAGATTGCGCCCAGTCCGCCCGAACTGTCGCCGCGGGGCGTCGCGCATGCCCGCGGATGCGAAGCTGATAGGATCGACCTTTGTCGCCAAGCGGAAATCAATCGATCGACAGACGACATCTGGGGTGAAGATCGAGATTGATGGCACCACCTCGGAATTGCGCACGTTCGGGTCCCAACGGTCAATTCGCTCTCACTGCCCAACATCGCCGCCAACGAGCGGGCTGCTTAACTCCTGTTTGTCGCCGCCTGCTTGGGCCTGCTCCCGGATCGAGCGGCCGGACAATATGGTCTCAAAGGCAAACGCCGCCAGCGCTCCAACCGAACAGATGAGTGCAGATCCGAACAGCGCGAACAGGATGTAGCCGGTGGCCGCGTTGCGCAGCACGCCGAGAAAAAGCGTCAAGGCTGCACAGCAGGTGAGCGCACCCGCAAAGGTCGCCAGCAGAACAGCCAGATCAAGCGCGCGCGAGCGCAATCGAAGGCGTGCCAGCTGTATAGGATGATCGGTCGAATCTTCGGCCAGCCGATCGACCCGGTCAGCTACGCGCCCCAGCCGTGTCGAAAACACGTTGAGTAGCGATGCAAGCCCAGTCAGCAGGAAGATGGGCGTCAGCGCGAGCTGGACAACGTGCGCCGCGCCAGTGGGGTCGATGGTGCCAAACATTCCTTCCTCATCCATCGGAGTACGTCACAAGGCAACCGCACGCCCGCGAGTCTGACGAACGTACGGTGACCTGCTAGCCGGAGCAGCGCTCTCGCAGCATCCATCTGTCAGCGTGTAGTACCAACTGGTGCCCGCACCGACAAAAAGTGCCTGAAACGGACAAGAACCGAATGCATCGACGGGCTAACCGCCTCCATTCCACGGAGACACCCATGCAAGCTATCCCAGACCTGTCCAGGCCCCTAGCTGCGGCGCTCGAAGCGGCGGACGGCGGTTGGCGTATCGGGCCTTGTCAGTCGACAAAGCATTCACAATGAGTGAGGCTGCAAGGATATGAAGGCTGTTGATCGCGTCTTCACGGGCGTTGCCGCAAGCATTGCGGCCGCGACCGGACAACCAGGCGCTTTTGGCACGGCGCTCGCCGTCATAATCCTCTGGGGTGCCACGGGCCCGCTGTTCGGCTATTCGGATACGTGGCAGCTTGTCGTCAACACGGCCACGACGATTGTTACGTTTCTAATGGTGTTCCTCATCCAGAACTCGCAGAACCGAGATGCCGCCGCCATCCAAGCAAAACTTGATGAACTGATACGCGCCTCCGATGGCGCTCGAAATCAATTTATCGGGATCGAACATCTGACGGACATCGAGATCGAAGCGGTGCGGCGCATGCTTGAGCACGAATTCCAGGGCGAGATTCCCGCATTGTCGGCGCGAAGCACCGTGCAGCGCCTGCAAAACCGAATTTAGCTAAGCGAGTTCGGCACCTGGACATGAACAACGTGCTTTGGTTTCGCGTCGACGGTCAGAATTCCACCCAGCCCACGGGCCAGCTGGGACGCGACTCTCGGCAGCCTCAGGTCGTCCCCGCATCGGGGGTCGCCGGGGCTTTTGACGGTCAGTTCGTAACCGCCCTCCCTCTTGATTGCCAGATCCACCTCTATCAGGATGGGGGCATCCGCGACTGAATGCTTTATCGCGTTGGTAACGAGCTCTGTCAGGATGAGCAGCAGACCCTCTGCGCTCGGAGCGTCGATCGAGCCCGAGTCGACGGCAAGCCGGAAGCGAACATCTTCTCGCGCGAAAACAAGGGCGACCGCTTCGCACAGCTGTTCGCAGGACCGCTCGAAGTCAGTTTCGTTTTTATCAGAGAGCAGGCGGTACAATTGCCCGATCACGACTACCCGTTCCTGCAGCTCCGCCGCCTGTCGGCGCTGGTCGAGAGCGGATAGGTCCGCGCGCAGCAGGCCGCCAGCCAAGGACGAGATGACCTGCAAACTGTTATAGAAACGGTGGTGAAGTTCGGTAATCAGCACCTCGTGCAGATCCTTCGAAACCTTGAGCGTCGTTTTCATAGAAGCCTCCCCGAGAACGGATACCCTGGTCCAGGTATCCGTTCTTGGTTCTCGCGCGCGCATTTTGACTGCATCGCTCAAGACCTCGGATGACAGGCAAAAGCCATGACAATTCGAAAATCGAAAATCGCTCATTAGTCTGCCCGCGCTGGCATGGCTGCTCGTCGGCGATAAAGAAAAAACGGCACAATGCTCCGGTGTGCCCCAGTGCCTCCTGAACGCTGGCGCGATCTCGGCCGGATCATCAGCATTCGCATAGAGAACCTACCCAAATCTTTTGAAGGCGGCATCAACGCGTGCGGCTGCGGAGAGTAGGCCGCAGGCGGCCTCGACTGGCGCGGAGGCCGCCGAACTTACGGCCTAATGCGCTGTTTTCAGGTCGGTGAAATCGCATCGACGCAATGAACGCCCTGCCCTGTCCCCTGATTTGAGGAATTGGCCACCCCGCAGCACGCTGGAAGCCGAAAATTTCGTCACAATACCCGCTTCTTGCCTTCGAACCCATCCTTCACAGCGTCAATCCAGGCGACGATCTCGCGTTCGCTCCATCGCGAGGCGAACTGTGAAATCTTGTAGGGCGCTGGGAAGCGCTGCTGCTGGATCAGACGATAGATCATCGTCTTGCCGAGCCCGACGCGACGTTTCACTTCGTCGAGCCGTATCAAACGATCGGCGCTATCGCTATTCATCAACGGAATACGCCATCGGATTTTTGAGCCAGTCATTCAGATCGGATTCGCGCCAGCCCATGCAGCGGGTGCTGATGGCGATCTGTTGAGGGAAAGTTCGGGACGCGACTTTGCGGTAGAGCGTCGAGCGGGTAAGCCCTGTCTTCAAAAGGACGTCGTTGAGCCGAATGATACGGTCGGAGCTGTCGTTCGCCATGACATCTTCCTGATTTCAATACATCTTGGCGAGCATTCAGCGTTAATTTTTAAGGATCAAGAGGCTGATCGCACGCCTCGTACCATAGCGTGCAAAGACTTGTTGGGGCGTAGCCCTCTTTGAATGGAGGCGTCGGATTACGTTCCGCGCTGTCGTGCGGCCGTGCTTTCCAGCGCATGCGCGCCGCCGAGTCGCTTACGCGTCTTGGTCCATGGGGATGATTATCACTGACGCAGCGGCACGGCCGTGTGAAGCGGTACGCGGGGACCAATTGAGCGCGCGCTGACGGCCTTCTGCGAAGCCGTCAGGGGTCGCAGCGTTTTTGTTTTCCGCGTGGCACACTCGATACGACCGGAGGGCGCGGCGGCGGCTGACCCACATGCCCGCGCGCACGCGGTTGCGCCGCCGACCGGATTCGAGAGTGCGTCTTTGTGCAGCTCCGATGGAGCTGGGCAGCGCCTCGCGCTGCGGTGCTGCGGACATCGCGCGAGCGCGATGTCGTTGGCCTCCGGCTTTCGAATTGGCGGAGGTGGGCGTCGCTACCCTGTAGTCCCGCCGCGGAGGGTCGCAAGCCAGCTGTGCCGGCTCCTCCACTCATGTTTCGGCCCTGCGGGTGCCGCCCGCCACTCTTGCGGGACTGCCGGTCCGCTCCTGCCGCCCACCCCCGCCATTCCGGCGCCGGTTGCGGTGGTTTGAAGGAGTGAGGACGATGCAGGACAAGACCGAGACCAACCGTGCGAGCCTCTATGCCGAGGTGACGGCGCGCGTGATTGCTGAGCTGGAGGCGGGACGGTTGCCTTGGGTTCAACCGTGGGACGCAGCGTCATGCGGTTGCACCATGCCGCACAATGCGGGGACTGAGCGGCGCTACTCCGGGATTAACATACTGATCCTGTGGGCGGCGGTGATCGAGGGACGGTACGCGTCGCAGCGCTGGCTGACCTACCGGCAGGCGCACGCGGCAGGCGGCAATGTACGCAAGGGTGAGCGGGGCACGACCGTTTGCTATGCCGATCGCTTTACGCCGAAGGGCGAGGAAGCGCGAGCGCAGGACGAGGATCGCGATGCGCGGCAGATTGCGTTTCTCAAGCGCTTTACCGTGTTCAATGTCGACCAGTGTGAGGGACTGCCCGAGGCGCTGACCGCAACGCCGGACATGCCGGCTGAGGCGGAGATATTGCCGCAGGTGCGGGTTCTGATCGCAGCAAGTGGTGCAGACTTTCACGTCGGGGGCGGGGAAGCCTATTATTCTCCCGGTGGCGATTATGTCGCGGTGCCGCCGCAGGCTGCATTCGGCGAGCCGATCAACTGGTATCGCACCGCACTGCACGAACTCGGGCATTGGACCGGGCACAAGAGCCGATTGGATCGTGATCAGCGCGGCAGCTTTGGCAGTGGTGACTATGCCCGCGAGGAACTGGTTGCCGAGATGGCCAGCGCGTTCGCCTGTGCATCGCTGTCGATCCAGCCCACCGTGCGGCATGCCGACTATATTGGCAGTTGGCTTGCCGTGCTGCGTGAAGATGAAAAGGCGATCTTCCGCGCGGCCAGCGCCGCTAGCAAGGCGGCGGATTACCTGCTCGCCTTTCGCGGCGAAGGTGCCGACGTTACCCAGCAGGAGTCGGTCGCATGACCGGCGATCCCGAAGACCTGAAGGCGCGCGCCCGGCGCGCCTTCGATCGATCGACGGACGCGGACCATGGCGAGTGGCACGGGCCGGTTCATCCCGAGCAACTGGCGACGATGGAGCGCGCCATGCTGTCTCTCTCGCGCACGACGCGCGAGGTGTTTCTCGCGCATCGGCTGGACGGTTCGAGCTATGCCGAAATCGCGCGGGCAACCGGGCTGAGCATCCGACAGGTTGAGCGGCACATGGTGAAAGCGCTGCTTTGGCTGTCACGCTTCCTGGACGGTGACGACCGCACGTCCTGGCAGCGCTGGTGGGATGCGCGAAGGCGACGGTGGTTCTCTTGATATCCGGCACATCGCCCGGCGCATGCCGGGTGATATTGGCGCAGCGCCAACGTAACGCTAGGAGGAGTTTATGAAATCCGAGCTCGACCATTTGCCGGCGGCCAAGCAGCGCGAGCTGGAGCGTGTCGTGCAGATCATCTTCGAGGAATTCGAGGATGCCTTTGCGCTGTCCACGCACCCGTGGAAGAAGAAGGGTCGCATTCAGAAGGTCGTCCTTTACGGCAGCTATGCGCGCGGCGGCTGGGTCGACGAGCCCCATACCGCCAAGGGATATCAATCCGATTTCGATCTGCTGATCATCGTCACCGACAAGCGCCTGACCGATCGGGTCGAATATTGGTCGAAGCTCGACGACCGGCTGATCCGCGAGCTGTCGGTCACCAAGACGCTGCGCACGCCGGTCAATTTCATCGTCCACACCTTGGGCGAGGTGAATGACGGCCTGGCCCATGGCCGATACTTCTTCATGGACGTCGCGAAGGACGGCATCGCGCTTTATCAGAGCGAGGATAGCGAACTTCACGAGCCCAAGCCCAAGACGCCGGCGCAGGCGCTGTGCATGGCCAAGGACTATTTCGAGGAATGGCTCCCCAGCGGGCAGCAGTTCCTAGAGACGGCGCAATTTGCGGCCAGCCGCAAATGGAACAAGAAATCTGCCTTCCTGCTCCATCAGGCTGCCGAAAGCCTTTATCATTGCGTGCTGCTGGTCTGTACCTTCTACACACCGCACGTCCACAATCTCGGCTTCCTTCGGACGCAAGCCGAGCGCCTTGATCGACGGCTCACTCACGTCTGGCCGCGCGACAATCACAAGCAGCGCGCGATGTTCGAAAAGCTCCGGGAAGCCTATGTGAAAGCGCGCTACTCGAAGCATTACAAGATCAGCGAGGAAGAGCTTTCCTGGCTTGGCGAGCAGGTCGACGAACTGGGTCGCGTCGTTCATGCGATCTGTTCGGAACGCATCGCCGCGCTCGAACAGAAGGCGGCCGCTTAACGCTCTGACGTATCGCCGTCGTTCCGCTGTAGCGCGCCCGCGATCATCGCGGCGAGCGCTTCCTCTGCGCGGGCGCGCGTGGCCTTCTCCTTCGATAGCAATTCCTGCCGAATCCATTCGGGCGTCCGCGCGATCGTGGCGGTAAGCACGGCCAGTGGGTCATCATTCATCGTTCCTATTCGGACGTGGCTGCATCGGCGGCAAACGCGAAGGCGCGCTTGCCGCGGCGTCGCCAGAGCGTGAGCATTTCTTCGCGGCGTTCGCTCTGCAACATCGCGACGCCTCCCAGCAGCAATCCGAAGATCACGGCGCGATCGTCGTCGGTCAGCTCGATCAGGCCAGCCTTGGCAACGAGGCCCCCCAGCTCGATCAGCTGTCGCGTTCGTTCGCGACGCTTCACCGCCCATGCCCGGCTGTCATTACGCGCCGCCCTCGCCTGAAACCGATGCCGCGCCGCCACGGTCCGTCTGCTCGCAGCGTGCAGTGTCGCGAGCGCCGCCGCCAGCTTTGCTTGCGACCTGAAAGAACGCGGCACCGCGCCGGCGCCAACCCTCCTTCGTCGTCTGCTCTTCCGTCTCTGTGGCGCCAAGCAGAGCGCCCGCAAGTTGCTCGAGCGGCAAGGCATCGGCATTGGTGGCGATTACCAGCTCACCGAGCTGGCGCAGCCGCTGCTCCTTGAGTTGCCGCGTCTTGTCATTCAGCAACTTCAGTTCCGCGTCGTAGTCACAGGGTTTGCGCATGGTTCTTCCTCCTTCTCGGGGTGAGGACGAACCAGTTATCGTCACGGTCGATCAGGCACAATATCCTGAAATCTCTTGGGATTGCCCAGTCCCGAGAAAGATGAAATCTTTTGAGGGCGCGCTTATACGTCGTGCCGACGTGCGCTTTGAGGTGTAAGTGGATTGCCGTCATGGCAATCTACCATTTCTCGGCAAAGGTCATCTCGCGCGGCAGCGGCTCCAATGCGCTCGCTGCTGCGGCCTATCGCTCCGCCTCGCGGCTCTACGATAACCGGCTCGATCGCCATCACGAC
>NZ_JAXOJQ010000004.1:0-280969 GCF_036663815.1 Parasphingomonas frigoris | reverse complement strand
GCTCTCACTCCTTCCCTCGATGCACGAGGTCAGGCTCGACCCCGATCCAGGCATCGTATGTGAAGGGGCTGCAATCTCATCGCTGTCGAAATGCAGCCGCCGCGATACACCATCTTTGTCCCAAATTTCGTCATTCCTAGGGTCCTGTGGGCGATCGCTTAAACCGATGAATGAATGTCCGGAACCTGGAAGCGCAAGCACGATGCCGAACGTCCACAAGTGGGTCATCTGGCCACGGGTTAGAATGCGGCTGCTGACCTTCGCAGCCTAAGGTAAGCTAGGCCGGTTGCTGCTGTCCAATAGACTGGTTGTAACAGCAGCTAACAGCTAACACCTATTTTGAAATTTTGATAGCTAAGACCTAACCATGAACTATTCGCCCAATTGCTTCCGTAATTCGCCTGATATTGATAGGCTTTTGACACAGAACAATATCTGAAAATCGGCTCGGCAACACTGACTGATCGTAGCCCGTCGTGAACAGAAATGGCACTTGACGCTCGGCTAAGGCATCGGCCGCGGGGAATGCCCATTCGCCTTCTAAATTCACGTCGAGGATGGCGCCGTCGATCTTCACCGCAGACGCGATCAAATCGATTGCGTCCTCGATCGTTCCAGCCGGTCCAATCACGGTAGCACCAAGGTCGGTTAGTTCAGCCTGAAGCTCATCGGCCAGCATGTACTCGTCTTCAACAACAAGGATATGGCATCCTTCAAGGCTTTGCTCCGGCATGCTTTATATCCCCTGTGCTCGCCGATACCGGCATCGAAATCGTGCAATGAACGCCGTCGGACTCGAAAACGTACGAGGTCTTTGCGCGCAGCTGATGCGGCAATGCCTTCTCGATCAGTTCGCGGCCCTGACCGGTGCCACGTGGTGCTGACCCGACGGGTGGCATCTCAACGCCACGTTCTCGCCAATCGATGTGCAGCCATGGCTTACGGCCTTCACCGACTTCCTCCAGCGACCATGTGATGTCGAGATGCCCAGCCGTTTGCCCAAGCGCGCCGTATTTGACCGCGTTGGTCGCAAGCTCATGCAACCCCATGGCGAGTGTCTGCACCGTAGATGAGCGCAAGCGTATGCCGCCGGGCCCACTGAGCGTCACACGTCCGGGGCTGACGTCCATAGCCGTCAGCTCGGCATTGATGAGCTCGTCGAAGGTCACCCGATCATGCTCGTGCAGCCGGGACAAGAGACCCTGGACACGCGCCAACGCCTCGATCCGGTCGCGAAAACGGCTGCGGAAATCCGGAATATCGACGCTCGCGCGCGCGGTCTTGTCGCTGACGGCGCGCACAACGGCCAGGAGATTACGGGTGCGATGCTGAAGCTCAGCGACGAGCACTTGCTGACGCTCGTGCAACTCTCGCAAATCGTGAACGTCGGTCGAGGTGCCCAGCCATTCAATGATCTCCCCCGAACTGTCGCGCACCGGCGTCGCGCGGGTCTGGAACCAGCGATATTGATCGTCTGCGAAGTGACAGATGCGATACTCAACCTGGAAGCCGCCATCGCCCATCGCGTTGCCCCAGGCGTCGACGGCCGCCGCGCGGTCGTCGGGATGCAAGGTTTGCAACCAGCCCGAACCGTGACTGTCGGAGCCGGTCTGGCCGGTATATTCGGCCCATTGCGGGCTGGCCCAAGTCCACTCTCCCCCGTGCACAGCCCGCCAGACCAGCTGCGGAATGCCCTCCATCAGCGTCTTCAGACGTTCTTCTGCTTCCCTAACGTCAGTGAAATCATGACCGGTGCCGCCGATCGAGATAATTCGCCCCGCAGTATCCGTAATCGGGAAGTCGGTATCGCGCATCCAGCGGATCGCGCCGTCTGAAGGGCGACGGATGCGATATTCGAAGGTGACGTGCTCGCCCGCGCTCACGCGCCTGATCGAGGTTGCCGCGTGTGCCCGATCCTCGGGCTCGATCAGGTCGAGCCAGTTCTGGAAATCGTCCCCCTTCAACGCCGCCTTACGGTCCAGCCCATAGGTCGTGTCAAAAGCTGGAGTCAGATAGGTCCACTGGAACGTCTCGACGTCGCGAATCCACAGAACGTCCTGTGATGCCTCGCCGAACCGGCGCAGCCGTTCCTCACTATCCCTGACCTGCTCGACCGCCGCGCGTCGCTCGGTCACATCGCTCCCTGTGCCGAACCACTCGATGATCGCGCCATCTGCGTCGATCAGCGGAACCGCCTTCGATAGCACCCAGCCGACGGTGCCATCTGCGAGACGGACGCGGTGTTCGAGTTCGAACGGCGCCTTGTTTCGGATCGCCCGCTCGATTGCGGCCCTGACGTCGGGCAAATCCTGATCCGGAATATATTTCTCGACCCAGTTTTCGATCGGCTCGTCGGTGATAGCCATGGTCTGGCTGTCGAGCTGGAACATCAGCCGCCAATCGGGACTCATTCGATAGGTCGAGGCCGTGCCGGTAAGAACCAATGCGCGGAGCTGCTCCTCTGTACGTTTGCGTGAAGTAATGTCCCTAAACAGAATAGCTACGCGCCCACGCTCCGGCTCGTCGATGCGAAAAGCGTATACGTCAAAAATGATTCCGAGCGCCGCGGCCCGGTGCTCGAAGCGCGCTGGCTCACCAGTTACGGCGATACGGCCATAAGTATCGAACCAGAATTGCTCATGGTCCGGCGCGATCGCCCGCATACGGCTTCCGGGCGCGACCTTGAAGCCGGCCTGCTCTTCAAAGACAGGATTGCTTTCCAGGAAGATATAGTCAGTCGCTTTGCCATTTTCTTCGAAGACAACTTCGACGATACAGAAGCCTTCATCGATCGACTCGAACAACGATCGATATTTCGACTCACTATCGCGCAGCGCCGCTTCGGCGCGCTTGCGAGGGTCGATGTCAATGTTCATTCCGACCCACTTCGCCAGGCCCCCCTCGGCATCAAGCACGGGGGCAGCGCGAACATTGGTCCAGCGCCAGCCGCCATCGGGGGCACGAAGGCGAAATTCCGCATCGACCAGCCCGTGTGCCGCGATCGCTTCGCGCCATTGCTTCTCGGCGTAAGCCCGGTCGTCGGGATGGATCGCGTCCAACCAGCCGTAGCCGAGCCACTCCTCGAAGGTCTGACCGGTGTGGTCGCGCCAGCTCGGGCTGTCTGCAACAACGACCCCATTACCATCGGTTTCCCACTGCGCCTGGGCCCAGCTTCCGACCAGCAAGCTGTTGCGTGCCTCGCTGGCCCTCATCACATCCCGGTTTCGTGCGCGCTCTTCGACCAAGTGCAGGCGATCGATGACCGGACCGAGGATCATGGCGTAGGTTCGCAGAAACTCGATTTCGTCATTCCCGAATTCGCGCGGCCTCGTATCGTCGATCTGTAGCACGCCGTAAGGACGCTGGCCTGGAACGAAGATCGGGACATTGACGAGCGCGACGACTCCGGCCTGTTTCATGAAGGGCGGAACATCGAATCTGTCGTCCTTCGCAATGTCTTGCGAAACAACCGGTCTGGCAGCCTCGATAGCGTATGTCTCAGACGAGCGTTCGCCCATCTGAAGGCGAACCTTGCCTACCACACCTAGTGCCCAGCCAACGCCCGCGCGGACGAGCAACTCTTGCCGACCTTCCTGTATTTCAAGGACTTTGGCGCGATCCGTTCCGGTCGCCTCCCCGACAAGCCGACACGCTTCCATGAGCACCGCGTCAAGGTCGTTCGAATGGATCGCGAATTCGCCAAACGCGGCCAGCACCTGCTGGCGTTTCATCATTCTTTCTAGCTCGGGCACGCTGGTCTCCAATCCGCCGCTCAGCTAGTTTGAGTTAAAACCGCACCCCGTAGGTTAATGAATGAACTCGTGTTGGACGGGTTCGATCCCGTTGCCAAAACGAATGTTATTATCTGCAGCGGAAGGACACCTGATTATTTAGGACCGGCCAAGATGGCGTCACAGGTTATTATCATTGCGAAACGAACCTAGTGAGAGGTGGTGGCACCGTCCGCAGGAGACCGTGTCTTACGGTCGGGCGCCTTCAGATCCTCCCATCAGCGACGGCTTTGCTCCGTTGCGAACGCCAATGGTCTGTGATTGGGGGCGGGACCCAGCGACGGGAGCGAATATTTTCTGACCGTTTCGGGCGCGGGGTATAAGGCGCAACTGACCTGCCGTCGGACGAACGTAGTTGTCGCGGCGCATAGCCATGTCTGATCTCCTTGCTTCGATCCGCGCCCGTCGCGGCCTCGATGGCGATCAGGTGCCGGGGGCGCTCGGCGATGCATCGTTTACGGCCGCAGCACAGCGAAAGACGAGAAGAAGGGCCTTTTTTGCTTCGCGATGCAAAGCTGCATGCGGCGGAAAAAAGGTCACGCTTCCCGTTGCAGCTAGACGTTCGAGGCGTAGCCGACCCCCGGTTAGACGTATCCATCCGACGGGTGCAGCCTTGCGGAGTGTGGGTCGGGGATAGAGTACGTCCTTACAGTCGTACGTAAGGACGTCCGTTCCGATCATGGCACAGGTAACGATATTGGCAGGGCCAGAGCGTCGGCGTCGCTGGAGCGATGAGCAGCGCGAGCGGATTCTGGCGGACGCTCTCCGGCCCGGCGCCAGGGTTTGCGATGTGGCCCGACGCCATGACGTTGCCCGCAGCCTGATCTACGAGTGGCGCGGGGCTGCGCTGCGCAGGGAGGATCCGGTGTTCGTGCCGGCGGTGGTGATGGACGGTCCGCCCGGGCAAGCGTCCAAGCCTGTCGTCGCGGCCGTGCTGGATCTGCCCGACGGCAGACGGCTGCGGATCTTCAACTCAGCGTCGCCGGCGTTGGCGGCGGCGGCGCTGAAGGCGCTGCGGTGATCCCACCGGGCGCGCGGGTGTGGATCGCGATGGGCCACACAGACATGAGGAAGGGGATGCAGGGCTTGGCGCTGCTCGTACAGCAGCACCTCCACCGCGATCCTCACGCGGGCGATCTCTTCGTGTTCCGGGGTCGGCTCGGATCGCTGGTCAAGATCATCTGGCACGACGGTCTGGGCATGTCGCTCTATGCGAAGCGGCTGGAGAAGGGGCGGTTCATCTGGCCCTCGGCGAACGACGGCGTCGTGTCGCTGACAGCCTCTCAAGCTGCAGATCGCCAAGCTCAGGCGTGAGCAGTACGGTTCGAGCGCCGAGCGCAGCCGCCGCCTGCTCGAGCAGATGGAGTTACAGCTCGAGGATCTCGAGGCCGACGCAAGCGAGGACGATCTTGCCGCCGAGGTTGCTACCGCCAGCACCACCAACGTTGCCCCGTTCGAGCGTAAGCGGCCGATGCGCAAGCCGTTCCCCGAACACCTGCCGCGCGAGCGTGTTGTCATACCAGCACCGTGCTCGTGTCCGGCCTGCGGCGGCTCGCGCCTGTCCCGGCTCGGCGAGGACGTGACAGAGACGCTTGAGGTGATCCCGCGGTCGTGGAAGGTTATCCAGACGGTCCGCGAGAAGGTCTCGTGCCGCGACTGCCAGACTATCAGCCAGCCGCCGGCGCCGTTCCACGTCGTGCCGCGCGGATGGGCGGGGGCCAGCTTCCTCGCCATGCTGCTGTTCGAGAAGTACGGCCAGCACCAGCCGCTCAACCGCCAGGCCGAGCGGTTCGCGCGCGAAGGCGTACCGCTGAGCGTCTCGACGCTCGCCGATCAGGTTGGCGCCGCCGTATTCGCGCTGATGCCACTCTACAGGCAGATCGAGGCTCACATCCTCGCCGTTGAGCGCTTGCACGGTGACGATACGACCGTTCCTGTCATGGCCAAGGTCAAGGCCGATGTTGCTCGGCTGTGGGTTTATGTCCGGGACGATCGGCCGTTTGCCGGCGCCGACCCACCCGCAGCGCTGTTCCACTATTCACGCGACAGGCGCGGCGAGCACCCACAGGCACATCTCGCGTCCTGGTCAGGGATTTTCCAGGCTGACGCCTATGGCGGCTATGGCGAGCTGTACCGCGAAGGTCGTGCGCCGGGCCCAGTACGCGAAGCCGGGTGCTTCGCGCACGCCCGACGCAAGTTCTTCGAGCTCGCCGATGTCGCAGGCGCCGCGCGCAAGAAGAGCCGCGGCGAGCGGACCGGCATGATCTACCCGATCGCGCTCGAAGCGGTGCGGCGGCTTGACGCTCTGTTCGACGTCGAGCGCACCATCAACGGCAAGTCCGCTGCCGACCGGCTCGCGGTACGCAAGACACTCAGCGCGCCGCTGATGACCGAGCTCCACACCTGGCTCACCGCCCAACGCGCGATCCTGTCGCGCAACCACGATCTCGCCAAGGCGTGTCTCTACATGCTGCGTCGCTGGGATGCGTTCACGCGCTTTCTCGACGATGGCCGGGTATGCCTCACCAACAACGCCGCCGAGCGCGCCCTTCGCTGCGTCCCGCTCGGCCGCAAGGCCTGGCTGTTCTGCGGCTCGGACCGCGGCGGTCAGCGCGCCGCCGTCCTTTACACGCTGATCCAGACCGCCCGCCTCAACGATGTCGACCCGCAAGCCTGGCTTGCCGACGTGCTCGCCCGCATCGCGGACCACCCCGCGGCTCGGCTCGACGAGCTATTGCCGTGGAACTGGGCAGCTCGGATCCAGGTCGCGAAGGCCGCCTGATGTCGGCACCGTCGATGGTGTTCACCGCTCGCTACGCCGCGAGCTGGCTCGGCGTCGAAATCGACGTGGTCGAGGTACTTGCCCAGGAGATGGCGCCCGAAGATGGTTGCCTGAACGTCATCGACAGCCTCGACAACGACGCTGTTTCCGCAACTGCGTTCACCAGACGCGGTCTCGACCACCTCGACGAACTTCTCGACCAACGCCGCTCGGATTTCATGCAGGAGAGCTAACATCATCCGCGGCCTTCGGCGGATGGATACAGCGGACGTCCGGGTATGGGTCCTTATCGACGCAAAGCTATCGGACGGCTCCTGACTAAGACGACAATGTCGGCCGGTCGCCGCGTTCCTCGGCAGCCTGTTCCATAACCCTGTTGATTAGCGAATCAGTCCCAGCCTCGCTGATGGATTGACCTAATTTAATGGCGACCTCAGGTGTCATGCTGATCGTTACGCCGTCATGACCTTCTACGAACACATGTCCATCCTCGACCCATACTTTGCGAGGTGACCCATACGCCTCAACTTCCCCAAGTCGGCTTGCGTCGTCGGTCTTTTCTTCTTGTGTACGCGGAACATGACGCGTGGGACGGATCATAACTAATCCCTTTCACCGAGCGCATGTTACGCACTCCAAGAACACTAATTAACTTTGGGGACTTAACCAACGCGACGTTTCGTAGTTCCGATGCTTGACGAATGCGGGCTTGATATCGCTCACCGGGGGGGGAGAGAAAGATCGATGGTCAGGGCCTCGTGGTCGAATGCCGTCAGCAGGTCAGCACACGGATCGTCGGGTTAGGCCCGTGCCTCAAAGCTTTCATCCGTCCGACATGAACAAGTGGCAGCTTCTGGCAAACACACGGAGCGCTCTGGGTCATCTTGGCTGATCCCACGCACCTGTTCGCAATGACTTACGCGTTGACATCTAAGACCTTCTTTGTCGCGCGCGGGTGCTATTCCTAATCGCTCCTGCGTCGGCCTGATCATGCTCGACGGATTCTTCTCGTAAATAGATAACGAAGCGCCGACTTACCATTCATAGGTTGTCCCGCCGAACCAAATCGCCGCGTCGTCGACTTCATCGTTCGGGAGCAAGCGCGTCAGGCCTTGCCGCCCATAGAAGCGCACGGCTCGGGTGTTTTCACTGCTAACGCCAAGATGGAATCCGGTCGAGCCGAGTGCGCGTGCTTGCTCGGTCCAGGCGCGAAGAAGGCGTCCGCCATAACCGCCCCCCTGCACGCGCGGCAGCAGGTTGATGTGGAGGTGCGAAGGGTAGTGCTCCAGAAGCCAGTCCGGCGCGCGATGCGGATCGTGGATGGTCCGCCAGGCGTGTACGTCATCCCCGGCAGTTACGCCGATAAGATCGTCCCCCATAGCGGCGTGCGCAGCACGCAGTGCGGGCCACCATTTCTCCTCGAGGATTTGTTCGAAACCTTGCGTATCCAATGCTCCGACGATGTATCCGCCGACGCCACGGTCGTCTTCGAGGACCAAGGCGAGTTCCGGTGCGAACAGGGCGTAGGGCGCTGCGTAGATGTGACCCAAGAGTCTGGGATCGCGATACGAATGTGACGCGTCGGCGCCGCCGTCACCGGTCTGAACGGCGATCTGATACAACGCATCGAGATCGCCCTCTGCGTAATTTCTGATGACAGCCGTGGCTCGGTTTCCTTGGTGCGGCGCTCAATTCCCACATGGACCGTTGGCGCAAATCCGTCGACCTGAGATGCACGCCGCTGATGCACTGCTATCGGGCGGTTCGCATCTCGTGCACTGAACGAATTTGCCGACGCGACAATGGTTCATATCGGGCGTTGATGGGTTGGGGGCTGACGGTTGCGTTAGCCGAAAAGAACGTAGGCTTGAGTTTATGACCGCGCTATCTGAGCTACCCGATGGTCTTTCAAACTGGCAGCAGGCGCCGCGCGTTCGCCCGCTAAACGATCGGTTGCCAGCCGCCGACGGTCGCTATGTGCTGTGCTGGCTGCAGCAGGCATTGCGCGCACACGATAACCCCGTCATCGACGCAGCCGTCCGTCTTAGCAATGCGCTACGCCTCCCTGTTCTGGTCTATCACGGCGTCCGTGAGGATTATCCATACGCGTCAGATCGATTGCACCACTTCATCCTAGGCGCCAGCATCGATCTCGCCGTGGGGTGTCGCCAACGCGGGCTTGCGTGCGTGCGGTTCATCGACCGCGCCGAGCGACGGGAGAAGGGTTTGGTCTACCGTCTGAGTGTCGACGCTGCCGCAATTTTCGTGGAGGACCAGCCGACCTTCGTCGCGCGGTGGCAGTCTGAGCGCGTAGCCGCACGGGTAGACGTACCCGTCTTCGCGGTGAACGCCGCGTGCCTGGTCCCGCCTGCCATCATCGGCGCCGACGTCCGCGGACGGACTGCGTTCCTGCGCATCCACGAGCCGGCGCGCTTCGCCTGGGCGGTTTGGGATGAGGAGCTTGCCGATGTTGCGCCATATGCCGGTGCGTTGCCCTTCACGCCCGACAACTTCGGGGTGGGCGAACTCGATACGTTGATCGCAGGCCTCGACATCGACCATTCTCTTCCGGCGACCTCCGCGCATTCGGCGGGTCGGAAGGCGGCGGTGGAGCGGCTCGCGCGGCTGGTCGCGGATGTGCTGCCCAGCTACGCATCCACCCGGAACGACGCCACGCGCACCGACGGGGCTAGCGGCCTTTCGCCCTATCTGCACTTCGGCGTTCTCGGCCCGCGCGAGGTCCTGGCTGCGGTGAACGCCGCTACTGCTGGCGGACAGCATAAGCGAAAGTTTGTCGACGAGTTGCTCGGCTGGCGCGAGTGGTTTCACTATCAGGCGCGGCATCTGGACGTTCCCGAGCATTACGAGAGGATCGCTAGTTGGGCGCGTCAGACAATGACCGACCATGCCAGCGACGCGCGCCGCGACCAGGAGACGCTTGCGACGATGCTCAGGGGTGAGACGCGCGACGAGACGTGGAATGCCTGTCAGCGGCAGTTCCTGGCCGAGGGTTGGATGCACAACAATTTGCGGATGTACTGGAGCAAGCGGATCATCGCGATGACGGCCAGCCCCGAGGCCGCATGGACGACGGCCTGCTATCTCAACGATCGGCTCAGTCTCGACGGCCGTGATCCAAGTACCTACGGCAACATCGCTGCGATGTTCGCCGGCTCACCCGCCGATCGCGAGCGTCCCATCTATGGTCGTGTGGCGCCGCGTAGTGATGGTTCTATCCGTCATAGGGTGGGCGGAGATGAGTGGCTCTCGGCTTCCGCATCAAGGGCGGTACCGAAAGTTACTGTCCCCGACATGGCGCCGGTCGGCCCATATTTAACTGGGGATATGACGATTTAACCGGTCTGCCTATTCGCCAGAATAAATGGCAGCCGTCGTCAGCCGAGCGAGCGACCCTCGATGTCTGCAATTGGAGCCGGTCGGTCGGTCGTGCGAAGTCGAATGTGATGAAACATCAATGCTTTCTTACCTAAATTGGAAAACTGCGCTACCTCACATTGCTCCACAGGGTGTAACGGCCGGCTCGGCATAAGTAAAGTGATCTGACCTATGTTCGATTAGTTTGATTCTTCAGGCAGCGCGGATCTGGAAGACGCCGCGCCTCTTCTTGAAACTTTTGTGTACTGCAGTCGTGCCGCCGAAGGCGTCGACGAGAGCGAAGTCGGCCGCATCATCGAACGGTCTCAACGCCGCAATAATGAACGTGGAAACACTGGGGTGCTGGTTTTCGGCAGCGGTGTCTTCTTCCAATGGGTCGAGGGACCGCCCGTAGAAGTGGAGTAGCTGATCTTGGATCTTAATGGCGATCTGCGCCACCACGATATCGTTCCGTTCGATCGGAGTGTGGAGATGCGGGATCGCCTGTATCCACATTGGGATATGGAGCGGGTCGGAGCGGACGGGATCCGCGCGGTTCTGCAGGATGCGCTCGCAAGCGCCGAAAACGACAGCAACATCGCTTCACTTAGACGCATTCTCGAGCATCTAAACTCGGGTCCGCTGGACACGCTCGGGCGGAGTTGATTCGTTCGCCAAGTGGACACTTCGAGCCGACCCGCGCCGGCACCGCGTTGATCAAGCGGCTAAAACCACCCCCCCCCCATATGGAGCTGTCGGTTTTTCACCTGCAAGTCCGATTCCATTCAAACTGCCGCACCCTAATCAGCCGATGCACGCCACAGTCGCTGCGCGAAAGAACAGCAGGCGTTCCAGCGCGGATCGGATGGCGTACGTCGATTGTACGTTGCCGTGGACGCAGCCTATCAGTGTTCTCGATTCTTCTGGAGGTCGTTTCTCGGACCGTAAGGTCTCGACACCTGCCGTCTGATGTGCTGATTTCAGACATTGCAATCGTCACAATGGCGAGGCGGAGAGGAAGGTTATGGGGCAGGCGAGCAGCGCGTTGGCTAGACCAGCAATCCACCGTCATGGCCTAAAACGTCTTGAAACGCATTTCGTCGCTCCGGAGATCTATCGCCGAGAAGATGTGGCTGAGCGGCAGGCGAAGCTGGCGCGCATCGTGTCGAATGAGATCGTACCGCGATTGCTGAGGTTGCACACGGCTGTTGCGACTGCCCCATCCGTAAACGTTGTTCTCGAGACCCTGGCTCCGACTAGCGCCGACATTACGGGCCTCGCCGACATTGTGCTCGGCAGTGATTTGGAGGCGGCGGCCGCGTACGTGCTGGTGCTCCGTGACCGCGGGCTTTCGATGGAGACGTTGTTCCTCGAGCTGCTAGAACCTACCGCGCGCCTGCTCGGCGAAATGTGGGACAGCGACGAGTGTGATTTCATCGATGTCACCTTGGGTGTTGCCCGGCTGCAGAAGCTGCTGGCGATCTTCAACAACACCTATACCCTATCGGCGCTGGACGAACGTCGCCAAGTCCTGATGGCGATGACCCCGGGTAACGAGCACTCCTTCGGGGTCACAATGGTGGAGCGGTTCCTGCTGGCGGCAGGGTGGCAGGTCCGTACCGAGCTCGAGGGCACGTCCGAGGACATTGCCGACATCGCCAAGAACGCCTGGTTCGCGGTCGTCGGGTTGACGGCGGGATCTGAACGCCAACTCGATAGCATGAGGACCACGATTGCGCAGGTACGCCGGGAGTCTTGCAATCAGGCGGTCGGCATCATGGTCGGCGGACCTATGTTCACCGCGAACCCGGCGCTGGCGGATAACGTAGGCGCTGACGCTACGGCGCCTAATGCGCCCTCCGCCGTAATCGTCGCGCAGAAGCTCTTCGACATCACGGCGGCGGCCTTCCGGGACTCTGAGTAGCGATAAGTCGCAGTCGATATCGCTGATGGCGGCGACCACATTGGGTGCTGGGACGTACATCCGTGTTGACAGACAAATCGGTAAAGTCAGTCAGTGCGCCGCGCAAATACCTTTCGTCATTTCTTTCCGACGCCATGTTCTCAAAACTCTATTCCGTTCGAAAGGCTGATCTTCCCGATTGATGGCGGATTGCCTTCTTTCCAGTGCTCCCAAAATTTGAAATCGGTCAATCCGATCCGAGACGGAAGCTGAATGGATGGCAGGAATAGCGAGCCGGGACGCGGGCGTGAATGTCGTCTTATGGGTCAATCCGGCGTTGGCGGCGAGTTATTGAACCGCACCACAGGATCTTGGTCAGTCCCCCGCGCGAAGATCACCGTGTCGACCGGATGCATGTCCTCTTGCGCCCAACGATCCCAATCGCGGTGAATGAAGTCGGGCTTGCCCCATATTCGTACGGCGGAGTGATACTCCTCGCCACGGAAGGCAATGAAGTGGAGTGCCGGCGTAATTTTGAACAGCTCTGCCATCGCTTCGTTCGAGCTCCTCCGGCAAGCTACGCTTCCCGCAGGCGTCGGGAATGGCGGGGACTGAATTGTTGCAGGTAGGTGCGGCCAGCAAATTCAACCGACCTATAGCAATACGACGCCTTTTCCTCGTAATTAGCAGCATGATTGAGCAGGCGCACGCTGTTGTAGATGCACTCGCCAAGCTTCTGGAGCTGGTGGGGGCGGCGATCATCCTCGGCGGTGTCGTGTTTGCCTCGGCACGATTCGCCGTCGATGGTCGTAAGATGAACTGGGGCGATGCGTATCAGCTGTATCGAGCAGGACTGGGGCGTGGCATCCTCGTAGGTCTCGAGCTCCTCGTCGGAGCCGACATCATTTCAACGATCACCGCGCCGCTAACCTTCGCGAGCGTTGGGCTCCTCGGCGCCATCATCGCGATCCGCACCTTCCTGAGCTTCTCCCTCGAAACTGAGATCGAAGGGTGCTGGCCATGGCGGCGAACGGCGCGTGACGCGGATCGCAGCAGGAGCCGCGAGCAGGGGCACGGCTAGCGCCTAATGGCGGGTAGCCGCAAACAGTTGGTCGGCGAAGGTCGCGCCGATCCAAATCTGAATCGACCGTTTGTTGGCCTACTGCTTATGCGCGGCAGTGGGGTTGGCCCGACGGTAAAACACAGATCTCATAGGCTTTCAAAGAAAGGTACGGTGCTCCATTCGGCACCGGTTCGAGGCCTAAAAAGGGACCGAATTTTTAGTGGGCCACGAAGGGACCACGAATTTGGCGGCGAGCCAAAACCTCTGCTTTCCTGCGGGTTGTAGAGCGCAATGTGAGTCCTGTAAGCGGCACCATTCCAAACCATTGAATTTTTGGACCTTTTTCTTAGGCCGTCTTGGCTAGGCATGTGATGCCCGCAGTTTGGTATCGCGCTGGTATCGCACCTCCGTGGCCTTCAACGGTTCACGTCGCGTCAGGACGCGGTCCGATCTGAAGCGGGCCGACGAATCGGTTGGGATTGCAGCGGTTTCTAAGGCTCTGTCATCCTCACAGGGCCGACAATGGAATCGACGCGCGTTGCGGATGATCTGGTATTGAACCGGCGAACTGCGATCAGTCGCGAGAAATCGTCAGATCGGGTGGAAACCGGAACGGCCGGTTTGGAGCACCCAATGCCGTAAGCAGACTTTCGTTCAGGCTCTGCGGTCCTCGATGCTTTCATAGCGAACGCAATCTGCGCTTCGCAGGACGTTCCTACTTTTCGACCTCCATCACCCGGCCCTCAAACCTAAGCGCGAGTTCTCCAGTTCAATCGGTCCAGGAAACGGGCAGCGGGTCAATCGACTGGAACCGTAACCGGAAAAGACTGCCAAATCAGGCGAAAAGCTCATCGACGGTCAGCGATACCGGCGCGAGCCCGTCGGCGACCGCATAGCGCAGCATCGTCTCGAGCACCTCGCGATTGCCCTCCACGCCATAGGTCCAGGGATCGGTACCGAGCGCGCCGTGCGTTTGGTGGGCGAAGGATGGCAGCCAAGGCAGCATAACCTTGGGGAAATCGCGAGCCTGCAAGTCCGCCGCTGCGATGCTTCGGGCCGCGTCAAAGGCCGTGAACACCGCTTCCGCCAGACCGCGCCGCGCGGCGCACAGGCTGCGCCGGACGACCAGCACATGCATGATCGGGAACAGCCGACGGCTTTGCCAGTATCGCAGTTCCGCCGCCCGGGGATCGGGCCAGAGCCGATCGACCGGGCTGGCGGGATCGGCGAAGGCGCGGGGCGCGGTCGGGCTGATGACGGCATCGATCGCACCCGCGCGCAGCAGCGCGTCGAGCGTCTCGGGCGAGCGTTCGACGTGCAGGCCGGGCGGCAATGCGAGCGGCATCCGATCCTCGAGCATCGGCGCGTGGAGGCCGCCGGTGATCCAGGTGATTGATTCCCGCGCGACGCCGTAATCGTCGGCGAGCAGGCCGCGCAGCCACAGCGCCGCCGTCTGCTGGAAATCGACGAGGCCGATCCGCTTGCCCGCCAGATCGGACGGCGAAGCGATCCCACGGTCGGTCCGCACATACAGGTTCGAATGGCGGAAGCTGCGCGACAGGAACGCCGGCACCGCGCGATAATCGCGCCGCCCCGCCGCGATCGCGGCGATGTGCGATCCCATCGACAGTTCGGCGATGTCATAAGCCTGGTCGTGCAACACCTGCCGGAACAGCCGCTGCGGCTCGACGATGCGGAGATCGTGCGCCACGCCCTCGATCGCCACGCGACCATCGAGCAGCGCCTCGATCCGGTCGGAGAAGGTGCAGCCGATCGAGAGCGCCTGCTCCATCAGGCGAGCGTCACGTCGATCTGGTGGGCACGCGTTAGTTTCGCGCTATCGGCCTCGCGGTTGTGTTCGGTCGGGAAGCAGAAGGCGGCGCAGTCACTGCCCGCAACATCCCATAGCTCGGCGCCATTGCCGCCCGACGCCGTCGCGACCCAGCGGGCTGCTCCGGAAAGGATGTGCGTCGCATAGGCGGTCCCCGCCGGGATGTTGGCGGAATCACCGCTGCTGAGCTGATAGGTTTCGCCGTCGAGCGTCAGCGCGACCAGGCCGTCCAGGATGTAGAGAAACTGGTGCGTCTCGCCGTGGCGCAGCATCGGCATCGCAGCATCATGCCCGCCCTCGATCACGCGCATATCGACGAAGCCTGCGCTTTCCTTGGCCGTGAGGACCGCGGTCGACAGATGGCCGAACAGCGTGCGGCGCATGCCGTAGCCGGCTTCGAGGAAATAGGATGCGGGCGTCCCCGGCAACTGCTGGTCATTCTCGCCGACCGGCGTGGCCTCTGCATAGACCGGATTGTCCACGCGCATGATGCCGTGCTTGCCCATCGCCGGGCCCATCCGCGAGAAGTCGAACGGCTTGTCGGCCGGCGGCAGGCCGGTCATGCCCCACACTTCGCCCGCATCGGCGAAGAACTGCTCCCAACCGCCCGGCGCCACGACGCCGAAGAATTGCGTGCGCGGGGCGACGCTTTGATAGCTGTGCGTGCCGCCCGGTTTCACATAGGCGAAATCGCCGGGGGTCAGCACGCGCGATTCGTCGCCGCTCCACACCTGCAGCTTGCCGCGGACGCAGAACCACGTGTCATGCTCGCGCTCGTGCCAGTGCATCGGGATCGGACCGCGATCGAGCGGGGCATCGCACACCATCGCGCCGAAACCCCCGGCGGTCTGCTCGATCCCGGCGAGCGTGCGGACGACCTGGCCCGCCACGAGATGCGACACGCCCTCGCCGGCGCGCAGGACATAGGGGGCGGCACCGGGCAGGATTCGATTAAGCGTCATGGCGTCTCTCCTAAAGCTGTCAGGCGAACGGAATGGCGAGCTGTGCCGCCTTGCATTCCGGGGTCTTGGGCGGGGCAATGCCCCATTGGTCGGATCGGCCGGCGGGCCAGGTCCAGTCATCCGGGCTACCGGTGCGGTAGCTATCGTCGACCTGCAACACCTCGGCGGTGTATTCGATCACGAAGCCGAACGGATCCACGAAATAGGTGAAGACATTGTCGCCCGGGCCATGCCGGCCGGGCCCCCAGCCGATCGGGAAGCTGCGGTCGATCATCTTGCCCGCCGCAAGCATCACGCCTTCCCAGGTCGGCATCTGGAAGGCGACGTGGTTGAGCGTGTTGACCGGTGCGGTCGAGATGACGATCGTGTGATGATCGGCATTTGTGCGCACGAACCCCATCATCTTCGAACGATCGGTGAGCCCGAAGCCGAGCGCGTCGGTGAAGAAGGCGACGTCGCGGTCGACATCGTCGCTGTTGAAATTGACGTGCGACAGCCGCTCGGGGCGCGCGGGATCATCGGGTAGCGCAGCGATCGGTGTGTCGCCCTGGACGAACCGGATCGCGCGGCCCATCGGATCGCGCATTGCCAGAACGGAGCCGCCACCGGGCTCGTCGGCACCGCGGGCCGCGTGCAGCAGGGTCGCGCCATGCGACAGCGCCGTCGCACAAAGCGCATCGGGGTCAGTATCGTCGGCAAGCCGGAATGTCATCGAACGGATGTCGGGCGCCTGGCCGGCGTGAAGCGCGACCACGTGCGGATCGGTCCCGGTCGCGCGCAACCACGCGCGGTCGGCGGTCTGGTCGGCTAGGTCGAGACCCCATACCGACGTGTAGAAATCGATCGCGGCGGCAAGATCGGGCACCGTCAGATCGACGCTGCGCAGGCCAGTGATGGGAAAGCGGGCCATAATCCTCTCTCTCGCCGCGGATGCGCGGTCCAGATTGCTATGCGCTTCGATCGGCATACCCGCAAATATGCATTGCCTAGAGATGCATAGTTTCAGACTATAGCATCGGACGGAGACAATGATGATCGATTCCCGCGTATTGCGCATGTTTCTGGCGATCGGCCGTGGCGGTTCGATCAGCGGGGCGGCGCGCGAGCTCAACATCTCGCAACCCTCGGTGTCGGTGGCGATCGCGCAATTGGAACAGCAACTCGGCACGACACTGTTCGTGCGCGGGCGTCGCGGGATCGTGCTGACCGATACGGGCACGGTGCTGATGCGCCGCGCCGAGATGATGGAGGCGTTGCTGCGCGATACCGAGGAGTCGGTCGCGCTCGCCCGCAAGGGCGTGCGCGGGCCGCTGCGTGTAGGTGGGACGCCCGGCGCACTCGTCAGCCTGTTGCCCGCCGCGATCAATCGTATGGCGCAAGCCGACCAGATGGCGCTGCACATCATCGAGCGGTCGGATGCGCAGCTCGCAGATCTGCTGCGACGTGGCGCGATCGAAGTGGCGGTGGTGACGACCGGGATCGAGCCGCCGCCCGAGGATATCGAGGAGATCAGCATCGCGCGCGATCCCTTCGCGCTGATCGTCGGCAAGGCGCATGATGCGCTGGGGCCGACAGTGTCGCTCAGTGAGATGAGCGCGATGGGGTGGGTGCTCCCGCTGCCGGGCGGCGCGTTCCGGCGGCAGATCGATGCGCTGTTCCTCGCCGCCGAAGTGCCGTTGCCGCTCGACGTGATCTATTGCGATTCGCTGCTGACGTCGATGGCGATCGTACGCGGCGGCGCGCGCGTCACGATGCTGCCGCGCGGGGTGGCCCGAGCCGAGCTGTCGATGGGCGTGCTGCGCGCGGTGCCGGTGACCGACGCGAAGGTCACGCGCAGCATCGGGATCAGGACGCTCCGCAACCGCGCGCTGTCCGACTTGGGCGCGCAATTGGTAGCGGCAATCACTTCGGAATAGCCATAGGTCCACTCTATGGTATTTGCAAAATCCAATATTTTACAACAGGGCTGGGAAGCGCGCAGTTGGGGCTCGGTGTCATCAGAACACCGAGAGAGGATCCCGATCGATGCGCTATCGCTGCCACCAGTCGTCTGCTGAACACCTCGGATGACGGTGCCGATCGCCTATGATCTGGTCATCGTCGGATGCGGCCCCGTTGGCGCGCTGGCGGCAAACCTTGCGGCACAGGCGGGGCTTCAAACCCTGGTCGTCGATCGTCACGCGGCACCGCATGTCCTGCCGCGCGCGGTGCATCTCGATCATGAGATGATGCGCCTGTTCCAGGGGGTCGGCCTGGCCGATGCGATCGCCCCGACCATGCGCGAGACCGAAGGGCATCTGCATGTCGGCGCCGACCACGGCGTGATCCGCTATATGGGGACGGCGGGGCGACCCAAGCCGTTTGGCTGGGCCAATGACTATTTCTTCTATCAGCCCGAGCTGGAGGCGCTGTTGCGCGGCGGCCTCGCGCAAGCCCCGACCGTCACGGTGTCGCTCGACACGACGCTCGACGGCTTTGTCCAGGACGATGTCGGGGTCAGCGTGCAGCTGGGCCGCAACGGCACGACCGACACGGTCCGCGCGCGGTGGGTGATCGCGTGCGACGGCGCGCGCAGCGATACGCGCAAGGCGCTTGGCATCGCGCTCGACGATCTCGATTTCGAGGAATCGTGGCTCGTCGTCGATGCACAGGTCGAACAGCCGGTGCGCTTTCCCGATCTGTGGGGCGTGCCTGAAGCGGCCAACCTTCAGCAATTGTCGGTCATGATGTGCGACCCGCGCCGCCCGGCGACGATCGTACCCGGACGCGGCAACATCCGCCGCTGGGAATTCATGCTGCTGCCGGGCGAGGATGACGCCGCGATGATGCGGCCTGACGCGGTTGCGGCGCTGCTCAAGCCATATCTCGATGGCGTCCCCTACGACCTGATCCGCGCGACGACCTATCGCTTCCACGGGCTGATCGCCGAACGGTGGCGCGACGGGCGCGTGTTCCTGGCGGGCGACGCGGCGCACCAGACCCCGCCCTTCTTCGGGCAGGGCATGTGTCACGGTATGCGCGACGTCGCGAACCTGATCTGGAAACTCGCGCTGGTCGAACGCGGCGATGCCGATGCGGCATTGCTCGACACCTATCAGGTCGAACGCGATCCGCACGTGCGCAGCGTCGTCAGCGCGGCGGTCGAGGCCGGGCGCTATATCTGCGAACTCGATCCCGAACGGGCCGCCGCGCGCGATGCGGCGATGCGCGAACAGCAGGCCGGTGGCGCGGGTCGCACCGCGGCCGATCTCATCCCTGCCTATTTCTCGGGGGTCGTCGTTGCGGGCACGCGCGCGGCCGGGGAGCGCTTCATCCAGCCACGGATCGGGCAGGGGGTAACGCTGCTCGATACGGTAACAGGCGGGGGCTGGCGCCTGTTCGCGGTCGATGCCGCGGCAACCGCCGACGCCGTGGCATCGCCTGTGCTCGCGTCGCTCGCCGCGCTCGACCTTACGATCGTCGATGCGGAATTGATCGACGACGGCGGTGTGCTGGGCGCCTGGCTTGCGCTGCACGGGGCGCGCTTCGTGCTGGTGCGGCCCGATTTCTATGTGTTCGGGGTCGCGCAGGACGATCTCGACGCATTGCTGATCGAAGCGCGCTCCGCGCTGAAGCTGCGCGCGTGAAACCCCAGTCTCGCCGCGGCCCCGCCGATCGCGGCCCTTTCTTCAGGAGAGCGTTAATGCCTTATGTCAGCTTCCGCCGCGCCGATGGCACGACGAGTTACGGGCGGATCGATGGCGGAACGATCCGCGATTGCGGCGCCATGCCGGGCGCCCCGGCCGACCTGAAGGCGGCGATCGCGGCCGGCCCGCTCGACGACATCGCGGACGGTCCTGCGCTGGCCGCGGCGGACGTGCTGCTGCTGCCGGTGCTCCCCAATCCGGGCAAGATCCTGTGCGTCGGGCATAATTACGAAAGCCACCGGGTCGAGACCGGTCGCGCGAAGGTCGACAATCCCTCCATCTTCACGCGGTTCGCCGATACGCTGATCGCGGACGGCCAGCCGATCGTTCGGCCGCGCGTGTCCGAGCATCTCGACTTCGAGGGGGAGCTGGCGATCGTCATCGGCCGCGGCGGGCGCGCCATCGCCGAGCAGGATGCGCTCGCGCATGTCGCGGGCTACGCCTGCTTCAACGACGCGTCGATCCGCGACTGGCAATGGCATACGTCGCAATTCATCCCGGGCAAAAATTTTCCCGGCACCGGCGCCTTTGGCCCGCAATTGGTGACGCCGCAGGAGGCGGGGGATCTGTCCGGCGTGCATGTCACGACGCGGCTCAACGGAGAGATCGTCCAGGACCAGCCGATCGGCGACATGGTGTTCCCGATCGCCAAGATCATTGCCTATGTCTCGGCGTTCACCCCGCTCTCGCCGGGAGACGTGATCGCCACGGGCACGCCCGGCGGCGTCGGGGCCAAGCGCACCCCCCCGTTGTGGATGAAGGCCGGCGACCGCGTCGAGGTCGAGATCGGCCCGATCGGTACGCTGAGCAACCATGTGGTCGATGAGGACATCGCCCACTGAAACGGCCCTAAAAAACCAACAACAACAAAAAATCAGGAGAGGTCATCATGAACCGCACGCTTGCAGTCGCACTCGCATCCGCCAGTTGGCTGGCTGTCCCCAATGTCGCCTCGGCGCAGGACAGCGCACCTTCTACGTCGCCCCCTGCGGCGACCACGGCCGACCAGACTGGTGCCGATATCGTCGTCACCGCACAGCGTAGGCGCGAACGCGTGGTCGACGTGCCGATTTCGATCACGGTTGCCGACCAGAAGCAGCTCGAGCGCCAGCAGGTCAACACGCTCAACGACCTCAACCGCATTGCGCCCTCGCTCGAGATCCAGCAGGCGCCCGGCCAGAATACCGGCGGCGGCGGTGCGATCCGCGGGATCGGTACGCAGACCTTCTCGGCGGGCGCAGTGGCATCGGTCGGGGTCGTGGTCGATCAGGTCAGCCAGGGCAACGCCAACATCGGTGATCTGTTCGACGTCGCGCGGATCGAGGTGCTCAAGGGGCCGCAAGGAACGCTGTTCGGCCTCACCACGTCGGCCGGCGTCATCAACGTCACCACCAACGCGCCCGATCCGACCCGGCTCAGCGCGCGCGTGCGGACCGAGCTCTCGAACGACGGAACGGCCGGATCGAAGTTCGGCAACCAGGTCGTGCAGGGCGTCGTCAACGTGCCGCTCGCTTCGAACGCTGCGATCCGCGTGTCGGGGCTCCTCAACCAGCGGCAGGGCGTCAACCGCAACGCACTGACCGGCGATCTCAACAACGTCGATCGCTTCGGCTTTCGCGGGCGGCTGCTGTGGACGCCGACCGACGCGCTCACGGTCAACGTGATCGGCGACTACACCAAGTCGCGCCTCGAGAATGGCGGCGACTTCTTCACCTTCGTCCGCGCCGGCGGGCCGGGGCCATTCTTTGGCGGTGGCGGGTTCGATCCGATCGGCATCACCGCGCGTCTCGCCAGCTGTGGCGTGACGGTGGGCGAGGGCAACCAAAACTATTGCGCGGCGACGCCGCGGCTCAGCCGTAATTACAATTTCGGCGGTTCGGTCCAGCTCGATTACGATGCGGGTCCGCTCACCCTGACGTCGATCAGCGCCTATCGCGCGAACAAGGAGCGCGGCGACGTTACGTCGATCTTCCGCGGCGATCCGCTCGAACTGCAGGTCGAAAACGGCGCGACGCATCGCAATATCGACCTGTTCACGCAGGAATTCCGGGCCAGTTCGCCATCGGGCAACCGGCTGGAATATACGGTCGGCGCCTTTTACTCGCACCAGAAGCAGACCCGGACGCCTGAATCGCTGAGTGTCACGCTCATCCCGGCGCCCAATGTCGCGATCCCGATCGCACGATCGATCGGGGCCTATGACACGATCATCGATGAATCGCTGGCCGCGTTCGGGCAGGCGACTTTCCACGTGACGCCGGCCTTCCGGCTGATCGGCGGGGGGCGCATCACCAGCGCAAAGCTGTCGCTGGATCGCAACAACCTGGACCTGGCGACGAACCGGATTCAGGCGCAGCGCCTAAGCACCGAAAAGATCTCTTATCGGTTCGGCGCGCAATATGATCTGCAGAAGAATGCCATGATCTATGCAACCGCTTCGCGCGGCTTCAAGGGCGGGCAGATCGCGACGCCGGCCGCACCGCTGGCGCCCTATATCGTCCGTCCGGAGATTCCGATGGCGTATGAAGCGGGGCTCAAGGCCACCCTGTTCCGCGGTCTTGTTGCCGATCTCAACCTGTTCTACACCAAGGTTAAGGACTTCCAGGCGCAGCAGTGCACGACCGTTGCTTCGACGGCAGCCTTGTCGTGCGTTCAGACCAACATCGACGGCGTCAAGACGCGCGGTGCCGAGCTCAATTTCTTCGGGCGCGTGAACCGCAATTTGTCGCTCAACACCGGCTTCATCTACGCCAAGGCGACCTATCCGACCAACTACCTCGGCACCGACGGGACGCAGATCGGCGGGACGCAGCTCGCTTATGCGCCAAAGTACAAGTTCACGCTGTCGGGCGAATATCAGCAGCCGATAACCACGCGACTCAACGCGTTCCTGGCGGCCGACACGGTGTGGAAGTCGCGGATCCGCTATGAAGCCAATTCGCGCCAGGAATCGACCTTCCGCCCCCACTGGACGGTCGGCGGGCGGATCGGCCTGCGCACCGAGGATGATCGTTATCAGATCGCGGTGTTCGCGCGGAACCTGTTCGATGTGCATGAGCCGTCGCTGTACCAGAGCGATTTCCCGTACAACGGCTCGGCCAATGTCGGCGCGATCTATGGTCCGCAGTCCTTCCGCCAGGTCGGACTGAGCCTGGACGCAAAGTTCTGAGACTCGCCAGCGGCGGCGGGTTGCAGGGCGATCCGCCGCCGCGGTCGACGACGCTCGGCTACTACGGTCGGAGCGGTGCGGTGAGCGCCCAAAGGGGACGGCAGTGTATCTGATGATCGACCGAACCTTCCACGCCACGGTGCCCAGTAGCAAAGCAGGGCCTGACGGACGGAGCACATGGTCATGACGCACGCTTCGGATCCACGACGCGCCGCGATCGCGGCGCTCGGCCGTACGCTCGGCCCGACGACGCTGGCGCAAGTCCAGGCGCTGTTTCGGGCCGAACAAGATGCGTATCTGACGGCACAGCCGGCAAGCGCGCGCGACCTGCCGTATGGCGACGATCCCCGCCAGATGCTGGATCTGTACGCGCCCGCGTCGGCGGAGCGCGTGCCGGTCGTGCTGTGGGTCCATGGCGGCGGCTTTGTGCGCGGGGAGAAGAGCAGTCCGGATCACCCGTTCAACGCGCATGTCGGGCGCTGGGCGGCACGGTTGGGAATGCTCGGGGCAATAATGAACTATCGCCTCGCGCCCGAAGCCGTCTGGCCTGCCGGCGGCGAGGATGTCGGCGCGGCGATCGACTGGTTGCGGGGCCATGCCGCCGAGCATGGCGGTGATCCCGACCGCATCGTCGTCGTCGGCACGTCGGCCGGGGCGGTGCATGTCGCGACGCATTTGCGATTGCGCGCGGCTGATCCCGGCGTGCGCGGTGCGGTGCTGCTGTCGGGGCTATACGGCTTCACGCCGATCGAAGACCGCGACACGCTCTATTACGGCCCTGCGGAGAAGTATCCCGAGCGGCACCCGCGCGATGCGATGGTCGAGACCGACGTGCCGCTTCTGATCGCGTGCGCCGAGTTCGACCCGGCCCGCTTCCAGACCGAAACGATCGCCGTGTTGGCGGCGCGGCTCGCACGGCACGGGCATCTGCCGCGCAGCCATATCGCATCGGGCCACAATCACTTCAGTCTCGCCTGCCATATCGGCGGTGCCGACACGCGGATGACCAACGAAATCCGCGCCTTCATCGCCGACGTCGCGGCACCACAGCAGGAGTCCCTATGACCATCGACCGCCGTATGCTGCTCGCCGCCGGTGGCGCGCTCCTCGCTGCGCCGGCCTTGGCTCGGCGCGCCGGCCCGAGTGCCACCGCGGGCGCCTTCCCCAAGGGCTTTCTGTGGGGCGCTGCCACCGCAGGGCATCAGGTCGAGGGCAACAATACCAATAGCGACCAGTGGGTGCTGGAGAATGTCCAGCCGCCGATTGGCCCACCGTCGGGCGATGCCGACAACAGTTTCGAGCTGTGGCGCACCGATCTCGACCTGGTGAAGAGCCTCGGCCTCAACACCTATCGCTTCAGCCTGGAATGGCCGCGGATCGAGCCCGGGCCCGGCTTGTTCTCGATCGCAATGCTCGATCATTACAAGGCGATGATCGACGGCTGCCGCGCGCGTGGGCTGACGCCGGTGGTGACGTTCAACCATTACACCACCCCGCGCTGGTTCGCGGCGCAGGGTGGGTGGACGCACGCGCAGGCGCCGGCGCTGTTCGCGCGCTTCTGCGAGCGGGCGGCGCGCCATCTGGCGGGCGGAATCGGCTATGCGATGACGTTCAACGAACCCAATATCGCCAGTATGCTGCCGATCGTCCTGCCGCCGGCCTTTTTCGGCTTGCTCAAGGCGAATCTGGCGGCGGCGGCACGCGCGACCGGGTCGAGCAAGTTCGTCGTGGCCAATACCGTCATGCCCGAGGATGTCGCGGCGGTGACGCGCAACATGCTCGCCGGGCACAAAGCCGCGCGCGACGCGATCAAGGGCGTCCGCCCCGATCTGCCTGTCGGTATCAGCCTCGCTGTCGCCGACGATCAGGCCGTGGGGGACAACAGCCTGCGCGATGCCAAGCGCGCCGAACTGTATGGCGTGTGGCTCGAATCGGCCAAGGGCGACGATTATCTCGGCGTCCAGAATTACGAGCGATCGGTGTGGACCGCGACCGGCAAGCTGCCGCCGCCGCCCGGCGCGACGCTCAACTTCCGCGGGGCGGAGGTGTATGCGCCCTCGCTCGCGGGCGCGGTCCGCTACGCGCATCAGGCGACCGGCAAGCCGATCCTGGTCAGCGAACATGGTGTCGGCACCGACGACGATCGCATCCGTAGCGCGCTCATCTCGGGCGCACTGCCCGAATTGAAGCGTGCGATCGACGATGGCGTGCCGGTGCTTGGCTACATCCACTGGTCGCTGCTCGACAATTACGAATGGGGTGGCGGGTTCGACCATGGCTTCGGGCTGGCGGCGGTCGATCGCACCACCTTCAAGCGGACGCCCAAACCCAGCGCCGCCGTGCTAGGCGCATTCGCGCGGCGGAACGCGTTATGAAGCGAGGCGCGCGGGGTGCTGCGCTGGCCGCCGCACTGCTGGCATCATCAGCCGCGCTAGGCCAGACCACTTCGCCAGCCGCCGACAGCACCTCCGGCGACAGCCTCGCCGCCGGGTTCGTCGATCCCCCGGCCGAGGCGCGGCCACGGGTGTGGTGGCATTGGCTCAACGGCAATATCAGCGAAGCCGGAATCGTCGCCGATCTCGAATGGATGAAGCGCGTCGGCCTGGGGGGCGTCCAGACGTTCGACGCGTCGCTGATGACCCCGCAGGTGGTCGAGAAGCGGCTTGCTTATATGACCCCGGAATGGCGCCACGCGTTCCGGCTTGCGGCGACGACAGCAGACCGGCTCGGCCTCGAATTCGCGGTTGCGGGCTCACCGGGATGGAGCGAGACCGGTGGACCATGGGTCGCACCCGCCGACGGCATGAAGAAACTGGTGTGGAGCGAAACCGACATCGTTGGGGGCCATCGCTTCGCGGGGCGGCTGGCTTCACCGCCGCGCGCGACCGGGCCGTTCCAGGCGCTGCCGTTCGACGATCCGCTGACGGCGTTTGGCGGCAAGGCGTCGGATCCGCCGGCACACTATGCCGATGTCATGGTGCTGGCCTATCCGGTCGATCCGCCCACAGCCGCGATTCCGACCGCGACCGTCGCCGGTCGCCCGGTCGATGCTGCGGCGCTGCTCGATGAGGATGCCAAGACGACAGTCGCCGTGCCGCGGGGCAGCGCCGATCAGCCCGGCAGCGTGACGCTGAGCTATGCCCGCCCCACCACGATCCGCAGCGCAACGCTGTTCATACCAAGCGCTCTGCCACCCTTTGGCGACCCGTTGTTCCAGCCGGTGCTGGAGGTTGCCGACGGGGCGGGGTGGCGCGCAATCGCGACGCTGCCGCTCGGCACCGTGCCGACGACGATCAGCTTTGCGCCGATTATGGCGCGTGCGTTCCGGCTCGTGCTTGGGCCCAACACCGCGCCACCGCGGATCGGGCTCGGTGCGCCCGCGCCCGGTGCCGTGGTCGATGGCTTGTTCCCGAGCGGACCGCCCGCGCCATCGGTCGCGCTCGCGCAATTGCGCCTGTCGGGCGAGGCGAGGATCGACCGGTTCGAAGCCAAGGCCGGTTTCGCGACCGTCCCGAATTACTACGCGCTCAGCGCCGATGTGCCGGAAACCGCGGGAATCGATCCTGCGCGCGTGGTCGATCTCACCGCGCGGATGCAGCCCGACGGCACGCTCGACTGGACTCCGCCCACGGGCCGTTGGCGGATCGTTCGGCTGGGGGCGACGCTGCTCGGCACGACCAACCACCCCGCCACCGCCGAGGCGACGGGGCTGGAAGTAGACAAATACGATGCCGCCGCGGTCACGCGCTATCTCCAGCATTATATCGGGCTGTACCGGGAGGCGGCGGGGGCCGATTTGGTCGGCGCGAGGGGCGTGCGTGCGATCGTCACCGACAGTTTCGAGGCGGGCGATGCCAATTGGACGCCGTTGATGCTCGCGCAGTTCGAGCGGCTGCGCGGCTATGATCCGCGGCCGTGGCTTCCGGCGCTGACCGGGGCGGTGATCGGATCGCGTGCGCGCAGCGACGCCTTTCTGTACGATTATCGCCGGACGCTCGCCGATCTGCTCGCAAGCGAACATTATGGGACGATCGCGCGCGTTGCCCATGCCGCGGGTCTCAAAGTATATGGCGAGGCGCTCGAGGATGGTCGACCCGCGCTCGGCGACGACATCGCGATGCGGCGCCATGCCGACGTGCCGATGGCGGCGATGTGGACCTACGATCGCGCCGGAAAACCGCGCCCGACGTTGCTCGGCGATTTGCGCGGCGCGGCATCGGTGGCGCATCTCTATGGCCAGAACATCGTCGCGGCGGAATCCTTCACCTCGGGGCTGGCACCCTGGGCGTTCGCACCGGCCGATCTCAAGCGTGTTGTCGACCTGGAGTTTGCAAGCGGCGTCAATCGGCCAGTGATCCACACCTCGGTACATCAGCCGGTCGACGACAAATTGCCCGGTCTTTCGCTCGCGATTTTCGGGCAATATTTCAACCGGCACGAAAGCTGGGCCGAGATGGCCCGGCCCTGGATCGACTATATCGCGCGCTCGAGCTATGTGCTCCAGCAGGGGCGCAACGTCGCCGACGTCGCCTATTTCTATGGCGAGGAAGCGCCGCTGACTGCGCTGTTCGCGCGCGCGCCGTTGGGCGATACGCCGACCCGCTATGCCTATGATTTCGTCAACGCAGACGCGGTGACGGAAGACCTTTCGGTCGAGCAGGGCAACTTGGTTTCGTCCGGCGGAGCGCGTTACCGCGCGCTTTATCTCGGCGGTGCGGCACACCGGATGACGCTGCCCGTCCTGCGTCGGTTGGCGACGCTGGTCGAGCAGGGGGCCACCCTGATAGGCGATGCGCCGACAGGGTCGCCGGCGTTGACCGACGATCGTGCCGCTTTCTCCGCGCTTGTGCGGCGCATGTGGTCGGGCACGCCGGTCACGACGATCGGGAAGGGGCGCGTCATCGCCGGGCATGATGTCGAGGCCGCGCTTGCTGGAACCGGTTTGCTGCCCGATTTCGCCTATACCAAGCCCGCGCCCGACAGCGAGCTCCTCTTTGCGCATCGCGCGCTCGCCGATGGCGACGTCTATTTCGTCACCAATCGACGCAACCGTGCGGAGCGCATCGAGGCGCGCTTCCGCGTCACCGGCAAGGTGCCTGAACTGTGGCACGCCGACACCGGGCGGCGCAGCGCCGTTTCGTATCGCATCGAAGGAGGCCAGACGATCGTCCCGCTCGATCTGGTGGGAGAGGAGGCAGTGTTCGTAGTGTTTCGCCGCAAGGCGACCAACGCCAGCGTGACGGTTCCAGCCCCAGCGTCGCGGCCGGTGGGAAGAGTGGACGGACCGTGGACCGTCACCTTCCAGCCCGGACGCGGGGCGCCTGCCACCACGAGGCTGGCGCGACTGATCCCGCTCAACGAGAATCCGTCGCCCGCGATCCGCTATTTCTCGGGCGTCGCCAGCTATGCGGCGGCCCTGGATTTGCCAAAGGCGATTGATCGCGCGACGCCGCTTCTGCTCGATCTCGGGCAAGTCGGCGATCTCGCCGAAGTGCGGGTGAACGGCATTGTGGTCGGCACGGTATGGCACGCGCCCTATCACATCGACATCGCCGCCGCGGCACGCCCCGGCCACAACCGGATCGAGGTGCGCGTGGCCAATCTCTGGGTCAATCGCCTGATTGGCGACGCCAAGTCGGGCGCGCGCAAACTGACCTGGACCGCGATGCCGAGTTACCGCCCCGATGCGCCATTGCGGGCGTCGGGGCTGATCGGGCCTGTCACCGTATTGGCTCAACGGTGACTCCGGCGCAGCGGCGCTATGTCCGCACCGAGGTGGCCATCTCGGCGATCATCAACGCAGTGCTCAGCGCAGCGTTCGTATGGCTGACGTTCGGCGGCCAGGCGGTCGTGCCCGTTCTTGGCTGGCGGGGGCTGGCCGTCGACACGGTCCCGCAGAGCCTGATGGTCGCGCTGATGAGCTGCCTCGTTCCGACGGTGCTGACCCGGCGGCGGCTTGCTTCCGGGCGTGTCGCGGCCCTGCCGCCGGGGCGCCGATGGCCGCGCCATGCGCTCGTGCGTGCGTTGGTTGTCGCTGTGCCGGTCGCGGCTATGGCAGGGTTGGCGGGTATGGCCGTGCTGCCGCTGACCGGATCGGCTTGGTCGCTCGCAGCGGTCGCCGCGCTCAAACCGCTTTATGGTGCGCTGCTGGGTGGCATGATCGCGCGGCTGGCGATCATGCTCGCGCTTAGGGAGTCTGCGATGCGAGCGAGCCGCTCGGCTGTTCAGCAGGGGCGCGGTTCGCGGTGCGCAGGCCAATCAGAGCAAAAATCTGAATGACAACGAGCGGCCGCTTTAGGGGAGCACTCGGGCAGGGCTGGTCGTCTGCCGTTGGGTCTTACTGGCTTTGATTGGACCAGAGCCAGTTAGTGGTTTTGAGAGCATAGCTGAGAGAGCCGGTCTCCAAGAAAATTCAGCGTTGCACGAACATGCGGCAGTTCGCGCGTGCGTTCGTGAACTAGTAGCCAAAGACCGCGCTCGTTTTCCGGGTCGGGCGGCAGGCATTGAATCAGGCTGGTATCCTGGTCGGCCACGAGACACGGTAAGGCGGCAATTCCGATACCAGCACGTACCCAGGACAGGATACCGGTCGACGAATCGTGCTGTAGCCCGATCGCATCCACCAATTCGTTACGCTCAAGCCAAGCGCGGTAATATCGCCCGAACCCCGCACCGCCGCCGCCAATGATCGTATGGCTACGCAAATCCTTCCGTCGCTGCGGCTGCCCATGCTCGGACGCATAGGCTTGACTGCAATACACCGCCCAGTTGTCAGTCCCGACCCGCCTTCCCACAAGCCCAGCGCCGCTGGGTCTCACACAGCTGCGCAGCGCAATGTCCGCTTCTCCGGATGCAAGATCGCGGACCACGTCGGTCGTATCCAGATCGATCCGTATCAACCCATGCTCGTCATGCAGTGCGCGCAAGATCGGTGTCAGAACGGTGGCCGCGTAGATATCGGTGACCGTCAGCCGGACTGTACCGCTTGCATCGCGAAGACCAGCCGCAGCCGCATCAACCAGCTTTCCTGCCTGACTCGCTACGTCGCGCGCGAACGGTAATAACGCCTTGCCGCGTTCGGTCAGACGATACCCCGCCGATAATCGCTCGAACAAGGTGACCCCAAGTGCTTGCTCGAGCGATGCCACGCGGCGGGCCGCGGTGGTTTGACTGACGCGTAGTGTGCGCCCCGCCGCCAAAGTGCTGCCAGTTTCAGCGACCGCTATGAAGTAGCGAAGGTCGTTCCAGTCCATCACGCCTGATACTGCAAAATTGCAGAACGTGCGCGCAATATCGTTGTTAGGCAGAGAAACGAAGCGGACTTAATTGGAGCGCCGCGGCGATGTGCCGCAGGAGATCGCTGACATGATCCGTTTTCCACTTCTCGCGGCGCTGGCCGCGAGCGCCGTTGTTGCGCCCGCTGTCGGGCAGACAATCGATGGCGTTTCGGTAGTCCGACACACCGACCTCCAGTTGAGTCGACTACACGACATCGCTCGGTTGGACCGCCGGATCGACCGCGCGGCATCGGATGCGTGCGGCACGGTCTCGTCAATCGACCCGGCCGGCGTGGATGCTCATACCCGCTGCAAACGCGAGACGGTCGCTGCGGCTCGCCCACAGCGCGACGCTGCTATCCGCCGATCGGAAATCCAACAAGCGAGCGTCCGCTAACCATACCAGCAGTTTGCGCATCTCTTAGAAGGACCGATCCATGTCGAACGTTCTGATCACCGGAGCCAATAGCGGTTTCGGACTGCTGACCGCCCGCAAGTTCGCGGAGGCCGGACACACTGTTCACGCCGGCTATCGATCGAAGGCTCGTGCCACCGATCTCTATGCATTGGCGATGGAGTTGCCGCTGGTTCGCGCGATCCAGTTGGACGTTACCGATCAGGCTTCGATCGACGCGGCGGTCGTCGAGGCGAGGGGCGCCGGGCCAATCGACGTCCTCGTCAACAATGCAGGCTTCGAGGTAGCCTCTCCTATCGACACGCTGTCCGACGAGATGTTGCATCGCCAGTTCGACACCAATGTGTACGGTGTCGTCCGAATGATCCGCGCCGTTGCGCCGGAAATGCGCGATCGCCGTCGCGGCGCTATCATCAATCTTTCCTCGGTCCTTGGTTGGCTGACTTTGGCCTACACGGCGGCTTATGCCGCCAGCAAACATGCGGTGGAATCGCTTTCGGAAGGTCTTTGGTTCGAACTCGCGCCATTCGGTATCCGGGTTGCCATCGTTGAGCCGGGCGTCTTTCCGACGCGGTTTGGCGTCAACACGATAGCGTCTCCTGACTTCAAGGAGGGCTCGACCCACTGGGCGAACTTTCAGCGCTACAACGCGGCCCTGCGGTCGACGATGGCCGCCGCGAGTACCGCTGCGGATCCCCAAGACGTAGCCGATGCCGTATTCGAGGCGGCCATGACCGCCACGCCCGTGCTTCGGTATGTGGTCGGTACCGATGCACGGGCATTCATTCCAGCTTATAAAAGCATGGAGTTCGAAGCATTCAGGGACGCGGTCTTGGCGCGGGCGGGCATAGCGAATTGGGCAACAGCCGCAGATGCGAGATGAATGAATAGGCGCTCACGCGTCGGCAAGGCACGCGTTCGAGTGGCGACCTCTGGGTCTTTTCGGCGGCGCACTCGCATCGGCCGCCAGCTGTCTCTCATATAGCGCTTCTTGCTAAGAACTGTATTAATAGAACAACACAGTTCGAGTCGGAGAGCGAGAATGGGATACCTGACAGTGATTGTCGCGCTTGTTACCGCCGTATCCTCGAGCACCGCGCCGCCTGATCCAGAGCAGCGGGTAAGAGTTGCGGACTCTGAGTTTTGGGCTGCTTTCAACGCCTGCAATCGGACGCGAATGAGTGAGATTCTCTCGCCGGATGTTGAGTTCTATCACGATAAAACGGGCGCTACGATCACCCGGAGCGCTGTGGTGAAGTCCCTCATGGACGGCCCATGCGGCACCGCGGGCTTGCGGGTCCGTCGCGAATCTGTCGCTGGATCTGTATCTTACGATCCTATTCCTGGATTTGGCGCAATTCTGACCGGGCGGCATCGCTTCTATGCTCAGTATAAGGGGCAAGCCGAGCGCCTGGACGGCGAGGCGCGGTTCGCGGTTGTATGGCAGATCGCGAATGGGCGGATCCTGATCCGCCGAGTTCTGAGTTATGCTCATGGCCCGGCGCATGAGACCGCGGCAACCTATCGTTCCGTGCCGACGTCCATGCTGCAGCGCTATGCCGGGAGTTACTCATCCAAGCTGGGTGAAATCGTAGTGACCATCGAGGGCGATCACCTGCACGTTGCATCGGGTGGCCTCGCCACGCCGGTATTTGCGATTACCAACAATACGTTCGAGGCTAGCGGGCGACCGCTGCGATTCGAGTTCGCAGAACAGGGAAACACTCTAATGGTGCTGGTTCAAGAGAATGGCACGCTCGCCGCGATTGGAACCCGAAGGATTGGCGGCTAAGCGCAAAGTTGTACATAAACAAATGTCCGCTTCTGGTAAGCAGACTTAGCGCTCTGAAAGGCCGGCATTCGGGTCATGTCGGCCAACGTAAAGCGGACACCACCGCGAACAGGCTGGCCAGAAATTACGCGCCAAACTTTGGCCGCTCAGGATCGGTGAGCCCGATTCTGGAGCGGCCGTTATCGACGAGTGGGAGCTCGCCTCACATCAAAGTATCGATGACGCCACCGTCCACCCGCAAAGCCGCGCCCGTTGTCGCCGACGCCAGCGGTGATGCGAGATAGACGACCATGTTCGCGACCTCCTCGACCGTGGCGGCACGCTGGAGGATTGAGCTGGACCGGTGCTGCTGGACGAAGGCCGCGGCAACCTCCTCGATTGGCTTACCCGAACGGGCGCGCTCCGCTTCGAGCATCGCCTCGACGCCTTCGGACAGGGTCGGGCCAGGCAGCACCGAGTTCACGGTCACACCGGTTCCGGCCATCCGTTTGGCGAGCCCGCGTGCAAGGGCGACGTCGGCCGTCTTGCTGACGCCGTAGTGGATCATCTCGACCGGGATGTTGAAGGCGGATTCTGACGCCAGGAAGAGAAAGCGGCCCCAGCCGCTTGCTTCCATTCCCGGCAAATACGTCCGTGCGAGCCGCACGCCCGCCATCACGTTGACCTGCCAGTGCCGATCCCAGGTCGCGTCGTCGGCTTCGAAGAAGTCGGCCGGCTGAAAGATACCGAGATTGCTGACGACGATGTCGGCCATGGGCACTGCGGCGACGAGCTGATCATGGCCTTCGATGTTCCCGAGATCAGCCGCTACGCCGCGCGCGCTGCCGCCAATGCGCGCGACCGCAGCGTCCACCTTGGTCTGCGTGCGGCCGTTGACGATCACGGTTGCGCCGGCCCTTGCCAGACCCTGCGCGATGCCGAAACCGATGCCTTCGGTCGAGCCAGTGACGAGGGCGGTCTTTCCGTTGAGGTCGATGTTCATGAGATTGATCCTTTCATAAAGTGCGAGGAGACCCGCCGGACCCTGCCTTGGTCGTATCCCGGCGGGGCTTGGGGATGTGTCGGGGTTTTCGAGCGCTTGTGGCCGTGCCCGACTTTCAAGTGGCCAACGCGACTGCGCGGCGCTGTATCCAGTTGCCGATATCGTTCGTGACGCGGTCTCGGTCGAGGTCGTTGAGCAGATCGTGGTAATGCCCCTCGTATAGCTTGAGCGTCTTGTCGCTCGAGCCGGCAGCATCGAAAAAGTCTCGGCTGCCGTCGGCGTTTGCCGCCTTGTCCGCGGTGCCGTGCAAGATCAGGACGGGCAGGACGATGCGGCCAAAGTCTTCACGCAGCCGAGCGGCGGCGCGCGTCAGCGCCGCGACGGTCTGCATGGGCTGCACCTCGTCGCGCACCAAGGGATCTTGCTCGAGCTGTTCGACCCAGGCGGGATCGCGCGAAAAGTCGGTCATCTTCAGGCGCAGCGCGCTCGCGTGCGGCACGATGTGGCTGGCGCCGCGCAGGAGCGCCAGCGCGAAATCGGGCGCGAACACGCGGTACGCGAAGCTCTCGCAGATGAGGCCGTCGAGCCTGTCCTGATGATCGAGGGCATAGCCGAGCGCGATCACCCCGCCGGCACTGTGCCCGAGCAGGAAGACCGGCAGGTCGGGTGCAAGCGAACGCGCAAGCTCGACGGTCCGCGCCAGGTCCGACCCATAGTCGTCGAACGTGTCGACATACCAGCGATCGCCGTCCGACCGGCCCCGGCCGCGCAGGTCGAGCGCGGTGACGGCGAAGCCGCGCTGGGCGAACACTGCGGCGGCACGCGCATAATGGCCGCTATGGGCGTTGAAGCCGTGGCAGATGATCAGCGACGCGCAGGCCGTGCCGATCGCGGGCCAGTGCCGGACGAACACGCGTCCGGCACCCCCATCGAAATCAAGCGCCTGCATGGCGGTCGCAGAGAAGTCTGGCATCTTCTGTCTCCTTGATTGGGGCCGATCACCGCGGGGTTGCCGCGGCAACGAAGGCGGTGTCGCTGGGCCCGGTGCCGGTGATGCGGACGACGGCTGCTTCGTCGCGCGTGGCGGCGAAGTGCGGCGCTGTGCCGGGTTCGGTGTAGAAGCCGCCGGCGCCGAGCGCGCGCAGCGTCGCGGTCGCGGTATCGGCGCCATAGCCGAAGTACCAGGTGCCCGAGACCACGGTCGCGACACGATCGTCGCGGTGCGTGTGCGGCGCGATCGTCGTGTGCGCGGGGACGGGGATCTCCAGCGTATACGGGCCGGGCTTCGTCGGATCGCCGGAGAGCAGCACCGTGCGGATCCCGGCCATGCCCGAGGTGCCGGTGCCGGCCCCCGTGGTCGGAACGCGATCGACCTGTTCGCTCGACAGCGCGACCGGGCCGAACCGCACCCGCGTCGTGACAACCGGCGCATCCAGATAGTCGCGGATCGCCTTGACGGTGGCGTCGGGCTGCTCCTCCATCAGCCAGTGCCCGGCATCGGCAATGACGCGCTCCTGCACATCGACCGCGCCGGCGCGCGTGACCGCCGCCATCGTCGCGCCGAACGATTTCTCACCGCCGATCGCGAGGACCGGCATGGTGAGCTTGCCGTGCGCTGTCATCCAGGCCCGATTGTCGACCGCGTCCTGATCGAACGCGGCGAATTGCGCGAAGCCGGCATGCATGCGGCCGGGGCCGGCGTAGAGCGCCGCGTAATGCTCGCGGTCGGCTTCGGTGAAACGCGCCGGCTTGGCCGAAAAGTCGTTCCAGAAGCGATCGAGATAGATCCGCTCGCGGCCTGCGACCAGTCGCTCCATGTCGGGTCCGCCGAAGCGGAAGTGCCACAGCAGCGGGTTCTTGAGGATCTCCTCCCACGGCCCGATGCCCGGCACTGGCGCATCCATCAGCACCAGCTTGGTCACGCGCTCGCCGTGCCGCGCGGCAAGCGCATAGCCGACCATGTTGCCGATATCGTGCGCGACGACGTCGGCGCGCGCTGCACCCAGCGCATCCATCACGCCGACGATATCGTTCGCCTCGTTCGCCTTCTCGAAGCCGCTATCGGCACGTGCCGACAGGCCCATGCCGCGCAGGTCGGGCACGATCACTTTATGGTCGCGCGCGAGCGCTGTGGCGAGTGGCACCCACATGTCACCGGTGTCGCCGTAACCGTGGAGCAGCACGACCGCCGGTCCCGATCCGCCGACGCGGACGTGGATAGTGGTGCCGTTGGTAGCGATGTCCTGCTCGCGGAAGCTGGCGGGAAAGTGCGGCGCGCTTTGCGCAAGCGCGGTGGTGCTCGCGAGGCTGAGCAGGGATGCCGCCGCGTAGGCGAGGCGGCGGGGCTGGCGGTGCGTCGTCATCGTCTGTCTCCTGAAGGCGCTCCATGCGCCTAGGCAAAACCTAGACAGATCGCCGCCTTCTGATTAGCCAGATCGGAGGGCAAGAACCTTTGATCCGGGAGCAAAGATGGCCAATTTCGATCGTGCGCGCGACCTCGCCGTCTTTGCCGCCGTCGCATCGACCGGCAGCTTCTCCGCAGCAGGCCGCCAGCTCGCGCTGACACCGTCGGGCGTCAGCCGAACGGTCGACCGGATCGAGGCCCGGCTGGGAACACGGCTGCTGCTCCGAACCACGCGCGCGCTTACCCTGACGGCGGAGGGCAGGACGTATCTGAGCGGCGCACGGCGGATCCTCGCCGATCTCGACGAGGTCGAGCAGGGGATCGCCGATCAAGGCGCGCCGCGCGGCCGGATTCGGGTGAGCGCCGCGGTCTCGCATGGCCGCGTCTGCATCGTGCCGCTGCTCAAGGCGTTCACGCGCGATCATCCGTTGATCGTCGTCGACATCAACCTGTCCGACGAGAAGGTCGACGTGGCGCAGGGACAGGCGGACGTCGCAGTGCGTTCGGGCCCGTTGCCCGACAGCCTGCTGATGGCCCGCCGACTGGGCGACAACGGTCGCACGATCGTTGCCTCGCCCGACTATCTCGCCGAGCGCGGCACGCCGCGCGCACCGGAAGATCTCGCGCAGCACGATTGCCTGAACTTCAACTTCCGTCGCGCCGAGCCGGTCTGGCCGTTTCGGATCGACGGCGAAACCGAGGTGATGGCGGTGCACGGCGCGATCGAGGCCAATAGCGGCGAGACGCTGCTGCAACTGGCATTGGATGGCGTCGGCATAGCGCGCGTCGGAAATTTCGCGATCGGCCGCGCGATCGCGGAGCGGCGGCTTGTGCCATTGCTGGAGCCGTTCAATCCCGGCGACCGGGAGGTGTTTCACGCCGTCTTTGTCGGTGGGGCGAATATGCCCGCGCGAACGCGCTTGTTCGTCGACTATTTGGCGGAGCATTACGGCGAGTACAGGCATCAGCAAATTTAGTCGCTGCAATCGGCAGGGCCGCGAACGTTTGCTGCGGCTGTGCGCCCTAGTTAGGCGTATTCGGAAGATGAACCACATGTCCGCTGTTCGAGAGCGGAAACCAGACTGCGCGTGACCAGGTTTGGGACGTCGCGTCCCGCCACGCGGTCGGCGGGTGTCGACCAACTCAAGCCGTTCCCAATCCGCCACATGAATGGCCGCTCCTGCAAAAATCTGCCATTGCCGTTCAATTGAGCAGTCCGGCAGCAGTGCGCTCCAATTGCGGTCCTTAACCCCTCACTGAGATCCAGCCGAAAGCGGCCGTCCGTTCAACCGGATTGACTTCATCATTGTGGACGTGGCCGCGACAGTGATTACAGTGTCTCGTATGCCCGCTATCCTGTACGCTGCCTCGGCCTTCCTGCGGACGCGTTGGCTAGCAGCTCGATTACAAACCCCAACCGATGTTCGTCGGTGGCAGGCGAAGAGGCTCGCCAATTGGCTGAAAACTGCCGTGCCACGTGTCGGAGCGTTCGCCGGGGCAGGCGTTACACGCCTCGATCAATTGCCCTTTATGGACAAGGCGACACTTATCAACGCCTTTGGCGAATATAACCGTCCCATCATATCGGCTGAAGAGGTCCGCGCGGCGATCGATGGCGGCGCGGATCGGGTCCGCGGTTATCCGGTCGGACAAAGCACCGGGACGAGCGGCAACCGCGGGTATTTCGTGATAAGCGATGCCGAGCGCTTCGTATGGCTGGGGACGATCCTCGCCAAGGCACTGCCCGATGTGTTGTGGCACCGGCACCGCGTCGCGCTCGCGCTGCCGGGTTTCTCGACGCTGTATCGCTCGGCCGAGCATGGTCAGCGGATCGCGCTGCGCTTTTTCGATCTTGGGCTCGGTGTCGACGCCTGGGCCGACGAACTGGTCGGCTTTGCGCCCGATACGATCGTCGCCCCGCCCAAGGTCTTGCGCCGGCTCGCCGAAACCGGGCGGCTGACGGCGCGGAATGTCTTCAGCGGCGCGGAAGTGCTCGATCCGCTCGACCGCGCGGTGATCGAAGCAGCGACGGGCATCACGGTTCGCGAGATCTATATGGCGACCGAGGGGCTGTTCGGTGTGTCCTGCCCGCTGGGGACGCTTCACCTGGCCGAGGATGCCGTGAAGTTCGAATGGGAAGCGTCAGGCGACAGTGGGCTGGTGACGCCGCTGATCACCGATTTCACTCGGCGCACGCAGATCATGGCGCGGTACCGCATGAACGATCTCCTCGCACTGGCTGAAACACGCTGCCCGTGCGGCTCGCCGCTGCAGCCAGTGGCGCGGATCGAGGGGCGGCAGGACGATATATTCGAGCTGCGCGGTATCGACGGCGCATGGCGCATGATTACGCCGGATGTGCTGCGCAACGCCGTCGTCGATGCCGATCGTGCGATCACCGATTTCCGCATCGTCCAGACCGGCGCTGATGCGGTCCGCGTCGAACTCGACGCCGCATTGCCGCACGGCAGCGACGCGCAGGTGATCGCGTCACTGGGCGCCTTGTTCGATCGTGTCGGGGTTGTCGCCCCGGCGATCACCGTCACGCGTGGGCTGATCCTGGATTTCGATCGCAAGCTGCGTCGCGTCCGGCGCGAATGGCGTCACAGATAGAGCGTCGTGGTGCGCTGTTCCGGCGCTTGTGGCTTGCCGTTGGCCAGTCGCCAGATCGTCGGGCCCAAGAGATCGGCGGGGCCGATCGCGAAATCGACGGCACCCCAGTCCTCGAGCGCCGCGACCTGGTCGGCCAGCACACGCTGGTCCTGGCGCAGCAACGGCAGGTTAAACGCTTTTAGCACCCAGCGCTTGAGCCAGGCCGGCGCGAGCCCCTTGCGCGTGGCGAACAGCGCGTAGGGGCGGACCAGATCCTTGTCCTCGGGCACGAAGATCGCGGTCAGCGATACGCTCAACCCTCGGTCGGTGCGGAATTCGAGCTGGCCGATCGTCGGCGCGAAGTAGCGCCCGATCGAAACCGTCCTTTTGCCTTCGAAGAGCCGCGGCATGATCCCATCGGCGCGGGCATGCTCGTGATAGATCGCCTCGCCGCCATCGGGGCCGAGCGACACCTCGACGTGCATCGCGCGGCGCGCCGGACCGCGCAGAAACCACGGATGGACATAATGCGGGTGCGAGGCGTCGAGCATGTTCTCCAGCCCGTCGAGCAACCGCATCCGGCTCGGCGCGACCAGCCAGTGGAAATGATCGAGGTCGGGATCGTCGAGCAAGGCCGGCAGCCGCGGAAACGGCGGGGGCGTCTCGGCAAGGCAAGTCCAGATGAGCCCGGCACGAACCACGACCGGCAAGACTCCCGCGGTAACCTCGGGCACCGCGTCCGATCCTGGGACCTCGAGGCAGCGCCCGTCGGCGCCGAAGCGCCAGCCATGATAGGGACAGGCGATCGTCCCGCTGCGCACGCAGCCGTCCGAGAGCTTGAGCGCGCGGTGCGGGCAGCGATCCAGCATCGCCACCGGCTGATCCCCGCTCAAGAAGAGCACGATCGGCGTACCCATCAGCCGCCGCGCCAAGGGCTTCTTGCGCAGCGCAACGCGCGCTGCCAGCGGGTGCCAGCCTTGCGCCACTGCGACCGGCCATACCTCGCTCATAATCCTCGCCTCTGCATCATTGGGACTGCAAATCGATCGAGTATGAAGGCCATGATGACGAGCACCGCCCGCCTGCGCCGCGGTAGGTGTCCGGCGGCCACGGCCGTATATTCGATCACCCCGGTCGCGCCGCGGTTGCGTTTGAACTGCGGCGCACCAGCTGAGCCGTTGAGGCGTACGCCCTGCTCGGCGGCCATGGTCGTAAACAGCAAAGTGGCGATCCGGTACAGCCCTTCGCGCTGCGGCCGCGCAGTGTCGTAGCCGACCACCGGCGGGGTGAGTACATCGCCGCGGACGAGCGATCCGGCCACCGCCAGCAACTCGCCATCGGCATCCCGCACGCCGCGATAGCGCAGCGTGCCGGCGCGCCAAGTCGCGCGTACATAGTCGGGCGAGAAGACCGGGTTCAGCGGCGAGTATTTGCCGACATAGAGCAGATGGTAGAGCTCGGCGATCCGCGCGGCATCGGCATCACTCATCGCCATGAACGCGTCGATTGTCAGGCCACTGGCGGCGAGGAGCTGCTGGTCGGTGCGCGTACAGCGTCGCGGTCGCCAGTCCCGCTCCAGATCGCCGGTCACCCAAATCTGGCGGCTTGCCAACAATCGCCAGCCATCACGCTGCGCGGCCGCGAGCAACGCCGGCGACGACCAGCGATCGATCGAGCGGATGGCGATGGCGTGGGTGGGAAAGCGCTCCGCCAGAAACGCGCGGATGGCGGGCAGGTCGTCCCCTGTCCAATCGCCGTGCAGATTGGTCGACAACAGCCAATTGTCGACATGGACGATACGGTTGACCTTGCCCCAACGCAGCAACCGATCCGCGGCGGCGATCAGCAACTGCAGCAACGGCCGCAGCCCGCCGGTGTCGACGAGGTCGAGCTCGGCGCGGGCGTAGAGGATATAGGCGCTGTGCGGCAGGCAAACATAGCTGCCCCCCGTCTCGCCATCGTTGACCGTCACGGGATACACCCGCTCGCCTGAGCGCAGCGCCAGCCAACGCGTGGCGACGTTGGGGATCATCGCGGTCGGGCCGACACCGGCTATACCGTCGATATAGGCGCGCGCATCGCACCCTGCGGGCCATGCGCCGGGTGGCGGGTCGCGCGGATCGAACAGCATCATGCGATCGGCTCGCCATTCCATTCGATGTCGGCGGTGGTCGCACCGGCCGGGCTGCGCCGCGTGACCAAAGCATGGACCGCGAAGCGCGCAGCGTCGATCAATGCGCCGATCGCAGGCCAACGATCGCCCGCGCGTCCGACGACGTCGCGCCCGCGGCGAACATCGCTGGCGAAGCCGACCGTCCTGCCGCTGGCAATCGCCGCGGGTACGCCCAGCAGCGCCATTGCCGGGCCCAGATAGCGCAATCCCTCGACCGGGCTAGCCGCGCCGGTGCCGAGCATAGCGCGCGCCAGTTCGGGCCGGGCTTCGAAGAGATGCAGCCCGCTGACCGCGCGCGGGTTGCACTCGATCGGCACCACCGTTCCGTCGAGTGTGACGATCAGGTCGAACGACAAGTGCCCCGTCAATCTGCCTGCCTCGGCAATCGTAGAAGCAATTGCCAGCGCGGCGGGGCACTCGACCGCTTCGAAGGCATAGGCCGCCGCCTGACCGTGCCGCCAGCGCGGGCGATAGACCACGGACGCGACCAGGCGGCCTTTGCGCGCGAACGACCACAGGCACAGTTCCTCGCCGTCAACGAAGCGCTGCGCCGCCCAGGGCCGGGCAGGGGTCGGGTCGATGACGGTCAGTTGGGCCGGCGTCGGCCGGATCAGCGTATGTGTCGCGAAGCGCGAAAAATCCGGCTTGAACACCAGACTTCCCGGAGCAGTGGGTAGCGCGTCGAGATCGCTGCGACGCTCGATCCGCCACGTCTCGGGCGCGGCAAGCCCCAAGCTGCGCGCGTGATCGGCGAAGCATATCTTCGAATGCAGCGTGCGCAGCGCCGTGATCGGCGGTGCCAGCACCCGCTCGCCCAGTTCTGCGGCCGCCAAGTAGAACACTTCCTCGCAAGTGGGCACGATCGCAATTGGATCGAGCCGTTCGACGAGATTGCGTAAAGAAGCGGCGAAGCGCGCAAAATCGCTGCGCGGCGGCGGCAGCAGGTGTGTCGCAGTGACGCTGCGCGATAACCGCGCCGCCCATCCGGTCACCGAATCCGCCAGATGGACCGTGTGGCCCGCCGCGGCGAACGATCGCGCAAGATCGATCGCAACCGGCGCACGGGCACCGGTGATCAGGACATTGCTCACGCGTCGGCTTCGGCGGCGCGTTCCGGGCAATGCGCCGGCGTCAGCCGGATCGCCGGATTGCGGCGCCACAGGGCGTGGAGCTTGGCGAGCGTTGCCTCCACGCGCCCCGCATGGCCGAGCAAGTTGCTCGTCAGGCGCGGCGGCGGCATGTTGCGGCGGATCGCGTCGCTCGACCATGCCGCGTCGGCAACCAGGAAATGCTCCCCGTGCGCGGCGTCGGCGACCACCATTCCCCAATGTCCGGGGCAATGGCCGGGCAACTCAACCGCGAGCAAGCTGCCGTCGCCGAGAATATCGGCGCCCGCATCGAACGGCTGGAGCGCGCCGGGCAGCGCGCTTCGCGGTGCGTCCTCAAAGAAGCGCGCACGCTGGGCGATGTTCGCCGGCAGAAGCGCCGGCAGGATCCCGGCCCGCAAACCGGCGATGCGGCCGCTCGAGCAGGCTGCATCGAGACCGGCCCGCGCGCAATGGATCGCCGCGCCCGGAAAAGCATGGGCGCCGGCGATATGGTCGGCGTGGAAATGGGACAGGATCAAATGGCGCACGTCGCACGGGGCGTAACCGAACCGCGCGAGCTGACTGGCGACGTCCGCGCCCTGCACAAGCGTCGCCGGGGTGAGCCAGCGATATAAGCGCTCGGGAAAGCGCTGTGTCGCGGCGAAGAAGGCCGGGTCGTAGCCGGTGTCGAACACGATCGGCCCTTCGACCGGGTGGACCAGCAGCAACGATAACGCCGGAAAAACCGCCGGCCGCCAGCTGCCGTCGCGGATCGTCGCGCGCAACGGATGAACGCAATGCCCGGCGCGGATGAGGTGGACGGCGACTTCACGCATCGGTCGGCTCCGGCAAGGCAAAGGCGATCATATCTTCGACGCGATGCCGCGGCGTCCAGCCTAGCAGATCACGGGCACGGTCGAGCACCATCGTCTGCGAAAAGCCGAACGTCATGACGCTGTAGCGTGTCACCGGCGGCTCGGGGCTGCCGGGGAGCAGCGCGGCGACACGCTCCAGCGCGCCGGCCGTCGTCATCGCCAGTCCGGTCGGCACCGCGACGAACCGTGGCGCCTGTCCAAGCCGTGCGAACAATTGCTCCAGGAGTTGGCGCACCGGTCGCGGGTCGCCGCCCGACACGTTGACCGCGCGCCCGCCCGCTTGCGCGCGATGGCGGTCGGCAGCGACGAAGGCGGCAGCGGCATCGCGCACGTCGGTCGGCTCGATCACGGCGGCGCCGCCGCCCGGCAAGGGAAACCGCCCGCGCCGCGCCGCGCGCAGGACGCGCGGCAGCAACACCGTGTCGTGCGGACCGACGATCGCGCGCGGGCGGATCGCGACCGTGCGAAACCCTGGCGCATCGGCGGCGATGACCAGCCGTTCCGCAGCAAATTTGGTGGCTGCATAGGCGTTCGCGAACGGTGTCGCGACCGGGCTGTCCTCGATCAGTCCGATGCGATCGTACGGCGCCGCGTAAATCGATGGCGTCGAGGCATAGACAAAGCCGTCGCATCCCGCCGCGCGCGCAGCCGCCAGCAATCGCTCGGTCGCCGTTACGTTGATCGCCGTGAATGCCGCGGGCGACCCCCAGGGCGAGGACAGGGCAGCAAGGTGGAAAACTACATCGACACCGGACACGAGCGTGGTCAGCGGAGCGATCGTCAAGTCGGCGGCGATGAATTCGGCACCGAGCGATGCGCCAATCGCCGCGTCGCGCCCCGAGGCGCGGACGTCGTATCCGGCGGCGTGCAACTGGCTCACCAGCTCGCGTCCCAGTCCGCCGGTCGCGCCGGTGACCAGCGCGACGCGGTTCACCACCGGATCACCGCGCCGCCCAGCGATACACCGGCCGAGCTGCCGATCAAAAGGGTGTGATCGTCCGGGGCGGTCAGGCCGCGCTCGCGCGCGACGTGGAGTGCGTGCGGCATACTGGCCGCGATCTGATTGCCATGGGCGCGGAAGATATCGAGTGTCTTGGCATGGCCGTCCGGAATCGAGCGCTTGAGGTGTTCCAGCGCCGCAGCGCTGGCCTGATGCGGGACGATCGTGTCGATGGCGTCGATCGCCACGCCGCTTTCGGCCAGCAGGTCGCGAAGGAAACGCGGAAAGCGTCTGGCCGTCGCCGCAAACAGCGCCGGCCCGTCCATGCGGAACTTGGCAGCTTCGAGAAAGGCGGCGAGATCGTCCTCAGGGCGCATCCGCGTGCCCCCCGATTCAAGCCGACACAAGCCGGCGTGATCGCCATAGGTCGCCAGGCGGCACGCCAGCAAATGGCTGGGGCCACCGGCTTCGATCGCCACCGCTGCCGCTCCGTCGCCGAAGATCGCCGATGCTTCGGGTGCGGAAAAGTCCAGCGCAGCCGAGGCGATGTCCACCGACACGATCAGCCCGCGACGCCATTTTCCGACGACCATGCCAGTCACCAAGGTATCCAGCGCGACAAGGAACGACAGGCACGTCGCATTGACGTCGAACGCGGTAATGCCACTGCCGCCGATGCCGAGCCGGCGCTGAATCAGCGCTGCATTACCGGGGATCGGTTGCTCCATCACACCGCATGCGGAAATCAGCACATCGATGTCGCCTGCATCCCAGTGCGCGGCCTTGAGCGCAGCCGATCCCGCCATGGCCCCGAGCGACGAACTGGTTTCGTCGGCCCGAACCCAATAGCGGTTCTCAATACCGAAATTGGCCCCGGTCCAGCCCGCGGAGCGGCCAATCCGAGCGTCGATTTCGGCCGATGGAATGGCGGTCTGCGGCAGGGCGATGCCGCTGCCTGCCAATCGAAAGCCAAATCCGCGAATCGCGTTCATGGCAATATATTGAACGGCGTTCATTTTATTGTAAAGCGCGGTTTTTCAATTGCTTCTAGGACGCGGGCATAGACGCTTTCGAGCGGCGTGGTTTCGCCGAGCAGCGCGAATGTGCCGTTGAGCGTGAAGAAGCAATGGCCGTGGACCGTCGCCAGCAGCGAGCGTGTCAACGCGGTGGCCTGGTCGCGCCGCTCTGGCGGCAGTACCGCGGCGATCTCGTCCTGTACGACCCCGGTAATCGCGCGGATATGGTCGAGATAATAATCCGGGGCCGCAACACCATCGGGCAGGCGATGGTCGTACAGTGCGGTCCACGCGTGGCGATGTAGCAGCGCGAACTCAAAGTAAGCCTCGACCAGGAGACGGAGGCGATCCTCCTCCGCTCCCGCAAGTCGCGCCTCCACATGCGCCTTCCACAACGCCAACGTCCGGGCGTTTATCGCGATGATCAGCATGTCGTGGCTGCCGAACACATTGTAGAGCGTGCCGATGGAATAGCCGATGCGTTTCGCCACCTCGCGCGCCGAGAAGCGCGCAAAGCCGACTTCGGAAATCTGGCGATGTCCCTCATGAACGATCATCGTTCGAAGTTCTTCGCGGGTGTGATCGGAGCGGCGTGCCACCTATCGAAGGTGCCATCGGATTTAACAGTGTTCAATAGATTTACGCTCGGTCGAGTTTCGAGCCATCCGGGCGTACCTCGCCCACACAACGCAAGGCGACGCGCCGCACGGCCGGATGAGCGAGCCGTTCGATTAGCGGCCCGTCCGCAACCGGTCAGGTTTGCTCGCCCTTGGCGGACCACCGCCGCCCTGGAACGGGACGCTTCATTCGAAACCCGACGCTCATGAGCAAGTTCACTAACGACGAATTTGTCCCAATTTTCGCCATTAAAGCGGCGCTGCAGTTGATCGAACGGCGATGAATGAACGTCGGGAGTTGGGGAGGCGAAAGGGCGGAGGGAGCGGCGGCTTTTGGGTCGTCTCAGACCTCGGCACGCTCGGCCCGCTCCAAAGCGTCTTCGACATCCACGCCGAGGTAGCGGACGGTACTATGGCCGAGAAGGATTTGAACTGCGCGCAGATTGCCCGTCGCCTTGTATATAATCGAAGCTTTGGTGCGGCGCAGGGAATCCGTGCCATTATCCTCGGCTGGAGGCCGATGCCGACAATCCACTCGCGAACGAGGCCGGCAATCGCCTCGTGCTCATGTGCCCCATATAGTCGTTACGGCTTGGAAAAACGAAATCGTTCAATGTGCCGCCACGGCACTCGAGCCAAGCGAACAAGGTCCTACGGGCAGGCTCGACGATCTCGAACTGCACTGGTCGTTTCGTCTTTTGGTGAACCACGATCGCGCGATCCCGAATGCGGCCACCGGCAACGATGTCGCCGATGCGGACTTTCACGACATCGCAACCGCGCAGTTTGCTGTCGAGTGCGAAGTCGAGGAGCGCTCGATCCCGTAGGCGCTGGTGCTGGGCAAGGCAGAAGCGAATAGCCCACACTTGTTGCGGTTTCAATGCGCGCTTCGCGCGCAGCACGCGGCCCTCGTTCCAAGGGCGGAGCGCGTGGAAAGCTGGATCTAACGACGAGTGTCCCATCGCATATCTCCAAGGTGTCGAGTCAGCGCTGTAGGATACATCGGGAGGGTGAAGTGCCCGTTTACATCCATGGTTGGCGAGGCGCCGTGAACAAACCGCCGAGGCCGTGACCGGAGGAAATGTGGGTCTCGCGCTTGGTTGTGGGTCGCATTTCCTGTATCGGCGGGGCGGTCCACTCAGCTTTCGCGAGCGTCCAGCAGAAGGCGCAATCGCTCGGCGTCTGCTGCCGAGGCGGGATTATATATGATCATTCCGAGTTCCGGCCGCCCTTCGACTGCGAACGACGAGAACTCCATGGCGAGCAGTCCTGCCTCAGGGTGATGGATGCGCTTTATCCCCTCGCCGTGAGCGACCACGTCGTTGTCTTGCCACAGCGCCTCGAACTCGGGGCTGATGCGGTACAATTCCGTGACAAGTTCGGTGACCGCCGCGCTGCTGTTGGCACCCGCTCGCGCCACGTCTGCACGAAAGGCGCCGACGACGAAGCGCGCAACACCTTCCCAGTCTGCGTTTCGAGCGCGGACATGGTTGCTGCCGAACATAATGCGGAGGATGTTGCGCCCTTCACGCGGCAGCTTGGCATAGTCGGTCAGCAGCACCGCCGCCGCCCGGTTCCAGCCGACGACATCCCACATCGCCGTCTTGATGATCGCCGGGCTCAGCACCATCCCGTCGAGCACACGCTGCAGCCGTGGGGAGATGCCGTCGACCGGCTGATAGCGCGCCTCGGGCGGGCGGCCGAGGCCGAGCATGTAGATGTGCTCGCGCTCCGGATCGGTCAGCATCAGGCCCTTGGCGATACGGTCGAGAACGTCGGCTGACGGCGCACCGCCGCGACCCTGTTCGAGCCAAGTGTACCAGGTCGGGCTGATGTTCGCCCGGGCAGCCACTTCCTCGCGGCGAAGCCCAGGGGTGCGCCGCCGACCGCCGCCAAACCCAAGGGCCACCGGGTCAAGGCGGGTGCGGCGATCGCGGAGATAGGCCCCGAGTGGGTTGGGGAGCGGGTTGCGCGCTTCGCTGGCCATGATCGATCCTGTTAGGCGGTATACCATGATAAGGTCACTACTTTAACACTCTCGAACCGGCCGCGATATGCCTTTCCAGGAAAAGGAGATTTGAAATGCGCGTGTTCCTCACCGGTGCGACCGGATTCATCGGCTCGCACGTCGTGCCCGAACTCATCGCGCGGGGCCATCAGGTGCTCGGGCTCGCCCGTTCCGACGCCGGCGCGCGGCACCTCGAAGCGGCCGGTGCGGAAGTCCATCGTGGCGACCTGGAACAGCCCGAGACGCTCGCGAACGGCGCGGCGGCGGCCGATGCGGTGATCCACTGCGCGTTCGACCACAATTTCGCGACGTTCTTCGAGAATACCAAGAAAGACGAACGTGCCATCGCCGCGATGGGCGCGGCGCTGGAGGGGACCCTGAAACCGATCTTGATCACCTCGGGCGTCGGCATCGGCACGCCGTTGAACGGCGGCCCGGCGACCGAGGACGTGCTCAACCCGCGCCATGCCAATCCGCGCATCGCGACCGAACTCGCCGGCGCGGCGCTGATCGCGCGCCGCATCGACGTGCGCACTATCCGGCTGCCGCAAGTCCATGACACCACCAAGGCCGGCCTGATCACGCCGTTGGTCGCCGAAGCGCGCCGATCCGGGGCGGCGGCCTATGTCGGCGAGGGGCAGACGCGCTGGTCGGCGGCACACGTCAGCGACGTGGCGAAGCTGTACGTCCTGGCGCTGGAGAAGGGCGAACCGGGTGCGCGCTACAATGCGTCGGTAGAGGAGGGCGTCACTGCCCGCGCCATCGCAGAGGCGCTTGGAAAGGGGACCGGGCTGCCAGTCCGATCCGTCGCGGCCGACGAAGTCGAGCGGTATTTTGGCTGGATGGCACCCTTCGCGATGCTCGACATGAGTGCGTCGAGTGCCTGGACGCGCGCGCGGCTTGCGTGGGAGCCGACGGGGCCCGATCTGCTCACCGACCTTGCCGCGATGGACTTTTCGCCGCCCGCCGAGGCCTGATCCTGCAATGATAGCCGGCGAGCGGAACCGCCGAGCAAGCGGGCAACGCATCACGCGCATGATAAAGGAGTAGGCGATGCTTCCTGGCACACGAACGAGCGGCCGGTGTTGGGAAGCCGCGCGGACGCACTGAATGTCGGCAATTGGGTCTTCCTGGCAACCGGTCCCATCGCGCCGAGGCGATTGTCGCCCTCTAGCGAGCGTCAGGACGTCGGGTTCTGCCGGAGATAGGCGAACATGTGCGACGCGTAGTCTGCCTTTCCCAGCTCGATGCCTTGGGCTCGGATGATCGAGTATGCGGTCACGACGTGGAAATAGAACTGCGGCAGCGCCCAGTCGCGCGCATATTGCTCCGCCGTCATGTCGAGGATCATGCCGTTCGGCAGCGCGTGGGCGATCGGTGCGGCACGGTCGATCGTGATGCCCGCGGCTGCGGCGGCCTCGACCACCGCGATCGTCTCGACGATCCGGGCTTGGGCGTCCGCGAGCGTGCCGGGCCGCTCGCCAGCGTTTCGCCCCTCGTCGAGCAGTGTCTGCAGCGCGGGCGGAAACGCCTGATCGAGCAACCGGAACACGCCTTCCTGCGCCTGCCGGCACGCAAAGCGGACCTGTGTCGCCAAGGGGAACATGTCCGGCGCGAGCCGCGCCGCCAGCAGGGTGTCGACGCTCCCGTCCGGCCGCTGCGCCTCGGCCTTGGAGAGCCACTGCGACAACGCGCCCAGCATCTGCACATAGGTGGGGACGACAAGATCTGAGAGCGTCATGGAGCTTCGCGTTTGTTGCGGGTCGGCAGGTCGATCCCGCGCGCGTTTTACACAGGCCAGCCGCTCGGAGCCAAGCGTTTGTCAGCCGATGCCATCGAGCGCTGCCACCTCCTGGTCGGGAAGCTGCAGCGCCGCTGCGGTGAGGTTTTCGCGAAGGTGCGCCACCGACGACGTGCCGGGGATCAGCAGGACGTTGGGCGACCGCTGCAGCAGCCACGCCAGCGCGACCTGCATCGGCGTGGCGTCCAGTCTTGCGGCCACATCGGACAAGGTCTGCGACTGGAGCGGGTTGAAACCGCCCAGGGGGAAGAAGGGCACATAGGCGATGCCGTCCGCCGCCAACGCATCGATCATCGCATCGTCGTCGCGATGCGCGAGGTTGTACTGGTTTTGCACGCAGACGATGTCGACGAGGCCGCGCGCCTGCTCGACCTGCACGGGCGTCGCGTTGCTCAGCCCGATATGGCGGATCAGTCCCTGCGCCTGCAGCGCGGCGAGCGCGGTGAGCTGCGGTTCGACCGACCCTTCCGCGGGCCCATGATCGTTACCGCCACCCATCAGGCGCATGTTGACGACATCGAGCACGTCCAGACCAAGGTTCCGCAGATTGTCGTGCACTGCCGCCGTGAGCGCCGCTGCGTCCTGCGCCGGGTTCCATGAGCCATCGTCACCGCGCACCGCACCCACCTTCGTCACGATGGTCAGCTCGTCGCGATAGGGATGGAGCGCTTCGCGGATGATCTGGTTGGTGACGTGCGGCCCATAGAAATCGCTCGTATCGATATGATCGACCCCGCTTTCGATCGCTTCGCGCAGGACGGCGAGTGCTGCGTCGCGGTCGCGCGGGGGTCCGAACACGCCGGGTCCGGCAAGTTGCATGGCACCATAGCCGAGCCGCCGCACGTCGTGGTCACCGAGCCGGAAGCTGCCTGCCTGTTCGATCGTTTGCATGTCGTTCTCCTCTTCCCCCTCCAGATAGACGTTGCCGAAGCGCGCGATAATCCCGCATGATCCGCACGGGCTGTACGGAAAACCGAACGATGGACGCTGACCTTGGAGACCTGACTGCCTTCCTCGCGGTCGCAAAAGCGCGCGGTTTCCGCGACGCGGCGCGGACGAGCGGCACCAGCGCCTCGACGCTGAGCGAAGCCGTGCGCCGCCTGGAGACGCGGCTCGGCGTCCGACTGCTCCACCGCACCACCCGCAGCGTCACGCCAACCGAGGCCGGTGCGGGGCTCATTGACCGGCTTACCCCGGCACTCGGCGAGGTCGATGCCGCCCTGGACGCCGTCGGACGCTTCCGGGACGGCGCGGCAGGGGCGCTTCGACTGAACGTGCCGGTCAGCGCCGCGCGTCTCGTGCTGCCCGCGATCCTGCCCGGATTCCTAGCCGCGCATCCCGCGATCCGGCTGGAGATCGTTGCGGAAGACAGCTTCGTCGATGTGCTCGCCGCTGGGTGCGACGCCGGCATCCGCTACGACGAACGGCTCGAGCTGGACATGATCGCGGTGCCCATCGGGCCGCGCGTCCAGCGAATGGCGACTGCCGCTGCGCCGTCCTATCTCGATCGACACGGCCGCCCAGACCACCCGCGCGCCCTGCTGGACCACGCCTGCGTGCTCGGACGTTTCGCGAGCGGTGCCCTGACGAGCCCCTGGGAGTTCGAGCGTGCCGGCGAGATCGTCCGGGTCGAGCCACGCGGGCCGTTGATCGTACAGGTCGGCGGCGCGACCGATCTCGCCGTCGACGCCGCCGTCGCAGGCGTGGGGATCATTTCGCTGTTCGAGGACTGGCTGCGTCCGCATCTCGACAGCGGTGCGTTGGAGCCAGTGCTGGAAGACTGGTGGCAGCCGTTTTCCGGCCCTTTTCTCTACTATTCGGACCGTCGCCTGGTGCCGCCCCCGCTGCGCGCGTTCATCGACTTCATCAGGGCGCGTGCAAGTTAGGTAAGGTCAGATTTTAGGAAGGCGGCGGCGGTCCAAGTATCGGTTTTTGCTACTGCGCATCAGCGATTGAGCCGCAAAATAAAGCGGAATTTCGATGTTGAACGAACGTCGGGTATCGGGACGCGACGAGGATGAGACGAATGTCGGATTGTGGGTCATACCGTCGCTAGTAGGGACGCAGGGCCACCTTGGGATGGTACTCGACGCAGTGACGTCGTCAGCTGGGTCAAGTCGCGATCTGTCCCAACCGCCTGTCGTGGATGCGAGAGAGCAGGACCACGGCGGAAACAGCGCCAAGGAGACACGTAAGCATGTCCCATTGCGTGTCCCATGCATCGCCTTGGGTGCCAAGAAACTCGTTGGCGCCCTGGCCTAACGCCATCGCGGCCGCAAATTCGATTAGCTCGTAGGACGCGCTTACGGCCAAGCAGCACGCCAAGACCAAAGTGGTGAGTAGCCGACCCGGCGGCATGCCGCCCAGCCTGATGAGTAACTCGCGCAAGACGATGGCTGGTACGAACCCTTGCATTAGGTGGCCAAATCGATCGTATGGATTTCGCGAAAGACCAAGCCAGCTCTCAACGTCAAAGCCTATCGGCACCCGCGCATAGGTGTAGGCGCCGCCCACCATCAGCACGAGACCGTGCACGAAGATCAGGGTGAGCGCAAAATTCGTCAGCTGGAAGCGCCGACGCGTTGCCCATAGAACAGGTAGAACGATGAGGGCGGGCGCGATCTCCATCCACCACGTCGCACGATCAAAGGGGTTCCAGCCCGACACGACCAGCGCGCCTGCCCACCCTACCGTTAACAACGCGAGCCCTCTATTACTTCGCGTCCGGTTCTGTTCTGGCATTTAACCTCCGAACCCTCCCGTACTGCGCCGATTAGGCGATGCAATCGAGAGCATTGATCTGGCACCTTCGTCACCTTTTTTCGTTCCGCGGGCACTTCAGCTAAACCGGAAGCGGCCGTCAGATCTACCTGAATGAACGGCCGGAATAGGGACGGTGGAAACTGTCAATGAGCGTTCAGTTGTGGATCGTAGCGGCGGATAGGCGAGGAAGACTCATGAAGATGACCGTGCTGAGAGCATCGGCGTTGCGCCTTCTCCTGCTAGCAGCCTTGACGGTCATGGTGGCAGGCGCGGCCCCGGCGGGAACGGGCGGGCCCCAGCCCGTCGAGCTGTCGGCGCCATTCGGCGCCCGCATAGGATGGCGCTTCACCGCGACGCAGGGGCCCGCGATCCCGGATCCATTTGGCGACCCCACTGACAAGACCCCCGGCCCAATCCGTTTATGCATCAGCGCAGACGGAGGACGGAGCTGCCGTCCAAACCTTGATGGGCTGCTCGCCGGACCGGACAAGGACGATCTCTTCTCGCAGGCCCACTTTCTTAACGACGTTCGCATCGTCAGGCCGCGGCAGGACCTCCCATTGCTGCTGATACAGGTCGCGAGCCTGCACAGCGGCGATGGCGACCAGCGCGTCGCGATGGTCGCGCTGACCTACGAACGAGCGCTCGACCGATTTGCGCCCGTTTACGAGAAGCAGACCGGTCGCAACAACAATCAAGAAATCCGATACGTCGAGGCCGGCCAACTCCGTGGCGCGATCGTCTCCGCCGAACCGACGAACGATGCCCCGTTCGGCTTCTGGATCACGGTCGACCGCCTCGGACGAGGCGACCGCTACGTGCGGGTCCTCCGCTACCGGAGCGCCACCCTCTACGCCGACGGCAACCCCCTCGCGGTCATCGATTCCGAAATGCCTAACATCCAGCAGCGACTGGGCATGTGGCGCCCGGGATCCAAGCCGCCACTCCCCGCGAGCTCGTGCCGCAAGCCAAGGATCGTGAAGCAGGAGCTCTGGTGCATCGATACGCCCGGTCGGGGGTGATCGTGCACGAATGTATGAATGTCGGAAGTTGGAAAGGCGAAACGGCGCCGGGAATGGCGGCTACTGGGTCCAATCGGCCTTGGAAGCGGTCGGTGTTTGGTCGGCGACGCTCGGCAGCTACGCCAAAATGATCCTCGAGCGCTGCACCGGCGATTCCCTTGCCGTCGTAGAGGCACTCCGGCCCTGCGCAACCGACCATGGCGTTAAGCAATACCGGCGCAAAGGCGCGCGCCACCGTATAGGCGCGGCCTGAGAGTCAGCGCACTGCCGCGGCCGATCCGGCGCCGCCCCGTGCATCATGCGCGCCGAACATCGTCGCTCCGGCTAGCGGCGGCGCGCCGAGCGAAAGGAACCCCGACGTCGCGCCAGCTATGCTGCGGAGCCTTGGCGCCCCCAGCGCGATGCCCTCGGCAATGCCCCATTGCCCCTCGTCGGAGAAGGTATAGCCGCGCTGTTCGAGCAAGTGTCGCGTGTCGGCCGACAGCGCAAAAGGTTCGAGCGCGACCGTGTCGGGGAGCCATTGCTCGTGGATGCGCGGAGCGTCGATCGCCTCCTGCACGTCCATGCCATGATCGACCATGTTGAGGATCGCCTCGAGTGTGATGGTGATGATGCGCGAACCGCCCGGGCTGCCAATCACCAAAACGACCTTGCCATCTTTGAGCACGATCGTCGGGCTCATCGAGCTCAGCGGGGTCTTGCCCGGCGCGACCGCGTTGGCCGCGCCCTGCACCAGCCCGAACATATTGGGCGATCCCGGCTTCGAGGTGAAATCGTCCATCTCGTCGTTCATCACGATGCCGGTGCCGGCGGCGACCCGGTGCGCGCCGAACCAGTCGTTGAGCGTGTAGGTGACCGACACCGCATTGCCCTTGGCATCGACCACGTCATAGTGGGTGGTGCTCTTGCCCTCGTGCGCTGGCGCCGCGGGTCCGAGGGACGCGGACGGCGTCGCGCGTTCGGGATCGATCGTGGCGCGCAGCTTCGCGGCATAAGCGGGCTCGAGCAATTCGGCGATCGGATTGGCGACGAAGTCGGGATCGCCGAGCTTGTTATTGCGATCGACATAGACCCGGCGCAGCGCCTCGACCAGCACATGAACCTCGGCGGCGGAATGGAAACCCATCGCGGTGAGGTCATAGCCCGACAGGATGTTGAGCGTTTCGCAGATCGACACGCCCCCGGAGCTCGGGGGAGGCGCCGAAACGACGTGGTAGCCGCGATAGTCGCACTCGATCGGCTTCAGTTCGCGCACCCGGTAGTCGACGAAATCCTGCCGGGCGAGAATGCCGCCACCCTTGGTCGAAGCCGCGATGATCGCGCCGCCGATCGATCCTTTGTAGAATGCATCGGGGCCATTGGCGGCGATCCGTCCAAGCGTCCGGGCGAGGTCGGCCTGCACCAGCCGATCGCCCTTGGTCAGTGGCTTGCCGCGTGGCTGAAAGATGCGCGCGGCTTCGGGATCGCGCGCAAGCTTCGGGCCCTCGAGTGCCATCACCCCGGCATCGCCTTGGCCGAGCAAGAAGCCGTCGCGCGCCAGGCGGATCGCCGGCGCCATCAAGGTCGCGCGCGACAGGGTGCCATAGCGGACCCGCGCGATTTCCAGGCCCAGCACCGTGCCCGGTACGCCGACCGCTTGCCAGCTATCGGTCGACCGGCTCGGTACGGGGTTGCCGTCTTTGTCCTGGAACATGGTGGCGGTCGCGGCACGGGGGGCCTTCTCGCGAAAATCGAGGAAGGTGGAGCGTCCGTCGGCGAGATGGAGCGTCATGAAGCCGCCACCACCGATGTTGCCGGCCTGTGGGTAAACGACAGCCAGCGCGTAGCCGACCGCGACCGCTGCATCGATCGCGTTGCCGCCTTTTGCCAGGACCTCGACGCCGACATCAGTTGCGAGCTGCTGCGCGCTGACGACCATTCCACCGGAGCCCGCGACCGGCTCGCGATCGGCAGCGGTTGCAACTGCTGGGACCAGAGCCAAGCAAAGGGCGGGGAGGAACGTGCGCATGGCACCGATGGTGACGCAAACCGCAGGCGTTGAAAAGCACGTACAGTCGAACCGTTTGTGCTTGGGCTATTCATATGGGTACGGGAGACGGATCCGCCCCGCCTAAAATGGGTACTGAATGAAGGTCCGAGATTGGGCGGTGCGGATGTTGAAGAGAATGTCCGACTGTAGGTCGCCGTTGCTGCAAAGCTGCCGGACCCCTGTCGACCAGTTCTCGCCGGTTGCGCGCGCTTCCAGAACGCCATCAGCAGACATAGTGGTTATCCTCCGCTACAAGGCTGCGATGTTTACAGCCTATCTCGCCGTGGTGATTTTCGGATTATGCGCCATTGTTCTGCTACCTGAAAGCGGGCCTGCCCGATTCGTAAGGTACGTAATCTACGCTGTTATTCTGGCTGGCTTCGTATTTTTTGTGGCGTTAGTCTACGGGCAGTACGCAGCACACGCACCCCTATAAGGCCAGCTCGCTCTTACAAATTCTTCAGCATGACAGGCAACAGCAGCTCTCCACCAGTTTAGGCCGTACAGACGCCTGATTCACGCGCCAAGAAGTTGCCGTCCAATCAGGTGAACGAACGGCCGAAAAGTGGGAGGCGGGGAAGGGCGCTCGAATGTCTGCTTGTGGTAAGCAGTCGGAGCGAACTGAATGACTGGGATTGGGTCATTGAGTGCAACGTCTGAAGATTAGAGACGAGCTTCCCTGATCATTCTCTCTTTGTCCGTCGATCTAAAAAACCGCGAATATGCGACATCCCCTTTAATTCGATACGTCCCCATAACCAGGGTCAAGCTCGACGGCACGTGCCGTGTCGATTTGCGCACCGCGCTCGTCACCGCGCTCGCGCTTGAGCAGGGCCCGGGTGTAATAACTGCGGGCGTCACCATCGTATCGGACGGCCAGATCGAGATCGGCCGCCGCACGATCCAAGTCTCCGGAGTGGCGATAGGCAAGGCCGCGGTTGAGATAGGCAAAGCCCGAGCGCGGTTTCGCCGCGATCGCTTGGGTGAACGCTTCGACAGCGGCGGCCCAGTCGCCTTGCCAGCCAAGCGTCAGACCTTCGGAGAGCGATACGGCCGCCGTGTTTGTCGCCCGACCGATCGCGCTTTTGCATTTCCGCAGATCCCTGCGCGGGTCATCCAGCGTGCAGGCATTCCAGTCGCCGCGCTCGGTGGTGCGCCGCCCGCGAGAAACTCGCGAACCGGTGACGACGATGTCGTTGACCGACGCGTCCTCCCCCTTTTCAGCGATCTCGACGCGCGGGGCGGCGCGCTTCGCGACGCGCGCATATTGTGCGGCGGGCTCCGCCGCGACCACCGCAGCAGGCGGGGCAGACGCCGCGGGTGAAAGTGGGACCGGAGTGGGGGGCGGGGCGATCATCGCCGGGGCAGGCGCGGCTTCTTTCCGCGATGCGTCGGCCGCACCACGATCAACCATCGCGACCTCGCTCCGCGACGAGGGCACGCGAACGGGCGGCGTAGGGGCTGGCACCATCGGTTCGGTGCTGGCAAGCGCCTTGGGTCGGGCACCCGCACCGGACTTTGCGGGCGCGGTCCCTGGAGGGAGAGGGGGCACTCTGGCTGGCTGATCGCTCGGGGGCGCGAGCCCGTCGCCCGGGGTGTGAAGCGCGAGCGTAGCGCTGATCGTTGCGATCAACAGGACCGACGCGAAGGCCCCCATCTGCGCGCTCGGTATCGTCCACCATGCCCTCCGGCGGGGCGGGGGGCGGCTCGGCGGCGCCGCAGCCGGAGACGTCCCGTCGAAGCGCTCCATCGCGGCGGCGATCGCGGCCTCGCGCCGGCTCGGCCGGGGCGGTGGCGGCTGGGGCAGGAGCCGGGGGAAATCGTCGTCGCTACCCATTCGACGCCTCGACTTTCCGAAGGCGAGGTGCCGGGCCAAGGATGCGATGAGTGCAGGAGACGGGCATTGCGCAACCTATAGCGGCAATCTCGGCCGGGTCGAAGGGCATGTTGTCGGTGGCGAGGCCCGGGGGGACGCTCGTAGCATCCCCCGGGCCATCACCTTACCGCTCGAGCGCTGCCATCTCAGGCGCAGTTTTTGCCGCGCGGACCATCTGCACGAACTCCGAACGGTAACCGAATGCGTCCGGCCCCCGCGTCGCGGTTGCGATGCGCAGGACGTCGTCATAGCGCAGCGTCCGATTGTATTTCCCGCCACGCAGCAATTCGGCAAAGCCGGCGACGGCGGTGGCGAAGCGTGCGTCCTGCGGCGCATCCTCGAACCGGGCGAATTGCACGCGCTTGTTAATCGGCGTGGTCAGCAACCGGCTTGTGTCGGATTTGGGCAGCTTGTAGCGAATCTTCACGAACCCGAGTTCGCCGCTCGACGGAGCAGCCGCTACGGGCGCCGCCCGCGCATACCGCAAGTCGCCATTCGCCCGCGGCCCGCCCACCGGCACGATCTCGTACAGCGCCGTCACGGTCTGCCCTGACCCGACATCGCCGGCATCGACCTTGTCGTTGTCGAAATCCTCGCGCTTGAGCATGCGCGTCTCGTAGCCGATCAGCCGGTATTCGGCGACCGCCAGCGGATTGAATTCGACCTGGATCTTCACGTCCTTGGCGATCGGAAACAAGGTCGAGGTCGCCTCGTCGACCAACGTCTTTCGTGCTTCGTTGAGGGTGTCGATATAGGCCGCGGTGCCGTTGCCGTTCTGCGCCAGCGTCTGCATCAGCGCATCGTTGTAATTGCCCATGCCAAAACCGAGCACCGAGAGGAACACGCCCTTGCCGCGCTCACGTTCGACATAGCCCTTGAGTTCGTCCTGGCTGGTGATGCCGACGTTGAAGTCGCCGTCAGTGGTGAGGATCACGCGATTGACGCCCTTGGGGTCAAGATTCCGCTCGGCCAGCGCATAGGCCTGGCGGATGCCCTCCGCCCCAGCCGTGCCGCCGCCGGCACCCAGCCGGTCGATCACCGCGCGAATCTTAGCCTTGTCGCGCGCGGGTGTCGGTTCGAGCGCGGTGCCCGCACTGCCAGCATAGGTGACGATCGCCACGCTGTCGTCTCCGTCGAGCTGATCGAGCAGCATCTCCAGCGACTGCTTGACCAGCGGCAGCTTGTTGGGCTCGTTCATCGAGCCCGACGTGTCGATCAGGAACACAAGGTTCGCGCGGGGGCGCGTCTCGTGCCCGATGGCATAGCCCTTCACGCCGATGCGAACGAGCTTGCGGCCGGGCGACCATGGGCTGGGGAAGACGGCGACGTTGGTGCTGAACGGCTGCGCCGCACTCCGCGCCGGCGCGTAGTCATACGGGAAATAGTTGATCATCTCCTCGGTCCGCACCGCCGCGGGCTGCGGCAGCACGTTGCGATTGAGCGACGCGCGGACGAAGGCATAGGAGGCGGTGTCGACATCGAGCGAGAAGGTCGAAACCGGTTCTTCGCGCACGACTTTGAAAGCGTTCTGCTCGGTCGCCGTGAACTTGTCGCGCCCGACGTCGTGGTACGGGGGAGGGCTTGGGATGCGCTCCTGCGCATAGCCGTAGGCGCGGCTCATGGTCACAGGGCTGGGAGGGGAGACGGACGGCGGCGGCGGCGGCGCCATGAGCGGCACGGACATAGTGTCGCCAGCGACGCGCGATCCCGTCACGACGATATCGGAGGCGCCTTCCTGGGCGGCGGCCTTGCTCGTGTTCGATGGCGACGAAAGTTTCTGATCGGTGCTGGCGCAAGCGGCGAGCAGCGACAGGACGATCCCGGTCGTGATCGCCTTGGACGGATGGGGCATGGTGATCTCCCTTGGTGACAGCGGGCGATATCGTCCGCATCACCTTGGACGCGCCCCGGCCGTGAATCCTTGGGATGGGTGTGAAATTTATTTCAGGACGCGTTAGCGCTCGCCGCCAGCCTTCCCGGCAATCATCCGCCGCACCTCGTGCATGCGCCACGACACGGTCGCCTCGGCCACGCCAAGGATCGCCGCCGCCTCGCGGTGGGTAAGTTGCTGGCCTGCGACCAGCACGACGGTTTCGCGATAGGCCGGAGGCAGGCCGGCGATCGCGCTCTTGACCCACATCGCGTCGTGCAGGTCGCGCCCGTCGGTCCCGGCCGCCAATCCCGCCAGCACGGTGAGTCGCGCGGCCAACCCGCCGAACGAGCGCCGTCGGCGGTGCGCGTCGCGGCACGCGTTGACGACGATGCCGCAAAGCCAGGTCGAGAACTTGGCCTCGCCGCGAAAGCTGCCGATACGCTCGACCAGCACGCAGCACACGTCCTGCGCGATATCGTCGGCATCGCTGCGTGACCCGGTCAATTGCCACGCGAGGCCGTGAATACGATTGTAATGGCGCTCGAGCAGCGCGGAAAACGCCGCGCGGTCGCCGGCGACGGCGTCGGCCACGAGCTCCGTGTCATGATCGTCGCCGCGATCGACCATGGTTCAGCGCGGCGCCACCTTCCCCGACATCGCGAACTTTGTGCATCATTCGCGCGCACAATGCCATCGGCGCGCGGGTTTATCATGCGCATGCCTCCATGGGTGGGATCACGGCATCGAGCAGCGGTATCGAGCAGGACTGGGGCGTGGCATCCTCCTGGGTCTCGAGCTCCTGGTCGGGGCCGACATCATCTCAACGATCACCGCGCCGCTAACCTTCGCGAGCGTTGGCCTGCTCGGCGCCATCATCGCGATCCGTACCTTCCTGCGCTTCTCTCTCGAAACTGAGATCGAAGGGTGCTGGCCATGGCGGCGAACGCCGCGTGACGCGGATCGCAGCAGGAGCCGCGAGCAAGGGCACGGCTAGGGCCTCATGGCGGGTAGCCGCAAGCAGTTGGTCGGCGAAGGTCGCGCCGATCCGAATCTGAGTCGATTGTTTGGTGGCCTACCGTTCATGCGCGGCAGTGGGGTTGGCCCGACGGTAAAACACAGATCTCATAGGGTTTCAAAGAAAGGCACGATGCTCCATTCGGCACTGTCGTCACGTCACGCTGCCGGTTCAGCTCGAAACTGACTTTGCGCGCCAAGCCGGATTGGGGCGTTTGTCGCACCATAGCCCAGATAGGCGCCACGACGTTCTACCACTTCGAAAAAGAAGCGCTTCTCGAATGCGCGGGTGTAGACTTGCCAATATTCGTTCCCGGCCTCGTCGCGGTCGAACAGGATATTAAGCGCGGCCATCTCCGCGATCAGGTCATCGGCCAGCCCGAAGCGCGCCACCAGATCTTCGTAATAATTGCCCGGGATCGCCAGCATCGCGACGCCGTTGGCCGCGAGTCTTCGGGCTGTGACGAAGATGTCGGGGGTGGTGAAGGCGATATGCTGGAAGCCGGCACCGAAGACGTTGCCGATGAACCGCGATGACAGCGTGCCGCGGCCGCCCGAGGCGTTCATCGTCACGCGGAAGGCGCCGTCCGACCCCTCGATCGCGCGGCTCTGGACGAGCCCGGCGGGGTCGGGAATGTCGAGCTCGACCTGTTTGGCGACGTCGAACAACGCCGTCCAATAGAGCTGCCACGACAGGAATTCGTCGATGTCGACCGAGGCGGCGACGTGATCGACCCGCTCGAGCCCGGCATCCTCGGCGTCGCCTTGCAGCGCGCGGAATTCGTCGGTCCAGATCCGGTCGGTCGCCGTATCGCGCAGCAGATAGATCAGGCTGCCGCCGACGCCGCGCAGCGCTGGCATGCCGGCGCTCTCGCGTGGCGTGCCATCGTCATAACGCTGGATCGCGAGCGCACGGGCGCGGCGCAGCGTCGCGTCGGGGTTGGGGACGGTGAGCCCGAGCGCGCAGATCGAGGCGCCGTGCATGATGTCGTAGGAATGCGCGAAGCCGCGCTGCTCGCGATTGACGACGAGGTTGATCGCCCCCTGCCGCCAGCGATCGACCTGCAGCGCGCGATGCTGCCCGACCTTGGCGAAGCCGAGTCCGGCGAGCAGCGGCTCGAGCCGCGTCGCCTCTTCGTCCGACGCGGCGAATTCGATGAATTCGATCCCGCCGATCGGGGAGGGCGGCGGCAGCGGCGAGCGCTTGCCGATCATCCGCTCGGCCTGGTCGTGCACCGCGACGAGCGAGCGCAGGCCGTCCTGCGCGACCAAGGCGGTCGAGCTCGCGCGAAAGCGATCGTTGAAGATCTCCAGCGAGAGCGGGCCGTCATAGCCGAGCTTGAGCAATTCGGCGACGAAGCCCGCGACGGGCAGGTCGCCTTGCCCCGGCATGCAGCGGAAATGGCGGCTCCAGAACAGCAGGTCCATCGACAGCAAGGGCGCGTCGGCGAGCTGGACGAAGACGATCTTGGCCGGGTCGATCTCGGCGAGGCTTTCGTTCGGAATGCCGCGCGACAGCGAGTGGAAGCTGTCGAGCAGGATGCCGATCGACGGATGATCGACCGCCTTGACGATCTCCCACACCTGGCGGTGATCGTAGACGTGCCGCCCCCAGGCGAGCGCCTCATAGCCGACCAGCACGCCGCGCGCCGCGGCGCGCTCGCCGAGCGCGCGGAAATCGTCGACGATGCGGTCGTGCTCGCCGAGCGAATGCGGCGAGCAGTTCGAGCAGACCAGTATCCGGTCGGTGCCGAGCTCGGCCATCACGTCGAACTTGCGCTCGGCGCGGTCGAGCGCGCGCTGGCGCAGCTCGCCCGGCATTCCCTCGAAATCGCGGAACGGCTGGTAGAGCGCGCAAGTCAGTCCGAGATCGTCGAGCTGGCGCGCGATCTCGCGCGGCGAGGCGGCGCAGGACAGCAGGTCGGTCTCGAAAATCTCGACCGCGTCATAGCCTGCGGCCGCGATCGCGGTGAGCTTCTGTTCGAGCGTCCCGCTGACGGAGACGGTGGCGATGGAGGTACGCAAGCGACAGTTCCAATCGATTGGGGGTCAGGCGAGACGGAAGACGTGGACGAGTACCGCGGGCGGGCCGCCCGACACACTTTGCAGGCTGCCGACGAAGACCGACTGGTTGAGCCAGTCGTGCGGCCCGGTCGGCGCCTCGAATTCGGGAACGGTGCGGAGGTAGCGCGCCTTTACGCCTGCCACGCGGGTGTTGGTCAGGCCGCGATTGCGGACGTGGATCTGCGTGCCGTCGGTGGCCTCGATCATGTAATCGGCCTCGAGCACGGTGTAGTCGTCGGCGCGCTGGAGCTGCCAGTCGGCGCCGCCGGGGAGGATGCGGCCGCTGATGCGCGGGCCCTCGAACCTCCCGCCGATGATCGGGATGCGGCGGCGGATGCCGTACGGCGTGCGGCCGATCTCGCGCGTCGGCTCGAGCAGGACGTGGACGGAAAAAGCGAACTCGACGCGCGGAGTGGCCTCCGGCGGCGGGAGCGGGGGGCTTGGCGGGAGCGCTTGCGCAGGCGTCGGCAGAGTGAGCGGGAGCAGCGTCGTGGCCATCGCCCCGAGCACCGTGCGCCGACTGGTCAGGCTCTCCATCATCGCATCTCCTTGCCCCGATCCTGTCGTCGCTTGACGATCACGAACCGTTTCGTACACACTCTGCCCGTCGGGACCGAAATCGGCAAGAGGCGCGTTGCGGCCCGGCGAGGAGGATGGATGAAAGCGATCTTGCGGATGCTTGCGGCATCGAGCTTGCTGGTGTCGGCGGCGGCCGCGATCGCTGGCCAAGCGGTTCAGGTCGCGGCGATGCAGCCGATTGCGACCGATCCCGTACGCACCGGGTCGGGCCTGGTCGCAGGCACGCAGCGCGACGGCGGCGTCCGCGCGTATCTCGGCATTCCCTATGCCGCGCCGCCGGTCGGCGACTTGCGCTGGGCGCCCCCGCGCGCGGTCGCGTGGAGCGGCGTGCGCAATGCCGATCGCACCGGCCCCGAATGCATGCAGGTGCTGCGGCCGCACGACATCAACCATTATTTCGGCGAGGAGGCGGTCTCCGAAGACTGTCTGTCGATGAACATCTGGGCGCCGCCCCGGGCGTCTGCCGCGAAGCTGCCGGTGGTGGTGTTCCTGTATGGCGGCGGCTTCACGATCGGGTCGTCGGGGATGCCCAATTATGGCGGCGCCGAGATCGCGCGGCGCGGTGCGCTGTTCGTCAATTTCAACTATCGCGTCGGCGCGTTCGGCTTCCTCGCGCATCCCGAGCTCAGCCGCGAGCAGGGCGGGCATTCGGGCAATTACGCGCTGATGGACCAGATCGCGGCGTTGCGCTGGGTCAAGGCGAACATCGCGGCCTTCGGCGGTGACCCCGACAAGGTCGCGATCATCGGGCAATCGGCGGGCGCGCTGTCGGTGGCGTCGTTGATCTTTTCGCCCGAGGCCAAGGGGCTGTTCCGTAGCGCGGTGATGACGAGCTGGTGCAATTATCGCGACACGCTGCCGACGCTGGCGGAAGGCGAAGCGATCGGCGTGGCGGTGCAGGAGCGGCTCAAGGCTGGGTCGCTCGCGGCGATGCGCGCGATCCCTGCGGATCGCATTTTGGCGATCCAGAGCGAGAGCCAGCTCGGGGCGAATGTCGCAGGGGTCAGGATCGGCGGGCCGATCGTCGATGGTGTCGTTCTGCCCGCGCAGAAGGCGGCATTGCTGGCGGCTGGGCGGATCAACCGCGTGCCGATCATCGCCAGTTCCAACACCGACGACATCGACATTGCGATGAGCCCGTTCGGCAAGGTGACGACGCTCGAAGCCTATCGCGCCACCGCGCGCGCCGCGTTCGGCGCCGAGGCCGACGCGTTTCTCGAGCGCTTCCCCGCGGCCAGCGACGCCGAAGCCAAGGCTGCGGCACGGCGCGTTGCGCATCTCGGTGGCTTTGCGCTCGCGTCGCAGCAGTGCGCGGTCGATCAGGCGGAGGTCGGCCTGGCGACGTACATCGACGACTTCGCGCGCAAGCATCCCTATACGCCGGGGGTGCGCTTTGCCGACCAGGATCCGGCGACGGTCGGGGCCTATCACACCGGCGACATCCCCTACTGGCTGGGCACGCTCGACGTGTACAACAGCCTGCGCCAGACGCGCGACTGGACGTCCTACGATCGCAGCCTCGCGACGACGATGATGGACCACCTGATCGCCTTTGCGCGCGACGGTCGACCGGGGGCGGGCTGGCCGGCATGGTCGGCGCGCGATCAACGCGAGGTTGTGTTCGGCGACAGCGTCGCGGTGCGGCCGCTCGATGCGGCGGGATTGGCGTGGCTCGCGGCGCATCCGGTGGCGCGGACGCCGCTCGCGCCGCGTGGCTCGCCACGCGACTGACGCGCTGATATTGAACGCAGCGGGGCGAGCTTCTACGCGTCATGTCAGCACTTCAGCCAAGGGACCGCGCCATCGCTACGACATCAGAGCCGCGCGGCACGCGTGCCGCGGATTCGGAGGCGACCAAGGCCAACATCCTCGCGGTCGCGCGCGCCGAGTTTGCCGACAAGGGCTTGAGCGGCGCGCGGATCGACGAGATTGCCGAGCGCACCAACACCAGCAAGCGGATGATCTATTATCATTTCGCGAGCAAGGAGGGGCTGTATCGCGCTGTCCTCGAAGAAGCCTATACCCGCATCCGCGAGACCGAGACGGCAATGCCGATCGAGACGATGGGCGCCGAGGAGGCGCTCAAGACCAACGTCCGGATGACCTTCGACTATCATCACGAGCACCCCGAATTCGTGCGGCTGGTGATGAACGAGAACATGCACCACGGCGAATTCATCCGCGACGTCGCGGGGATCAAGCGGCGCAACGAGAGCGTGATCCGCGTGCTCGGCGAAATCCTGGCGAAGGGCCGCGACGAGGGCGTGTTTCGCGCCGATCTCGACCCGATCGACCTGCACATGACGATCAGCGCGCTATGCTTCTACAACGTCTCGAACCGCTATACCTTTTCGGAGATCTTCCGGCGCGACATGGTTTCGCCCGACGCGGTCGAACGGCGGCGCGAGCAGGTGGTCGAGGTGGTCTTGGCGGCGTGTCGGCCCTCCTAGCGGCCGGGTAGCCTGCGATAGGCGAGGCGATCGGCTTGGTATGACCCGAGCCAGAGCGTGTCGCCGACGATCGCGGCGGCCGAGACGCCGTTGAACGCGGGGTCGGGTTCGCCATACGCCACGGTCGTGACGGTGCCCGTCCCCGGATCGATCGCGGCGGCGACGTAGCCGCGGTGACACAGCATCTTGTCGGCCTCGCCCGCGACGACGCGGCGCAGTCCACCGCATGCGGGCTCGTCGAGCCGCATCCCCGCCGCGACGAGGCGACCGTCGGTCCAGTGGATGTTGTCGGGCATGAAGCCGGGCATCTCGATCGTGCGCACGGGCTTTGTCGGATGGCGTCGGTCGTAGACCAAGACGGAGTGCCACCCGAACGCGACGACGTAGAAATGGCGCTCGTCGGGGTCGGTCTCAAGCCCATTGTTGCCGGGCAGCTGCGTGCCGGGGATTTCGCTGAACGCTGCCGCGCCGGGTGCCCATTGCCACACCGCGCCGGTGCGCTTGCCGAGGACGAAATCGCCGATCGTCGTGCCGGGGCGGGTGAGGACGGTCACCAGCAGCGTGCCGTCGGCGAAGGTCGCGACGGCGTTGCCGACTTGCCCCGCGGGCATCAGGCGGCAGCCGCGCCAGTGGAGGGCAAGGCCGCCTGCTCCCAGCGTCACGTCGAAAATCTCGATCGATTCGCGGCCGCCATGATTGACGACGTGGAGCGTGTAACGGCCTTCGCCGACGCGGCGCAGGCTGAGGCCGCGCGCGTTGAAGAGGGCCGGATCGACCGGGCCGGGACACTCCGGATAGGCGCGCCGGTCGGGGTCGACCTGCCCCGCGCTCCCGTCGAACCATGGCGCCGCGCGATGCGTCTCGGTGTCGACCAGCTTCAGCCCGGCGCCCGGCGCGAAGCCGCTGGCGATGATCCATTTCGTGCCGGGGATCGCGACGACATCCTCGGGATGCGCGGTGCCGCAGACGAAGCCGAGCGAAGCGCCGGGCGGGCACGCCTCGGCCGGCGCGGCCAGAGCGAGCAAAGCGGCGAGCCAGATCACAGCACGATCCGCTTCACGTCGCCGACGATGAAGATATAGGACAGCGCCCCCATCAGCGAGAGGATGCCGACGAAGGCGAGCGCGTAGAAGAACGAGCCGGTCTCGGCAACGATCAGCCCGATTACCAGCGGCGTGATGATCCCCGCGAGATTGGCGGCGAGATTGAAGATCCCGCCGGTCAGGCCGAGCATGCCCTCGGGCGCGATGTCGGACACCAGCGTCCAGCCCAGCGCCGCCATCCCCTGCGCGAAAAAGGCGAGCGAGAGGATCGCGATCACCGCCGCGTTCGACTCGACGAAATTGGCGGCGATGATCGTCGAGGCGAGCAGCAGGCCGGTGATGATCGGCGTCTTGCGCGCGATACTGGCCGAGAGGCCGCGGCGCAGCATCGTATCCGACCACCACCCACCGAACAGCACGCCGACCGAGGCGGCGATGAACGGCAGCACCGCGTAGAAACCGATCTTGAGGAAGGCCATGTGGCGCTCGGTCGCGAGATAGGTCGGGAACCAGGTGAGGAAGAAGATGAGCGTCGAATTGCCACCGAACTGGCCGAGGCAGATGCCCCACATCCGGCGGAAGCGCAGCAGCTTGCTCGCCTTGCTCCAGTCGATCCGGGCGCCCTTGGCGGCGCCGCCGACGAGGCCGCCGCCTTCGGCGATATAAGCGAGCTCGGCGGCGTTGACGGTCTTGTGGTCGGCGGGTTCGCGATAGCGCGCGAGCCAGACCAAAGTGAAGGCGAGGCCGATCACCCCGCACACGATGAACAGCGAGCGCCAGCCGTGCAGCGCGAGCAGCCAGAACAGCAGCGGGCTGAGGAACGCCAGGCCGATATATTCGCCGACGGTGTAGACGCCGGTGGCCAGGGCGCGCTCCGACTGCGGGAACCAGGTCGCGACGACCCGGCTGTTAGCGGGGAAGCACGGCGCCTCGGCAAGGCCGAGCGCGAGCCGCAGCCCGAGCAGCGCGCCGAGCGACCCGACCAGCGCGTGAAGCAGCGTGAACAGCGACCAGAAGCCGACCGACAGCGCATAGGTCAGCCGCGTGCCGAAGCGATCGAGGAACAGCCCGCCGGGGACCTGCGACGCGGCATAGCTCCACGAGAAAGCCGAGAAGACGATCCCCATCACCGCCGGGTTGAGCGCGAGATCCTTGGTCAGCGCCGGCGCGGCGATGCCGAGGATCGTGCGGTCGAGATAGTTGACCAGCGTGCCGGTCGCGATCAGCCCGAGCATCGCGAAGCGCGCGCGGCTGGGACGGGCGGCGCTGACGCTCGCGTGGATCGTGCCGGTTTCGCTCATGCCCTCATCCTCTCGCACGCGGGGGATGGTCTTGTGCCACCGCGCCCGCTTTGTCCCGCCGTAGCGGCGAATTTAGAACCGCGCCGCCATCCGTTCGCGATTCGCCGGGTGGCCGGTGAACAGGTCGAACGCGCGCGCCGCCTGGAACACTGCCATGTCGCCGCCATGCGCGGTGCGGCAGCCGATCGCCCGCGCGGCGGCGAGCAGCGCGGTCTCGAGCGGGAAATAGACGACATCGGCGACCCACAGATCGGGCCGCAGCAAGGCCGCGTCGACCGGGATGCCGGGGTGCCCCTCCATGCCGATCGGCGTCGCGTTGATGATGCCCTGTGCATCGGCAATCTCCGCGGCGATCGGCCGCGTCGCGGCGCGCGCGATCCCGCCGGGCAGCCGCGCGACGAGATCGGCGGCGCGCGTCGCCTGCGGGTCGACGATCACCAGTTCGCGGCAGCCGAGATTGACCATCGCCATCGCGGTCGCGGCGCCTGCGCCACCCGCGCCGATCTGCACCACGCGGTCGAGCGCCACGCCGCCGAGTTGGCGTTCGAAGCCTTCGGCAAAGCCATACGAATCGGTGTTGTGCCCGGTGCTGCGGCCGTCGCGAAATACCACGGTGTTGACCGCGCCGATCGCGCGCGCCTCGTCGCTGAGCTCGTCGAGCAACGCCATCACGCGTTGCTTGAAGGGGTGCGTCACATTGACCCCGGCAAAGCCCGCCGCGCGCACCATCTCGAGCGTCTGCGCGAGATCGGCGTCCCGCTCGGGCGGCTGCGCGAGATCGAGCAAGCGGTAGCGCAGCGCGAAGCCCTGCGCCGCAGCCTCCGCCTCGTGCATTTCGGGCGAGCGCGAGCCTTGGATGTCCATGCCGATCAGCCCGGTCAGGATCACGTCGCGCGCACCGTCTTCCGCCGCCATCGCTGTGCCATCGTCGCTCACACCAGAACCTCCCCGGTGCCGGCTGGATCGACCCATATTGGGGCGTCGGCCGGCCGCTTGTACATCCATTGACTTGGTACGAACCATTTCGTACATCAAATGTCAACGGGGCGCGAATGGGGCGAGCCGGGAACGGGACAAGCGCCGCAGAGCGTTGTTTTGAGGGGATCAGATCGGCATGCGACTCGCCACTCTTGCTATCGCCACGATGCTGGGCTGCGCCGCGGGCGCCGCGACTGCGCAGAGCAATGGCGCGCGCATCGCCGATGCCAGCCCGATCGGCGCAGGCGTCCAGGCGGTCGGCGCCGACTCGTTCGCCGGCGTGAAGGTCGCATTCCCTGATGGCGTCACCGGCTATCCCGACCTGCCCTATCAGACACTGCCGGGCTATCGTCCGCTCAAGCTCGACCTGTTCCTGCCGCCCGCAAGCTTTGCCGCGGCGGGCCCGCGGCCGCTGGTCGTGTACGTCCATGGCGGTGGGTGGATGGCGGGCGGCCCGCGGCGCAGCGCCGCCTATGTCGATTGGCCCAAGGTGCTCGCCGCGCTTGCCGCCAAGGGCTATGTCGTGGCCAGCGTCTCCTACCGCTTCTCGCGCGAGGCGCCGTTTCCGGCGGCGATCCAGGATGTGAAGGCCGGCATCCGCTGGCTGCGCGCGCATGCCGCCGATTACAATATCGACCCAAAGCGCGCGGCGATCTGGGGCCAGTCGGCCGGGGGGCATCTGGCGGCGCTCGCAGGCGTCAGCTGCAATGTCGCCGCGCTCGAACCCGGCGCGCGGATCGTCCCCAAGGCGGGCAATGTCGAGACCGTCGCCTCGACCGCGGCCGGCAGCGACCAGGCGTCGGACTGCGTCCAGGCGGTGGTCGGCTGGTTCGGCATCTACGATTTCGCCGCGCTCGCCAAGCGGACCAGCCCGCCGCCGGGCGTGCCCGCGGGCCCGAGCGCCGACGATTTGTTCCTCGGCTGCCCCGACGGGAATTGCACCGCGCAGCAACGCGCCTTCGCCTCGCCCGTCACCTATGTCGACCGCAGCGACCCGCCATTTCTGCTGATGCATGGCAGCGACGACCGCACCGTGCCCGAGGCGCAGACCGAACTGTTCGACGCGGCGCTGCGTGCAAAGGGCGTGTCGGTGCGGAAAATCGTCATTCCCGGCGTCGACCATAGCTGGATCGGCAAGACGCCCGAGGCGACGCGCGATGCGAGCAAGCTCGCGCTGCACACCGCGATCGACTTCATCAACGCGCAGATCGGCGACGCGGCGAAACGATAGACATCGAAGCACTCCGTCACGCCGGTCGAAACCGGCGGACGCACCAAGGGGAGGATGACCATGAAGATGAGCATTTTGATGCGCCGCGTTCTGGCACAGTCGGTTTCGCGCGGGGCGATCGTCGCGGGGGCGGCGCTGATGATCGGCGTGACCGCGACGCCGGCGATGGCGCAGGCGATCGGCACGACCGGTCCGGTAACGACCACCGACCAGGTGACCAAGCCCGGTGATGCCACCACCGCCGCCGCGCAGGCCGATGCGGCGCAGGCGGCGATCGCCCCACGCGCCCAAGCCGCCGAGGCGAGCGGCGACAATGCCGACATCGTCGTCACCGGATCGCTGATCCAGCGCCCGAACAACACCTCGGTCAGCCCGATCGTCAGCGTCGGCGATGTCGCGATCAAGGAAGCCGGCGTCGCGACGCTGCAGGATGCGCTCAACCAGTTCCCGAGCTTCACCACCGGCGGCAATGCCGGCACCGGCGGGCAGGGCACCGGCGGTCGCGCGTCGATCAACCTTCACGGGCTCGGCACCAACCGCAACCTCGTGCTGCTCGACGGTCGCCGCCTGCCGTCGTCCGACATCAACGGCAATGTCGACGTCAACATCCTGCCCGAGGCGATCATCGACGGGATCGACGTGATCACCGGCGGCGCGTCGGCAGTCTACGGCTCGGACGCGATGTCGGGCGTGGTCAACTTCAAGACCGTGCGCAAGCTCGAGGGCGTCCGCGTCGACCTGCTCAACACGATCAGCGAGCGCGGCGATGCCTATCGCTTCAACGGCTCGCTCGCGCTCGGCTCGAGCTTCGCCGACGATCGCGGCCATGTCATCGCGGCGTTCAGCTATGCCAAGCAGAACCCGATCAACGGCAGCGCGCGCGATTTCTTCTACGACAAGACGCCATCGTCGTTCATCGGCACCGGCACCTTCGTGCCGAGCGCGACCAACGCGCCCAACGCCGCGGTCGAGCAGGCCGTGTTCGCCCGCTACGGCGTGACCAGCACGATCAACCCGTTGCTCAATCTCGGCTTCAACAACAACCAATCGCTGTTCGTGCAGACCGGCGCGGTCAACTATCAGGGGCAGACGAACAAGTCGGGCTATCTTCTCGTCGGCAACAACGTCCGCATGCCGGTCGGCCAGCAGACCGATTTTTACAACGGGCTCGATCGCAAGACCGCCTTCGTGAAGGCCGACTATGAGGTCGCTCCTGGCATCACCGCCTACGGCCAGTTCATGTATGTCGACCTGAACGTGAAGACCGCGAGCGGCGGCAGCCTCACGCAGTTCGGTGTGCCGCTCACCGTGCCCGTCACCAATCCGTTCGTCCCGACCGACCTGCGCACGATCCTCGCGTCGCGGCCCAATCCGGGCGCGAACTTCACGATCAATGGTCGCTATGTCGGGGTACCGTACAAGAATTTCGAAGAGCAGTATACCGTCCAGCAATATCTGGCGGGGGTTCGCGGCGGGATTGCGAGTGGGTGGACCTTCGACGTCTACGCCTCGTACGACCAGTCGGTGCACGATCAGGCGATCCATTCGGCCGTAGTCAAGAGTCGCGTACAGTCGCTGCTGAGCGCGGCGGACGGTGGGGCGTCGCTGTGCGCGGGCGGCTACAATCCCTTCGGCGATGCCAATGCGCGCGGCCTGTCGCAGGCGTGCGTCAATTACATCACCAAGGACGCCTTCTCGAAGGAGAAGGTCTCGCAGACGCAGGTGCAGGGCCAGATCAACGGCAAGCTGTTCGATCTCGGCGCCGGCCCCGCGCAGATCGCGGTCGTCGCCGATTATCGGCGCAACACCTACAGCTACACGCCCGACAGCGATCTCGCCGCGCAGAACCTCGAATCGATCATCGCCTCGGCCGGCGCGCGCGGCGCGATCACGCTCAAGGAAGCGGCGGCGCAGCTCGACATTCCGCTGCTCGCCGACCGGCCGTTCTTCCGCGAACTCGGCATCGGCGGCGCGGTGCGCGTCTCCGATTACTCGACCAGCGGATCGGTGACGAGCTTCGAGGGCGATGCGCGCTGGCGACCGATCGACGCCCTGCTGTTCCGCGGCAGCTATCAGCGCGCCGTCCGCGCGCCCAACATCGGCGAGCTGTTCGCGCCGGCATCGGGCACGCAGCTGGTGATCGGCACGCCGCCGGCGTCGCTCGGCGACCCCTGCGACGTGCGCTCGACCGCGCGCGGCGGTGCCAATGCCGCGCAGGTCAGCGCGCTGTGCGTCGCGCAGGGCATCCCCGGTGCCGCAGTCAGCAGCTACACCTTCCCGACCACGGCGACGGGCCAGACCGTCACCGGCAACACCGCGCTCACCCCGGAAAAGGCCAACACCTTCAACTTCGGCCTCGTGCTCAACGCGCCGATCCGCAGCGGGCTGTTCCGCGATTTCACGCTCTCGGTCGATTATTACAACATCAACATCAAGAACGTGATCTCGTCGGTGCCGGGCCTCACCGTCCTGTCGAAATGCTTCAACCTCGACGGGTCGAACCCGAGCTATGCCAACAGCAATCCCTACTGCCAGTTGATCCAGCGTGACGCGACCGGGCAGATCGTCTCGGTCTCGACGCCTTATCTCAACCTCGGCGGGCTCAAGACCGACGGCGTCGAGATCCAGGCGCATCTCGGGCTGCCGCTCGCGATCGCCGGCGCGCGGGGCAAGGTCTATGTCGATACCGCGGTCGGCTATACCCGCAGCTACAAGGTGCAGTTGCTGCCCAATACGCCGTTCCTCGATTACGTCGGGGTCAGCAATGGTGGCGCGGGGACCGGATCGGTGCCGCCGCGCGCGACGCCGCGGTGGAAGAGCCTGACGACGCTCGGCTATCGCTCCGACGCGTTCGGGATGGGGCTGCGCTGGCGCTATCAGGGCCCGCTGCGCGATGTCAGCGCGGTGCTGACCCCGGCGACCGCGCAGGTCGGCGTGGCAGCCTACTCGCTGTTCGATCTGTTCGTGTCGACCAAGATCTCCAAGGGCTTCGAGCTGCGCGGCGGCGTCAACAATTTGCTCGACAAGGGGCTGCCGTTCGTCGCCAGTTCGCAGAACGGCACCGACGTCGCGCTGTACGATCCGATCGGGCGGTCCTTCTATGTCGGCGTCAAGCTGGGGTTCTAAGCGGAGCGTCGGCGCGGTCGTGAAAAAACTTGGCCTCCGCGGTTACGGTCGCGGGGGCCAAGCGGCGTTTGTGCGCGATCAGCCTGGCCGGCGCGGATACGGGCGGCGGCCGTTTCGCGCGGCTGCGCGTCGGAACTGCGGTAGCGTATGGCGAAGTTGCGCGGGTATATACCTGCCGGATACCACACCCCTTACGACGTAGCACCAGGAGGGCCTCGGTACGACAACGTCTGCGGATGGAGATCAGACAGGTAGCGCCACCTTGAATGAACGCGACGGTGTCCACTGGGTCGCCAACCCGACGAGCTTTAGGCGGATCGGTTAGGGAGGCACTTCGCTAGCGATTAAAAGGACATAGGAACCTGTTAGGAGAGCTTTTGGATCGCAGCGTCATGGTGAGGGTAGACGGTTGACGATAAAGTCGTGCACGAAATGCGAACTAACAGGAATTGCATAGCCGCGAGTCGATGAAACCGGGGGTGATGGCGATGAACAGCGCGACGGACGGTGCCTGGGATATTGAAGCGATCATCGCGCGGACTGCGCTTAAATATGATTTGCTGCCTTATGAGTCGAAGCCGTTTGCGCAGAGCCAGCCCGGCAGACTTGCGGCGATCTGCAAACTGTTCTCGCTCCAAGCGGCACCGCTCGAATCGGCGCGCGTGCTGGAACTCGGCTGTGCCTCGGGCGGTAACATCTTGCCCCATGCCGTACGCTTTCCGGATGCGACGTTCGTCGGGTTCGATCTTGCCCGGACGCAAGTTGCGGCGGGGCGCGCCCGGATCAAGGCGCTCGGACTGCGTAACATCGAAATCCTGTGCCAAAGCTTTACCGAGATTGACGACGATCTTGGCCAATTCGACTACATCATTTGCCACGGCGTGTTCAGTTGGGTGCCGCCTGCAGTTCAGGAGGCGATTTTCCAGGTCGTACGCGCTCGATTGTCGCCGGTTGGCGTAGCGTGCATCAGCTACAACGTGCTTCCCGGTTGGCGGATGATGCAGCCGTTGCGTGACGCGTTCCTGCTTGAGATTCCCGACAGCGTCGATTCATTAGACCGGGTCGCCAAAGCCCGAGAGCTGCTGGCATTCCTCAAACAGGCTACGCCCGACACGGGACCGTATGGCGATATGCTGCGCGCGTGGGCGGACCGGCTGGCGATCCTACCCGACGACTATATCGCGCACGAATTTCTCGAGGAAACCAACGCGCCGAGCACGGTGCGTGACTTTGTCCACGGGGCCGCTCGCCACGGTCTGGGCTATCTCGGCGAGTGCGAGCTGTCGTCGATGATCCTCGACAATTACGATGCGAGCGTCGCCGGGCAGGTCCGGACCCGATCCGGCAACGACCTGGTTGAAACCGAGCAATATCTCGACCTTTTGTCGGGGCGCACCTTTCGCCAGTCGCTGCTGGTCGCGAGCGACCGCATGACGGGGGTAGATCGCTCGCTCACCCCGGACCGCATCGCTGACTTGCAATTCCTCGCGCCTGCCGGACTGACGGCGACGCTTGAGGGAGACGTTGCGACGGTCACCGATCCGGCCGGTCGGACGCTGACTTCGACTCACGGCGATGTGATCGAGGGGATCGAGCGCCTGGTGGCGCGTTTTCCGGCATCCTCTGGGCTCGATGATCTCGCGACCGGCATGAGCGATGCAGGGCGGAGCGCCTTGCGCGAAGCGCTGTACCGGATGGTGATCGGCGGCATGCTGCATGTCTCGACGTCTGTCGTTTCGGCATGTCCCGAAATCGGCGACAAACCCGTCGCGCTGGAGCTTGCCCGGATGGACGCCGCCGCCGGAGCAACGCTGACGACGAACCAGCGCCATGAATCTGTGGCGATCGATGCGGCGGCGAAGATCCTGCTGGTGGCGATGGACGGCAGCCGGGACCAGAATGCGCTTGCGGCGCTGCTTCTGGCAGAAGCGAAGGCGGGGCGGCTCGTCTTCAATCGCGACGGGCAACCGATCGTCGATCCGGTCGAGCTCGATGGAGTCGTTGCCGACCATCTGCCCACGCTGCTTGCGGGCATCGCCGCCGCCGGTCTGGTAGAACGCTCGCAATAATGGTACCGTTTCGGTCGTGGATCGCATCTGTTTCATGCGAATCCCCCAATAACAAAAAGATGCGCGTGTTTCGGGAAAACGGCGACAGATTTACTGGGGGGAACTGGCGATGGTGTGCGCAGCGAATGAGCCCATGCGAGCCGACCGCAATTCTCCCGATACATCGCCAGGCCAACGACCGCACACGAGGTTAGCCGCGAGGGCGGCCAAATTGGGCGCGTCGACGGCGCTCGGGTTCGGCGTCCTGGTCGCCTATGCCGTCCTTGCGCCCGCGCCGAGCTATGCGCAGTGCGTGATCGGCACCAACGTCGTCTGTACCGGCCCAGCTCCCGACCCGACAACGTCGATCACCGGCGCCGCCTCGGTCACGTACCAGAACGGTGAAACCAACAGCAGCTCCAAGGGGCTGGCGGTCAATGGCAGCGCTGGCACCCCAACGCTCAGCGTTGCGATCGATAAGACGTCGTCGATTACGGCAAGCGTCGCCGGCGGTGCCGCGGGCGGCGCGGCTCTGCTGATTTCAAACAACAACGGCAGCATCAACACGACGACGCCGACCAAGAGCGGTATCAACGGGAACCTGACGTCGACTGTCGGTGCGGGCCTTAGCGTACAGACCAAAAATGCGCTCGGCGATATCAGCATCGTCCAAGGCGCGACCTCCTCGATCAGCGGTACGACGTCGGGCATCATCGCGCGGGTCGATGACGGCGGTGATCTCGAGATCCAGACGGCTGGCAATGTTACCGCGACCGCGGGCGCGGCGATCGATGCGCAGCTCACTAGCGGCGCGGCGGGCAACGGCGGCGTGGCGGTGCAGACGCTGGCGGGTGGGACGATCAGCGCGACCGGTGGCAGCGGCATCCTGGCACAGAACAGTCTGAACGGCACGGGCGGGGTCACGATCCTGAACGACGCGGCGCTGCAGGTGTCGGGCGGCAACGGCATCTTTGCGGTCCGCAACCAGGGCAGCGGCGACGTGCTGGTGACGAGCAATGGCGCGATCGGCAGCGGGGCGGGTGGTCCGGGGACGCTGAGCACGGGGATCCTGGCGGCGCTCAACCCGGGTGCGCAGGGGAATGTGACGGTCAACCTCAATGCCGGCATCGGCTCGGCGAGCGATGTGGCGACCGGCGCTGGCATCTCGGCGCAGAACGGCGGCTCGGGCAACACCGGCAATGTCGCGGTCAATCTGAACAACGCGAGCATCTTTGCGACCAGCAGCGGCATTTCGGCGCAGCAGTTCGGCTTTGGTAAAGTCGATGTCATCGGCACGGGCAGCGGCACGATCAGCGCGGCGAACGGCACGGGGATCACCGCATTGGTCAACAATGCGCGGCCTGGCACCATCACGGTCAATGTCGCGCAGGACGTGGTCGCGAAGACCGGCGGCATCACCGCGACGAGCGCGGGCGATGGCACCATCAGCGTGACCGCGGGTAACGTCACGACCGTTGGCGGGACGGGGATCAACGCGGCGACGACCGGGCTTGGCGCGGTGACGGTGGCGGGCAGCGGCACTATCACGACGGGTGCGGGCGGTACGGGAATCACGGCGACGATCACCAATGCGGCGAGCACGGCCGACGTGATCGTCAACCGCAACGGCGGCACCGTGACCGGCGACAAGGGGATCGTCGCCAAGAGCGACGGTACCGGCAATGTGAACGTGACCGCGTTTAGCGTCACGAGCAAGGCGGGCGCGGCGATCGATGCGCAGCTCACCAGCGGGGCGGCGGGCACTGGCAGCGTGGCGGTGCAGACGCTGGCGGGTGGGACGATCAGCGCGACCGGCGGCAGCGGCATCCTCGCGCAGAACAGTCTGAACGGCGCGGGCGGGGTCACGATCCTGAACGACGCGACGTTGAAGGTGTCGGGCGGCAACGGCATCTTTGCGGTCCGCAACCAGGGCAGCGGCGACGTGCTGGTGACGAGCAATGGCGCGATCGGCAGCGGGGCGGGTGGTCCGGGGACGCTGAGCACGGGGATCCTGGCGGCGCTTAACCCGGGTGCGCAGGGGAATGTGACGGTCAACCTCAATGCCGGCATCGGCTCGGCGAGCGATGTGGCGACCGGCGCTGGGATATCGGCTCAAAACGGCGGCTCGGGCAACACCGGCAATGTCGCGGTCAATGTGAACAATGCGAGCATCTTTGCGACCAGCAGCGGCATTTCGGCGCAGCAGTTCGGCTTTGGCAAAGTCGATGTCATCGGTACGGGCAGCGGCACGATCAGCGCGGCGAACGGCACTGGGATCACCGCATTGGTCAACAATGCGCGGCCTGGCACCATCACGGTCAATGTCGCGCAGGACGTGGTCGCAAAGACCGGCGGCATCACCGCGACGAGCGCGGGCGACGGGACCATCAGCGTGACCGCGGGCAACGTCACGACCGTTGGCGGGACGGGGATCAACGCGGCGACGACCGGGCTTGGCGCGGTGACGGTGGCGGGCAGCGGCACTATCACGACGGGTGCGGGCGGCACGGGGATCACGGCGACGATCACCAATGCGGCGAGCACGGCCGACGTGATCGTCAACCGCACCGCCGGCACCGTGACCGGCGACAAGGGGATCGCTGCGACCAGCACCGGCACGGGCAACGTCAGCGTCACTTCGGTCGGCAAAGTCACCGGTACCGCAGCAGAGGGCATTCTGACGACCGGCAATGCTGGCGTCACGGTCAATGTCGCGAACACCGTGACCGGCGCGACCCGCGGGCTGAGCCTGGTCGGCGGGACCGGTGGTGCGGGCAACATCCTGGTCACTGGCACCGGCGGGTTCGTCGGCGGGACGGGAGATGCGGCCAACATCCTCAACAGCGGGTCGGGCACGACCATTGTCAACATCTCGGGCGCGAGCAGCTCGACCGGCGGCAACGGGATTTTCGTTCGCGACGTGGCGGCGGGGACCGGGATCAGCGTCACCACCGGCGCGGTCACTGCACTGAACGCGGGCAAGAACGCGATCGATGTTCAGCGCCAGTCGCTGACCGGCAACCTGATCGAGGTGGCGAACGGCAACGTGAAGGCGGGCAACGCCGGGATGGTCGGCGCGATCCTCAATGCGGCGGCGACCGGTAACATCAGCCTCACCGCCAACGGCGCGATCGATGCGCGGTTCGGGGTCGATGCCGAGAACTTCGGCAAGGGCACCACGAGCGTGGCGACGATCGGCCCGGTCACCGCGACCAGCGGCAACGGCATCTTTGCGCTGAGCGCCGGCGGCAACGTCCTGGTCAACGCAGGCGACGTGACCTCGACCGGCAACACCGCAATCATCGCGCAGCAGACCGCAGGCGCGGGCACGGGCGCGGTTACTGTGACTACGGCTAATGTCTCGGGCACGACCGGCATTTCCGCGACCAATTCCGGCAGCGGCGCGATCGGCATCACGACCACCGGCACGGTGACCGGCACGAGCGCCGAAGGCATCTTGGCGACCGGCAAGAACGCGGTGAGCGTCAGCGTCGCCAACACCGTGACCGGTGCGACTCGCGGTCTGTCGCTGATCGGCGGGACGGGTGGTGCGGGCAACATCCTGGTGACCGGCACCGGCGGGTTCGTCGGCGGGCCCGGCGATGCGGCCAACATCCTCAACAGCGGGTCGGGCACGACCATCGTCACCATCTCGGGCGCGAGCAGCTCGGCGGGCGGCAACGGGATCTTCGTGCGCGACGTGGCGGCGGGGGCCGGGGTCAGCGTCACCACCGGCGCGGTCACTGCGCTGACCGCGGGCAAGAACGCGATCGACGTGCAGAGCCAGTCGCTGACCGGCAACCTGATCGAGGTGGCGAACGGCAACGTGAAGGCGGGCAATGCCGGGATGGTCGGCGCGATCCTCAATGCGGCGGCGACCGGCAACATCAGCCTCACCGCCAACGGCGCGATCGATGCGCGCTTCGGGGTCGATGCCGAGAACTTCGGCAAGGGCAACACGAGCGTGGCGACGATCGGCCCGGTGACCGCGACCAGCGGCAACGGCATCTTCGCGCTGAGCGCGGGCGGCAACGTCCTGGTCAACGCAGGCGACGTGACCTCGAGCGGCAACACCGCGATTATCGCGCAGCAGACCGCAGGCGCGGGCACGGGCGCGGTTACTGTGACCGCAGGAAATGTCTCGGGCACGACCGGAATCAGCGCGACCAACTCCGGCAGCGGCGCGATCGGCATCACGACCACCGGCACGGTGACCGGCACGAGCGCCGAGGGCATCCTGGCGACCGGCAAGAACGCGGTGAGCGTCAGCGTCGCCAACACCGTGACCGGTGCGACTCGCGGTCTGTCGCTGATCGGCGGGACGGGTGGTGCGGGCAACATCCTGGTGACCGGCACCGGCGGGTTCGTCGGCGGGAGCGGCGATGCGGCCAACATCCTCAACAGCGGGTCGGGCACGACCATCGTCACCATCTCGGGGGCGAGCAGCTCGGCGGGCGGCAACGGGATCTTCGTGCGCGACGTGGCGGCGGGCACCGGGGTCAGCGTTACCACCGGCGCGGTCACTGCGCTGACCGCGGGCAAGAACGCGATCGACGTGCAGAGCCAGTCGCTCACCGGCAACCTCATCGAAGTGGCAAACGGCAACGTGAAGGCGGGCAACGCCGGGATGGTCGGTGCGATCCTCAATGCGGCGGCGACCGGTAACATCAGCCTCACCGCCAACGGCGCGATCGATGCGCGGTTCGGGGTCGATGCCGAGAACTTCGGCAAGGGCAATACGAGCGTGGCGACGATCGGCCCGGTCACCGCGACCAGCGGCAACGGCATCTTTGCGCTGAGCGCCGGCGGCAACGTCCTGGTCAACGCAGGCGACGTGACCTCGACCGGCAACACCGCAATCATCGCGCAGCAGACCGCAGGCGCGGGCACGGGCGCGGTTACTGTGACCGCGGCTAACGTATCGGGCACGACCGGAATCAGCGCGACCAACTCCGGCAGCGGCGCGATCGGCATCACGACCACCGGCACGGTGACCGGCACGAGCGCCGAGGGCATCCTGGCGACCGGCAAGAACGCGGTGAGCGTCAGCGTCGCGAACACCGTAACCGGCGCGACCCGCGGGCTGAGCCTGGTCGGCGGCACCGGAGGTGCGGGCAACACCCTAGTGACCGGCACCGGCGGGTTCGTCGGCGGGACGGGCGATGCGGCGAACATCCTCAACAGCGGGTCGGGCACGACCATTGTCACCATCTCGGGCGCAAGCAGCTCGGCGGGCGGCAACGGGATCTTCGTGCGCGACGTGGCGGCGGGGACCGGGGTCAGCGTCACCACCGGCGCGGTCACTGCGCTGACCGCGGGCAAGAACGCGATCGATGTTCAGAGCCAGTCGCTGACCGGCAACCTGATCGAGGTGGCAAACGGCAACGTGAAGGCGGGCAACGCCGGGATGGTCGGTGCGATCCTCAATGCGGCGGCGACCGGTACCATCAGCCTCACCGCCAACGGCGCGATCGATGCGCGGTTCGGGGTCGATGCCGAGAACTTCGGCAAGGGCAATACGAGCGTGGCGACGATCGGCCCGGTCACCGCGACCAGCGGCAACGGCATCTTTGCGCTGAGCGCCGGCGGCAACGTCCTGGTCAACGCAGGCGACGTGACCTCGACCGGCAACACCGCAATCATCGCGCAGCAGACCGCAGGCGCGGGCACGGGCGCGGTTACTGTGACCGCGGCTAATGTCTCGGGCACGACCGGCATTTCCGCGACCAACTCCGGCAGCGGCACGATCGGCATCACCACCACCGGCACGGTGGCCGGCACGGGCGCCGAAGGCATTTTGGCGACCGGCAAGAACGCGGTGAGCGTCAGCGTCGCGAACACCGTAACCGGCGCGACCCGCGGGCTGAGCCTGGTCGGCGGCACCGGCGGTGCGGGCAACATCCTGGTGACCGGCACCGGCGGGTTCGTCGGCGGGACCGGCGATGCGGCGAACATCCTCAACAGCGGGTCGGGCACGACCATCGTCACCATCTCGGGTGCGAGCAGCTCGGCGGGCGGCAACGGGATCTTCGTGCGCGACGTGGCGGCGGGGGCCGGGGTCAGCGTCACCACCGGCGCGGTCACCGCGCTGAGCGGGGGCAAGAACGCGATCGACGTGCAGAGCCAGTCGCTCACCGGCAACCTCATCGAGGTGGCGAACGGCAACGTGAAGGCGGGCAACGCCGGGATGGTCGGTGCGATCCTCAATGCGGCGGCGACCGGTAACATCAGCCTCACCGCCAACGGCGCGATCGATGCGCGGTTCGGGGTCGATGCCGAGAACTTCGGCAAGGGCACCACGAGCGTCGCGACGATCGGCCCGGTCACCGCGACCAGCGGCAACGGCATCTTCGCGCTGAGCGCGGGCGGCAACGTCCTGGTCAACGCAGGCGATGTGACCTCGAGCGGCAACACCGCGATCATCGCGCAGCAGACTGCAGGGGCAGGCGCGGGCGCGATCGCCGTCAGCGCGGGCAACGTCTCGGGGACGAGCGGCATCGTCGCAACCAACGCCGGCAGCGGCGCGATTTCGATCGCCGGCGCGGGCAATGTTTCGAGTACGGGCGGCATTGGCATCACCGCGACCAACACCAATGTCGCCGCCAACACCGCAACGATTGACGTCGCCACGACGTCTGGCAAGCTCGTCACCGCCGCCGGCGGCAACGCGATCGAGACCAACAGCGGGATTTCGACCGGGCTGACGACGATCGCGGTCAATGGCAGCGTCAAGGCAACCGACAAGTCCGGCGTCGTCGCCACCAGCGCGGGTGGCGGTGTGAAGATCACGCAAGGCGCGGGCTCGACGATCACCGCCGCGGTCGATGCGATCAAGGTCAACAATAGCGTCGGCGGTGCGATCACCGTCAACGCGGGCGGGACGCTCGTCGCCAACAACGGTTCGGGCGTGTTCGTCAACACTACCGCCGCGACTGCCGATGCGATCGCTGTCACGACCAATATCGTCAAGTCGACGGGAGGCGCGGGCACGTGGGGATCGCAGGTTCGCGCTTCGGCTGGCACGGGTGACATCGTCATCACCAGCAATGGCGCGATGTCGAGCGCAACCGGGCCATCGACGATCTTCGGCGGCATCTTGGCGCTGACCACTGCCGCGTCGAACCGCAACATCACGGTCAATGTGAATGCCGATATCGGCACTGCGACCGATCTGTCGTCGGCGGCACAAGTGCAGGTGAGCGGCACGTCGAGTTCGGCAAAGCTGCTGGCGGTCAACGTCAATAACGCGAGCATCTTCGGCGGCACCGGCGCGATCAAGGTCACGCAGGGCGCGGCGAGCCTGGGCGACATCCAGATCCTCGGCACCGGCACGGGCACGCTGAGCGCGACCAAGGCGGGCGCGATCGGCGTCAACGCCGGGATTCTCAACGCGGCCAATGTCGGCAAGATCACGGTCGACGTCACGCAGAATGTCGTCGGCGACGTTCAGGGCATCGCCGCAACGACGATCGGCAACGGCGCTGTCTCGGTTAATGCTCGGGGCGCTGTGACGGCGACTGCGGGTACGGGCATCACAGCGACGTCCGTCGGCGGCAATGTGACGGTCGCGACGCTTGATAAGGTTACGGCGACAACAGGCGGCGTACAGGCCTTCACGAGTGGCAGCGGCGTCGCGAGCGTATCTACGGCGGGTTTGGTGTCATCGTCGACGGGGTTCGGGGTCAACATCAGCGCAGACCAGGGCGTCAGTTACGCCAATGGTGGTGGCGTGTCGGCGCAGGATGGCGTCCGGCTGTTTTCCAACCTCGGGTCCGTCGCCATGACAGGGGCGGGGAACGTCACGGCCACCGGGGGCACCGGGGTGCTGGCAATCGCTGCCGGCAAGCTCGATCTGCTGGGAACAGGGAGCATTAGCTCGACATTCAACGGCATCACGGCGAATTCAGGTGGTCCGCTGACGATTGCAGGTGTCGGTAATATCGCGAGTTCAAGCGGCGACGGCATCAGCGCTTCTGCAACAAACGGTGTGATTTCGATTACGGCTGCCGGTTCGGTCGCAGGCAATATCGCAGGCATTCGCGCGAACAACGGCGGCTTTTTGACCGGGGTTTCGATCACTACCGCCGGGTTGGTGTCGGGCGCGTCGGACCGTGGCATCTTCGTGTCCTCGCCGTTCACCGCGACCGCAATCAAAATTGCCAATAACGGCGGCGTCAGCGGGTTCGGGGGCATCGAAGTCCAAAGCGGATCGGGGCCGATTACGATCAGCGGTGCCGGGTTTGTAACCGGCACTGGATTTACGGGCCTGTCAGCAATCACCGTAGGCGACATCGCGTTGACCGGCACCGGCGCCGTCACGGCAGTGCGCGACGGGATTTTCGCCTCCTCCGCGCTCGGCAATGTCGCCGTGTCGGAAACCGGTGCGATCAAGGCAGGCTTCAGCGGGATCATCGCGCAAAGCGTTGCAGGCAATGGCAATGTCACGGTTGCGCCAGCATCGAGCGTGACTGCCGACGGCGACGGCATCCGCGCGACGTCGGTCGGTCTGGGAACGGTTAGCGTAACCACCGCTGGCGCTGTCGCCTCGACCAACGGCAAGGGCATCGTGACGAGTGCGAGTGGCGGCACGACGTCGATCGCAACGGGCGCAGCGGTTAGTGGCAAAACCCTGGGCATTGCCGCAACCGCAAGTGGCGGCGGCAGCATTGCCATGGCCGTCAACGGGAATGTGACCGTATCGGCAGGAGCCGGCGTCTCGGCCGCGAATACGACCGCGGCGGGCAATGCCGCGCCGATCACGATCTCTCAAAAGGCCGGAACCGTCATAGCGACGACCGGGGGCGATGGCATCGTCGCGAACAGCGGCGTCTCGACCGGCCTCACGACGATTGCGGTGGGCGGCACCGTGACGTCGACGGACAGAACCGGCATCACCGCGACCAGCGCGGGCGGCGGCGTGGCGATCGGTCAGGCAGCAGGCTCGACGATCGCGGCGGGCGTCGATGCGATCAAGGTCAACAACAGCGTCGGCGGTGCGATCACCGTCAATTCGGCGGGAACGCTCATCGCCAACAACGGCTCGGGCGTGTTCGTCAACACCAACGCCGCGACTGCCGACCCGATTTTCGTTACCACGAATATCGTCAAGTCGACCGGTGGCGCGGGCACTTGGGGATCGCAGGTTCGCGCTTCGGCGGGCACCGGTGACATCGTCATCACCAGCAATGGCGCGATGGGAAGCGCGACTGCGCCGTCGTCGATCTTCGGCGGCATCTTGGCGCTGACCACTGCCGCATCGAACCGCAACATCACTGTCAATGTGAATGCCGATATCGGCACCGCGACCGATCTTTCGTCGGCGGCACAAGTGCAGGTGAGTGGCACGTCGAGCTCGGCAAAGCTGCTGGCGGTCAACGTCAATAACGCGAGCATCTTCGGCGGCCCCGGCGCGATCAAGGTCACGCAGGGCGGGGCGGGGCTGGGCGACATCCAGATCCTCGGCACCGGCACCGGCACGTTGAGCTCGGCCACCGGAATCGCGGTCAGCGCCGCCAACATCGGCACGGGCGCGGGCAACATCCTGGTCCAGACCTCGCAGAATGTGCTCGGCAAGACCGGCGGACTTGCCGCATCGACCAGCGGCGCGGGCAACATCACCGTCACGGCGATGGGCAATGTCACGACCAGCGCCGATGGCGCGATCACCGCCACAAACACCAATGCGGCGGCCAATGCAGGGACGATCCTCGTCCAGGTTGCGGGCGGCAAGACCGTCAGCGCGACCGGCGGCAACGGCATCACCACAAACAGCGGCCAATCGACCGGCACCACCACCATCCTGGTCGCAGGCGAAGTCAAAGCCAGCGGCGCGGGCTTTGCCGGGATCAAGGGGACATCGACGGCGGGCAATATCGCGGCCATCGTTACCGCGACCGGCGCGGTCGATCCTGCGATCGGGGTCGATCTGGCCACGGTCAACGGCGCGCTGTCGGTCGACAACGCCGGCCTGATCATCGGCGACACGACCGGCATCCGTCTGCTCGCAACCGGCACCGGCACTGCGACCGTCACCAACAGCGGCAGACTGACCGGCGGAGCCAACGCGATCGCCGGATCGACCAACAATACCGCCTTCACCGTAGTCAATTCGGGGACGATGAGCGGCGGTGTGAGCGTCAGCGGATCGAATGTCGCGGGCTCGACGCTCACCAACACCGGCACCTGGAACAATGGCGCCAATGCCTCGACCTTCTCGGGCAATTTCGTGAACGCTGGCCTGGATACGATCGCGGCGGGCGGATCGCAGCTGTTCGCGGGCACGACGACCAACACCAACCGCATAACCTTCGCCGGCGCGGGCAGCTTCACCACCAATGGCGCGATGACCAACGGCGGTATCATCAATGCGCAGAACGGCGTCGCGGGCAACAACCAGGTGATCGTCGGCGGGACCTATGCCGGCGGCGGGCAGTTTCAGGTCGATGCCAGCACCGCGACGGGCCTTGCCGACACGCTGCGCATCAGCGGCATCGCGAGCGGGGTTACCAATGTCCTGATCAACCAGACCGGCAAAGCATATCTTCCGAGCGGCTTCTTGCCGATCGTCACGGTCGGGGCGGGCACGGCAAGCTCGACCTTCGTGTCGTCGTCGCTCCTCTCGCCGACCGGCCTGCTGCTCGAGCGGTTCGGCCTCAATCCCGCCAACGCTACGCAGTTCGGCATCATCCAGACGTTCAACCCCGGGGCGGCCCGCCTGGGTTCGCTGTCAACGGTGGCCGGGGGCGTGTCGCAGTTCATCGATGAACCGATGAGCGCTTTCGTCACACAAAAGCTCGACCCCGCGGCCAATGCGCTCCAACTCGGCCTGTGGGCACGCGGCGGAGCCGGTCGGTTCAACCAGACTCTGACGACCGCCTTCACGACCGGTGGCGCTGCCGCCAGCAGTTTCGCGCGGCGGGTACAGACCAACCACCAACTGCTGCAGGGCGGCATCGATTTCGGCTTGCTCAACCTGAGCAATTCCGGCTGGAATATTCACGCTGGAATCACCGGCGGCAATGCCGAGGCCAGTGCGAGAGAAACCCAGGGCACGACCAAGATTTCGACCCATTTCGTCGGCGGCTATGCGTTTGTCACGAACGGCGCTTTCCTGCTCGAAGGCGGGCTGCGCCGCGAATGGCGATCGTTCGATCTCTCCGATTTCAGCCTGTTCGGCGTGCCATCCACCACAACGACGAAGGGACGCGCCACGGCGGGGTCGGTCTCGGTGGCGTACAAGATCCGCTTCGGCAGCCATTGGAGCATCACGCCGAGCGCTGCGCTCAGCTTCTCCGACGGCACCATCGATACCTTTGCGATCGATGGGCTGACGACCTTTGCCCCCGGCCGGGACCGGACGTTGATCGGCAAATTCGGCGGACGCGTGTCGTACAAGGCGGATATTGCGCGCGATCTGATCATCGAGCCCTATGCCGGGGCCTATGCGCTGCGGAATTTCTCGAACACCGAGGGCTCGTCGGTGACCTATATCGGTAGCACCACGACCACCTTCACCGGGCGCACCACTGCGTATCGCGACGCCGTCCGCGCCAATGTCGGGATCATGGCGACCAACAAGAGCGGTCGCCTGGGTGCCTTTGTCGAAGGCAACGCGGTGACCGGCGGCGGCCTGGCAGGCGGATCGATGAGCATCGGCGCACGGTTGAACTTCTGACGACGACGCGATCGACCCACAAACGGACGTTCGGGCGGCCCGCTTCTCTGTCCAGTTCCGGACGAGCAGCGCTTTGCCACTTCGCCATTCGGCGGCACGAGTGCCGCTCCCGAAAGTGGCCGTATGGTTATCTCGTCCGCGCTTCCCGCATCGGTGGGGTACCAAACAATCGCCGATATTCCCGGCTGAATTGCGACACGCTTTGATAACCGACCGAGAAGGCCGCCGTGCTTGCGCTCGTTGCTTCGGTCAGGAGCAACCGCCGGGCTTCGTAAAGCCGAAGGGTCTTTTGATACTGCAGCGGCGCCATTCCAGTCGCTGCCTTGAAGCGTCGATGAAAGGCAGAGCAACTCATGCCGGCCGACCGCGCGATGTCCTCGACTCGGAACGATCGGGTATAGGTTTCCGCGATCATCGCGAGCGCCTTTCTGATCGGCGCTACCCTCGGGTCGGCGGAAGCGATCTGCTTCAAGATCGTCCCTTGGGGGCCTTGAAGCAGGCGATACACAATCTCCTGCTCCAGTAGGGGAGCCATGATCGGCACATCTTCGGGCCTGTCGATCAACCCTAGCATCCGCCTCCAAGCGTCGAGCAGATCGTGATCGGCTGGATCGATCGCGAACGCCTTCCGGTTCGCTTCAGAGCCAGCATCGGGCATCTTGGCCACAAGATCCGAGACGATCCTCGCCTCGACCGCGAGACTGATCGCGAGATAGGGACGATCCGTAGTCGCCTTGGTAATTTTTGCCATGACGGGAAGATCGAGGGCCGCTGTAAACGTGTGTCCCGCGCGATAGGTCAGCAACTCGTCGCCGATTGAAAGCTGCTTTTCGCCCTGGAGTATCAGGCTGACAACCGGTCGATAGGTCTCCGGCAAAAGATCGATGCACCGGCTAACCTTGTACAGACCGACATTCGGCATGGCCGTCGGCGTAAGGCCCTCCCCAACGTGTCGGGCAACCGCGCAAGCCAGGTCGGTAAGAGTGCGGTCCATCACCATGCCTATGTCAGGCCGATCGCATTCGATCAATTATCGTGCAGGAATAGGCAAAAAACCGGCAGGATAAGGTGCGCGCAAAGGCGTGCGCCCGGCTATGTGCGCGGTGACGACCATGGAGACGACATGAACCCCGTAGGAAATACCATTTTCATCACCGGCGGAAGCTCCGGAATCGGTCGGGCGCTCGCGCATCGGTGGCACGATCTGGGCAACACGGTGATCGTCGCTGGCCGCCGGCGCAGTTTGCTTGAAAAAACGATCGAAGGTCGGTTGGGCATGACGTTTTACGAGTTGGACGTCGCTGACCAAGACGCGATCGCGGCTGTGACCGGCCGGCTGATCGCCGAGCATCCTGACCTCAATGTGCTGGTCAATTGCGCGGGGATTTCGGGGTCGGAAGATCCCACGTCCGCCCGCGATCTTTCGCTTGGGGAAAAGATGGTCGTCACCAATTTTCTGGGCCCCGTCCGCGTAATCGATGCGCTCGTCGATCATCTTAGGGGTCGCCCGGCGGCTGCGATCGTGGTCGTCTCCTCGGGCACAGGGTTCGTGCCGTATCCGGCCGCTCCAACCTATTCGGCGAGCAAGGCGGCGCTCCACTCCTACACGGTGTCATTACGCGCCCTCCTAAAAGGCCGCCCACAGGTCATCGAGATCATCCCGCCGCAAGTGGCGACCGACCTAATGGAGGGCCTGAAGGACTCGCCGTTCAGCGTTGCACTCGACACATTTGCCGACGACGTGATGGCGCAACTCCTGACCGATCCATCGGCGGACGAGATCATCGTCGATGCTGTGAAGCCGTTCCGCTTCGCCGAGCGGGACGGCAAGGTAGAGGAAATCGTAAACGCCATGATCGCGAATAGCTGAGGGCACTTGCTGGGGCCTGGTGCGTCAAGGGAATTTTCCGGAATAATATTACGCTAGTGGTGGCCAAGCGAGGCGCGCTAAGACGGCGGGATGCAGCGGCTCGATATCGCAATTGCCGGTTGCGGCCCGGCAGGGCTGGCCGCGGCTTTGCTTCTTCACCGAGACGGACACAGCGTCACGCTTTTCGAGCGGTTCGACACGCCTCAGCCGGTCGGCTCCGGATTGATGATCCAGCCGACAGGCTTTGCCGTGTTGCGCCACCTCGGCCTCGACACAGCGTTACTCGATCATGGCGCGCGGGTAGATCGGCTGCGCGGAGAAGCGGGAACCAGCGGTCGCGCCGTGCTCGATGTGCAATATGCTGCCCTCGGCCATGACGGCGGATTTGGCGTGGGCGTGCACCGCGCGACGCTGTTCGCGCTGTTACACAATGCGGTCGTGGCGGAAGGCATCGCCATCGCGCGCGGGCATGCCGTGATCGGCAGCGAGCGTCTCTCCGATGACCGCCGGCGGCTTCTGCTGGACGACGCAAGCAGCGCCGGTCCGTTCGATTTGATCGTGGACGCACTCGGCACGCGCACGCCGCTCGCACCGCCATGCGGCCGCGCGCTGGCCTATGGAGCGTTGTGGGGTACGCTGGATTGGCCGGATACCACCGCGCTGGACCCTGCGGCACTCGAGCAGCGGTATCGGCGCGCTAGCGTGATGGTCGGTGTGTTGCCGATCGGCCGCTTTCCCGACAGCGCTACGCAGAAGGCCGCCTTCTTCTGGTCGCTGCGCGCCGATCGGCTGGACCATTGGCAGGCGAGTGGGTTGGATGCGTGGAAAAGCGACGTCGCCAATCTCTGGCCGGCGACCCGTCCTCTGCTCGACCAGATCGTGACGTCGAACCAGCTCACCTTTGCACGCTACGCGCACCGTACGCTGCCGTCGCCGGCCGAGCCGGGCATGATCCATCTCGGCGATGCGTGGCATTCCGCCAGCCCGCAGCTGGGGCAGGGGGCCAATATGGCGCTGCTCGATGCCTACGCCTTGGCGCTGGCCATGCGGGGTGCCGGGGACGTTGCCACCGCCCTTCAACGCGCTGTCGCGTCACGGCGGCGCCATGTCCGGCTTTATCAGACGCTGACCGCGCTGTTCACGCCCGTCTATCAGTCCGACAGTTATGTCTTGCCCTTCGTGCGGGATCGCATTGTCGGCCCGGTCTCGAAACTCTGGCCGGCGACCTGGATTCAGGCGGCCATGGTAAGCGGTCTTGTCGGTGATCCACTCGGGCCACTGGGTCTGCGATTGCCGACCGATTGAGATCTCCGGGTTCGGGATATGTCCGAACAGGCCAGAGTATCCCGTGCGATTACGCGCGGCAGCGCTCGGTCGCTGCCGCACCCGCCGTGCGCGCACGGTTCGCCGCCGGCAACATTTCGGACTGGGCGAGCGGTTGGGTCACTCGGTCCAGATCAGGCGCTCGACCCGGTCTGGATCGCTTGCCATGCCCGGCGTGCGGGCAAGCAGCATCGTCTGCCGCGCCGTGGCGTCATAGCGCCCCCAGACGGGCAGGCCAGCGGCAACGGGTTGCCCGTCGCGCACGAACCGGACCATCGCCTGGTGGACCGCGTCCGCCATCGGCTGGTCTGCCGCGGTCAGCCCGAAAAACCCCCCGAAGGCCGGCGTCCGCACATGATCGAAGGTGAAGGGCACGTCGATGACGTGCGGACTGTGCCCCGCAAACGGACCGCCCGGCGCGGGATAGGTCCAGCGATAGCGATACACTGCGCCGCCGGAAGCGGAATGCCCCTCGGCGATCCGCTGGCAAGGCATGCCATATTCCTCGGCGGTGAGCAGCCGCCAGTGGCGCTCGGCGACCGACAGGTCGGGGAAGGCGCGCGCATAGGCGCCATCGAGCGCGGTCATCCGCGCCAGGGTCTCGTTCGACAGGCTTTGCTCGCGAAACGGGCTCTGCGCGGCGGCGGCGGGGAGGAACAGCCGGCTCTCATCGGCATTGGTGCCGATCAGCATCGGGACGCGCGGAGCACGTCCGACGCGGATCCGCGCGAGCGGGACGTCGGGCAGGTCGTGGCCGTCGACCATCGGCCGGAACGGAAAATTGCGCGGCCAGGCCGCTCGCGCCGCCGCCTGTGCGGCCAGCATGGCCGCGACGGGTGCCGTGGCCAGGCGGTCGGCACCGCCGAGCTTGTCCGCAAACAGGCGGGCGAAGGCCTGCGCTTCGGTCGACGTGTGCACCGTCTGTGCGCCGCCGCTGAACAATGCGGTCCGCGCATACAATCCGTCCGCGGCCGGCATGCCCATCAGCGTGCCGACATTCTTGCCGCCCGCCGATTCACCCGCGAGCGTCACGCGCGCCGGGTCACCGCCGAACGCGGCGATGTTGGCGCGGACCCAGCGCAAGGCGAGGATCACGTCGCGCATGCCGTTGTTGGCGCTGCCGGCATGAGCGCGGCCGAGCAGGCCGCCCGTCTCGAGAAAACCGAACGCCCCGATGCGATAGTTCATCGTGACGCAAATCACACCATGCGCCGCGAACCGATCGCCGGCCGTCCCCTGGTCGCCGCTCCAGCCGGTTTCGTTGCCACCGCCGTGGATGTAGACCAGCACCGGATACGACCCGGGCGTGGCCGGCGCCCAGACATTGAGCTGCAGGCAATCCTCGGACATCGCGCCTTCGAATTTCGCCATTCCCGGCAGTTGCGGGGCGACCGCGGCAGGGCGCGTGGCGTCGTACACGTCGCTCCACGCGCGCGCGGCGCGCGGCGCGGCGAAGCGCTGCGCCTGGCCATAGGGGATGCCGGTGAACACCCGGATGCCCTCGACCGCGCGACCGCGCACCCGCCCTTGACGGGTGGTCACGACCAGCCCGTCGGGTGCCGCCGCGCCGAGCGGTTCCGCCGCAGCGGCCAATGCCGTCATCGTGGCGAGCGCGAGGAAACCCCGCCGATCGAGGTGCATCATCGTACTGTCTCCGTCGCTTGGAACAGGCCTGCATAGGCCTCGCGCAACTGCTTTTTCTGGACCTTGCCCATCGTGTTGCGCGGCAGTTCGGGCACGAAGATCACCCGCCGCGGCTGCTTGAACCGGGCGACCTGTTTTTCCAGCGCCGCGAGCACGGCAGCCTCGTCCAGATCGGCGCGGCTGGACTGCACCACCGCGACCACGCCTTCGCCCATGTCGGGATGTGGAATCCCGATCACCGCACTTTCGGCGATACCGGGCACGGCGTCGAGCAGCGCCTCGATCTCGGCCGGATAGATATTGAAGCCGCCGCAGATGATGAGATCCTTGGCGCGACCGACAATCCGGACATAGCCGCGGTCGTCGACCACCCCCAGGTCGCCCGTGATGAAGAAGCCATCGTCGCGCAGCTCCTCGGCCGTCTTTTCCGGCAGCCGCCAATAGCCCTTGAACACGTTGCGCCCGCGAACCTCGATCATGCCCGGTTCGCCCTGCGGCAACGCGGTCGCGGTGGCCGGGTCGGTGATGCGCAGCTCCACGCCGGGCAGCGGGAGCCCGACGCTGCCGGGCACCCGATCCCCATCATAGGGGTTCGACGTATTCATGTTGGTTTCCGTCATGCCGTATCGCTCGAGGATGGCGTGCCCGGTCCGCGCGGAAAAGGCCTGGTGCGTCTCGGCGGACAGCGGCGCTGATCCGGAAATAAACAGCCGCATTCCGGCAACGCGCTCTCGCGTGAAGGCGGGGTCCGCCAGCAGGCGGCTGTAAAAGGTGGGCACGCCCATCAGCGTGGTCGCCTCCGGCATCAGCCGGATCAGGTCTGTCGCATCGAACCGGGGCAGGAAGATCATCGCGCTCCCGGCCATGATCGTGACGTTCGTCGCGACGAACAGACCGTGGGTGTGGAAGATGGGGAGGGCGTGCAGCAATCGGTCGTCCGACGTGAAGCGCCAGTAGGCCGCGAGCGTCGCGGCATTGGACGCGAGATTCGCGTGGGTCAGCATCGCGCCCTTCGAGCGCCCGGTCGTCCCCGACGTGTAGAGGATCGCGGCGAGGTCGCTCCCGGATACCGCCCGGTCCTCGCTAGGCGCCGTCTCGGCAGCCGCACCGGTCAGCAAGGTGCCGGCGCCGTCGGCGCCCAGCGTCATCCGCTGCGGCACGCCGATATCGGCGCACAGCGCCGCCATCGCCGCCTCGTCCTCGGGCCGGTAAATCAGCAGCGTAGGCTCGGCATCGGCGAGGAAGAAGCGCACCTCAGACGGGGTGTACCCGGTATTCAGCGGCAGATAGACCGCCCCGATCCGCGCTGTCGCGAGATAGGTCAGCAGGGCATCCGCGCTCTTTTCGACCTGGATCGCGACGCGATCCCCGAAGCCGACGCCGAGGCGGCGGAACAGGGTCGCCATCCGCAGGCTGCGCTCGCACGCTTCGGCGTAGGAAATGGACGTTCCATCGGGCAGCAGCAGAAACGGTGCACTCGGCGCGGCATCGGCGCGCTGCCGAAAGACCGAAAACAGATCCTGCTCCATCAAGCCCCTCGCAATGATACATCGCCTGACCACGACCGGCATGCCGGTTCATAAATTCAGCGAAAACCCGGGTTAGTGTATGCGCGATGACTTGCCAAGGGAAGGATTGCATGCAAAATTTGGGCATGGCCACGACCGGTGAAGTCCCCAATCTCTTGCTGTCGGAACGGATCCGGGTTGCGCTGGCCGATGAGATTACGGCCGGTACGCTGCCATCCGGGATGACCCTGGACGAACAGCAGATCGGCGATCGGTTCGGCGCTTCGCGCACCCCCGTGCGCGAAGCCATCCGCCAACTGGCCGCGGTCGGCCTGGTCGCCATGCGGCCCCGCCGCGGCGCGATCGTAGCCGGCTTCACCGCCCAGCGGATCGTCGACATGTTCGAAATGGCAGCGGAGATCGAGGCGATGTGCGTGCGCCTGGCGACCTACCGCATGTCTCCGCTCGAACGCAGCCGATTGTCGCTGCTGCACGACGAATCCGAGGCGATGGTCGCGGCAAATGATTTCGACGCCTATGATCGGATGAACTGGAATTTCCACCAGATCATCTACGACGGCACGCACAATGCCTTCATTGCCGAGCAAGCGACGGCGCTGCGCGAGCGCATGGCGGCGTTCCGCCGGACGCAGCTGCGCGAGGATGGTCGCCCCAGTCTCTCGCGGGCGGAACATGGCGCGGTGATGGCGGCGATCATGCGCGGTGACGGGGAAGAGGCGGCGCGCTGCATGCGCGCGCACATGGGCAACGCGGCGATCGCTCTCGAACGATTCACGGCAAGGCAGCAGGCCGGTTCCGACTCGTAGAAGAAGTGCCGTTCCCGGCTTCGTCTGAAAAAAAACGTGCGCTGACCGCTACGGTCCATACCGCCAGCGGATGCCCGCTGTGTGCACCATCCTGACGCAGCTGCTTTAGCCGGGGTCGCGCGGCGTGTATGCCGTCCGGACTGGTAAGCACTGTCTCGCATACAGGGCACGAAAAACCGTTTGACGTCCTTCTTTTCATGAAATACCAAAACTATCGTATGCCGCGCAACGGTATGCAGTAATGGCTTCTACTCTCCGTTTCCGTATATCGCCGAAGAGCGAGTGTTTTGGAGCGCGAACACGCCCCCTGAGCACGCGGTGGACGTAGTGGGCCGCGAGGAGGGGGAACATCATGAAGTGCTTGCTGTTAGCTTCGATTTCGCTGGGCGCCCTTGGGCTTGCATCGCCTGCAAGTGCGCAGAGCCAGCAAGCGCCGGACGCCGCTCAGTCGCCGAGTACGAGTGAGGCCGAAGGCGCCGCCGATATCGTGGTCACCGCGCAAAAGCGCAGCGAGCGATTGCAGGATGTGCCCGTCGCAATCAGCTCGGTCAGCGGCGACACGCTGAAGGCTGCCAATCTAACCAACATCACCGACATCCGCTTCCTCGCCCCCAGCGTCCAGTTCGCCGAAGCGAACAACGTACGCGGCGAGGGATTTGCGGTCCGCGGAGTGGGTACTTTCGCATTTGCCGATGGCACCGAGCAAAGCGTCAGCGTCGTCGTCGATGGCGTGGTGCTGGGGCGCCCTGGGATGGGCACTGGTGATCTTTCCGACATCGCGCAGGTGGATATCCTGCGTGGGCCGCAGGGGATGCTGTTCGGCAAGGGCGGCTCTGCCGGCGTGGTCAGTATCACGACGCGCAACCCGACCCAGAATTTCTCCGCGGAAGGGCGGGTCTCGTACGGTACGGACAACGAATCGAAGCTGAACGCGATCGTCAACGCTCCGCTGACGAGCAATCTCGCGCTCCGGATGAACGGCTATCTCAATCACCGCGACGGCTTCATCGACAATGTGTTCACCGGACAGAAGTTGGGCGGCGTCACCGAGGGCGGCTTCCGAGGCAAGCTGCTCTACAGTCCGACCGATGATCTAAGCTTGCTGGTGGCCGGCGACTGGGCACGCCACACCTCTGCCTGTTGCCAGTCGGTGATCATCGGGACGGTTGGCGCTGCGCCAAACAATTATGTCGTCTCGCGGCTCGCCGCCTACAATATCGTGCCGAGCTACACCAATGACCAGACCAATGTCGGTGGCGCGGTCTACGAGAACATGACGCAATGGGGTTCGTCGCTCGAGATCAACAAGTCGTTCGGTGATTATACGCTGACGTCGATCAGCGCCTACCGGCGTTGGGTCCTCCACGACAACACTGACACCGGCTTCACCGACACGCCTGTTTTTCCGGTCAATGGCGCTGACGAACGCCAGCAGCAATTGACCCAGGAGCTCCGGCTCGCTTCCCCAAAGGGCGGATTGGTGGATTATGTTGCTGGCCTTTATTACTTCAACCAGAACCTGAAGGCGGCCTATCCCCAGCAGGGGCAACTCGCCTTGCCGGCGGCAACGACGATCTTCAGCCGGAAGGCACAGCCCGATATCCAGACGCTCAATTATGCGGTCTTCGGGCAAGCGAACATCAACGTGACCCCCAAGCTGACGCTGATTGCCGGCGGACGCTACACGCATGACGACATAACGCTGGTCAGTTACGACCGCACCCTGGTCTCGAGCAGCGATGCGCCTTTTCCGGGCGCGCCGCCGCTGTCGTTCAACAAGGATACGTATCCGAGCAACCGCAAGGCGAACAATTTCTCCTACCGCATCGGCGCGCAGTACAAATTCTCCCGCGCTGCCATGGTGTATGCGACCAACGCCCGCGGGTATAAGGGGCCCGGCATCGGGCTGGTCAGCGGCTATTTGCTCGGACAGCCGCTGTTTTCGCGACCGGAAATTCCGACCAGCTACGAAATCGGCCTGAAATCCACATGGTTCAACCGCAAGCTGGTGTTCAACATCGATCTGTTCACGACCGACATCAAGGATTTCCAGACGCAGGTCGCGACACCGTTCATCTTCAACGGAACCAATCTCGCCATTCTGCAGATCGCCAATGCCGGCAAGGTGCGGACGCGCGGCGTTGAAATGGATTTTTCCGTGCGACCCACCGCCCGCCTGACGATCGGTGGCAATGCCGCCTACATCGACGCCAAGTTCGCCGACTTCCCCAACGGCACCTGCAACTATCCGACCCAGCCGGGATGTTTCTTGAGCACCACGATCCCGGGCACCACCACGACGGTGCCGGCCACGCGCTTCTTCAACACCACCGGGCAGGTCCTGCCGAACTCGCCGAAATTCACCTATTCGTTGACCGCCAGCTACGACGCGCCCCTGTCTGAAACGATGACCGGCTTCATCCGGGGCAATTACAATTATCGCAGTTCGGTCAATTTCAGCGCGAACGGTGACGCCCTGACCGCGCAACGCGGCTACGGGATCGCCGGCGGACAGATCGGCGTGCGATCGACCGACGGACGCTGGAGCGCGGCGGTGTTCGCCCGCAACCTGTTCGACACGCATTTCCTGGCGTCGATCAACAACGGCGGCAGCTACCAGAATGCACAAAGAACGTCGGCCGCGATCCGCACGGTCGGCTTGGTGCTGGACGGCAAGTTTGGGGCGCACTGAACGGCACGATCGTGAAGGCCTGGAGTCAGTCGACGCGGTAGCTTGAGGGATTGAGGATGAAGACGATGCGATCTTTCCTGCTGCTGTCGGTGTGTGCGGTTACCGGATCGTCTGCCATCGCGCAGACTCGCGCGGCCAACCCCGCACCCACCGACGCGGCGGCGCGGGCCGAGGCGACGGTGAAGCGGATGCGGTCCGACGAGAAGACCGTGCTCACCCACGGCATCATGCCGCTGCCGCTCGGCCCGAACGCGCCACCGCTGCCGGCCGGTGCAATTCCCGGTGCCGGCTACGTTGCCGGCATAGCGCGGCTTGGCGTGCCATCGCTGCGCGAGACCGATGCGAGCCTTGGCGTGTCGTATGTCATGGGCCTGCGCAAGGACGGCGCGACCGCGCTCCCCTCCGGGCTGGCAATGGCGGCAACCTGGAACGACGCTCTGATCGAGCAAGGCGGCCGGATGATCGGTGCCGAAGCCAAGGCCAAGGGCTTCAACGTCCTGCTCGCCGGCGGCGTCAACCTGATGCGGGATCCCCGCAACGGTCGCAACTTCGAGTATCTGGGCGAAGATCCCTTGCTCGCCGGTCGCCTTGCGGGCCACGCGATCCGGGGCATTCAATCCAACGGCATCCTGTCGACCATCAAGCATTTCGCGCTGAACGGGCAGGAAACCGGACGCAAATTCGTCGATTCCAAGATTTCGGAGGCTGCCGCCCGCGAGAGCGACTTGCTGGCCTTCCGCATCGGGATGGAGATCGGCAATCCGGGCGCGGTGATGTGCGGCTACAACCGCGTGAATGGCGAGCAGGCGTGTGCCAGCGACTGGCTGCTCAACACCGTCCTCAAGCGTGACTGGGGCTATCGCGGCTTCGTCATGTCGGATTGGGGCGCAGTGCCCGGAGTCGACGCAGCCCTCAAAGGGTTGGACCAGCAGTCCGGCGCGCAACTCGATCCCGCGCTTTTCTTCGGCGATCGGCTTGGCGCCGCGGCCAAGGCCGATGCGGGCTATGCGCAGCGGCTCGACGACATGAACCGTCGCGTCCTGTATTCGATCTACCAACACCGGCTGGACCAGGCGCCGGCGCGACCGGAGGCGCCGATCGACATCGCGGCCAATGCCAGCATCGCTGAAATGGTCGCCAGGCAGGGCATCGTCCTGCTGCGCAACGAACGCGGCGCCCTTCCGCTTGCGGCGACGGCGAAGCGGATCGCGGTGATCGGCGGTTTCGCAGATACCGGCGTCGTTTCGGGCGGCGGCTCGAGTCAGGTGCAGGGGCAGGGGGGCGCGGCGGTCGCGATCCCGATCGGCGGCACCGGACCGTTTGCCGCAATCCTCACACAATCGTATCACCGCTCGGTTCCTCTCGACGCGCTGAAGGCCGTGGCGCCGCAGACGAGCTTCCGCTTCCGCGACGGCCGCTATTTAACCGATGCAGTGGCGGCGGCCCGGCAGGCCGATGTCGCGATCGTGTTTGCGACCCAATGGTCGACCGAAGGGCTCGATCAGCCCGACATGTCGCTGCCCAATGGTCAGGATGCGCTGATCGAGGCGGTTGCGGCAGCCAACCCCAACACCATCGTCGTGCTGGAGACCGGCGGCCCGGTGCTCATGCCGTGGCTGCACCGAACCGCGGCGGTGATCGAGGCCTGGTATCCCGGTGCGCGCGGCGGTGAGGCGATCGCGTCCGTCTTGTATGGCAGCACGAACCCATCAGGCCGCCTGCCGGTCACCTTTCCGGTGCGCGACGACCAGCTACCGCGCAAGGCCGTCGACGGAGCCGACGTTCTCGAGCCCGACTTCATTGGTAACCCGCCCCATGGCGACATGACGCTGACCGCCGATTACGACATCGAGGGGTCCGATGTCGGCTATCGCTGGAATGCGCGCAAGGGAATCAAGGCTGCGTTTCCGTTCGGGTTCGGGCTGTCCTACACCCGCTTCGCGACGTCGGCACCGGTGATCGCGGGTAGCATGGCCACGATGACCGTCACGAACCGCGGACCGCGTTCCGGCGCGACGGTCGCGCAATTGTATCTGGTGTCGCGCGCGGGCAAGCCGATGCGGCGGCTCGTCGGCTATCGGCGCGTGGAGCTTGCGGCCGGCGCGTCGGAGACCGTCGCGATCCCGATCGACATGCGCTTGCTGGCCGATTGGCGGGACGGCGGATGGTCGATGCCGGCGGCCACCTACGAAATGGCGAGCGGCGACAATGCGGAGGCCGTCGGGCCGACGGTCGCCGTGCGTTTGCCCGAGCGGCGCTGGCACGATCGATCGCTCTAGCGTGCCGAGATAGCAGGGAATCGCCGGCCGATCAGAGCGACTTCGTTCGCATCGCGCTTGCGGCGCCGATCCACATGTCGGCTCAGCGCAAAGCGGTCGCAACGTCTCGATGAACGCGTGGCCCGAGCTGTGGAGCAGAAAAGGCGCAGCGGCTTCGTGCATCGGGGCGAGCCCGCCGACGTAAAGCGCACACCGCCGCGAACGGGCTGGCCAGCACTTTCGTGGCAAGCTTTGGCCGCTTCAGTTTCGGTGACCCCGATTCTGAAGCAGCCGTTTTCGACGAGCGCGGCCTCGCCTCACATCAAAGTATCGATGACGCCACCGTCCACCCGCAAAGCCGCGCCCGTTGTCGCCGAGGCCAGCGGCGACGCGAGAGAGACGACCATGTTCGCGACCTCATCGATCGGCTTGCCGGCGGCCCCTCGTGATACCATCGCAGCCCGACGCCGGTATCGGGCCGGGTCCTAGGGTGGGGTGTCGGCCCCGGCAGGACGCAGCGACCCCAGCGTGGCGAACGCGACGCAGCCCGAAGCGACCGCCAGCCCCGCCGCCAGGATCGCCGCGGACTTGAACGTCTCGACGAGCGCCGCACCGGTCTGCGCGATCACCGCCCCCGCGAGCGCGGTCGCGATCAATCCGCCGGTCCGCGCGATCGCACTGTTGAAGCCCGAGGCCGTGCCGGTATGCGCCTGATCGACCGAGGACAGGACGGCGGTGGTCAGCGGCGCCACCGCGCCCGCCATGCCGAGCGCGACGACGATCATGCCCGGCATCACGCTGGTCCAGTAGCTGCCGGTTGGATCGACGCGGACCAGCAGCAGGAACCCCAATCCCGTGCCGATCGGCCCCACGGTGAGCGGCCAGCGCGGACCGATCCGTTCGGTCGTCCGCCCCATCAGCCGCGACGCGGCGCCGATCACGAGCGAGAATGGCAGCAGCGCCAGACCGGCCTGCAGCGGGGAGTAGCCGCCGCCGACGATCAGCAGATATGGCAGGAGCACGAGCAGCCCGCCGAGCGCGCCGTAGAGCAGGAAGGTCAGCAGCGTCAGGCCGACGAACGGGCGCGACGCGAACATCGCCAGCGGCATCATCGCGGCGCTGCGCCTGCGATGTTCGACCCACACGAACAGCGCGAGAAGCGCGACGCCCCCGACCAGCCCTGCCCAGATCTGCGGCGATCCCGCGTGGTGGCTCGACCAGAGCGTCAGCGCCCAGGTGAGCGTGCCGAGCGCCAGCGTCGCGAGGACGGCGCCGGGCACGTCGAGCGGCTGCTCGCCCTCCGCACTCTCCTCCACATACCGCCAGGCGAGCAGGATCGCGATGAGCGCGACCGGCACGTTGATCAGGAAGATCGCCCGCCAGCCCGCCGCGCCGACCAGCCAGCCGCCGAGCGGCGGACCCACCGCGCTCGCGATCGCACCCGCCGACGCCCAGGTACCAACGGCGCGACCTCTCGCCTCGCCCTTGAAGGACGCGCCGAGGATGCCGAGGCTGTTGGGCATCAGCATGGCGGCGCCGACGCCCTGTGCGGCGCGTGCGGCGAGCAGGAGCGTCAGATCGGGCGCGAGCGCGCAGAGCACTGATGCGGCGCCGAACAGGATCGTGCCCAGGATCAGCATGCGCCGGCGGCCGAAATGGTCGCCCGCCGCGCCGCCGACCAGCAGCAGCGCCGAGAGGGGCAGGAGATAGGCGGTGACGATCCACTGCAGCGCGGCGGCGTTCCCGTGCAGGTCGCGCCCGATCGACGGCAGCGCGACGTTGGTGACCGAGCCGTCGATGAACGCGAGGCTCGACGCGAGCATCGTCGCGGCGAGGACCCATCCCGCATGCGCAGGAGCCGCTTCCGCCTGGCGCGAGGGCGCGATTTGTCGGGGTTCGGCCATGGCGATCAGGAACGTCGGTCGATGGTGCACTGTGTGGGCATCGCTATCCCTCCGCCTTCGCCGTCCCGACATGGTGCGGATCGTCGCTGGGAGCATAGCCTGCGAACCCGCCGCCCCCAAGCCCGCCTCCACCGCCAATGCCGCCGCCGCCGCCGCCACCACCGCCGCCTCCGCCACGGCTGCCATCGTCCCTGCCGCCACCGCCTTTCCCGCTGCCTGACGATGCCGGACGCGTGGGGCCCTGCATCGCGATGGTCAGGTCGGCCGGGATCGGATCGAGATCGAGCGCATCGCGCACGAACGCCCGGAGCGACACGACCAGCTCGTGCGTGTGGACGGGATGTCCGGCGACCAGCTCGCGGACGGCCTTGTCCGCCAGCCGGACATGCTCCTCGGTGCCGAGCAGAATGATGTCGGAAAGCGCGGCCTCGACCGCATCGCGGATGCGGCGCGTGCGGTCCGACCGCGACACGCGTTCTGCGCTGAGGTCGAGCGCAGCTATCGGCTGCTCGGCGACAGCGTCCTGTTCCTGTCGCCGCAGGTCCCGCTTATGCGCCGGATCGACCGTCAGGTCGCCGGTGAACGATCCGCCGAGGATCTTGTACGCCGCGATGAGCGTGCGGAGACGCTCGTTGATCTGCCGGTTCATGCGCTCACGGCGCTGCTGGAACGTCATCTGAGTGAGCAGACGGATGCCGACGCCGAGCAGCGTGACCAGTGTCAGCCCGAGGACGGTCACCAGCAGGCTTTGCCAAGAGCTGAAATCCAGACCGCGCATACACATCCCCTTTTCAGCCAAGGAAACGCTCATTGATCCTTCAAGTGCCGCAGAGCGGCGCGACGGCGGCTGAGATTGCGGAATCATGCTATGCCGCATCGGCTGAACGGGTGTCTGGAGTTTGAAGCGGGAAACGCCCGCCGAGTGACCCGCTATGGGGCTTGCCAGCCAGAAATCGGCCAGGCGACTGGCGCCCAACGATCGAGAAGCGCCCGCAAGCGCTCCGCATTGGCAGCGTGCGGGTTCCGACGCGGCCGTCGGTGAAGACCGCGCCGGCCCAAAATCCGAATCGATTGTCTGGTGGCCCACTGTTTATTCGACTGGCGTTGCTTCTCCATCCCCTCGATCCATCGGACGACCGATGATCTTTTCGCTCGCCCGCGGCCGATGCCAGCCGCTGCGGCTGATCACCGCGGCAAGTCCGGGAGGCGGTGCCCCGTCATGCCCGCCACCCTGCTGCGTGGGCGAGACCACGTTCGAGCCCGCGCAGTTCGGCAAGGCCCCGCATGCGTCCGAGCAACGAATAGCCCGGGTTGGTCGTGCGGTTGAGATCGTCGAGCATCTGATGACCATGGTCTGGCCGCATCGGGATGCTGCGGTGTTCGCGCACCGACAAGCGATGCACCGCCGAGACGATCGCTGCCATGTCGGCGTCACCGCCGAGATGTTCGGCTTCATGAAACGCACCGTCGCGTTCACGCTGGACCGAGCGCAGATGGAGGAAGCCGATGCGCTCGCCGAGCCGATCGACCATGCCGGGCAAATCGTTGTCGGCGCGGACACCGAGCGATCCGACGCACAGGCACAGCCCATTCGACCGGTTCGGCACGCGCGCGAAGAGGTCGACGAGGTCGGCTTCGGTGCTGACGACGCGTGGCAGGCCGAAGATCGGGAAGGGTGGGTCGTCGGGGTGGACGACCAAGCGGATCCCCAGCGCATCCGCAGTCGGACACACCGCCTCCAAGAACGCGACATGATGCGCGCGCAGCGTCGCGGCGTCGATGTCGGCATAGGTCTCGATCGCACGCAGGAAAGCGGGCGAGGTGAAGCCTTCCTCGCTGCCCGGCAGCCCGGCAATGATCGTTCGCTCCAACTCGAGACGGGCAGTATTCTCCATCGTCGCATAGCGCTGCTCGGCCGCGGCGCAGGTCGCGGCGTCGTAGCTCTCGGCGGCGCCCGGCCGTCGCAGGATGAAGAGGTCGTAGGCGGCCACCGCGACGAGCTCGAACCGGAGCGCGCGAGCGCCGTCCGGCAACTCCCAGCCGAGATCGGTGCGCGTCCAATCGAGCAGCGGCATGAAATTGTAGGTGACGACATCGATACCGCAGGCAGCAAGATTGGTCAGGCTCTGGCAATAGTGCGCGATCAGCCGGTCCCAATTGGGCGAGCGCGTCTTGATCCCCTCGTCGACGGGCAAGCTTTCGACCACGCGCCAGTCGAGCCCGGCCGCCTGTACCATTTCCTTCCGCGCGGCGATCGCGTCGAGGTCCCACGCGGCTCCGTTCGGGACCTCGTGGAGCGCGGTCACGACTTCGGTCGCGCCCGACTGGCGAATGTTACGCAACTGCACCGGATCGTTCGGACCGAACCAGCGCATCGTTTGTGTCATTAACACGAATCAGCCTTTCTGCATTTCAACGCTCACGCTCGGCTTGGCGCGCAACAGGCTCCACAGCACGGCGGCGGCGATCAGATCCAGTGCCGCCAAAGCGGCGAACAACGGGTCATAGCCCCACGCATCAGCGCTCTGCCCGATGAGCAGCGTAAACAGCATGCCGCCGATCCAGGCGGAGGTGCCGGCCATCCCGCTCGCGGTGCCGACCGTCCGGCTGTCGAACATGTCGGCGCACAGCGTGATCAGCGCGCCGCTCAGCATCTGATGCGCAAAGCCACCGACGCAGAACAGGACGATCGCGACCCCGGGCGATCCAGCGAGCCCGATACACGCCGGCCCGATCATGCACAACGCGCCGACCGTCATCGTCACCTTGCGCGACGCGACCAGCGGCACGCCGCGCTTCATCAGCCAGGTCGGCAGCACGCCGGCGGCAAGGCTGCCAAAGTCGGCGGCGAGGAACGGCATCCACGCCCACAGCGCGATGCTCTTGAGGTCGAGGTGCCACACCGACACGAGATACAGCGGGATGAAGAAGTTGAAGGTCTGCCATGCCGGTTCCGCCAGGAAGCGTGGGACGGCGATGCCCCAGAAGGCGCGGCTTCTCAACAGGTCCTTGCGCGTCGCGGGCTTGGCGCTGACATCTTCGTCGCGCGCCGCGGTGATCGCCGCGCGTTCGGCCGGGCTCAGCCGCGGATGGTCGGCCGGGCTGCGATAGCTCCAATACCACAGGAAGGCCCAGACCAGGCTGAGCCCGCCGGTGACGATGAAGGCCGCCTGCCAGTTCCACGCGAGGATACAGAACGCGACGAGCGGCGGCGCGATCATGTTGCCGACGCTGGTGCCCATCTGGAACACGCTGGTGGCGAGCGGGCGTTCGCTCGGGGGAAACCATTCGGACACGGTCTTGGCGCCCGCCGGAATGGCCGCCGCCTCGCTCGCGCCGAGGAGCGCGCGGAACACGGCGAGGCTCGGCCAGCCGGTCGCCAGCGCGTGCGCCATGTTGGCGAGCGCCCAGCCGACCGCGAAGAGAAAGAAGCCGAGCCGCGTGCCGAGTGCATCGAGCACGCCGCCAGCGACGGTCTGCATGATCGTGTAGCTCGCCTGGAAGGCAAGCACGACCCAGCTGTAATCCTCGGTCGTCATGCCGAATTCGGTCTTCAGACGCGGGGCCGCGACCGACAGGGTCGAACGGGCGAGATAGTTGAGGATCGTCCCCAGCGTCACGAGCCCGATCAGCTTCCAGCGGAGCGGCACGTCGCGCCAACCGCGACCGGCGATCCTCAACGCCATGCCGCAACCCTCCGCTGTCGGGTCGGCGCGATCATCGCAGGATCTCGATCGCCGAGACGATCGCGTCGCCAGTGCGCGGCACGAACCCCAGGTCGAGCTTGCCGCCGCGGACGGTGACGGTCGCGGTACGGGTCAGCGCCTTGGCCGATCCGCCTGCGCTGCGCGCGATGTCGAGCCCCTGGACGATCGTTCGCCCGTTGGCGGTGACATCGAACACGCGTGCGCCGGGTGCCAGCGACGGTTCGACGAAGGTGAGTGCGACGCGGTACTGCCCGTCGGCGAGCGGGACCGCATAGCTGAAGCGCCCTTCGCGATAGGTCGCAGCGACGGCTGCGTCCTGCGCTCCGGCGATCACCGCCGCGACGGCGGGCTTGCCGTAATCGGCCGGCTTGGTCAGCGTGCCGGCCTTGCCGCCGGTGAAGAAGGCGTCCGATCCGAACCGTTGCGTCGCCTTGGCCGCGACGATCGCGCCGGCGTCGATCCGCACGTTGGCGGCGGCGTCGGGCGACAGCGTCCAGGAGATGCGATCCTCCGCGCTTCCGGCGCGTGCGACAAGCGCATTGCTGCCAGCCGTGAGCGCGACATTCTGCCACACGCAGATCCGGTCGGGGCAATCGCTGCGCTGCCCGAGCGAACGCCCGTTGAGCAGCAGATCGGTCGTCGCGGCATTGCTGTAGACGCGCACGTCGGTCACCGGATAGGCGCGGTCGGCGTAGCGCCGGCCGGTGATGTGGACGGTCGGTGTCGCGCTCCAATTCGCCTTGTAGAAATAATAGGCGTCCTTGCGGATCGCGCGGTCATAGGTGACGAGGCCCTTGGTGTTGATGTCCTGCGCGTCGCCCTCGGCGCGGATCGTCGTCGCGAAATCGAACGCGTTCCACAGGAAGGTGCCCCAGAGATACAGCCGCGCCTTGAGCGCACGCCATGCCTCCTCGTGGATATAGCTCTCATATTCCTCGGGCTGAATGACGCCGCGTGAATCGATCGGTCCGCCGCGGACATCGTCGGTGTGGATGCTGGTTGCGCCGCCCGCGCCATATTCGGTGACCGACAGCGGCTGCTGCGGCCGCTTGGCGTGGAGCATGTCGAGATGCGGGCCGAGATCGCCGGGCACGCCGAAATACCAGCCGAAATAGCGATTGGCGCCGCCGAGATCGGCGGCGGCGGCGGTGGTCGGGATCGCGACCCCCTGATCGAACAGGCGACCCTCGCAACAGGTGGCGAGCGCGGTGGGGCGGCTCGGATCCTCGCGATGCGCAAGGTCCTGCAGCGTCTTCAGCAGCGGCATCGGATCGGGCGTCTTGCCGTCGGGGTAGCCGGTCAGGAAGGCCGGGAAGGAATTGCCGAAATCGACCTCATTGGCGATGCCCCAGGTCACCACCGAGGGATGGTTGCCGTTCTGGCGGACCAGCTCGCGCATCTGCTGCTGCGCATTGGCGATCAGCGCGGCGCGCGGCTCGAGCTCGCCGCGTCGGGTCCAGGCGGACACCAGCGGGATCTCGTCCCACAACAGCAGACCGTAGCGATCGGCGAGGTCGTGGATCGTCTGGCCATGCTGGTAATGCGTCAGGCGGATCGCGTTGACCCCCATCTCGCGCATGATTGCCACGTCGGCAGCGACGTCGGCGGCGTCGATCGCCCAGCCTTTGCCCTCATGATCCTGGTGGTAGCCGACGCCGCGGAGCTGAACATGCTTGCCGTTGAGGAACAGCCCCGCGTCGGCGTCGATCCGGATCGTGCGAATCCCGAACGGCTGGCGGACGCGATCGAGCAGACGGCCGTGCGCGTCGGAGACATCGACGGCGAGCGTGTAGAGATAGGGATCCTCGACGCCCTGCCACAGATGCGGATTGGCGACCGTGAGCTTCAGCGCCGCTTCCTGCGTCGCCGCCGCGGCGAGCGTTTGCGCGGTCTGCAGCGACGCCGCTACGCGCCCGTTGGTGTCGATCAGGCTGGCGGTGATGCGGACAGCGCCCGAACGGCGGCTCGCATTGGCGATGCGCGTCCGCACATCGACCTGCGCGGTGGCGGCCGTGGCGGCGGTGGTGGTCGCGTATACGCCCGAGCCGCCGAAATCGGCGAGGTCGATATGGATCGGATCGACCGCGATCAGCCGCACCGGGCGATAGAGCCCGCCATGGACGAAGAAATCGCCGGTCAGCGGCAGGATGTCGGCGGTCGTCGCGTCCTTGCCGCCGGGCGCGCTATTGTCGGTCCGCACCACAAGCACATTGTCGCCCGAGGCGCGCAACGCATCGGTGGCGTCGAGCCGGAAGCGCGAGAAGCCGCCGGCATGGTCGCCGAGTTTTGTGCCGTTGAGCCATACGCTCGCGGTGCGGCTGGCGGCGTCGAATTCGAGCCAGATGCGCTTGCCGCGCAGTGCCGCAGGCACGGTGAAATGCTGGCGATACCAGCCGAGGCCCTGCGTCTTGTTGATCGTATCGGCGCGGTTGACGTGCGTTTGCGGATCGGGGCGATAGAAGCCGACGCGGTTCCACGTATGCGGCACGCTGACCGGCTGCCAGGCGGCATCGTCGAACCCGGGGGCGCTCGCCGTCTCTGGCGCATCGCCTTGGTGGAAGCGCCAGCCCGTTGCCAGCGTGCTCGCGAGACGGCCGTCGCTCGCTTCCTCCGCAAGAGCCGGCATGGACGCCGTCATAAGCGCAACCGTAGAGACACACGTTGCGGCGGCGATCCCGCGCATAAGACGGTCGTTCATGGTTTTCGCTCTCCTATCCAACCGTCGATATCATCGTGGGTGCGGTCTTACCAGATGGTCCGACAGGGCAGCCCGAAGTTTTTATGAGCGCAGAGCGCGAATGGCCGACCGGGCAAACAATCCCCGCCGAAATCAGCGAAATATCGGCAAACTCACCCGTCTGACCTGACCAGATGGCATTTGACTTGACCAGATTTACCGCATAGGTGGACTTACCAGACCGCAGATATGCGGCGTCCTTAAGGGTGAGGTTTTATGCGCAAAGGTTTTGTTTGGCTCGGTGGCGTTGCGGCGCTGGCACTGGCTACCCCGGTATCGGCGCAAGAGAGCAGCGTGCCGAGCGCGCCGCTGCCCGCTCGCGAGGGCGCGACCGACCAGCAGGCGCCGACAACCGCAACGACCGATGAAGGCGCGCTGACCGACATCGTCGTCACCGCGCAGAAGCGCGAACAGAATTTGCAGGACGTGCCGGTCGCCGTCACCGCAATTTCCGGCGAGACGCTGGTCAACCGCAATGTCGCCACCGTCACCGATCTCACGCGTCTCGCACCGAGCCTTACCGTCACGACCGGCGCCGTGCCGACCAACAATTCGATCAACCTGCGCGGCGTCGGCACCGTCGCTTTTTCAACCGCGATCGAGCCCTCGGTGGCCGTCATCGTCGACGACGTTGCGTTGCTGCAGCAGGCACAGGCCTTTTCCGGGCTGAGCGACATCGCGCGGATCGAAGTGCTGCGCGGCCCGCAGGGAACGCTGTTCGGCAAGAACGCCTCGGCCGGCGCGCTCAACATCGTGTCGCAGGGGCCGACCGCGCGGCTGACCGGCTCGGTCACCGGGACAGCGACGACCGACGACGAATACCGTGTCGACGCGGTGATTTCGGGACCGCTCGCCGAAGGCGTCGGCTTCCGCCTCAACGGTTTCTACGGCGATCGCGACGGCTTCATCACCAACCGCTTCGACGGGCGTAAGCTCAACAATGATCGCAGCTACGGCCTGCGCGGCCGGCTTGCGCTCAATCCGCTGCCGGGTGTCACGGTCGATCTGATCGCCGGGCATTCGGTCTCGGAGAGCCGCGGCACCGCGCGCACCTTCCGTACCGTGCCCGCCGGCGCTGCAGTCTACGGCGCGTCGCTGACCCCGACGCTCGCCGGGATCACGCCGGGGCAGGACAATTTCAGCACCGCCTTCGACGGTCCGCTGTTCAACAAGAGCCAGCAGGCAAACGGCAGCGGGAAGGTCACCGTCGACCTCGGCGCGGTCAATCTGATCTCGATCACCAGCTATCAGGACTGGAAGTTCCGCTTCATCGAAGATTTCGACTATGTCGTCGGGCCGGTGCTGGGGCTCGCCAACGGCATCACCGCGCAGAGCGGCTTCCACGCCCGCCAGTTCGCGCAGGAGCTGCGGCTTGCGTCTAAGGGCAGGGGGCCGTTCAGCTATGTCGCCGGCCTCTATTATTCGGACGGCAAGACCGATCGCACCTTCGATCGCGGTCCCTCGGGTCCCGTCGTCGCGCGCTGGAACTCGACCAGCGGCACGACCAGCTATGCGGTGTTCGGCCAGGCATCGTACGATATCGCGGCCGCGACGCACATCGACGTCGGCCTGCGCGCGAACCACGAGGATATCTCGGTCCGCTACCTCAACACCGTCGTCCCGGCGACAGCACCGGCGAACAACGCGACCTGCCTCGCTACGTGCAGCGGCAACGCCAAGGACAGTGTCGTGACCGGCAAGATCGCGCTGCGACAGGATCTTGCCAAGCGCGTGATGGCCTATGCGTCCTACTCGACCGGCTATAAGGGGCAGGGCTACGACATCTCGACCGGCTTCACCCCCGGGCGTGCCGCGGTCCCGGTGCGACCGGAAACCTCCAAGGCCTATGAAATCGGCCTCAAGAGCCGCTTCTTCAACAATCGCTTCCAATTGAACGTCGCCGGGTTCTGGACCGATTTCAAAGATTTCCAGGCGCAGTCGGGGGTGACGTTGCCCGACCAGACGATCCAGCTGCAGCTCAACAATGTCGGCAAGGTCCGCACTCGCGGCGTCGAGGTCGAGTTCCAGGCGCGGCCGCTGGAGGCGCTGACGATCGACGGTGGTATTAGCTACACCGATGCGATGATCCGCCAGTTCCGCAACGCGCAATGCTATACCGGGCAGACTGCGGCGCAAGGGTGCCTCCCCGTCGTGGGGTCCAGCACCGGCTTGCAGGACCTTGGGGGCAAGCGGCTGAGCAACGCGCCGCGCTGGAAGTTCAACGTCGGTGGCACCTATGACGTGCTTCTGCCGCAGATGCCGTTCGACGGCTTCGTCCAGGGCGATGTCAGCTACCAGAGTTCGGTCAATTTCGATCTGCTCGGCAACCCGGCGCTGCAGCAGGGCGCCTATGCGATCGTCAACGGCAGCATCGGCATCGACCAGAAGGCGCGCGGCGGCATTCGCGTCGCTCTGTTCGTCAACAATCTGTTCGACAAGCATTATGCGAGCGCGCTGGGGACCCCCTCGGGTGGCACTGCCGGCCTGGTCGCGCAGACCTTCTCGCGCAACGCACGCCGCTATGCCGGTATCCGGGCGCGCTACCGCTTCTGATACCTGACAGCCCCGCAGCGCGTCGCGCTGCGGGGCTGTCGCCCCGACCAGACCGCAGACAGGTGATGCAGATGAAGACGAAAATCCGGACGCTCTTGCTGCTCTGCGCGGCGATCGTGGGACCTTTCGGCAGCGCGTCGCAGGCGAAGGCGCCGGCTGGCGCGAACGATCGTGCCGCGCATCAACGCGAGACGGCAGCCGACCGTTGGGCGGCCGAGACCGAAGCCAAGATGACCGATGACGAGCGCTTCTCGCTCATCCACGGCTTCATGGCGCTTCGCATCCCCGGGTTCGGCGACCCCAATCTGGTCTGGCCTGCCGACGTGGTGCCGGGCGCGGGCTATGTTCCCGGCATCGCGCGCCTCGGCGTCCCGTCGCTCCGCGAAACCGATGCGAGCCTCGGCGTGACAAACCCGTTCGGCGTGCGCAAGGGCGACACGGCGACGGCGCTGCCCGCAGGGCTGGCGCTGGGTGCGACCTTCGATCCAGAAATGGCGCGGCGCGGGGGCTACCTGGTCGCCAGCGAAGCGCGTGCGCGCAATTTCAACGTGCTGCTCGGCGGCGGGATCAATCTGACGCGCGATCCGCGGAACGGGCGCGCTTTCGAATATATCTCCGAAGATCCGCTGCTGTCCGGCCTGATGGGCGGCGCGGCGATCCGTGGCACGCAGGAAGCAGGCGTGATCAGCACGGCCAAGCATTTCGCGCTCAATTCGAACGAGACCAACCGGCACACCTGGAACGCGACGATCGACGAGGCGGCGCTGCGCGAATCCGACCTGCTGGCCTTCCAGATCGCGATCGAAACGGGCAAGCCGGGATCGATCATGTGCGCCTACAATCTGGTCAACGGCGCCAAGGCCTGCGGCAACGACTTCCTGCTCAACCGCGTCCTCAAGCAGGACTGGGGCTATAAGGGCTGGGTAATGAGCGACTGGGGCGCGGTGTCGTCCGCCGATTTCGCAGCGAAGGGGCTCGACCAGCAATCGGGCGACCAGCTCGACAAGCAAGTGTGGTTCGGCGCGCCGCTCAAGGCCAAGCTCGCCGACGGCAGCTTCGACCGCGCGCGGCTATCCGACATGGTGCGGCGCATCCTCCGGTCGATGAAGGCCGTGGGCGTCACCGACTGGACCGCGCAGCAGCCGGTGGACATGGCCGCTCACGCCGCCACCGCGCTCGAGATCGCGCGGCGCGGCATCGTGTTGCTCAAGAATGACGGCGTCCTACCGCTCGCGGCCGGCGCGCGCAGCATCGCGGTGATCGGCGAGAAGGCGCAGATCGGCGTGCTGTCGGGCGGCGGTTCGTCGCAGGGGCTGCCGCCGAAGGGCTGGGCGGCGAGCGATCCGATCGGCGGCGCGGGGCAGATGGGCAGCTGGCGCGTAGCGCGCTGGTTCGCCGGCGCGCCGACCGACGCAATCGCCGCGGCCGCGCCGGGGGCGAAGGTCGAGTTCGATCCCGGCCTCTATCCGCAAGCAGCCGCCGCGGCCGCGGCACGCGCCGATGTCGCGATCGTCTTCGTCAACAAATATGAGGTCGAGGGCTTCGATTCGCCTGACCTCGCACTCCCGCGCGGGCAGGACGCGATCATCGCGGCGGTCGCCAAGGCAAATCCGAATACGATCGTGGTGTTGCAGACCGGCAATCCGGTCGCGATGCCATGGCGCGACGAGGTCAAGGCGATCGTCGCCGCCTGGTATCCGGGGCAGGAGGGCGCGCAGGCGATTGCCGAGGTCCTGACCGGCAAGGTCAATCCGTCGGGCCGCTTGCCGATCACCTTCCCGCAAAGCGTCGAGCAATTGCCGCGCACGACGATCCCGAGCTTCGGCACGCCCGAGAACACCCAGGTCAGCGTCGCGATGAACGAGGGCGCCGACGTCGGCTATCGCTGGTTCGCGCGCAAGGGGCTCGCGCCGATGTACGCCTTTGGCCACGGGTTGAGCTACACCAACTTCGCCTACTCGGGACTGAGCGTCAGCGGCGGCAAGACCGTTGCGGTCAAGCTGACGGTGCGCAATGCGGGACCGCGCGCGGGCGCCGATGTGCCGCAGCTCTATCTCCAGACGATCGACGGCGTGGTCGAACCGCGGCTGCTGGGGTTCGAGCGCGTCGAGCTGGCACCGGGCGAAAGCCGCACGATCTCGTTCACCGTCGACCCGCGCTTGCTCGCCAAATACGACACGACGACTTCGCGTTGGCAGATCAAAGGGGGGCGCTATGGCGTAACCGTGGCACGATCGGCGACGGATCCGGTCCTGACCGGAAGCGTGATGTTGAAGCCGCAGCGTTTGGGTCTGTAACAGGGCCGTGCCGGCATCGCGCATGGCTGCGCACTCCGGGTAGGGACAGGCGAGCCTCCCAGCGTCCGCGATCGCCGAACCGAGAATCCTGGCCGGTTCAACCAGCGGGATATCGCCGCAGCGTCTGTCGGATGTTGCCAGGCCGCGCAGCCGCCCCCGCACCGTTGACCGGATGCGCGATCGTGCCCTTTCCGCCGCCGAGCGAGATCGTGGTGACATCGCCGATCTGCACGCCGGGCCTGTCGGGCACTTCGATTGCGCTCGCCAGGACGATCGACGGATCCGCGGTAAAGTTCGCATATACGCCCATGCCGACCGCCGCGTGATACCGCACGTGATCCGCAACCTTGTACGCCGCCCAGCCGCGATCCGAATCCGCGCGCCACGCGCGCTGACTCGGCGGGTCGTAGGGGAGTTCGTTCTGGTAGAAGAAGGTCCGCCCGCGCTCGCCGTTCCACAGCGTCTGCCAGCCCTGGAAATGTTCGACGAACAGGCCATAGCATGTAACGTCGTCGCCATTGACGACAAGCCCGTGCTCGGCCCGGCTCTCGGACCAGCCGACATGGACGCGGCCGCCCTCGCGATCGCCATGATCCGCGCGCCAGATCCACAGGTGATCGCCGATCACGTGACGGCTGTTGATCTCCAGGCAGGTCCCGACATTCCCGATCGCCGCCCCGCCGACGCGAAAGAAAACATCGGCCAGAAGCGTCGGGTTCGCCTGGTGGTCGCCGCTCGCGCCCTTGGGGCCGACTTGCAGCAGCACGGGCGACAGGATCGGGCCGGCATCGATCAGCAGCCCCGCGACCGACACGCCGGGGACGTCGTCGATCAGCATCGCGGCATTGCCTGCTTCGCTCAGCAGCGTCGCCAGACCTAGCCCAAGCACGATCGTATCGGCGCGGCGCACGTGGATCGGCTCGCGCACCCGATAGATCCCGGGCGTCAGCAGAAGGTGGCGGCCGCTGGCCAGCGCGTGGTTGATCGTCGCAATTGGTGTGGTCGGATCGGCGATGAGGAAGCGATCGAGCGATACGCTGCGGCCCGCCGGCGCCCCCTGCCACGAGACCCCGGAGACCGCCCGGCGCAGCGCCGGGACGAATACGCCCCAGACGCCGTCGGGTCGAACGTGCAGGAACGGCTTTTCGCGGATCACCGGCACATTCGGGAGCGTCGTGAACGGCGGCTCGGGAAAGCTGGTCGGCGGGGCGCCGGCGACACCCATGAACAGCATGTTCCAATTGGAGCCCTGCCAGCCGCCGAGCGCTGCGTTGCGCGTGAACCATTGTTGCTGCGTCCCCGAGCGGACCACGCCCTCGACCTGGCAATCGGCCATGAAACCACCGCTGGACCAGCCCCCGTCGTCGAGCGCGAGGTCACCGAAGAGGTGCATGCGACGATATGGTGCGGCCTGCGACACCGCCCAGCGATCCGCGCGATCGGGTGGTCGTATCGCCATGTTCTCGACCGATCGCCAGAAATTGACGAGCGCCATGCCCTTGGCCCAATCGGCTTCGGCATGGACATGGCCGGCGACCGTGACGTCGTCGGGCGCGAGGCCCAGCCCGGCGACCTGCGTGAAGAAACCGACGTTGATGTCGAGCCGGTGGACGCCCGGCGTGAGCAGCACGGCATAGCGACGATCGGTGAAATGGGCGCTTTCCTGCTGCGCGAACCAAGCGTCGATCCGCGCCTGTGCGCCGGACATGCCGGGATCGACGATCAGAACGTTGGGCCCCAGATCCGGATTTCGCGCGCCGGGCAGGGCGCGCGCCGCGACTTTGGATGCGCTCATCGCGGCGATGCCCGCCAGGACGCCGCGGCGTGTCGTTCCTCTCGTCAACCTCTCGTCCTTTTCTGGTCGCAGGATCTCGCTATCGCCCGATCCTAATGCACCGCGACCGGGAATGGCCACCACCAAGGTATGGCGCGTTCCCCGGTATTTTGCTGGTGGCCTCGATTGCGGCGGCGCTTTAAGCCGGGACGCGACGGGGCGGCCCAACGGCGGTCCGGGTGGGAAGAGGTGAGGCGGTGTCGAGTGTCGTGATGCTGTTCGCGCAGGCGGTGAGCCTGGCGGCGACCAACTATTCGGTGGACGTGCCGATGCGGGCGCCGACGACGCGCCCCGCTTTTGCCGACGAGTTCAGCGGACCGATCGATCAAGCCCGCTGGCGCTTCGACACCGAGCGCAACCAGCAGGGCTGGCCCAATCACGAGAAGCAATATTACGCCGCCGACCGGCGCGAGAATGCGCGGATCGAGCGGGGCGCGCTGGTGATCGAGGCGCGGCGCGGGGCGTTGCGGTCGCGCGCCGACTGGGGCGGGCAGGCCTACAGCTCGGCCAAGCTCGTCAGTCGCGAGTCGCTTGGCTACGGTTTCTACGAAGTCCGCGCCAAGCTGCCGTGCGGGCGCGGTACCTGGCCGGCGATCTGGTTGCTGCCGCAGAGCGGGACATGGCCCGACATGGGCGAGATCGACCTGATGGAGATGGTCGGCTGGCAACCGCGCGTAGTGCATGCGACGGTGCACAGCGGTGCGTTCAACCACACGCGCGGAACGCAGCGTGGTGCCGAAATACGCGTTGCGAGCGCGTGCACTGCTTATCATCTCTATCAACTCGACTGGCAGCCGCATGCGATCACGATCGGCGTCGATGGGCATGGCTATATGCGCGTTGCCGACGACCAGCCGGGTGGACATGCCGCCTGGCCGTTTACCGTTCCGTATCGGCTGATCCTCAACCTTGCGGTCGGTGGCGATTGGGGTGGGGTCAAGGGGATCGACGATGCCGCGCTGCCGCAGCGCATGTCGGTCGATTACGTCCGCCACTGGCCCGCACCGTGAGCACCCCCGCGATCACCGTCCACCGCGTCGGGCGCGAGGCGCAGCCGGTGGTCGTGATCGACGGCTTTTCCGCCGATCCCGATGCGTTGCGAGCGGCCGCGATCGCGGCGAGCTTTGGCCCTGCCGCGCAGCATTATCCGGGAATCCGGGCGGCGCTTCCGACGGCGTATGTGCCAGCGCAGCTCGCGGTGCTGGCCAGCGTGCTTGGCCCGATGCTCGGCCGCGGCGGTGCGGTCGACCTGATCGACGCGAGCTTCTCGATCGTGACGACGCCGCCCGCCGCGCTCGATATCCGCCAGCGCCTGCCACACTGCGACGCGTTCGGCCCTGACCGGATCGCGCTGGTCCACTATCTCGCCCCCGACGATGGCGACGGGACCGCCTTCTTCCGGCATCGCTCGACCGGGTTCGAGACGATCGACGATGAGCGCGCACCGATCTTCTTCGGCCAGCTCGAGGCCGAGCTCCGCCACGGCGGCGTGCCGCCCGCGCGCTATGTCACGGGCGATACGCCGCTGTTCGAGCGCACGCTCGAGATCGCGGGGCGGTACAACCGCGCGCTCGTCTATCCGAGCTATCTGCTCCACAGCGGCGCGATCGCGCCCGACGCACTGCTGTCGGGCGATCCCGCGGAAGGGCGGCTGACGGTCACCGCCTTCCTGTCGGTCGGCTAGGGCTTCATCGTCGCCGCGGTGACGTTCGCGGTCGAGACCAGCGCGCGATCGGTCGCATCGTGCGCCAGCGCGACACGGTAGCGGCCGCCCGCGACCCGCCAGCCCGGCAAGGCCGGATCATAGTCCGCCAGGATGCGCGGCTCGGCGACGAGCGTCACGCGCTTTGCCTCGCCCGGCTTCAGCGTGACGCGCTGGAACGCGGCGAGCCGCATCGGCACCGCCGTGCCGTCGCGCGTGACATACATCTGCGGCACGTCGGCGCCAGCGACGCGCCCGGTGTTGACGACCTCGAAGCTCATGCTGAGCTTGGCGCCGCCCGTCACTACCGGGTTGCGATAGGCGAAGCGCGTGTAGCTGAGCCCGTAGCCGAACGCGAAGAGCGGCGTGGCACGGGTCTTTTCGTACCAGCGATAGCCGACGTCGGCGCCTTCGGTGTAGTCGATCGGGAAGCTCGCCAGTTGATGGTCGCTGGCATGGCCGGGGTCGGCCGCGGCCTGCGCCTCGGCGCTGGTCAGGCGGTCGAGCCCAACGGGGGCGGCGCGCGGTGCCTGGCTTGCGCTGGCGGGGAAGGTGATCGGCAAGCGGCCCGACGGATTGACGCGCCCGGTGAGGATGTTGGCGATGGCGGGGCCACCACGCTGGCCGGGATACCAGGCCTGCACGACTGCGGGCACCGCCGACAGCCACGGCATCAGCACGGGGCCGCCGGTCTCCATCACTGCGATCGTCTTGGGCTGCGCGGCGGCGACCGCGGCGATCAGGTCGTCTTGCCGGTCCGGCAGCGACAGGTCGGCCACGTCCTGCGCCTCGGTCGTCCACTGCGTCGCAAAGACGATCGCGACGTCGGCGGCCTTGGCGGCGGCGGCGGCGGCGGCCGGGTCGCGGCCATCGATCCACGTTACCTGCGCTTGCGGCATCGCCGCGCGGATCGCGAGCAGTGGCGAGGAGGCGTGCCAGGTGACGCGGGCGAACGAGGACGCGGCGCCGCTGGTGAGCGGGATCTCGACCGGCGCGCCGCCGACCGAGCGCACCTGGCTCGACCCGCCGCCCGACAGCACGCCGACATCGGCACGGCCGCCGATCAGCACGACGCGCTTCGCGGTGCGCGCGAGCGGCAGGAGATCGCCGTCATTCTTGAGGAGGACGATGCCGGCTTCGGCGGCGCGCTGCGCGACCTCGGCGTGCGCGGCATAGGGGATCGGCTGCGCGGTGGTGGCGGGCGCATCATAAGCGCCGGTCTCGATCAGCCCGGTCAGATAGCGGATCACCATGTCGTCGAGCCGCGCCATCGGCACGCGACCGGCGGCGATATCGGTCTTGAGCGCTTCGGCGAAATAGATCGCGTGGTCGAGTTCCTGCCCCGACTCCTGGTCGAGCCCGGCATTCGCCGCCTTGGCGGTCGAGTGTACCGCTCCCCAGTCGCTCATCACCCAGCCACGATAGCCCCAGTCGCGCTTGAGCACGTCGTTAAGGAGGTGCGCATTCTCGCACGCCCAGTCGCCATTGACCTTGTTATAGGCGCACATCACCGAGCCGGGCTTGCCCGTCTCGATCGCGATCTGGAACGCGAGCAGGTCGCTCATCCGCAGCGCCGCCTCGCCGATCTTCGCGTCGACGACGGTACGGCCGGTTTCCTGCGAATTGAGCGCGAAATGCTTGACCGTCGAAACGATGTGGTTCGACTGGACCCCCGCGATGTGGGCGCCCGCCAGCATGCCCGAAAGCAGCGGATCCTCGCCGAGATATTCGAAATTGCGGCCGTTCCACGGATCGCGCGTTAAATTGACGCCGCCGGCGAGCAGCACGGTAAAGCGCTTGGCGCGCGCTTCGGCGCCGATCATCGCGCCGCCGGCCCGCGCGATCGCGGGATCGAAGGTTGCCGCGGTGGCGAGGCTCGAGGGGAGGGCGGTGGCGACGTCGCCCTTGCGCTGCTCGATCTGGTTGGCGACGCCGAGCGACGCGTCGCTCTCGCGAATCCGCGGAACACCCAGATGCGGGATGCCGTCGATATGGCCGGCCGACGGAATCAGCTCGTTCGGCGTCTTGCCCTTGGCCATTGGCGGGAAGAGACCGTGGACGAGCGCGATTTTCTCGTCGAGTGTCATTTTGGCAACGATCGCCGCCGCACGAGCGCGCGCGTCCTGCGCCGCCGCCTTCACGGTCGATTGGCCCGCCACGACCGGCGCAGTGCCGGCGATGCCGGAAAGCAGCGTTGCGCCGAGTAGCCAGCCATGAATCGTCTTCGCCATCTTCGAAATCCTCCCAGATCTTGGCGGGCATGCCGTCGCCGACGCGGGCTACCCCGCTTGGCCGTGCCGCCGCCTGTGGCGCATAGACAGCACATCCTGAGAACGTTCACAATAACCCGTTTCCGCCAGTTCGCCGACTTGACAATCGTTTGGCCGCGGAACAAGTGAACGTTCTCAAACAAGAGGGCGCTGGGGTAACGCGCCGCTACTCAGGGAGGATGACGATGGGGGGCTTTAGCACCCGTTTTGCTACGCGACTTGCACTGGGCGTTTCGGCGCTTGCGCTGTCGGGCTATCCGATGATCGCGACGGCGCAGGATGCGGCATCGACGATGGGCAACACCGGTCCGTCGACGACGCAGGACGCACCGACCAGCACCGCGACGACGCAGAGCACCGCGGCCGCGGACGGCACCGATACGGGCGGCGACATCGTCGTCTCCGGTATCCGCGCCAGCCTGCGCAGCTCGATCAACCTCAAGCGCAACGCGCAGGGCATCGTCGACGCGATCTCGGCTGAGGATATCGGCAAGTTCCCCGACACCAACCTGGCGGAATCGCTCCAGCGCATCACCGGCGTGTCGATCGACCGGTCGAACGGCGAAGGCCAGTTCGTCACCGTCCGCGGCTTCGGCCCCGAGTACAATCTCGTCACGCTCAACGGTCGCCAGCTCGCGACCTCGACGATCGGCGACGGCAACAGCGCACCGGTTTCGCGCTCGTTCGATTTCGCCAATCTCGCGTCGGAAGGCGTCGCGGCGCTCGAAGTCTACAAGTCGGGCCGCGCCAGCGTTCCGTCGGGCGGCATCGGCTCGACCATCAACATCCGCACCCCGCGTCCGTTCGACAAGCCCGGCATCCGCGGTTCGCTGTCGGCGCGTGGCGTGGTCGACACGTCGCAGAATGGCGGCAAGGACGTGACGCCCGAAGTGTCGGGCATATTCTCCGATACGTTCGCCGACGATCGCATTGGCGTGCTCGTGCTCGGCTCGTTCCAGGAACGCCACTTCAGCGCGAACCAGGCCAATATCGGCTTCCGCGACGGCTATCTCGGCGCCGAGAACAATTGGGGTTCGCTTGCGCAGCCGGGCGACCCGCGCGCGGCCAACATCACCAACCGTCCGGGCCCGACCGATGTCTATCAGGTGCCGCAGAATGGGGGCTACGACGTCGTCAACGGCAAGCGCCAGCGCATCAACGGGCAGGCGGTGCTGCAGTTCAAGCCGACCGACACTCTGACCGCGACGTTCGACTATACCTATTCGCGCAACACCGTCGACATCCGCGATAACAGCGTCGGCATCTGGTACAACCATAACGACACGTCGAGCTCGTGGACCAACGGCCCCGTCGCGGGCCCGAACTTCTACACCGAGCGGTTCGGCGCGGCGGAGACCAAGGATCTTGCCTATTCGGCGTCGCAGACGTCGGCGCGCAGCGAGAACAAGGCGATCGGCGGCAACCTCACCTGGAAGGCGCCGGGCGGCGTCACCGTGGTGCTCGACGTCAATCACTCGACCGCGACATCGAAGCCGAACAGCCCGTACGGCAACAGCAACTCGGTCGGCACGGCCGTGTTCGGCATCCAGAACCAGACGATCAATTTCCAGAACCAGCTGCCCGTCATCTCGTACAACATGTATTCGGGCATCGATCCGCTCAATGCCGCGAACATCGTCCCGACCGGCAACGCGTTCCGCAATTCCTACTTCCGCGACGAGATCAACCAGGTCCAGTTGAAGGGGCATTACGACCACGGCCACGGCTTCCTCGAAAGCCTCGACTGGGGCGTGCAATATACCGACAACAAGGTCCGCTCGGCCTATAGCGTGCTGCAGAACGACACGTGGGGCGGCACCGGCGGCGACAGCGCAGCGCAGCGCGCGGCAGCGGCGGCGTTGCTGCCCGACAATCTGTTCACGCTGACCAGCATTCCCGACAAGTTCTCGGGGATCAGCGGGGCCAATTCCGCCGACATCGTCAAGTCGTTCTACACGTTCGACCTGCCGAGCGTCGTCAAGCTGCTCGACCAGGCGTACAACATCTGCGGCGGTGCCGGGCAGTGCCTGCTCCCGTACACGACCGACTCGCGCGTGCGTGAGAAGACGATCTCGCCGTATTTCCAGTTCAATGGAAAGTTCGACGTGTTCTCGGTGCCGGGCCACATCATCGGGGGCGTGCGCTATGAGACGACCGACGTCAGCGCGACCGCGCTGGTGCCGAGCCCGTCGGGAGCGCGGCAGAATTCGCAGAACGAGTTCAACATCCTGTTCAACGGGAGCGCTTTTACCACGTTCAAGGGCAGTTATCAGAACTGGCTGCCGTCGGTGGATTTCGACATCGAGCCGACCGACACGATCAAGCTGCGCGCGTCCTACAGCCATACCATCACGCGCGCGGATTATGGCAGCTTGCAGGGCGGTCGCCGGCTCGACACGTTGTTCCGTGTCGGCGGCGGTTTCGGCTCGGTCGGCAATCCTAATCTGATCCCGTACAAATCGAAGAACATCGATCTCTCGGCGGAATGGTATTATACCAAGGAGAGCTACATCTCGGTCGGCTATTTCCACAAGAATGTGTCGAACTATATCGGCAGCACGGTGGTCAACCAAACGATCCCGGGGATCACCTCGCCGACCACCACCTTCAACGGTGTGACGCAGAACGGTCCGCGCTATCAGGCGGCGCTCAATGCGTTGGGGGCAAATGCCACCTTCGCGCAGATCCGCGACTATATCGGCGCCAATTATCCCGGCGGCGTGGTCAACGGGACGATCGTCGCGCAGCCGAACGATCCGCTGATCAACTTCGTGATTACGACGCCATTCAACAGCGCGAATTCCGCCAGCGTCGATGGCTTCGAATTCGCGATCCAGCACAATTTCTGGAACACCGGGTTCGGCACGATCCTCAACTATACGATCGTCCGCGGCAACCAGAATTACGACAACCGTCTGCCCTCGAGCGTAGCGCAATTCGCGATCACCGGTCTGTCGGACAGCGCCAACGCGGTGCTGTTCTATGACAAGAACGGGTTGCAGGCGCGTGCTGCGTATAACTGGCGCAAGGGGTATCTGACGTCGACGGGGGGAGGGATCAACCCGACCTACATCAACACCTACGGCCAGCTCGACGTCAGCGCGAGCTATGCGATCACCAAGAATGTGTCGGTGTTTGTCGAGGGGATCAACGTCAACAGCGAGGATCGCAGCGGCCATCTGCGCTCGGATCGCAACATCACGTTCGTGACCAAGCAGGACCCGCGCTACTCGGCGGGGGCTCGGATCACCTTCTAACAGCAGGTGCCACGCCACCCTCGCTGCGCGAGGGTGGCGTTTCCCGGGGCTACAGGGCACAAGTGCCGCGAACCGGCCCGGGGTCGGACCACGCAACAGGACGGGCCAAGTGGATACGGCCATCTCTACCGTCATCATCGTCGGCGGCGGCACCGCGGGCTGGCTTGCCGCCTGCCGCATCGCTGCGGCCGCGCGGCCGTCGGCGGCGGCGCCGATCACGGTGACGCTCGTCGAATCGCCCGACGTTCCGACGATCGGGGTGGGCGAGGGGACGTGGCCGACGATGCGCGCCACGCTCGAGCGGATCGGGATCGGCGAGGCCGAATTCCTGCTCGCTTGCGATGCCTCGTTCAAGCATGGCTCGCGCTTCCGCGGCTGGGCGACCGGCGCCGCCGACGACGTCTATTTCCATCCTTTCACGCCGCCAATCGAGACGGATGCGCGCGCGCTCGTTGCCGCGTGGCAGGCCGAAGCCGCGGGTGCGCCGTTCGCCGACATGGTCTCGCCGCAGCCGCAGGTCGCGGGGCAGTGCCTCGCGCCGCGGCAGCGGGCGATGCCCGATTATGCGGGGGCACTGAACTATGGCTATCATCTCGATGCGGGCAAGCTCGCGGCTTTGCTGATGCGGCACGCGACCGAACGGCTCGGCGTGCGGCACGTGCGCGATCATGTGATCGGTGTCGATCGCACGGAGAAGGGCGAGGTGATCGCCGTAAACACCCGCGACACCGGCGCCGTCGCGGGTGATCTGTTCCTCGATTGCACCGGCCACGCCGCGCTGTTGGTGGGGGACGTGCCGTTCATCGACCGCAGCGACGTGCTGTTCAACGATCGTGCCTTGGCGGTGCAGATCCCGGTCGCCGCCGACAGCCCGATCGCCGCGCAGACCGACGCGACCGCGCATGCGGCAGGATGGATCTGGGACATCGGCTTGCCGACCAGGCGCGGTGTCGGCTGCGTCTATTCCTCCGCGCACATGAGCGACGACGCCGCGCTGGAAACGCTGAGCGCGTATCTCGGCACCGCCGGGCCGATCACGCCGCGCCGGCTGACCTTCCGCTCGGGCCACCGCGCGCAATTCTGGACGGGCAATTGCCTGGCGATCGGGCTGTCGGCGGGGTTTCTCGAGCCGCTCGAGGCGTCTGCGATCGTCACGATCGAACTGGCGCTCGACGCGCTGCTCGACGACTGGCCGACACGCGCAACGATGCCGTTGACGGCGGCGCGCTTCAACACGCTGTTCCGCTATCGCTGGAACCGCATCGTCGAATTCCTCAAGCTGCACTATGTGCTCAGTCGGCGCGAAGGGCGGTATTGGCAGGACCACCGCGATCCCGCATCGATCCCGCCGCGGCTCGCCGAACTGCTCGCGCTGTGGCAGCATCGGCCGCCGACGCGCGCCGACTTCCCGATGGTCGACGAGCTGTTTCCGGCGGCGAGCTATCAGTATATCCTGTACGGCATGGGGGCAGCGGTGCCCGATCCCGGGCCGCTGCGCGGCGCCCCGCCGCCGTCGCTCGCCCCGATCGCGCAGCGCACGCGCGGCATGGTCGCGACGCTGCCGCCGATCCGCGCCTATCTCGATGCGTGCCGCGCGGCACACCAACTGACCGCTCTGGAGCTTAGCAACTGATGGCCAACCACGTCCTGCTCACCAGCGACGATCACCGCACGTTGCGCATCACGCCCGCGCGGGGTGCGGATTTGGGCGACGCGGTGATGTCGTGCCTGATCGTGCCGAGCGAATTCCGCCGCGTGCAGAACGACTATCCGATCCTGTTCCGCCTCACGCCGCAGCGCGACCGCTTCCAGGCGCTCGCGATGTTCGGGTTCGAGCCCGGCGAGAATCTGTTCCTCGACGGGGAGCGGTGGGACGCGCGCTATCGTCCGCTCGCGATGGCGATCCAGCCCTTCCTGATCGGCCACCCCGCGACCGAAGGCGGCGACAAGCAGATCCATCTCGACCTCGACAGCCCGCGTGTCGCGAGCGGCGGCGAGGGCGTGCGCGTGTTCGATGATCTCGGTCGGCCGTCGCCCTATCTCGAGACGATCGCCGCGCAGCTCGGCGAGCTCGATGCCGGCTGGCAGGCGAGCGAGGGCTTCTTCGCGGCGCTCGCGCGGCACGAATTGCTCGAGCCGCTGACGCTCGAGATCACGCTGGCCGACGGCAGCACCAATCGGCTGGTCGGCTATCATGGGATCGCCGAGGAACGCCTCCAGCAGCTCGACGCGGCGGCGCTGGGCGACCTGCATGCCGATGGGCATTTGCTGCCGGTGTTCATGGCGCTCGCTTCGCTCAGCAACGTCGCCGAGCTGATCGAGCGCAAGAGCCGACGGGATGCACCGCATGGCTGAAGCCGATCCCGGCGTCTTCAAGGATCTCGCGTCCGTGCCGGAGATCGCGGTCGCGGATGCGGCCGAGCTCGACGCGCGGCTGCGCGCGGCCGATGCGCCGTTCGTCGTGCGCGGGCTGATCAAGGACTGGCCGCTGGTCGAGGCGGGGCGCCGCTCGTCGCGCGAGGCGCGCGCCTATCTGCTGCGCCACCACCGCGACACCGCCTTCACCGTCGCGATTGGCGAGCCTGGCGGTGACGGCCGGCTGTTCTACGACGCGGCGATGGCGATGAACTTCCGCACGCTGCGCGCCAAGCTGCCCGACATCTTCGGGCGGATCGACGCGATCGAGGGCAAGGCGGGGGCGCCACCGGTCTATCTCGCCTCGATCGACATGCACCAGTTCTTCAATGGCCTGTATGAGGCGAACCATGTCGATCTGGGCGATCGCACGTGTCTCGCGAGCATCTGGATCGGCACCAAGACGCGGATCGCCGCGCATAACGACTTGCCCAACAATCTGGCGTGCGTGGCGGCGGGGCGGCGCCGCTTCACGCTGTTTCCGCGCGAACAGTTCCGTAATCTGCATCTCGGGCCGATCGACAACACGCCCGCGGGGCGCGCGATCAGCATGGTCGATTTCCACGCGCCCGACGCGGAGCTGCACCCGCGCTTCCCCGAAGCGCTCGAGCATGCGCAGGTCGCCGAACTCGAGGCGGGCGATGCGCTCTATATCCCGGCGATGTGGTGGCATCACGTCGAGGGGCTCGCCGATTTCAACGTGCTGGTGAACTATTGGTGGCGCGAGACGCCGCGCTGGATGGGCTCGCCGCAGGACGCGCTCAACCATGCGCTGCTCGCGATCCGCGACTTGCCCGCCGACCAGAAGCGGCACTGGCGCGACCTGTTCGACTATTATGTCTTCGACAATGGCGACGACGTCACCGCGCATATCCCCGAGGAGGGCCGCAGCGTGCTCGCCCCGCTCACCCCGGAAAGCGCCGACCGCATCCGCGCCTTCCTGCTCAGGAACCTCAGCCAATGATCGCCAGCCCACGTCGTATCGTCGTTGCCGGGGGCGGCACCGCCGGCTGGATGGCCGCCGCCGCGATCGCGCGCACGATGGGCCGCACTGCTGCTGTGACACTGGTCGAATCCGATGCGATCGGGACGGTCGGGGTGGGCGAATCCACGATCCCGCCGCTCGTCACCTACAACCGGCTGCTCGGCATCGGCGAGGCCGATTTCATGCGGGCGACGCAAGCGACCTTCAAGCTCGGCATCCTGTTCGATGGGTGGAAGGACGGGACCGACCGCTATTTCCACTCGTTCGGGACGACCGGGCAAGACCATTGGTCGGCCGGCTTCCAGCATTTCTGGATGAACGGGCGCGAGCGCGGGCATGATGCGGCGTATGACGCCTATTGCCTCGAGCTCGTCGCCGCGATGGAGGGCAAGTTCGCGCATCTCCCCGACGAGCGGATGAACTATGCCTATCAGCTCGATTCCTCGCTCTACGCGCAGTTCCTGCGGCGGATGGCCGAGGGCGATGGCGTGCGGCGGATCGAAGGGAAGATCGCGCGGGTCGCACTCGATGGCGAGAGCGGCGACGTTGCCGCGCTGCATCTGGAATCGGGCGTGGTCGTCGAGGGCGACCTGTTCCTCGACTGCACCGGGTTTCGCGCGCTGCTGATCGAGCAGGCGCTGCACGCCGGCTATGACGACTGGAGCCACTGGCTGCCGTGTGACTCGGCGATCGCCGTGCAGACCGAGAACGTCCGGCCGCCGGTGCCCTACACGCGCGCGATGGCGCACGATGCGGGCTGGCAGTGGCGCATCCCGCTGCAGCATCGCACCGGCAACGGCATCGTCTATTGCAGCCGCTACCTCGACCGCGACGCCGCGCTCGAGCGCCTGCTCGGCAATGTCGAGGGCACGGTGCTGACCGAGCCGAACAATATCCGCTTCGTCACCGGCGCGCGGCGGCGGCAATGGCATCGCAACGTCATCGCGATCGGTCTGTCGGGCGGGTTCATGGAGCCGCTCGAATCGACCAGCATCCATCTCATCCAGCGCGCGATCCTGCGGCTGATCCGGATGATGCCGGGCGGCGCGATCTCGCCGCGCGACATTGCCGAGTTCAACGACCAGCAATTCGCCGACATGGAGCAGATCCGCGACTTCCTGATCCTCCACTACAAGGCGACCGATCGGCGGGATTCCCCCTTCTGGCGGCAATGCGCGGCGATGGAGGTGCCCGAGAGCCTGGCGCAGAAGATCGCCCTGTTCCGCGAGACGGGCCGCGTGTTCCGCCGCAACGAGGAATTGTTCGCCGAGAATAGCTGGGTGCAGGTGATGCTGGGGCAGGGGATCGCGCCCGCGGCCTATCACCCGATCGCCGACAAGCTGCCCGACCAGGAACTGGCGAAATTCCTGGCGACGCTGCGCGAGAATGTCGCGCGCACCGTCGCGGGGTTGCCCGCGCACGCCGACTATGTCGCGCAATATTGCGGCGGCTGACCCGGAATGTCGCGCAGACGGCAGGCCGTCACGATCAAGCATGTCGCGGCGGATGCGGGCGTGTCGCTGCAAACCGTCAGCCGTGTCGTTAACAAGGAGGCCGGCGTCCGCCCCGAGATGGTCGCCCGGGTGCAGGAAGCGATCGACCGGCTCGGTTATGTGCCGTCGATCGCGGCGCAGCGGATGGGCGGATCGCGCTCCTATCTGATCGTCGCGCTCAACGACCGCGAGCGCACGCTCGCCGACTGGCGCGCGCGGCAGGGCACCGACTGGGTCGACCAGATGCTGCTTGGCGGGATGCTGACCTGCGCGACCTACGGCTATCGCATGATCGTCGAGCTGGTCGACACGCACAGCGACCATATCGCGCGCGAGCTGATGGGGGCGATCGCCGCACTCCAGCCCGACGGCGTGATCCTGACGCCGCCGCATTCGGAGAACCCGTTGATCATCGATCTGCTCGCGGCGCAGCGGATCAGTTTCGCGCGGATCGGGTCGCGGCGCGCGGGCGCAGGGTTCGCGCTGTCGATGGACGAGGAGCGCGCGGCGCAGCTGGCGACCGAGCATCTGATCGCGCTGGGTCATGATCGGATCGGCTTCATCGGCGGCCCCGACGACTATACGCTGAGCGGATGGCGGATCGACGGCTGGCGTGCAGCGATGGCTGCGGCGGGCCTCGCCGACGATCTGCTGGTGCGCGGCGATTTCGGCTATGCGTCGGGGCGCGATGCCGCCGCCGCGCTGCTCGACGCGGCCGATCCGGCGACCGCGATCATCGCGAGCAACGATCAGATGGCGCTCGCCACGCTCGAGTTGTGCCGAGAGCGCGGACTTGCCGTGCCGCGCGACGTGTCGCTGATCAGTTTCGACAATACGCCGATCGTGCGCTTCACGCACCCGCCACTGACCGCGATCGATCAGCCGATCGCCGATCTTGCCGCGCGCGCGGTTGAGCTCATCATCGGCGAGCTTGCGGGGCGCGACGCGCCCGAGCAGCCGATCATCGTTCCGGCGAAGCTCGACTTGCGCCAATCGACCGCCCCGCGCCGCTAGCGAAGCCGGGGAGCGACCGAGGGCCGCGCGTGTCGCGGTCTGGTCAATCCGGCGGTGCTGGCGAGCGATTGAACCGCGCCACAGGATCCTGGTCCGTCCCGCGCGCGAAGATCACCGTGTCGATCGGATGCATGTCCTGCTGCGCCCAACGATCCCAGTCGCGGTGGATGAAGTCGGGCTTGCCCCAGATGCGGACCGCCGAATGATATTCTTCGCCGCGGAAGCCGACGAAGTGGACTGCGGGCGTAACTTCGAACAGATCGGCCATCACGGTCGCTCGCACGCCTCCCACGAGCGCCGCTGTCCCGCGCGCTTCAAGAGGGGCGGGCCTTGGATCCTCGCGGGCAAGGGTCAGCGCGCCCAGCCCGGCGCCGCCGGCACGAGCGTTTCGAGGAACGTGCCGGCACTTGCGCGGTAGCTGTCGCGGACGTCTTCGGTCATCCGGTCCCAATTGGCGTAGGCCGTCGCCATCCGCCGGTTGCGGCGAAAGCGCTTCTCGTGGCGCGCGAGGAAATCCCAGTAGAGCGCGTTGAACGGGCAGGCGTCCGGACCGGTCTTGCGTTTGACGTCGTAGCGGCACGTCCGGCAATGGTCCGACATGCGGTTGATGTAGCCGCCGCCGCCCGCATAGGGCTTGGTCGCGAGCCGGCCGCCATCGGCATGCTGGCTCATCGCGAGGACGTTGGGCAGCTCGACCCATTCGTACGCATCGGCATAGACGACGAGAAACCAGTCGGCGACCTCCTGCGGCCGGACGCCCGCCAGCATCGCGAAATTGCCGAGCACCATCAGCCGCTGGATGTGGTGCGCATAGGCGTTATCGCGCGTGTTGCGGACCGCTTCCGACAGGCACAGCATGTCGGTCTCGCCGGTCCAGTAGAATTCGGGCAGCGGCCGGGTCGCGTCGAGCGCGTTGGCGTCGGCGACCTCTGGCATTTCGAGCCAGTAATAACCGCGGACGAATTCGCGCCAGCCGATGATCTGGCGGATGAACCCCTCGGCGGCGTTGAGCGGGACGGTGCCGGCGGCATAGGCATCGGCGGCGGCCTGCGCGACTTCGAGCGGGGTGAGCAGACCGAGATTGAGCGCCGGGCTCAGCCAGCTGTGGAACAGGAAATCCTCGCCCGTCACCATCGCATCCTGATAGGTGCCGAAATCGGGCAGCGCGGTGCGGATGAAATGCGCCAGCGCCGCGTGTGCCTCCGCCGCGGTGACGGGAAGCGCGAAGGCCTCGAGCGCGCCGAAATGGCGCTCGAACCGCGCCGCCACCAGCGCGATCACCGCTTGCGTCGTCTCGTCGGGGACGAAGCGCAGCGGCGCGGGATAGCGGACGCCGCGCTTGGGCGGCGCGCGGTTTTGCGCGTCGAGGTTCCACTGGCCGCCCTCGGGATTGCCCTCGGCGGTCATCAGCAGCCCGGTCTTGCGGCGCATCTCGCGATAGAAGAACTCCATCACGAGATCGTTGCGCGCCTGCGCCCAGGTCTGGAATTCGAGGATGCCGCAGACGAAGCGGTCGTCGGGAAGGATCTGCACGGGCAGGCCGAAGTGCTCCGACCAGCCGTCGATCATCGTCTTGACGCGCCATTCGCCGGGTTCGACGATGCGGATCGCGCTCGGGCGGTGGCGCGTGACCGCGCGCGCGACTTCGGCGGTGAAGCTGCCGGCATTGTCGGGATCGTCGAGTTCGACATAATCGACCCGCCATCCCGCCGCGCGCGCTTCGGCCGCGAAGTGGCGCATCGCCGAAAAGATCAGGGCGATCTTGATCTTGTGGTGGCGGACGTAGCCGGTCTCCTCGGCAACCTCCATCAGCAGCAGCACCGCGTCGCCCTGCGGGCCATCGCGCAGCGACGCCAGGCCGTGAGAAAGCTGATCGCCGAGAATGGGAATAAGGATCGTCATGCGTGCCAGTCTAGCCGGGCTGCGACGAGGATCGCCAGCGTTGTGCGCGCGTGCTGCGATAAACAGCGTGGCGACAAACCGACGAACCGGACTATGGAGCGGATGAATAGGTCGGGATTCGCCGAGCGCGGGCCGTCCATCAAAATTCCGGGGACGCAATGAAGAACTTCTACGGCTCGATCGTCTTTACGATCCTCTGCCTGATCCTGGCCGGCGTGCTTGGCTACGCCAAGGCGGGAACGATCGCGGTAGTGCTGCAGTTCGTGTTCGTGGCAGCAGTGCTCGGCGCGATGGAGGCGTCGCTCAGCCTCGACAATGCGGTGGTCAACGCCTCTATCCTCAAGGACATGGCGCCGGTGTGGCAGCGTCGCTTCCTCACCTGGGGAATGCTGATCGCGGTGTTCGGGATGCGGATCGTCTTTCCGATCCTGATCGTCGCGGTCTCGGCGATGATCAGCCCGTGGGAGGCGACGCGCGTCGCCTTCGCCGACCCCCAGCGCTACGCGGCGATCGTCACCGGCGCGCATGTCGGCATTGCCGGCTTCGGCGGCGCCTTCCTGCTGCTGGTCGGCCTGAGCTTCTTCTTCGACACCAATCGCGCGCATCTGTGGCTGGCGTGGATCGAGCGTCCGCTCGCCGCCTTCGCGCGAATCCCGCTGGCGCCCTATATCGTCGTCGCGTGCGTGATCGCCGGGCTGTCGTTCCTGCTCGACGACGCTGCACAGCGCAGCTTCCTGATCGCGGGCGCGGGCGGGATCGTCGCCTTCTTCGCGGTCCACCACGTCGCCGACTGGATCGGCGGATCGGGCGATGCCGATGCGACGACCGGCAAGGTCGTCCGCACTGGCCTGGGCAGTTTCGCCTATCTCGAATTCCTCGACGCGAGCTTCTCGTTCGACGGCGTGATCGGCGCGTTCGCGATCACCAACGACATCATGCTGATCGCGCTCGGGCTCGGCATCGGCGCGATGTTCGTGCGCTCGATGACGATCGCGCTGGTGCATGGCGGACACCTAACAGAATACAGGTATCTCGAACCGGGCGCCTTCTACGCGATCCTCGCGCTGGCGGTGATCATGCTGATCAGCATCCGCGTCGAGACGCCCGAGATTGTCACCGGGCTGATCGGCGCCGGGATCATCGTGCTCGCGCTGTTCGCCTCGATCCGGCACAAGAAGCGCTTCCCCGAGGAATATAGCGAGGACGGCGAGGGCGACGCGATCTATCCCGACGGATCGAGCCTGGCGGCGCACCGCACCCGCTGACCCGGCGCGTCACCCCGCGGGAAACGCGCCGCCGAGCGCCCGGACAGTGTCGGTCGCGACGGTCAGCTGCTGTGTGCGGACGGTGAGCAACGCGCGTTCGGCGTCGAGCGCGGCGGTCTGGGCGAGCGTCACCTCGAGATAATCCGCCGCACCGTCGCGGTAGCGCGTGGTGGCCAGGTCGCGCGTGCGCTCGGCGGCGGTCGCGGCCTCGCGCTGGTTGCGCTCCTGATCGACGAGATGGCGCGCGGTGGCGAGATCGTCCTCGACCTCGCGGAAGGCGCCGAGCACGGTCTGGCGATAGGTCGCCGCCGCCTCGTCGAACTGCGCGCGCGACACGCGCATGTCGGCGCGCCGGGCGCCGCCATCGAACAGCGTCTGCGCGAGCGCGAGCGGGCCGAGCGCCCAGAAGCTGTTGGCGGCGCTCAGCAGATTGCCGCTGCCCGCCTCGAACCCACCAGCGGCGCCCAGCGTGATGTTGGGATAGAGCGCGGCGCGCGCGACGCCGATCCGCGCATTGGCGGCGGCGACGCGGCGTTCGGCGGCGAGAATGTCGGGGCGGCGCTCGAGCAGTGTGGAGGGCAGCGCCGCGGGAATCGCCGGCGGGGCGATCTGGCGATCGTCGACCGCCAGCGCGAAGCGCGACGGGCTTTCGCCGACGAGCACCGCGATCGCATGTTCGTCGCGCGCGCGCTCGGCGCGGATTGCTTCGAGCTCGGCCCTGGCGCTGGCGAGCTGCGCCTGCGCGCGGCTGACGTCGATGCCCGAGGCGATCCCGCCCGAATGCCGCGTGTCGGTGAGCGTGAAGGCGCGGGTGAAGGTGTCGACGGTTTGCTGGAGCAGCAGGATCCGCGCATCGAGCCCGCGCATGTCGAAATAGGTCGCGGCGAGCTGCGCCTGCAGCCCGAGCCGGACGCCAGCGAGATCGGAGGCGCTCGCCTGCGCACCGGCGCGGCTTGCTGCGAGTGTGTTGCGGAGGCGACCGAACAGATCGATCTCGTAGGAGAGCGATGGGCCGACCAGCACGGTGTTGTAGGTGGCGGCGGGGCCGGGCGAGAGCGGTCGGCCGGCGGAAACCCGCGTGCGCTCGACGTCGGCGCCAACGCCGATCTGCGGGAACAGCGCGGCGCGGCTACGACCGACGACGGCGGTTGCCTCGGCATAGCGCGCGGCCGCTGCGGCGAGGTCGAAATTCCCGCTCTCGACCCGCTCCTCGAGCGTCGCGAGCGTCGGGTCGCCGAAGGCCTGCCACCATTTTCCGGCGGGCGGCACGGCGGCGCCGGCAGCCTGCCACGGTCCGCCTTCCTTGTAGGCGGGCGCCACCGCGATCGCAGGCACGTGATAAGCGGGGGCGAGCGAGCAGCCGGCGAGCGCCAGCGCCGTCACCAGCACCACGCAGGGCCGCTTACTTGGCCGCATTGGAGAGCACCTTCACCGCGTCGCCGCTCTGGAGCGAGTCGGGCGGGTTGTCGATCACCTGATCCTGTGCGGAGAGGCCCGCGGCGATCTCGACCGTCTTGCCCTGGTCGCGCCCGAGCGTGACGGTGCGCAGCTGCGCCTTGCCGTCGCGACCTATCACCGCGACCTGCGTCCCGCCCGACCCGACGATCAGCGCGCTCGGCGGCAGCGCGACGGTGCCGGCGACGCCGCCGAGCGGGAAGCTGGCCTGCGCATAGGATCCCGGCTTGAGCGCGTGATCGGGATTGGGCGCCTCGAGCTGGACGAGGATCGTCCCCGAGCCCGGATCGATCGCGCCGGCGGTGCGGGTGAGCGTCGCGGCAAAGCTGCGCCCGGCATATTCGGGCAGCGTCAGCGCGACCGCCATGCCGGGATGGATCTGCCCCGAATAGGCCTGCGGCACCTTCACATAGGCGCGGATCCGGCTGATGTCGGCGACGGTGAAGAGCGGGGTCGACGAGGCGTTTCCGGCGACGACGAGCGCGCCGATCTCGGTCGCGCGGCTGGTGACGATGCCGTCGAACGGCGCGGTCAGCCGGGTGAAGCCGGTCAGCGAGCGCAGCCGCGCGACATTGGCGCGCGCGGCGTTGGTCAGCGCCGACTTGGCGGCGAGGTCGCCGGCTTTCTCGTCGGTCTCCTGCTTCGACACCGCATCCTTGGCGAGCATCGCGCTCCAGCGCGTCGCGGTGGTGGCGGCGAGCGCCTGGTTGGCGCGCGCCGTCTGCAGGTCGGCTTGCGCGGCGACGAGCTGCTGGTCGACCTCGGGCGCGTCGAGGATCGCGAGCACCTGCCCGCGCCGCACCGGATCGCCGAGGTCTACCAGCCAGCGGCGGACATAGCCGGTGGTGCGCGCATAGATCGGCGCGGCGTTGAGCGCCTGGAGATTGGCCGGCAGCCGCAACGCGTCGCTGGTCGCCACGCTGCTCGCGTGGATGACGTGGACGTTGGGCACGGCCTGCGCCTCGGTCCAGCTCGTCAGGCGCCGTTCGGAATGGACGCGCGTCGCGATCCCCATGCCGACCACCGCGATCGCTGCCACCGCCGCGACGCCGCCGGCGATCTTGAGCCGGCTCTTGTCGCCCTCAGACATGTGCTTCCTCCAGATGGGTGTGCGCCGGCCCCGGTTCAGACCGGGGGGCGGTGACGGGTGCGACGCGGTCGCGCTTCTTGTGGACCAGCGAGAAGATCACCGGCACGAACATCAGCGTCGCGAAAGTCGCGACGATCAGCCCGCCGATCACGGCGCGGCCGAGCGGGGCGTTCTGCTCGCCGCCCTCGCCGAAACCCATCGCCATCGGCAGCATGCCGATGATCATCGCGAGCGCGGTCATCAGCACCGGGCGGAAACGGACGAGGCCGGCCTCGAGCGCGGCGGCGGTCGCGTTGCCGAGCTCGGCGAGCCGCTCGCGCGCGAAGCTGACGACGAGGATCGCGTTGGCGGTGGCGACGCCCATGCACATGATCGCGCCGGTGAGCGCTGGCACCGACAGCGTCGTGCCGGTGACGAACAGCATCCAGATGATCCCCGCGATCGCGCCGGGCAGCGCGGTGATGATCACGAACGGGTCGAGCCAGCTCTGGAAGTTCACGACGATCAGCAAATAGATCAGCACGATCGCGCCGATCAGCCCGAAGCCTAGCCCTGAGAAGGCGCTGTTCATCGTGGCATATTGCCCACGCAGCGTGACCGTCACGCCCTTGGGGGTCTGCCCCTTCAGGTCCTTGATGACGGCATTGATGTCGGCCGACACCGCGCCGAGATCGCGGTCGGTCGGGGTCGCGAAGATGTCGACCACCGGCGCGATATTGTAATGCGAGACCACCGCCGCCGAACTGCTGCGCTTGACGGTACTCAGCCCGCCGAGCACCTGGCTGCCGTTGCCCGTGCCGGTGACGGGCAGGTTCGACAGGTCGCCGATCGAGCCGACGCGATATTCGGGCGTCTGCGCGACGACGGCATAGGACACGCCGTTCTCGGGGTTGAGATAGAAGACCGGCGCGGTCTGCGACGTGCCGGCGAGCGAGCTGCCGACGCTGTTGGTGACGTCGCGCTCGGTCAGGCCATATTGCCCGATGCGGCTGCGATCGACATCGACGTCGATCTGCGGATAGCGCGCCGATTGCTGGATGCGCGGATCGGCGACGCCGGGGATCTGGCGCACGCGGCGCAGGATTTTCTGCGCGAACGCCGCGTTGACCGCGCCATCCTTGCCGGTGACCTGGATGTCGATCGGGGCGGGGGCGCCGAAGTTGAGGATCTGGCTTGTGATGTCGGCCGGCAGGAACGAGAATTGCGTTCCGGGGAAGGCCTTGGGCAATTGCTCGCGCAGCGTGCGGACATAGTCGGCGGTCGGCGCATGATCCTTTGAGAGCTGGACGAGGATGTCGCCGTCCTGCGGGCCGACGGTGCCCGAATTGTTGTAGGTCGTGTTGATCGAGCTGACCGGCAGGCCGATGTTGTCGACCACCGAGACGAGGTCGCTGGCCGGGATGACGCCGCGGATATGCCGCGCGATGCGGTCGAATTCGGCCGACGTATCCTCGATGCGCGAGCCGACCGGCGCGCGGACGTGGATCGCCATCGCCCCGGCATCGACCGACGGGAAGAAGTTCTGCCCGAGGAAGGGCAGCAGCAGGAACGACAGCGCGACGATCGCGCTGAAGCCGATCAGGAACGGCTTGGGCACCGCGAGCGCCTTTTCGAGCAGCCCGCCGTAGCCCAGCCGGATCTTCTCGAAGCGCTGTTCGAACCCGCGCTGGAAGCGGACCAGCGGGTTGCGCGAAGTCGGCTTGCCCGAAGCGTGGACGTCGCCGGCATGGGGTTTGAGCAGATACATCGCCATCGTCGGCACCAGCGTGCGCGACAGGATGAACGACGCGATCATCGCGAACACCACTGCGAGCGCGAGCGGGACGAACAGGAAACCCGCGATGCCGCCCAGGAAGAACATCGGCACGAACACGATGCAGATGCACAGCAAGGAGACGAACGCCGGCGTCACGATCTGCGCGGCACCGTCGAGGATCGATTCGGTGACACCCTTGCCCTGTTCGAGGTGCCAGTTGATGTTCTCGATCGTCACCGTCGCATCGTCGACGAGGATGCCAACCGCGAGGCTGAGGCCCCCGAGCGTCATGATGTTGAGCGTGTTGCCCGTCGCCGACAGCGCGATGATCGCGGCGAGGATGGCGAGCGGGATCGAGATCGCGATGATCACCGTCGAGCGCCACGAGCCGAGGAACAAGAGGATCATCAGCGAGGTGAGCGCGGCGGCGATCGCGCCTTCCTTGACGACGCCCTCGACCGCGGCCTTCACGAAGATCGACTGGTCGCCGATCGGCACGACCTTCAGCGCGGCCGGGAGCGTCTCCTGGATCTTGGGGAGCGCATCCTTGACGCCCTGGACGATCGCCAGCGTCGAGGTCGCGCCATTCTTGAGGACCGTCATCAGCACCGAGCGCGAGCCGTCGACATGGACGACATTGGTCTGTGGCCCGTTGCCGTCGCGGACATGCGCCACGTCGCGCATGTAGATCGTCGCGCCATTGACGACCTTGATCGGCAGAGTGTTGAGCTCTTCCGCCGAACCCGGCGCGTTGTTGAGCTTCACATTATATTGGTAGCCGCCGATCTTGACGAACCCGGCGGGGTTGATCTGGTTCTGCGCGGCGATCGCGTTGCCGACGTCCTGCGCCGACAGGCCCTTCGATTGCAGCGCCTGCGGGTCGAGGTCGATCTGGATCTGGCGCTGCTTGCCGCCCGACGGGTAGGGGACGGCGGCGCCCGGCACGGTCACCAGCGCGGTGCGGATCTGCGTCTGCGCGATGTCGAACAGCTGCCCCTCGGACAGGCCCTTGCCCGACAAAGCGAGCTGGACGATCGGCACGGTCGACGCGTTGTAGTTAAGGATCAGCGGCGGGGTGATCCCCGGCGGCAGCTGCTTGAGCACGGTCTGCGAGATCGAGGTGACCTGCGCGGTCGCGGTGCGGATGTCGGCGCCGGGCTGGAAATAGATCTTCACCACGCCGATGCCGTTCATCGACTGGCTCTCGACATGGTCGATGTCGTTGACGGTGGTGGTCAGCACGCGCTCGAACGGGGTGATGATCCGCCCCGACATTTCCTCGGGCGAGAGCCCGCTATACTGCCACGCCGTCGCGATCACCGGCACGCCGATGTTGGGGAAGATGTCGACCGGGGTGCGGATCGCCGACAGGATGCCGAGGATCGCGATCAGGATCGCCATGACGATGAAGGTGAGCGGCCGCTGGAGCGCGACGCGGACGATTCCGATCACAGCGACGGGCTCCACGACGGAGAGGGGGCAAGGCTTGCGACGGTGGCTGGCACGCGGACACGCACTCCGAATTCAATGGGCTGGGATGATTCCTTCGCATCCGCAGCAATCGCCTTTGCCTCCTCCGATTCTTCCTCGTCCAATATCGTTTACGGCATGATCGATATGTGTATCGTCACGATCATGGAACTGCGCCATCTCCGCTATTTCGTCGGCGTCGCCGAGGAGCTGCACTTCGCGCGCGCCGCGGCCAAGCTCGGCATTTCGCAGCCGCCGCTCAGCCAGCAGATCGCCGCGCTCGAACAGGAACTCGGCGTGCGGCTGTTCGACCGGACGAGCCGCAGCGTGCGGCTGACCAGCGCGGGGACGGCTTTCCACGACGCGGCGCGGGCGACGCTGGCGCAGGCCGATCGCGCGGTGCAGGTTGCGCGGCGGGCGGCGCGCGGCGAGCTGGGCGAGCTCAACCTCGGCTTCAACGCCTCGGCGCCGTTCGTGCCGCGCATCGCCAAGGCGATCTACGACTATCGCCAGGCGTTTCCGCAAGTGAAGCTCGTGCTGACCGAACTGTCCGGGCGGGTCCAGCCGACCGCGCTGGTCGACCATGCGCTCGACGTCTGCTTCATCCGCGGTTTCAGGCGCCCGAACGTCGACGCGTCGATCGCGGTAACGCCGATCCTGGAGGAGCGGCTGATGGTCGCGATGCGGCCCGACCACCGCTTCGCGACGCTCGACGCGATCGGCCTGCGCGATCTCGCCGACGAACCGCTCCTGCTCTACAGCCGCGAGGACGGCGCGACCTTCACCGCGGAGCTGTTCGAGATGCTGCGCGGCGTCGGGGTCGAGCCGATCGTGGCGCATACCGTGCGCGAAGTCTCGACGCTGTTCGGGCTGGCGGCGGCGGGGATGGGGGTGACGGTGGTCGCCGAATCGCTGTGCGCGCTGCAGTCGAGCAAGCTCGTCTATGTGCCCTTGTCGGACCGTGAATCGCTGACGTGCATGTGGTTGCTGCACCTGCGCGACGGGGCGAGCCTGACGTGCCAGGCGTTTCTCAAGGTCGTCGCGGCCGGCGCACCCGCCTGAGCGCAAGTCCCTCCCCTTCAGGGGAGGGGCGAAACCAGGAGTTCAGCGCAGGCGCATCCCGATCCACAGCGTGCGCGGGGTGCCGAGGTCGACCGACCCGCCGGCATTGCGCGTGATCACGGTCGCATCGAACAGGTTCTCCGCACGGCCGACGATCGCGACGCGGTGGCCGACCGGAAGCGTCAGCACCGCGTCGACCGTCGTCGCCGTGGGCAGCACGTCGGTCTGTAGATCGTCCTCATATTGCCGCCCGACATAGCGCGCGGTTAGCGATGCGCCGAGGCCGCGCCGGTTCCAGGCGAGCGTCGCGCTGCCGCTGTGGCGCGGGCTCTGCGCGGGGATCAGCCCGTCGAGCGCCGCAGATGCACCCGACGCGCGCACCTTGCTGTCGCTGAACGCATAGCTCGCGTCGAGCGAGAACGGGCCGTGCGCGGCGCGGCCGGTCAGCTCGATCCCCTTGGCGACGATCGCATCGACATTCTGCCGCTGGCGGACGGTGGGCGACAGCGTGACGTTGGAGATCGCGCCTTCGAGCCGGTTGTAGAAGGCCGTGACGCCGAGCGTGACGCCGCCCATCGGCTTGAGGTCGATCCCGCCCTCGACGCCGCGTAGCCGCTCGAGCCCGAGCGCGGCATTGGCGCGTGTCGTAATCGGGAAGACGACGAATGGGCGGTAGAGCTCGTTGAGCGTCGGCAGGCGGAAACCGGTATAAGCGGCGGTGCGCAGCGCGACCGTATCGCTCGCGTGGAACAGCGCGCCGGCGCGCCCGGTTGCCTCGAAGCCGCTGCGGTCGGCATAGCGCGTGGTGGTGGTCGGCACGCCCGCCGCATTGCTCTCGCGGAAGAAGCCGTCGCTGATCGTCCAGCGATCGCCGCGCACGCCCGCGGTCAGCACGAGCCGGCCGAGCGTCCAGTCATCCTCGGTGAACAGCCCGGCGGTGCTGCTCTTGCCACCCGCGGTGCGGCGCGTGGTGACGAGCCCGCTTGCAGCATAGGCATCCTCGTAGAGCGTCCCGTCGCCAAGCCGCGCGTCGACCCCGAGCCGCAGGACGTGGTCGGGGCCGACCGGCGGCCGCAGCTCGATCTTGCCGCCGATCCCGGTGGCGGGGGTGTTGCGCTGGTCGAGCGTCAGCTTGGCGGTCGTCGCGCTGATCACGCGGTTGGTGAAGTTGCGCAGCTGGACATAGGCCAGCGCGTCGAGTGCCCACGCGCCGCGGTGGATCAGCCGGACGCTCGCATCGTTGGCCTGCGAGCTGCTGTCCGCCCCGGCGAAGCGCAGCGTGCGGTTGTCGCGGTAGAGCAGGGCCCGCGCCTGGATTTCGGTCTCGGCATCGATCGGCACGACCGCGCGCAACCCGCCCGACCAGTCGCGATAGCGCGCACGGACCGTGGCGGCGGTGACCTGGCTGGCCGGCGTGGTGTAGAACCCGTCGCCGCGCTCGAATTTGCCCGAGACGCTGACGAACCCGCCGCCGAGGTTGGGCGAGACGCTCGCCGACAGCTCCTGGGCAGTGTTGCTGCCATAAAAGGCCTCGCCCCCAACAACCGGCAGATCGCGCCGCGTCGCGCTCGCCAGCTCGATCGTTCCCGCCACCGCGCCGGCGCCGAACGCGCCCGCGCCGCCGCCGCGCGTTACGCGCACGCCCGCCAGGCGATCGGCGGCAAGCGCGTTGAACGGGATGTAGCCGAAGAACGGATCGGCGAGCGGTACGCCGTCGAGCAATACGAGCGCCCGGCTCGACGCATTGCCGCCGAGCGCGCGCAGCGTCACGCCCTGCGCCGACGGATTGGCCGAGCGGCTGTCGGAGCGACGGAATTGCTGGGAGCCGGCAACGTCGAGCAGCACATCCTCGACCCGCCCCGACGCGTCGCCGGTCAGCCGCGCGCGGTCGATCGTGACCGAGCCATAGGCCGGGACGCCCGGCGGGACGGGCAAGGGCTGGCCGAGCACGACGATGTCGGGCGCGTCGCTGTCGGGCGCTGCGGCCTGCTGCGCCAGCACGGGGAAGGGCACCGCGAGGGCGAGCAACGGGAGCAGCGGAAAGCGGAACATGACGGGACGGTACCTTGGAACGGCGGGATGCGCCGCGTGCCCGATCACGGCAGCGGCATGATCTCGGGCGGGGCCTGCAGCAGCGTCCAGCCCTCTGGCAGATAATCGACCGACATGTAGAAATAAAAGGCGCACGATCCGTCGCCGCGATAGCTCGCGCCCTTCAGGATGCCGAGTGCGGTGGTGCCGCTGAACACCGGCGATCCGCTGTCGCCGCCCTTGCAGGTCGGGCCCGAGACGGTGACCCAGGTCGGCAGGCAAGCGCCGCCGCACAGATCGCCCGCCGGCGCGAAGTCGGTCCATTGCACCAGCGCGCAGCTATAGCCGGTGCGCTCGCCGCGGTGGCAGACGAAATCGCCCGCGCGCGTGCTCGCCCTGCCGCGCTGGCCGGTGACGCTGCGCAGCCGCGTGCGCGCGGCATCGGCGAAGAAGGTCGGCGCGAGCGCGCCGGCGGCGGCGTTGATCTGCACGTCGCGATAGCCCCAGCCCCATTGCCCGACGAAGCTGAGCGGCTCGATCGCCCCGCGCGGGCCCCGATAGTCGAGATTGTCGACGCAGTGCGCCGCGGTGGTGACCGCGCTACGCACGCCGTCGGTGACGTTGAAGCCGGTGGTGCAGACATAGCGGCGATTGTCGGCCGGGTTGAGCCCCTCGACCCGTGCACCGCCCTCGGGCGCGAGGTTGACGTCTTTCTGGTTGAGCGCGCGCGGCTCGACCGGCACGCCGGCGATCCGCTCGAGCCGGGTCTTGATGTTGGCGATGCCCTCGGCCGCATCGGTGCTGCCGATCGTCACGACGAGCGCACCGGTGCGCGGATCGAGCCCCATGCCGGGCGGGGAGCGCAAGGCGGCGCGGATCGCCGCCTGATGATAGGTCATCGCCCAGATCACGCGATCGCGCGTCACGCTCGCGCCGGTGCGGAAGACGATCGGCACGCTGATGCCGCCCGCGGTGACGCGCTGGTCGGCGACGGGCTCGCTCCCGGTCAGCGCGACGACGATCCGATAGCCGGGCTTATGCTCGATCGCGATTCCGGCGAGGCGGTCGCGATACTGTTCTGCGATCGCGTCGGTGACGGGTACGCTCGCGTCCTGCGCCGTCAGCCGCGCGATCGCCTCGGCGAGCGGCACGCCGAACAGCTTGGCATATTCGGCGGCATCCTCGGCGCGCGCTGCGTCGGGGGTTTCGAGGATCGGCAGCGCGGGCGGGGGCGGGGTGGTCTGGGGGACGGCCAGCGGCGGCGCGATCTGCGTCGGCACGAGCGGTGCGGCCGACTGCGCCGAGGCGTTGGCCGGAATTAGGAGCAGGGCGATGGCAAGCGGGAGGATACGCACTGCTGGACGGTAGCGGATTGCGCGGGCGTGCGGAACAGCGATGCGCGTTCCTGGTGATGAATGCTTTTGCAAAACTTCGGAATCTTCGCGCTTGCTTTTGCCAGCATGGCGGCAGATCCTCCGGAAAGAGAGTGAAGTCTTTGCAAGCCTTTAACCAGATGTCGGACAGGGAGTAGGCACTATGATGAAACTTCTGATCATTGGCTTGGCGGGTGCGACCGCGGTGTCCGCAACCGCGCAGACGACGGTGTTAGACGGCGGCATGAACGCGCCCAACTACAGCACGTTTCGATCGTCGATCGAAAGCACGAATGCCGCGCCGTCTTCGGAAACCCCGACGATGCGCGCTGCGAAGCTGGAGCGGGCGAAAGCCCTGAAAGCCGAAGCGACACTGCTATTACAGCAAGACGGTGGGACGTTTACGCCGCAGCACGTCGCGTATATTCGCGGCAAAGCTTGCGATATTCTCGGCTATTCGCACAGGGAGACCGGAAGTCTCGTCGCTCGGCGTCGCTGCGTCTGATCGCTAAGGTCTCGACGCGCGACAAGGCTCGGAAAGGGTAAAGCCGCGCTGTCCGCAGCGAGGCTTTACCCTTGCCCGCCGTGCTCAGGCCGACCAGGCCTCGAAAGGCAGGTCGAGCGCATCGGCGACCGCCTGGTGCCGGATCTTGCCCGCCGACACGTTCAGCCCGTTGGCCAGATGCGCATCCGCCTGCATCGCGCCCTCGGCCCCCAGCGTCGCTAGCTTGAGCACGAACGGCAGCGTCGCATTGTTGAGCGCGAAGGCCGAGGTGCGCGCGACCGCGCCGGGCATGTTGGCGACGCAATAATGGATCACGCCGTCGACCTCGAACACCGGGTCCTCGTGCGTCGTCGCATGGCTGGTCTCGAAGCAGCCGCCCTGGTCGATCGCGATGTCGACCAGCACCGACCCGCGCTTCATCGTCTTGAGCATGTCGCGCGTGACGAGCTTGGGCGCCGCCGCGCCGGGGACGAGCACCGCGCCGATCACGAGATGCGCATTCTTCACCGCCGCTGCGATCGCCGCGCGCGAGGCGTAGGCGGTCTTGATCTGGCTGCCGAAGAACATGTCGAGCTCGGCCAGCCGCGCGTTCGAAATGTCGTAGATCGTCACGTCGGCGCGCATGCCGACCGCCATCTGCGCGGCGTTGACGCCCGAGACGCCGCCGCCGAGGATCGCGACCTTGGCCGGTGCCACGCCCGGCACGCCGCCGAGCAGGATGCCGCGGCCGCCCTGCTCCTTCTCGAGATAATGCGCGCCGACCTGGATCGACATGCGCCCGGCGACTTCGGACATCGGCTTGAGCAGCGGCAGCGAGCGGTCGCTCGCAGTGACGGTCTCGTACGCGATGCAGGTTGCGCCCGACTTCATCAGCCCCTCGGCCTGCGGCTTGTCGGCGGCGAGGTGGAGATAGGTGAAGAGCAGGTGGCGCGGCTCGAGCAAGGCGATCTCGCTCGCCTGCGGCTCCTTGACCTTCACGATCATGTCGCTCTGCGCGAACACGCTCGCGGCATCGGGCAGGATCGTCGCGCCGACGGCAACATAATCCTGGTCCTCGAAGTCGATACCCAGCCCGGCGCCGGTCTGTACCGCGACGCTGTGGCCGGCCGAGACGAGCTCGGCCACCGACGGCGGGGTCAGGCCGACGCGATATTCGTGATTCTTGATTTCCTTGGGTACGCCGATGCGCATCTTCACTCTCCTATGGATGTCGCGCTTTTACTCCAGTCCGGGCGGGAAGTGCGTGCAATGTGTGCCCCGATTGCCGGTTTTGCAGGAACCGGTTGCGTAAGAGGTACGGAATACGCGAAAGAATCCTGCATGGACGCACTCGACCGCAAGATCATCGCGCAGATGGCGCAGGACTCGGGCCTGACGAGCGAGGCGCTCGGGGAACGAGTCGGCTTGTCGCCGTCGGCGGCGCACCGGCGGGTCAAGGCGCTAGAGCAGCAGGGGCTGATCCTCGGCTATCGCGCACGTCTGTCGCGGACAGCGCGCGGCAATCCCTCGACGGTGTTCGTCTCGGTCACGCTGACCGACCAGCGCCAGGCGACGATGCAGCAGTTCGAATCGGCGCTCGCCCGCACGACGCAGGTCAGCGAAGCGCATCTGATGAGCGGCGAATCGGATTATCTGCTCAAGGTGCTGGTGCGCGAGGACGACAGCTACGAACGGATCCACCGCGAAGTGCTGTCGGCACTGCCCGGTGTCCACCGGCTCGTCACGCAATTCACCATACGCACGCTCGCGACCGAGGGTTGAGACTGGAGATCGAGGCTGGCTGAACCGGCGATGTACGCGGCGTTGCGGGGGCCAGACGCGCGTGCTATTGCGCCGCACCATTGGGACCTTGGGCACATGCCGTCAGCCATGACCGATCTACCTCACATCCGGGCAAGAAACCCCTAACGTGACCACATTTCAGGCCAGCGCGGGCGATCCGCCCGTAGCCCGCGACTCCGCGCCCGACCTGGGCGGGGACGACGCGCCGCATCACGGCAAGGACAGCCTCGCCAAGCTCGCGCTCGGTGCGATCGGCATCGTCTTCGGCGACATCGGCACCAGCCCGATCTACGCCTTTCGCGAGACCTTCGCGGGGCATCACAAGCTCGCGCTCGATACGATCCACATCATGGGCGTCGTCAGCCTGATGTTCTGGTCGATGATGATCGTCGTTTCGTTGAAGTACGTCACGATCATCATGCGCGCCGACAACAAGGGCGAGGGCGGCAGCCTGGCGCTGCTCGCGCTCGTCAACGGCCGCACCAAGAACAAGCGCTGGTCGCGCGGGATCATCCTGCTCGGCGTGTTCGCCACGGCGCTGTTCTACGGCGATTCGATGATCACCCCGGCGGTGTCGGTGCTGTCGGCGGTCGAGGGCCTCGCGGTGGTTTCGCCCGGGCTCGGCGCGCTGGTGATGCCGATCGCGATGGCGATCATCATCGCGCTGTTCACGATCCAGCGCAGCGGCACCGCGCGTGTCGGCTTGTTCTTCGGACCCGTGATGCTGCTCTATTTCGCGGTGATAGCGACGCTCGGCGTGCTGAGCATCGTCAAGACGCCCGAGATCCTGTGGGCCTTCTCGCCGCATTATGCGGTCGAATTCTTCGCGCTCGATCCGGTCCGCGCCTTCCTGGCATTGGGCTCGGTCGTGCTCGCTGTGACGGGCGCCGAGGCGCTCTATGCAGACATGGGGCATTTCGGGCGCAACCCGATCCGCGTGTCGTGGCTGTTCTTCGTGCTGCCGGCGTTGATGCTCAACTACATGGGGCAGGGCGCCTTGCTGTCGCGCGTGGGCCAGCCCGCGCTCGAAAGCCCGTTCTACATGCTGGCATCGGAAAGCCTCCAGCTGCCGCTCGTCATCCTGGCGACGATGGCGGCGGTGATCGCGTCGCAGGCGGTGATCTCGGGCGCCTTCTCGGTGACGCAGCAGGCGATCCAGCTCGGCTTCATGCCGCGGCTGCGGATCGAGCATACCAGCGCGGCGACCGCGGGGCAGATCTACATCCCGCTGGTCAACTGGCTGCTGCTGACGATGGTGCTGCTGCTGGTGATCTTCTTCCGGACGTCGTCGAACCTGACCTCGGCTTATGGCATCGCGGTGACGGGGGCGATGCTGATCGACACCTGCCTGCTCAGCGTCGTGCTGTTCAAGCTGTGGAACTGGCCGAAATACTATTCGATCCCGCTGCTCGCGGTGTTCTTCCTGGTCGATGGCGCCTATTTCTCGGCGAACATGACCAAGGTGCCGGCGGGCGGCTGGTTCCCGCTGCTGGTCGGTTTCATCATCTTCACGATCCTGACGACCTGGTCGAAGGGGCGGCAGCTGATGATCGACCGGATGCGCGAGGGCGCGATGCCGATCAAGATCTTCATCCAGTCGGCCGCCACCTCGGCGACGCGCGTGCCCGGCACCGCGGTGTTCATGACTTCGTCGCCCGAGGGCGTGCCGCATGCGCTGCTGCATAATCTCAAGCACAACAAGGTGCTGCACGAGCGGATCATCCTGCTGACGATCAAGATCGCCGACGTGCCCTACGTGTCCGAGGGGCATCGCTGCATGATCGAGGATCTCGGCGCCGGCTTCCACCGGATGGTGCTGAAATACGGCTTCATCGAGGAGCCCGACGTGCCGGTGGCGCTCGCCAATGTGCATCGCTGCGGCGCCGATTTCCGGATGATCGACACCAGCTTCTTCCTGTCACGCCAGACGCTGCTCGCCTCGGAAAAGCCGGGGATGATGCTGTGGCGCGAGAAGCTCTTCTCGTGGATGCTCCGCAACGCCGAAAGCGCGATGGAATTCTTCCGCCTGCCGACCAACCGCGTAGTCGAACTCGGCAGCCAGATCGAGATTTGAGCGCCACCGAGTCCGTGGGGCCAGCCCCGATCATCGTCACCGCGCTGTTCGGCGCGGGCGATGCGGCGTGGTTCGACGATCTGCGCGTCCGGCACTTCCCGCCCGAGCGCAACCAGTTGAAGGCACATCTGACGATGTTCCATCACCTCGCGCCGAGCCTCGAGCGCGAGCTCAAGCAGCGCCTCGCCACCGAGACGAAGGGCGTGCGCGCGCCCGAGGCGCGAATCGCCGGAGTGATGTCGCTCGGCCGCGGGGTCGCCTTCCGGATCGAATCGCCCGCGCTCGGGGCGATTCGCGACGATCTCGCGCACGCCTTCGAGACGGTGCTGACGCCGCAGGACCGCGCTGGCTGGCGACCGCACGTCACGGTGCAGAACAAGGTCGATCCCGCCGTCGCCAAGGCGTTGCAGGCCGAATTGGCGCGCGATTTCCGGCCGCGCAGCGTGCGAATCGCCGGGTTGGCGACGTGGTGGTATCGCGGCGGACCGTGGGAAGCGCTTTCGCGTCACATGTTCGCTTGACCGTTCGAAAGAGCGTTCCTATAGCCCGCGCCTCGCACGTTGCGGCACACCCCCGGATGACCGGGGGCATGGCGAAGTAGCTCAGTTGGTTAGAGCACGGGAATCATAATCCTGGGGTCGGGGGTTCAAGTCCCTCCTTCGCTACCACCCTCCTCTCAGAGCGGTGGCTGGTCCGGCGTCAGCGCCCACGGCGCGGCGGCGAGCGCCTTCGCAAGATAGTCGATCACCACGCGCACCCGCAGCGGACGCAGCGGGGAAGGCGGCGTCATCAGATACAGGCCCAGCGTCGGAGCGCTCCATTCGGGCATTACGATCTCGAGCGTGCCCTCCTGCACCGCGCGCCACACCAGGAATTCGGGCTGGAGCGCGAGACCTTGCCCAGCGCGCAGCGCCGGGTCGAGCATGTCGGCATTGTCGGTCCACACCCGCACCGGCGGCTCGACCACCTCCTCGCCGAACTGCGGATGCGCGAACCGCCATACGCCGCGTGGGCCACCACCGGTGTACGCGAGCGCGACATGGTCCTTCAGCTGCGCTGGATGGCTCGGGCGGCCATGCTGGGCCAGATAGGCGGGCGAGGCGACCAGCAGGATCCGAACCGCGCACAACCGCCGCGCGAGCATCGACGAATCCTCGAGCTGGGCGATGCGCAGCGCAAGGTCGAACCCCTCGGCGACGAGATCGACGCGCCGGTCGCTCAGCGCGAAGTCGAGCGTGATCTCGGGATAGGCGTTGAGAAAGGCGGGCAACGTCGCGCCGACATAGCCGATGCCGAACGACAGCGGCGCGCTGATCCGCACCAGTCCGCGCGGCGTGGTCGACTGCTCGACCGCCTCGTCCTCGAGCAGTTCGCCCTCGTTGAGCACGCGCGTCGCACGTTCGAGCGCGGCGCGGCCGCTCTCGGTCAGCGAGAGCCGCCGCGAGGTGCGCGCGAGCAGGGCGATGCCGAGTCGCGCCTCGAGCCGCGCGATCGCCTTCGAAACCGTCGGGTTGGACAGGCCAAGCTCCTGCGCGGCGCCGGCGAACGAGCCGCGCTCGGCGACCTTGGCGAAGATCGCCCACGCTTCGAAATCGGGAAGGCGGCGGCTCATGGCTTTTTACATGTCATAATTGGCAATGATGTGATGCCAACGTTGCACTTTCGTCAAGTCGCGCATGCCGCCATCTTGTGTCCAACGAAGCAATCGCGCTTCCTTCGGAGACAGACGATGATCGAACGCCGCCCCTTCGCCAGCCTTGGTGGTGCAAACCATGGTTGGCTCGACGCCAAGCATCATTTTTCGTTCGCCAACTATTACGATCCTGCCCGGATGGGGTGGGGCCCGATCCGCGTGTGGAACGACGACACGATCGAGGCCGGCACCGGCTTTCCGCCGCATCCGCACGCCGACATGGAGATCATCACCTATGTCCGCGAAGGCGCGATCACGCATCAGGACAGCCTGGGCAATGTCGGCCGCACCGAAGCCGGCGACGTGCAGGTGATGAGCGCCGGATCCGGCGTGCGCCATTCGGAATATAATCGCGAGCCCGGCACCACCAAGATCTTCCAGATCTGGATCGAACCCAAGACCCGCGGCGATGCGCCGACCTGGGGTGCCAAGCCCTTCCCCAAGGGCGCGCGGTCGGGCCAGTTCGTCACGCTGGCGAGCGGTTTTGCCGAGGATAGCGACGCCTTGCCGATCCGCACCGACGCCCGCATCGTCGGCGCGACGCTGAAGGCCGGGGAAACCGCCGAATATGCACTCGGCGCAGGCCGCGATGCGTATCTCGTGCCGGCGACGGGGTCGGTCGAGGTCAACGGCGTGCGGATCGATGCACGCGACGGTGCGGCGATCCGTAACGAAGCGGTGCTACGCGTGACTGCGCTCGAAGATGCCGAGATCGTGCTCGTCGACGCAGCCTGACGCTCGCTCTTGTACCCGCGTACCTCTCTCCAGCAGCAGGATAGTCTCATGACCTTCATCACCACCCAGGACGGCACCGAGATCTTCTACAAGGACCTCGGCCCACGCGACGCACAGACGATCATGTTCCACCACGGCTGGCCGCTCAGCTCGGACGATTGGGACGGGCAGGTGATGTTCTTCCTCGCGCAGGGTTACCGCGTCGTCACGCATGACCGCCGCGGGCACGGCCGCTCGAGCCAGGGCTCGGTCGGCCACACGATGGACCAGTATGTCGCCGACGTGGTCGAGCTGACCGACGCGCTCGATCTCAAGGATGCGATCCATATCGGCCATTCGACCGGCGGCGGCGAGGTCGCGCGCTACGTCGCCCAGGCCAAGCCCGGCCGCGTCGCCAAGGCGGTGCTGATCAGCGCGGTGCCGCCGCTGATGCTCAAGACCGCGGCCAATCCGGACGGCGTGCCGATGGAGGTGTTCGACGGGATCCGCGTCCAGACCGCGACCAACCGCCCGCAATTCTATCTCGACTTCACGATGCCCTTCTACGGCTACAATCGCGAAGGCGCCGAGGTGAAGGAAGCGGTGCGGCAGAATTGGTGGCGCCAGGGCATGATGGGCGGGATCAAGGCGCATCATGACGGCATCGCGGCCTTCTCGGAGACCGATTTCACCGCAGACCTGAAAGCGATCACCGTGCCGACCTTGGTGCTGCACGGCGAGGACGACCAGGTCGTGCCGTTCGCCAATTCGGGGCCGAAGTCGGCCGAGCTGATCCCGGGCGCGGTGCTGATCAGCTATCCGGGCTATCCGCACGGCATGCCGACGACCCATGCCGAGCAGATCAACGCCGACCTGCTGGCGTTCATCCAGCGCTGATCGCAGGGCGACGGGGGCGGCCGATGGTCGCCCCCGTTTCTGCGCGTCAGGCGCCGATCGCCGCGACGCTGCGCTGCGGCTCGGTCGGCGCGCCGCTTTCATCGAGCGCGCCGAGATCGCCGCGCGCGCGCGCCTTGCGGCCATAGACCAGCTCGAACAAAGGCGCGGCCATCAGCGTCGTCGCGATCGCCATGATCACCAGGATCGCGAACAGTGCCGGCCCGATGATGCCGCGCTGCAAGCCGATGTTGATGATGATCAGCTCCATCAGCCCACGCGCGTTCATCAGCGCCCCGACGCCGAGTGCGGTCGGATTGTCCTGCCCGGTCAGCCGCGCCGCTGCCCAGCATGCGCCGAACTTGGCGAGCACCGAGGCGGCGAACACCGCAAGCGCGATCAGCAGCAGCGAAGGTTCGACCACCAGCGCCAATTGCGTGTTGAGCCCGGAGAAGGTGAAGAACATCGGCAGCAACAGCACGACGGTGATCGGCTCGAGCTTGGCGCGCACCTCGCGCGTCAGCACGCCGCGCGGCATCACCGATCCGAGCAGGAAGCCGCCGAACACCGCATGCATCCCGACCCAGTCCATCGCGCAGGCCGCGGCAAGGAACAGCGTGAGCACGAGCGCGAGCATCCCCTGGCTGACGCCGCCGGCCCGCTCCGCCGCGCGACCGAGCGGGGCGAGCAAGCGCGGTCCGAGTCCGAGGACGAGGCCTGCGAACAGCACCGCGCCGCCGATCGCCTTGATCGCCACGCCGCTGCCATCGCCGAAGGTCGCGAGCACGACCGCGAGCACGGTCCACGCCGCGGCATCGTCGATCGCGCCCGCCGACAGCGCCAGCGTGCCGAGCGGCGAGCCCGACAGCCCGCGCTCATGGATGATGCGCGCGAGCATCGGGAAGGCGGTGATCGAGATGCAGGCGCCGAGGAACAGTGCCGCCTGCACGCTCGTCAGCCGGTCGCTGAACAGCCCCGGGGTGCGCATCAGCAGCGGTGCGAGCAGCACCGCCAGCGCGAACGGGGCGGCCATCCCGGCGAGCGACACGGCGCTGGCGCTCTTGAGGTTCGACCGGAAATGCCGCGTGTCGAACCCGAGCCCGACGATGAACATGTAGAGCCCGACGCCGAGCTGCGCGCCGACGTAGAGGACGCCCTTCGTATCCTTGGGGAACAGATCGGCCTGGAGCGCGGGAAACAGCAGGCCGAACAGCGAGGGGCCGAGCACGACGCCCGCGATCATCTCGCCGACGACCTGCGGTTGCCCGAGGAAGCGCTTGCCCAACCAGCCGACCGCGCGCGCCATCGCCACGATCACCAGCAGCTCGAGAAAGACGATCACGCTCAATTGCGCCGGTGCCATGCGATAGTCCCCAAAGGTCGTCGGCCGCGGCGCTGCTGCGGGTCGGTCCGAGGACGGTCGTGTCGTTTACCAAACGCTTGGGGCTGTGAGCAAGGCGTCGTCGCGCCGCGCTCTGGTAACAGGCGCGACGCGCCTTATGTTGGCGTTGGACGCCCGGCTGGTCGAGCGTCGTGTTATGGAGATTTTCCGATGTCGCGTATCGCTCTCACCGTCGCTGCCGCCGCCGCCATCGCTGCCAGTTCGCCCGTCTATGCCAAGGGCTGCCTCAAGGGCGCGGCGGTCGGCGGCGTCGCGGGCCATTATGTCGGCAAGGGCCATGCCGTGCTCGGCGCCGCGGCGGGCTGCTGGTACGGGCATCACCGCGCCGCCAAGGCGGCCAAGGCGCAGCGCGCCCAGGCCCGCGCGCAGGCGCACGGTTGATACGCGCGAGGGTCAGGCCTTGGCCTGGCCCTCGCGGATCGCGCGTGCTTCCTCGACCAGCGTGTCGAGCTCGCTGCGATAGGCGGCCATCCGCCGCATCTCGCCCGGCTCGGCTTCGGTCGCATCGGCGCCGGCGATGAGTTCGTCGACGAAATCGCTGTTCGGCAGCCGCGCGAGCAGTTCGGCGAGCATGTGGCGATGCGCGAGGCGCACGCCGTCGAGCGAGATGACATGGCCCATGAAGCTTTCGAGCAGCTTGTTGAGGCGATCGTCGGGGGTGGGGCCGGTCATGCGGGGTGCCTAGACTGTGAAGGAAGAAGCGGCCGTCCTACCCAGCTTGGTCGCGCTGCGCCATTCTCGCGATGCGGCTCAGGCGCGCAATTCGGGGAACAGCGCCTCGATCTCGGCCTGAAGATCGGCGCTGCCGGCGAGCAGGCCGAACTGGTCCAGCAGGTTTTTGATCAGGCGCGCGCGATACGGGCCGATGCCAGGCATCGCCTCGAATCCTGGCAGGTCGGGATCGGCGATCCGGTCGGCAAGGTCGCCGAGCGTGCGATAGCCCGACGCGGTCAGGCCGTGCCGCAAGCCGATCGGCAGCGCCGAGCGGTTGACCGAGAGCTCGCGCATGCTGACATCGCCATGTGTCGAGCGCAGCCGCGTCAGCCCGGCCTTTTCGCGCTTGAGCGTGCGGCGGATGTGGCCGAGCTGGCCGCTGGTGAGCCCGAGCTGACGGCCGATCTGGCGATAGGGCGTGCCGGCCGCGCGCAGGGCGCGCGCGGAGTCGAGGTTGATCGCGACCTGTTCGAGCGTGCTGAGCATAAGCGATCGGACGTCCTTGGGACCGCAGCGATACGGCGATCGTCGGCCGTTCGACAAGTCCCGACACTTTCGCGACGACCGCAAATGCGCTAGCCGGCCAGCGACGTCGATGCAGCAAGCGCGACGCATCCTGCCAGGGAGCATGCCATGTTCAGCCACATCATGATCGGATCGAACGACCTCGAAGCGTCGCGCGCCTTCTACGACGCGACGCTCGGCGCACTGGGTGCCAAGCCCGCGGTCGAGAATAGTGGCCGTCTCGTCTACATGCACGGCGGCGGAGTCTTCATCGTCACCAAGCCGATCGACGGTGCGCCGGCATGCCATGCCAATGGCGGGACGATCGGCTTCGCCGCGTCCTCGCCCGAGCAGGCCGATGCGTGGCATGCCGCGGGGCTCGCCGCCGGCGGCACCGCGATCGAGGATGCGCCCGGTGTCCGCGACGGCGGCATGGGGAAGCTCTACCTCGCCTATCTGCGCGATCCCGCCGGCAACAAGCTGTGCACGCTCTACGGCATGCCGGCCTGATCCTCCCGGCAGGTCGCGGCCCTTGCGCCGCGCTGCCGACCTCCCATGTTGTCAGCCGGTCCATCGCTCCCCTTAGAGGCGGTGGACCGACAGGACGAAAGCAATCATGACCACCCACCAGACGCGCATGTTGATCCTCGGCTCCGGCCCGGCCGGCCTTTCCGCCGCCATTTATGGCGCGCGCGCGGGCATGAGGCCGATCCTCGTCCAGGGCATCCAGCCCGGCGGGCAGCTGATGACGACCACCGATGTCGAGAATTATCCCGGGTTCGCCGACGTCATCCAGGGCCCGTGGCTGATGGAGCAGATGCAGAAGCAGGCCGAGCATGTCGGCACCACGCTGATGTACGACACCGTCGTGTCGGTCGACCTGTCGCAGCGCCCGTTCCGCCTGACCGGCGACAGCGGCGATATCTATGAAGGCGACGTGCTGATCATCGCGACCGGCGCGCAGGCCAAGTGGCTCGGGCTCGACAGCGAGGAAGCGCTCAAGGGCAAGGGCGTCAGCGCCTGCGCGACGTGCGACGGCTTCTTCTATCGCGGCAAGAAGGTCGCGGTGATCGGCGGCGGCAACACCGCGGTCGAGGAAGCACTGTACCTGACCAACCATTCGCCCGACGTCACGCTGATCCACCGCCGCAGCTCGCTGCGCGCCGAGCGGATCCTCCAGGAGCGGCTGTTCGCGCACAAGGGCGTGACTGTCTTGTGGAACAAGGAAGTCGACAGCTTCGTCGACGGTGGCGGCACGGCCGGGCTCGTCGCGATCGACTTGGTCGATACCGTGACGGGCGAGAAGTCGCGGCTCGACACCGAGGGCGGCTTCGTCGCGATCGGGCATCACCCGGCGACCGAGCTGTTCCGTGGGCACCTCAAGCTCGACGAGGACCACTACCTGTGGGTCGAGACCGGCTCGACGCGCACCAGCGTCCCCGGCGTGTTCGCGTGCGGCGACGTGATGGACAAGATCTACCGGCAGGCCGTGACTGCGGCTGGAACGGGCTGCATGGCGGCGCTCGATGCCGAGAAGTTCCTGGCGGAAGCCGAGTTCGAGCTGGCCGAGGCGGCGGAGTAAGAGCTTGATTCTGCGTCACCCCGGCCTCGTGCCGGGGTGACGGTTTTCGGGGCGTCGATCAAATGCTAGCCGCGCGTTACCGCGGCGAAGATCTGCGCCTCCAGCCACGCCGCATCGGCCGGATGCGCGAAGCTGTGGCTGTCGGTGTCGCAGAGCGCGACCGGCCTGTCCCACCCGTCGCGAAACGCGATCGCAGTGTTGTCGCGCGCCGCGAGCAGGATCGTCGTGTCGATCCGGCTTTCCGCCAGCGCCGTGCGCAGCCGCGCTGCGAGGCTCTCGGCGGCTTCAGGCTTGCTCTGCGCAACCTTCGCCAAGCCACCGGCCAGCTTCGACAAATTGACGCCACCGCGCGCGAGCCGCAGCCATTCGCGCGGATCCTTGAGCTTTTCGACATAGCGCGCGCGGATCGCGGCGGCGGGGGGCAGCGTGTCGGTTTCCTCGATCACCCACGGGTTGGCGAGGATCAGCCGGTCGATCCCCGCGGTCGCGACGAACAATGCAAGCGCGGTCGCGGCATCGCAATTGCCGAACGCGACGAGCCGCTCGATCCCGGTCTCCGCGCTGAAGGTCGCTGCGGCACAGCCAATGTCGCGGCACGACGACAGGAAGCCGCCATTCGTGCCGGTCGAATCGCCGACGCCGCGGCGATCGAAGCGGAACACCGGGATGCCGCGCGCCGCCAATGTCTGCGCGAGCAGCGCCATCCCGCGATGCGCGCCGACACGGATCTCGTTGCCGCCCGAGACGATCAGCAGCCCGGTCTTGCCGGGCGCGGTATCGAGCGTGCCGAACAGGGTGTCACCGCTGCACGGGAAGCGGATCACGCGTCGCATGCGGCGATCCAGTCGGCGATGTCGTCCGCCAATATGGTGGCGAGCGCGAGATCGGTGTCAGGCTCGGCGCGGCGCCACAAGGGGGCGCCGGGGACATGCCGGTCGGCGGGCTCGCGATCGGTTTCGAGGCGGACGATGCGGACAGAGCCATCCTGCGCCGTCCGCAGCGCATGGGACGGAAGCGTGCTGAGCAGGTCGGGCGATAGCCGGTTGCCCGCGATCTCGATCGGCGCGCCGCCATCCAGAGACAAGATTTCGCCCGGTTTCGCACCGGCTTGTTTGATCCGCTTGAGATCGCGCAGCAAGCTGGCCCCATCCTGCGGCGCCAGGTGCCACCGGCCCGCCAGCGCCGCCTGCGTGTCGAGCAGCGCGCCGCTGCGGATCGCAACGCCGTAGGGCCGCCGCCCGGCGACGAGCTCCTGCTGCACGGCGCGGGCGTAGCCATCGCTGAAATCTCGGATCCCACACTGCTCGAGCGGTACGACGCTCTCGCCCTGACCCGGCACGTCGGGCAGCAGGCTCGCCACGCCGCGCCTGGCCAACGCGCGGCAGATCGCCACCGCGAAGGCGCGCACACGATTGGCTTCCTCGAAGAGCGGCAGCGCGACCACCGCAACCGGCCCACCGGCCGGTCCGAAACCGAGCATGGCCTCGCGGCCGCTGCGCGTTTCGTACGACTCGATCAAGCGGGCGCCGTCATCGCGGCGCCTTGGCCGCCACAAAGCGCACCAGCGCGCCGTAGGTCTCGAGCATCTCGCCGTCGACCTCGTCATCCTCGATCAGCACGCCGAGCCGCTCCTCGAGCTCGGTCAGCAGCCCCGCGACCGCCATCGAATCGAGCTCGGGCAGCGCGCCGAACAGGGGGGTTTCGGCCTGGAACGCGGCGACGCGCGCCTCGCTCAGCCCCAGGACATCGCGCAAGGTGGCGCGTACGGTCGCATCGATCTGGTCATAATCGTCTGGAAGCACGGTCGGTCCCGGTCCTATCTGTTATGGTGCGCTGCGATAGAGACTGGGCGCGACAATGCCAAGCGCGGCCTGCTGGCCCTTCACAGCGCGGCCCCGGCGGCTATCTAGGGCGGATGATCGCGCTCGACCCTTTGCCCCGGCCCATCGACACGCTGCCGTCGCGCGGCGCGCCTGATGCGATCGCGTTGATCGACCGCGCGGGCACGCTCGATTTCGCCGGGCTGGAGGCGCTGACCGGGCAAGTCGCGGCGTGGCTGGCGGGGCAGGGGCATGCCCCGGGTGCGCGGATCGCGAGCTGGTTGCCCAAGACGCGGCTCGCCTGCGTGCTGCCGATGGCGGCGCCGCGCGCGGGGCTGGTGCACGTGCCGATCAACCCGATGCTCAAGCGCGCGCAGGTCGCCCATATCCTCGCCGATAGTGGCGCGGCGCTGTTGCTGACGCAGGCGGCGCGGCGCGATACGCTGGAAAGCGGCGATATCCCAGCGGGATGCGCCAGCCTCCTCGAAGACGATGTGACGCTCGGCGACGTCGCGCCGCCCTCGCAGGCCGATCCCGACACGCTTGCCGCGATCCTCTACACCTCGGGCTCGACCGGGCGACCCAAGGGCGTGATGCTGAGCCATGCCAATCTCTGGCTCGGCGCGATCAGCGTGGAGCAGTATCTCGCGCTGACGCCGGACGATCGCGTGCTCGGCGTGCTCCCGCTGAGCTTCGACTATGGCCAGAATCAGCTCTTCTCGACCTGGGCGGCGGGCGCGAGCTATGCGCCGCTCGACTATCTCACCGCGCGCGACGTCGTGAAGGCGTTCGCGCGGCTCGCGCCGACGACGCTCGCCGGGGTGCCGCCCTTGTGGGTGCAGTTGCTCGAGGCGGAGTGGCCGGAGGAGGCCGCAAGGCAGTTGAAACGCCTGACCAATTCGGGCGGCGCGCTCACCGCGCCGCTCGTCGCAGGCCTGCGCGTGCGTTTTCCGGCGGCGGACCTCTATCCGATGTATGGGCTGACCGAGGCGTTCCGCTCGACCTATCTGCCGCCCGAGCTCGTCGCGGCACATCCCGATTCGGTCGGCCGCGCGATCCCGTTCGCCGAGGTGATGGTGGTGCGCCCCGACGGATCGCGCGCCGCGCCGGGCGAGGCGGGCGAACTCGTCCATGCCGGCCCGCTCGTCGCGCACGGCTATTGGCGCGACGCCGAGCGGACCGCGCAGCGCTTCCGCCCGGCACCGGCGTGGTCGAGCTCGGGCGGGATCGCCGTCTGGTCGGGCGACACCGCGGTGATGGACGAAGCGGGGCTGCTCCGCTTCGTCGGGCGCGACGACGAGATGATCAAGAGCGCGGGCAACCGCATCAGCCCGACCGAGATCGAGGAGGCCGTGCTCGCCGGCGGCGAAACCATCGAGGCGGTCGCGCTCGGCGTGCCCGATCCGCGCTTCGGGCAAGTGATCGTCGTCGTCGCGCGCGGCGACGGATCGCGCGAGGATGCGCTGCGCCTGCGCTTGCGGCGCGACCTGCCGAGCTTCCAGCAGCCCGCACGCTATGACTGGCGCGCGGACCTCCCACGCAATGCCAACGGCAAGCTCGATCGTGCGGCCATCAAAGCGGAACTGACGTCATGAAACCGATGGGCACGATCCCGGCGGCGTTCGCCACCACCCCGCTCGTCATCGCCGGCGAAAGCGCCGAGCATTGGGTGGGCGTCGCGGGCGATACGCCGCTGTTCGTCTATGACATGGCGGTCGTCGCCGCGCGTATCGCGAGCTTCCGCCGCGCATTTCCATCGGTCGACCTGCATTATGCGATCAAGGCCAATCCGTTCGCGCCGTTGCTCGCCGCAATGGCGCCGCTGGTCGATGGTTTCGACGTCGCCTCGGCGGGCGAACTCGCCATGGCGCTGGTGGAAAAGCCGGCCGCCGCGATCAGCTTCGCCGGCCCGGGCAAGCGCGACGACGAACTCGCCGCGACGATCAGTGCCGGCAGCACGATCAACCTCGAATCCGCCAACGAGGCCAACCGCGCGCTGACGATCGCGGAGCGGCTGGGGATCACCCCGCGGCTCGCGATCCGCGTCAATCCCGAGATCGAGCTGCGCGGCTCGGGGATGCGGATGGGCGGGCGGGCATCGCCGTTCGGGATCGATGCCGACCAGGTCGCGGCGGTCGCGCGACAGGTGATCGCGGCGGGGGCGGACTGGCGCGGTCTCCACATCTATGCCGGGTCGCAGGCGCTCGATGCCGGCGCGATCGTCGAGACGCAGGCGGCGACGCTGGCGCTGGCCGGGCAGCTCGCCGACGCGATCGGTGCGGAGCCGCCGCTGGTCAATCTCGGCGGGGGCTTCGGCATCCCCTATTTCCCCAACGAGGTGCCGCTCGACGTCCAGCACATCGGCGACGCCCTGTCGGTCGCGCTCGAGGCCCGCGCGGCGAGCCTGGCGACGACGCGCTTCGCGATCGAGCTCGGGCGCTGGCTGGTCGGGGAGGCCGGCGTCTATCTGACGCGCGTCGTCGATCGCAAGGACAGTCGCGGCGAGACCTTCCTCGTCGTCGATGGCGGGCTGCATCACCAGCTCGCCGCAACGGGCAACCTCGGCACGGTGGTGCGGCGCAACTATCCCGTCGCGGTGGCGAGCGCCGCCGCCGGCGCGCCGACCGAGAGCGTCAGCGTCGTCGGGCCGCTGTGCACCCCGCTCGATCGCCTTGCCGATCGCGTGTCGTTGCCGGTCGCAAACGTGGGGGACCTGATTGCGGTGTTCATGGCCGGCGCTTACGGTCTCTCGGCGAGCCCGACGGCATTTCTCGGCCATTCCCAGCCACGTGAACTGCTAGTCCAGCAGTCCTAACGCAATATTCACCTCTTCCCAGCCATATCGACGTCATAGCCGTGAGCTTGCCCCCGTGCGTCAGACGTGACGTTCGGCGGCGGCACGATGCGGCGGGAGGTTTGCATGCTGCGATTTCGGAAAGTGGTCGGTGGGGTCCTGTTGGTCGGCACGAGTGCGCTCGCGCTGACCGGCTGCACGACGTCGCGTGGCCCGGAACTGCCGCAGGCCGGCTTCGTCGCGGCGCAGGAACAGCCGGGCGAGGAATATATCATCGGCCCGCTCGACCAGCTCAACATCTTCGTGTGGCGCAACCCCGAACTGTCGACCAAGGTGCAGGTGCGCCCCGACGGGCGGATCACCACGCCGCTGATCAGCGACATGCCCGCGGTCGGCAAGACGCCGCGGATGCTCGCCGACGACATGAAGATCGCGCTCGGCGAATATATCAAGGATCCGATCGTATCGGTGATCGTCGAGAATTTCAGCGGCACCTTCAGCCAGCAGGTCCGCATCGTCGGCGCGACCGCCAAGCCCGCCTCGATCCCGTATCGCGCCAACATGACGTTGCTCGACGCGATGATCTCGGTCGGCGGCCTCAGCGAATATGCCGCGGGCAACCGTGCGAAGCTCGTCCGCTACAATCGCGACACCGGCAAGCAGGTCGAATATAATCTCAAGCTGTCGAAGCTGCTCAAGGACGGCGACAGCCGCGCCAACGTGCGGCTCGAGCCGGGCGATGTGATCATCATCCCCGAGAGCATGTTCTGAGGGTCGGCCGGGAATGAGTGGCCTCTTCACCGAGCTCAGGATCATCCTGCACACGATCTGGCTGCGGCGCTGGATCGCGCTCGCGGTCGCGTGGGGCATTGCAGTGCTCGGCTGGACGGTGATCGCGCAGATCCCCAACAGCTACGAATCGCGCGCGCGCGTGTTCGTGCAGCTCAACACGATCCTGCCCAGCGCGGTCGGCATCACCCCGGCCGACCAGCAGAAGGATGTCGACACGATCCGCCAGACGCTGACGTCGGCGGTCAATCTCGAAAAGGTCGTGCGCGGCACCGATCTCGCCAATACGGTGAAGACCGATCGCGACGTCGCCGATCGCGTCAACACGCTGTCCAAGTCGATCAAGATCACCGCCGAGCAGGACAATCTCTTCTCGATCGTGGCGACCGGCGCGAGCCCCAAGGTCACGCAGCAAGTGGTGCAGAAACTGATCGACCTGTTCGTCGAGCAGAATCTGTCGGGCGATCGCGACGAGACGACCTCGAGCCTCAAATTCCTCGATGCGCAGCTCGCGCAGCGGCAGAAGCAGCTCGCCGATGCCGACGCCAAGCGCGCCGATTTCCAGAACCGCTATCTCGGCAGCCTGCCGGGCACGGGCTCGCTCACCGACCGGATGAGCGCGGCGCGCTCGGCGATGGCGCAGGTCGACAGCGATCTCGCCGCCGCGCAGTCGGCGCTGTCGGTCGTCAGCGGCCAGATGGCGGGAACGCCAGCCAACATCCCCGGCGTGGCGGGCAGCGCGAGCGCTGGGCCGGCACGCGCGCGGCTCAATGCGATCCAGGGCCAGCTCGCCGATGCGCGGGCTCGCGGCTATACCGAGAACCATCCCGACGTGGTTGCCCTGCGCAGCCAGCTCGCCTCGGCGCAGGCGGCGGCGCGCGGCGAGCCGATGGTCGGCGGCGGCGGTGCGGGGGCGGCGTCGAACCCGGCCTATGTCTCGCTGCGCTCGATCCAGGCCGACAAGCAGTCGCAAGTCGCAGCGCTCTCGGCCCGCAAGTCGCAGCTGCAGCGCGACCTCGACACGATCAACGCCAAACTGGCGGGCGACCCGGCGGTCGCTGCGCAGCAGTCGCAGATCGACAATGAAAACCAGGTGCTCAAGGACGGTTACGCCAAGATGCTCGCCGACCGCGAGGCGATCAAGCTCCGCGGCCAGGCGCAGAGCCAGACCGACTCGATCAAGTTCAGCGTGATCGACCCGCCGACCGCCCCGCGCGTGCCGGCGTCGCCCAACCGCCCGTTGCTGCTCACCGGCGTGCTGATCGTCGCGCTCGGCGCGGGCGTGGCGGTGGCGTTCGGTCTCGCGCAGTTCAGGACGACCTTTGCGACCGAGGCGCGGCTCGAGAAGCTCAGCGGCCTGCCGGTGATCGGTTCGATCGGCGAGACGGTCAGCAAGCTGCAGGTCGCGCAGCGCCGGCGGTTGCTGCTCTATTATGGGGGCGGCGTCGCGGCACTTGGCGTGGCCTATGTGGCTTTGCTCGGCGTCGAGATGCTGCAGCGGGGATTGGCGGCATGACCGAAACTGCGCCTCCCAAGAAGACCCGGTCGCTGCTCGAGCGAGCCGCCGAACGCTACGACTTTGGCGAAGCGACGCGCGCGCGACCCGACGATGCGATCATCCCGCCGGTGATCAACCCCGCGCCTGCGCCGGTGATCGTCGAGGCTTCGCCGCGTCCGCCGCTTCCTACGCGACCGCAGCGCGTCGCGACGATCGACCGCGCAAGGCTGGCCGAGCACGGCTTGCTCGTCCCCGGCGCACCGATCGGCGTGCTGGCCGAGGAATTCCGATCGGTGAAGCGCCAGTTGCTCGCCACCGCGCGCGTAGTGCGGGCGAGCGACGGCGACCTGTCGCGGACGATCCTGGTCTGTTCGGCGCAGCCCGACGACGGCAAGACCTATTGCGCGATCAACCTCGCCATCTCGCTCGCGGCCGAGCGCGATGTCGAGGTGCTGCTGATCGACGCCGATTTCGGCAAGCCCGACGTGATGCAGCGGCTCGGCCTGCGCGAGGGGCCGGGCTTGCTCGACGCGCTCGCCGACCCGACGCGCGATGTCGAGGCGTGCGTCGTGCGGACCGACATCCCGCAGCTCAGCCTGCTGCCATCGGGTCGCAAGACAAACGCGGACACCGAACTGGTCGCCAGCGCGCGCACCGGCGAATTGATCGCGCAATTGCTCGCGACCGATCCCAGGCGGCTGCTGATCTTCGATTCTCCGCCTGCGCTCACGGCATCGCCCGCGGCCGCGCTTGCCAATCACGCCGGTCAGGTCATGTTCGTCGTGCGCGCCGACAAGACCAGCGACAGCGATCTGCGCGATGCCGTCGATCTCCTCGTCGGCTGCGAACAGATCAACCTGCTTCTCAACGCCGTCACGCTCGTTACGGGACGGCACCGGTTCGGCAGCTATTACGGACAACAGGACGACGCGATATGACGCGCACCCGCATCTCGAACCTTTCCGCCATCGCCGGCGGCCTCGTCGCCCTGCTCGCGATCGCGCCGGCGCAGGCGCAGGAGCAGCAGCGCCGGAGTCGCATCTCGCCGTATATCGAGATCGGCCAGATCGTCTCGGCCGACCTCACCAATGACGACGTGCTGACCTATTCGACGGTCGCCGCCGGGGTCAATGCGTCGGTCCAGACCAAGCGCACGCAGCTGCAGGTCAGCTATCGCTACGAACGGCATTTCTCCTACACCAAGCGCGTTGGCGACGACGATCTGCACAACGGGCTTGCGCGCGGCAGCGTCAGCATCGCGCCCAATCTCAGTGTCGATGCCGGCTTGCTCGCGACGCAGACGCGCACCGACATCCGCGGCGCTGCGCCGATCGCGCAGGTCGGGCGGCGCGACAATATCAGCCAGGTCTTCTCGGGCTATGTCGGCCCGACCTATGCGACGCACGCCGGCCCGGTCGGGCTCGCCGCGAGCTATCGCTACGGCTATACCAAGGCCGACGCGCCGGGGAATACCGGCGTGCCCGTGGGCAGCCCGCGACTCGACGTGTTCGACACTTCGCAAAGCCACACGCTCAACGCCAGCGCCGGCGTGAAGGCCGGCGAGATCCTGCCGGTCGGCATCAACGTCTCCGGCGCCTACAACCGCGAGACGGCGGGCCAGCTGGACCAGAAGTTCGACGACAAGGTCGTCCGCGCCGATCTCGTCCTGCCGGTGGTGCCGACGCTCGCGGTGACCGCGGGGGCGGGCTATGAAAAGCTGAAGATTACCCAGAAGGACGCGCTGCTCGACGCCAGCGGCGCTCCGGTTGTCGATCGCAAGGGCCGGTTCCAAACCGATCCCGCATCGCCCGAGCGGATCGCCTATCAGACCGATGGGCTGATCTATGATGCCGGGGTGATCTGGCGCCCGTCGTCGCGCACCACGCTGCAGGCGCGCGTCGGGCGGCGCTATGGCGGGACGACCTATCTCGGCTCGCTCAGCTACGCGCCCTCGCAGTCGATCGCCATCCAGGCTGGCGTCTATGACAGCGTCCAGACGTTTGGCGGTCAGCTGCGCACCGGGCTGTCGGGCCTGCCGACCGCGTTCCTCGAACAGCGCGCCTTGTTCAGCCAGCAATATGGCGGCTGCACTTTCGGCGCGGGCGGTGGCGTGGCGGGGGGCTGCCTCAACGGCGTCTTCCAGTCGATCTCGACCGCGGCCTATCGCGCGCGCGGGATCGACGCGGTCATCTCGGCAACCCGCGGCAAGCTCAATATCGGCTTCGGCGGCGGCTACGCGTCGCGCAGGTTCCTTGCGCCCGATCAGCCCAGCGCTGCTTTCTCGATCGACGGCGTAACCGACCAAAGCTATTATGCGCAGGCGTTTGCCAACCTCCCGCTGACGAGCAGCTCGGGGATCAACGGCACTGCGGTGTTCAATTATTACGACAGCGGGATCGCCAACAGCGCCGGAGTGACCAGCGCCGCGGCAACCGCGCTCTATTACCACAATTTCGGACGGATCGGCACGAGCGCGTCGGCCGGACTCTATTCGTTCAGCCAGAACGGCGTTGCCGACCAGGTTACCGCGACGGGCCAGGTCGGTGTACGGTACCAATTCTGATGCGTGGCGGTCCTATGGGCGAGGATGCTCACTATGTACGATGATCATTACGACTTGAGCGCAAAACCCTTCCAGCTCACGCCGGATGCGCGCTATTGGTTCGAGACCGCGACGCATCGCAAGGCGATGGCGTATCTCGGCTATGGCCTGGCGCAGGGCGAGGGCTTCATCGTCATCACTGGCGATGTCGGCGCGGGCAAGACCACGCTGGTCGGTCATCTGATGGACACGATCGATCCGACGCGGCTCCACGTCATCAAGCTCGTCTCGACGCAGATCGAGGCGGACGACCTGCTGCGGATGGTCGCGGGCGGATTGTCGGTCGACAGCGACGGGCTGACCAAGGCGCAGCTGCTGGTGGCGATCGAACGCGGCCTCCATGCGACCGCGCGCACCGGGCGGCGCACGTTGCTGATCGTCGACGAAGCGCAGGCTTTGCCGGTGTCGAGCCTCGAGGAGCTGCGGATGCTCTCGAACTTCCAGACCGGCGGCCATGCGCTGCTGCAGATCTTTCTGCTCGGCCAGCCCGAGTTTCGCGAGCGGCTGCACGGATCCGACCGGCTCGAGCAGTTGCGGCAGCGGATCATCGCGATGCACCATCTCGATCCGATGGCGGCCGACGAAGTCGCGCCCTACATGCTCCACCGCCTCGCCGTCGCGGGGTGGACCGGGCGTCCGCATTTCACCCCCGACGCCTTCGCCGCTTTCCATGCCGGATCGGACGGCGTGCCGCGCCGGCTCAACCAGCTCGCCGGGCGCGTGCTGCTCTATGGCGCGATCGAACAGCTCGAAACCATCGACGGCGCTGCCGTCGCGACTGTGATCGCGGATATCGCCGGCGATATGACGGGGATGAGGCCGCTCGCGATCGCCGCTGGGCCGGCCGAGCCGAACCCGATCGCCGACACTGATGCCGTCGCTGCTGTCGAGCCGGAGCCGGAGACGATGATCGAGCCGACGCCGGAACCCGAGCCCAGGCTCGTGGTCGCGCCGGAACCGCCCGCGATCGTCGATCCGGAGCCCGAACCTGAGCCGGAACAGGAGCCCGAGCCAGAGCCCGAGCCCGAGCCCGAGCCCGAGCCAGAGCCCGAGCCAGAGCCCGAAGTCGAGCCCGAGCCCGAGCCTGAAGTCGAGCCAGAAGCCGAACCGGAGCCCGAACCCCTGCCGGTGCCAGTGTCGGTCTTCGCGCCCGTTACGACCGCGGGCGATCCGGTCGAGGAAACCGATGTGCCCGCCGGTCCGTCGGTCGACCAGGCGCTGCTCGACCGCATCGCATCGCTCGAATTGCGGATCGACGAACAGGATATCGCACTCCGCCGCGTGCTGACGCTGCTGGTCGACTGGGCCGAAGCCGGGCAGCCGCCGAGCAGCGCCGCCGCGCGCGCGGGGGGCTGAGACGATGCGCCATGCGCTGACCGTCGACATTGAGGACTGGTTCCAGGTCGGCGCGTTCGAGACGGTGATCGCCAAGGCCGACTGGGATTCGCTCACGCCGCGCGTCGAGCGCAACACCGACGCGGTGCTCGCCTTATTCGCCGAAAGCGGCGTCAAGGCGACCTTCTTCACGCTCGGCTGGGTCGCACAACGCTACCCCGCGCTGATCCGCCGGATCGTCGAACAGGGGCACGAAGTCGCCAGCCATGGCTGGGATCACGACCGCGTCTTCACGATGGATGCCGACGTGTTCCGCGCCGACATCGCGCGCGCCCGCGCCGCGCTCGAGGATGCCGGCGGCACCGCCGTCACCGGCTATCGCGCGCCGAGCTTCTCGATCGATGCGCGCACGCCGTGGGCGTATGACGTGCTCGCCGAGGCGGGCTATGTCTATTCGTCGAGCGTCGCGCCCTTGAAGCATGACCATTACGGCTGGCCCGAAGCGTCGCGCTTCGCCTTCCGCCCGCTTGGCGATGCCGACCTGATCGAAGTGCCGGTAACGGTCGCCGAGTTCGGATCGCGCCGGATGGCGACCGGCGGCGGCTTCTTCCGGCTCTTTCCGGCCGCGCTCACCGATTATGCGGTGCGCCAGGTGGCGGGGCAGGGGCAGCCCGGCGTGTTCTACTTTCATCCATGGGAGATCGACCCCGGCCAGCCGCGCGTGACGAATGCGCCGGCGAAATCGAAGCTGCGGCATTACAGCCGATTGGGCGCGATGGCCGGCAAGCTGCGGGGGCTGATCGACCGTCACGAGTGGGGCCGGATGGACGGCGTCGTCGATCGGCTCGATCGCACGCATCTGGCGCAGGCGTAACGCCGTGACGGTGCCGCTGCTCAGCGTCCCCCTGGGGGTGCGCACGATCGACCTGCGCGACGCTGCCGAGCGATCGCGGATCGACGCCTTCGTCCGTGCGCATCCCGCAGCTACGCCGTTTCATCTGCCCGCCTGGAGCATGGCGGTGGCCGAGGGCTGCGGGCAGACCAGCCACACGATCGTCGCCGAACGCGCCGACGGAGCGCTCGCCGGCGTGCTGCCGTTGACCGAAGTGCGCTCGTTCCTGTTCGGCAAGGCGCTGGTGTCGAACGGCTTCGCCGTCGGCGGGGGTATCCTCGCGACCAGCGACGCCGCGGTGCCTGCATTGGCCGACGCGGCATGGGCGCTCGCCGCGCGGCTTGGCTGCCCGACGCTCGAACTGCGCGGCGCTGCGCTGCCCGAGGGTGACTGGCTGGTCGATGCGACCACCTATCTCGGGTTCGTGCGGCCGCTCGCGGCGAGCGACGAGGCCGAACTGCTCGCCATCCCGCGCAAGCAGCGCGCCGAAGTGCGCAAGGCGCTCGACAACGATCTGCACGTCAGCATCGGCGCGTCGCACGCCGACCGGGTGGCGCATTATGCAGTCTATGCCGAGTCGGTCCGCAATCTCGGCACGCCGGTTTTCCCGGCGAAGCTGTTTCGCGCGGCGTTGCGGCACTTCGGCGACGACGCCGACATCCTCACGGTGCGATCGGGCGGAACGCCGGTAGCGAGCGTGCTCAACCTCTATTTCAACGGCACGGTCTATCCCTATTGGGGCGGCGGCACGCACGCCGCGCGGGGCCTGCGCGCCAACGACCGGATGTATTTCGCGCTGATGGCCCACGCCCGCGCGCGCGGCTGCACGCGCTTCGATTTCGGTCGCTCGAAGGCGGGTACCGGGCCGGCCGCGTTCAAGAAGAATTGGGGGTTCGAGGGCGTCCCGCTAATCTATGGCAAGCGTACGGCGGACGGCGCCGCGCTGCGCGAGATCAACCCAACCAACCCGCGCTACACCCGCAAGGTCGAGCTGTGGAAGAAGCTGCCGCTGTGGGTCGCCAACACGGTCGGGCCGCATCTCTCCAAGGGGCTGGGGTGATGGGCGACATCCTCTTCCTCTGCCACCGCATTCCCTATCCGCCCGACCGCGGCGACAAGATTCGCGGTTTCCACATCCTCAAGTTCCTGTCGGCGCGCAAACGCGTCCATCTGATCGCCTTCGCGGACGAGGCGCGCGACCTGCGGCGCAAGGACGGCCTGGCGAGATGCACCGATACGCACTCGATCATCTGGCGCTCGAAATCGCGCGTGACCGCGGCGATCGAGGGGCTGTTCTCGCGCAAGCCGGTGTCGCTCACCGCGTTCGACAATCCCTCGCTGCGCGCTGCGGTCGACGCGATCCTCGCGCGGCACGCGATCGACACGATCTACGTCTTCTCCAGTCAGATGGCGCAATATCTGCCGGCGCGGCCGCGGCAGAAGGTGATCATGGATTTCGTCGACATGGATTCGGCCAAGTTCGCCGAGTACGGCAAGACCGGCCGCGGGCCGATGCGCTGGATGATGCAGCGCGAGGCGAAGCTCCTCCTCCAGTACGAACGCGCTGTGGCGCAGCGCGCCGATGCGAGCCTGTTCGTCAGCGAAGCCGAGGCGCAGCTGTTCCGCGCTGCGACCGGCGCCGCGCGCGTCTATGCCGTCGAGAATGGCATCGATACCGAGACGTTCGATCCCGCCGCCGACTATGAGCGGATCGAGGCGACCGAGGCGCTGATCGTGTTCACCGGGCAGATGGATTACCGCCCGAACATCGAGGCGGTGACCTGGTTCGTAGAGACGATCCTGCCGCGCATCCAGGTCCGCTACCCGCACGCCCGGTTCGCCATCGTCGGTCGCGCACCGACCGAGGCGGTCACCGCGCTCGCCCGGCATAGCGGCGTGGTCGTGACCGCGGAGGTCGCCGACGTGCGCGGCTGGATCGCGGCGGCGTCGGTGGTGGTCGCGCCGCTCCGGCTGGCGCGCGGGATACAGAACAAGGTGCTCGAGGCGATGGCGATGGCGCGGCCGGTAGTCGCGTCGCGCGCGGCGGCCGAGGGGATCGACCATGCCGGGACGATTCGCGTCGGCGAGAGCGACGGCGAGATGGCCGAGGCGGTGCTCGCCTTGCTCGACGATCCCGCCGCCGCCGCGCAGATCGGTCGCGACGCGCGCGCACAGGTGCAGCAGCGCTACAGCTGGGATGCGCGGCTGGCGCCGCTCGATGCGATCCTCGGCATCGGCCTCGAGGCGCCATCGCGCCGCACCGCGGCCTGATCGCGTGGCGCTTCCGCTCGCCGCAGCGGCCTCGAGCGCCGAGTCTGCGCGCGGCTTGAGCGCGCTGTGGCAGCGCCAGGCGGCGATCCTCGCCGGCGTTGCATTCGCGATGCTGCTGCTGTTCCGCACCGACGTCGCGGCGCTCACGACGATCTGGTGGACCAGCACAACCTTCGGCCACTGCCTGTTCATCGCGCCGGTCATCGGCTGGCTGGTATGGCAGCGGCGTGCCGAACTGGCGCAGGTCGCGCCGGTGGCGTGGGCGCCGGGGCTGGCGATCGTGGCGCTCGGCGGCTTGGGCTGGCTGCTCGGCGATGCCGGCGGCGTCGCGCTGGCGCGCCATCTCGGGATCGTGATGATGCTGCAGGGGGCGGTGGTGACGCTGCTCGGCCCCAATGTGGCGCGCGCGCTGCTGTTCCCGCTGGCCTATGCAGTGTTTCTGGTGCCGTTCGGCGAGGGGCTCGAAGAGCCGTTGCAGGGCGTGACGGTCGGATTGACGATGCCGCTGCTCCATCTGTTCGGCGTCCCCGCTCAGGTCGACGGCGTGCTGATCATCATCCCCAACGGCTATTTCGAAGTCGCCGAGGCGTGCTCTGGCGCGAAGTTCGTGATCGCGATGATCGCCTATGGCACGCTCGTCGCCAATGTCTGCTTCGTATCGTGGGGCAGGCGGGCGCTGTTCATGCTCGTGTCCGTCGTCGTACCGGTGCTCGCCAACGGCGTCCGCGCGTTCGGGACGATCTATGCCGCCTATCTCACCTCGGTCGAGCGCGCGACCGGGTTCGACCATATCGTCTATGGCTGGCTGTTCTTCGGGCTGGTGATGGCGGCGACGCTGGCGATCGGCTGGCGCTGGTTCGACCGCGCGCCCGATGCGCCGGTGTTCGATCCGGCGCGACTGCAGGCGGTGCCGGCGCTCCGGCTCGACGCGCTGGTCGCGGCCGCGCTGGTGCTGGCGACGGCGGCGGTATTTCCCGCCTGGTCGGCAGCGATCGCGGGGCGTGCGCAGGTGCTGCCGGCGCAGATCAGCCTGCCAGACGTGCCCGGCTGGCACCGCGTCGCGACGAGCACGCGCGCCGCCTGGGGGCCCAACTATCCGGGCGCCGATCATTATCTGTTCGGCCGCTACGCCGATGCGTCGGGTGATGCGGTCGATCTCGCGATCGCCGTCTATGGCAGCCAGCGCGAGGGCAAGGAGCTCGTCGCGTTCGGCGTCGGGCCGATCCGCGAAGACGATGTCTGGGTGCGCGTCGCCGATCTGCCCGATCTCGCGGGCGGATCGGTTATCCGCGTGACCGCAGCGGGGCCGGTCGAGCGACAGATCGTAACGTGGTACCGCGTCGGCGATGTGCTGACGACGAAGGGACCGATCGTGAAACTGGAAACGCTCAAGGCCAAGCTGCTTGGGGGGCCGCAGCGCGCGGTCGCGGTGCATCTCTCGGCCGAAACGGTGCCGGGGCACTACCCGCGCGCGGCGATGACGCGCTTCATCGCCGCGCTCGGCCCGATCGAGCGCGTGGCCGATCGTGCGGCGGGGATGATGCGCTGATGTGCGGGATTGCCGGTCTCTATTATACCGCCACGCCCAAGCCGGTCGATCCCGCGCGGATCCAGGCGATGGCCGACGCGCAGGCGCATCGTGGACCCGATGGCTCGGGCGTGTGGACCGCGCCGGGCGTCGGGCTCGGGCATCGGCGGCTGTCGATCATCGACGTCGCGGGCTCGCCGCAACCGATGGCAAGCGCGGATGGTGCGCTGACCGTCACCTACAATGGCGAGATCTACAATTTCGCGGCGTTGCGCGCCGAACTGCAGGCGCTGGGCGCGGTGTTTGTTACCGCGGGCGATACCGAGGTGCTGCTGCACGGCTGGGCGGCGTGGGGGCCGGCGATGCTCGACCGGCTCAACGGCATGTTCGCCTTCGCACTCCACGATGCGCGGCGGCAGTGCCTGTTCCTGGCGCGCGATCGGCTGGGGGTTAAGCCGCTCCATTATGTCGAGCTGGCCGACGGTGCGGTGGCGTTCGCGTCGGAGTTGAAGGGGCTGCTCGCGCATCCGCTGGTGCGGCGCGTACCCGATATTCGCGCGGTCGAGGATTATCTGGCGTTCGGCTATGTGCCCGACGATGCGTGCCTGGTCTCCGGGGTCAAGAAGCTGCCTGCGGGGCATTGCCTGCTGATCGAGCGCGGCAAGCCGGTACCGGCGCCGTCGCGCTGGTGGGACGTCGATTTCTCGAAGCGCGCGACCGGATCGGCCAGGGCGCTCGAGGAAGAACTGACGGCGCTGCTACGCGAGGCGGTGACGTCGCGGATGGTGGCGGACGTGCCGCTCGGCGCGTTCCTGTCGGGCGGGGTCGACAGTTCGGCGGTGGTCGCCTTGATGGCCGAGGCGTCGCGCGGGGCGGTGCGAACCTGCACGATTGGCTTCGACGAAAGCAGCCTCGACGAGCGCAAATATGCGAACGAGATCGCCCAGCGCTTCGCGACGCAGCATCGCGAGCGCGTGGTGGCGGCGGACGATTTCTCGCTGATCGACACGCTGGTCCATGCGTTCGACGAGCCCTTCGCGGATGCCTCGGCGCTTGCCACCTACCGGGTGTGCGAATTGGCGCGTGAGGATGTGACCGTGGCGCTCTCTGGGGATGGCGCCGATGAGGCGTTTGCCGGCTACCGGCGCTACAAGTTCCAGGCGGCGGAGGAGCGCGTGCGCGGGCTGGTGCCGGCGTCGGTCCGCGCGAATGTGTTCGGGACGCTCGGCCGCTGGTATCCCAAGGCCGATTGGGCGCCGCGACCGCTGCGCGCCAAGACGACCTTGCTCGCGCTCGCCGAGGATGGCGCTGAGGGCTACGCGCGCTCGGTCGGGGTGACGACGCCGGCACTCCGCGCGGCGCTGTTCACCGATGCCGCCAGGGCGGCGCTGGGCGGGCACCGCGCCGAGGATCGCTACGTCCGCTCGATGCGCGATGCCCCGGCGCGCGACGCGCTCGACCGCGCGCAATATGCCGATTTCCAGCATTGGCTGCCCGGCGACATCCTGACCAAGGCGGATCGCACGAGCATGGCGGTGAGCCTTGAGGCGCGCGAGCCGCTGCTCGATTACCGTCTGGTTGAGTTCGCTGCGAAGCTCCCGGTGGGGATGCGGCTGCGCGGCGGGCAGGGGAAGTGGCTGCTCAAGAAGGCGATGGAGCGCTATCTGCCCAAGGACATCCTGTATCGGCCGAAGATGGGCTTCGTGACGCCGATCAGCGCGTGGTTTCGCGGGGCCTTGGCGGATGAGGCGGCGCGGCTTGAATCATCGCGCGTGCTCGCAGGAACGGGCTGGTTCAACGCCGCGACCATCGCGCAGCTCGCCGACGACCATCGCGGCGGTCGCGCCGATCATGGGCGGACGCTATGGCAGTTGGTGATGCTCGAACGCTCGATGGCACGGTTGTTCGGCTGAGCGGCGCGGTATCGCTACCCATCAGCGCTTCCCCGGCGAAGGCCGGGGCCCAGTAGCGGAGGTGGTGAGTGCAGAGCGCTGCCTTCGCCATTGAGGACGCCACTCCTGGGCCCCGGCCTTCGCCGGGGAAGCGTAGAAGAAGGAGAGGGGCGTAGAATGAGGAGAGCCGCTTACCTCTCCTCAGTGGAACACCGCGATTGCCGCGTGCAGCGTCAGCGCCACCAGCGCGAGCGACGATCCCAGGAACAACGCGAACCGCACCGACACCTTGTTGACAGTCGCCTGCCAGACGCTGTGCGCGATCCGCAGCACGACATAGGCCCAGGCGATCCAGGCGTTGAAGCCGTTACCTGAGTCGGTCAGCGCAATGACCCCGCACACCGCGTAGAATAGCGTCGGCTGTTCCATCAGATGGTTGTGATTATGCGCGATCCATTGGACCTTGGGCGGCAGGCGGCCATCGGCATCGGCGGCCTTGGTGCCGACCAGCTTGGTGAGATCGACCCCCGAGGCCTTCATCGCCGGCAGCCGCGTGGCGAGCATCCAGCCGAGCATCACCAACGTCCAGGCGATCATCACCACGACCGGTTTCAGAATCTCGCTATGCATGAAAAAGCCTCCCCCAATTGCTCGGGGGAGGCTGCCTCACTTCGTTGCTGTTTGCAACGCGATCAGTCGAAGCTGGCGCCCCAGCGACGCTTGACGCGGTCCTTCCACAGGCCGCGGTGATAGGCGTCCGAGGCGAGGAGCGGCATCACCGAACCGGCTTCGGCGAACACCATCTGCTCGATCCCGGTGTTGACCTTGCCCCACGAGGCCGCCTCCTGCAGCGTCGAGGACGAGCAGGCACCGTCGCGCACGTCGGCAACCGTGATCTGCACGGCGTACTTGTGGACCTGAACGTCGTCGTGACCAAGGATTTCGGCACAGACGACCGTGTCCTGGATGAAGTTCTTCGGCACGCCGCCGCCGATCATCAGCAGCCCGGTGACGCCCGCCTTGATCTTGATGTCGGTCAGCTCGCGGAAATCGGCGATCGCGTCGAGCACCATGTACGGCTTGCCCTCCTTGGCGCGATCGACCTGGTGCTTGACCAGACCGAAGCCCGCCGACGAATCGACGAACGCCGGGCAGAAGATCGGCACGTCATGCTCGTAGGCGAGCTTGACGAGGCTGTTCTCCTTCTTGCCGTTCTCGACGAGATACTTGCCCATCTCGCGGATGAACTCGCGGCTCGAATAGGGCCGCGGTTCGAGCGAGTTGGCGATCTCGAGAATCGTGTGGTCGCAATCCTGGAGCTGCTCCTCGTCGATATAGGTGTCGTAGATCCGGTCGATCAGCAGCGAGCGCAGCGTGTCGTCGTCGGGCACTTCGAGCGCCTGGTAATGCTTGTGGCCAAGGCCTTCGAAGAAATCCATGTCGACGATCGACGCGCCGGTCGCGACGACGCCGTCGATCATGTTGTTGCGCAGCAGCTCGGCATAGAGATCCATGCAGCCGCCCGCCGAAGTCGAACCGGCGATGACGAGGAAGATCGAGCAATCCTTGTCGGCGAGCATCTGGTTGTAGATGTCGGTCGCGCGGCCGAGGTCGCGGCTGGTGAAGCTCATCTTCTTCATCGCGTCGACGATCGGGCGCGCGTCGAACTTGGTGATGTCGATATGCTCGACGGTGGTCGAGAGGAGCTCGGCCTTGCGGTTGGTGGTGGCGATGTCGTTCATCAAAGTCTCCATATTCCCCTCCCGCTTGCGGGAGGGGTTAGGGGAGGGCATGTCGACCCGCGTCCCCAATGATTACAGGCCCTCCCCCGACCCCTCCCGCAAGCGGGAGGGGAGGAGGTCAGGCGATAGTGCTTGTATCGTGTTACAGCGTGACGACGTTCGAAGCGACCTCTGGCTGCTCGTCGCCATACACCTCTTCGCCGTACAGCGACACCATCGGCTCGTCGTCGACGATCACCGTCTCGTCCGAACCAAAGCCGTTGAACGCGGTGCGCATCGCTGAACCATAAGCGCCGAGCATCCCGATCTCGAGATAGTCGCCGGCCTTCACGTCGGCGGGCAAATAGAACGGGCCCACCATATGGTCCATGTCGTCGCAGGTCGGGCCGTAGAAGCTGAACGGCATGTCCTTCGAACGGCTCTCGGGCTCGCGCAGCAGCTCGACCGGGAAACGCCAGCCGATATGCGCCGCATCGAACAGCGCGCCATAGGCGCCGTCGTTGATGAACAGCTCGTCGCCACGACGCTTTTCGACGCGCACCACGATCGAGCTATACTCGGCGCACAAAGCACGGCCGGGCTCGCACCACAGCTCCGACGAATAGCTGACCGGCAGCGATTCGAACGTGCGGTGGATCGTCTCGAAATAGCGCTCGAGCGGAGGCGGCTCCATCCCCGGATAGGAGGAGGGGAATCCACCGCCGACGTCGATCACGTCGACCGTCACCGCTGCGTCGACGATCGCCGCGCGGACACGCTCGAGCGCGTTCGAATAGGCTTCGGGCGTCATCGCTTGCGAACCGACATGGAAGCAGATGCCGAGCGCATCCGCGGCCTGGCGAGCGCGGAACAGCAGTTCCTTGGTCTCGCCCGGCGCCGCGCCGAACTTCGACGCGAGGCTCAGCTTGCTATGCTCCGACGAGACGCGGAGGCGGACGCACAGCGTCAGATCCTCGGCGCCATCGGTCGCATCGACGATCTTCTCGAGCTCTTCCACGCTGTCGAGAGAGAAGGTCTTCACGCCATGATCGAAATAGGCCGCACGAATCGCCTCGGGCGCCTTGACCGGGTGCATGAAGCACAGGGTCGCGCCCGGCAGCGTCGACGCAACCAGCCGCACCTCGGCGATCGACGCCACGTCATAATGCGTGATGCCATTGTCCCACAGGATCTTGAGCAGATCCGGAGACGGGTTCGCCTTGACCGCATACATCGAGCGACCCGGGAACTTCTCCGCGAAGAACCGGGCCGCACGCGCAGCAGCGTGCGGGCGAACGAGCGTTACCGGCTGAACCGGCTTCTGCTTAGCGATGTCGATGCCAGCAATGGCAGTCGAAGGGGTGGTCGCTAACCCCAGCGCGCGATGTAGATTGTGCAATTCAAGGGACCTCCAATGTCCGCAGACAAGTTCACGAAAACACTGCCTTGCGGTTGGAAGTCCCATGGGGCAGCGGATGGGCGAAATAGGGTCACGCTTTTGCAATGTAAAGCGGTTTTGGACCCCTGGAGATGACACGTGACAATTTTGAGACAACCGACGCGCGCAGGGGTGCGCGACGCCGCCGCCAAGGTCGCCGCGATCGTCCCGCCGACCCCACTATTCGTCGTGGATTTCCAAGGGATTGCGATCGCTTTCAAGGCCGAGTGTCTGCAACCGATCGGGGCTTTCAAGCTGCGCGGGGCGTGGCACCGATTGACCGCGATCGAGCCCGATTTTCGCGGGCGCGGCGTGGTGGCCTTCTCGTCGGGCAACCATGCGCAGGGAGTCGCCTGGGCAGCGCGCCGGCTGGGGATGCCGGCGACGATCGTGATGCCCGCCGATGCGCCCAAGGCGAAACGCGAGGGGACGCTGGCGCTGGGCGCCGAAGTGGTGAGCTACGACCGTGCGACCGAGAGCCGCGAGAAGATCGCCGCGCGACTCGCCGAGGCGCGGGGCGCGGTGCTGGTGCCGAGCTTCGACGATCCGTGGGTGATCGAGGGCCAGGGCAGCGCGGGGATCGAGGCGGCGGCGCAGATGGCGGCGGCGGGGCTGGGGAGCCCGACTTGCGTGGTCGTCCCGTGCGGTGGCGGGGGGCTCGCCGCTGGGCTTGCGCTGGCCTTGCCCGAGGCTGCCGTCACCGTGGTCGAGCCCGAGGGGTGGGACGACATGCGGCGCTCGCTCGAGGCCGGGTGGATCGAGCCGGTCGGCGAGTCGCCGCCGCCGACGGCGTGCGATGCGCTGCAGACGCTGCGGGTGTCGCCGCTCACCTTTGACGTGCTGTCGCGGCGTGGTGCGGCCGGGGTGGCGGTGAGCGAGCGCGAGACCCGCGCGGCGCAGCGCTGGGCGGCGGAACGGCTGCGATTGGTGGTCGAGCCGGGCGGTGCCGTCGCGCTGGCCGCGTTGCTCGCCGGCAAGGTGCGCGCCGAGCCGGGGTTGCTGGTGCTGCTGTCGGGTGGAAATGTCGATCTGGCGGCGTATGGCGCGGTACTGGCGGGGACCGACTGATCCTCCCCGGCACGGGGAGGATCAGCGACGGTCGACTTTGCGCGTGCGTTGAAGCTAGGGTCGGGCATGACTGCGCTCGAAGGCCTCGCCCCCGCCATCGCCATGCTTGCCGCGTTCGCCTGCCTGATCGGCGGCGGCGTGCTGATTGCCAAGCGGCAGAATGTCCGCAAGGGCGTGCTGATGCTGGTGATGGCCGCGGTGCTGGTCGGCAACGTGGTGATCTGGACGTTGTAGTGCGCTGGGGTAGCGCACTGGGGTAGCGCGCTGGCACCCGCGGCAGCGTCGCGCTAGAGGCGCGACTTCCTAACGGTCGGACCGCCTTTGTCTCTTTCTCGCCGCCTGATTCTTCCTTGGGCCTGGGCTCGTCGGCGTCTCCGCTCGAGCGAAGCCGCGTTCATCCTGCTGGCAGTGCTGGTTGGCGGCGCGGCGGGGCTGGGCAGCATCGTGCTCGGCGCGATCGCGCGCACGCTGCAGCATGTCCTGTTCGCGGTGCCGCACGCTGCGCGGCTGAGCGGGATCGGCGCGATGCCGACCTTGGCGCTGTTCGCGCTCCCGCTTGGCGGGGTCGTTCTGGCGCTCTTCTCGTGGGCGACGCACGCGCGCAAGCGGCGGATGATCGACGCGGTCGAGGCGAACGCCTTGCATGGCGGGCGCATGTCGATGCCCGACAGTCTGGTGATCTCGGGGCAGACGGTGTTGTCGAACGGCTTCGGCGCCTCGGTCGGGCTCGAGGCGGCCTATGCGCAGATCGGCGGGGCACTCGCCGCGCTCGCCGGCGGCGCGATGCGCTTGCGTCGCGCCGATCTGCGCAATCTCGTCGGCGCCGGCTCGGGTGCCGCGATCGCCGCGGCGTTCGGCGCGCCGCTGGCGGGCGCCTTCTACGCGTTCGAGATCGTCATCGGCGCCTATACGCCCTCGGCGATCGCGCCGGTCGCCGCGGCGGCGATCACCGCGGTGTTCGTGTCGCAGGCCTTCGGTATCCAGCCTTATGTCATAGAGACCGTGTCGGGCGCGGTGACCGAGACGCACCATTATCTGATCTACGCGGTGCTCGGCATCGTGTGCGCCGCCCTGGGAATCGCGCTGATGCGCGCGGTGGCTCTGGTCGAGGCGGGGCTGCGCCGTGCTGCGGTGCCCGATTGGTCACGGCCGGTGCTGGGCGGGCTGCTGCTGATGCCGATCGCCGCGGTATCGCCGCAAATCCTGTCCGCGGGGCATGGCGCGCTGCACATGGATCTCGCGGAAGGGATCTCGCTCGGCTTTCTCGCGACGATCCTGCTCGCGAAATGCGCCGCGTCGATCGTCTCGCTCGGGTTCGGCTTTCGCGGCGGGCTGTTCTTCGCCTCGCTGTTCGTGGGGACGTTGGTCGGGCATCTCTTCGCGGGCTGTTTGAACGCTGCGGTCGGGTTCGAGGTGATCGATCCGCACAATGCGGCGCTGGTCGGAATGGCCGCGCTTGCGGTGGCGATCGTCGGTGCGCCGATGACGATGGCGATGCTGGTGCTCGAGGCGACGCACGATTTCTCGCTGACCGGCGCGGTGCTGGCGGCGTCGCTCGTCTCGTCGACGGTGGTGCGCGAGACGTTCGGCTACAGCTTCTCGACATGGCGGCTACATCTGCGCGGCGAGACCATCAAGAGCGCGCGCGACATCGGCTGGGTGCGCAGCCTGACCGCCGGGCGGATGATGCGGCGCGAGCCTGCGGCGACACTCGCGAGCACGACGATCGCCGTATTCCGCCGCCAATTCCCGCTCGGCGCGACAAGCCGCGTCGTGCTTGCAGACGAGGCCGGGCGCTATGCCGGGATCGCGCAGGTGCCGACCGCTTATGCCGAAACGCTCGATCCGGCGGCAGCGGTGGGGAGCATCGCGATCCATCGCGACGCGGCGCTCGCGCCCGACATGGATATTGCAGCGGTGATGCAGCGCTTCGATGCGTCGGGCGCCGATGAACTGGCGGTGCTCGATGCCGAGCGGCATGTGCTGGGGCTGCTCTCGGAAGGTTTCGTCCGGCGGCGCTATGCCGAAGAGCTCGACAAGGCGCAGCGCGCGTTGTTCGGCGAAACCTGAGAAGGTGGCACCCGCCGCCTTGAAGCGACGGGTGCCGGAGTCGATCAGCGAATCGGCGAGTTCGGGTCGAGCCGCATGTCGAGATACTTGTCCACGCTGCCCATCAGCTGCGGCATTTCATGCTCGAAGAAATGGTTCGCCTTGGGGATCGTGTCGTGGTGGATCGTGATGTGCTTCTGCGTGCGCAGCTTGTCGACGAGCTTCTGCGTCGCGAGCGGCGGCGAGACCTCGTCATTCTCGGCCTGGATGATGATTCCGCTCGCCGGGCACGGCGCGAGGAAGGTGAAGTCGTACATATTCGCCGGCGGCGCGACCGAGATGAAGCCGCGGATCTCCGGGCGGCGCATAAGCAGCTGCATGCCGATCCACGCGCCGAAGCTGACGCCGGCGATCCAGGTGGTCTGCGCCTCGGCGTGGAAGCTCTGCACCCAGTCGAGCGCCGACGCCGCGTCGGACAGCTCGCCCACGCCGTTGTCGAAGGTGCCCTGGCTCTTGCCGACGCCGCGGAAGTTGAAGCGCAGCGTCGCGAAGCCACGGCGCTGGAAGGTCTTGTAGAGCTCCATCACGATGTGGTTGTTCATCGTGCCGCCGGCCTGCGGATGTGGGTGCAGGATCATCGCGACAGGTGCGCGCGGGCGGGGTCCGGGGGCGAAACGACCTTCGAGGCGACCATCGGGGCCGGGAAAAATGACTTCTGGCATCGGACCTGCTGACTGTAGAATGTGAGGCGCGGCCCGTGGGATATGGGCGCGGGGACGTTGTGGGCTATATAGGCAAAGTCCCGCTTTTCGCAATCATAACGGAGCCGACCCGCTTTTGACCGACCGTCCCACTTCCCGCCTGTATCTTGATCATGCCGCGACGACGCCGCTGCTGCCCGCCGCGATCGCCGCGATGGAGGCCGGGATGCGCGGTTGGGCGAACCCGTCCTCGCCGCATGCCGAGGGGCGTGCGGCACGCGCCGCGCTCGAGGCGGCACGCCGGGCGATCGCGTCGGCTTATGGCTGGAGCGGCGAGACGATCCTGACGAGCGGGGGGAGCGAAGCGCTGGGGATCGCGCTCGGGCGGAGCGTGGCGGAGCGGCGGTTGATCTCGGCGGTCGAGCATGACGCGGTGATTCGCGCGGGCGGCGATGCGGGCGTTCTGCCGGTCGACGAGACGGGGTTGCTCGATCTTGCCGCGCTCGAGGCGGCGCTCAGTGGCGCGCGGGCGATCGTCGGCGTGCAATGGTGCAACAGCGAAACCGGCGTGCGCCAGCCGATCGGGGAGATTGCGGCGATCGTCCACGCTGCGGGAGCGCTGTTGCTCGTCGACGGCGCGCAAATGCCGGCGAGCGCCGCCGCTGACGTGGTCGCGCATGCGGATTTTCTGGCGATATCGGCGCACAAGCGCGGTGGCCCGCCGGGGATCGGAGCGCTGCTGGTCCGCGACATCGCGACGCTCGTGCCGACCGGGGGGCAGGAGCGCGGCTATCGCGGCGGGACCGAGAATGTGCCCGCCGCGCTCGGCTTCGCCGCTGCGCTCGCCGAAGCGGAGGACGTCGCGGCGATGCTGCCACTGCGCGCGAAGCTCGACGACGCGATCGTTCGTTCGGGCGGGCAGGTGGTCGCGGCCGATGCGCCGCGGCATCCCGCGATCGGCGCGTATCGCATGCCGGGGTTGGCGGCGGCGACGCAGCTGATCCGCTTCGACATGGCGGGAATCGCGGTGTCGGCGGGGAGTGCGTGCTCGTCGGGGAGCATGAAGCCGAGCCATGTGCTCGGCGCGATGGGGTGGAGCGTCGAGGGGGCGCGCGAGGTGGTCCGCGTCAGCTTCGGGCGCTCGACCAGCGAGGCGGACGTCGATCGCTTCATCGCCGAGTGGCGCGGCGTCGTCCGCTCGGCGCGCGTGTTCGCGGCATGATCTACCTCGATTATCAGGCGACGACGCCACTCGCGCCCGAGGCGCTCGATGCGATGCTGCCGTGGCTGCGCGACCAGCATGCGAACCCGCACTCGACCCATGCCGCCGGGCGCAAGGCCAAAGCGGCGGTCGAACATGCCCGCGCGCAGATTGCCGCGCTGCTGCCGCCGGGGGGCAGGGTCGCCTTCACCAGCGGCGCGACCGAGGCGCTCAACTGGGCTATCAAGGGGACGAGCGGTGCGATCGTCACGCTCGCGACCGAACATGCCGCCGTGCTCGACACGGTGCGCGCGAGCGGACGGCCGGTGACGATCCTTCCGGTTGGCCGCGATGGCCTGGTCGATCTCGATGTGGCCGAGGCGGCAATCGTTCCCGGCGTCGGGCTCGTCGCAGCGATGCTGGTCAATAACGAGATCGGCGTGGTTCAGTCGACCTTCACGCTCGCCAACATGGCACGCGGGGTCGGCGCGCGTTTCCTGTGCGATGCGGTGCAGGGGGCGGGACGAATCCACATGTACGATGGTTTCGATCTGGTCGCGATTTCGGCGCACAAGATTCATGGGCCCAAGGGTATCGGCGCGCTGTTCGTTCGCGATGGCGTCGAGCTTGGTACCTTGCTGCACGGCGGAGGGCAGGAAGCCTTGGGGCGCTCGGGGACGCTGTCGCCCGCGCTCTGTGCCGGGTTCGGGGTGGCCGCGGCGCTGATGGCGGGGGAGTATCCGGGGTATCATGCGCACGTCGCGGCGCTGTGGCAGCTCGCGGTCGCGCGTTTGGGCGGGGACTGGCACATCAACGGGTCGACCGAGCAGCGCTATCACGGCAACCTCAACATCCGCCGCGACGGGCTCGACGTGGCGCGGCTGATGTCCGAGCTGCGCGACATTGCCTTCTCGGCGGGGTCGGCCTGTGCGAGCGGTTCGGGGCGGTCGAGCCACGTGCTGCGCGCGATCGGGCTCAGCGAGGCGCAGGCACGCTCGAGCATCCGGCTCGGCTTCGGGCGCTACACGACCGAGGCTGAACTGACCGAAGCGATCGACCGGATCATGGCGGCGGCCGACGCGCAACATATCGCAGGGGGGATCGCGGCATGACGCGTGTGACGTTCATCGGGGTCGACGGCACGCTGCGCGAGGTCGTCGCCCAGCCCGGCGAGCGCCTGCTCGAGGTCGCGCAGGCGGACGGCCAGCCGCTCGAGGGCACGTGCGAGGGGCAGATGGCCTGCTCGACCTGCCACGTTATCGTCGCGGCGGAGGATTTCGCCAATTTGCCGCCGCCGAGCGAGGATGAGGAGGACATGCTCGACCTCGCCGCGGGCGCCACGCGCACCAGCCGGCTGGCCTGCCAGATCCTGCTAACGGCTGATTTACATCACTTAACTGTGCGCATTCCGGGTGAAGTGCGGAACATGCAGGGGCGTTGATCATTCCGCCTCCGTACCCCTTCGGTACGCACCAGGAGATTTTCAATGAAGCTTGCAGCCCTGCTCTCGGCCGGCCTGATCGCCGCCGCCGCCCTCGTTCCGGCGACCGCCAGCGCGCAGCAGAACCGCCACGACCGCGTCGTGACGCGCACCGTCCACACCGAGCGTCAGGGCGGCTATCGCAACCACACGCGTCGCGTCTGCAAGGTGACGTATCGCCACCATAAGCGCATCCGCACCTGCCGCACCGTGCGCCGCTAAGCGCCCATAGCGAAGGCCCGCCGATAAAGCGGGCTTGATCCCGCCGCCCGACCCCGCCATATGCGCTGCGGGAGTCGGGCGGACGTGGTCGTCGCCAACCTGGTCAGATCCGGAAGGAAGCAGCCACAACGATTTCGCCCCGGGTCGTTCCGGCTCCCACCACGCAGCCGCGCAAAGCTGCACCGCAGGTGCAGCCAGCTACCGCTGCAAGCGCGGCCGGCGGCGTCATCAGCGCCGTCCGACGACACGGCTTCGCCGGGTCGCTCCCCACGACACGTAATTACCTACCCGGCCGAAGGCGCGCCGCGTCGCGAGCGTTTCTGCCTGCCGACGGCCCAACACAACCCTTCGACTTACGCGCTTCGCCGCGCTAGACCGTCCGCAATGTCCGACTCCTTCGATCTCGACCTTCCCACCACCGCCTCGAAGGACGCCTACCGCGTCCTCGCGCGCAAATATCGACCGCAGACCTTCGGCGAGCTGATCGGCCAGGATGCGATGGTCACTACGCTCGGCAATGCGATCCGGCGCGGGCGCCTCGCGCATGCCTTCCTCCTGACCGGCGTGCGCGGCGTCGGCAAGACCTCGACCGCGCGATTGCTGGCGAAGGCGCTCAACTGCATCGGGCCCGACGGAACTGGCGGCCCGACGATCGACCCGTGCGGCGTGTGCGAGCCGTGCGTCGGGATCGCCGAGGGGCGGCATATCGACGTGATCGAGATGGACGCCGCGAGCCATACCGGCGTCGACGACATGCGCGCGGTGATCGATGCGTCGCGGATGACGGCGTTCGTCGCGCGCTACAAGATCTACATCATCGACGAAGTCCACATGCTGTCGAAGAACGCGTTCAACGCGCTCTTGAAGACGCTCGAGGAGCCGGCCGAGGGCGTGAAGTTCGTGCTCGCGACGACCGAGGTCAACAAGGTGCCAGTGACGGTGCTGTCGCGCTGCCAGCGCTTCGATCTGCGGCGCATCCCGGCCGAGAAGCTCGCCGAGCATTTCGCGCGGGTGTCGAAGGCCGAGGGCGTCGAGGCCGAGCCAGAGGCGCTCGGCCTGATCGCACGCGCGGCCGAAGGGTCGGCGCGCGACGGCCTGTCGATCCTCGATCAGGCGATCGCGCATGCCGACATGGAGGGCGGGGCGGTGAGTGCTGCCGCGGTGCGCGACATGCTCGGCCTGTCCGATCGCGGTGCAATCCGTGACCTGATGGCGCTGCTGCTGGCGAGCGACGGCGTCGGTGCGCTCGCGGCGCTTCGGCGGCAGTATGATCTCGGCGTCGATCCGCTCGGCGTGCTGCGCGGGCTGCTCGAGACGGTCCACGCGACGACGCTGGTGAAACTGGGTGCCACGCAGGAAGCGGGGCAGGCGACCGAGGAGCGCGAGGCGCTGGTCAGCTGGGCCGAGACGCTGTCGTTCGCGGTGCTCCACCGGCTGTGGCAGTTGTTGCTCAAGGGGCATGACGAGGTCGCCCGCGCCGCGATGCCGATCGAGGCGTGCGAGATGGCGCTGCTGCGGCTGGTCCATGCCTCGAGCCTGCCCGATCCCGGCGAACTCGCGCGGATGATCGCGGCGGGTGCGCCGATGATGGCGGCACCCGTTCAGCAATCCGCCGCGGCGCCGTCGCAGGCGCCCGCCGCCGAAGCGCCGCTGCCGAGCACTATCGAGGGCATCGTCGCAGCACTCGAAAATGCCGGCGAACTCGCGCTCGCGTCACGCGTGGTGCACCATGCCAGCGTGATCAGCATCGTCGAGACCGAGCTGGTGCTGAGCGGCGCGCGGCCGCTGCCGGCCGATCTCGTCGGCGATCTCGGCGCGGGGCTCAAGCAGGTCACGCAGCGCAACTGGAAGATCACCACCTCGCCCAAAACCGGCGCACCGACGTTGCGCGAGGCCGAAGCCGCCCAATATGAGAGTTTCAAGGCCAGCATATTGGCAAGCCCGATGATCCACGCGGCGCTCACCGCCTTTCCCGGCGCCGAGCTGCCCGAGATCGAAATCAAGAGCTTGCTCGAAAAGAGGAGACATACCGCATGAAGAGCATCGAAGACATCATGGCGATGGCGCAGAACGTCCAGGCCGAACTCACCAAGGCGCAGGACGGGCTCGACAAGATCGAGGTCGAGGGCGCGGCCGGCGGCGGGCTGGTCAAGGTCCGCGCCACGGCCAAGGGGCGCATCATCGGCATCGAGATCGACCCGTCGCTGCTCCAGCCGAGCGAGAAGCAGATGGTCGAGGATCTCGTCGTCGCCGCCTTCAACGACGCCAAGGCCAAGGCCGATGCCGCGTCGGGCGCCGAGATGGCCAAGATGACCAGCGGCATCCCGCTCCCGCCGGGGTTCAAGCTGCCGTTCTGATCGCCCTGCCAAACGGAACGTTTGCCAGCGCATGATGTTGGTCCTCCAGGGAAAACAGGAGGGTCACATGGTCGACGTTACCGAGCCGCCGGAGACCGGCGTGATCGAGCGCCGCGCCGGCGGCGGGGCGGTGGTCGCGATCGGCCTGATCCTGGTCGTCGCGATCATCGTCGGCGCATTCTATCTGACGAACCGCCGCCCCGACGCCGCCGTCCACGCCGATCCGGTCGCGGGTGCGACCGACAAGCCCGCAGCCCGCGGGGCGGCCCAATAGCCTAGCGCAAGCAGGCATCCAGCCCGTCGTTGCGGACCACGCCCACCCGCCGGGCGATCGTGTTGCCGTGGCGGCGGGTGAAGCCGCGCGGCGCGACGGCGGCGCGCTTCTTGGGCAACGGCAGCACCGCGGCGATGCGCCCCGCCTCGTCGGGCGACAGATGCGCCGCATCGTGGCCGAAATAGCGCTGCGACGCGGCATCGACGCCGTAGGTGCCGATCCCCGTCTCGGCGACGTTGAGATAGACCTCCATGATCCGCCGCTTGCCCCAGATCGTCTCGATCAGCACGGTGAAATAGGCTTCGAGCGCCTTGCGGACATAGCCGCCGCCCTGGATCAGGAAGACGTTCTTGGCGGTCTGCTGGCTGATCGTCGAGCCGCCGCGGATCCGCCCGCCGCGTGCGTTGCGGGCATAAGCGGTCTCGATCGCGGCGATGTCGAAGCCGTGATGCGCGCAGAAGCGCGAATCCTCGCCCGCAATTGCCGCGCGCGCCATGTTGCGGTCGATCTGCGACAGCGGGCGCCAATTTTTGTCGATGCCGTGCCCGCCGAGCGCATCGCCGATCATCGTCAGCGTGATCGGCGGCGGGACGAAGCGATAGAGCACCACCATCACGACCGACAGCAGCAGGAAGGCGAGGACGAGCCGCACGATCCAGCCGATCAGGCGGCGCACGATGCCGCGCCGCCGTATCGGCTTGCGCTGGTGGGGAAGGGGGCCGGCACGGCTTTGCCTGAGATCGCTCATGGGCGACTCTTAGGGCGCGCTGGTCAGCGCTGTCCACCACGTGCGGCAAGCACCGCGGCCGCGGCGGCGGTTCCGGTCGCATAGGCGCCGTGCGCGGTCGAGAAATCGTGCGGCGAACAGGCCTCGCCGGCGAAGAACAGGCGATCGTCGACCGGCGCGGCAAGCACCGCGCGTTGCGCCGCCGCACCGACGCGCGCGTGCGAATAGCTGCCGTGGATGTGCGCGGCGTGGCGCCAGCGGGTGCGGCCGAGCAGGGTCAGCCGCGCGCGCCAGTCGCTACCGAGCAGCGCGACCAGTTCCGTGATCGCGAAGTCGGCGGCGGCGCGGTCGCCCTTCGCTTCGAGCAGTTCGGCGCAGTCGCCGCCGAGGAAGCATTCGATCAAAGGCCAGCCGAACGGCGCCAGGCGGTAGGAGGCGGTGCAGGCGCTGTGCGGATTGCCGATGAGATGCCCGCCGCGTGGCAGTTCGTCGCTCGCCACCTGCAGGAAGATCTTGTCGGCGAGGCCGAGCGGCAGGTCGGCCGCGGCGGCGTGCTTGGCGGGCAAGGGCGGGTCGAACACGATCGTCTCGCGGGCGAGCGCGGTGGTGGGGACGGCGATGATGACGTGGCGGGTTTCGATCGTCCCGCGGTCGGTCTCGATCCGCAGCGTCGTGCCGCGATGATCGATGCGCGAGACGACAGTGTTCAACTGGATCGGCAGGCCGTCCGCGTGGCGCGCGACGAGCGTGCCATAGCCTTGCTCGACCGCCCAATTGTCGTCGGTGGCGGCATCCTCATAGGCTGCCCAGTCGTGGAGCGAGACGTCGGACAGGGGCGCGCCGTTGGCATAGCCCGAGATCGCATCGATCATCGGGCGCCATGGGTCGTCGGGGGCGATGAAATCGCCGAGGGAGCGGTCGGGGCCGGCGAGGGCGGCGTGAGCTGCCGCGTTCCAGCGCTCCCAGGCTTGGTGAGAGGCGTGCTGTTCGTCGAGCGGGAAGCCGAGGTCGCGCCATTGGCTGCCCCAGTTGGACGGGCTGCGGTCGACCTTGAGGTCGTGCTGTTCGGCGAGGGTTGTCCACGGGTTGCGCTTGGCTGAGTGGAGCCAGCCGCATCCGAAGTCGACGACGACGGTCTCCACCTCGCGCTTCCCCAGCGAAGGCCGGGGCCCAGTCGTGGCGTCCAATGAGGTAGGGTGCAGCGCCCGGCCATCACCACCTTCGCTACTGGGCCCCGGCCTTCGCCGGGGAAGCGCGAGTGGGGGGAGGTCGAGCGCTACGCTATGCGCACGGCCACCGATTCGGTCGCCGGCCTCGACCAGCAAGACTTCGAGCCCCGCATCGTGCAACACCCGCCCGGCGGCGATCCCCGCAGCGCCGGCACCGACGATCACGACATCGGCACCGGCCACGCGCTTACGCCGCGACGAGCATCCGGTTGTCGCCGGCGATCCGCATCATCGCCTTCTGCAACTTCTCGAAAGCGCGCACTTCGATCTGGCGGACGCGCTCGCGCGACACGCCATAGACTTGCGACAGCTCCTCGAGCGTCTTGGGCTCGTCGGTCAGGCGACGCTCGGTCAGGATGAACTGCTCGCGCTCGTTGAGATCCTCCATCGCCGCGGTCAGCATCGAGTGGCGGACGTCCGCCTCCTGCGCCTCGGCGACGACGGTGTCCTGCAGCGGCGCATCGTCCTGCAGCCAATCCTGCCACTGGCCGTCGCCATCCTCGCGCATCGGCACGTTGAGCGAGGTGTCGCCGCCCATCGCCATGCGGCGGTTCATGCTGGTCACCTCGGCCTCGGTCACGCCGAGGTCCTTGGCGATCTTGGCGAGATGCTCAGGGCTGAGATCGCCATCCTCGAACGCGTCGAGCTTGGACTTCATCCGGCGCAGGTTGAAGAACAGCTTCTTCTGCGCCGCCGTGGTGCCCATCTTCACGAGGCTCCACGAGCGCAGGATGAATTCCTGGATCGAGGCGCGGATCCACCACATCGCATAGGTGGCAAGCCGGAAGCCGCGATCGGCTTCGAACTTCTTCACGCCCTGCATCAGGCCGATATTGCCTTCCGAGATCAACTCGCTGACCGGCAGGCCATAGCCGCGATAGCCCATCGCGATCTTCGCCACGAGGCGGAGATGCGACGTCACGAGCTGGGCTGCGGCATCGGTGTCGCCATGCTCCTCGAAGCGCTTGGCGAGCATATATTCCTGCTCGGGCGCGAGGATCGGGAATTTCTTGATCTCGGAGAGGTAGCGATTGAGGCTCGCTTCGCCGCCAAGGGCGGGGATCGTCGCGGGGACGTTGCTGCGGGCTGCCATGATCGTGTCTCCCTTTAATAGGTCGGGTGCCGTGAAACGCGGACGCCAGGCCGAATGCTATACCAAGAGGGCGCTGAACAGTTCCTGCATGTCGGCAGGCATTTCGCTGTCGAACGCCAAAGCGTTACTATTCATAGGATGAATGAACCCCAAACGGGCGGCGTGCAACGCCTGCCGTCGGAAACCCAAGGTTTCCAGAACAGCTTTGTGGCCTTGCTTTGTTCTACCGTAAACCGGGTCGCCGAGCAAGGGGTGCCCGAGCGAGGCCATATGGACGCGCACCTGGTGCGTGCGTCCGGTCTCCAGTCGACATTCCACCAATGCGCCCCCGTTCAACCGCTCTAGCGTAGTATAGTGCGTAACGGCCCGCTTCCCGCCCGGAACGATCGCAATTTTCTTGCGGTTCGACGGCGAGCGCGCGAGCGGAGCGTCGACCGATCCAGCGGTCGGGGTCGGGCGACCCGACACGATTGCCTTGTAGCGCCGGTCGATCGTATGGTCGTGAAACTGCCTGGCGAGCCCCTCATGCGCCCGGTCGGTCTTGGCCGCGACCATCAGGCCCGACGTGTCCTTGTCGATCCGGTGGACGATCCCCGGCCGCGCGACGCCGCCGATGCCCGACAGATTGCCCGCGCAATGATGCAGCAGCGCGTTGACCAGCGTCCCGTCGGCATTGCCTGCGGCAGGATGAACGACCAGTCCGGCCTGCTTGTCGATCACGATGAGATGCTCGTCCTCGAACACGACGTTCAGCGCGATGTCCTGCGCGGCGTTGGTCGAGGGGGTGGGGGCGGGGACGTCGACACGGTAGACGCCGCCGGGGATCGCCTTGCTCGACGGGTCGCTGACGCACTTTCCGCGCGGATCGGTCACCGCGCCGCCGGCGATCAGCGCCTTCAGCCGTTCGCGCGACACCTCGGGCAACGCATCGGCCAAGGCACGATCGAGCCGCAGCCCCTGCGCCTTTTCGGATACCTGTGCTTCGATGGTGGCAACCCCCCGGTTCATGCTCTAGAATCTGGGTATGGCAGTCGAAATTTCAAGCACTCTGCTGGCGAGACTGCTAACCGAGGCCCGTTCGTCGCCCGACGAGGAGCTGTGCGGGCTGCTGTTCGGCACCGCCGATGTGATCGCCACCGCCGAGCGCTGCGCCAACGTCGCGCCCGACCCATCGCGTTTTTTCGAGATCGACCCGGCCGCCCTGTTCGCGGCGCACCGCGCTGCCCGCAACGGCGGCCCGACGCTGATCGGCCATTATCATTCGCATCCCGCGGGCACGCCGGTCCCCTCGGCGCAGGATGCCCGCTGGTCGCTCGGCGATGACGCCTTGTGGTTGATCGTCACAGCGGAGGAAGCACGATTGTGGCGGTCCGCCGCGCCCGGACAGTTCGTTTCGGTGGCGTTGCAAAGCACAGCCGATGCTTGCGCCCGCCGCCGCGCACCCTAAGAAGAAGCCCACCCGTCGTGACCCGAAAGCCGAATATCCGATGACGATGACCTCCGTCGATTTCGCGAGCCTGCTCTGCTCGCGCCTGTGCCACGACCTGCTCAGCCCGGTCGGTGCGCTCAACAACGGGCTCGAACTGCTCTCCGACGAACATGATCCCGAGATGCGCGCCCGCTGCCTCGAATTGCTCGCTGAAAGCGCCAAGGCATCGGCCAACAAGCTGAAATTCTTTCGCCTGGCGTTCGGCGCGGCGGGCGGTTTCGGCGAGACCGTCGATTCGCGCGAGGCGCGTGCCGCGATCGAAGGGCTGTTCGGCGACGGGCACAAGGTCACGCTCGGCTGGATGGTCGAGGACGCGACTTTGCCCAAGCCGGCGATCAAGGTTCTGCTCAACCTCGCGTTGATCGCCGGTGACGCGCTGGTCCGGGGCGGGCAGCTCGACGTCGGCGCCGAGAGCGCCGACGGCCAGGTCGAGATCGTCGTGCGCGCCACCGGGCCGCGCATCGTGCTCGACGGCGAAATGCGCGCCGCGCTCACCGGGACGCAGGGGCAAGCGGTCATCACCCCGCGCGCGGCGGCCGCCTATCTCGTCCAGGCGCTGGTCGCCGAGGGCGGCGGCACGGTGCAAGTGTCCGATCCGGGCGAGCCGGTGTTGCTGTTCGGGGCGGCGCTGAAGTCCGGCTGACCGGTCGGTCTACACCGGCCCTTAACCATTTCGGGTCAAGGTCGTCCATGCCGTTCCGCGGGGGCTCATGGACGATCTACTGCAAGAATTTATCGCCGAAACGCGCGAAACGCTCGAAGCGCTGTCGGGCGAGATCGTCGCATGGGAATCCGCGCCCGGCGATCGGGATCGGCTCGACGCGATCTTCCGCTTCGTCCACACCGTAAAGGGAAGCTGCGGCTTTCTCGATCTGCCGCGGCTGGCGCGCCTGAGCCACGCCGCCGAGGACGTGCTCGCCGCGGTACGCTCGGGCGAGCGCACCCCCGATGCCGCACTGGTCAACGCCGTGCTCGCGATCGTCGATCGCATCGGCGAACTCGTCGAGGCGATCGATGCGGGGCACGCCGTCGACGATTCGGGTGAGGATCTGCTGGTGGCCGCACTCGATGCCGGGGCCCAGATGCTCGCACCCGCGACGCTCCCGGCCGCGCCGCGCGCGCCGAGCCGCAGCGTCCGGCTCAACGTCGACCTGCTCGACCGGATGATGAGCGGCATGTCCGACATGGTGCTCGCGCGGAACGAACTCGCCCGGCGGCTGCGTGACGACGGCGCCGACCCGAGCGTCGAAGCGGCGCTCGAGCGGCTTTCGCTGACCGTGGCCGAGATGCGCGATACCGTCACGCGCACGCGGATGCAGAAGATCGACGCGCTCTTCTCGGCCCTGCCGCGGATGGTGCGCGATACCGCCGCCGAGCTCGGCAAGACCGTCGCGCTGCATATCGAGGGCAGCGACGTCGAGCTCGACCGCGAGATGATCGAGATGATGCGCGATCCGCTGGTCCACATCATCCGCAATTCGGTCGATCACGGGATCGAGGCACCCCCGTTGCGGAGGATGGCGGGCAAGCGCGAGAGCGGCGCGCTGACCGTCGCCGCGCGCCAGTCGGGCAATCAGATCGTCATCGAAGTGTGCGACGACGGCCGCGGTGTCGACGTCGAGCGGCTGATTGCCAAGGTCGTAGGGGCCGGTGTCCGCAGCGAGGCCGAACTGCGCGCGATGAGCGAGCGTGCCAAGCTCGACCTGATCTTCGAGCCCGGTCTGTCGACCAAGGACACCGCCACGGCGATTTCGGGGCGCGGCGTCGGGATGGATGTCGTGCGCGCCAACGTCGAACAGATTGGCGGACGGATCGAGCTGTTCAACACCCCCGGCAAGGGGCTGCGCATCGCGATCCACGTTCCGCTCACGCTCTCGATCATGTCGACGATCGGGGTCGGGGTCGGGGACCAGCGCTTCGCCATCTCGCGCCAGGTGATCGAGGAGATCGTGCGCGTCGGGGGGGCGGCGATCCGCGTCGATCGAATCGGCGATACGCTTACCGCGACCGTTCGCGATCGGCGCATGCCGCTGATCGATTTGGGCGGGATGCTCGGGTTCACGCCGCATCCGCCGGCGATGCTGGTGATCGTCAGCGTGTCGGGCGGGAGCTATGCGCTCGCGGTCGATGCGGTGCTCGACCATGAGGAACTGGTGATCAAGCCCGCCGCGCCGGCGATCATGGCGACCGGCGTCTATGCCGGGCAGACGTTGCCCGACAGCGGCTTGCCGATGCTGATGCTCGACTGCGCCGGGATCGCCCATGTCGCCGGCCTCGTCTTCAGCCGCGAAACAGTGGCCGAGGAGTCGGTGACCGAAGCTGCCGAACCCGGCGTGCAGGCATTGCTGTTCGACGATCTCGACGGCGTGCGGCGGATCGTGCCGCTGTCGGTGATCGACCGGGTCGAGCCGGTCGCGGCCGGTGCGATCCGACTCACCGCGGGGCAGCTGCGCCTGTCGGTCGAGGGCGGGATCATCCCGCTCGTCGCGTTGGGCGACTGGGCGACGCGCGCGACCGTCTCGGTGTTGCGGTTGCGCGACGGCACGACCGAGATCGGCTATGCGATCAGCGAGGCGCTCGACATCGTCGAGCTGCCGACGACCCTCGTCCCGGCGCGCGATCCAGGCCCGATCGCCGGAGTCGTGGCGATCGCCGGCGAGCAGATCGAGGTGCTCGACCTGCACTGGATCTTCTCGAACCAGGCCGACGGACGCGGCGATGCCGACGCGCCGCTGTGCCTGCTTGACGGCCCCGAATCGGCATGGATGGCGACCTTCCTCAAGCCGGTGCTCGAAGCGTCGGGTTATCGCGTGACGACGCTGCTGCGCTCGGGCGACCGGCCGCACGTCGTCGTGCGGATGGACGACGAGACACCGCTTGCCACCGCCGCGATCCCCATCGTCCGTCTGCGGCGCGATGCCGACGGCGATCCTGGCAGCATCTTCCGGTATGACCGCCCCGCCGTCCTGGCTGCGGTAACGCGTTCGGCTGGAGGCCGCTGATGGCGCTGTTCCTGATCGCCCAGATTGCCGGGCGGACCGTGGCGATCGACTCGTTCCAGGTCGAATCGGTGGTCGACATCGGCGCCATCATCCCGGTGCCGCGCGCAGAACGCCAGGTGCGTGGGCTCGCCGCGTTGCGCAGCCGGGTGGTGACGGTGATCGATACGCGCGCCGCGCTCGGGCTCGAGGAAGGCCCTGCGGATGCAACGCGCGCGGTGATCACGATCGTCGACGGGCATCATTATGCGGTGCTGGTCGATGCGCTCGAGGACGTCGCGCCGTTCGATCTCGCGCCGCTGTCGGCGGGCATCGTGCTCGACAAGGGCTGGCTGACCGTCGGGCGCGGCCTGATCGAGCGCGATGGCGAGCCGATCCTCGCGATCGCGCTGACGGGCCTCATTCCGCGCGCGCCCGCGCTTGCCGCCTGATTATACGGAGTAGCGCGGCGCTACGAGTTAACGCGACGCTTACGCATTTCGGGCAACGTCGGTTCCAGAATGCTCAAACAGGGTGAATTCATGAAGACCTGCCTCGTCGTCGACGATTCGAAAGTGATCCGCAAGGTCGCCCGCCACATCCTGGAAACGCTCAATTTCCGCGTGACCGAAGCCGGCGATGGGCGCGAGGCGCTCGACGCTTGCCTCGTTTCTGCGCCCGACGTGGTCCTGCTCGACTGGAACATGCCGGTGATGAGCGGGATGGATTTCCTGCGTGCCTTGCGAGACAGCGCGGTCACGACCCGTCCCAAGGTCGTGTTCTGCACCACCGAGAATGGCATGGCGCACATCCGCGCCGCGATCGAGGCGGGCGCCGACGAATATGTCATGAAGCCGTTCGACCGCGAGACGCTGGAGAGCAAGCTCCAGATCGTCGGGATGGCCTGACCGAGTCAGCACGGTGCCTGCCCGGACCGTCCCTCTGCCCGTCCGCGGCCACGATCTCGACGCTCCGTCGCGCATCCTGATCGTCGACGATTCAGCGGTCGCGCGCGCGGTGATCGAGCGCGCGATCGCGGACACGCGACAGTTCATCGTTACCGGGGCCGTCTCCAACGCCGCAGCGGCGCTCGCCTTCCTGGCACGGTCGCGCGTCGATGCGATCGTGCTCGACATCGAAATGCCCGGGATCACCGGTCTTGCCGCCTTGCCCGACCTGATGGCGGCGGGGCAGGGTGCAAAGGTGCTCGTCGTGTCGTCGGCTGCGCGCGACGGGGCGGCGGCGACGATCGAGGCGCTGGCGCTCGGTGCCGCCGACACGCTGGTAAAACCCGAGGCCGGCGGCTTTGCCGGGCCCTTTTCGTGCGCCTTGATCGAGAAGCTGACGCGCTTGCTGGCGCGCGAGGCGCCCGTCGAGCTCGCCCCGCTGCACCGCATCGCGACAGCCGACAGCCCCACGGCACAGGGGTTCGACATCGTCGCCATCGGCGCTTCGACCGGCGGAATCCACGCGCTCAGCCTGGTGCTGCGCGAATTGCCGCCGAGCTTCCCGCTGCCGATCCTGATCACCCAGCATTTGCCGGCGTCGTTCATGCGGTATTTCGCGGCGCAGATTGCGGTGATGGCGAACCGGCCGTGCGATGTCGCGACCGATTCGATGCGGATCCGCCCTGGTCGCGTGGTCGTCGCGCCGGGCGACGCGCATCTGCGGGTCGTCAGTACCGGCGACGGGGCGGCGATCCGGCTGTCGCGCGATTCCGCTGGCAGTGGCTGCCTTCCCTCGGTTGATCCGATGTTTGACAGCCTCGCCGACGTCTATGGCGCGCGCGCGCTCGGCATTGTGCTGAGCGGCATGGGCCGCGACGGCAGCGTCGGCGCGAAGCGGTTGGTCGCGCGCGGCGGTGCCGTGCTGGTGCAGGACCAGGCGAGTTCGGTCGTCTGGGGTATGCCCGGCGCGATCGCCAGCGCGGGGATCGCGAGCGCCGTGCTGACGCCGCGCGAGATTGGCCAGTGCGTCGCCGCGCGTCGGCGTCCGGCATGAGCCACGCCGACCCGATCGCGATCCCGGCCGGTCCGCTCCGCGCGTCGCGCGAAGGCGCGATGGGCGTGCTCACCGCGATGCTCGAGGCACGCACCGGCCAGCAACTCGCCGCGACCCGCGCCTGGCGGGTCGATGCGGTGCTCGCGCCGCTGCTGCGCACGCTCAACCTCGACTCGCTCGACGCGCTGGCCAGCGCGGCGTTGCGCTCGCCGCAGATCGGCGAGCAAGTGGTCGATGCGCTGCTAAACCAGGAGAGCTCGTTCTTCCGCGACGCCGCGGTGCTCGATCTCGTCGCCGATGCGGTCGTCGCGCGCCAGGCCGCAGTGCCGATGCGGCGCCCGCGGCTGTGGTCGGCGGGCTGTTCGGTCGGGCAGGAGCCGCTCTCGCTGGCGATGCTGTTCGCCGAGCGCGACCCTGGCGGCAGAGCACTGGCGCCCGAGATCCTCGCCACCGACGTCTCGAAGGCAGCGCTCGCCCGCGCACGGGCCGGGCGCTACTCGCAATTCGAGATCCAGCGTGGCCTGCCCGTACGGCGGATGGTCCAGTGGTTCGAGACCGACGGTCCCGACTGGGTCGCGGTGCCTGACCTGATCCGCCGTATCGCCTTCCGGCGGCTCAACCTGGTGTGCGATGCGATGCCGGGCGGGCGCTTCGACGTGATCCTGTGTCGCAACGTCCTGCTGTACCTCACCCCCGTGCATCGGCGCGAGATCCTCGACCGCTTCGCCACAGCGTTACGCCCCGACGGGCTGCTCGTGCTCGGCGCGGGGGAAACTGTGATCGGCCAGACCGACGCCTTCCGTCCCAGTGCGGCGTATCGCGGCCTGTACGAACCGGTCCCCGCGCGCGACGGCTAAGGCGCGACTGACGGGGTTCCTTGCGGGTCGTGTCCGTGCTTAAGCTGTGCTCCGGACTGCGTAAGGGTTGCCCCATGACGATCATCGACACGCCCTCGCCCAATTTCGACGACCGCTCCCTGCCGGTTTCGATGATCGTGCTGCATTACACCGGCATGCAAAGCGGGCAGGCCGCGATCGACCGGTTGCGCGATCCCGAGGCAAAGGTCTCGGCGCACTATCTCGTCGCCGAGGATGGCCAGATCCTGCGGATGGTCGCCGAGGACAAGCGCGCCTGGCATGCCGGAAAGTCGCTGTGGCGCGGCATCGAGGACGTCAATTCGGCGAGCATCGGCATCGAGATCGTCAATCCCGGCCATGAGTTCGGCTATCGGCCGTTCATGGAGGAACAGATCGACGCGCTCATCCCGCTCGTCGCCGATATCACCGCGCGCCACGCGATCACGCGCGGCAATGTCGTCGGCCATTCGGACGTCGCCCCATCTCGCAAGCAGGATCCGGGCGAGCTGTTCCCCTGGAGCCGGCTCGCCAAGGTGCGCCTCGCCTTGCCGCGCCCGACCAAGAAATTGCTCGACCCGCTGTGGACCGACGCCGGCTTCCTCGTCGCGCTCGAGCGCTTCGGCTATGACGTGAAGGACAAGCTCGCCGCGGTCGTCGCTTTCCAGCGGCGCTTCCGCGCGGAACTGATCGATGGCGAGATTGACGGCGAATGTCGCAGCATCCTGCTCGCTTTGCTGTTGCCCAAGCCGCAAGGGGACGACTAAGAGCCTCTCAGCCAGAGGGTCGGGCGGCCGCGGGTGCTTCAGGGCACGCGAGGAAAGTCCGGGCTCCGCGAAACGACGGTGCCGGGTAACGCCCGGCGGGGGCAACCCTAGGGAAAGTGCCACAGAGAGCAGACCGCCGATGTCCTTCGCAAGAAGGAACAGGCAAGGGTGAAAGGGTGCGGCAAGAGCGCACCGCGCGACCGGCAACGGAAGCGGCATGGTAAACCCCACCGGGAGCAAGATCGAATAGGGGTGGCATATGGGCTTCGTTTCAGCTCGTCACCCGGGTTGATTGCTTGAGGCGGCGTGCAAGCGTCGTCCTAGAGGAATGGTCGCCTATCTCCGTCGCATGGCGGGGTGGACAGAACCCGGCTTACAGACCCTCTGGCGCTTTTTCGGGTCGTTTCACAAAAGCGTCATGGCGCTTACACCGTTCGATGCTTAGATGGCTCGCTATGGCGCGCACTTCATCACGATCGGTCGACTGGGGCTTTCCACGCTGGCGCGCCTATGGCGAAGCCGGCAGCGAGGCCGCGACGGTGCGCCTGTGCGACCGCCACGGCTGCACCGAAAAGGGCGATTGCCCGGCACCCAAATCCCCCAACAGCCCCGAGCGCTGGTATTTCTGTCAGATCCATGCCGGCGAGTATAACCGCGGCTGGAACTATTTCGAAGGCCTGAGCGCCGAGGAAGCCGCCGAACGCGAGCGCGCCGAGACGCAGACCGCCGAGGGCTATACCGAATCGCGGCACCATCAGTGGGCTGGCCCCGGCGACGGGAGCCGGTCGCGCGACGAGATCCGCGCGCTCGAGGTGCTCGAGCTCGACGTCGATGCCGATTTCGAGACGGTGCGGATGGCTTGGCGGCGGCTGGCCAAGTCGAACCACCCCGACGTGCGACCCGGCGATGCCGAGGCGGCGGCGCGGTTCCTGGCGATCCAGGCGGCTTATGATGTGCTCAAGGCGGCCGAGGATCAGCGCCAGTGGAAGCCCGCGGTGTGAGGATCAGCGGTTGAAGACGGTCCGCGCGGACTGGGCGAACACCATCCTCGTCTGCAAGAAATGTTCGAAGAAGCTCGGCGGTGGTTTCGGCCCCAAAGGCAAGACCGGGCTCGCCAAGGCGCTGCGCAGTAAGCTGGACGTGCGCAAGGGCCGCAAGGGCAGGCTCGGCATCGTCGACGTAAAATGCCTCGGCATCTGCCCGCGCGGCAGCGTGACGGTGGTGAATGCCGCGACGCCGGGCGAATGGCTGCTGATCCCCGAGGGACTGCCGATCGCCGCAGTGGCGGCAGAATTGGGGCTCGGCGTTATGGACGCAGCGCTCGATCGCCTAGAACAGCAGGCCGATTGACCACAGCGTTCCGAACAGCGCGAGAACCGCGGTCGTCGCCTGGCAGATTCCCCAGATATCGTCCTTGCAGAAAGCCGAGGGGCTTTTGCCCACTTCGCGACTGGTCAGCATCATCACTCTCCTCGACCGGCACCGTCACGCGGTGATCGTATCGATAGTGAAGCTGATCCTGATCAAGCCGCACGTCAAGCCAATTCGCGCCGGATCGGCCCTGTCTCAGCGGCGGGGCGGGACCCGATCAGCGGAGGGGACGCGCTCGACGATCTGCCCCAGCGTCGTCCGCAAGTGCGTGAAGGCCGGTGTGTCGTCCTGCGTCTTGCCGAGCCGGACGAGGACAAGCCGTTGCTCGGTCGAGGCGATCACGAACTGGCCGAGATGGCCGAGGCACGACACCAGTGTCGCAGGCCCATGCCCTGGGAACAGCGCAGGGCGCGGATCGGCGGCGCCGGGCCGGTTGAGCCAGAGCTGCCCGCCATATTCGCGATTGTCGGGCGAGGGCGTCTTCATGAAGGCGAGCCAGTCGGGCGTCACGATCTGCGTGCCGTCGGGCGCCTTGCCGTCGAGCAGGACGGTACCGAGCCGACCATAATCTGCGAGCGTCATGTAGATCAGCGAACCGCCGATCTGCGTGCCCGCGCTGTCAAATTCGAGTCGTGCGCTGGTGATCCCGGCCGGCGCGAACAGCCGGCGCTCGGCGAACGCCTGATAGGTGCGGGCGCGGACCGTCGGGTCTTGGCTGGCGGTCAGCGTGCGCGTGACGATCTCGGCGAGGATGATCGTAGTGAGCGAGCTATATTCGAACTTGGCGCCGGGCCGCGCCTCGAGCTTCGCGCCGATCGCGCGCCTGGCCATCGCCTGCGTGCCGCTGACGAACAGCACCTGATTGGTGTCCGATGCCTCGACCGGATCGCCGATCTCGGTATGCCCGAGCCCGGATGACATATTGAGCAGCATCCGCAGCGTGATTGCGCGGCGCGGGTCGTTCGCGCCGTGCCATTCGGCGATTGGCGCGGGCGCATCGAGCGCGAGCTTGCCGTCGGCGACCAGCTCGCCGACGAGTAGCGCGGTCACGGTCTTCGCCATCGACCAGCTGATGAAGCGCGTCGTGTCGGAATAGCCCGGCGCATAGCGTTTTTCGACGACATGGCCGTCACGAATCATCAGCGCGGCGCGGGTTTCGCCGAGCCCAGTGCCGAACAAGGGCGCGAGCGGGCCGGGCTCGGGCGCGGCGACCGATCCGGTTGCGAGGAGCGCGCTCGCTAGCGCCAGCCAGTGGCTTATCATCCGCATGTCGGAAGCCTAGGCTTGGCCGCGATGAATGCAAGACGCCTGGTCCTTGGGTCGTTGCTCGCCCTCGTGCTGATCGCCGCGGGCGCGGGGTATGCGTGGGTGCGCGGGCACCGCGCGCAGCTTGAGCTCGGCGTCGGCTATGCCGCGCGCGTCGGGTGCGGTTGCCGCTATATCAGCGGGCGACCACTCGGCGATTGCCACAAGGATTTCGAGCCGGGGATGGAGCCGATCCGACTGTCGGAGGATCCCGCGACGCGCACCGTGACCGCCTCGGTCCCGCTGATCGCGAGCCGCAGCGTGCGCTACGATCCGGTGCTGGGCTGCCAGCCCGAGCGCTTCACGGGAACGCCGCTAGCCGTGCCGCACTGAGGGCGGGGCGGCTCAGGCTTGGGCGTAGCGCGCCGCGGTGTCGCGGATCAAAGCGATCATGTTGGGGATGCCTTGCGTGCGGTTCGAGCTCAGCTGCTTGCTGAGGTCGAACGGTGCCAGTTCGCCAGGAATGTCGGTGGCGAGGATTGCCGCGGGCTGCTGGTCCTGCACCGCGAGCAGGACGAGCGCGATGATCCCCTTGGTAATCGCCGCGTTCGAATCGGCGAGGAAGTGGAGCGTGCCGTCGTCCTGCGCCATCGGGTAGACCCATACCGAGGCCGAGCATCCGCGCACCAGCGTCGCATCTGTCTTGAGCGCGTCGGGCATTTCCTCGAGTTCGCGGCCGAGATCGATGAGGAGACGGTAGCGGTCGTCGGCTTCGAGGAAGCTGTATTCGGATTCGATGTCGGCGAGGGTTTGCATGGAGAGGGCTATAGGCGTCCAGCTGGCCCTTAGTCACCCCGGCTGATCTTCATTTCGCCCCTCCCCTTCAGAGGAGGGGATGGGGGTGGGGGAGGTCTCACCGAGACTGCCTGGCGCTCGGTGCGCGGCGCGGCCCCACCCCAACCCCTCCCCTGAAGGGGAGGGGCTAAAAGTTCAGAGATCCACCCCCGCGGCGATCGCCTCGAGCTTGCGGATGCGCTCCTTGAGATCGGCGATCTCGATCCGCGCGCTGGCGTTGGGCAGCGATTGCTGCGGGGCCGGCTCGCCGAACGCATGCAGCTCCTGCTGCTTGAAGGCGAGCCAGCCGCGCCAGCCGGTGAGGGCGGCGCCGGTCAGCATCGCGAGCCCGGCGAGGCCGGCGGTGGCCATGGTGATGTAGAAGGTCGGGTCGGTCATCATCCCTGCTCCTGCGAAAAGGGTCATCGGTTAAGCCCGTGGATCTTGGCGATCGCGCAGCTTCTCGATCTCGCGATCGAGACGGGCACCGCTGTCGTTGCTATCGGTGGCGAGGCGCTCGAGGACGGCGAGCCGGTCCTTCATCGCCCGCAGTTCGTCGCGCAGCCGGTCGTTCTCGGCTTGTGCTGCGGGATCGTCGCGGAAGCGGACATCCTCGCCATGCTTGGTGTGGACCAGGCCGTAGCGTGCCATCAGCACACGGCCGAGCGTGACCACGACGATGATCGCAACGACCATTTCAAACGGGTTCATTTGGGTCACTCCTGCAAAAGGGTGGAAAACGGAGGCCGCTTCACTCGGCGGGGACGGCGGCTTCGCGAAGCTTGCGGCGGCGTGGGCGGTCGACGGTTTCGGTCGCCCAGACACCCCCCGCCGTGACGACGGCGAGCACGATAAAGAATGCGATCATGATATCCTCGGGGAGAAAGGGTTTATTTGTAAAGAGTTAGTTGAGCGGTGCGTCACGCAGCCGGTCGATTTCGTGCGAGAGGTCGACGCCGCGGTCGGTGATGATGCGCTCCAGCACGCGAACGCGCTGTTCGAGCCGTTCGGTCTGCGCGGCATATTGCGCGGCCTTCTCGGCGACCAGCGTCGCCTCGATCTCCATTCGGCGCTCCTGATGGCCGAGCCACGGGCGTACGATGAAGATGCCAATCACGGCGCAAAGCGGGATGCAGATTGCAAAGATCGGGATGAGCAGTGCGATGGGGAAGCCCATGATGATGTCCTCGATGGAGAGCCGAACGATCAGCCCGCTCAGCGGGCGTCGATCCGCAATTGTTCGATTTCGCGGGCGGTGCGGACCGCGGGGTCGATCGTGATCCGCTCGAGCACCGCAAGGCGCTGCCGCAGGGCGTCTACCTCGACCATCCGTCGCTCATCCTCCTCGCGACGCAGCGTCGCTTCGCGGTGGAGCGCCGGGTCGGCGGCGGTCAGCGCCTGGCGGACTTTGCGGCGCGCAAAGCCCTGGATCATCAGCAGGCCGCCCGATCCGGTGAGCAGGCCCATGATGAAGGCGGGTTCGGGAGGCATCATCGGTCGTCTCCCGCTCAGCGCAGCGCGTCGATTTCGCGCGAGACACGCTCGGCGGGATCGGTGGCGATGCGTTCGAGCACCGCGAGGCGCTCCTCGAGCCGGCTGACCTGGCCGTGCAGCTTCTCGTTCTCGGCCTTGAGCAGGTCGGTCTGGCGCGTCAGGCTGAGGTCGCTCTCGCGGGTGATCAGCTGGCCCTTCTTGGTCTCGATCGGGTAGCCGTGCTTGGCGCGGACCCAAGTGGTGAAGGCCCAGGCGACCGGCCCCGCGGTGATCGCGGCGATCGGGATCAAAAGTGCTAGGTTGCTCATGTGTTTTCCCCTGTTTGGCTTTGCCCCAAGCCCGGATCAGATCAGCGCAGGCTGTCGATCTCGTCGGCGAGGCGCGTATTGCGGCTGGTGTACATCATCTCGATGTCGGCGAGGCGACGGTCGATGTCGCGGAACTTGCTGCGGACCTCGGCGGTCGATCGCGTCGGATTGGCGCGCACGCCCTGCCAGAACTTGGCGTCCTCGGCGCTGTCGTAGAGGCCGAGCGGCTTCTTGTCGGCAACGAAGGCGATGACGATGTAGGCGAGCAGGACCCACCCGCTGGTGACCAGCGTCAGCATCGCGGTGCCGACGCGGACCAGGGTGACGTCGATGCCGGTGTAATCGGCGATCCCCGAGCATACGCCCAGCCATTTGCTGTTCTGCTTGTCGAGGTAGAATTTGGTGCGGCTGGCGGACATTTCAGTTCCTCCGTGCTGGATCGTAAGGGGTCGGCTCGGCGAGCGGCATGCTCGCGCGCCATTCGGGATGATCGACGGCGATGATCCGCTCGACCGTGCCGAGGCGCTCCTCGAGCCGGCGGGCGAGCGAGTAGAGCTCGTCGAGCAACTTCTCGTCTTCATTGGTGATCTTGGGCGCCTGCCGCCACTTGGTGACGTAGTGCAGGATCACCCAGGGCATCCCGATGAAGAGCGTGCCGCAGACGGCGATGGGGACGAGGATGTCCTCCATCTTAGCCGTCCTTTCCGACGCGGGCCTTCATCGCGGCGAGTTCGGCATCGACCTTCTCGGCCGCCTTGAGCTCCGCGATTTCCTCGTCGAGCGTCTTGGGCGGTGCGCCGAAGCCGGCGACTTCGGCGCGGCCCTCGGCCATGTCGACGCGGCGTTCCATGATCTCGAAGCGGCTGAACGCGTCCTGCATCTTCGGGCCGGCGTAGAGATCGCGCAGCTTGAACTTGTTCTGCGCCGATTCGAGCCGCGTCGCGATCGAGTTCTGGCGGGTGCGGGCTTCGCGCAGCTTGCCGGTGAGCTTGGCGATGTCCTCTTCCGAGCTTCGCAGCGCCTCGTCGAGGACGCCGATCTCGCCGCTCAGCTGGCCGGCCATGTCGGCGGCCTTCTGCTTCTCGACGAGCGCGGCCTTGGCAAGGTCCTCGCGGCCCTTCGACAGCGCCAGCTCGGCCTTTTCGGTCCAGCTTTCCTGCAAGCTGCCGAGCTTGCTGATGTGGCGGCGCATTTCCTTCTGATCGGCGATCGTGCGCGCGGCAGAGGCGCGGACTTCGACCAGCGTTTCCTCCATCTCGAGGATGATCATGCGGATCATCTTTGCGGGGTCTTCTGCCTTGTCGAGCAGGTCGGTGAAGTTTGCGGCGATGATGTCGCGGGTTCGGCTGAAGATGCCCATTGGTGTACTCCTTCGGGGGTTTTACGCAGATACTGGCGAAAAAATTCAGGCGATCGAGGTGATCGCCGCAGGGGCGGTAGAAGCGGGGGCGGCAGTGGCCGGACCGACGGTGCCGACGATGGCGACCGACCCGATCAGGACGGTGGCGACGAGGGCGACGAAGATCTGGGTGACCGAGTTGCCCGATTTATATTCGCTGTTCATTTCGTGTCTCCTTGGCGGAAGTGCGGTGCCCCGTGGGGCGATGCCAACAGCATTGCAGGGAGCGTGCCAGTTTTCGGAATGGCGGATTTGCGCGCTTTCGAGTGTGCTGGTCGAAAAACACACTTGCCAAGGCTTGGGATTTTACGCCAAGCGTTGGGAATGGAACGAACGACCCAGGTTATCGGACAATCGGGCGCGTTTCTCGACGCGCTCGAACTCGCCAGCCGCGCGGCGGCGCTCGACCGGCCGGTGCTCGTCATCGGCGAGCGCGGGACGGGCAAGGAGCTCGTCGCCGAGCGTCTGCACCGCCTGAGCCCGCGCTGGGACCAGCCGCTCGTCATCATGAATTGCGCGGCGCTGCCCGAGACGCTGATCGAGGCCGAGCTGTTCGGGCATGAGGCGGGCGCGTTCACCGGCGCGACCAAGGCGCGGGCAGGGCGCTTCGAGGAGGCGCATCGCGGCACCTTGTTCCTCGACGAGCTCGGCACGCTGTCGATGGCCGCGCAGGACCGGCTGCTGCGCGCGGTCGAATATGGCGAGGTGACGCGGATCGGATCGTCGCGGCCGATGCGCGTCGATGTCCGCATCGTGGCGGCGACCAACGAGCATTTGCCCGACAAGGTCGCGCGGCATCAATTCCGCGCCGATTTGCTCGACCGGTTGAGCTTCGAGGTGGTGACGTTGCCACCGATGCGCGCGCGCGTGGAAGACATACTGGTGCTGGCCGAGCATTTTGGCCGGCGCATGGCGTCCGAACTCGGGCGCGACCATTGGCCGGGCTTCACCAAAATGGCCGAAGCGGCGCTGGTCGCGTACCAATGGCCGGGCAACGTGCGCGAGCTGCGCAACGTCGTCGAGCGCGCGGTGTATCGCTGGGATCTGGATGGGCCGATCGACGCAATCCAGTTCGACCCGTTCCACTCGCCGCACCGGCCGGCGACGGTCGTGTCGCTTCCCGAGGCTAGCGCAGTCGCAGCAGCGGCACCGCCCGTCGCAGCGCCGTCGCCCGTCGCGCCGAGCGAACCGATGGATTACAAGGCGCGGCTCGCGCGCTTCGAGTGCGAGATGTTGCAGTCGGCGATGGCCGAGAACCGCTTCAACCAGCGCGCCACTGCCGAGGCGCTGGGGTTGAGCTACGACCAGTTACGCCACGCGCTGAAGCGCCACGGGCTGATTTCGGGCGCGGCGACAGAATCGGTTGCGTAACGAGCGGGCCGGACCCATTTGCCGGGCCTGACGTTTGCGTATCGAGCTTTCAAGGAGAAGACCCATGGCTTTCGAACTTCCCCCGCTGCCTTATGCCTATGACGCGCTGGAGCCGACCATCTCGAAAGAGACGATGACCTTCCACCACGACAAGCATCACGCGGCCTACACCGCCAGGCTCAACGAGGGCGTTGCCGCCGACCCGAAGCTCGAAGGCAAGACGATCGAGGAAATCCTCGGCATGATCTCGAGCCTGCCGCCGCTGGTGCGCAACAATGGCGGCGGTTTCTGGAACCACGATTTCTTCTGGAAGATCATGGGCCCGGCCGGCTCGACCCAGCCTTCGGGCGCGCTTGCCGAGGCGATCACCGCTTATGGTGGCCTCGACAAGCTCAAGGAAGATTTCAACACCAAGGGTGCGGGCCAGTTCGGTTCGGGCTGGGCATGGGTGATCAAGGACGAAAGCGGCGCGCTGAAGGTCGTCTCGACGCCGAATCAGGACAACCCGCTGATGGACGACGCCAAGGACAAGGGCACGCCGATCCTCGCCAACGACGTGTGGGAGCATGCCTATTATCTCACCTACATGAACGACCGTCCCGGCTATCTGAAGGCCTGGTGGAACGTGGTGAACTGGGACGAAGCCGGCAAGCGCTTCGACGCGGCCTGAGGCGCAGCGGCGGGTTCAAACGATTGCAGTTGCACACAACGCACTCGATCAATCGTATATTGCAGTTGCTAAAGATCCTGCTGCACTGCACAAAGAGTGTGCCTTTCAGGCATCCTCTCCTTAAACTTTCATGGCCGGTCGAAAGACCGGCCTTTTTTTTGTTTTAGTGGCTGTTATAGGCGAACCGATGTCGTAGCGCCGGATCAGAACAAAAACGACGGAAGAGGGGCCGCCGGTCAAAACCGGCAACGGCGACACGATCGTGCGGGGGATCGAGCGAATGCGCTCTCCCCCGCGATTTGCTGAATGCGTGATTTCATCCTTTGCTCTCTCCCGCATTCGGGAGAGGCAACGGAGATTTTGGTTCGCCTTTTTCAGGCGGGCCTAGTCGCAGTCGGTGAGGGCGTTCTTCTGGCTATGCGCCGACGAGAAGAAGACCCTCACCCAACCCTCTCCCATGAAGAATGGTAGAGGGCTAGAAAGCTTCACTCCACTGGCGGGACAGGCGGGTCGTCCTGCGTGCTGAAGCCGTGCTTCATCAGCATCGGCACATTGGCGAAGGCGAAGATCAAGGTCAGCGGGATCACGCCCCACAGCTTGAAGCCCAGCCAGAAGGCATAGCTGAATTCGTGGCGGACGATTTCATTGATGACCGCCAGGAAGGCGAAGAACACCGCCCAGTTGATCGTCAGCTTGCGCCAGCCGGTCTCGTCCAAGCCGGGATAGGCAGCTTCGAGGAACAGGCTCAGCAGCGGCCGGCCCGTCGCCAGGCCGAAGATCAGGATCGCCGAGAGCATCGCGTAGATGACCGTCGGCTTGATCTGGATAAATTCCTTATTGTGGAAATAGAGCGTCAGCCCGCCGAAAACGAGGACGAGCGTGCCCGTCAGCCACAGCATCGGCGAGATCCGCCCCGAGCGGACGAGCGAATAGACCATCGCCGCGATGCTCGCGATCATGAACGCGGTCGTCCCCGCGATCAGTTTTACCATATCGAGGCCGGGCGTCAGGAAATTGACGAGGAAGAAGATCGCGATCGGGCCGATGTCGACCGCCAGGCGCTGCCCGGCGCCGAGCGGCGCCTTTTTGATTGGGGTAGGTGTCATTTGCGGACCCCTTCCACGCCGGCGATGATCCGCGCAACCTCGTTCGCGTCGAACGGGCGCAGATCGCCCATTCCCTCGCCGACGCCGATCGCGTGGATCGGCAGGCCATATTGCTCGGCCGCCGCGACGAGCACGCCGCCACGCGCGGTGCCGTCGAGCTTGGTCATCACGAGCCCGGTGACGCCGGCGTCCTTCTTGAACACCTCGATCTGGCTGAGCGCATTCTGGCCGGTGGTCGCGTCGAGCACGAGCAGCACGTCGTGCGGCGAATCGACGTTGAGCCGACCGAGCACGCGGCGGATCTTCGAGAGCTCGTCCATCAGCTCGCGCTTGTTCTGGAGGCGCCCGGCGGTGTCGACGATCAGCACGTCGATGCCGGTCGCGGTCGCTTGCTTGACCGCTTCATAGACGATTCCCGCGGCGTCGCCGCCTTCCTTGCCGGAAATGATCGGCACCCCGGCGCGCTCGGCCCAGGTGGCGAGCTGCCCGATTGCGGCGGCGCGGAAGGTGTCGCCGGCGGCGAGCATCACGCCGTAATCCTGCTCCTTGAGCAGATGCGCGAGCTTGGCGATCGTCGTCGTCTTGCCCGATCCGTTGACGCCGATCACCAGGATGACGTGCGGGCGCGGGAAGCCAGTGATCTCGAGCGGCTTGGCGACCGTATCGAGCACCTTCTCGATTTCCTCGGCGACTACGAGGCGGATGCCGAGATCCTCCATGTCGCGCTCGAACACCCCGGTCGAAAGCCGCTGGCGGATGCGCGCGGCGGTTTGCGGGCCGAGGTCGGAGGCGATCAGCGCTTCCTCGATCTCGTCGAGCGTCGCGCGGTCGAGCGGGCCGGTGCCGAGCCCGGCAAGATTGCCGAGCAACCGGTCGGAGGTGCGCTTGAACCCGCCGAGGAGTTTGTCGTGCCAAGTGGGGGTCATGCGGGGATTCCGGTGAGAATTTTGCCGTCGGTGGCGGTGATGTGGATTCGGGCGATGCCGCCTGATGGTCGTGTCGGCCCTTCCACCGTTCGTGCTGAGCCTGTCGAAGCACCGCTCGCTACGGGAAGCGGCGCGCGCGGTGACGCGTGCCCTTCGACAGGCTCAGGGCGAACGGGGGGGAGGGGGAAGCGCACCTCAGCGAAGCCGGGCGTATGCCCGCGATCGCCCGGTCGCTCGACCAGCACAGCCTGCGTGGTGCCGACCAGCCCCCGCAGCCACGCCGTCTTGCGCCGCGCACCCGCCTCGCGCAGCTGCGCCGCGCGCGCCTTGCGCACCGGCACCGGCACCGCGGGCATCCGTGCCGCCGGCGTGCCGTCGCGCTCCGAATAGGGGAAGATGTGCGCGTGGACGACCGCGCAATCATCGATCAGCGCGAGCGTGTCGGCGAACATCGCGTCATCCTCGGTCGGGAAGCCGGCGATCAGGTCGGCCCCGATCGCGATGTCTTCGCGCGCGCTCTTGAGCCGTTCGACCAGCGCGACGCTTTCCGCGCGCGAATGGCGGCGCTTCATCCGCTTGAGGATCATGTCGTTGCCCGCCTGGAGCGAGAGGTGGACGTGCGGCATCACGCGCTGTTCCTGCGTCAGCAGCGCGAACAGCCGGTCGTCGATCTCGATCCCGTCGAGCGACGACAGTCGCAGCCGCTCGAGCGCGGGCACGTGGCGCAGGATCCGTTCGACCAGCAGCCCGAGGCTCGGCGCACCCGGCAGATCGGGGCCGTAGCTGGTGAGATCGACCCCGGTCAGCACGATCTCGCGATGCCCGGCATCGACCAGGCCGGCGATCCGGTCGACCACCGCGCCCGCCGGAACCGAGCGGCTGTTGCCGCGACCATAGGGGATGACGCAGAAGGTGCAGCGATGGTCGCAGCCATTCTGCACCTCGACGAAGGCGCGAGCGTGCGCGGCGAAGCCGGGCGCGAGGTGCGGCGCGGTTTCGCGGACCTGCATGATGTCGCCGACGACGACCTGATCGGGCGCGCTCCACGCTGCAGCGGAGAGTTTGTCGTGATTGCCGAGCACGCGATCGACCTCGGGCATCGCTGCAAAGCTCGCCGGGTCGATCTGCGCCGCGCATCCGGTGACGACGAGCTGCGCCGACGGACGCTCGGCCCGTGCGCGGCGGATCGCCTTGCGTGTCTCGGCGACGGCGCCGTTGGTGACCGCGCAGCTGTTGATCACGACCAGATCGCGGCTGCCCGGCCCAGCCTGGCCGACGAGCGCGCGGATCGCCTCGCTTTCGGCGATGTTCAGGCGGCAGCCGAGGGAGATGATCTGCGGATCGGGCATCGCGTCGCGATCTAGGGGGCGTAGGGCGGTAAGTCCATGCTCCTCCCCGCCCTTCCAGGGAGGGGAGGAGCCGTGTCAGCCCGCGCGGCGCGCGTCGGGCAGGTCGATCGTGCGCTCGCTCTGTGCGACATGCAGCAGGCGTCGCTCCGCCAGCAGTCGACGGGTGTTGGCGATGCTCGTCGGGCGCCCATACAGGAAGCCCTGGCCCTTGCCGCAGCCAAGCGCGCGCAACCGATCCTCGATCGCCACATCCTCGATCCCCTCGGCGGTGATCGGGAGGTTGAGGCTTTCGCCCAGCCGGGTGATAGCGGTGACGATCGCGGCGCTCTCGCTATTTTCGTTCATCGACATGATGAAGCTCTTGTCGATCTTGATCCGGTCGAACGGCAGCGCGCGCAGATGCGCGAGCGAGGAGTAGCCCGTCCCGAAATCGTCGAGCGCGAGCCGGATGCCCTGGTTCTTGAGGCTGCCGACGATCGATTGCGCGAGCGGCAGATTGTCGAACAGCGCCGTCTCGGTGATCTCGATCTCGAGCCGGCTGGCGGGAAAGCCCGTCTCGGTCAGCACCTTGATGATCTTCTGCGCGAGCCACGCATCCTTGAGCTGGCACGGCGAGATGTTGACCGACAGCGACAGCGCGGGATCCCAGTCGCGCGCGGCGAGGAACGCCTGCCGCATCAGCGACAGCGAGAGGTCGGCGATCATGCCGGTTTCCTCGGCGATCGGAATGAAGATGTCGGGGCTGATCACGCCGCGCGTCGGATGCTCCCAGCGTGCGAGCACCTCGAAGCCGCCGAGCCGCCCGGTCGACAGTTCGATCTGCTGCTCGAAATAGGGCACGATCTCCTGCCGCGGGATGGCGGTGCGCAGGCCGACCTCAAGCTCGTTGCGCACTTGCAGTTCGCGCTCCATCGACAGGTCGAACCAGGCGAAGCGGCTGCGTCCCGAATTCTTGGCGGCATACATCGCGATGTCGGCGGAGCGCATCAGCGCATCGATGCTGACGCAATCGAAATCGGACCGCGCGATGCCGACCGAGACCGAGATGTGCAATTGCAAGCCCTCGACCTGGAACGGCTGCGCGAGACGACTGACGAGCTTCTCGGCAACGCGCTCGACGGTCGAGGGGTGCGGCGAATCGAACAGGAAGGCGCAGGCAAACTCGTCGCCGCCGAAGCGCGCGGTCAGCGCGACGCTGGGCATCGCGTCGGCAATCTCGACCGCGACCTGCTGGAGCAAGGCGTCGCCGATCGCGTGGCCGTGCATGTCGTTGACCATCTTGAAATGGTCGAGGTCGAGCATCAGCAGCGCCATCGCCTTGCCGCGCGCCCGCGCGCGGACGAACATCGCAGCACCTTCCTCGGCCAGGCTGCGCCGGTTGAGGAAGCCCGTCAGCGGGTCGCTGGCGGCGAGTTGCTGCGCGCGTTCCTCGGCGGCGGTGCGGATCGTCACCTCGTGCGCCAGCTCGCGGTGGCGCCGCCAGCCGAACAGGATGAGTGCAACGTTGAGCAGCAACGCGATCACCAGCGTCTGGTCGGGCCCTGCACCACCATAGAAATGGGTCCGCACCGTTGTAGACAGAACCGAGCTGCCGGTGCCGACGAACAACAGGATCGAGGCGACGGTTATCGCACCATTGAGGATGTTGCGCCGCGGGGCATTCGGGGGCGACCCCGCATGCCCCGCATCGCCGACACCAGTCTCACCCGTCATTATCGTCCACCCGCCCTGTCTTGGAAGCGCCGGTTTGTCACGCCAGCGGTGTAGATGGGGTTAAGCCCGATGGTTGCGTAATCATTCGAACCACGGTAGGGTGATCGCGATCGTTCCTGCACAGGACCGTGAAGGCTGCCCCATGGGGCTACGCCGGCCGACGAGGTTTCGTCCGCCGGCGTTCTTTGCGTTACGGTGCGGCGGCGATGTTTTGGAAGGGTTTTTTCGGATGTTCGAGAGCCTGAGCGACCGTCTTGGCGGTGTGTTCGATCGGTTGCGGGGGCGCGGTGCGCTCACCGAGGCGGACGTGCGCGGTGCGATGCGCGAAGTGCGAGTCGCGTTGCTCGAGGCCGACGTTGCGCTGCCGGTGGCGCGCGATTTTGTCGACAAGGTCACCGAACAGGCGATCGGCCAGAACGTGTTGCGCTCGGTCACGCCGGGGCAGCAAGTCGTCAAGATCGTCAGCGATGCGCTGACCGAGATGCTCGGCGCCGAGGCGGCGGAGCTCGAACTCGGCGTCACGCCGCCGGCGATCATCATGATGGTCGGCCTGCAGGGCTCGGGCAAGACGACCAGCACGGCGAAGATCGCGCTGCGCCTCGCGAAGCGGCAGGGCAAGAAGGTCTTGATGGCGTCGCTCGACGTCAATCGCCCGAACGCGCAGGAACAGCTCGCGGTGCTCGGCACGCAGGCTGAAGTCTCGACGCTGCCGATCGTCGCCGGCCAGCAGCCGGTCGATATCGCGCGGCGCGCAGTGCAGGCGGCCAAGCTGCAGGGCTATGACGTCCTGATGCTCGACACCGCGGGTCGTCTCCACGTCGATCAGGCGCTGATGGACGAGATGCGCGCCGTCGCCGACGTCGCCAGGCCGAACGAGATCCTGCTCGTCGTCGACTCGCTGACCGGGCAGGACGCGGTCAACGTCGCGCAGAACTTCTCCGAGCAGGTGCCGCTGACCGGCATCGTGCTGACCCGCATGGACGGCGACGCACGCGGCGGTGCGGCGCTGTCGATGCGTGCCGTCACCGGCAAGCCGATCAAGTTCGCGGGCATGGGCGAGAAGCTCGACGCGCTCGAGGCGTTCGATCCCAAGCGCGTCGCCGGCCGCATCCTCGGCATGGGCGACGTGGTCGGCCTCGTCGAGCGCGCGGCCGAAGCGATCCAGGCCGAAGACGCCGAGAAGATGGCCGCCAAGATGGCCAAGGGGCAGTTCGACCTCGACGATCTGCGCGCTCAGCTCAAGCAGATGCAGCGGATGGGCGGCCTTGGCGCGCTTGCCGGCATGATCCCGGGCATGGGCAAGGCCAAGGGCATGGTCGACCAGGTTGGAGGTGAGAAGGTGCTGGTGCGGATGGACGCGATTATCACCTCGATGACCGCCAAGGAGCGCCGCAAGCCCGAACTGCTCAACGCCAAGCGCAAGATCCGCGTCGCCAAGGGCTCGGGGACGACCGTGCAGGACGTCAACAAGCTCCTGAAGATGCACCAGGAAATGGCCAACGCCATGAAGAAGATCAAGAAGATGGGCGGCCTCGCCGGCATGGCCAAGATGTTCGGTGGCGGCGGTGGTGGAATGGGCGGCCTCGGCGGCGCGCTCGGCGGAATGGGCGGGATCGATCCGGCCAAGATGCTGAGCGGCGGCGGGGGCGGTCTCCCCGGCCTCGGCGGCGGCCAGACCAAGCTCCCCCCCGGCTTCGAGAATTTGCTCAAGAAGAAATAAGTTCAACCCAATCAACACATTAAAGCAAGAAGGTACTCTATCATGGCAGTCAGCATTCGTCTTTCGCGCGGCGGTTCCAAGAAGCGCCCGTACTACCGCATCGTCGTCGCCGATGCGCGCGCACCGCGCGATGGCCAGTTCATCGAGAAGATCGGCACCTACAACCCGCTGCTCGCCAAGGATGACGAGAAGCGCATCGTGCTCGACACCGACCGTGCGACCTACTGGCTCGGCGTCGGCGCGCAGCCGACCGACCGCGTTGCCCGCTTCCTCGACGTGAAGGGTGTGCGCGAGCGCGCTGCCCGCAACAACCCGAACAAGGGCAAGCCCGGCGAGAAGGCCACCGAGCGCGTCGAAGAGCGCCAGAAGAAGCTCGACGATGCCGAGGCCGCCAAGGTCGCAGCAGCCGCCGCTGAGGAAGAAGCCAAGGCTGCTGCCGCAGCTGCTGAGGAAGAGGCCAAGGCCACTGCTGCAGCCGAGGCTGCTGAAGCTGCCGAAGCTGCCAAGTCGGCACCGCCTGCCACCGGCAGCAACGAAGAGACCGAGCAGGTCATGGCTGCCGAAGTCGAATCGGCAACCGAAGACGCGACCAACGAAGGCGAGAGCGCCTCGGCACCGGCCGAGGGCTGATGTCTGACAACCCTTCCGCAAGCGGAAGGGGGCCGGACGCCCCCGTCACGCTCGCCGTCATCATCGGCGCGCACGGCGTGACGGGGGAGGTCCGTCTCAAGGTCTTCACCGAGGATCTTGGTGCGTACAGCGACTTCAACGGCGGCACGCTGTCGTTGAAGTCGGTGCGCCACGGCAGCAACGGCATGATAGCGCGGATCGCCGAAGTGACCGACCGCAACAAGGCCGAGGCCTTGCGCGGGACCGAACTGACCGTGCCGCGCTCGGCGCTGCCGCCGCTTGAAGACGGCGAATATTATCATGCCGATTTGCTGGGCTTGACCGCGGTTTCGACCACGGGGGAGGCACTCGGTCATGTCGTCGCGATCGACGATTTCGGCGCGGGCGACGTGATCGAGATCGAACGGCCGTCCGAGGACGGCAAGCCGGGCAAGCGCTTCATGATCCCGATGAACGCCGATGCGGTGCCCGAATGGGACGCCGACAAGCTCGTCGTCGAGGTCGGCTTTATCGTCTGAGCGGCTGACGCTCGTCGAGCAGGTTGCGGATGGTCGTCGCGGCGACGCCCGCTTCGCCCATCGCGTGGCTGATCTGATCGAGGCCCTTTACGACATCGCCCGCGGCAAACAGGCCGGGGATCGAGGTGCGCTGGTGGTCGTCGACCTCGAGACACCCCTCGTCGGTCGCGTTCGCGCCTGCCGCGACCGCGAGCTTCGAGCGGATCGTCGAGCCGAGCGCCGGATAGACGCTGTCGAAGCGCAGCGCGCCGTCGGGGGTGGTCACGATGATCTCGTCGCCTTCGACATGGATCGGTGTGCACGGGCCGTCGCGGTGCACGATACCTGCTTCGTCGAGCTTGGCGCGACAGCTGTCGTCGAGATCGTGCGCGCCGCCGGGGGCGATCAGCGTAATGTCTTTGGTGTAGCCGCGCAGGAACAGCGCTTCCTTCATCCCGTGCGTGCCGGTGCCGATCACGCCGACGCGCTTGTCGGTGACCTCGTAACCGTCGCAGATCGGGCAATAGCGGATCAGGCCCCGCTCGAGCGCAGCGTCGTGGACGGCATCGTCCATCTCGGGGCGGAGGTTGACCACACCGGTTGCCAGCAGCACCGATCGTGCGGGGAAGCTGCGGCCTTCGACCTCTACGATGAAATCGTCGCCGCTTCGGACGATCGCGGTAACCTCGGCCTCTTCGCGTTGCGCGCCGAATTCGGCCGCCTGCTCGCGCATCAGGCGGAGCAGTTCGGTGCCCTTGATCCCGCCGGGATAGCCGGCATGGTTGTGCGTCCGCGGGATCAGCGAAGCACGGCTGCTACCGCAATCGAAGAGTCTGATTTTCAAGTGAAAACGCGCGAGATAGATCGCGGCGGTGAGGCCTGCGGGGCCGGCGCCGATGATGATGCAATCGTCCATGGCTGCGATACGCGCGGCCATCACGAGAGGTTCCTTTACAATCGAAGTGACCGTATATACATGACGTATATACGCTATATTCGGAGCTTCGCTATGAGCGCAGATCGCATGTCCGAGCTTCATCGCCTCCTGGGATCGGCTCCGTGGCTAAAAGTCAGGGAGCGACGCGACTATCGAGTTAAGGTTTTCCAATCAGGCAACTCTGTCGCATTGCGGCTGCCCGCGGAACTTGGCCTTAAGCCAGGACTGGAAATGAACTTGCGCGTCGAAAACGGGGAAATCGTATCTGTCGAACCGGTGGAACGGCCGAAGCGCAAATTCAATGCCGCAAAAGTGGCGGGGTCGGCAAGCGATCTGACGCCTTTGCCCGACGCGGATCGCGCGTTCGCAGATCGCCCCCTGTCTTGGCACGGCAGCCACGACGGGTCGACGGCGTGAAATATTTGCTCGACAGCAATATCATCATCGCCTTGGCGATGGGGAACAGCGACCAGCTGACAAACCGCGCCTCGCAATGCGACGAGGATGAGATCGTCACCAGTGCTGTGGCACTTGCCGAGGTCGTCTATGGGTCGGCCCGCGACAAGCCGCCTGCACTCGATCAACTTCGCGCTTTCATCGAGGAGGTGCCCGTGTTGGCATTCGACTATAAGGCCGCCGTCGCTTACGCCGCGCTGCCGTTCAAGCGGGGCGGATATGACCGGCTGATCGCTGCCCATGCGCTGTCGCACGACCTTACGGTTGTTACCGACAATCAACGGCATTTCACGGACATCCCCGGACTCCGCGTAGAAAATTGGATGGCATGACCTTCGCCGCCACCGTCCTGACGCTCTATCCCGAGATGTTCCCCGGCCCGCTCGGTCTGTCACTCGCCGGACGGGCGCTCGGCGAGGGGCGGTGGAGCCTCGACGCGCGCAACATCCGCGATTTCGCGACCGACAAACATAGCACCGTCGACGGCACGCCGGCGGGTGGCGGGGCAGGGATGGTGCTGCGCCCCGATATTCTCGCCGCGGCGATCGACAGCGTGCCCGCCGGACGCCCGCTGCTTGCCATGACCCCACGCGGCGCGCCGCTGACGCAGGCGCGCGTGCGCAGCCTCGCCGAAGGGCCTGGCGTCACCATCCTGTGTGGCCGCTTCGAAGGCTTCGACGAACGCATCTTCGCGGCGCGCGAGGTGGAGGAAGTGTCGATCGGTGACTACATATTGTCGGGCGGCGAGATGGGGGCGCTCGTCCTGCTCGATGCTTGCATTCGGCTGCTCCCCGGCGTAATGGGCGCGGCTCGCAGTGGTGTGGACGAGAGCTTCGAAACGGGGCTGCTCGAATACCCGCAGTACACCCGACCTTATGAATGGGAAGGGCGCACGATCCCCGAAGTGTTGCGATCGGGGGATCATGCGAGGATTTCGGCATGGCGCAAGCACATGGCCGAGACCGAAACACGGCTAAGGCGGCCGGATCTATTGGAGCGCCATGAGGGTGCTCGGGTCCAGTCGCCCTCTGGCGCGCGACGAACGAAGAAGGACGCATGAGATGAATCTCATCCAGACGATCGAAGCCGAGAACATCGCCAAGTTTCTCGAGAACAAGAAGATCCCCGAATTCCGCCCCGGCGATACGCTGAAGGTCGGCGTGAAGGTGGTCGAAGGCGAGCGCACCCGCGTCCAGAACTATGAAGGCGTGTGCATCGCGCGGTCTAACAAGGGCATGGGTTCGAACTTCACCGTACGGAAGATTTCGTTCGGTGAAGGCGTCGAGCGCGTTTTCCCGCTTTACTCGCCGAACATCGACAGCATCGAAGTCGTCCGCAAGGGCGCGGTGCGTCGTGCCAAGCTGTATTACCTGCGTGGCCGCACCGGCAAGTCGGCGCGTATCGCCGAGCGCCGCGACACGCGTCCGGCCAAGACGGTCGCTGCCGCCGAGTAATCGGTCGGTTCGCTGCAAGGCGCGATTGGGGCGCGGGAACTTCGGTTCCCGCGCCCTTTTTGTTTGCGCTGAATGTCGATCGTTTCGGCTGTAATCCTCGCCTCGCAATTGGTAGTCACTGCAGTGCAGCGACGAATCCGCAATGTTATGGTTTTATTGCAGTTTCAACTTGAGTAGTATACTTTCCCTTAAGTCGACTCCCGATGCGAATCGTGATACGCAGTTCCTAGTCGCGGTTGGACGTGAACTCAGTCAGTAGTGTTGCTATCGTGCGCTGCATTTGCCGCGATCACTGCGCATGATCCGTGCCCTCTTGTTGAAAAGGACAGAGCAGTGAGCAAGGACTTGAAAGGCGTGATGTTCCAGGATATTAAGGAAACCGAAGGATCCGAGCCCGGGATCGACGTGATCGACGCGCCAATGCCCGATCCCGTTCCCGCGGGCAAAGCCGACCCGGCCTCTGGCAAGACGCAATATGAGGTCGTCGGCTCCGTCGACCGCAACGTGAAGAACCCGGCGACCGAGGCGGCGAACACGGCCTCAACCCCGCTGGTCGCTGAGACCAGCTGGGAGCTCGGCAGTCCGGGTGCGGGCCTCGGCGAAGCGGCGGATCTCGTGCTGCCGGATGCGCTCCTTGGCAGTTATCCGGAGCTTCTCGATCAGTTTCGGGAAGAGGTCATTATCTTCCCGGACGACCGGATCCGCGTGCAGAACACCACCGTCTATCCCTGGCGTGCGATCTGCGCGCTGCGGATCCAGGCAGCCAATGGCCAGCAATTCATCGGGACCGGCTGGATGATCAGCCCGCGGACCGTCATCACCGCCGGGCATTGCGTCTTCCTGCACGATGCCGGCGGCTGGGCACGCTCGATCGAGGTGATCCCCGGTATGAACGACGCGAGCCGCCCCTATGGCAGCCACGTTGGCACGGCGCTGCGCAGCGTCACAGGCTGGACGCAGGGCAAGAATCGCGACTTCGATTATGGTGCGATCATCCTCCCTCCGGCCAATCGGCCTGGCGTACAGACCGGCACCTTCGGCTTCGCCGTTCGCGATGACGCGTTCCTGAAGAACGCGATGCTCAACCTGAGCGGCTATCCCGGCGACAAGGGCGGTGCGCAGCAGTGGTTCCACGCGCAGAAGGCGAAGGCGACCTCGTCGCGCGTAATCACCTATGACATCGATACGATGGGCGGTCAGAGCGGATCGCCGGTGTGGGTGCTGCAGAATGGCCAGCGGTATGCCGTGGGTGTCCATACCAATGGCGCCGCGTCGGGCAATTCGGCGACGCGCATCGTTTCGGACATGTTCGCCAATCTGGTGAACTGGAAGAATCTAGGCGCCTGAGAGGAGCGCCGTGGCGCCGGTCCGTTCGGCGCTACGGCGTTTCCGCAGTGGGATCACTTTATGAAGCTGTTCTTCGCCGATGCTGCGGGAAGCCCCTTGAGCGGCGCGGTGATCGCCGTCCTGTCGTCGCCGTCAGGGCTCACCGATATTGGCTATGTCACCGATCCCAACGGCGCGATCGCGTTCACCGCGCCGGTCGGAGGCGCCTATCGCTTCGTGCTGACGGCCGGGGACGGCAGGCAATGGCACGCCAGCGCGACTCTGCAGTCCGAGGAGGAGGTCAGGGTCGTGGCGCAACCGATCTGATCCGGCGCGCGCCGTGCCGGCGGTGAAGCGCCTGCGGCCTCCGATCACGCCTGCCTATAGCACGCGCAAGCCCAGTTCTCCGAGCAACTGCCCGGCCTGCTCGCGCGAGATGGTCGCGCCGCGGAACTGCCGCGCATCGACCAAAGCGATCCCGCCGAGATCGGCGCCGCGCAGGTCGGCTCCCTCGAACCGACATCCCGCCACCCCGGCATCGCGCAGGCTGCAGTCCTCGAACACGGTCGCGCGAAAGTCGCTTTTGCGCAGGTCGGCCTGCCCGAGATCGATCTTGCGCAGCGTCTGCTTGCGGAACGAGAAGCCGGGAAGCTTGGCGTTGATCAGCAGCACCTCGTCGAGCCGCAGGTCGAACGCCTTGGCCTCGCTCAGGTCCGCGCCGGTCAGCTTGCAGCGCGCGAAGCTGGCGCTGGTAAGCGTCGCGCCGCGCAACGCGGCATTGTTGAGATCGCACGCCGCGAAGCGCGCGTCGCTCAGATCGGCGCGCACGAAGCGCGCAAAGGCGGCGCGGCACGACGTCCACGCCGTCGCCTCGAGCCGCGCTCCGGTCAGATCGACCCGGCGCAGGCTGCAACGCTCGAATTGCCAGTGCGAGAGGTCGAGGCCCGACAGATCGACGTCATCGAGATCGCAATCGACCAGCAGCGCCGGCGCCGGGAGCGTTTCGAGATCGTCACGGGTCAGCGTCCGCTCGCGGACGGTGGCAGCGGCGGGGTGGTGAGGGGCAGCGGTCATTGCGCCTGCGTAGAGCGTTACGGGCGATCACGCGATGGGCCTGCACCGTGCCTAGTCGAACGGAATCACCCGCACCGTATCGGGAAGCGGCGTGGGCGGCGGCGACAGCGGGTCGAGCCGTGCGACGATCCGCTCGAGGATCGGCGCGATCGTCGCGGCGTCGGGCTGATGCCCCGCGCCGCGGATCACCGCGCTGAACCCCGAGCGGCGCGCAGCGTGCGCGGCCTTGTGGATTTGCTCGCCCATCGCCGCGGGAACGGTCTCGTCGGCGAGGCCGTGGATCAGGAAGAAGGGCTCGTCGAGCGTCGCCACCGCCGCGAGATTGTCGTAGCGATCGCTGATAAAGGCGCGCGCGATCTTGGGCGCCATCGCGCGTAGACCGGTGAAGGTGCCGATCGTCACCAGCGCGTCGAGCGTGTGGCGCGTCGCCAGCCCGAACGCGACGCCGCCGCCCAGGCTGTGCCCGACGACCAGCACCCGCCCGGAACCCGCCAGCCGCCGCGCTTCGGCATAGAAGGCGTCGGCATCGCGGCCGAGGCCGGGCTCGTCGGCGCGACCGGGATTGGCCGAATAGCCGCGATATTCCGCGGCGACCACGCCATAGCCCTGCGCGACGAGCGGCGCGAACCAGGCGAGCGTGGTGAGCGCGCTCGAGGCATTGCCGTGGAAGACGAGCAGGGTAGGGCGCCCGGGCACCGGGGCGATCTCTGCGCCGGTGATCGCGAGACCGTCGCTGGTCCGCACCGTCACGCGCTGCGCTCCAGGGGTGAGGAGTGCGGTGGTGATCGGGGTCTTTGGGGCAGGGTAGATCCGTTCGTGGATCTGGCCTGCGGCCGCACTCGAGCCTGCGTAAAGCAAAATCATCCCGATCGCGACCGTGCCCGTCGCTAACGCCTTGGTCGAGAGTGCCCGATACCGCATCCGTCGCTTCCCCATCCTGTCCTGTGTATGAGTTGCACAGAACACCTCGATTTGCTATGCGTCGTGGCGATTTTTGGTCATGGGGGGAAACATGTCCGACGTCGCGATGACCACTGCCGCCGAACCCGATGGAGCGCCGCGCATCGCGGTGCTCGACATCCTGCGCGGGATCGCGATCCTCGGCATCCTGTTCATGAACATCAACGACATGGGCCAGTCGCTCAACGCGTCGTTCGACGATATCCGCCATCTCGGCTGGTCGGCGAGCGATCAGCTCGCCTGGTGGCTGCGCGAGGTGCTCGCCAACGGCACCGCGCGCTGCCTGCTCGAATTGCTGTTCGGCGCCGGGATGGTGATCCTGACTGACCGCGTGGCGGCGCAGGCAGACGAATGGGTCGTCCTGCGGCGCTATTATGGGCGCAACCTCATCCTGTTCGCTTTCGGGCTGGTGCACGTCTTCATCCTGCTGTGGCCCGGCGACATCCTGCATACCTATGGCATCGCCGCGCTGGTCGCCTTCCTGTTCCGGCGCCTGCAGCCGCGCTGGCTGATCATGGTCGGCATCTCGCTGGCGCTGTTCCAGCTCGTCGGTGGGGGCTATTTCGGCTATTATCAGACGCTGCAGACCCGCGCGCAGGTCACCGCGATCGAAGCGCGCGTCGCCGCCGGCGCCAAGCCAACGGCGGACGAACGCGAGCTCCTCAAGAGCAAGGCCGAGCGCGACAAGAAGCGGGCGGAATCGCGCGCCAAGCTGCGCAAGGACGTGGCAGCCGAGGACCGCGACCGCGTCGGGAGCTTCGCGACCTGGGCCGGCGCGCAATGGCGCATCTTCTTCGACATCCAGTCGCAATTCCTCGAACTGCTGTTCGTCTGGGAAGCGGCGAGTGTGATGCTGATCGGTGCCGCGCTCTACAAGCTCGGCGTGCTGCAGGGGCGGCGATCGCGACAATTCTACCTGTGGATGGCGCTGGTCGCCTATGGCATCGCGATCCCGCTGCGCATGGTCGGCGCGCACGAGCAGATGCTGTTCGGCACGGGGCCGTACAGTTTCTGGGCGACGTACGAGATTGCCCGGCAGGCGATGACGCTCGGGCATGTCGCGCTGGTCAACCTGCTCGTTGCCACAGCCTTCGGCGCGCGGCTGCTGCGGCCGTTCGTCGCGGCGGGGCGGACGGCGCTGACGATCTATATCGCGCAGACGCTGATCTGCCTGTGGGTGCTGTACCCGCCCTTCATGCTCGGTCTTTACGGCAAGATGACGTGGGGGCCGCTGATGGTCACCGCGCTCGTCATCGATGCGGTGCTGCTGGTCGGGGCCAATCTGTGGGTGCGCCAGTTCAACATCGCCCCGGTCGAATGGGCGTGGCGCTCGCTGGTCGAGCGGCGCGTGTTGCCATGGCGCAAGCGTCCGCGCGCGCCGCGTGTCGAAGGCGCGCCCGCGCTCGCTTAAGGTCCCTTTACCTCGCGCACGCACCCCGCGATAAGCGCGCTCCACCGCCCGTCTGGGGCGCGACAGGGACTGGAGATGCGGGATGCGGGCGAGTTGGGCTTTTGCGGGCGTGATGCTCGCCTGTGCGGCGGTGCCGGCCATGGCTGCTGATCCCGTGACCACCCCGCTGACGCTGAAAGCGGTGTTCGGCAGCCCCGATCTCTCGGGCGTCCAGCCGCGCGGCGTCAAGCTCTCGCCCGACGGGACGCTGCTCACCTCGCTGCGCCCGCGCGCCGAGGAGAAGGAGCGCTTCGACCTGTGGGCGCGCGACACGCGCACCGGGCAGGAGCGGATGCTGGTCGATTCGAAGAAGGTCGGCTCGGGCGCCGAACTCTCCGAGGCTGAAAAGATGCAGCGCGAGCGCGCGCGCATCGCCGGCTCGAAAGGCATCGTCACCTATGACTGGGCGCCTGACGGCAAGACGATCCTCGTGCCGATCGACGGCGACCTGTATCTCGCCGGACTCGACGGCACCACGCGGCGGCTGACCAACGCGCCGGGCGATGGCGCGCTCAACCCGGTGATTAGCCCCAAGGGCGGTTTCGTCAGCTTCGTGCGCGGGCAGAATCTGTTCGTCCAGCCGCTCGGCGGCGGCGACGCGCGCGCGGTCAGCAGCGATGGCGGCGGGACGGTGCATTGGGGCGAGGCCGAGTTCGTCGCACAGGAAGAAATGGACCGGCGCACGGGCTATTGGTGGTCGCCGCAGGACAGCCACATCGCGGTCGAGCGCTTCGATGAGGCCCCCGTCGGGATCGTCACGCGCGCCGCGATCGGCGCGAACGGGACCAAGGTGTATGACCAGCGCTATCCGGCCGCTGGCACGCCCAACGTCGCGGTCGCTTTGTACGTGATGAAGGCGGACGGGTCGGGGAAGGTCAAGGTCGACCTGGGCAGCAATCCCGACATCTATCTCGCGCGCGTCGACTGGACGCCCGACGGCAGCGCTTTGCTGGTCCAGCGCGAGAGCCGCGACCAGAAGACGCTCGACATGCTCAAGGTCGATCCTGCGACCGGCAAGGCCAAGGTACTATTCACCGAGAAATCGGGCACGCGCAGCTGGTTGAACCTGTCCGACGCCTATCGTCCGATGAAGGACGGGAGCCTGATCTGGCGTTCGGAGCGGACTGGCTTCGGCCATCTGTATCGCTTCGCCGCGGGCAAGTGGACCGCGCTGACCAAGGGCGACTGGGTCGTCCAGGCACTGCTCGGCGTCGACGAGGCCAAGGGCCGGCTGTTCTTCACCGGCAACAAGGACGGCGTGCTCGAGCAGCACCTCTATTCGGTCGATATCGCGCATCCGAACCAGATCACGCAGCTGACCGAAGCGGGCTGGTGGAACAACGGCACGATGGACGACGCGGCCACGCGGATGATCGTCTTGCGCTCGAGCCCGACCCAGCCGACGCAGGTCTATCTCGCGGACGCCGATGGCAAGCGGCTGTCGTGGATCAACGAGAATGCGATCAAGCCGGGGCATCCCTATTACCCGTATCTCGCGAGCCACCAGCAGACCAAGTTCGGCACGATCAAGGCCGATGACGGCACCGAGCTCTATTACGAGATGATCACCCCGCCGCTCGAGCCGGGGAAGAAATATCCCGTCTTCTTCCAGCATTATGGCGGCCCCGGCACCGGGCAGCAGGTCACGCGTGGCTGGGGCGGGGCGTTGCCGCAGTACCTCGTGCAGCACGGCTATATCTATTTCCAGATCGACAATCGCGGCTCGTACAATCGCGGCAAGGCGTTCGAAGATCACATCTATCGCGCGATGGGGACGGTCGAGGTCGCCGACCAGCTGGCGGGGGCGAAGTTCATCAAGAGCCAGCCATTCGTCGATCCCGCGAAGGTCGCGATCTATGGCTGGTCGTATGGCGGCTACATGACGCTCAAGATGCTAGAGGCGAACCAGGACGTCTATGCGGCCGGCGTCTCGGGCGCACCGGTCACGCAATGGGAGCAGTACGACACCCACTACACCGAGCGCTACATGGGCTCACCGGTCGCCGACAAGCAGGCCTATGTCGCGTCGGACGCGCTGGGCAAGGCGCCCGCGATCAAGGATCCGCTGCTGCTGATCCACGGCATGGCGGACGACAATGTCGTGTTCACCAACTCGACCGCGTTCGCCGCACGGATGCAGTCGACCGCGACGCCGTTCGAGATGATGTTCTACCCAGGCTACACGCACCGCGTCGGCGGACCGGGGATCAGCGAGCATCTGTGGGGGACGATTCTGACGTTTCTCGATCGGAACGTGAAGGACAAACCCGCGCGGTGACCCAACCCGCTTCCCCGGCGAACGCCGGGGCCCAGCAGCGGAACAGGGAGGGTCGCGCGCAGCGCTTCGTCTTCGAAACCTTCGCTACTGGGCCCCGGCCTTCGCCGGGGAAGCGGTAAAAAGACAATCCGGTAAAGACGCCCCATCATGCGCTTCCTCACCACCTTCCACCTGTTGCCGTTCCTCGACACGGTCGTCAGCTATCTCGTCGCGTTCGTGCTCGGCACGCTGATCGGCGCGGAACGCCAGTATCGTCAGCGCACCGCGGGCCTGCGGACCAACGCGCTCGTCGCGCTCGGCTCCTCCGCATTCGTCGATCTCGGCCAGCGGCTCGGCGGCGACGTCGAGTCGATCCGGATCATCGCCTATGTCGTGTCGGGGATCGGCTTCCTCGGCGCCGGCGTGATCATGAAGGAGGGGATGAACGTCCGCGGGCTCAACACCGCGGCGACGCTCTGGTGCTCGGCGGCGGTCGGCGCGATCGCGGGGAGCGACATGGTCGCCGAGGCGGTGCTGCTCACCGGCTTCGTCATCCTCGCCAACACCATGCTGCGCCCGCTGGTCGACGCGATCAACCGCATCCCGCTCGAGGGCCGCAGCGTAGAGGCGACCTATACCGTCACGATCACCACCGAGGCGGTAGAAGCCGGGCCGATGGGCGACCTGCTGACCGAGCATCTCGAAACTGCGCAACTCCCGGTCGCCGAGCTCGACATCATCAACCGCGGCGAGGACCGCGTGGAGATTGTCGCGAAGCTCGTCAGTACCAATATAGCGGTGAGCGAGCTCGACGCGCTGACCGATCACCTCGCGACGGTGCATGGAATAACCCATGCGACCTGGCAGGCGCGCACGCACGATTAGCAAAGCGATTGGACGTGCCCGCGTAATGACGCTACGGGCGCGTTCCGAATTGGAGGAAAACATGGGTTATCGGATCGTTGTCGCGGGTGCGACGGGCAATGTCGGGCGCGAGATGCTCAATATTCTGGCGGAGCGCGAATTTCCGCTGGCGGATATTGCGGTCGTCGCCTCGTCGCGCAGCCAGGGCGACGAAGTCGACTTCGGCGAGACCGGGCGCAAGCTCAAGATCCAGAATATCGACCATTTCGATCCGACCGGCTGGGACATGGCCTTGTTCGCGATCGGCTCGGAAGCGACCAAGATCCACGCACCTCGTTTCGCCGCTGCCGGCTGCACGGTGATCGACAATTCGTCGCTGTACCGGATGGACCCCGACGTGCCGCTGATCGTGCCGGAGGTGAATCCCGATGCGATCGCGGGCTATACCAAGCGCAACATCATCGCGAACCCCAACTGCTCGACCGCGCAGATGGTCGTCGCGCTCAAGCCGCTGCATGATTTCGCCAAGATCAAGCGCGTCGTCGTCGCGACCTATCAGTCGGTGTCGGGCGCGGGCAAGGCGGGGATGGACGAGCTGTTCGAGCAATCGCGCAACATCTTCGTCGGCGATTCGGCCGAGGCCAAGAAGTTCACCAAGCAGATCGCGTTCAACGTGATCCCGCACATCGACAGCTTCCTCGACGACGGGTCGACCAAGGAAGAGTGGAAGATGGTGGTCGAGACCAAGAAGATCCTCGACAAGTCGATCAAGATCACCGCGACCTGCGTGCGCGTTCCGGTGTTCGTCGGGCATTCGGAAGCGATCAACATCGAGTTCGAGAACGAGATCTCGGCCGCACAGGCGCAGAAGATCCTGCGCGAGGCGCCCGGCGTGATGCTGGTCGATAAGCGCGAGGACGGTGGATACGTCACGCCGGTCGAATGCGTCGGCGAGTACGCGACCTTCATCAGCCGCGTGCGCGAAGACCCGACCGTCGAGAATGGCTTGTCTTTGTGGTGCGTTAGCGACAATCTCCGCAAGGGCGCGGCGTTGAACGCAGTGCAGATCGCGGAGTTGCTCGGGCGGCGGTATCTCAACAAGGGGGACTGATGATCGGACTCGGGTTGCTGGCGGTCGCGGCGGTGCAGATGTGCCCCGTCGCGAATGCGCGCTACGTCCTGCGCAGCAATCCGGGCGTCACGGTCCATTTCGAAAATGCGCCGATCAACGTCGACTGGCCGCAAGGCGTGGTGGTGGCGGTCCACGGTGCTAGGACCGGGCGGACCAGCTACTGGCTGCCTTGGTATGGCGGCACCGACGGTGGGCGCCATATCCGCGGGACTGCACTGCTCGATCGTTCGAAAGATTTGGAGGCGCAGCGACGGGTGGAGCGCAGGGGAGACCTTGACTTCTTCCTCCTCGATTCCCGCTATCGCTTCTTGTCGAGCCTGCCCAAGCGCGGCAGCGCAGCGCCGGCGCATCTGTTGATCCCAAACCTGGATCTCTGGCATTTCTTCGATGCTGCGGGGCGGCGTGACGACTCGCCGCGGGCCTTTTTCGATTTGGTAGGATGTCGGCGGTCGACATCGCATGATCGTGGGAAGGACGTCATCCTTCCCCACGTCGCATGATCGCCGGCGGCTGCCGCTGCGGCGCGACGCGCTACACGCTCGCGCTCGATGCGATGCCGCCGGTCTATTGCTGCCATTGCCTGGATTGCCAGAGCTGGTCGGGCAGCGCGTTCAGCGAGCAGGCGCTCATTCGTGACGACGCGATCACGGTTACGGGGCCGGTGGTCGACTATCGCATCACCAATGCCAGTGGAGCGGAATCGCACCAGCGGCTGTGCGACATGTGCCATGCGCGGATCTACAACACCAACAGCGCGCACGCCGGGATCGCGGTCGTGCGCGCGGGTACGCTCGACGCGAGCGACACGCTGAGCCCGCGCACGCACCTCTGGGTTAAGCGCAAGCAGCCGTGGGTGACGATCGCTGACGACGTCCCGACCTTCGCCGAGAATGCGCCGCCGGCTGAGTTCATCGCCATAATGATGGGAGCGAGACCATGACCGAAACCATGACCGGCGGCTGCCAATGCGGCCGCATCCGCTACCGCGTCGAAATCGAGGATGACGACGCGTACCTGTGTCACTGCAAGATGTGCCGGCGCGCGACGGGCGGCATCTCGATCGCTCTGAAAGTCGTCAAGATCGCCAGCGTTAGTTGGGAGCGCGAACCCGATCGCTACCAGAGCTCGCCGATCGCGCAGCGCGGATTTTGCAGTGCGTGCGGGACGCCGCTGACTTTCGAATTTCTCGAGCCCGGCGAAAACATGGATCTCACCGTCGGCAGTTTCGACGATCCGTCGCGTTTCCGCCCGATGCATCATTTCTCGCCCGAGACTTGGCACGCGGCATGGCTCGACACTAAGGACCTCCCGACGACGCGCGTGGCGGATAATCCCTCCACGGCCGATCGATGGATGAAAGCGCTTGGCAAACTCCCCGACTGAACCGCACTTCTTCGAAAGCTTCGACGGCACCCGCCTGGCATGGCGCGAAATGGGCGAGGGCCGCCCTGTCGTGCTGATCCACGGCTATTTCTCGAACGCGACGATTAACTGGATCAAATACGGCCATGCCGCGAAGATCGCCGCGGCGGGCTTTCGCGTGATCATGCCCGATTTGCGCGCGCATGGTGACAGCGCCAAGCCGCGTGATGCCGCCTCCTATCCGCCCGACGTGCTGATGCGCGACGGCTTCGCGCTGATCGAGCAACTCGGGCTCACCGACTACGATCTCGCCGGCTATTCGCTCGGTGGGCGCACGACGATGCGGATGCTTGCCAAGGGCGCGACGCCTCGCCGCGCGGTGCTGTCGGGGATGGGGCTCGAGGGCATCCTCCATACCGCGGGCCGAGGGCACTATTTCCACAACGTCCTGACCAATCTCGGCAGCTTCGCGCGCGGGAGCAGCGAGTGGCTAACCGAGGCGTTCCTCAAGACCACCGGCGGAGATCCCGTCGCGCTGCTGCGGATCCTCGACACCTTCGTCGATACGCCGGCCGAAGCGATCGCGGCGATCGAGACGCCGACCCTGATCGTCACCGGGGTCGATGACGACGACAACGGCTCGGGCGAGGCGCTCGCCGAAGCGATGCCGCACGCCGCCTTCCAGTCTGTGCCGGGCAGTCATATGAGCGCGGTGCTCAAGCCCGAGCTCGGCGCGGCAATCGCGGACTTTCTCGCGGCTTGACCGGGCGCGTGATGCGGCACAGATTGCCGCATCACGTACAACGGGGCCTTCCATGATCCGCACAGGTATTTCTTCGCTCGCGCTCGTTCTGGCGCTGGCGACCACGCCGCCGCTCGCCGCGGCCGCGCCGGCGCCCGCTGCCGCAACGGCTGCACCGACCACCGCCGACGCCGACGCCTTCGTCGCCCGCGCGGAAAAGGAACTCGCCGATTTCTCCACCCCCGCGCAGCAGGCGGCGTGGATCAACGCGACCTACATCACCGATGACACCGATGCGATCGCTGCCAAGTTCGGCGCGGAGGGGACCGAGATGCAGGTCCGCCTCGCGCTCGAGGCGGCGAAATATGCGAGCCTGCCGGGGCTCTCGTTCGACACCAAGCGCAAGATCAACCTGCTCCGCAACGGCCTGACGCTGCCCGCGCCGACCACGCCGGGTGCCGCTTCCGAGCTGTCGACGATCGTGACCAAGCTCGGCTCGGACTATGGCAAGGGCAAGGGCACGCTCGACGGCAAGCCGATCAACGGCAGCGACATCGAGGCGGCGATGGGCGATGTGCGCGATCCCGCCAAGTCGAAGGAGATGTGGGTCAGCTGGCACGACAACGTCGGTGCCCCGATGCGCAAGGATTTCGCGCGCGAGGTCGTTATCGCCAACCAGGGCGCGAAGGGGCTCGGCTATGCCGATGTCGGCGCGCTGTGGCGCTCGGGCTACGACATGACGCCGGCGCAGTTCGAGGCGACCACCGACACGCTGTGGAAGCAGGTCGAGCCGCTCTACAAGGCGCTCCACACCTATGTCCGCTGGAAGCTCAACGCGAAATATGGCGACGCGGTGCAGCCCAAGACCGGCGCGATCCGTGCCGATCTGCTCGGCAACATGTGGGCGCAGGAATGGGGCAACATCTATGACGTCGTCGCCCCGGCGGGCGCGGGCGATGTCGGCTATGACGTCGGCGATCTGCTCAAGGCGAAGGGATATGACCCGATCAAGATGTTCAAAGCCGGCGAGGGCTTCTATTCCTCGCTCGGCTTCAAGCCGCTGCCCGACACCTTCTGGGCGCGCTCGCAGATCGTCAAGCCGGCCGACCGCGAGGTCGTCTGCCACGCCTCGGCGTGGGACGTCGACAGCAAGAACGACGTGCGCATCAAGATGTGCACCAAGGTCAATGGCGACGACTTCGTCACGATCCATCACGAGATGGGCCACAATTATTATCAGCGCGCCTACAACATGCAGCCCTTCCTCTACGAGAATGGCGCGAATGACGGCTTCCACGAGGCGATCGGCGATTTCGTCGCGTTGTCGATCACGCCCGATTATCTCGTCAAGATCGGCCTGCTCGATCCTGCCAAGGTGCCGAGCCCCGACAAGGATATCGGCCTGCTGCTCAAGCAGGCGATGGACAAGGTCGCCTTCCTGCCGTTCGGCCTGCTGATCGACAAATGGCGCTGGGGCGTGTTCTCGGGCGCGACGCCGGAGGGCCAGTATGAGAAGAGCTGGAACGACCTGCGGCTGAAGTATCAGGGGGTCGTCCCGCCGGTCGCGCGCGACGAGACGCGCTTCGATCCGGGCGCGAAATACCATGTCGCGGCGAGCGTGCCCTACGCGCGCTACTTCCTCGCGCGGCTCTACCAGTTCCAATTCTACCAGGCGGCGTGCAAGCAATCGGGCTGGACCGGGCCGCTGCATCGCTGCTCCTTCTACGGCAACAAGGAAGTCGGCGCGAAGCTCAACGCGATGCTGGAGATGGGGCAGTCGAAGCCGTGGCCCGAGGCGCTGCAGGCGTTCACCGGCAGCCGTGAGCTGTCGGGGCAGGCGATGGTCGACTATTTCGCGCCGCTCAAGGCGTGGCTGGACAAGCAGAACCAAGGGAAGCCCAGCGGATGGTAACGCCGCTTCTGATCGCCGCCTTGCTTACGGGCGAAGCCGTCGCAGCGGGCGTCACGCCAGTGACGGTCGAGATCGTCGCGTCTGGCCATGTCGAGACACCGGCGGATCGCTTCCGCGTTTCCGGCAATGTGCTCGCCTGTGCGACGACGCAGCCCGACGCGGACGCGCTGCTCGCGCGGAAGGTCGCCGCGATCGAGGCGAGCATGCGCGGGCTCGGCGTGACCAAGGCGCAGCCGCTGGAACGTCCGTCGCTCTCCGGGATGATGGGGGCCATGATGGCGACGCGCGGCACACGCGACTGCAACAGCGTCGATCTGTCCAATCTCCTCGCCAAGCCAGACGCGGCGACGACGAAGGAGAAAACGGCCGAGCGAAGTGCCAGCGCACCGGTTTCGTTTGACGCGCCGAGCCGGTCCGTCGCGGTGCGCGTAATTGCGGCGTTGACTGCGGCCGATGCGAAACCGTCGGACAAGCCGATCGCAATGCTGGTCGACGACACCGCCGCGCGTCGCGCCGCCAAACAGCAGGCGTTGACCAAGGCGCGAGCCGAGGCCGCTGCCTATGCCGCGTCCCTCGGAACGGGTCCCGCAACGCTGAGCAAAATCAGCGAGAAGCAGGACTGGAACTCGACCGATTTCGCGGGCCAGATGGTTCGGCTGATCGGTTTGGCCGGATCCACCCCAGGCGACACCGTCGCCACCGACATCACGCTGACGGTCGAGTTCCGGCTCGGCGATCGGTGACGAGGGGCGATCGGTCGCGCAGGCGACCGATCGCTGTCCGGCGTTATTCCGGAACCGTGCCTTCGTCGGCAATGCCGGCTTCGAACGATGCGCTCGAATCGGTGCCGTCGGCCTGATGGGCGTGTCCGGCGGAATTGAGCTTTGCGCCCGCAGGCGTGCTGCCGCGGAGCGCGAAGAGCGCGGCAGCGGCGGTTGCGCCGATCGCTGCGATGCCGCCGACGACGGTCGCGGTGCCCCAGCGTCCGGCGGATTTTGCGCTGTCGGTTTTCGACGCGGTCTTGGTCGCGGCTGGTTTGCGGGCGGCGGGTTTATTCGTGGTCGCAGCGCGGGTCTGTGTCGTCGCGCGCGGCTTGGCGGGTTTGCGGGGCGCTGGCGCCTTGGCCGCAGGCTTGACTGGCGCCTCGACGGGCTTCGCCGCCGCAGTGGCAGGCTTGCGCGCGGTGGTCGTCTTGGGCTTGGACGGAGTCGCAGCCTTGGATGTAGCCGCTGGCGATTTTGCCGCCGGACGCTTGGTTTCGGTATCGGTCGGCTTTTTCGGCGGCGTGGCCATCGGATGCTCCCATTTCGTTGAGCACCCGTAACGCACCAAGTCGCCGGTGTTTCCCGACCCCGTTTCGTGCCCTTAGCGGAAGGGCGGCTCGTTGAACGCGCGCAGCTTGCGGCTGTGCAATTTCTTCCCCTCGCGGCGCAGTTCCTCGCACGCCTCGATCCCGATCCGCATGTGCTCGCTGATGGCGCGCTCGTAGAAGCGATTGGCCTGGCCCGGCAGCTTCAACTCGCCGTGGAGCGGCTTGTCCGATACGCACAACAGGGTCCCATAGGGCACGCGGAAGCGATAGCCCTGCGCCGCGATCGTCGCCGATTCCATGTCGATGCCGACCGCGCGGCTGAGCGAGAAGCGCAGCGCCGAGCGCGAATATTGCAGCTCCCAGTTGCGATCGTCGGTGGTGACGATCGTTCCGGTGCGCAGCCGCCGCTTGAGTTCGTCGCCGCTCTGCCCCGAGATCGTCTCTGCGGCGCGGGCAAGCGCTAGCTGCACCTCGGCGATTGCGGGCACCGGAATGGCCGGCGGCAGCACGTCGTCGAGGACGTGATCGTCGCGCAGATAGGCGTGCGCGAGGACATAGTCGCCGATCCGCTGGCTGGGACGCAGGCCGCCGCAATGGCCGATCATCAGCCACGCCTCGGGCCGCAGCACCGCCAGATGGTCGCAGATCGTCTTCGCGTTTGCAGGGCCGACGCCGATGTTGACGAGCGTGATGCCGGTGCCGTCCGCCGCCATCAGATGATAGGCCGGCATCTGGTGGCGCCGCCATGCGCTGGTATCGGCGAGCGCCGCCTCGACATCGTCGCCCGCGCGCAGCAGCACGCCGCCGGCACCCGACACGCCGGTGTAGCGTGAGGGGGTGCCATCGGATCCCGGCGCGAGCTGGCTGAACGCCCAGCGGACGAACTCGTCGACATAGCGGTGATAGTTGGTGAACAGCACGTAGCGCTGGACATGCTCGGGCGGCGTCCCGGTGTAATGGCGCAACCGCGCGAGCGAGAAATCGGTGCGCAGCCCGTCGAACAGAGCGAGCGGTCGCGCGCCGTCGCTGACCTCGTAGAGCCCGTCGGCAATCTCGTCGCCGATATGCGCGAGCTCGGTCGCCGGGAAATGTCGCGCCAGTTCGAGCGCGGAGACCTGGTCGAGGCTCAGCGCGTGGCCGGGATCGATGACGTAGGGGAAGGGGATTTCCTGCCGGCCCTGCACTGCTTCGACGGTGACGTCGTAATCTTCGATCAGCAGGGTCAGCTGTTCGATCAGATAATCGGCAAAGATAGCGGGCTTGGTTACGCTAATCGCATAGTCGCCCTCGGTGACGAGCCGACCGAACGAGCGCATCGGCGTCGGGCGGGCGCTACCGCCGCGATAGTGCAAATGAATCTCGGGATAGGCGAAGCTGCCGTCGTGGCGACGTTCCGCGGCGGGCGGCGTGCCGGTGGCAAGATAGTCGGTGAGGGCTTGCTGTAGCCGCGCCACCGAGGCGCGATAGAGGCGGTCGAGTTCGGCGACGATGTCGGATGCTTGCGTCATCCGAGAGGGCTAATGCGGGAACGTTACGCTGGCAAGACTCGCCGTGGTTGGAGAGATCGCCGCCGCCCCGGCCGGAGCCGAGGCGGCGCGCGGGCTCAGGATTTCTTGGAGTCCGTGGCGGGCGTCTCGTCCTTGGCGAGCAGCTTGCTCGCGCCGAACGCTGCGCCGGCAATAGCAGCCGCCGCACCCGCGGCGATCCCGGCTGCCGCGACCGGATTGGCCTTCACTGCGTCGACGGTCGCGGTAAACGCCTCGGACACGGCGTCCTTGGCCTGCTCGAACAGCCCTTCGGCCTGCTCGATGATCGTCTCGGTCGTGGTATTGGTCTGGGTCGAGTCCGTTTTCGTGTCGGTCATGGCGGTGCCCTTTCCTATGAAGATACTCTTGCAACCCGCGCTACCCGACCGAGTTCCCGCGATGGCGTCGGTGCGCCGTCGAAATCGCTCGGTCGTGCTGAAAACGCGCCTACTGTCAAATTTCGCTCAACAAATGCTCAGCCGAGGACACTTCGAATGCGCCCGGCGCCTCGATGTTGAGCTGCTCGACGACGCCGTCATTTACGAGCATCGAATAGCGCTGGCTGCGCTCGCCCATGCCGAACTTCGAGCCGTCGAAGCTCAAGCCGACCGCCTTGGCGAATTCGGCATTGCCATCGGCGAGCATCACGATGTCGCCGGCGTCGCTCGCCTTGCCCCATGCGCCCATCACGAACGCGTCGTTGACCGAGGTGAAGGCGATCTCGTCGACGCCCTTCGCCTTGAGTTCGGCGGCCTTGTCGACGAAGCCCGGCAGGTGGCGCGCCGAGCAAGTCGGGGTGAAGGCGCCGGGCACGGCGACCAGCGCGACCTTGCGGCCCTTGAAGAACTCATCCGAGCTGATCTGATCGGGACCATTGGCGGTTGCCTTGGTGAGGGTGACGCTGGGAATACGGTCGCCGACGTTGATCGTCATGGGAATCTCTCCTGATGGCCGCCCGCAGGGGAAAGGGCGTCGCGCCGTAGGTCGTGCAAATGCGCGCGAATTTCAAGCGTGGCGAGCGAGCGGCGCGGTCGCTATGTTCGCTCCTATGGAATTTCCCCGCTACCTCACCGGCCAGTTCCTGCTCGCGATGCCGGGGATCGGCGATCCGCGCTTCGATCACGCGGTGATCGCGATGTGCGCGCATGATGCCGACGGTGCGCTCGGCATCGGCATTGGCACGACGATCGAAGGGCTGGGGCTGCATGCGGTGCTCGAGCAGCTCGGGATCGATCCGGGCAGCGCGCCCGATGCTCCGGTCCATCTCGGCGGGCCCGTCGAGCCGCGGCGGGGCTTCGTCCTTCATTCGCTCGACTGGGCCGGGCAGGACACGATCGATGTCGCCGGTGAGGGCGAGGTGTTGTGGGGGCTGTCGGGCACGATCGACGTGCTCAAGGCGATCGCCGAGGGGCGCGGACCGGCGCAGTGGATCGTCGCGCTCGGCTATGCCGGGTGGGGCGCCGGGCAGCTCGACAGCGAGATGACGCGCCACGGCTGGTTCAACGTCCCGGCGGACGCGCGACTGCTCTATGACGTGGCGGCAGGCATGCGCTGGGAGGCCGGCTTTGGCGAGGCGGGGATCGACCCACGATTGTTGGTGAGCGAGGCTGGCCGGGCCTGATCGCCGATGGTGCTGCCATTCCGGGTAAACATATAAAGACATCTTTATATTTGATCTGGGGGACGGTTCGCGCTACGGCGCGCAGCATCACACAATCGGAGAATCTCCAGTGGCCACCGTTCTCGACCGCCCAGCGAACGACTATGTCGTCGCCGACATCACGCTTGCCGATTTCGGTCGCAAGGAAATCAACATCGCCGAGACCGAGATGCCCGGCCTGATGGCACTGCGCGAGGAATTCGCCGCATCGCAGCCCTTGAAGGGCGCGCGCATCACCGGTTCGCTCCACATGACGATCCAGACCGCGGTGCTGATCGAGACGCTGACCGCGCTCGGCGCCGACGTCCGCTGGGCGACGTGCAACATCTTCTCGACGCAGGACCATGCCGCTGCCGCGATCGCTGCGACGGGCGTTCCCGTGTTCGCGATCAAGGGCGAGAGCCTGGCCGACTATTGGAACTATGTCGGCGACATCTTCAACTGGGGCGCAGACGCCGACAAGGGTGGCAACGGCCAGACCGCCAACATCATCCTCGACGATGGCGGCGACGCGACGATGTTCGCGCTGTGGGGCGCCAAGCTCGAAGCCGGCCACACGATGGGCGAGCCCGAGAATGACGAGGAAGTCGAATTCCAGCGCGCGCTGAAGGCGTTCGTGGCGAAGTATCCGGGCTATCTGACCGAGACCGTCAAGAACCTGAAGGGCGTCTCGGAAGAGACCACCACCGGCGTCCACCGCCTTTACGAGATCGCCAAGAAGGGCGAGCTGCCGTTCCCGGCGATCAACGTCAACGACTCCGTCACCAAGTCGAAGTTCGACAACCTCTACGGCTGCAAGGAATCGCTGGTCGACGCGATCCGTCGCGCGACCGACGTGATGCTCGCCGGCAAGGTCGCCTGCGTCGCCGGCTTCGGTGACGTCGGCAAGGGGTCGGCCCAGTCGCTCCGCAACGGCGGCGCGCGCGTGATGGTTACCGAAGTCGATCCGATCTGCGCGCTGCAGGCGGCGATGGAGGGCTTCGAAGTCGTGACGATGGAAGAGGCCGTGACCCGCGCCGACATCTTCTGCACCGCGACCGGCAATGCCGACGTGATCACCGCCGATCACATGAAGGCGATGAAGCCGATGTCGATCGTCTGCAACATCGGCCACTTTGACTCGGAGATCCAGATCGCCGCTTTGTCCAACTATGAGTGGGACGAAGTGAAGCCGGGCACCGACCTGGTGAAGTTCCCAGATGGCAAGCAGATCATCATCCTCGCCAAGGGCCGCCTGGTGAACCTCGGCTGCGCAACGGGGCATCCCTCGTTCGTGATGTCGGCGTCGTTCACCAACCAGACGCTCGCGCAGATCGAGCTGTGGACCAAGGGCGAGAACTACAAGAACGAAGTGTACGTGCTGCCGAAGCATCTCGACGAGAAGGTCGCAGCGCTCCACCTCGAAAAGCTCGGCGTGAAGCTCTCGCAGCTGACCCCGAAGCAGGCTGGCTACATCGGCGTTCCGGTCGAGGGGCCGTTCAAGCCGGATCATTACCGCTACTAAGCAGGCGATCGGGCGGCGCTGCTACGCAGCGTCGCCCAATGCCAGGCGAAGTTCGTTCAGCCATGGCTCAAAATGGCGCCACCGATCGACCGCATCGCGGTTGATCGGTCTCCGAACCTGTTCCGAGCTGGCGGTGCGCACCGGTCGCGTGTTCTCGTGCGGACGCAGGCACGCCGGCTCGAATGGCAACCCCAGATAGTTCAGAAGTGCTCGGATCTCGGTCTCCGGATCCTCGAGCAGGTGTTCGTGTTCGACGCGATGGATGGCCCCGGGCAGCACGTCGTCGAAATGCGCCATCGCACGCCGATAGTCGCGGTAATAGCTGCCGATATCGCCGAGCGCATAGCTGAAATCTTGTCCGCGCGCGAACCATTGCCGGAAATTCGACCAGCCGCACGCCATAGGCTCGCGTCGCGCATCGATGATCTTTGCGTTCGGCAGGATGAGGCGGATGAAACCGACATAGCTCCAATTGTTCGGAAGCTTGTCGATGAAGAACGGGCGATCGTCGTGGCGATATACGGCAGCAGCGTCGATATAGGCGCGGCCTAACTCGCGTAGCCGCTCGCCAGGAAGGGCGTCGAGTACTTCCGGATAGGTCAGGTCCCGCTCCAACCAGCGCTCCGCCAGAAGCCGATGCACCAGCATCGGGACATAGGGCAGTTCTGCCGTTCCCTGGATTTGGGAATGGCTAGCCAGGATTTGCTCGATCAACGTGGAGCCCGACCGCGGCAGACCCACGATGAAGATGGGATCCCGGGCGCCGTGACCATGGTTGGCAGAAGCGGCGAACCGCTGTTTGCCGAAGAAGGCGATCGCGCGATCGACCTCTTTCGCTATGGCCGATGAATCGTAGTGCGCCAGCCCGCGTCGCGCATGATTGCCAGCAACATAATGCTCGAACGAGGCTGCATACTCTTCAACGTCTTCCAGACCTTTAGCGAGCGCAAAATGCAGTTGCGCGCGTGCCGGGGGCGTCGCGTCGGGACTCGAAATCAACGCCGTCAGCTGCGCAATTTCAGCAGAACTGAAGTGATAGGTCTTGAGATTGGCGAGGCCCCACCAGGCCTCGCTCTGACCCGGATCGATCGCAAGGGCACGCCGATAACATTCGATGCTCGATCCCGCGTCTCCGAGTGTCTTTTGAAGATGGCCGTAAGCAAGCCAAGCCGCCGCGCTGCCGGGATGGCGCAAGACCAGCCCTTCGCATCCTTCGCGCGCTGAGGCGTAAGCGCCGATCTGGCCTAGAAATGTTATCCGGGTGAGGGCAACATCGGCCCGATCGGGCGCGATTTCGATGACCCGCTCTAGGATTGCGATAGCTTCGGGAATGGCATCGCGAAGCGCCAGGATCCTGGCCAAGTTGAGTTGGGCTTCGTCAAACAGCGGCGCATGTGACAGTGCCAGTCGAAAGAGGCGCTCCGCCTCGCCGTGAATTCCGCTGCGTGCCGCTAGATCGCCGAGGAGACAGAGCGCTGAGACATCGCTCGGGCTGGTCGCCAAGTGTCGGCGGACCACGGCCTCGGCGTGCCCATAGTCACCGCGGATCAGATGGTTGATCGCTTGGCGCATCGGCGCACTTTGCGACAAGGTTAGCACTGAAGCACTCGTCGCGCGGCAGGCCGCGCGACGGCGCTGGAGGTCAGGCGTATCCATAGGTCAGCTGTCCGTCCTCATCAGCAACGCGCCGATGAGAACGGAGCGCTATAGCCTCAGAACTTCGCTACGACGCCGGCGTAGAAGAAGCGACCGACGTTGGGATAAATCCCGCTGCCAGCGCCCGCGCCGGTTAGCCCGAACGGCGGAAGCTGGTCGGTTACGTTGTCCACCCCGATGTAGAGGTTGGATTTGTCGTTGACCGAGAGCTGCGCCCGCAGGTTGTGATAGGTGATTACCGGGTAAGACCGATATTCGACTGCGTAAGCATTTGGATTCTGCGGAGCACGTCCCTGCAGGCTGTTATAGTTTTCGTATGCGCCGTTGGTCATCTTGTCGAGATACCGCAACGTGTATCCCAACGTCAGCCGCCCGCGCTTCAGCGCCAGGTCGAGATTGAAGGCGTTCTGCGGATCGCCCAGTTCCGAAAGCGTCCGATCCTCGAAGCTCGGATTCGTCGGATCGAGATAATTGCTCGCCTGAAGCGCCAGCGTATAGACGCCGCGGATCGAGAACTCGCCGATACCCGCGAACTTGTGCTGATAGGATACGTCGAAGTCGATCCCGCTTACCTTGAGCTTCGCATAGTTGAGCGGTGTCACAGCAAGGCTGTTGTCGACATATTCGGAGGCGTTAAGGCCGACCGTCGTGTCGCGCTTGAAGAGACCGCAGAACTGGTTGCTCAGCGTCGGCAGGTCGTAGCAGGCGTCGATAATCCCCTGCGCAGACGGTGAGCTGATCACATTGTTGACGGTGATGTTGTAATAATCGGCGGTGAACGAGAAGCCGGGCAGGATGGTCGGCGCGAACACGCCACCGATCGTATAGGAATCGGAGACTTCCGCCTTCAGATCGGCGTTGCCGCCCGAGAGATACCCTGGGGTCGCGCGCGCGATGAAGTCATATCCTGCCGGCACACCAGCTGCTGCGCAGTTCGTCGCGCGATATTGCGACCCCGACGTGAGGTTCCGGGCCGCGCAGGGATCGCTGAAGGTGAAGTAGTTCTGACCGAGCGGTGTATAGAGATCGGCCAAATTCGGTGCGCGGACGGCACGCGAATAATTCCCGCGGAACATCAGGCCCTTGACCGGCGCGTATTGGAAGCCGGCATTGTAAGAATATACCGTGCCGGTCGATCCCTTATAGTCCGACACGCGTCCGGCGCCGGTGACGGTAAGCTCGTAGGCAAACGGAATCTGCTTGAGAACCGGAAGGCGCAACTCGCCAAACGCCTCCTTGACCTCGAATGAGGTGGGATTGAATTCCGGAATCGAATTGTAGAAGGTGATGCCCGATGCGGTGGCATCATCCTGCTTGTAGAAATTCGTTTCCCGCCGATACTCGCCGCCCACCACAAAACCGATCGGACCGCCGGGCAGGTTGAAGAAGCCGCTCGTATCGCCGTTCACGAAGCCCGTAATGTCGAGCTGCGTGATCTTGCCGGATGCCGTCGAGTTCTGCGTCAGATAATTGCGCGCAGCGTCGGTGGCGTTGCCGCTGCCGAACAGGTTGACCGGAACGCACTGGGCAATGTCGTTGGCGAGCTGTGCCTGTGCATAGGCTGCGTTCGCGCCGCTATAGACCGAAGCGGAAGCGGGGTCGAGCTTAGCCCGGCAGACTACGTTGCCATTTGCCCTGCCGGTCGTGAACTGGCCTTGGTCTACAGCGTCGATCGACAGCAGATAGCGCTGCAAATTAACGTTTCCGGTGATGCGTGTGTTTTCCTTGAACTCACCGTAGTTGGCTGAGACTTCGTAATTCCAGTCGGTGTTGAATTTGCCGCGCACGCCAACAACCGCACGATAGGTCTCGCGCCGCGCCGCCTCGGTCCGGTTGCCGAGATCGACGGCGTTCTTATACATCGTGAAGTTGAAATCGTCTCCGGGAGCCGCCCCGTAATAGTCGCGAATAATCCCGCGCGCTTGCTCCGCCAAGTACGGATTGTTGATGTTGAAGGTGTCGCCGACTGCGCCCGTGAAGAACGGCCCCGAGGCGCTGCCGAAGGTATCGGTGCGGGAATAGCTAGCCTCGACAAAAGGCACGAACGCCGGGCTCACTTCGAAATGGCCGACCAAGTTTGCGCTGTACCGATCGAGCCGCGGCTGGAAAGCGAACTGGGTGCCGTCGCGGAAATTGTCGCCATTGCCACCGGTATAAGAAGGGACAGGCGCCAGACCAACCGGCGTCCCGGTTTGCTGGATCAGCGACCCCGACGGCGTAAAGATATAGGGCGTGTAGCTATCGCCGCCGAGATACGAGAGGAAGGTGCCGGCATTGGAGTAGTTGCCGCTCCGAATATCATTAACAAAGATGTTTTGCGGGTTGGTTGCCGTTCCGACAGGATTGACCTGAACGAAGCCGTTTTGCTGCCGATATTCCTTCCGGTCGCTTGCGTAATAATCTTCCTGATGTGCATATTCGAGGTTGATCGCAACATTGCCGCGCCCGTCGGCAAAGTTCTTGCCGCCAAGAATACTCACGAAGTCGTTTCCGGCGTCACCGTGCTGGCTGATGCCGCCTTGCCCACGCACCTGTAAGCCGTCGAAGTGGTCCTTGAGCACGAAGTTCACCACGCCGGCAATGGCGTCCGACCCATAAACGGCAGACTCGCCGCCGGTGATGATATCGGTCCGTTCAATCATGTCCGTCGGAATGGTATTGACGTCGACCGAGGAGCCGGAACTCAAGATGTCGCCTGCGACATGGCGGCGACCATTGACGAGCACGAGCGTGCGCTGCGTTCCGAGGCCACGCAAATCGAGCAGATTGAGGCCGGAGGTGCCAAGGAAGCGTGTCGAGTTGGACTGGCTGAAAGTGCTGCGCAGCGCCGGCAACTGGTTGAGGACGTCGCCGATCGAGGTTTGGCCGGTCTTGAAGAAATCCTCGCCATTGATGCTCGTTACCGGGATGGCCGACGTCAGATTAGGAGTACGAATGCGTGAGCCGGTGACAACAATCTCTTTGTCTGCGCCGCTCTCGTCGGTCTGCGCTGCATTAGCGCTGAGGCCCGACGCGGCGGCAGGGTCGGCGGCAGCCGGGGCTGACTGAGCAATCGCCTGACCTCCCGACATGATAAGCGCCACGAAGGCGACCGACGTAAGTGCGCTCGATTGGCGCAGGCGGCTAACACGCATAATTGACCCCTTTTTTGTAATTGTGACAAATGTGGCTAAAAGAAATTGGTTCAGCAAGCGTTCAAACGACGGCTTAAAAAAGAGGAGCAGGCTGTAACCTGCACGCAACAGAGCGTCCGAAACGGGCCCAAGTGCCGCTGACGGGCTGGCTTTGAATTTGCTGCCGCATTCGCTAACCGTCACTCTGTGATCGGTTAGCGATCCATCCATAAGGGGCGTCGGCACGGTGGTTTTCCAGACCGGCGATATTATTGCAGGTGTAATGCTAGCCGTCGGGCTGATCGCCGCGGTGGTGACGCTGGCGGCTGGCCTGCGCGCGCGGCGCGAGGCGGCCGATGCGTTCGTGCGCAATGCGCGGCTCGAGGCGATGCTCGCCTCGGCGCCGGCGCTGGCGTTGATCGTGCGCGCAGACGGGCGGGTCGATTGCCCCGCCCGCCTCGCCGACTGGCTCGGGCTGACCCAGCCGCCGCGCTATCTCGACGATCTCGTGCGACCGAACACCGGCCTGAGCGCCGAGGATGTCGCCGCGCTCGCCGCCGATGTCGCCGCGGTGCAGAAATCGGGGCGCAGCTTCACGCGCGCGGTGCAGGCGGTCGGATCGGCGCGCGCGCTGATGATCAACGGCAATCGCGCGGCGCGGGCGGTGCAGGCGCCGGGCGGGGTGATCCTGTGGGTGTTCGACGCGACCGAGAGCGAGGCCGAGATCGACCGGCTCGGCGAAGCGGTCGACCATGCCACGACGCTGTACGAGGAATTGAGCGGCGTCATCCAGGCCGCGCCGATGCCGATGTGGTATCGCGGCGCCGACCTGCGGCTCGCGATGGTCAATTCGCATTATGTCGACGCGGTCGACGGCGCCTCCGCGGCCGACGTGATCGCCCGCGGGGTCGAACTGGTCGAGGGTTCGGGCGTCGGCGGGCCGCTCGCCAGCGCGGTGCTCGCGCGCGATGCCAAGACCGTGCAGAGCCAGGCGATGCCCGCGACGATCCGCGGCGAGCGGCGGATGCTGCGCGTGTTCGACGCGCCGCTGTCGACCGGCGGCGTCGCGGGCTTCGCGATCGACATCGAGGACCTCGAACAGGCGCGCGCACGCCTCAAGCGCTTCGACGATGCGCAGCGCGCGATGCTCGACCGGCTGTCGGCAGGCGTGGTGCAGTTCGCGCCGGACCGCTCGCTGTCCTTCTGCAACCAGCCGTTCCGGCGGCTGTTCGCGATGAAGGCCGAATGGCTCGCCGACCGGCCCGAATTCGACCGCGTGCTCGAGCGGATGCGCGAAACCAAGCGCCTGCCCGAGGTGCGCGACTTTCCCGGCTGGAAGGCCGAGCGACGCGACTGGTTCCTGGCAGCGGCCGGCGGGCAGGAGGAGGAATGGCATCTCCCCGGCGGCGTGCACCTGCGCGTCGTGGCGCAGCCGCTCCCCGATGGCGGGCTGCTGCTGATCTTCGAGGATCGCACCGAGCAGGTGCAGCTGGCGAGCGCGCGCGACACGCTGCTGCGCGTCCGCACCGCGACGTTCGAAAATCTGCACGAGGCGCTCGGCGTGTTCGCGGCCGACGGGCGGCTGCAATTGTGGAACAACAAGTTCCGGATGGTGTGGGCGGTCGACGAAGCCTTCCTGGCGACGCACCCGCGAGTCGACGCCCTGGCCGAGCGGGCGGCGCGGCAATTGTCCAATCCCGAGCGCGCGTCGCTGATCAGCGACCTGGTGCGCGCCGCGACGGTCGAGCGGCAACAGCGCGGCGGGCGCGTCGCGTTTGCCGACGGACGGCACTTCGAATTCGCCGCAGTGCCGTTGCCCGATGGCAACGGGCTGTTCACGATGCTCGACATCTCCGACAGCCGCCGGATCGAGCGCGCGCTGCGCGATCGCAACGAGGCGCTCGAGGCGGCCGACCGGATCAAGACCTCGTTCGTCGCGACGATGAGCTACGAATTGCGCACGCCGCTCACCTCGATCAGCGGGTTCGCCGAGATGCTGGCGGAGGGCTATGCCGGGACGCTCAGCAAGGCGGCGGTCGGCTATGTCGACGCGATCCTCGAATCGGTCGAACGGCTCGGCATGCTGGTCGACGAAGTGCTCGATCTCACCCAGGCCGAAGGCCGCACCCCGAAACTGGAAATGCTCGAGGTCGAACTCGACGCCGTCGCCAGTGCGGCCGCCGCCGTCGTCGCGCCACTGGCAACGAAGCGCAAGATCGATTTCGCCGTCGAGATCCTGCCGTCGGGTGGCGCGATCAAGGGCGATGCGCGACGCCTGAAACAGGTGATCGAGCATTTGCTGCGCCACGCCTTCGGCGGCACCGCCGCGGGCGGGCGGGTGCTGCTGCACCTCGACGGGACCGCGGCCGGCGCGCGCATCGTGGTGTCGGACGACGGCGCGGGCATGAGCGCGCAGGCGGTGGCGCGCGCGTTCGACCGGTTCGGCCAGGCCGGTATTCCGCACGACGGCGAACGCGCGCTCGGGCTGGGACTGCCGCTCGCCAAGCAGTTCGTCGAAGCGCATGGCGGGACGATCGACCTGGTGTCCGAGCCGGGGCAGGGGACCCTGATCACCGTGACGTTGCCGCGACGGTAGCGGTGCGGGTGATGAAGGATGGGCTTAGCACCGACGTGAACGGGGTTTCGAGATGATCCTTGCCGACCCGCAGGCGAGTGAAGCGCTGGGCGCGCGGCTGGCGGCGTGCATCGCGCCGGGGGATGTCGTGACTCTGTCGGGGCCGCTCGGCGCCGGCAAGACGAGCATCGCGCGCGGGCTGCTGGCGGCGCTCGGGCTGGCGGGGGAGGCGCCGTCGCCGAGCTTCGCGATCGTCCAGCCTTACGCCCCGCCCGAAGTGGCGATGCCGGTGCTGCATGTCGATCTCTACCGGATCGACGATCCCGACGAGATTGCCGAGCTCGGCCTCGACGAGGCGGCCGCCGACTCGGTGCTGCTGGTCGAATGGCCCGAGCGCGCGCCCGGCTGGTGGCCCGATGCGCTCGCGCTGGCGCTCGAGATGCTCCCCGACGGCAGCCGCCGCTTGACAGCCCGCGTGCCCGCTGGCTGGAAGGCGCGATGGCAGCAGATATGATTCCCCCCGCCGGCGCGGCCGCTTTCCTGGCTGCGCACGGGTGGGGCGGTGCAGAGATTCTCCCGGTGGCGGGCGATGCGTCGTTCCGGCGCTATTTCCGCGCCGTCGCGGGCGATCGCAGCGCGATTCTGATGGACGCCCCCCCGCCGCAGGAAGATCCCCGCCCGTTTATCGCGATCGCGCGCTGGCTCAGCGAGCGGGGGTTTGCGGCACCTGCAATCCATGGGGTCGACCTCGCGCAGGGGCTCGTGCTGCTCGAGGATTTCGGCGACGTGCGGATGCGCGAGACGGTCGATGCCGATCGCGCGCGCGAGCCCGGACTCTACGGCGCGGCGATCGATGCGCTGGTCCGGCTCCATGCCGAGCCGGCGGCCCCGTTCGCGCCGTATGACCGCGCGGTGCTCCACCGCGAGGCCGATTTGTTGACGCAGTGGTATTGCCCGGCGATCGGCGTCGTCCCCGACCAGGTCGCCTACACTGCGGCGTGGGACGCGGTGTTCGACCATGCGCTGGCGGGCCCGGTGGTCACCGTGCTGCGCGATTATCATGCCGAGAATCTGATGCTGATCGGCGCGGCGGGCGAGGATGCGCTCGGGCTGCTCGACTTCCAGGACGCGCTTGCCGGCCACCCGGCCTACGATCTCGTCTCGCTACTGCAGGATGCGCGGCGCGACGTCGACGCGTCGGTCGAGGCGACGATGCTCGCGCGCTACAAGGCGGCGACCGGGGCGGGGGATGCGTTCGACATCGCCTATCATGTGCTCGGCGCACAGCGGAACGCCAAGATCGTCGGCATCTTCACGCGGCTGTGGCAGCGCGATGGCAAGACGCGCTACGCCGCCTTGTGCCCGCGCGTCTGGCGTTATCTCGATCGCGACCTCGCGCATCCCGCGCTCGCGCCCGTCAAGGCGTGGTTCGACGCAACCCTGCCGCCCGCGCTGCGCGGCGATCCGATGGGAATCCACGCATGAGCCTTCCCAAGCGCACGCTGCATATCCGTCCCGACCCGGGCGGGACGGTGCCCAAAACCGCGATGGTGATGGCCGCCGGGCTCGGCAAGCGGATGCGCCCGCTCACCGCGACGCGCCCCAAGCCGCTGGTCGAAGTGGCTGGCGAGGCGCTGATCGACCATGTCTTCGACCGGCTGCGCGCAAGCGGAGTCGAGCGCGCGGTGGTCAACGTCCATTATCTCGCCGACGCGCTGCAGGCGCATCTCGACCACCGCGTCTCGGGGATCGACGTGGTCGTCTCGGACGAGCGCGCGCGGTTGATGGAGACCGGCGGCGGGATCGTGCAGGCGCGTGAGTTGATCGGCGATGCGCCGTTCCTCGTCGTCAACAGCGACAATCTGTGGGTCGACGGTCCGTCGGACGCGATCAAGCTGCTCGCCGCGCGGTGGGACGATGCGACGATGGACGCGCTGCTGCTGCTCGTGCCGCTCGCGCGCGCCAACCAGCATAACGGGCAGGGCGATTTCCGGCTGGCCCCCGACGGCAAGATCGTCGGTCGCCGCCAGCCGGGCAAGCTCGCGCCGTTCGTCTATACCGGCGTCCAGATCCTCTCGCCGCGCGTGATCAAGGATTGGCCCGAGGGGCCGTTCTCGACGATGCTGTTCTGGGAACGCGCGATCGCGGCGGGGCGGGCATACGGCATCGTGCATCAGGGCTTGTGGTTTGACGTCGGTACGCCGGCGGCGATCCCCAAGACCGAAGCGATGCTGGCGGATGGCTGACGGGCCCAAGCTCTACACGATCCCCGCGCACCGCGCGTTCGCCGATGCGCTGGCGGCGGGGCTGATCCGACGCTTTGCCGGCGACGATCTCGGGCTCGCCAAGGGGCTGGTGCTGCTCCCCAACAACCGCGCCAAGCGCGCGCTGACCGACGCGTTCGTGCGCGCGAGCGACGGCGGGTTGCTGCTGCCGCGGCTGGTCGCGATCGGCGATCCCGCGATCGACGAGGCGGTCGGCGCCGCACTCGATCCGGCCGACGATCTCGCGCCGCTGCCGCCCGCGGTGGCGCCGTTGCAGCGGCGGATGGTGCTGGCGCGGCTCGTCTCCGAGGAACGCCGGCGCGCCGGGCAGCCGGTCGACGCGGCCGAGGCGGTGCGACTGACCGGTGATCTGGCACGCACGCTCGACCAGTTGCTGGTCGAGGAAATCGCGCCGCGGCGCCTGCGCGAGATCGATCTCAGCGAGGCGATGTCGGCGCATTGGCAACGCGCGCTGGCGCTGTTCGATATCGTGCTCGATCGCTGGCCCGAGGAATTGCGGCGGCTCGGGCGGATCGACGCGGCCGAGCGGCGCGGGCTGTTGCTGCGGCGGCTGGCGGACCGGTGGGACGCGGCGCCGCCGCCGGGCTTCGTCTGTGCGGCGGGGATCACCGACAGCGCCCCCGCGGTGGCGCGGCTGCTGCGCTGCGTCGCCGATTCGCCGCGCGGGATGGTCGTGCTCGCTGATCTCGCGACGGGGATGGACGAGGAAGAGTGGCAGGCGCTCGGGCCACACCCGGCCGATCCGGTGACGGGCTTCGCGCGCCGCTCGATCGAGACGCACCCGCAATTTCATTTGAAGCTGCTGCTCGAGCGGATGAGCGTCAATCGCGGCGAATTCCGCACCTGGCGCGACGGCAGCGACCATGACGCGACGGTGGCGCGCGGCAAGGCGGTCGCCAACGCGCTCGCCTCGGCCGACTATACCGCGAAATGGACGACGCTCGGCGCGGAGCAACGGCGCCTGGGCGGGATCACCGCGGCCGAACTGGCGACACCGGGCGAAGAGGCGCAGGCGATCGCGCTCGCGCTGCGCGAGGTTGCCGAGACGCCGGGGCGCACCGGCGCGCTGGTGACGCCCGATCGCGGGCTGGCGCGGCGGGTCGCGGCGCATTGCGCGCGGTGGGGCATCGATATCGACGATTCGGCGGGGCGGCCGCTGTCGATCCTGCCGTCGGGGACGCTGCTGACCGCGCTGGCCGAGGCGGCGACGCAGCGTTTCGCGCCGCTGGCGTTGCTGACCTTGCTCAAGCATCCGCTGGTACGCTTCGGGCCCGAGCGCACCGTGTGGCTCGACGGCGTTCGCGCGCTCGATCGCGTGCTGCGCGGGCCACGGCCGGCGGCGGGACTGAGCGGGATCGGCGCGCATCTGCGCGAGGCGCGGCGCGGGCGCGATGCGATCGCCTGGTGGCTCGAGGCGCGCGCCTTGCTCGAGCCGATCGAACGCGTGTTCGACGCGCGCGAGCGGCCGCTGGTCGTGCTGCTCGAAGCTGTGCGCGAAGCGGCGCAGGCGCTGTGCGGCGACGCGCTGTGGTCGGGGCCGGCCGGTCGCGCCGCGGCGGAATTGTTGCGCGAGGCCGAGGAGCATGCCGCGCTCGGTCCGCCCTTGGTCGATCCGGCGAGCCTTGCCCCGTTGCTCAAAACGCTGATGGACGAGGTCGCGGTCCGCCCGCCGCAGGGTGGGCACCCGCGGCTTGCGATCTACGGCCTGATCGAGGCGCGCTTGCAGACCGCCGACGTGATGATCCTCGGCGGGCTCAACGAGGGTACCTGGCCCGGCGTGCCCGCGCCTGATCCGTGGCTTGCGCCGCGCATTCGCGTCGAGCTTGGTTTGCCGGGATTGGATCGCGGCGTCGGCATGGCGGCGCATGATCTCGCGCAGGCGCTCGGCGCGCCGACCGCGCTGCTGACGCGCGCGCGGCGGGGCGGCACGCAACCCGCGATCGCCTCGCGCTTCTGGCTGCGCTTGCAGGCGTTGGCGGGCGAGCGCTTCGATCGCGCGACTGAACTGGAGGGCTGGGCGCGCGGTCTCGACGATCCCGGCGTCCACCAGCCCGAGCCGCAGCCCGCGCCGGTGCCGCCGCCAGAGAGGCGCCCGACCAAGATCGCGGTGACCGATGTCGACCGGCTCAAGGCCGACCCCTATGCCTTCTACGCCAAGCGCATTCTTGGCCTAGCGCAGCTCGATCCGGTCGATGCCGATCCGAGTGCGGCGTGGCGCGGCACCGCGGTGCACGAGATCCTCGAGCGCTGGGCGCGCGAGGATGCGTGCGCGCTCGACACGCTGCACGACCGCGCGCGCGCGATGTTCGACCAGGCGCATCCGATGCAGCGCGCGTTGTGGAAGCCGCGGCTGATGGAGGCGATCGACTGGATCGTCGCGCAGATGGGGCGCAACCAGGATGAAGGCCGCACGGTGCTCGCGGTCGAGCAGTCGGGCGAGGCGGCGCTGGCGGGCGTGACGCTGACCGGCAAGTTCGACCGGATCGACCGGCTCGCCGACGGCACCCTGGCGGTGATCGATTACAAGACCGGCAAGCCGCCGTCGCCCGCGGCTGTGCGCGAGGGGTTCAGCCTGCAGCTTGGGCTGCTCGGGCTGATTGCCGAGCGCGGCGGGTTCGACGGGATTGCGGGCAAGGCGCGCGGCTTCGAATATTGGTCGCTGTCGAAGAAGGGCGATGCGTTCGGCTATGTGACCTCGCCGGTCGATGCTGCGGGGAAGGGCGACAAGGTGGTGCCTGAGGATTTCACCACGCTCGCGGCGCGGCACTTCACCGACGCGGCCGCCGACTGGTTGACGGGGACGCGCGCGTTCGAGGCGAAGCTGCATCCGGACTATGCGCCGTATGCGGAGTATGACCAGCTGATGCGGCGGGACGAATGGTATGGCCGTGAGTGATTCCCTTCTTCCTCGCCTGCCACTGTTTCTTCCTCCCCTCCCTGGAAGGGAGGGGATCGAGGGGTGGGTTGCTCTCAACGGGACCGTCACGCCAGCCACGGGCCGACCCACCCCCAGCCCCTCCCTTTCAGGGAGGGGAGGAAGCGCATGACCGACACGCACACCCGTCGCCCGCTCCCGATCCTCAAGGACGCGCAGGCGCGTGCCAGCGATCCCGGCGGCCACGTCTGGCTGTCGGCGTCGGCCGGGACCGGCAAGACGCAAGTGCTCACCGCGCGCGTCTTCCGGCTGCTGCTGACCGGGGTCGATCCCGGCGCGATCCTGTGCCTGACCTTCACCAAAGCGGGCGCGGCCGAGATGGCGGGGCGGATCGGCGACCGGCTGGCGGCGTGGGTGCGGATGGCGGAGCCCGATCTCGTCTCCGACCTGCAGGCGCTCGGCGAGGATCCCACGCCGGCATTGCGCGCGCGGGCGCGGACGCTGTTTGCGCGGGTGCTCGATGCGCCGGGCGGCGGGATCCGTATCCAGACGATCCACGGCTTCTGCCAGAGCCTGCTCGCCGCCTTCCCGGTCGAGGCCGGGCTCGTCCCCGGCTTCCGCCCGATCGAGGCGCGCGAGGAAGCGGTGATGGCGCGCGAGGCGCTCGCCGAGATGCTGCTCGCCGCCGAGGCCGAGGGGCGCGAGCAGCCGATCACGACGGTCGGCACGCTCAGCCTGCGGCTGGGCGAGGGCGAGGCGGAGAAATTCCTGCTCGCCTGCGCCCGCGCGCCCGCGGCGATGGCCGAATTGCCGATGGGCGAGGGCGTCCGCCCGTTCGTCCGCCGCGCGCTCGATCTGCCGGCGGGCGACATCGAGAGCGAGATCGCCGAGGCGTGCGGCGACGGTACGCTCGATGTCGACGCGGTCGCGCGGCTGGCGGCGGCGAACCGCGCTTGGGGCACCGCGACCGGCGGGAACATGGCCGACATCGCCGAATGCTGGGTCGAGGCAGCGCCGGAGATGCGCGCGAAGATGTTGCGCGATCTTATCGGCGTACCCTTCACTGCGAAACGCGAGCCAAAGAAGTATCAAGCGAAGCTGCTCGCTGCCGACCCGGACTATGCCGAGCTCGCGATCGAGGTCGGCGAGACCTGCGCCCATCTGCTCGGCCTGCGCGAGCGCGCCGCCTATGCCGACCTGCTCGCCGATGCGCTGTCGGTCGGCCGCGATTATGCGGCGGCTTATGATCGCGCGAAGCGGCGGCTCGGTGCGGTCGATTTCGACGATCTGATCCGCGCGACGATCGGGCTGCTCGGGCAGCCCGGCATGGGCGAATGGGTCCGCTTCAAGCTCGACCAGACGACCGAGCACGTGCTGATCGACGAAGCGCAGGACACCAACCCCGAGCAATGGGCGATCATCCTCGCGATCGTCGAGGAGTTCTTCGCCGGCGAAGGCACGCAGGGCGAGCGCGTGCGGACGCTGTTCACCGTCGGCGATTTCAAGCAGGCGATCTTCGGCTTCCAGGGCACCGACCCCAAATTCTTCGCCGCCGCCGAACAGCGCATCGGCACGCTCGCGCGCGATGCCTGGGCGGCCGACGACGAGCAGCGGGCTGCCACCGGCACGATGCGCGCGCGGCCGTGGCACCGGCTGTCGCTGACCCAGTCGTTCCGCTCGACCCGGCCGGTGCTCGAATTCGTCGATGCCGCGATCGAGGCGCTGCCCGATCCCGGCCTCGGCGCGATCGCCGACCGCGAGGTCCATGCCAGCGAAGTGCCGGGCCCCGGCACCGTTACGCTGTGGCCGCTCGTCGTCGCCGGCGGCAGCGAGGAGGATGAGGAGGGCTGGATCTCGGATCCGACGCGTGAACTCGCGCGCCAGATCGCGCGGACGATCAAGGGGTGGATCGGCACGCTGATGCTCGAGAGCAAGGGCCGTACGCTGCGGCCCGAGGACATCATGATACTCGTCAAGCGGCGCGGCGAGCTCGCCTCGCTGATCGTCGCGCGGCTCTATGCCGAGGGCGTGCCCGTCGCCGGAGTCGACCGGCTGCGGCTCAACGCGCCGCTGTCGGTGCAGGATCTGCTCGCCGCGATCCGCTTCGTGCTCCAGCCGGAGGACGATCTGTCGCTCGCGTCGCTGCTGGTCTCGCCGCTGATCGGGTGGAGCCAGGAGCGGCTGATGCACGCCGCGCCGAAACGCTCGGTCAGCCTGTGGCGGCATCTGTCGACGACGCAGGATCGCAGCGCGATCGCGCCGTTGTTCACGATGCTGGCGCGCGCCGACATCGCGACGCCCTACCAGTTCCTCGAGGAACTGCTGTCGGGCCCACTCGGCGGGCGGCGCAATCTCGTGCGGCGGTTGGGCCAGGAGGCGCGCGATCCGATCGAGGAACTGCTCAGCGCCGCGCTCGATTTCGAGTCGCTCGGCACGCCGTCGCTGCAGCGCTTCCTCGACTGGTTCGATCGCGGCGAGGTCGAGATCAAGCGCGACCCGTCGGCGCCGCTCGACGCGGTGCGCGTGATGACCGCGCATGGCGCCAAGGGGCTGCAGGCGCCGCTGGTGATCCTCGCCGATGCCGCGGTCGACCCGACGCGCTCGCCGCGCTCGACGCTGAAGTGGCGCGCGGGCGAGATGGCGGCCGAGCTCCCCGTAATTCGTCCGCGCAAGGGCGAGGCGACCGGGCCGCTGGCAGACCTGGTCGAGGAAACCGCGGCGCGCGATCTCGAAGAGCATTGGCGGCTGTTCTACGTGGCGGCGACCCGCGCCGAGGAGCGGCTGGTGATCGCGGGGTCGCTTGGTCCCCTCGCCAAGGGTGAGCCGCCCGAGCAGAGCTGGTACGCCGCGTCGCGCCGCGCGATGGCCGCGCTCGGCATCGAGACCGAGGGCGCGCGCGAGTTCGTCGGGCGCACGCCGCAACGCCCGGTCGCGCCCGACCGGCGCGGCGCGCGTGCGGTCGTGCCGCATGATCCCGTCCCGGACTGGGCTTCGCGCCCGGCGCCGCAGGAAGCGCGTCCGCCGCGTCCGCTCGCACCGTCGTCGCTCGGCGAGGATGCCGTTGCCGATGCGCCGCCGACGCCGGCGATGCGCGCGGCGGCGGAGCGTGGTCGGTTGATTCATGCGCTGTTCGAGCGCTTGCCGTCGGTCGCGCCCGAGGCGCGAGCCGCGGCGGCGGACCGCTGGCTTGCGCGGACCGGCGCGATCGAGGATCCGGCTGAGCGCGCCGCGATCGTCGCGCCGGTGCTCGCGGTTCTCGACGATCCCGCGCTCGCCGACCTGTTCGGTGCGCAGGCGCTGGCCGAGGCGCCGATCGCGGCGGTGCTGCCCGACGGGTTCGTCGTGTCGGGCACGGTCGATCGCCTGCTGGTCGAGCCGAACCGCGTTCGGCTGGTCGACTTCAAGACCGGGCGCAGCGTGCCCGACAGTCTCGCCGCGATCCCGTCTTATCATGTCCGCCAGATGGCGGCCTATGTCGCGGCGCTCGGGGTGATCTTCCCCGGTCGCACGATCGAGGCGGCGTTGCTCTACACCAGCGGGCCTTTGCTCCACACACTTCCGCCCGCGTTGATCGCGGCGCACAAGCCCGGCTTTGGGCCGGCGGAGCAAAGCTAGGCTTCAAGCGCTTGAGTGTGGCGCCAACGCGTCTTACCTTTGCGGTAACATCAAGGAGTTTTTCATCATGGCCACCAAGACGATCACCGACGCAAGCTGGGATGCCGACGTCACCAACGCGACCGGCCCGGTGCTGGTCGATTTCTGGGCGGAATGGTGCGGCCCGTGCAAGATGATCGGGCCGAGCCTCGAGGAAATCTCCGAGGAACTCGGCGAGCAGGTGACGATCGCCAAGCTCAACATCGACGACAATCCCGATGCGCCGGGCAAGTTCGGCGTGCGCGGCATTCCGACGATGATCCTGTTCAAGAACGGCGCGCCTGCCGCGACCAAGGTCGGCGCCGAGCCCAAGGGGCGGTTGAAGGCGTGGCTCGAGGGCGAGCTCGCCTAAGCCGCTCTAACGCAAGTTATTTGAACTAAAGCCAAAATAGCGAATACTCCTCCCGGTGCGGGCGCACCTACGCGTCCGTCCGGGGGGGATTTCATCATGATCTACAGGCGTGTTGGCGCAGCGTTCGTCGCTGTGTCGCTGATGACGGGGTGCGCGACGGTTACCCGAGGCACCAAGCAGAAATTCGAGATCGTGTCGCAGCCGCCGGGCGCGGACGTCAGCATGACCACCGGTCAGAGTTGCGTTACGCCGTGCAAGCTGAAGCTGAAGCGCAAGGCCGGCTTCACCGCGACGATCAGCAAGGCCGGCTTCACCCCGGCGCAGGTCGTCGTCGAGAGCAAGATGCATGGCGGGGGAACCGCAGGGCTTGCCGGCAACATGCTGGCGGGCGGGGTTATCGGCATCGTCGTCGATGCCGGCAACGGCTCGCTCAACGACCTGTCGCCCAATCCGATCATCGTGACGCTTGTTGCGGATGGTGGTGCAGCCCCGATCGCCGCTGCCGCGCCGTCGGAGCCACCAGCTACTGTCGCGCCAAAACCGTAAGCGTATCGCCGGGGCCGTTTGCGCGGCCCCGGTTTCGATCAGGCCGGCAGCAGGATCTGCCCGATCCGCGGGAAATGCACCGCGACGCGCCCGACCTGCGGATCGTCGCGCAGCAGCACGACGTCGTGCGCGGTGAGCCGCGCGAGCGTGCCGGCGACGGGGTTCGCACCCGGGTCCTCGGTGCGGATCGTGACGCTTTGCCCCGCGGTGAAGCCCGAGGCGGGATCAACCGATTCGGCGATGTCGGGCTCGGCCTCGCGCGCGATCGTCAGCGCGTCGGCGGCGCTTAGCTCCTGCGGCGTACCGTGGCCGATCTCGCCGACTCGCGCGAACCAGGCCGCGAGGTGCGGAAAGGGAGCGGTCCGCGCCGCTAGCAGTCCGAAACCGCCCTGGAACCACACGTTCATCCCCGCCGCGCAATCGGCATAGCCCGGCGCGTCGCCGCCCAGGAACGCCCGTCCGTCCGCCAGTGCATCGTCGATCCGCGCCAGCCAGCCGGTGAATTGCGCGAGCAGATGCGGCGCGCCCTTGGCGACGCGGTCGCGATCGAAGCCGAACAGTGCCTTGCGATCCTCGAAGAAGGAATCGGGAATGCGATCGAGAAACGGCGCCATCGCCGATCCGACTGCCTGGCTGAAGGTCGTGCCGCCGGCCTGGAGCGCGAGCAGCGCATGCAGGCGGCCGAGCGGGGCGGGGAACAGCGTCGGGTCGGGAAGCGCGGCCTCGATCGCCTCGATCGCCACGGCCGTGTCGCAATAGATGTCGGCGCCGATCTGGAGCACCGGCGTCTTGCGATAGCCGCCCGTCAGCGGGGTCAGCTCGGGCTTCGGCGCGACGTCGGGGATGATGACCGAGCGCCACGCCGCGCCCTTGATGCCGAGCGCGATGCGCAGCAGCTCGCTATAGGGCGAGCGTGGATAGTGGTGGAGGATGATCTCGGGCATCGTGGCTCTCCTGTTTTTTTGTTTTTTTGTTTTTATCCTCCCCGGCGAGGGGGGGACACAACGCCTCAGCTGCGATAATCCGCGTTGATCGAGATGTAGCCGTGCGTCAGGTCGCACGTCCACACCGTCGCCTTGCCGTCGCCGAGGCCGATGGCGACGCCGATCTCGATATCCTGGCCCTTCAGGTGCGCGGCGACCGGTGCCTCGTCATAGCCGACGACGGCGAGCCCGCCCTGCGCCACCTGCGTGTCGCCGAAGCGGATCGCGAGGCTGTCGCGCTCGGCGGGCTCGCCTGCCTTGCCGACCGCCATCACGACGCGGCCCCAATTGGCGTCCTCGCCGGCGATCGCGGTCTTGACCAGTGGCGAGTTGGCGATGCTCAGCGCGATCGTGCGTGCGCTCGCGTCGCTGTCGGCGCCGGTGACGGCGATCTCGATGAACTTGGTCGCGCCTTCGCCGTCGCGCACGACGAGATGCGCGAGTTGCAGGCACAGGTCGGACAGCGCCGCGCGGAAGGCGTCGGCACCGGCATCGGCGGCGTCGGCGAGCGGCGTGTTGCCCGCCTTGCCGGTGGCGAAGGCGAGCACGCTGTCGCTGGTCGAGGTGTCGCTGTCGACGGTGATGCACGAGAAGCTCGCACAGTTCGCCTCGCTCAGCGCGGCCTGGAGGAAGGCGGGCTCGACCGCGGCGTCGGTGAAGATGAAGCCGAGCATCGTCGCCATGTCGGGCGCGATCATCCCCGAGCCCTTGATGATCCCGACCAGCGTGACGGTGCGCCCGTCGACCACTGCGGTCGTCATCGCCGCCTTGGCGAAGGTGTCGGTCGTGCCGATCGTGTTGGTCGCCTCTTCCCACGAGCAGGGCGCGGCGGCGAAGGCGGCGTCGAGCCCGGCCTCGGCCTTGTCGATCGGCAGCGGCACGCCGATCACGCCGGTAGAGGCCACGAAGATATCGGACGGCCGGCAACCGAGTTGCCCCGCCGCGCGTGCCGCGATCGCTTCGACCGCAGCGCGGCCGCGCGCGCCGGTGAAGGCGTTGGCGTTGCCGGCGTTGACGACCATCGCGCGCGCCTGGCCGAGCACCAGCGCGGCACGGCACCATTCGACCTCGGGCGAGGGGCATTTGCTCTGCGTCAGGACGCCTGCGACGCTGGTGCCGGGATCGAGCGTGATGAAGGTCAGGTCGGTGCGCTCCCACGCCTTGTAGCCGGCACGCGCGACATGCGGCGTGACCCCGGCGATCTGCGGCAGGGCGGGGAAGGGGCGGGCGAGCGGGGAGCGCGGGCTGGTCATGCCTGCCGTCATAGAAGCCGCGCGGCGAGAGACAATATCGCAGTTACGGGGCAGGCCGTGCGGGCGTCTCGTTCTATCCCGCAGGCGCATCTGCGCGCGAGATGCTGGACGTGCGCGCGGATAGTCCCTAGATCGCGCGTAGCCATGCCATTTCTGCTGCTTCTCTCTGCTCTCCTGACTGCGCTCACCGGCGCGGTGACGGGCGTGCGGTCGGTCGAGATCAGCACGCAATGCCCGGCCGCTGCGGTCGATGCGCACCGCATCGTCGCCGCCGCCGGGCCGATCCTGGCGGGGCATCTGCATCTGCTCGGCACGTTCGGCGTGACGGCGTCGTTCGCGCTCGATGCGGCCGCGCCGATCGTCCGCATCGCGGCGCCGCGTTTCTATCTGGATCGCCCGCGGGCTTGATCCGGCGGCGCTGATCGCGCCCGCCAACCGTTCTTCACATCTGCGCCGCCTTTGCGCGCGTCCCTTCATCGTACAGGAATTCTGCATGTTCGGCGGCATTGCCAAAACGCTTTTCGGTTCGTCCAACGACCGCTACGTCAAATCGCTCGGTGCGATCGTCACCAAGATCAACGACTTCGAGCCCGTCATCTCGGCAATGTCCGACGAGGATCTGTCGGCGCAGACGATGCGCTTCCGCGAGCGGCTCGCCGCCGAAGAGAAGCTCGACGACCTCCTGCCCGAAGCCTTCGCCACGGTGCGCGAAGCCGCCAAGCGGGCGCTCGGCCAGCGGCATTATGACGTGCAGATGATCGGCGGCATCGTGCTCCATCGCGGCGAGATCGCCGAGATGCGCACCGGCGAGGGCAAGACGCTCGTCGCCACGCTCGCCACCTATCTTAACGCGCTGCCGGGCAAGGGCGTCCACGTCATCACCGTCAACGACTATCTGGCGGCGCGCGATGCCGGCTGGATGGCACAGGTCTACAATTTCCTCGGCATGACGGTCGGCGTGATCGTGCCGAACCTGTCGGACCAGCAGCGGCTCGACGCCTATGCCGCCGACATCACTTACGGCACGAACAACGAGTTCGGCTTCGATTATCTGCGCGACAACATGAAGTATGACCGCGAATCGATGGTCCAGCGGCCGTTCGCGATGGCGATCGTCGACGAAGTCGATTCGGTGCTGATCGACGAGGCGCGCACGCCGCTGATCATTTCGGGCCCGACCGACGACAAGTCCGACCTGTATCGCTCGGTCGATCTCGTCGTGAAGCAGCTCGCCGCCGAGGATTACGAGAAGGACGAGAAGCAGAAGTCGATCATCCTGACCGAGGACGGCACCGAGAAGGTCGAGCGGATGCTCGAGGCGGCCGGGCTGCTCGAGGGCGCGAACCTCTACGATTTCGAGAACACGCAGGTGGTCCACCACCTCAACCAGGCGCTGCGCGCCAACATGATGTTCAAGGCCGACACCGATTACATCGTCAAGGACGGCAAGGTCATCATCATCGACGAGTTCACTGGCCGCATGATGGACGGGCGCCGCTGGTCGGACGGTCTGCACCAGGCGGTCGAGGCCAAGGAAGGCGTCGACATCGAGCCCGAGAACCAGACGATGGCCTCGATCACCTTTCAGAACTATTTCCGCATGTACCCCAAGCTCGCCGGCATGACCGGCACCGCAGCGACCGAGGCGGCCGAATTCTACGACATCTACAAGATGAACGTGGTGACGATCCCGACCAATGTCGGCGTCAAGCGCGTCGACGAGGAAGACGAATTCTACAAGGACACCGCCGACAAGTTCGCGGCGATCGCCAAGAAGATCAAGCATCACGCCGATCTCGGTCAGCCGGTGCTGGTCGGCACCGTCTCGATCGAGAAGTCCGAGCTGCTCAGCGACTTCCTCGTCAAGGAAGGCGTCGAGCACGCAGTCCTCAACGCGCGCCAGCATGAGCGCGAGGCGCACATCGTCGCACAGGCTGGCCGCGCCGGTGCGGTGACGATCGCCACCAACATGGCGGGCCGCGGCACCGACATTCAGCTCGGCGGCAATCTCGAATTCCTCGTCAATGACGAGCTCGCTGACATGCCCGAGGGGCCGGAGCGCGAGGCGGCGATTGCCAAGATCAAGGAACAGATCGCAGCCGAGAAGGCGGCGGTGCTCGCCGCCGGCGGGCTGTTCGTGCTCGGCACCGAGCGCCATGAAAGCCGCCGCATCGACAACCAGCTGCGTGGCCGTTCGGGGCGCCAGGGCGATCCCGGCCTCAGCCGCTTCTATCTCAGCCTCGACGACGATCTGCTGCGCATCTTCGGGCCGGACACGCTGTTCGCCAAGATGATGCGCAACAATATCGGCGATGGCGAGGCGATCGGCAGCAAGTGGCTGTCGAAGGCGATCGAGACCGCGCAGAAGAAGGTCGAGGCACGCAACTACGACATCCGCAAACAGGTCGTCGAATATGACGACGTGATGAACGACCAGCGCAAGGTGATCTACGAGCAGCGCGCCGACATCATGGATGCCGACACCGTCGGCGACGTGGTCGAGGACATGCGCGCCGAGACGGTCAACACGATCGTCGGTGGCGCCTGCCCTCCGGGTACGTATCCCGAGCAGTGGAACATCGAGGGGATGAAGGCGCAGCTCGCCGAGACGCTCAACCTCGAGCCGCAGATCGAGGCGTGGCTCGAGGAAGAGGCGATCGACCCCGAGATCATCGAGCAACGCGTCCAGACGATGGCCGACGAGCTGATCGCCGAGAAGGCCGCCTCGCTCGACCCGGAGACCTGGGTGCGCGTCGAGAAGTCGATCCTGCTGCAGAATCTCGACCATCACTGGAAGGAGCATCTGGCCACGCTCGATGCGCTCCGCCAGGTCGTCCACCTGCGCGCCTATGCGCAGAAGACGCCGATCAACGAGTATAAGCAGGAAGCCTTCTCGCTGTTCGAGCGGATGCTCGCCAACATCCGCGAGGATGTGACGCGGACGATCGCCTTCGCGCAGTTCCAGCTCGAGGAAGCGCCGGCGCTGCCGACGCTGCCCGACTTCATCACGACGCATTTCGACCCGTTCATGGGCGAGGATGATTCGATGGACAATGATGGCGGGGCGGGGCTGATCACGACGCGGATCGCGCCGATGTCGATCCCGCAGCCCGACGGCAGCGAGATCGGGCAGGATCCGGCGCAGTGGGACGGCAACGTCAGCCGCAACGCGCCGTGCCCGTGCGGGTCGGGGCGCAAGTACAAGCATTGCCACGGCGCTGTCTGAGGGGCGGTGTAAGCCGCCTGCTACGGCGCGCCTACCGCGCCGCACGCGCATGAAAAAGGCCCCGTGCTCGCGCACGGGGCCTTTTCTCGTTTCTTGGCCGGTCGCGCTTACTTCGGCGTGACGATGCTCGGCCCGAGGTTGGCGACCACCTCATGCGCATCGAACGCGCGGATGTTGTCCTTCGGCTTGGGGCCCTTGCCGATCACGATCTCGGCATTCGCCTCATATTTGTCGATCGTGTCGATATCGATCCCGCGATCGAAGAAGGGATCGCCGAAATAGGGATCCCACGAGCGCCAGCCGAAACCGCGGCCACGGTAGCGCCAGCTCGGGCCCCAGTAACCGCCACCGAAGCCACCACCAAAGCCGAAGCCGCCACCCAGGCTCGGCGTCGAATAGGTGCGCGAGCGGCGATCGACGTCACGGTCGGCGAAGACGAAATAATCGCCGCCATTCTGCAGGGTCAATTCGGCCGCGCGGAACAGGAGGTACTTCTCGACGGTGTCGCGCGACGTGTAGCTGTTGCCCGAGAAGCTGACCATGAAGCGGTTCGCCTCGATCTGGCGGTCGCTGTAGCCCGAACGTTCGAACCCGCGGCCAACCGCCGGGCGATAGGTCGATTCGGTCGCACAGGCCGACGTGAGCAAGGTAACGGCACCGAGCGCGCCGATGATGGAAGTTCGCAAAAGGGAGGAAGGTATCGGCATGTCGATCTCCAGAGGCGGTCCTGTGCGGCGAACCGTGCCGTTCGGGCCATGAAGCGCAGAACGATCAACGCGGCGCAAGGCTCCGAGCAATCGACTGGTCGCGATTTCCGTAGGCGCTTGAAGATGAACACAGACTGACATCCGTCACGCTGCGCCAGCAAACGTTTCGTCGCTATCCAAGGCCGCTTCGCCGCAGCGCAGATCGGGCGATGGCGGTTCGGCGGATGCAGCGCCGTCTGTGAGGCAGGACGGCAATGCGGCGGGGGCCAAATTGACGATCCGGGGGGTACGCAGATGCGGATGGCGCTCGGGGTTTCGGTGGTGATGGCGGTGCTGGTGCCGGCCGTGGCGTTCGCCGGCCCGGTCGACCTTGTCGCCCCGAGCATCGTCCAGACCGTCGGAAGCATCATCCCGGTCGAGACAAAGCTTTCGCCCGATTTTCGCGTCCGTGCCGATCTGCTCACCGCCTCGGCAACGATCAACCCGTTGAGCGACCCGGCCGGGGCGATGCAGCACCGCTTCGCCAGTTCGATGATCGATTATTATCCGCTGGGGGGCGGTTTGCGGCTCTCTGCGGGGGTGCGCTTCTTCGCGGTGACCAATTTCCTCAAGGACGCCGAGAAGGCCACGGGCGGGCTGCTCTACAACCCACGGCTGCCCGGCAGCGGTTCCGCGGTGCGCACCGGGTTCAGCCGCCATACGCCGGCCGCGACGATCGGCTATACCGGGACCGTCCGCAACGTGCTGGTCGGAGTGGAGGCGGGAAGCCTGTTCGGCAATGCCAATGCCAATCTGCCACGCTCTATGGAGCGACTGAGCAATCGCGCGCGCGGCGGGGTCAATCCGATCGCCAATCTGGTGTTCGGATGGCGCTTCTAGATCCGGCCGAGCGCCACACAGGGAACTGACATGACGACGATCGCTTCTTTGGCCCTCTCTCTGGCGCTGGGTGCAGCGCTCACGACCCTATCGCCCGGCTCGGCGAGCGCCGGCGGCGTGATGGGCGTCGATGCGGCGCATTGCACCTCGGGCCACGGCCCGGCGATCCAGGTCAACGTGCTCGATCTCAAGGACCGGCGCGGACAGCTCAAGCTCGAACTCTATCCCGCCAATCCCACCGATTTCATGCGGTCGGACACCGAATTGCTGTCCGAGGGCAAGGTGTTCCGCCGTGTCACGGTCGAGGCGCCGGTTACCGGGGAAGTGGCGATGTGCATCCGCGTGCCGCATCCGGGGCGCTACGCCTTGCTGTTTCTTCATTCGCGCCGCGCGCAGGACAAGTTCGACTTCTGGCAGGACGGCGTCGGGCTGCGCGCCAACACGCGGATCGGGCGCGCGCGGCCGTCGGTGGCGAATGCGGCGGTCGAGGTGGGGGGCGGCGTCGCGGTGCTCGATATCAAGACGCAATATCTGCGCGGATTGGGCGGATTCAGCCCCTCGCGATAAAAGCGCAATACGGGCCTTGCGCGTTTGCGAAAGCCGCTGCTATAGGCACGCCACTGCAGTGTTCCCCGATAGCTCAGCGGTAGAGTAGGTGACTGTTAATCACTTGGTCGTTGGTTCGAATCCAACTCGGGGAGCCATTTTTCGCAGGGTCGAAGTCGAGCAGCGCCAGCGCCGACCAGCCGCCACGCAGAGCAACTAGCCTTCAAGCAAGTCGGCTAGCCGCCCGTCAGACCGCAAACTGTTCCATCGTGATGCGATCGTCGAGCGCATGTTCGGGATCAAACAACAGCGTCAGCTCGCGCGCCCGGTCGATCACCACCTCCACACAGGCAACGTCGCGAATCTCGCGCTGGTCGGCGACCGCGCTGACCGGGCGCTTGCCCGGATCGAGCACGCGCAGCGTGATCCGCGCCTTGTCGGGCAGGATCGCGCCACGCCAGCGTCGCGGCCGGAACGGGCTGATCGGCGTCAGCGCGAGCATGTTCGAGCCGAGCGGCAGGATCGGCCCCTGCGCCGACAGATTATAGGCGGTCGAGCCCGCCGGGGTCGCGACGAGGATGCCGTCGCAGGCGAGTTCCGGCAGCACGACGCGGTCGTTGACGGTGACCTCGAGCTTGGCGGTCTGGCGCGTCTCGCGCAGCAACGAGACTTCGTTGATCGCGGGCAGCGCGATGCTCTCGCCGCTGACGGTGGTCGCGGTCATCGCCAGCGGCACGACCTTGAACGGCTTGACCCGCTCGAGCCGCGTATCGAGCCCGTGCGGCCGCCATTCGTTCATCAGGAAGCCGACGGTGCCAAGGTTCATGCCGAACACCGGCACGACCGGCTTGCGGCGCTCGAGCATGGCATGGAGCGTCTGGAGCATGAAGCCGTCGCCGCCGAGCGCGACGATCAGCTCGGCCTCCTCGACCGGCACCCATTCGTGGCTGTCGGCCAGCAGCGCCGCCGCTGCCTGCGCCTGGGCGGTCGGCGAGGCGACCAGCGCGCGGCGCAGCGTGGCGACATTGGGGAGGGCGGTCATCCGCCGGTGACGCTCATGTGCCGGGCGACCGCGGGGGCCGGGGCGTCGATGTCGAAATCGTGTCGGGCAGGCTTGGTCAGCATCGCGGCGTCGAGCGCGGCATCGAGGCCGCCGACGCCCTCGCCGCGCAGGATCGCCTTGAGATCGACCTGATCGTCATGCCCGAGGCAGGTGTAGAGGACGCCCTCGGTGGTCAGCCGCACGCGGTTGCATGTATCGCAGAAATTGGCGGTCAGCGGCGAGATCAGCCCGAGCTTCGTATCGGTGCCCGCCACCCGCCAGTAGCGCGCCGGGCCACCGCTGCGATGCGCGTCGCGCGCCAGCGGGAAGCGCGCCGCCAGCGCGTCGAACACCTCGGGCAGCGGCAGGAAGCGGTTGGTGCGATCCTCCTCGATCTGGCCGAGCGGCATCGTCTCGATCAGCGTCAGGTCGAGCCGTTCGTCGATGCACCATTGCAGCATCGGCGCGATCTCATGCTCGTTGAGGCCTTTCAGCGCGACCATGTTGATCTTGACCGCAATCCCGGCATCGCGCGCGGCGAGGATGCCGGCGATCACCCGGTCGACGTCGCCGTGGCGGGTGATGTAGCGGAAGGTCTCGGCATCGAGGCTGTCGAGGCTGACGTTGATCCGCCGCATCCCCGCCGCGACCATCGCCTCGGCATGTTGCGCCAGCGCGTTGCCGTTGGTCGTCATCGTCAGTTCTTCGAGCCCGCCACGCGGCCCGGTGACCCCGACGTGGCGCCCGAGCCGCTCGACCAGCTGGATCACGTCGCGCCGCACCAGCGGCTCGCCGCCGCTCAGCCGGATCTTGGTGATGCCGCGCGCGATGAAGCGCTCGGCGATGACCGCGATTTCCTCGAGGCTGAGCAGAGCCGCCTTGGGCAGGAAGGTCATCTGCTCGGCCATGCAGTAGCGGCAGCGCAGGTCGCAGCGATCCGTGACGGAAATCCGCAGATAGCTGATCGTGCGGCCGTGGCGATCGACGAGTTGGGGTGCGCTGGACATTGTTTTCCGAGCTAAGGGTTCGTGTCCATACGAACAAGGGCGATTGCGGTTGCGATCACCCTCTTCTTTAACCCGGATTGGCGCACTAGGGTCGGCCTATGATCGCCGCGCAACCCGCACCCCTCTTCATCCTGTCCTTTCGCCAGCGCGACGAACTCGCCTCCTTGGCCGCAGGGGCCGGCTGGCAGGTCGTCGCGGCGCGGCGCGAAGGCGGGGCGGAGCGACGCTTCCTGTCGAGCGGTGCGTCGGTCGCGGTGATCGACGCCCGCGGTGCGCCGGGCGACGGGGTGCGCGCGGCGCGGACGATGAGCGGCGCAATCGAGGCCAATGGCGGGGCGATGCTCGCCTTGGTGTCGCGCGGCGAGATCGCGACCATCGCGGCGTTGTTCGATGCCGGCGCGACGCATTTCCTGGCGAGCCCGTTCAGCGAGGCCGAGTTCCTGCAGGCGCTGCGCTTTGCCGCGCGGCATGCCGAACGAATGGCGCGCGAATGGGCGGCGGGGCCGGTCGTCGCGCCGCTCGGCTGGCGCTACGATCTGGCGAGCGCGACGCTGATCCTGACGCCGGGTCTCGCGACGCTGCTCGGGATCGACGATGCGCCGGGGGTTCGCGAGATGCTGCGCCGGCTCGACGCGGGCGACCGCTCGGCGGCGCTGGCGGCGTTGCGGCGGATGTCGTCGGCGCGGCGCGCGACGGCGTTCGCGCATGATTGCGACATGGCGGGGGTGGGGCGGATCGTCCAGCACCTCCAGCTCGACCTCGCCGCCGGGCGGATCGATGCCGTGCTCGAACCGCTCGGCAGCGCGCCCGAACCCGCCGCCGAATTGCGCGAGACGCTGGCCGGCGCGCGGGACGCCGGCAGCGCGCGGCGCTGGCTGGCGCGCATGCTCGAGACGCCAGCGGACGTGCCGCTGCATGCCATGCTGATCGCGCTCAACCGCTTCGACATGGTCAACACCGCTTATGGCCGCGCGACCGGCGACGCCTTGCTGCGCAGCGCGCAGAAGCGGATCGACGACGTCGTGCGCGAAGTGCTCGGGCGCGAGGCGCTGGTCGCGCGGATGAGCGGATCGACCTTCGTCGTCGCCGCGCGCGCGCCGCGCGTGCGGATCGACCTCGCGGTCGAGCGGATCGCGGGCGAACTGGCGCGCCCGTTCGTGACGGGCGATTCGATCGCGGTGCTCGGTTGCCGGATCGGGCTGGCCGAGGCGTTGCCGGTCGACAGCGCCGCCAGCCTGCTGCGCCGCGCGAGCGAGGCGCTGGCCGAAGCGCGCGAGTCCGACACCGCGACGATGCGTGTCGCCGATGCGATCGACGGCGAGGCGCCGATCGACCGGCTCGCGATCGACCTCAACCATGCGCTCGAGCGCGGCGAGATCGGCGTGCTGCTCCAGCCGCAGGTGTCGGTCTCGACCGGCGCGATCGTCGGGGTCGAGGCGCTGGCGCGGTGGGAGCATGCCGTGCTCGGCACGATCGGCGCCGAGACTTTGTTCGCCGCGGCGGCGCGCGCCGATCTCGAGATCGGGCTGTCGGACCATATCCAGCAGGTCGTGCTGGCGCAGGCGGCGGCGTGGCCGGCCGCGCTGTCGGGGTTGCGGCTGTCGCTCAACCTCACCGCGGGCGACATCGCCCGGCCGGGATTTGCCGACCTGTTCCTCGACCGCGTCGATTCGAGCGGCTTCCCGCGCACGCGGCTCACGCTCGAGATTACCGAGAGCGGGCTGATCGAGGATCTCGGCATCGCCTCGGCCCTGCTGTCGATGCTGCGCGGTGCGGGGTGCCGGGTCGCGATCGACGATTTCGGGACGGGCTATTCGAGCCTCGCGTATCTGAAGGCGCTGCCACTCGATTATCTCAAGATCGACAAGAAGCTCGCGCAGGATATCACGGGGAGCCCGCGCGACCGCATCGTCGTGCGCGGCGTGATCGACATGGCGCGTTCGCTCGGGCTGACAGTGATCGCGGAGGGTGTCGAGACCGAGGATCAGCTCGAGGCGCTGGCGAAGGAGGGGTGCCAGATCTATCAAGGCTTCCTGTGCGCCGAGCCGATCTCGGTGGCTGCGCTGGTCGAATTGGTGGGACGCTAAGGGGGAGTTTTGGACATGACGGGTCTTGCCGCGATTTTGCTCTCCATCGCCGCGCCGCTCGCGGCCGCTCCCGGCCCCGCGCCGAGCGCCGCGGTGGCTGCACCGCAAGCGGGCGTCGAGGCGGCGATGGCCGACAGCGCGGCCGGGTGGAATGCCGGCGACCTGGCGCGCTTCATGGCGGTCTATTCGGACGCGCCCGACACCAGTTTCGTCACGAAGACCGGCGTGCTGCGCGGCAAGGCGGTGATGGCCGAGCGCTATCGCACCAAATATGATTTCGCGAATGCCGGGAAGCGCGGGGTGCTGACCTTCGTCACGCTCGACTTCCGGCTGCTCGATCGCGCGCATGCGCTCTACATCGGGCGCTATACGCTGCGCGCCGGCGATGGCAGCGAGCAGTCGGGGATGACGTCGCTCGTGTTCCGCAAGGAGCCGGGCGGCTGGCGGATCATCGCCGACCATAGCTCCTGATCAGCGCACGCCCGATCGAATGGGGAGGGCGCGCGGCGCCTTACCCCGCCGCCTTCGCCAACCCCTTCGACAGCTGCAGCGCGCCGTGCAGCCGCGCCTTGGGATCGCCCCAGGTGCGCGTCACCACCAGCTTGCTGTCGGGCCGCAGTCGCGCGACGCCGTCGAGCTTGGCGACCCATGCCAGCAGCCCTTCCACATTCGGCGGCTTGTCGTCGAAGAAGCTGACCAGCGCACCCTTCGGGCCGACGTCCATCTTGGACACGCACGCCTTCTTGGCATTCATCTTGATCTCGATGATGCGGATGAGGTTCTCGGTCGGCGCGGGGAGCTTGCCGAAGCGGTCGATCATTTCCGCGGCGAACGCCTCGACCTGGTTCTGGTCTTCGAGATCGTTGAGGCGGCGATACAGCCCCATGCGCAGGTCGAGATCGGGAACATATTCCTCGGGGATGAGGATCGGCGCGTCGACGGTGATCTGCGGCGAGAAGTCCTTCGGGCGCAGGCGCTGGCCGCCAGCCTTGGCGTCCATGATCGCCTCTTCGAGCATCGACTGGTAGAGCTCGAAGCCGACCTCCTTGATATGCCCCGATTGCTCGTCGCCGAGCAGATTGCCCGCACCACGCTGGTCGAGATCGTGGCTGGCGAGCTGGAAGCCCGCGCCGAGCGTATCGAGATCGCTCAGCACCTTGAGCCGCTTCTCGGCGGTCTGGCTCAGCGTGCGGTTCTCGGGCGTGGTGAGATAGGCGTACGCCCGCGTCTTGGCGCGCCCGACGCGGCCGCGCAGCTGGTAGAGCTGGGCGAGGCCGAAGCGGTCGGCGCGGTGGATGATCATCGTATTGGCGCTCGGAATGTCGAGCCCGCTCTCGACGATCGTGGTCGATATCAGCACTTCGAACTTCTTGTCGTAGAAGGCCGACATCCGTTCCTCGACCTCGCTCGGCGCCATCTGGCCGTGCGCGACGACGTAGCGCACCTCGGGAACGTGATCGCGCATGAACGCCTCGATCTCGGGCAGATCGGCGATACGGGGCGTCACGAAGAAGCTCTGCCCGCCGCGATAATGTTCGCGCAGCAGCGCTTCGCGCAGCACGACCGGGTCCCACGGCATGATATAGGTGCGCACCGCAAGGCGATCGACCGGCGGGGTCTGGATCACCGAGAGCTCGCGGATGCCCGACATCGCCATCTGCAGCGTGCGCGGGATCGGCGTGGCGGTGAGCGTGAGGACGTGGACGTCGGTCTTGAGGCCCTTGAGCCGCTCCTTGTGGGTGACGCCGAAGCGCTGCTCCTCGTCGACCACGACAAGGCCGAGCCGCTTGAACTCGATCCCCTTGGCGAGGATCGCGTGCGTGCCGATCACGACGTCGATCGTGCCGTCGGCGAGGCCGGCCTTGGTCGCCTTGGCCTCGGCGCCGGGAACGAGCCGCGACAGCCGGCCGACGTTGAGCGGGAAGCCTTCGAAGCGCGCGGTGAAATTGTTGAAATGCTGGCGGGCGAGGAGGGTGGTCGGGCAGACCACCGCGACCTGCAGCCCGGCCATCGCCGCGGCGAACGCGCCACGCAGCGCGACCTCGGTCTTGCCGAAGCCGACGTCGCCGACGACGAGCCGGTCCATCGGCGTGCCCTTGAGCAGATCGCCCATCACGTCCTCGATCGCGCGATCCTGGTCGTCGGTTTCCTCATACGGGAAGCGGTCGACGAAGGCGGCATAGCCGCTGTCGCGGTCGATCGTCTCGGCGGGGCGGAGCGCGCGCTCGGCGGCGGTGGCGATGAGCTCGCCCGCGATTTCGCGGATCCGCTCCTTCATCTTCGACTTGCGGCGCTGCCACGCTTCTCCGCCGAGGCGATCGAGGCTCGCGCCTTCGCTGTCCGAGCCGTAGCGGCTGAGGACTTCGAGATTCTCGACGGGGACGAAGAGCTTGTCGCCGCCGGCATAGGTGAGGGCGACGCAGTCGTGCGGGGCCTGGCCGACGGGGATCGAGGTCAGGCCTTCATAGCGGCCGATGCCGTGGTCGGCATGGACGACGAGATCGCCGGGGGTGAGCATCGCCAGTTCGGCGAGAAAGGCGTCGGCGGATTTCTTGCGCTTCGCGCGGCGGACGAGACGGTCGCCGAGCATGTCCTGCTCGGTGAGGAGCGCGACCTGCGGGCTGGAGAAGCCGTGGTCGAGCGGGAGGATGATGAGTGCGACCGTCGCACCGTGTCCTCCCCTCCCTGAAAGGGAGGGGCTGGGGGTGGGTCGGCCCGTAGGAGAGGCGGTGCCCTTTTCAGAGCGACCCACCCCCGACCCCTCCCTTCCAGGGAGGGGAGAGGATGCGCCGAGCGCCTCCTGCCAGGTATCAACGAGCTTGAGGTTGTCCGCCCCATGATCCTTGAGCAACCCCGCCAACCGCTCGCGCGCGCCCGCCGAATAGCTCGCCAGCACCGCCTTGCGCCCATCGCGCTCGAGCGTGCGCAGATGATGCACCACCGCCTCGTAGACGTTCGCGCCGTTCGCGCGCTCGGCGCCGAAATCACGCGGGCCGTCGACGCCGAAGTCGAGCACGGTGGCGCTCTCGGGCTCGTGGAATGCGGTGATGCGGTGCGCCGGGGCCTCGTCGAGCCGCGCCGCAAAATCCTTGGCCGTCAGATACAGCGAATCGACCGGTAGCGGGCGATAGCTGCCGGGGTCGCTGACCTGCGCCTTTACCCGGTTGGCGTGATAATCGGTGATGGCCTCGAACCGCTGCTCGGCCGCCGCGACCGAGCCCGCGTCGCGCAGGATGACGGCATCATCGCCGAGATGGTCGAACAAGGTCGTGAGCTTGTCCTCGAACAGCGGGAGCCAATGCTCCATCCCGGCGAGCCGACGCCCTTCCGAAATCGCCTGGTAGAGCGGATCGCCCGTCGCGGTCGCGCCGAAGCGTTCGCGGTAGCGCGCGCGGAAGCGCTTGATGCTGTCTTCGTCGATCAGCGTTTCCGACGCCGGCAGCAGGACGAAGCCATCGACGCGGCCCGTCGTGCGCTGGTCGGCGGGGTCGAAGGTGCGCACGCTCTCGATCTCGTCGCCGAAGAAATCGAGTCGCAGCGCGTGCTCTTCACCGCTTGGGAACAGATCGACCAAGCCGCCACGCACCGCGAACTCGCCGGAGTCTGCCACCGTCTCGACGCGGACATAGCCGTTCGCCTGGAGCTGCGCGGCGAGCTTGTCGCGGCCGATCCGCTCCTTTGGCGCAAGCTTGGCGACGAGCTGGCGGATGCGGAATGGCGTCAGCGTGCGCTGCGCGACCGCGTTGACGGTGGTGAGCAGGAGCTGCGGGCCCTTGATCGGCTGCTGCAGCCGGCGGAGCGTCGCCATGCGCTCGGCCATCACCCGCAGCGTGGGCGAGGCGCGATCGTACGGGAGGCAGTCCCACGCGGGGAAGGTGAGGATCTCGAGCTCGGGCGCGAAGGTCTGCGCGGTCGCGGCGATGGCGCGCATCGCGGCTTCGTCGGGCGCGACGAACACCGCGCGCGATTTCGCGGCGCGCGCGAGGTCGGCGAGCAGCCATGGCTCGAACCCGGTGGGGACACCGGCGAGGGTCAGCGGGGTCTTGGCGGTGAGGATCGTGTTGAGGTTTGGCATTCTTCTGACTTTCTCCCTCTCCCCGCTTGTGGGGAGAGGGTCGGGAAGAGGGGCAGTATCAAGAGCTGCCGTCCGAGTGACCGCCCCTCTCCCGCGCTTCGGCTTCGCCTCGCTTGCCCTCTCCCCGCAAGCGGGGAGAGGGAGAACTTACTCCGCGATCGGCACGTAGTTGAGCGTCTGGAGCGCCTCGAGGATCGACCCGCGATACCGCTCGGGGCACGTATCGGTCCCGATCGCCCACGCCATGATATCGACGTCCTGCTCCTCGAGCAGATCCTCGACCAGCGTGATCTCGGCATCGTCCCAGCCGCCCGAGCGCGCATCGAAGAAGCCGCCGATCAGCAGGTCGGCTTCCTTGGTGCCGCGGTGCCAGGCACGGAAGCGCAGGCGTTTCAGGCGGGTTTCGCGGTCCATGCTTCGTCCAAACACAAATGCCCGGCACCGACCGACAGCGACGCTGGCGGCGGAAGCCGGGTGGGGGTAGAGGACCCAGATAGTCATGCGACCCGATATCCTCAATCCATTGTTCGCCGAAGTCACGGCGCTGAAGGGCATCGGCCCGACGCTCGCCAAGCCGCTCGAGCGGCTCGGCCTTGCGCGCGTGGTCGACGTCGCCTTCCATCTGCCGACCGGCTGGGTCGATCGCCTGGCGCGCGAGGAGCTCGACATGGCCGATGCCGGGCGGGTGATCGCAATCACGCTGACCGCGCAATCGTACCGCTCGAGCGCCGGGCGCGGGCCGACGCGCGTCCATGCGACCGATGCGCTCGGCAACGTGGTGAGCCTCGTCTATTTCGGCGGCAATTCGGGCTGGGCGAAGAAATTGCTGCCGGTCGGCGAGCCGCGCCGCGTGTCGGGCCGGCTCGAAATGTACGGGCAGGATCTGCAGATGGTCCATCCCGACTATGTCCTGCCGCTCGAAGAAGCCGGCGACACGCCCGAGCGCGAGGCGATCTATCCGCTGTCGGAGGGGATGACCTCGAAGCGGCTCGGCCAGCTCGCCGCACAGGCGGTCGAGCGCGCGCCCGACCTGACCGAATGGATCGAGCCTGGCTTGCTCGCCAAGCAGCAATGGCCCGCCTGGCGCGAGGCGCTCGCGCGCATCCATGCCGATCCGTCCGACGCGATGGCGCGCGAGCGGCTGGCGTATGACGAAATCTTCGCCAACCAGCTCGCCTTGATGCTGGTGCGGCAATCGTCGCGCGCGCGGCGGGGGCGGGCGCTCGCGGGGACGGGCAAGCTGCGTGATGCGTTGCGGCTGCCGTACGACCTGACCGGCGCGCAGGCGCGCACCGTGCGTGAGATCGAGGGTGACCTTGCCCAGCCGCAACCGATGCTGCGCTTGCTCCAGGGCGATGTCGGCTCGGGCAAGACGCTCGTCGCGACGCTGGCGATGCTCGTCGCGGTCGAGGCCGGCGCGCAGGCGGCGTTGCTCGCGCCGACCGAGATCCTCGCGCGCCAGCATTACGAATCGCTCCGCCGTACGCTCGCCGGGCTGCCGGTCGAGGTCGCGGTGCTGACCGGGCGCGACAAGGGCAAGGTGCGCGAGGCGACGCTGATGGGGCTCGCGGCGGGGACGATCGACATATTGATCGGCACGCACGCGATCTTCCAGGAGGCGGTCGCCTACAAAGATCTCGGCCTCGTCGTGGTCGACGAGCAGCACCGCTTTGGCGTCGCGCAGCGGATGATGCTTCAGGCCAAGGCCAAGGCCGCGCCGCATTTGCTCGCGATGACCGCCACGCCGATTCCGCGCACGCTGACGCTCGCCAATTATGGCGGGATGGATGTCAGCCAGTTGGACGAGATGCCGCCCGGCCGCCAGCCGATCGAGACACGCGTCATTTCCGAAGACCGCCTCGCCGATGTCGTCGATGCGCTCGGCCGGCATCTGTCGGATGAGGGGCAGGCCTATTGGGTCTGCCCGTTGGTCGAGGAAAGCGAGAAGAGCGACATGGCCGCCGCCGAGGCGCGCGCCGAGACGCTGCGCGCGCGCTTCGGCGACCGCGTCGGGCTGGTCCACGGCAAGATGAAGCCCGCCGAGAAGGACGCCGTGATGAGCGCGTTCTCGGCCGGGCAGCTCGGCGTGTTGGTCGCGACGACGGTGATCGAGGTCGGGGTCGACGTGCCCAATGCGACGCTGATCGTGATCGAACATGCCGATCGCTTCGGGCTCGCGCAGCTCCACCAGCTGCGCGGGCGCGTCGGGCGCGGGTCGGGGAAATCGAACTGTCTGCTGATCCGCGGCGGGTCGCTTAGCGAAACCTCGCGGGCGCGGCTGGCGCTGATGCGCGAGACGACCGACGGGTTCCGCATCGCCGAGGAGGATCTGCGCTTACGCGGGGCAGGGGAGTTGCTCGGCACCCGGCAATCGGGCGAGGCGGGCTTTCGGCTGGCGACGCCCGACATGCTGATGACGCTGCTCCCCGTCGCGACCGACGATGCGCGGCTGCTGATCGACCGCGACGGCGGGCTCGAGGGTGCGCGCGGGCAGGCGGCGCGCACCGCGCTGTATCTCTTCGAGCGCGACGCCGGGGTGGCGTTGTTGCGGTCGGGCTGAGCTGCTTACAGCGGCTTAAGCAGCGTCGCGAGCAACTCGTAATAGTCGGCGAGGGGGATCGGACCATCGAACTCGCAGCCGATTCTTCCGCCGAGCGACCAGCGAATCTCGGCGACGAGGACGCCGACGATCGGTAGCGTCACGCGCATCCGGTCTCCTACCGCATAGGGCAGGTCGGCACGCGCCATCAGTCCCGCCGCCGACAGGTTGACGATCAACAGTGTTACCTGTCGTGCGTCTGGCCCGAACGCCCGCGCACGATAGTGGACTTCGTCTCGAACCAGCGAACGACTGTCCACCGGCGTTAATCCCAATGCCTTACCCATCACTTACCCTTTTGCCGGGACAGGATGACGCTACGGCCATGGGTGTGAAGTAGGACGCAACGAACCCGCTTAATGCGGAGTTACTTCGTAAAATCCGTATACTTTCTTCAGCTCCGGACGAGCAGGCCGTGATTTTTCTTGCCAGCGGCGATCCGTACCGGCTCGTCGCCGACCGTCACGATCATCGCCTCGTCGCTGACCTTGTCGGCACCGACGCGCGCGCCGCCGCCCTTGATCAGCCGCTTCGCCTCGCCCTTCGAGGCCGCGAAGCCCAGGCCGATCAGCGCATCGACGATGCCGATGTCGCCGGCCACGGTGAAGGTCGGCAGCGAGCCGCCGGCAGCGCCCTCCTCGAAGGTCCGCCGCGCAGTCTCGGCCGACTCGATCGCCGCGGCTTCACCCCGGCACATCGTCGTTGCGGCATTGGCGAGCACGATCTTGGCGGCGTTGATCTCAGCGCCCTCGAGCGCTTCGAGCCGGGCGATCTCGTCGAGCGGCAGGTCGGTGAACAGCCGCAGGAAGCGCCCGACGTCGCGATCGTCGGTATTCCGCCAGAATTGCCAGTAATCGTAATGCGGCAGCTGGTCCTCGTGGAGCCACACCGCGCCCGACATGGTCTTGCCCATCTTCCCGCCGTCGGCGGTGGTGATCAGCGGGGTGGTGATGCCGAACACCTCGGTCGAGTCCATCCGCCGCGCGAGCTCGATGCCGTTGACGATATTGCCCCACTGGTCCGATCCGCCCATCTGCAGCCGGCACCCGGCGCGGCGCGACAGTTCGAGGAAGTCGTACGCCTGCAGGATCATGTAGTTGAATTCGAGGAACGACAGCGACTGCTCGCGGTCGAGCCGCAGCTTGACCGAATCGAAGCCGAGCATCCGGTTGACCGAGAAATGCTGGCCGACGTCGCGCAGGAAGGGGATGTATTCGAGCTTGTCGAGCCATTCGGCATTGTCGAGCATGACCGCGTCCGACGGCCCGTCCCCAAAGGTCAGGAAGCGTTCGAAGATCCGGCGGATCGAGGAGACGTTGTGCGCGATCCCGTCATGGTCGAGCAGCTTGCGCGCTTCGTCCTTGAAGCTCGGGTCGCCGATCTTGCCGGTGCCGCCGCCCATCAGCACGATCGGCTTGTGCCCCGCCTGCTGGAGCCGGCGCAGCAGCATGATCTGCACCAGGCTGCCGACGTGGAGCGACGGCGCGGTCGGATCGAAGCCGATATAGCCGGGCACGACCTGCTTCGCCGCAAGCGCATCGAGCGCCGCCGCGTCGGTCGTCTGGTGGATGTAGCCGCGTTCCGACAGGAGGCGGAGGAGATCGGATCTGTGCTCGGTCATGATGGCGGACACCTAACGGAGAACAGGCCGGCTTGTCATCCCCGCGCGGGGCATGCGCGGCGCCGGGCTTCACATCGCGGGCAATTGCCGTTGCGGATCGACCGGGCTGCGGCCCTTGCGCATCTCGAAATGCACCTCGGGCCGGCTCGCCGATCCGGAATCGCCCGACAGCGCGATCGTCTGGCCGCGCTTGACCGCCTGGCCGCGGCGGACGAGCAGTTGGCTGGCATTGCCGTAGACCGTCGCCCAACTCGCGCCATGCTTGACGATCACCAGCCCACCGAGCGTCGGTACGCCGCTGCCGGCATACGCGACCACCCCGTCGGCCGAGGCGAGGATCGGCGTGCCGAGCGGCACCGCGATGTTGACGCCGTTGAACTTCTCGCCCGACGCGCCGGGGCCGAAGCGGGTGATGATCCGCCCGCGCACCGGCCAGTCGAAGCCGCTGGTCAGCCGCGTCGGCTCGGCGAGCGCCTGGGTCGAGGCCAGCACGCGGCGCGGCGAGGCGGCGGCGCGGACCGGGCGCTCGTCCGCGGCGAGCGCCGGCTCGCTGCCGGTCACGAGATCGTCGATGTCGAGGCGGAAGGCCGCCGCGCGCTCGGCAGCGGTGCTGCTGCCGGTGGTGCCGGGGATCAGCACGCGCATGCCGACCCGCAGCGTGTAGGGCTCGCGCAAATCGTTGGCGGAAATGATCCGCGACCAGTCGACGGCGTAAGCGCGGGCGATCGCGATCCCGGTCTGCCCGGCGCGGACGAGATGGTAGCGCCCACCGGGGATCGTCAGCCGCTGGCCGCTGCGCACGACGAACGGCGGCGCGAGTTCATTGGCCCGCGCAATCGCTTCGGAGCCGGAACCGGTGCGATCGGCGATGGCACGAAGCGTGTCGCCCGGGCGGACGACGTAGCTGGTCGCCGGGACCGTTGGGGCGTCGGGGCTGACCGGGCGGGCCTGCCAGGCGGGTGGGGGCGCGGGCAAGGCGGAGACGCCTTCGTCAATCCGGCGGGGTTCGTAGCGCTCGACGGGCGCAGTATAACGGTCGTCGCGGCGCGGGGCATCGCGCGGCGGATCGTCATAGCGGTCGCGCGGCGGGCGATAGCCGCCATCGGGACGATCGGGGTTGGGGATGCAGGCGGTCAGCATCGTCAGCAACAGCGTCGCCGCCAAGCTGATGTCTCTGCGATGCCCCATCCTCAGCCCCTCCTGCTGCCCACCCCTAGGCGTATAGAGCGTTAAGCATAGCAACTGACGGCTGATGTGTCAGGTCGAGATGCAGCGGCGTCACTGCGACGAAGCCGTCGGCAACCGCCTCGAGATCGGTCGCATGCGCCGGCGTCTCGACCGTGCCGGCGAGCGCGAACCAGTGATATTCGTAGCCGCGCGGATCGCGATTGGTGACGATCTGCAGCCGGCCATAGTCGCGCAGGCCCTGCTGCGCGACCCGAACGCCCTTCACCGCATCGGCGGCGACCGCGGGAAAGTTGACGTTGATCAGCGTGCGCGGCGCGAGCGGCGCGTCGATCAGCGGCCGCAGCACGCGCTCGCCCCAGGCGGCGGCGGTGTCGAACGGCACGGCGTCGCCCATCCCCTGCTTGTCATAGACCTGGCTCAGCGCGATCGAGCGCACGCCCGCCAGCGCACCCTCCATCGCCGCCGAGACGGTACCCGAATAGGTCACGTCCTCGGCGAGGTTGGCACCGCGATTGACCCCCGACAGGATCAGGTCGGGCTTGTGCTCGTGCAGGATCCTGGCGAGCGCCATCATCACCGCGTCGGTCGGCGTGCCGGCGACCGCAAAGCGCTTCTCGCCATGCTGGCGGACGCGGATCGGGCGGGTGAGCGTCAGCGAATGGCCCGCCCCCGATTGCTCCTCGGCCGGCGCGACGATCCACACGTCGTCGGACAGCGTTGCGGCGATCGTTTCGAGCACCTTGAGGCCGGGCGCGTGATAGCCGTCGTCGTTGGTGAGCAGGATGCGCATCGGATGTCTTTCAAATTCTAACCAACCCCCGTTCGCCCTGAGCCTGTCGAAGGGCTGCGTGCCACACGGTACGGTGTGTGGGCGGCGAGCAGTGCTTCGACAGGCTCAGCACGAACGGAAAGGAGGGCAGGGTGTCAGGCCTTTGGCTCCAGCCGCGTCACACTGCCCATGTACGGTAGCAGCGCCTCCGGCACCGTGACGCTGCCGTCCGGATTCTGGTAGTTTTCCAGCACCGCGACGAGCGTCCGCCCGACCGCGAGCCCCGAGCCGTTGAGCGTGTGGACGAACTCGGTCTTCTTTTCACCCGCTACGCGGTAGCGCGTGTTCATCCGCCGCGCCTGGAACGCGCCGGTGTTCGAGCAGGAGCTGATCTCGCGATACGCGTTCTGGCCCGGCAGCCAGACCTCGAGGTCGTAGGTCTTGCGCGCGCCGAAGCCCATGTCGCCGGTGCACAGCAACAGCTTGCGATAGGGCAGGTTCAGGCGTTCGAGGATCGTCTCGGCGGAGCGGACCATGCGCTGGTGCTCGGTCTCGCTGTCCTCGGGGCGCACGACGCTGACGAGCTCGCATTTCTCGAACTGATGCTGGCGGATGAAGCCGCGGGTGTCGCGCCCGGCTGCGCCCGCTTCGGAGCGGAAGCACAGCGTCAGCGCGGTGAGGCGCAGCGGGAGCACGCTTTCGTCGAGCAGTTCGCCCATGACACTGGCAGTGAGCGAGACTTCGCTGGTTGGAATGAGCCAACGACGCGAGTAAGATGTTCCTTCCGAATTCGTCTTGAGAACTCTGGCGACAGTTTTCCGCTTCACTTTTTCCAGATCTGCAGCAGAAAGCTCAGGGTATTCGCGATATAAGTTAGCCATCGCGTGCTCGACCTGCTCGTCAACCCAGTCACGGTTGATGTTAAGAGTAGTCTTAAAGCTGTCCTCGGCAAACTTCGGCAGCTTGTCGGTGCCGTACATCGCCTCGTCCTTGACGAGCACGGGCGGGTTGCATTCCTCATAGCCATGCTCGCGCGTCTGGACGTCGAGCATGAACTGGCCGAGCGCGCGGTGCAGACGCGCCATATCTCCGCGCAGGAAGGTGAAACGCGCACCCGAGAGCCGCGCGCCGGTTTCGAAATCCATCCCGAGCTCAGGCGCGAGATCGGCATGTTCGCGCGGCGTGAAGTCGAAGGTGCGGGGCGTTCCCCAGCGGGCGACCTCGACATTGTCTTCTTCGCCTGCGCCGTGCGGCACGTCGTCGGCGGGCAGGTTGGGGATGATGTCCAGTGCGGCCTTCAACTGTGCCGCGACATCCTTTTCCTCGGCCTCGACCGCGGGCATCCGCTCCTTGATCGCCGCGACCTCGGCCATCAGGCTCGCGGCGGTGGCGTCGTCCTTCTTGGCCTTCGCCGCGCCGATCGCCTTCGACGCCTCGTTGCGGCGCGCCTGGCCGGTCTGCGCCTCGGTGATCAGCGCGCGAAGCCGCTCGTCCAGCGCGACGAGTCCGGCGGCGAGGGGCGACAGGCCGCGCCGGGCCAGCGCGGCGTCGAAGGCGGCAGGGTTTTCGCGGATCGAACGGATGTCATGCATGGTCGCAGGCTATGCCCAGCCTGCCGCATGCGCGCAACCCAAGCCGCGCGCGGGCGTTCGCAAAGGATCGACAACCATAAGAGGTGCTCGCTCATGCAGATTTCCCACAACGCCGTCGTGCTCGTCGCGGATGGCCGCAAGTCGTTGTTCTTGCGCAACGAGGGCGATGCGACGCACCCCAATCTCGTCGTCGAGCGCGCGGTCGAGCAGAACAATCCGAGCGACGGCGAGCAGAAGACCGATCATGCCGGTCGCTCGTCGTCGAGCGTCGGCGGCGGCCACAATTCGATGGCCGAGGTCGACTTCCACCAGCAGGAGGAAGATCGCTTCGCGGCGGACACCGCGGCCGTGCTCAAGAAGCGCGCATTGGCGAACGATTATGAGTCGCTGATCATCGTCGCGCCGCCGCGTACGCTCGGCGAATTGCGCAAGCATTATCACAGCGAGGTGAGTGCGCGGCTGACCGGCGAGCTCGACAAGGACCTGACCGGTCATCCGATCGACCAGATCGAAAAGGCGCTCCAGGCGGCCTGAATCGAAACGGGCTCCCGCCAAGATTGGAGGGAGCCCGTCTTGTCGTCGTGCGTCGACCGAGGATCAGACCGGAACGGCGGCGCCCTTGGTGAAGCGCTTGCGTGCCACCAGCGCTGCTGCGGCGGCGCCGAACAGCAAGATCATGGGCGGTGCCGGGACCGGCGTGGGCGGACCGTCCGGGTCGCCCGGGACGCAGCCGGCGCCGCAGCTCGAGCTGCCATAGCTGCTGCTGCCGTGGTTCCAGCCGCTCGATCCCCAGCCGTGGCTGCTCGATCCGTAGCTGCTCGAGCTGGCTGACGATGCGCTGCTGCTGCTGGCCGAACTGGTCGAACTTGCCGACGAGACGTTGCCGCTCGACGCCGAAGAGACGTTGCCGCTGGACGAGGACGACACGTTGCCGCTCGATGCCGACGAGGATGACACGTCGCCGCTGCTGCCGCCCGACGCCGACGAAACGTTGCCGCTCGACGAGGAGCCGCCGGTCGAGGATGTGCTCGAGACCGTCGCACCGCCGGTGCTGGTCGAGGAGCCGCCACTGCCGCCCGACGACGAGGTGCTGCTGACGGCACCGCTCGACGAAGTGCTCGACACGGCGCCGCTCGAGGTCGAGGAACCGCCGGTCGAGGTCGATCCGCCGCTGGTCGAGGAACTGGTCGACGATCCGCCCGACGAGACGTTGACGATCGTTCCGCTGCTCGTGCCGCCGGTCGAGGTCGACGAGATGCTGATGTTGCCGCCGCCACCGCCGCCGCCGCCACCAAAGAAGCCGCCCGAGAAGAAACCGCCACCGCCGCCGAAGCCGCCGCCGATGACTGCGAGGCCGCCACTGCCGCCGCCCGACGAGCCGCTGAATGCGGGCGGGGGAAGCGGGATCGGCGCGCCTTGTGAGGTCACCACCACGACCTGCGGCGCAGCTGCGGTGCGCGTCGTCGTCACCACGCGACGAACGCGGGCGCCGGTACGGCTGCGCGGTACGACGGTCGCGACCGTGGTGCGCCGGACGATGCGCTTGGTCGTCTTGTGGACATACGCCGCGCGAGCCCGCGCCGTGTCGGCAACGTGGACCGCGCCACCGCCGACGATCGCGCCGCCACATGCACAGGCACAAAGTTTCGCCAAGGCCATCCGCACCGACATGATGTCACTTTCCTATTGCCGCCGCCGGACTAGTCACCGGTTTCCGGGTTGTAGCCGACGTGTTGCTTTGCACTAAATGCCGAACAAGGCGTTAAGGGCAAGCTTGTTAACCCTGCTTTGCCGCCACTTCCAGCGTTTCGATACGAGCATCCCGCGCTCAGCGTGGATAATGTTTCGCTTCGGGACAGAATGACCGAGTTCCTTGCTCCACCGCGCGTGACTGGTCGGTCCGAAAGATCGGCTATCGTATACGCTTCACGATCTTTGCAGGGATTGCATCGGATTGCTTGTGGAGCATCAAGGGCATGGCTATAGGCGCGCTCGACGCAAGTTAACCCGGGGGCGGACCCGCGGTGCGCAAGGCACCGCGCGGCCGTGGGAGAAAATGGGATGGCGACAGTCTTGAACCGAGTGGATGACTCCGAAAAGTTCGTAGTGCCGCAGGTCGGCGGTGACGACGGCTATCGACCCAGCGCAGACGAGGAGTTCATGAACCCCCGTCAGCAAAACTATTTCCGGACGAAGTTGCAGGGCTGGAAGGATTCGATCCTGCGCGAGGCGGCCGGTACGCTGTCGCAATTGCAGGTCGACACGCTGCGCGAGGCCGACCTGACCGATCGCGCGTCGAGCGAGACCGACTGGTCGATCGAGCTGCGCACCCGTGACCGGCAGCGCAAGCTGATCTCGAAGATCGAGGCGGCGATGCGGCGGATCGACGAGGGCGAATATGGCTATTGCGAAGTGACCGGCGAGCCGATTTCGCTCGCCCGGCTCGAGGCGCGCCCGATCGCGACGATGACGGTCGAGGCGCAGGAGCGCCACGAGCGGCACGAAAAGATCTCACGCGAAGATTGATCGGGCCTCTGTCTTAAGACCTCCTGCACCATTTTCGGCTATCGAGGAGGTCCTAAAACGGAGGTTGATCTAGACTCGCGCGATGGAACAGTTTTCGCAGGACCCTTTCGACTCGGAGAGCGAGGACGGGCAGCATAACCGTCAGGACTCTCGCGACAGCCTGTTTCTGACGGCCGATTTTCGGCTGGAGGGACAGCGGGCGGTCCGGCCGCTGCGCGTTCGCAACCTTTCCTCGGGCGGCCTGATGGCGGAGTGTCCCGAGGACCTGCCGCAGGGTGTCCGGGTGGAATTCGACGTTCGCGGCGTCGGATGGGTACCGGGCCAGGTGGCGTGGTGCACAGCCGGGCGAATCGGCGTTGCGTTCGACCGACAGATCGACCCGATGCTCGCGCGCAAGCCGGTCGGCCAGGGCAAGCAAACGCCGGTGTTCGTAAAACCCATTTTCCCGCGCGAGCAGCGCTGATCACAGCGCCAAATGCGGTGCCGGCGTGGTGCTCGACCATCGTCGGCCTGCCCGCCGCGATGGGCCCGGGCACCTTTGCCCGAGCCCTTGGCGCGATCAGATTTGCGCCAATTCCTGCTTGATCCGGAGTTTCTGCTTCTTGAGCGCGGCGAGGGTCACGGCGTCGGGCAGCGGACGCTGCGTTTCGGTCGCGATCTGCTGATCGAGGACTGCATGCTTGGCCGCCAGGGCCGAGTGATGCGCGGTCTGCATGGGATGCGTACCTCCTTCATATGCTGCTTGGGGGAGGGCTATAAAACCACGCTCGCGGTGAATTGTCTCCTGCCGAAATCACACGTTCGCGACGCGCGCACCGATTCGCGCGACCGGGCGATTTTATCCGTGTTTGGTGGCGCCGATTTGCTATGGCGGCCCAAAGGGGAAGCGAGTGGACGACAGCCTTATCGCCAAGCGGCTCGAGGTCTTGCGCGTCGAGCACCGCGATCTTGATTCCGCCATCGCCGCGCTACTGTCCGGAGCGTCGGCCGACCAGCTCCAGCTCGCGCGCTTCAAGAAGCGCAAGCTGCGGTTACGCGATGAGATCGTGATGCTCGAGGACCAGATGATTCCCGACATCATCGCGTGACGCCGAAACCGTTCCAAAGTGGGACGATCTGAGGAAATTCAGCCGCGCGGCTCTGTCGCGTGCGGCGTGTTTATGACAGGGATGCGGGATGTGGCGACCCTATTCCGATTCACGTATGACACGACGCGTCATCGACACGCTCTACATCGATGCCATGCTGCTCGCCGACGAGACCCGCAGTTATTTTGACGAGGGCGGACGTGTCGAACGCGAGGCGCTCGACCCGATCGCACGGGTCGCGTTCAGCTGCGAGTCGCTCAAGGTTACGACGCGGCTGATGCACATCATTGCATGGCTGCTGACCCAGCGCGCGGTCGATGCCGGCGAGATGGGCCCGGGCGATGCGCTGGATCCGTCGCGGCGGCTCGGCGCGGCGCCCGTCAGCGACCATAGCGCACTCGCGCAAATGCCCGAGACGGCGCGCACGCTGATCACGGCGAGCATCGACCTGCATCGCCGGGTCGCCATGCTCGATCAGGCGCAGGCCGAGCGGATTTCGACGTTCGACAGCCCGGTCCGCTCGTTGCACCAGCGCCTGGCGCTCGCCTTCTAGGCTAAAGCTTCAACCGCGCCCGCGCCGCGCGATATTGCGCTTCGAGCCGGTCGACCATCGCCGCGACGGGCTCGACCCGGTCGATCACGCCGATGCCCTGGCCCGATCCCCAGATTTCCTTCCATGCCTTTGGCTTGGCGCCATTGCCGGTGCCGAAGTCCATCGTCTTGAGATCGCCCTCGGGCAGCGCATCGGGGTCCATCCCGGCAGCGACGATCGAGGCGCGCAGATAGTTGCCGTGCACGCCGGTGAACAGGTTCGAATAGACGATGTCGGCAGCCTTGCCCTCGACGATGCCCTGCTTGTACGCCGACTCGGCATTGGCCTCGACCGATGCGATGAAGGGCGACCCGATATAGCCGAAGTCGGCGCCCATCGCCTGCGCCGCGAGCACCGCGTCGCCGGTCGCGATCGAGCCCGACAGCGCGAGTGGCCCGTCGAACCACTGGCGGATTTCCTGGATGATCGCGAAGGGCGACAGCCGTCCGGCATGCCCGCCCGCACCGGCGGCGACCGCGATCAGCCCGTCGGCACCCTTTTCGATCGCCTTGCGCGCAAAGCGGTCGTCGATCACGTCGTGCAGCGTGATCCCGCCCCAGCTGTGCACCGCGGTGTTGAGATCCTCGCGCGCGCCGAGCGAGGTGATCACGATCGGCACCTGCCATTTGGCGCAGGTCGCGAGATCGGCTTCGAGTCGTTCGTTCGAGCGGTGGACGATCTGGTTGACCGCGAACGGCGCAGCCGGCCGCTCGGGATGGTCGCGGTTATGTGCCGCCAGTTCCTCGGTGATGCGGTGGAGCCATTCGTCGAGCATCGCCTGCGGTCGCGCGTTGAGCGCGGGGAAGGATCCGACGATCCCCGCCTTGCACTGCGCGATCACCAGTTCGGGACCGGAGATGATGAACAGCGGCGAGCCGATGACGGGAAGCCGCAGCGACGAGAGGAGGGGCGGAGTGCTCATGTCCGTTTCATAGCGCAACCGAAAGGACTGTCCAGCATGCTGGATTTGCCACGCACGACGAAAGGGTTATGGCGGCCTGTATCTGTTTGTTTCCGGAGTAACCAAGTGAAGCTTAGCCTTGCCGCCGCCCTGTTGCTCGGAACCGCGACTCCGGCCTTCGCCGCGGGACAGTTGCCGGAGGGCATCGCCCCGGTCTCCTACGACATCACCGTCCGGCCCGATGCCAAGGCGATGACCTTCTCGGGCGAAGAGACCGTCACGATCGCCGTCGCCCGCGCGACCAGGACGATCGTCCTCGACGCTGCCGATCTCAAGATTTCCCGCGCGATGGTCGATGGCGCCGCCGTCCCGTTCGCGATCGATGCGACCAAGCAGCAATTGACGCTGACGCTGCCGAGCGCGCTCGCGGCGGGGCAGCACCGCGTCCAGTTCGCCTGGACGGGGACGATCAACACGTCGGCGGCCGGCCTGTTCGCGATCGATTACGGCAATCCCGACGGCTCGTCGTCGCGGATGCTGGTCACGCAGTTCGAAGCGCCCGACGCGCGCCGCTTCGCGCCGATGTGGGACGAACCCGGCCTGAAGGCGACCTTCCGCCTCAGCGCGGTCGCGCCCGGCGACCAGAGCGCTTTCTCCAACATGCCCGTCGCCAGCATGACCAAGCAGGGCGACGGCACCAAGCTGTATCATTTCGCCGAGACGCCCAAGATGTCGAGCTACCTGCTCTTCCTCGGCATGGGCGATGTCGAGCGCAAGACGGTGATGGCGGGCAAGACCGAGATCGGCGTCATCACGCGCCGCGGCGTCGTCGACCAGGGCGATTACGCGCTCGAATCGGCCAAGCGCCTGCTGACCTATTACAACGACTATTTCGGCCAGCCCTACCCGCTGCCCAAGCTCGACATGATCGCCGGCCCGGGCTCGAGCCAGTTCTTCGGCGCGATGGAGAATTGGGGGGCGATCTTCTATTTCGAGCCCGAATTGCTCTACGACCAGAAGCGCGCGACGCAGAGCGGCAAGCAGCGCATCTACACCGTCGTCGCGCATGAGATGGCGCATCAGTGGTTCGGCGATCTCGTCACGATGAAGTGGTGGGACGATCTCTGGCTCAACGAAGGCTTCGCCTCGTGGATGGAGAACAAGTCGAGCGTCGATCTCAACCCCGACTGGTTCGCCGGCGCGACCGCGGTGGCGCAGGATCGCGAGGGCGCGCTGCAGGTCGACGCGACCGCCGCGACGCATCCGATCATCCGCCATGTCGAGACGGTCGACCAGATTGGCGAAGCGTTCGACGGGATCACCTATTCGAAGGGGCAGGCGGTCATCGGCATGATGGAGTCGACGCTCGGCCCCGACGTGTTCCGCGACGGCATCCGCCGCTACATGGCGAAGTACAAGTACGGGAACACCACGACCGACCAGCTGTGGGCCGAACTGTCGGCCGCCGCGGGCAAGCCCGTCGCCGACGTCGCGCACGACTTCACGCTGCAGGCCGGCGTCCCGCTGGTGACGATGACCGGCGCACGCTGCGTCGGCGGCGCGACGCAGGTGACGCTGACGCAGGGGCGCTTCGGTTACGACGCGACCGCCAAGCAGGCGCAGACCTGGCGCGTGCCGCTGACGCTCGGCATGGTCGGCCAGCCGGTCACACGCGCGACGATCCGCGGCGCCAAGCCGACGACGGTCAGCGTGCCCGGGTGCGGCACGCTCGTGCTCAATCGCGACAAGGGCAGCTATGCGCGGGTGCTGTACAGCCAGCCGGCGCATGACGCGATCGTGCGCGACTTCGCCTCGCTCGCGCTGACCGACCAGCTCGGCACGCTCGGCGACGATTTCGCGCTGGCAAAGGGCGGCAACCAGAAGCTCGACCGCTATTTTGCCGACATCGCCGCGGTCGGCCCCGATGCAAATCCGCTGCTGTGGCAGACGATCGCCGGGCAATTGTCCGATCTCGAAGGACGCCTCCCCAAGGGCGCGGCCAAGCAGGCGATGCGCGCGCGGATCATCGCGACGCTGGCGCCGGCGATGCAGCGCGTCGGGTTGAAGGCCGAGAAGGCCGAGTCACCGCTCGTCGCGACGCTGCGCGAGACGCTGATCGCGGTACTGGGCGACGCGGGCGATCCGGCAACCGTCGCCAAGGCGCGTGCCTATGGCGCGGCGCTGGCAACCAACTCCGAGGCGATCCCGGCGGCGATCCGCCAGCCGATCCTTGGCACCTATGCGACCAATGCCACGCCGGCCGAATGGGATGCCTTGCTGCGTCTGACGCTCGCCGAGAAGAACCCGGTGGTGAAGAACGGCTATGTCCGGCTGCTCGGTGCCGCCGACGACGATGCGCTGGCGCAGCGCGCGCTCGACCTGCTGACCACCGACCGCTTCACCGCGCCGCAAAAGGCGAGCCTGTTGAAGTCGATTGCCCGCGGCCATCCCGACATGGCGTTCGGCTTCGCGGTGGCGCATCTGCCGCTGGTCAACACGCTGGTCGAGACGAGCACGCGTGCGGGCTTCGTCGCGAGCCTCGGCGCCGGGTCGGACGATCCCGCGATGCCGGCGAAGATCACCGCCTTTGCCACCGACAATCTGCCGCCCGCGGCGCGCGGCGGCGCCAAGGCGACGGTCGCGTCGATGGCGGCACGGCGGATGGTCAACGCGCGGATCCGCGGCGACATCGCCGCCTGGGCGACGCGCGCCCGCTGAGCCTGCGCTGCCTCCCCCGCATGGCGCGGGGGAGGGGGCTCAGTCGATCCGCTTGAGCCCGGCGGCATATTTGCGGCCGTTGGCGACATAATGCTCGGCCGATACACGCAACATCGCCTGCGCCGCGTCGTCGAGCGTCCGCACCGCGCGTGCAGGCGAGCCGACGATCAGGCTGCCGGGGGGGAATATCTTGCCCTCGGTGACCAGCGCGCCCGCGCCGACGATCGATCCCTCGCCGATCTCGGCACGGTTGAGCACGATCGCTCCCATCCCGATCAGCACCCGGTCACCGATCGTGCAGCCGTGCAGGATCGCGTGATGCCCGATCGTGCAGTCCGCGCCGATCGTGAGCGGGGCTCCCGGGTCCGAATGGCACATCGCCCCTTCCTGGACGTTGCTGCGCGCGCCGACGACGATCGGCGTGTTGTCGCCGCGCAGTACCGCGCCGAACCAGATGCTGACGTCGTCGTGTAGCTGGACGTCGCCGATCAGCTCGGCGCTCGGCGCGATCCAGGTGGCGTCGCCCAGCGTGGGGCGAAGTCCGTCGATTTCATACAGCGGCATGGCGGTCCTTTTCTGTCGTCCCCCCATCGTGCGCACCAATGCGCCGGGTCGGCAAGATGCACGCGGATTTGCACGGTCGGTTCCACACCTTGATCGGTGTCAAGTAGAGATAAAGAAGTGCCTTTTGGCGGATCTGAGCTCGCATCCGTGTCGTTGGAGAGCCATTGCAACAGTGAGGAAGTGAGCATGGCTATCAAGTTCGCCGGGACGACCAACGCGCTCAATCGCGGCATCGCGTCGACCAAGCCCGACAAGGGCGCCGACCTGATCGAGGATTGGGAAGCTGCCCTGGCAGAGATCGACACGCCCGGCGCCAAGGGCATCCTCCGTGACCTCGGATCGCTGCGCAAGCAGCTCGAGCGCGCCGAGCCCGACGCCGACCGCATCCATGCGCTGCTCCACCGTCTCGGTGTCGCGACGACGCGGATCGCCGACAAGGCCGAGACCAACCAGGAAAAGCTCAAGACACTGGGCGAGGCGCTGACCGAAGCGGGCGAGGATCAGCCCGACGAGGAAGAGGATGTCGCCGCAGCGGCCGCCCCCAAGCGCGCGCGCGCCAAGGCATGATGGGACGGGGCAGGGGGAGCCTGCCCCGACTCGGTCAAGCCGGCGGGACGCGCTGAGCGACTCACGCCTGGCGCGGCCCACCCAACCGTAGGTTCGATCAGATCCGTGGAGATCCGAGGATTTGTGCGGGTTTGACGCGCAATTGAAAGAAAAGTGCAAAAAAGGGTTTGACCGAATCAAGGGTGGGACCTAGAGGGGTGCCACCGCAGCGACGGACCACACGGTTCGCTTCTGCAGTCACCAAATTGTCGGCGCCGAGGGGCTCTTTGAAAGAAGGGCATTTCCTTAGCGTCGGTATTTTGCGCTCTTTGACATTGTCGGTTTAGATGAAGGGACATGTGGGCGGCGGCTCCGGGTCCAACGTTTTCAAGGCGTTGGTAATTCGGTTAAAGCTAAGTCGTTCTCATATGTCCTTCACGTATCCATACGTAATGGACGTTTCATTCGGCTTTGGCTGGGTGAGGCGTCTGAAAGATATTGTGCAGAGCGGCTCCTTGAGATGAGCGAGATTATCGTGGAATTCCACTGCGATGATTTTGTGACATAAACTTGAGAGTTTGATCATGGCTCAGAATGAACGC
>NZ_JAXOJQ010000003.1:0-892377 GCF_036663815.1 Parasphingomonas frigoris | reverse complement strand
CGAGAATACCGAAGGCGGCCACGGCGCAGGTGCCGATCTGAAACAGGCTGCCCGGACGACAGCGCTGACGATGACCTACCTTCAGCGCAAGCTGATGGATTGACGCGGACTTCGGGGTGACCGGTTCTCTAGCCGATCGCCTCCGCACGCTTGACCCATAATCGGTCACTCCGCACGAGTTTGCCGAGGCCCAGTACGGGTCAATCGTTAATCCGAGCTCGGCGACCCCTTCTTCTGGCTCGCGGCTGTTCGAAGCCCTTGCGTAACTCGGCGTCCTCTCTCATCTGATCGCCTCCGGTCGAACGCGGAGCGGCAGCTCTGCTAGGAGCGCTTGCCGATGCGATCAGCCAGGTCAGTCCGCTGGAAGCGCGTCGAGCGTCTTCGTCACGCGGCGACGCAACGCCGGGTCGCGCGTGATCTCCAGCATCGCCCCGAGACTGCCACGCGCGGCCGCAATCTCATGGTCGACAAGCTCGAGCCGAGCGCGCTCCCACCATGCGTGCGGATAGGCCGGTGCCATTGTCGTCATGCGAACGTAGAGTTCGAGCGCACGGCGGCCCCTGCCCGCCTGCTCGGCGCGCGACGCCTGATTCTGGAGAAGGCGGACAAGCACGGCGCGGTTCGGCATCGCCGCGACGTGCGTCACCGCGCGACCGGAGCCGGCGACCGCCGCGATTAACGCGGCGAGCCGCTCGCCCCCCACGCGCTCGCCCTTCGCGAACGGATCGACGATGACCGGCGCCTCCTCCGCGCCGATCAGCACGAGCACGTGGCCCGGAAGGTCGAGCACGTTCGCGGTCCAACCCAGCCGACGCGCCATCGCGACCCAGAGTATCGCCAAGCTCACCGGCAACCCGCGGCGACGATCGAGGACGCTGATGAGGTCGGCATTGGCGGGATCGTCATAGGTCTCGGAGTCGCCGGCGAAGCCGAACTCCCCGGCGAGCACTGCGGCCAGGGCGTCGGCACGCTCGGCGGCTGGCACTGCGTCACCGCCGACCAAATCCAGCCGGGTCTCCATCGCGTCGAGCAGGTCGTGATAGGTCGTGAGATCGGTGCCGGGATGGTCGAGCAGCGCCAGCGTTAGGGCAGCGTCATCGAGGGCGATCTCTTCCTCGTCGATCAGGCCGAGACGGTTGAGGTCTTCATTCATTCGATCCAGATGGGGAGTCTGGGTGATTATGGAAACGGGCGTCAGCGGCGCCGCCGGCTTTTTCATCGCCATTCGACGACACGCCGCGTTTACAGGCGAAATCGCGTTCGAAACCTGGAGTCGGTATCATTTTCAACCTGATCTTTGCTGTGCCGATGCTGATCGTCCTAGCCCGCTGGCTGTGGCCGCTGCCGCTACCGCTCTGGGCCAAGCTACCGGTCGGGTTGCTGATGCTGGCCGCCTCGCAATTCCATCTCTGGAGCCGAATCTCCTCGGGTTCGGTGTTCGCTCCCGAGTTCCCGCGGCCAGTCGTCATACTGTTCAACTGGGCATTCGGCGCGCTGCTGCTGCTCGCCGTTTTCCAACTGATCCTCGACCTGGGTACCCTCCTGACGACGCTCGTCCGTCAAGAGATAGTCCTCGAGCCCGCAGGGCTTCGCTTCGCCGCCGCGGCGCTGGCAGCGCTCGTTTCCGCGATTGGTGTCGCCAACGCGTTGCGTGTTCCGCCTGTCAGAGACGTGACGGTCGCGATCCACGACCTTCCGGCATCCTTCGACGGATACTGCATCGTCCAGCTTACCGACCTGCACATCAGCCGGCTGTTCACTGCCACATGGGCAAGGGCCGTCGTCGATCGTGCCAACGCGACCGGCGCCGACCTGATCGCCGTGACGGGCGACTTCATCGATGGCTCGGTGGATATGCGCCGCACCGACGTGGCACCGCTTCGCGACCTGCGCGCGCCGGACGGCGTCTACGCGATTCCGGGTAATCACGAGTATTTTTTCGACTGCCGTGCATGGATGCGACACCTGACAGACATGGGCTTTCGCATGCTGCCGAACGCGCATGCTGTCGTAAGCCGCGGCGGCGCGCAGCTCGTGATCGCCGGCGTCACCGACCTATCCGCGCCGAGCGTCGGTGAGGTCGCACCCAACCTCGGCCTCGCCTTGAAAGGCGCTCCCGCCGAGGCGCCCGTCGTCCTTCTCGACCATCAGCCGCGCCAGGCGCGCGCCGCTGCGGCGCGCGGCGTCGCGCTTCAGCTGTCGGGACATACGCATGGTGGCATGATTGTCGGGCTCGACCGGCTTGTCGCGCGCGGCAACGCGGGTTTCGTATCGGGACTCTACAACGTGGGCCGCATGGCGCTCTACGTCAGCAACGGGACCGGGCTTTGGCCGGGCTTCGCGCTCAGGCTCGGCGTACCATCCGAGATCACGCGAATCACGCTGCGACGGTCGGTGTAGGGTAGCTGCGCCCGCGACATCTCGAGATCACGGCCGAATAGAGCATATAACGGCACACGACCCATAACCGGTGGATCACGTTTCGCTTCGAGCTTTCCACGACCGGACTTTCGTTCTCGTAGCGCGTCGATCGTTCGGCGCGCGAGGCGTCTCGTCGATTTACCTTTAATCGCATCACTTGGCCTTCGGCTGTTTCGATCGTCGAATGCCGATCGTTAGCCCTTCACCCCCTAGCCCTTCCTATTGCTCTCCACGAAAACCGCGCGCATTCTGTCGCTGACCCAGTGACGCGAGGGGCAGGCGGCATGGCATCGGCACTTCATCGACCGACCCGAATGTCGGAGGAACGTCGGTTCTTCTTTGTCATGTCGATTGTGGTGTTTGCGACCGCAGTCGCGGGCTTCGGCTCCGACATCGTGGTAGGCCACGTCTGGTTCACCGATTTCCCGTGGCAAGTGCATGTCCACGCAGTCGTTTTCACCTCCTGGATCATCCTGTACGTGGTGCAGAACTGGCTGGTGGTGGATGGCCACAACATCATACTGCATCGTCGGCTCGGCTGGCTGGGTGCAGGGATCGCGACGATGATGGTGCCGCTTGGCATCGCGGCGACCGTGATGGCGATTGCGCGCGGCAGTATCGCGGGCATCTTTCCGCTCGGCCTCTTCCTGGTAATGGACGTCCTGGGTATCCTCGGATTCGCCGCGCTCACCTTTGCTGCGATTCGGCTGCGCAATCACGCGGGATGGCACAAGCGGCTGATGCTGTGCGGGACGGTACTGGTTATCGCGCCAGGAATTGGGCGGCTGGTCGGCCCGCTGCCGCTTGGCACCTTCACGCCCGTTGCGCTGTTCGCCGCGATCATGCTGTACATAATGGTCGGCATCGTTTTCGACCTAATCGTCCTCCGGCAGGTTCATCCCGCCTACTGGTGGGGCGCGGGCGCGGTGGCGCTGCTACAGTTGGTGACTGGCCCTATCGGCTTCAGTCCACCGGTCGTCGCGTTCGCAGAAAGGCTCGCTGTATAACGACCGCACTGGTAATCGGCGCGTTCACCTTGGATGAAGGCTCCGCTCCAGCGCTAGCGAAGACGGAGTATTGCCTGATCCTCACCTCGCGCTGACCGACTTGAGGCGTTTGCCGCCGATCTGTGCGGGACACACGGGATGAGGCTCACCGACAGCGGCAATACCCCCGCCAACATTTGCACCCCCCAACCAAAGTCGTGATCGTGGCCGTAAGGATGCAGCTGACCAAACGGCCGGAAATGCCATGTCGGTGCTTCAAAGCGGGCTGGCCGCGTTCCACCCTACACTTTCCATCAGGTTCTAAATTCCTGGGTAAGGTGAGAGATAGGAACCGATCAGACATCGAGATCCGTGATTACCGGGTGATTACTTCAGCAAAAATGCGCTATCGAAACAGCCATTTTATCACGTTATTTCAAAGCTTTAAAAGAAATATTTCATTAAGGTCTGGTACTTCCGTTACGTGCGGGTCTAGATCACGATGCACGGCCCCTCATGCTTCCCCGACGAAGCATGAGGGCTGTCGCTCGAGAAGCACCGGATCGACGATCCGATCGTCGGCCCTGCGGCCGGCCTGTCCGCTTACTCTGCCGTCTTGACCCGCTGGTCGGCGACCTGCGGATCCGCTGAAACCTGGCCAAGCGCGCGCTCCACCGCGAGCGCGAGTTCGCGCGCGCCGTAGGGCTTGGCGAGCAGGATCGCGTCGACCGCTGCGTCGACCGCTGCGGTATCGCCCGTCGCGAAGACGATCCCCACCTCCGGCCGCAACGCGCGTGCCTTGTCGGCGAACTCCGGGCCCGACAGGCCGGGCAGGTTGACGTCGGTGACGAGCGCATCGATCGGCACGGTCTGCAGCGCCGCCATCGCTTCCTCGGCGCTCGCCGCGTCGATCACGACGTAGCCGCTTTCCTGCAGCATCTCGGCGGTGTTGAGGCGGATCATCTCGTCATCCTCGACGAGCAGGATCGTGCCGCGCTGCATCACCGGTTCGGGCGCGGCGGAGGGTGGCGCCGGGCTCGTCGTCGCCCCCGCCCCCGCCGCCGGTGTCGTGCCGAGCTTGCGTTGCCGCTGGTTGGCCAGGACGTGCTGGAATTTCCGCGCCAGCGCCTCGCGCGTGTAGGGCTTGGACAGCAGTTCGACCCCGGCATCGAGCTTGCCGCCATGGACGATCGAATTCTCGGTATAGCCCGAGGTGAACAGCACCGCGATGTCGGGCAACCGCTCGCGCGCCTTGCGCGCCAGCTCGGGGCTCTTCATCGTGCCGGGCATCACCACGTCGGTGAACAGCAGGTCGATCGCGATGCCGCTCTCGATCACGCTCAGCCCGCTCGCCGCATCGACCGCCTTGAGCACGCTGTAGCCGAGGTCCGACAAGATCTCGACGACGGTATCGCGCACCTCGGCATCGTCCTCTACGACGAGCACCGTCTCGCTTCCGCCGGCGACCGGCCCGGTGTCGGTCGCGACCTCGACATCCTCCGACTGCATCGCGCGCGGCAGATACAGCTTGATCGTGGTGCCTTCGCCGACCTCGGAATAGATCTTCACGTGGCCGCCCGACTGCTTGACGAAGCCATAGACCATCGACAGGCCGAGCCCCGATCCCTTGCCCTCGCTCTTGGTCGAGAAGAACGGTTCGAACACCTTGTCGATCACCTCGGGCGACATCCCGCTGCCGGTGTCCGACACGGCGAGCATGACATATTGCCCCGGCGTCACCTCGTCATGCGTGCGCGCATAGGCGTCGTCGAGCGCGGCGTTGCCGAGCTCGATCGTCAGCTTGCCCTGTCCCTCCATCGCGTCGCGCGCATTGATCGCGAGGTTGAGCAAGGCATTCTCGATCTGCGCGGGATCGATGAAGGTGTTCCACAGCCCGCCGCCGACGATCGTCTCGACCTCGATCCCCTCGCCGATCGCGCGGCGCAGCATGTCGTCCATCCCGCGCACGAAGCGCGTGACGTTGACCACCTTGGGCTCAAGCGCCTGTCGCCGCCCGAAGGCGAGCAGCTGCGCGGCGAGCTTGGCACCGCGCGAGACGCCCGCCATCGCATTGGCGACGCGGCGCTCGGCGCGGTCGTTGCCGGCAATGTCCTTGGCGAGCAGCTGCAGGTTGCCCGAGACGACCTGGAGCAGATTGTTGAAATCATGCGCGACGCCGCCGGTCAGCTTGCCGACCGTCTCCATCTTCTGGGACTGGGCGAGCTTGGCCTCGGCCTGGCGGCGTTCGTCGATTTCGGCGATGACGCGCGCTTCCAGCCCTTCGTTGAGCAGCCGCAGCTGATCCTCGGCGCGCTTGCGGTGCCGCGCCTCGCGCGCCAGACGCTCGGCCTGTTCGCGCAGCGATGCCTCGGCGGCGCGCTGGTGCGTGATGTCGGTGTGGACGCCGACCCACTCGCGGATCTCGCCGGCGTCGTCGAGCAGCGGCAGGCCGCGGATCGCGAAGGTCCGCCACGTCCCCGAATGGTGCCGCACACGGTGTTCGAACACGAACATCGACTTGGTCGCGACCGCTCTCAGCCACGCCTGCGTCGTTGGCGCGGCATCGTCGGGATGCACCGCGTCGGCCCAGCCGAACCCCTGATATTCCGCGATCGATTGCCCGGTCAGCGCCGCCCAGCCGGGCTGTTCGCCGATCATCCGGCCGTCGGGGCTGTTGGTCCACAAGACGCCGTGGATCGCATCCATCGCGGTGCGAAAACGACCGTTGCTGGCGGCGAGCGCGGCCTCGCGTTCGGCGCGCTCCTCGATGTCGATCGCGAGGATATGCACCCCCGGCACCGACCCGTCGGCCTCGATGTGCGGGACGTAGCGGATCTCGCTGCGGCGCGGTCGTCCGTCGCGGTGCAGCAGGATAGTCTCCGACGACAGCCGCTCGCCCGCGAGTCCACGCTCGATCGACGGGCGCCGTTGCTCATATTGCGTCTGGCCGAGCACCATCGCGACCGGCTTGCCGATCATCGATTCGGGATCGACGCCAAGCCAGTCGCGATAGGTCCCGTTGGCAAAACGATAGACATGCGCACGGTCAACATAGGCGATGAGCATCGGCACGGCATCGGTCACCCGGCGCAGCTCGGCCTCGCTGGCGGCGACTCGCCGCTCGGCATCGACGCGGGCACTGTTGTCGACGATCGTGCACATCACGCCGCCGACCTGCGCCCGCGCGTCGTAGACCGGCGTGTAGAACAGATCGAGCGTCAGCGTCTCGCGCCCCTCGGGCCGGTCGAACACGATCGGCTGGTTGCGATGCGAGGCGATCTCGCCGCGGAACCCGGCCTCGAGGATCGGCTTGTTCCAATGCCACACATCGGGGAATGCCGTCGCGACCGGGCTCCCCAGTGCCGCCGGGTGGCGATCGCCCGCAATCGTGCGGTAGGCGTCGTTGTAGAGCATGATGTGGTCGGGCCCCCACATCAGCACCTTGGCGACCGGTGAGTTGAGGATGTTCGCAACGGTCGTGCGCAACTCGATCGACCAGCCGTCGACCGCGCCGAGCGCCGTCGCGCTCCAGTCGCGCGCGCCGATGAGCGCTCCGCATTCGCCGCCGCCATGCGGCCAGGCGGCGCGGGGCGCATCCGCTCGCGCCGGCGCATCGCGGTCGCGCAGCAGGGTCAGGGCCGCGGCAACGACGTCGCCGGCGTCGCCATAATCACCCGTCGCGAGCCGATCGGCGATGATGCCATCAAGCTCTGCGGGGATGCGGATTTCTCGAAACGAGGAGTCGGTCGCCATCGTCACCATCTGGGAGAGGTCAAAAGCGCTGTCAACAAAGCGCGCGCTCTGGCCGGATCCTCAATGATCCGCTGCGGCGTGCACTCCGATCCCGGTTTCCGAGCGCAACCGCTGCTCGGGATAGGCCGCGCGGTCGATCGCCGAGCGCGGCGAGCGGTCGAGCGTCGAGATCAGCCAGATCGCAAAGAACCCGGCCGGCACCGAGAAGAGCGCGGGCGAGCTGTACGGGAAGATCGCCGACTCGAAGTGGAACACCGCAACCCAGATCACCGGCGACAGCACCGTCAGCACGAATGCGCTGAGCAAGCCGATGGCGCCACCCCACGCCGCGCCCTGGGTGGTGCAGCCCTTCCACAGCAGCGACATCACCAGCACCGGGAAATTGCCCGACGCCGCCAGCGCGAACGCCAGGCTGACCATGAAGGCGACATTCTGCTTCTGGAACACCACGCCGAGGATGATCGCGGCGATGCCGAGCAGGATCGTCGTGATCCGCGAGACGCGCAATTCCTTGACCGGATCGGCATTTCCCTTCCGGATCACGCTGGCATAGACGTCGTGGCTGATCGCCGACGCCGCCGACAACGTCAGCCCCGCGACCACCGCGAGGATCGTCGCGAAGGCGACCGCCGAGATGAAGCCGAGGAACAGATTGCCGCCGATCGCATGCGCCAGGTGCATCACCGCCATGTTGTTGCCGCCGCGCAGCGCGCCCGCCGCATCGACATAATCCGGGTTGAACGAGATCATCACGATCGCGCCGAAGCCGAGCACGAAGGTCAGCGCGTAGAAATAGCCGATCCACACCGTCGCCCACAGGATCGACTTGCGCGCCTCGCGCGCATCGGGGACGGTGAAGAAGCGCATCAGGATGTGCGGCAGGCCAGCCGTGCCGAGCATCAGCGCGAAGCCGAACGACAGCGCCGAGATCGGATCCTTGATGAACCCGCCCGGCCCCATGATCGCGCGGCCCTTGGCGGCGGCATCGCCGGCGGACAGACCGCTTTCGAGCGCGAGCTTGGTCTTCACCGCGACGGCTTTCGCGAACAGCGCCTCGAACGAGAAGCCGACATGCGCCATCACGCCAAGCACGAGGAAGGTCGCGCCGCACAGCAGCATCACCGCCTTGATTATCTGCACCCACGATGTCGCGCGCATGCCGCCGAACAGGACATAGACCATCATCAACCCGCCGACGACGATGATCGCGATGAGATAGGGCAGCCCGAACAGCAGCTGGATCAGCTGCCCCGCGCCGACCATCTGCGCGATCAGGTAGAAGGACACGACGAGCAAGGTGCTGACCGCCGAGAAGCTGCGCACCGGCCCCTGCATAAAGCGGTACGAGGCGACGTCGGCGAAGGTGAAGCGCCCGAGGTTGCGGAGCTTTTCGGCGACGAGGAACAGCACGATCGGCCAGCCGACGAGGAAGCCGATCGCATAGATCAGCCCGTCATAGCCGTCGTTGAAGATTTGCGAGGTGATGCCGAGGAACGACGCCGCAGAGCAGTAATCGCCCGCCATCGCCAGGCCGTTCTGGAAGCCGGTGATCCCGCCGCCGGTATAGAAATCGGACACGGTCCGCGTCCGCCGCGCCGCAGCACCGGTGATCCACAGCGTGATCCCGACGAACCCTGCGAACATCAGAATCGCGGTCCAGTTGGTCGGCTGGCGCGCGATCGCCCCGCCGATCGCGGCATTCGCCCCCGTCGCCCAGCCGAGCAGCACGAGCAAGGCGGCGCTGCGCCACACGCTCGGCGTCACGCGCGCGCGCTTTCGAGCAGTTCGGCGAGCCGCGCGTCGTACGACCCGTTCGCGCGCCAGACATAGACCGCGCAGATCGCGACCGTGCCGATCAGCATCGCCACGCCGAGCACAACCGCCAGGCTGGTCGTGCCGCCGCCGACCGGCTGCGCCATCAACGGCTTGTCGAACGCGATCAGCGAGATGAAGCTGCTGTAGACGACCACCGTGATCGCGGTGAGGATCCAGGAAAAGCGCTGCCGGTCGCGGACCAGCGCGATGTAGCGTGGGTCGGCGGCGATCCGCGCCTCGAGCGCATGGTCGGGCCCTGGGGCGATATTTGCGGCTGTCGGGTCTGGGGCTGTCGGGTCTGGGGCTGTCGGCATGCCGCACCATCAACGAGGATCGCGCCGATGGCAACGCCCGGGCGCGTCGCGGCGGATCCAAGCCGCGGCGGCTGGCGTTATGCGCTCTCTCCAGACGAAAGGCTTCTCCATGGCTAGCGCACGCTACCGCCCGCCCCACGACTTCGGCCTCGGCGGCGTCGCGATCGGCAACGAATTCCAGTTCGCCACCGACGAGCAGGCCGAAGCGACGCTCTCCGCGGCGTGGGACGCGGGCGTGCGCTATTTCGACGTCTCGCCGTGGTATGGCCTCGGGCTCGCCGAGCGGCGCTTCGGCCGCTTCCTCGCGCGCAAGCCGCGGGAGGAGTTCGTGCTCTCGTCGAAGGTCGGCAAGCTGCTGCGCGCCGCGCGCGACAACCGGTCGAAAGACTATTTCCCCTTCACCAACTCGCCCAACACGCCGCATTTCGACTATAGCGCCGACGGCGTGCTGCGCTCGATCGAGGACAGCCTGCAGCGCCTCGGGCTCGATCGGCTCGACATCGTGTTCGTCCACGATCTCTCGCCCGACAACGCCTTCCTGCCCGACGATTGGGAGACGCTGTGGCCGATCGCCGAACAGGGTGCCTTCCCCGCGCTGACCCGGTTGCGCGACGAAGGGGTGATCGATGCGTGGGGCATGGGCGTCAATTGCCCGCAGCCGATCCTGCGCTGCCTCGAGGTGGCCGACAGCGACGTGCATCTGCTTGCCAGCCAATATTCGCTGGTCGACCACGCCACCGCGGTCGAGAGCGTGTTCCCCACGGCGCGCGAGAAAGGCGTCAGCTTCGTCGTCGGCTCGGCGCTCAACGCCGGCTTCCTCGGCGGCGAGCCGCGCTACAATTACGGGCCCGACAACAGCCTGATCCCCGACGACAAGCGCGAGCGCCTCGCCACGCTGCGCGCCGTTGCCGGCCGGCACGGCGTCGACCTCGTCGCCGCCGCGCTGCAGTTCAGCCTTGCCCCCGACGTCGCCTCGGCGTTGATCGTGGGCACTGCGAGCCCAGACCACATCCTCGCCGACCACGCCGCGCTGCACGCGAAAATCCCGCCCGCCTTCTGGGAGGAATTGCGCGCCGCAGATATTCTCCACCCCGACGCCGCCATCCCCAATTGATCCGCGCAACCGCAGGAGCTTCACGATGAAAACCCGCAAACTCGGCCAGCAGGGCCTCGAAGTCTCGGCGCTCGGCCTGGGCTGCATGGGCATGTCCGATTTCTACGGCGTGCGCGACGACGCCGAATCGGTCGCGACGATCAACCGCGCGCTCGATCACGGCGTCACCTTCCTCGATACCGCCGACATGTACGGCGTCGGCGCCAATGAGGAGCTCGTCGGCCGCGTCGTGCGCGAACGGCGCGAATGGGTCGTCGTCGCGACCAAGTTCGGCAATGTCCGTGGCCCCGACGGCAGCCATCGCGGCATCAACGGCCACCCCGACTATGTCCGCCAGGCGTGCGACGCGAGCCTCCAGCGGCTCGGGCTCGACGTGATCGACCTCTATTACCAGCACCGCGTCGACCCCGCCGTGCCGATCGAGGATACCGTCGGCGCGATGGCCGAGCTCGTCGCGGCCGGCAAGGTGCGCTATCTCGGCCTGTCCGAAGCCGCCCCCGAGACGATCCGCCGCGCGCATGCCGTCCACCCGATCAGCGCGCTGCAGACCGAATATTCGCTGTGGAGCCGCGATCCCGAGGCCGACCTGCTGCCGACGGTGCGCGAGCTCGGCATCGGCTTCGTCCCCTACAGCCCGCTCGGCCGCGGCTTCCTGACCGGGCACTTCACCGCGCCCGAGGATTTGGCCGAGGGCGACAGCCGCCGCCTGCATCCCCGCTTCCAGGGCGCGGCGTTCGCGAAGAATCTCGATCTGGTCGCCGCGATCCGGACGATGGCGGCCGACAAGGGCTGCAGCCCGGCGCAGCTCGCGCTCGCCTGGGTACTCGCACAGGGCGACGACATCGTGCCGATCCCGGGCACGAAGCGCCGCCGCTATCTCGACGACAATCTCGGCGCGCTCGACGTGACGCTGAGCGCAGACGAGCTGCGCCACATCGACACCGTCCTGCCGCCCGGCAGCGCGGAGGGCACGCGCTATCCCGCAGCCTCGATGGCGACGGTGGACCAATGAGCGCGCCCGCCTTCGCCGCGATCGCACCGGGCAACCTCGCCGTCGTCACCGGTGCCGCCGGCGGGATCGGTCTCGCCAGTGCGCGCGCCTTCGCCGCCGCCGGGATGCGCGTCGTGCTGGTCGATCGCTCGGCCGAGACGCTGGCGACCGCCGCCGCGACGATCGACGGGGCGGCATCCTATCCGGTCGACGTATCGGACCGCGCGGCGATGAGCGAGCTCGCCCGCGCTGTCGCCGCCGATCATGGCCCCGTCTCGCTGTTGATGAACAATGCCGGCGTCGGCTCGGGCGGCGACATCTTTGCCGATCCATCCGCGTGGGAGAGCGTACTCGGCGTCAACCTGCTCGGCGTGCTCCACGGCGTGCAGAGCTTCGTCCCCGCGATGGTCGAGCAGGGCGGCCCGGCGCTCGTCATCAACACCGGATCGAAGCAGGGCATCACCCAGCCGCCCGGCAACACCGCCTACAATGTCAGCAAGGCCGGCGTGAAAGCGCTGACCGAAGGGCTCGCGCATTCGCTGCGCGAACGGACCGGCGAGCGCGTCTCGGCGCATCTGCTGATCCCGGGCTTCACCTTCACCGGGATGACCCGGCCCGGCGTTACCGAAAAGCCGCCCGGCGCCTGGTCGTCGGAGCAGGTCGCGGCGTTCCTGCTCGAGCGACTGGCGCGCGGCGATTTCTACATCCTGTGCCCCGACAACGAGACGACCCCAGCGCAGGACGCGAAGCGGATCGCCTGGGCGGCGGGCGACGTGACCGAGAACCGCCCGGCCTTGTCTCGCTGGCATCCCGATTGGCGCGATGCCTTTGCGGCGTACATGGAGGGCTGAGCGACTGCGCTCAGCGCTTGCGCGAATGGCCCCGCGTCATCGGGTCGGGCTTGGCGGGTTTCTTCCAGCCCGGCGGCGGGGTCATCCGCTGCTGGCTGGTGCCAAGGCCCATCGCGCCCGGCTGCTGGCGGAGCAGCCCTTCGGTCTCCGCCGCCTCGGCCGCCTCGACACTTGCCCCGCCGCGCAGCAGCGCCAGCCGGTCGCGCAGCCGCCGCGCCTGCTCGAAGTCGAGCGCGGCGGCGGCGGCTTCCATTTCCAGGCGAACGCGTTCGATCTCATCCATGGCGTGGAAACGCGCGACGGCGTGCATCGCTCCGCCGCGACCGTCCGTGCGGCAATGGGTTAGCACTGACCGAAAAACGCGCTTCCCCGGCAGCATGCGAATGCCGCTAGCCGTCTTGCCCGCTCTTCGTCCACCGCCCTCTCAACGCCCGCCCCAGCATGGCCGGCACCCCCGGCCGCACGAGCAGCCAATCGCGCAGCGCCGGCCCCTCGACCGCACCGAGCGTCGTCTTGTAGCCGCTATCGCCCGCGCCCCAGTCGACCGTCCGCACCCCCGCCGCCCGCGCGCGCACCAGATTGCGATAGTAAAGCAGCTTGCCCGGCGACTGCTTGGCGAAGCGCGGATCGTAGCTGTTGGCGATCGCATAGCGCGTCGTCCCGCCGTCGAGATCGAACGAGAAAGCTGCGGGCGCACCGTCGATCGTCAGCAGCGCCGCCGACAGCAGCTCCGCCAGCACCGGATCGCGCGCCACCTCGCGCCAGAAGGCGCCGTGGCCGGTGCGCGTGAACTTCGCGTCGCGCCCGTCGGTGCGCGCGGCGATCCAGCTCTTCTCCTCGATCGCGGCGAAGGCGTCGAACCCCGCTTCCCAATCCCCCGCCCCGAGGAAGCGCCAGTCGAGCGCGCCATGCTCGGCGAGATGCTTTTCGTGGAAGCGGTTCTTCTTCAGCGTCGATCCACGCGGCCAATCGTCCTGCTGCAGATCGAGCAGGAAACCGTGCGACACGAAGCGATCGAGCACCGCCCACCCCTTTTCGCGCGCCCGCGAGAGCAACGGCGCGACCGCCGCATCGCCATCGCTCACCGGCCCGATCCGCAGCGCCGTCACCGTGCGCCCGAGCGTATCGAGCAGCGCATCGAGCGCGCGCGGGCTGGCGCCCTCGGCCAGCGGGAAGCTGCGAAACGGCCAATAGCTCCCCGGAACGCTCGCGACCCGCGCGATCGCCGGCCCGACCGCGACGAACGGCAGCGCGATCACCGGCTGATCGTCTTCCTCGACCATGATTGTGCGCGCCGCGCCGCCATAGGCCGACAGCGCGGCGGCATACCAGGCATAGCGCAGGAAGCCGTGCGTCGGCGGCGCGAAATCGGCCACCGTATCGATCGCCCCCGACAGTCCGTCGAGCACGGTCGCGCGCGTCAGCGGCGGCAGGCGCGTGAAATCGGCGAGCAGCATCGGCTTGGTCATACACGTGCTTTAGCCGCTGTGCGTTACCAATCGGTGGAGGCTGGCGCTTGCGTCCGCGCCGGCCACACCCCACAAAGCGCGCTATGAACCCGTACCCCGCCGTCTCGACGATCGCCCAGACGATCCAGCTGGCGCTCTCGCCGATCTTCATGCTCGCGGCGATCGGGCAGTTGCTCAACGTGCTGGTCGGCCGCCTCGCCCGCGTCGTCGATCGCGCGCGCGTGGTCGAGGAATGGCACCCGCTGTCGAGCGGCCCCGAGCACGACCGTCACGTCTGGGAACTGCGCCTGCTCGACCGCCGCATGACGGTGATCAACCGCGCGCTCGTCCTCGCCGTGTCGAGCGCGGCGATGACCTGCATGGTGGTCGGCCTGCTGTTCGTCGCGAGCCTGTTCGCGCTCCACATCGGCACCATCGTCGCGGTGATCTTCATCGTCGCGATGGCGTTGCTGATCTCGTCGCTGGTCAGCTTCCTGATCGAGGTGCGCATCTCGCTCTCGGCGATCCACGTCCGCAGCGAATTGCTCGAGCGTTAACGTTTAGGGACGATACCCCCCAACCCGTTATGACACCCTGCTTTACCGCGCTCCCGCCAGCCCGGGCCCGGCATCGTTGGTCGCCGCATAGCCCGGCGCGACGCGCGCTTTCGCCGCCTGTTCGTAGACATAGCCCGCATTGAGCACCGCGCGATCGGCCCACGCGGTCGCGATGAACGACACGCCGACCGGAACGCCGCGTACCAGCCCCATCGGCACGGTGAGGTGCGGATAGCCCGCGATCGCCGGCAATTCGCTCGCGCTCGGCCCGCTGAACTGGTCGCCATAGACGGTGTCCGACAGCCACGGCATGCCATAGGTCGGCTCGACCAGAAGCGTCGCCTGCGCGCTCGCCAGCATCGCGTCGATCCCCTCCTTGCCCGCGAGCCGCAGCGATTTCGCGCGCGCGCCGAGATATTCCGGGTCGGTCAGCCCGCGCGTCTTCTCCGCCGCCTCGAAGGTCTCCTGCGCAAAGAAGGGCATTTCGTTTGCCGCATTGGCGGTATCGAACGCGATCACGTCGGCGAGCGTACGCGTCGTCACCGCCTTGGGCGTGGTCGCGAGATAGGTGTTGAGATCGGCCTTGAGCTCGGTCTGCAGCACGAGCAACTCAGCCTCGCCGATCCCGTCGAGCTTCGGAGCGGTGACGTCGACCAGCACCGCCCCCTGCGCGCTGAGCACGGCGAGCGCCGCGTCGAACTTCGCCTTGAGGATATCGGGCATTTGCGGCCGCAGCACCGCGATCCGCACGCCCTTTAACGACGCGCCGGCGAGCCCGGCGACGAAGCCCGGCGCCGTCCGCTCGGCCGGTTGCCGCGTGGTGGCGGGATCGGTCGGGTCGGTGCCGACCAGCCCTTCGAACAGGATCGCGACGTCCTTGACGCTGCGCCCCATCGGCCCGGGCGTGTCCTGGCTGTGGCTGATCGGCACGACGCGGCTGCGGCTGATCCGCCCGAGCGTCGGCTTCAGCCCGACCAGACCGTTCATCGACGACGGGCACACCACCGAGCCGTCGGTCTCGGTCCCGACCGCCGCCGCCGCGAAGCTTGCCGCCACCGCCGCGCCCGAGCCGCTCGACGAGCCGCATGACGTCCGGTCGAGCGCATAGGGATTGCGCACCAGCCCACCGACCGCGCTCCACCCGCTCATCGAATGCGTCGAGCGGATATTGGCCCATTCGCTGAGGTTGGTCTTGCCGAGGATCACCGCGCCCTGCCGGCGCAGGCTCGCCACCAGCGGCGCATCGCGCAGCGTGACGTTGTCCTTGAGCGCGAGGCTCCCCGCGGTGGTCGCGATCGGATCCTTGCTCTCGATATTGTCCTTGATCAGCACCGGCACGCCGTCGAGCGCGCCGAGCGGCCTGCCCGCCTTGCGGCGCGCGTCGCTCGCCTTGGCCTGGTCGAGTGCGGCAGGATTGAGCGCGATCACTGCGCGCAGCGTCGGGCCGCTGCGGTCCATCGCCGCGATCCGCGCGAGATAGGCCTGCGTGATCGCGACACTCGTCGTCCCCGCCGCCATCATCGCCTGGAGCTGGTCGATCGATTTCTCCTCGACCGCGGGCGCGGCTTGCGCGTGCGCCGAGACCGCGCAGACACTCGAGACCAAAACCGCCAGAACCAACGCGCGCATCTCACACCCCTTTTTGCGGGCGTGGTCCGCGCCACGCCGGCGCCGATCATGCGACACGCCCCCGCAGCCGACAAGGGCCGAACACGACCGGAGACGCACCTACGCCAGATATGAAAAGAGGCTGCCGATGACCCTGACTCGGGACATCGACAGCCTCCTGACATGGTCAGCGGCCGGAAGCTCCAGCTCGGAGGACCATGCGAAACCGCAAGAGCCTCGACGATCGGTGGCGTTTGCTAGGGGAGAATACCCCCCGCCCCATCATCGCAGGACCAGCCTGAAAGGCCTAGCGGTGCGTCCTCCGAACGAACTGAACCGACCCCATTGCTGAACCATGAGACATCGGATCACCTCCTTTCGCTAGTTGAAACGGCGTGACCTGCGTTGGTCACGACTCGCTTGTGAATCATAAAAACACGCGAAACAAGTCTTGAATAATCGGCCTGTTTCGACGATTCTCCTTCGCCTGCCCGCAGCCCGTCGCGCGCCGCCCCGGCAGCCCCTTCCCTTCGCTCAGCCGCGGCAATCCTCGGTCACGCGCGCCACCTCGGCCCAGGCGGGCACGACCAGCGTCGGCATGCCGGATTGCTCGACCAGGAAGCGGCCGCGGCTGAACGCCATCGCATCGAGCAGCGGATCCCGCGGCGTCAGCGCGGCGGCGACATAGAGCGGGGTGGCGCCGGTCGGCTGGACGGTCAGCGCCCGCGCCAGGCTCGAGGTGCGCACCGTCAGCGGGCCGGCGGCCTGCCCCTGCCGCGAGAGATAGAGCGCATTGGTCTGGCGGTCGCAGCGCAGCGTCAGCAGCGCGTCGGCGCCGCGCGTGCCGAACAAGGCGATCGATCCCCGCCCGTCGACGCGGTAGACCCAGTCGCCCAGCGTCACCGCCCAGTCGCGCCAGTCGGCGGCCTGCGCCACGGGCGCGACCGGCGCCGGGCGCTGCGGCGCGGCCGGCTGCGGTGCCGCGCGCGGCGGCGGCGGTGGCGGCGCGCCGACGCATCCGGCGATGAGGAGCAGCGCGGCGATCGCGAGCGAGCGGGTTGGGGTCCGGAACATCCGGCGGTCTATGCGCGATGCATCCGCCGCGCTCAACCGCGCGTACCCGCCACAGTGCGATTTCGGCATGGTCCGTGCGATCCGCGAGCCGGAGCGGCGCGTCGTGGAACCCTCGCGCGTCATCGCCGTTACGCCACCGACACGAAGGATGATGAGATATGGCCCAGACCGAACCCACCCAGTTGCTGCTCCAGTCGAACAAGGCCGACACGATGCCGATCCGCAGCCGCGACGGCGAGAAGATCGGTACGCTGCTCACGCTTATGGTCAACAAGCGCACCGGCCGGTCGGTCTACGCCGTGCTGACGATCGGCGGCTTCCTCGGCATGGGCCGCGCTTATTATCCGATCCCTTTCTCGCTGCTCGCCTTCGATCCGGTCAACGACACCTATGTCGTGACGATCGACCGTCGCGTGCTCGAGGGTGGCCCGAGCTGGGCCGCCAACGCGCCGACCTTCGACCAGGCCTATGCCGACCGCGTCTCGAAATATTATGACGTGGCGAGCGAGGACCTCTCGCTCGATTGAGCCGGATCGATCAGCGCACGCGCCGGTAGGCCGTGCGCCACATCGTCCAGCCGATCAGCGCCGCAACCGCCGCCAGCACCAGGCTGGTGGCGACCGCGCTGATCGCGCGGTAGAGCAGCGTCGGCGCATCGCCCGGCGGCGTCTCGACCAGACCGAACCCATAGCTCTGCGCGCCGAGGAACAGCGCGAAACCGGCCAGCGCGCCGATTGTGATCGCGCTGCGCGGCCCGCGTCGTCCGAGCACATGGCAGAGCAGCCACACCGGCCCGCCGATCGCCACCGCCGCCATCGCGGTGATCAAAGCGCCGACGCAGAAGCCGACGAGCAGCGCGGACGGATCGGGTTCACTGCCGATCCCGACCAGCAGCATCGCGAACAGCCCGCCGACGGCCCCGCCCGCACCGAGCGCCAGCCCCGCCCGGTCGAGCGTCGCCTCATAGTGCCCACCTGCCTGCACCGATCCCGCCATGCGTGTCTCTCCCGCCGGGTACCGCGCTTAGCATCGCCACTCTCGCCGCCCAAGCAGTCTCGTTGCGCTATCGTATCGAGTTAGGGCAGCGCGCGGGCCGCCGTCGGCAGTCGCTGCAGCAGCGTGGCACCGTCGATCGCCGGCGGGCGCGGCTTGGGCGTATAGGGCGCAATCGGCGTTGGCCGGCCGAGCGGCTGCACCCCGAACCCCGTCACGCCCAGCGCCCTGGTCGCCGCGGCCAGCAGGCGCGGCGGCGTGTCATAGGCTTCATAGGACAGCCGGAAGGTGCCCCAATGCACGCCGATCCCGGTCGTCGCGCCGAGCCGGCGATAGGCTTCGGCCGCGTCGAGCGGCCCGATATGACTGCCCGCGCGCATCTGTCCGGGGACGAAGCGGAACGCGCCGATCGGCAGCAAGGCGAGCCGCACCGGGCCGTAGCGGGCGGCTTCGTCGGCCCATTGCATGTCGCCCGGCCCGGTGTCGCCGGCGAAGAAGACGTTGCCGCCGGGCAGCCGCACGACAAAGCTCGACCACAAGGCGCGGTTGCGATCGGCGAACCAGCGGCTGCCCCAATGATGGTTGCGCGTCACCACCACCTCGACGCCGGGCTTGACCGCAATCCGCCCGCCCCAGTCGAGCGCCTTTGCCGGCACGCCGACCTGCCCGATGACGCTGTCATTGCCGAGGCTGGTGACGATCAGCGGATGGTCGCGCGCCCACAGCCGCTTGAGCGTGGCGAGGTCCATATGATCGTAATGATCGTGACTGATCAACACGAGGTCGATCCTGGGCAGCGCATCGAACGAAATCCCCGGTTGCGCGACGCGCGCGGGACCTACGCCGAGTGGCCCGGCGGTGCGGCTCCACACTGGATCGGTCAGGATGTTGAGGCCCTGCGTCTGCACCAGCACCGTGGCGTGGCCGACCCAGGTCGCGACCATCGCCTCACCCGCTACCCGTTCCGGCGGGGCGACGGGGTGGATCGCGACATGGTCGGGCCAGGCGGGGCGGCCATCGCTGTTGGTCAGGTAGCGAAACAGGAAATTGCCGCGCCCGGCCTTGGGGGGCGCGACATCGTCATCGGCCCCGTCGGGATTCGAAAAGCGCTGCCCGTCGTAATGGCCGCTCACCGGTCCGCGATAATACCGCGCATCGAGAAAGCGCGGGACGATCGTGATCGCAAGACACAGGGTGATGACGATCCACAGGACCGCGACAGCCAAGATACGCAACAACCGCATCGCCTTGTCTTGCGGGATCAACCCGTGCCGCGCAAGGGCGCACGGCTCACAGGCTGCCGACCAGCGCCAGCACCACCCCGATCGCGACCAGAAGGAGGCCGGCGACCTCGCTCCGGCTGGTCTTTTCGCCGAGATAGAAATGCGCGAAGGCCATCGTGAAAGCGACCTCGACCTGCCCGACGATCCGCACCAGCGCGACCGGTGCCGACGCGAAACCGGTGAACCAGCAGGCCGAGGCGACCGACGACATCAGCCCGATCTGCCCCGCGACGCGCCACTCGGCAAACACGCGCGCGACCTGCTCGCGTTCGCGCAACGCCAGATAGGCACCTTGCGCGAGCGTCTGCGCGGCGACCGTCACCGCCAGCACGATTAACGCGGCGCGAATATGGTCGGGCGTCCCCACCTGCTGCGTCGCGGCGCGGATCCCGATCGTGGTGAGCGCGAACATGAAGCCCGAGGCGATGCCGTACCGCGCCGCCGGTTGCCCGAGCGCGCGCACGAATTCGAGCGGCGCCATCCGCTTGCCGCCGGTCGACAACACCATCACCCCCGCCACCCCGAAGCCGATACCGATCCAGGTCGCTGCGCCGAGATGATCGCCGAGCAACAGCACCGACAGCACGGCGCTCTGCACCGCCTCGGTCTTCGAATAGGCGGTGCCGACGACGAAATTCCGCTCGCCAAACGCCATCAGCAGCAGGTTGGTGGCGATGATCTGCGCGAGTCCGCCCGCCAGGCAGTAAGGCAGGAACCAGGCGCCGAGTGACGGGAAGGGCGTGTCCGCGAACAGGGTTTCGTATCCCAGCACCAGCAGGATCGCGACCGGCAGCCCGTAGAGATAGCGCACCAGTCCCGCGGCATTGACCGACAGCGTGCGCGACACGCGCCGCTGCACCGCCGTCCGCCACGCCTGCAACGCCCCGCCGATCAGCGCGGCGGGGAGCCAGAGTGCGGTCACACCCCGTCGCCCCGGCGTTGGCCGGGGCCGCTGCGCTTGGGGCACCTGGTTCGCCAGACAAACCAGCGGCCCCGGCCTACGCCAGGGCGACGATGGTGGCTAACTATTGATCGTCTCCCATAGATCGTCCCAGTTCGGATTGGCCTCCGCGATCAGGCGGCACTTCCACACGCGGTTCCAGTTCTTCAGCCGCTTCTCGCGCAGAATGGCATCCTCGATCCGATCATGCTGCTCGATGAGGACGAGACGGGCGCACCCCCCCTTTCGCGCAAACGCCGAGCCCCGCCCCTCGCGGTGCGCGAGGATGCGCGCAATGTCCGACGTGACCCCGATATAGAGCACGCCGAATGGCTTATTCGTCATGATATGGGTGAAGCCGCCCATACCCTCGCTCCGTCGCCCCGGCGCAGGCCGGGGCCGCTGGATCCTGTAGCGGTACCTAGATCACCCGTCACGCCCGACCACGCTGCGGCCCCGGCCTCCGCCGGGGCGACCTTCAGGAAACCAGCAACCCCTCGCGCGCGATCTTCTCCTTCCACACCAGCGGCGCGAGCTGATGGACGTTGGCGCCGGTCGAATCGACCGCCACCGTCACCGGGAAATCCTCGACCTCGAACTCGTAGATCGCCTCCATCCCGAGATCGGCGAACCCGACGACCTTCGATCCCTTGATCGCGCGCGCGACGAGATACGCCGCCCCGCCGACCGCCATCAGATAGGCCGATTTGCCCTCGGCGATCGCCTTGGTCGCATCGGGCCCGCGCTCGGCCTTGCCGACCATCGCGAGCAGGCCCTGGTCGAGCATCATGCGCGTGAACTTGTCCATCCGCGTCGCGGTCGTCGGCCCCGCCGGACCCACCACTTCATCGCCGACCGGATCGACTGGCCCGACGTAATAAATGACGCGGCCCGCGAAATCGACCGGCAGCGGCTCGCCCGCATCGAGCATGTCCTTGATCCGCTTGTGCGCGGCATCGCGGCCGGTCAGCATCTTTCCATTGAGCAGCAGCCGGTCGCCCTGCTTCCAGCCCTGCACCATCTCGGGCGTCAGCGTGTCGAGATCGACGCGGATCGCTGCGCTGTCGGGCTGCCAGTCGACCTTGGGCCATTCGTCGAGCTTGGGCGCTTCGAGGAAGCTCGGGCCAGAGCCATCGAGCACGAAATGCGCGTGCCGCGTCGCCGCACAATTTGGGATCATCGCGACGGGCTTGCCCGCGGCGTGGCACGGCGCGTCGAGGATCTTGACGTCGAGGATCGTCGACAGCCCGCCCAGCCCCTGCGCGCCGATGCCGAGCGCATTGACCTTGTCGAAGATCTCGATCCGCAGTGCTTCGATGTCGGTCTTGGGCCCGCGCGCCTTCAACGGCCCCATGTCGATCGGCTCCATCAACGCCTGCTTCGCCAGCAACACGCAATGTTCGGCCGTTCCACCGATACCGATGCCGAGCATCCCCGGCGGGCACCACCCCGCGCCCATCTGCGGCAGCATCTCGAGCACCCAGTCGACGATCGAGTCGGACGGGTTCATCATCTTGAACTTCGACTTGTTCTCCGAGCCGCCCCCCTTCGCCGCGACATCGACCGAGACCTTCGCGCCCGGCACCATGTCGACGTGCAGCACGCACGGCGTATTGTCCTTGGTGTTGCGGCGCGTGAAGGCGGGGTCGGCTAGCACCGAGGCGCGCAACTTGTTCTCGGGGTTGAGATAGGCGAGCCGCACGCCCTGGTCGACGATCTCCTGCAGCGAACGCGTCGTCTCGTCGAAGCGGCACTCCATGCCCCATTTGACGAACACGTTGACGATGCCGGTATCCTGGCAGATCGGGCGATGCCCCTCGGCGCACATCCGCGAATTGGTCAGGATCTGCGCGATCGCGTCCTTGGCCGCCGGCCCCTGCTCGGCGTCATACGCTTCGCCCAGCGCGCGGATGTAATCCATCGGGTGATAGAAGGAGATGAACTGCAGCGCGTCGGCGACGCTTTCGATCAGATCGGCTTCGCGGATGATGGTGGTCATGGGGGCTACTCCTGTGCGCGCGGCCTTAAAGCCATGTCCGCGTCGCGCCAAGCCACGGCGGCATCCGGCCGGCTTAAGGAAGACTTTCTTGGGCCCCGACACGCATCAAACCGCCCCGCGCAAGGAGTTTGGAAAGGATCGGCGCGTAAACCCACACCTATGATCGTCGCTTTCCTTCCGCTGCTGATCCTGGCCGCCCTGCTGGGGCTGGCCGGCTTCGCTGGCGGCTATCTGCTGTCCCGCCCGCGTCGCGCGCCCGTCGCGGGCGCCGTCAGCGAATCGAGCGACCGGCTCGCCCGCCTGCTGGTCGACGAATATGAGGCGCATTCGAACGGCTGGTTCTGGCGCACCGATGCCGAGGGACACGTCAGCTATCTGTCCGCCAAGGTCGCCGACGAGCTCGATGCGCCCGAGACGCCCGCGCTCGGCCAGCCGCTGCGCGCGCTGTTCCGGATGGACAGCGTCTCGTCCGAGAGCGAGCGCACGCTCGGCTTCCACCTCGCGGCACGCACCGCATTCTCCAATTATACGGTCCGCCCCGCCAGCCGCGCCAAGCTCGAGCGCTGGTGGTCGATTTCGGGGCGCCCGGTGACCGATTCGACCGGCGCGTTCACCGGCTTCGTCGGCAGCGGCAGCGACCTGACCGAGACCCGCCGCGCCGATGCCGAGATCACGCGCCTCGCGCTGTTCGACGGCTTGACCGGCCTGGCCAACCGCCAGCGGCTGCGGCTGTCGCTCGAACAGACGCTCAGCCCGAGCAGCCACGCGCACCGCGCCAGCGCGTTGTTCCTGCTCGACCTCGATCGCTTCAAGACGGTCAACGACACGCTCGGCCATCAGATGGGCGACGCGCTGCTCAAGCAGGTCGCGCAACGGCTGCTGCGCGCGATCGGCGATGCCGGGCTGGTCGGTCGGCTGGGGGGCGACGAGTTTCAGGTGATCCTGCCCAACCAGACCGACCGGACGCGGCTCGCCGACCTTGCGCAGCGCGTGATCTTCGACCTGTCGCAGCCCTATTCGATCGACGGATCGGCGATCAGCATCGGCTGTTCGATCGGTATCGCGATCGCGCCGGAGGACGGGCATGACGCCGAGACGTTGGTGCGCAACGCCGATCTCGCGCTGTATGCCGCCAAAGGCGACGGGCGCGGCATCCACCGCTTCTTCCGCGGCGAGCTGCTCGTCGGCGCGCAGAGCCGCAAGCAGCTCGAGGACGATCTGCGCGGCGCGCTTGCCGGCAACCAATTTTCCGTCGCCTATCAGCCGGTGGTCAGCACGCGCACCGAACGGATCGTCGGCTACGAGGCGCTGCTGCGCTGGCAGCATCCGGAGCGTGGGCTGGTCAGCCCCGCCGAGTTCATCCCCGTCGCCGAGGATTGCGGGCTGATCGAGTCGATCGGCGAATGGGTGTTGCGCACCGCCTGCATCGACGCGGCGAGCTGGCCGCACGACGTGCGAGTCGCGGTCAACGTGTCGCCGATCCAGTTCGCCAATCCCGTGCTGCCCAGCCTGGTCACTGCCGCGCTGGCCAAATCGGGGATCGCGCCGGACCGGCTCGAGCTCGAGATCACCGAAGGCGTGTTCGTCGACGAGACCGCCAAGACCGAGCAGATGTTCAGGACGCTCAAGCGCTGCGGCGTGCGCCTCGCGCTCGATGATTTCGGGACGGGCTATTCGTCGCTCGGCTATTTGAAGAAAGCGCCGTTCGACAAGATCAAGATCGACCAGAGCTTCGTGCGCGGCGCGGCGATTGCGGGCAGCCGCAACGCCGCGATCATCCGTGCGATCGTCACGCTCGCCGACACGCTCGGCATGGAAACCACCGCCGAGGGGGTCGAGACGCATGACGAGGTAGCGCTGATCCGCGATCTCGGCTGCAGCCACATCCAGGGCTATGTCTATGGCAAGCCGGCGCGCGTCGCGGAAGTGCACGCTCAACTCGCCGCGAGCGGCGGCAAGGCGATCGCCACCGGCTACAACATCAGCCGTCCGCCGCGTACGACGATCCTGCGCCGCGCGCAGATCCAGGCGGGCGCCATCAGCGGCGAGGTGCGGATCCGCAACATCTCGGCCGGCGGCGCGATGATCGAGGGGATCGACGTCGAAGACAGCTGTGGCGAGATCGAGGTCCTCATCGAGCTGCTCGACGATCAGATGTTTCCAGCGACCCTGCGCTGGGCCGCCGGCGGCAAGGCCGGATTGCAATTCGCCGAAGCCTTCAACCTCGAACGGCTCGCGCCATCCGTGGAGACGGCGTCGCTTCCCCTGCGCAAGGCGGGCTGAGCGCAAACGCGTTGGGCGCCCTCCGTTGCGGAGGACGCCCGTTGCGGCCATGGCGCACCGTGGCGCGAGCGCGACTTGCGGTGGTCAGCCCGCGCTGTTGCCGGTTGCCGGCGGGGCGACGGGGGCCGCCGCGTTCGCAGAGGCTGGCGGCGGCGGCGGCGGCGGCGGCGGCGCGTTGCCGGCGTCCGGACCACCGTCCGGACCACCGTCCGGACCACCATCGGGTCCACGGTCCGGCCCAGCGCCGGGTCCGCGCGGTCCGCCGCCATGCGGGCCAGGCCGTCCGTCGGGTCCGCCCGGTCCACCCGGACCGCCGCGCGGCGGGCCCATCGGATGCAGCGCCACCACCTTGCCATCGGCGCCGACCAGGAACGAGGCGCGGATCATGCCGTGACGATACTGCCCCTGCACGGTCACCGCCTGCCCGGCGCGGATCAGCCCGGTGCCGTCGCCTTGTCGGCCGAAATCGACCAGCGCGCGCCCGCTGCCGTCGGTGACGACCGCCATCGGGCCGTAAAGCTCGGCGACCGTGCCGCGCACGCTGATCACGCCGCCGTCGTCGGCCAGCGCGCGGATCGCGACCGGCTTAATCGGCGCCATCTCGATCGAGGGGCCGGTCATCTGCGCGATCGTCGCGCCGCCGCCGACGCCGACCGCGAGCAACGCGGCGGCGACGAGCGCGGTGCGCACCGGCAGCTTGCGGGAGGCGCGGGGTTCGTCCATCGTGTCATAGCTGCCCTGCGGGCCTTCGATCTGGTCGGTCATCGTCTTTCTCCTTGTGAAGTGATGCCCCTTTCTAGCCAGGCAGCCCGGCACTGCGCTGAACTTGTCGGTTCATTCTCGGTTTAGCCTGCTGCCCTAGCCCCGCTCCGAAGGACGGAAAGAACATGCGCATCCTGCTGGTCGAAGACGACGTCGCGCTCGCCGAGGGCATCGCCAAGGCGCTGCGCGCCGAGCATTTCGCGGTCGACGTCGCCGCCAATGGCGAGGATGGCGCGCATCTCGGCGACACCGGCAGCTATGACGTCGCCGTGCTCGATCTCGGCCTGCCGCTCAAATCGGGGATCAGCGTGCTCGAGGAATGGCGCGCCGCCGGGCGCGTGCTGCCGGTGCTGATCCTCACCGCGCGCGACGGCTGGTCGGAAAAGGTCGCGGGGTTTCGCGCCGGCGCCGACGATTATCTGACCAAGCCGTTTCGCGTCGAGGAGCTCGTCATGCGGCTGCGCGCGCTGGTCCGCCGTGCCGCAGGGCATGCCGCCGCGCGGATCGTCGCCGGTCCGGTCGCCTTCGATGCGCAGACCGGGCAGGTCGAACTCGACGGCCTGCCGCTGCGGCTTACCGCGCTAGAATGGCGCGTGCTGTCGACGCTGATGCTGCGCCGTGGCGTGGTGGTCGACCGGCTCGACCTGCTCGATCATGTCTATGAAGGCGATGCCGATCCCGATTCGAACTCGCTCGAAGTGATCGTCGGGCGGCTGCGCAAGAAGATCGGCGCGGAGCGGATCGAGACGGTCCGCGGGCGCGGCTATCGCGTGGTGGAAGGGTGAGCTGCGTGCTTTTCCTCAGCGGAGCGCTTGCCAGCCTAAATGCGCCCCTCCGCTTCAGGGAAGGGGATGGGGGTGGGGCCGTGTCTCACCGAGCGTGTCGCTCGTTACTTCCCCACCCCAACCCAGTGCCGGGTCGGTCAGGCTCCCAGCCTGACCTAAACCGCGCGGGGCGCAGTTTACCCGGCACTCCTAAAGGGGAGGGGCTTGCAGTCAGTAAGCGGGCTCGAACCCCATGACCCTCCTCCCCCGCTCGCTCTACGGCCGCCTGCTCGCCACCGCGCTCGTCGCCACGCTCGTCGCGCTCGCCTTTGCCGCGGTGACGATCGGCGCGGTGCTCGATCGCTTCGTGACGCGCGGGCTCGACGACCAGCTCGACGCGCAGATCGCGGTGCTCGCGCAGGCGGTGCAGTCCGATGGGACGGTCGATCGCAGCCGCCTGATCCTCGCCGCGCCCTATGACGATCCGGCCGGTGGATGGGGCTGGCGGATCGATGCGCCGGGCCGGACGATCGCCTCGCCCGCAGCACCCGATCTCGATGCGATGCGCGCACCGCCGGCCCCGCCCCCCGATCCAGCGGGCGCGCAGCCGCCGCGCGACCCCAAGCATCACGCCGACCGCCGGGGCAACCGCGCGCAGGCGCTCGACTGGCGCGGGCGCGACGGGATGCGCCACGCGCGCAGCCTGACGCTCGCCACCCCGCGCGGGCCGGTCCGCATCACCGCCTCGGCGCCGCGCGCGATCGTCGATCGGCCGCTGCGCGCGGCGATGGCGCCGTTGCTCGGCTCGCTGCTGCTGCTCGGGCTCGCCCTCGCCGTCGCCACGCTCGTGCAACTGCGGATCGGCCTGCGCCCGCTCACGACGATGCGCGCGAGCCTCGCCGCGATCCGCGCGGGCACGGCGGCGACGCTGCCCGAGGATCAGCCGACCGAGCTCGCCCCGCTCGCGCACGAGATCAACGCGCTGCTCGCCGAAAATGCCGCCGCGCTCGCCAATGCGCGCGGCCATGTCGCCAACCTCGCGCACGGCCTCAAGACCCCGCTCGCGACGCTGGCGCTCGCGCTTCCCGAACATGACCCCGACGGGTCGCTGCGCGCGCAGGTCGCACGGATCGACCAGGCGGTGCGCCACCATCTCGGCCGCGCGCGCGCCGCGACGCCGGGTGGCGCGCTGCGGCTCGCCACGCCGCTCGCGCCGGTCGTCGCCGATCTCGTCAACGCACTCGCGCGGATCCATGCCGAACGCGGCGTGACGGCGACCGTCGCGATCGATCCGGCGCTGCGGGTCGCGGTTGATCGGCAGGATCTCGAAGAATTGATCGGCAATCTGCTCGACAATGCCTGGCGCTGGGCGACTGCGCGAATCACCGTCTCCGCCGCCCCCGCCCCCGACGCGCGCTTCGTCCGCCTCGCCATCGCCGACGACGGCGCCGGGATCGCGCCCGACGCCCGCGCTGCGGCCCTCGCCGCCGGGCAGCGACTCGACGAACGCGGCGACGGCCACGGCTTCGGCCTGTCGATCGCGCAGGAGCTGGCGACGCTCTATGGCGGCACGCTCGAGCTCGCGACCGCCGCCGCGGGCGGACTCGAAGCGATCGTCGCCCTGCCGATGGCGCGTTCCGCCGACGCGTGAAAAAATCGTCATGTTCCCGGTTCGGTCCCTTGCGTTTGAGCGAGGCCAGCTTTGACCGCGCGTCGCGCGATAGGTCCGCTTCGGCCAGGCCACGAACGGATTCAAATTAGCGACGAACCGAGTCCCTAAAGCGTCATTTACGCTATTGTGTCCTTGGACGAACCGGCACAATCTGTAGGGGTAGAGTTCGGGGGCGAACCCAAGCGCTAGTAGAACATCCACCGCATCCCTATCTTGCGGTAACGATCCATCCTGCGTTTGATACGCGCAGTGGTCCGTTTTTGTTCTCGCCGGTCGCCTTCGAAATGCTACGCTGGGAGCTCGCTCTCCGATTCGAACGGATCGGGAACGCAGGCGGTCCCTGCGACGGAACAGTGGATGAGTTTACAGGGACGCGGAACATGGATTTTCGGGATACCGGGGAAGTGAGTACGACTATGGCTACCGATGCAATCGAGGCGCTCGACGCAGGCGTGGCGGCACCGACCGATGGGAAGGGCACGGCCGATCGCAAGCTCGCCGCGCGGGGCGATTCGAAGGAAATCCACGCGCAGCTCTATCCTGTCGAGGTCGACCATTCGCGCGACGCGCTGCTGACCGATTTCGGCAAGGACACGCTCAAGGATCGCTATCTGCTCCCGGGCGAGACCTTCCAGGATCTCTTCGTGCGGGTGGCGTCGGCTTATGCCGATGACGCAGCGCATGCGCAGCGCCTCTATGGCTACATCTCGAAGCTGTGGTTCATGCCGGCGACCCCCGTTCTCTCGAACGGTGGCACGGGCCGCGGCCTGCCGATCTCGTGCTTCCTCAACTCGGTGCCCGACAGCCTCGGCGGCATCGTCGACACGTGGAACGAGAATGTCTGGCTCGCGTCGCGCGGCGGCGGGATCGGCACCTATTGGGGCAACGTCCGCGGCATCGGCGAGCCGGTCGGCCTCAACGGCAAGACAAGCGGCATCATCCCGTTCGTCCGCGTGATGGATTCGCTGACGCTCGCCATCTCGCAGGGCTCGCTGCGGCGCGGTTCGGCGGCGGTCTATCTCGACGTGTCGCACCCCGAGATCGAGGAATTCCTCGAAATCCGGAAGCCCAGCGGCGACTTCAACCGCAAGGCGCTCAATCTGCACCACGGCGTGCTGATCACCGACGCCTTCATGGAAGCGGTGCGCGCGGGTTCGGAATGGACGCTGACCAGCCCGAAGGACGGCTCGGCCCGCTCGACCGTCGATGCGCGCTCGCTCTTCCAGAAGCTCGTCGAAACGCGCCTCGCCACCGGCGAGCCGTACATCGTCTTCGCCGATCATGTGAACAAGGGCATGCCCAAGCATCACCGCGACTTGGGGCTCAAGGTCTCGACCTCGAACCTGTGCAGCGAGATCACGCTGCCGACCGGCAAGGACCATCTCGGCAACGACCGTACCGCGGTGTGCTGCCTGTCGTCCTTGAACCTCGAGACGTGGGACCAGTGGAAGGACGAAAAGGGCTTCATCGAGGACGTCATGCGCTTCCTCGACAACGTCCTGCAGGATTTCATCGACCGCGCCGAACCCGGCATGGAGCGCGCCGCTTACTCGGCGATGCGCGAGCGTTCGGTCGGCCTCGGCGTGATGGGCTTCCACAGCTTCCTCCAGGCGCGCGGCCTGCCCTTCGAGGGCGCGATGGCCAAGTCTTGGAACCTGCGGATGTTCAAGCACATCAAGGGCCAGGTCGACGAAGCCTCGATGCACCTCGCGATGGAGCGCGGTCCGTGCCCCGACGCCGCCGACATGGGCGTGATGGAGCGCTTCAGCTGCAAGATGGCGATCGCGCCGACCGCGTCGATCTCGATCATCTGCGGCGGCACCTCGGCGTGCATCGAGCCGATCCCGGCGAACATCTACACGCACAAGACGCTGTCGGGCTCCTTCTCGATCAAGAATCCGTATCTCGAGAAGCTGCTGATCGACAAATCGAAGAACTCGGACGCGATCTGGAACTCGATCCTCGAGCAGGGCGGCTCGGTCCAGCATCTCGACTTCCTCAGCACCGAGGAGAAGGATTGCTACAAGACGTCGTTCGAGATCGACCAGCGCTGGCTGATCGAGCTCCAGGCCGATCGTACGCCGTTCATCGACCAGTCGACCTCGCTCAACCTGTTCATCCCGGCCGATGTCGAGAAGTGGGACCTGCTGATGCTCCACTTCCGCGCGTGGGAGCTGGGCGTGAAGTCGCTCTATTACCTGCGCTCGAAGAGCATCCAGCGCGCTGGCTTTGCCGGCGGGGTCGAGAACGACAACACGATCGAGAAGCCGCAATACGAGTTCGAGACGACCGATTACGACGAGTGCCTGGCGTGCCAGTGAGCTAAATTCCCTCTCCCTACGGGAGAGGGAGGGAGCCGCGAAGCGGCGGAAGGGTGAGGACAGGATGCGGCTATATGCACGTCAGCCGGTCGGCACCGTTCCGCGCGCGCGGCGATTACGTCGCGAAGCACCAGAGCCGGAACGCCGGCTGTTGCGGGCGCTGCGCGAAAGCTTCCCGACGCTGAAGTGGCGCCACCAGGCGCCGGTAGGGCCGTTCTACGCCGACATCCTGTGCTTTTCGGAAAAGCTGGTGATCGAGGTCGATGGCGACACGCATGCCGATCGCGAGACGCGCGATGCAGGCCGGACCAAGATCATGGAAGCGGAAGGATTTCACGTGCTGCGCTTCTCAAACACCGACGTGGTGGCCAATACCGACGGCGTGATCGCGTCCATCTCCCTCTCCCTCCGGGAGAGGGAAGGGGCCCGCGCGGCGCAGCCGCGTGGGAAGGGTGAGGACAGCGCATACGGAAAGGGCAGCGCGGAATGACCCGCACTGCCCTCACCCGACCTCGCTACGCTCGGCCACCCTCTCCCAAAGGGAGAGGGGCTTTTAGCTTATTTCTCTTCTTCGAACGTCACCGCCACGTCGGCGTTGGCCGAGAGGCGCACCTTGCCGTCCTCGATATCGGCGACCAGGCCGAGCGAGATGTAGTGATGATGCCCTTCGTGGGCGGTCTTGCCCTCGTTGACCTGCGCGCCCGAATCCTTCTTCGTCAGCTTGATGCGGCCGCCCTCGACGTGGTCGACGGTGCCGACATGGACGCCGTCTGCGCCGATGACTTCGGCATGTTCCTTGATCTGCGATGCGTCGACCATGATGGTAGCTCCTGTGCTATGATTGCCAGCCCCCAACGCGCCGTCGGTGCATTGGATGCACGGGAGAGACTATGATGCGATTGTTACGCCTCCGCAACGCCCTCCTGGCAACCCCGCTGCTGCTCGCCGCGTGCGCGCATCAGGTGTCGAGCGCGGTGCAGCACGGCGCCGATTCGCCCGGCTTCCTGCTCGGCGTGTGGCACGGCTTCATTTTCCCGGTCGCCTGGGTGCTGTCGCTGCTGGTGCCCGATATCGCGGTCTATGCCGTCCCCAACCAGGGCGGCTGGTACGATTTCGGCTTCTTCATCGGCATCGTCTTCCTAGGCGTCGGCGCGAACCGCACGCGCACCGTCTACGTCACGCGCGTGGTGCGGCGATGAGCCTGTCGATCGCCATCATGTACGCGGTCGCCGTGCTGTTCACGGTGATCGGCGCCGGCCTGCTGCTGTCGCTCACGCGGCCGAGTGCGCCGGGCAAGGTCTACGCCTTCCGCATGATCGGCATCATGGCGCTGTCGCTCGGCATCGTGCTGCTGATGTCGGCGAGCGCGATGTGGCGCTGGAGCGTCGCCGCCTGACCCCGTTTCACCCCCAGTTTCAACCCATCCCCAGAACATAGTCCCGGAGTACCAAACCCATGTCCCTCACCGAAGCCCGCAAGCAGTACAAGCCGTTCGAATACCCCTGGGCGTTCGATTTCTGGAAGCGCCAGCAGCAGATCCACTGGATGCCCGAGGAAGTGCCCTTGGGCGAGGATTGCCGCGACTGGGCGCAGAAGCTCAGCGACCATGAGCGCAACCTGCTGACGCAGATCTTCCGCTTCTTCACCCAGGCGGACGTCGAGGTGCAGGATTGCTATCACGAGAAATACGGCCGCATCTTCAAGCCGACCGAGATCAAGATGATGCTGGCCGCGTTCAGCAACATGGAGACGGTGCACATCGCCGCCTACAGCCATCTGCTCGACACGATCGGCATGCCCGAGAGCGAGTACGGCGCCTTCCTCGAATATAGCGAGATGAAGGACAAGCACGATTACCTGCAGACCTTCGGCGTCGACACCGACGAGGACATCGCCAAGACGCTCGCGATGTTCGGCGGCTTCACCGAGGGGCTGCAGCTCTTCGCCAGCTTCGCCATGCTGATGAACTTCCCGCGCTTCAACAAGATGAAGGGCATGGGGCAGATCGTCACCTGGTCGATCCGCGACGAGAGCCTCCACTGCGAGGGCATCATCAAGCTGTTCCACGCCTTCTGCGCCGAGCGCAACTGCATGACCAAGTCGGTGCGCGACGACATTGCCGACATGTGCCAGCACACTGTCCGGCTCGAGGACAATTTCATCGATCTCGCGTTCGAGATGGGCCCGGTCAACGGCATGACCCCCAAGGAGATCAAGAAGTACATCCGCTACATCGCCGACTGGCGCCTGGGGCAGCTGGGGATGAAGCCGATCTACATGATCGACGAACACCCCCTCCCCTGGCTCGCGCCGATGCTCAACGGCGTCGAGCACGCCAACTTCTTCGAACAGCGCGCCACCGAATATTCGAAGGCGGCGACGCGCGGGAATTGGAACGAGGTTTGGGACGGCTTCGACAAGCGCCAGAAGGCGAAGGCGGGTGTTGGGGTTCCGGTGGCGAATGAGGATGCCGGCGACGCGGGGGATATGTTCTCGCGGGCGGGGGTTGCGGCGGAATAGCTATGGGAAACTGGGCGCCCCCCACCACTTCGAGAAAGCAAGTCTCCAAAGCTGGCATTCGCATTAGCCAGAATAAGGAGACGCCAGAAGATGTAGCAGCACTCGAAAAGTGGCGGGCGGCCCATGCTTATGTAATCAATACATTCCAAGCCAATCTTCGACGTCGATCTCGCGGCACCGAGGTTATCGTAGGAACGCGCCTTAAAAGGCGCGCGACGATTCTTAATAAGCTAAAGCGCTTTCCTGACATGCAACTTGGCCGCATGCATGACATTGCCGGCTGTCGGGTTATCTTTCCTATCCTTGAAGATTTAATAGAATTCAGGCGTGATTTTCACTCAGCGCGCTTCGCTCATAAACGAAAGCACATCGAAGACGATAGGTGGAACTATCTAATTCATCCGAAGGAGGACGGATACAGAGGGGTTCATGACGTTTACGAATACAACGTCCGATCAGACAGTGGCTTGGCTTTCAACGGATTGCTTGTTGAGATACAATACCGCACTTTACTTCAGCATTCCTGGGCGACCGCCGTTGAAGTAGCCGGCCTGCTAACGCATAACAATCCAAAATTCGGACAAGGTAGTCCGGACGTCATAGAGTTTTTTGCAATAGCCAGTGAAATTCTAGCAAGAGTTTATGAATATTCCACCTCTTGCTATCCAGATAAGTCGTTGGGAGATCTGATAAAAAAAACTCGACGCATTGGAGAGAGATACACGAGTTTTAGAGTTATTTCGTCGCGTGAACTCAAAAATGGTGTCGATCGATTTTAAGAAAAACAATATTTTGATATTTCCTCTTGTTGCCACAGCAAAGGAAAATGATAGCGATCTTACAATACTTTCTTTTGATAACGTTTACAGAGCGATCGACCGCTACAATTACTATGAAAAGGAGTTTCTCGGCGAGGCGGATGTGGTGCTTGTTCGAGCTGACTCGTTTGATAATATGCGAGTGACATTTCGAAATTACTTTGCCGACACGACTGACTTTGTCGATTACCTTGACGCGGTTATCAAGGCGCACTTAGCTGGCGAATTATAATCACACTCTATGCCATATTTTAAAAATCATAGATCCGATGAAGCTACTTCCCGATCGACCCTAACAGAGACGTCATCGATCGCCTCTCGTTTTCCGACGGAGCCGCCGCAGGCTGGACCGCCGCCGACTACATCGCGCATGATACGGTGATGACCCGCCCACTCGCCGACCCCGCCTTCTTCGCGCGCGCCTTCATTGAAAGCGGGGCGCCGGCCTGGCCCAATGGCTTCGAGCTGTCCGCCGATGCGCTGCATCGCCGGCTCGATGCCGCTGGGGAATTGGTGCGCTCGGCGGCCTAGGCCAGAGCGCGACTCTTTCAATCCTCCCCCGCCAGGGGGAGGTGGCGGCCGCAGGCCGACGGAGGGGGCGGAAGCGGTGTCCTCTGCAAGAGAGCGCCCACTTACCTCCCCCTCCGGCGCATACGCGCCACCTCCCCCTGGCGGGGGAGGATTGCAGGCCCCTCACCCCCGCAACCAAGACAAAACAAACGGCCGCCTCGGCGCACTCGTCCCATTAGGCGTCGCCACATCGATGTCCTGCCGGTTGAACTGCCGATACAGCACCACGCTCAGCACCGCGGCATAGAAGCACCACACCGACGCGAACGCATAGCCCTTGACCAGATGCACGATCGTCAGCCCGATCACGTTTAGCAGCCCATACCCCCGCACCACGCGGTGCGTCGACAGCAGCAGCGCCCCGCACGTCGCGAGGATGTAGAGCAACGACACCCACATCCGGCTGGTGATCGGGTTGGTATAGGTGATCGAATGCTGCTCGATCACCGCGCAGGTCGGCGCGACGACGAGGCCGGTCATGTCCCACGCGAACACCACCGCCCCCACGCAGCACAAGCCAAGGATCACGCGCCGCCGCCACCCCGGCGGCTCCATCAGCACCACCGCGACGGGCATCAGCAGCGGCAGGATCCCGATCGCATAGAGCGTGAAGAGGAACACCGTGTGGTCGACCGCCACCGCCCCGAGCCGCCCCGCGAGCGCGAGCCACACCATCCCTTCGGAGAACTGGTGCACCGCGAACAGCAGCGGCACGCACGCGAACAGCAGCGCGCGCGGCTCGCGGACATGCCGCAGCGTCGCCACGCCGACCACGCCCAGCAAACCCGCAGCGGAGAAACTTGCGGTGGCCGAAAAGCACATGGGCTGACCTTCAGGAAATCGCGGTGACGCGCCCAGATGCGGAGGATTTGCCAGGATTGCCAGCGCCATCGCGCCTGCCAACCCGCGCCGCCCCGCGCGACAGGCCGAGGCCGACCGACCCACCGGGCCCGCGAGGCTGTCCTACACGAACCCCTTAGGTTAAATGGAGCGCCGCCCAAACACGGAGGTGGCGAAATGTCCGATTTCGAAGACCTGTACCCGCGCGAATATTTTCGCGTCGAGGCCGAGCGCCGGATCCGCGCCGAAATGGCCGAAGCGCGCCTGCGCGTCCGCAAGGACGGCTGGACCGCCGATCGCCAGCGCGATTTCCTCGCGGCGCTCGCCGATACCGGGTGCGTCTCGGTCGCCGCCGACGCGGCGGGGATCCACCCGCGCTCGGCCTACCGGCTACGGCGCCACCCGGCGGGCGCGGGCTTCGCCAAGGCGTGGGACGAGGCGCTGATGGTCGCCGCCGGCCGGCTCACCGCGATCGCGTTCGAGCGTGCGGTGCTCGGCACCCCGCGCGAGATCTGGCGCGGCGGAATGCTGGTGTCGGAGACGAGCGTCCCCTCCGACAAGATGATGATGTTCCTGCTCCAGCATCTATTGCCGAGCACCTTCGGCGGGCGCGGCATCGAGCAGCAGAGCGTCGAGCAGCGCATGGCCGATGCGCGCTTCCTGCTCCCCGGCTCGCTCGACGCGCTGGCCGATGTGCCGGGCGACGTCGATATGCTGATCGAGGCCGACTATTCGCCGAAGCCACCGCGCGACGAGGGCGCCTGACGCCCGCGCGATGGTGTGACGTTCGTGTGACTTTCCGCGTCCGGCGCCCCGGCCCCTCCCCATCGAGGGAGGGGCCTGAGCAGCGTTACGCCCGCGCGCCCTCGACCACGCTGCCCGAATTGTGCCGCAGCGCCTTCAGGACCGTCTCGACGATCGCCTCGGCGTCGAGCCCGGCCTGGGCATATTGCAGCTCGGGCTTGTCCTGGTCCTGGAACATGTCGGGCAGCCGCATCGTGCGCAGCTTGAGCCCCGCGTCGATCAGGCCCGAGTCGCTGGCGAAGGTCAGCACGTGCGCGCCGAGACCGCCGACGGCACCTTCCTCGATCGTCACCGCGACTTCGTGCGTCGTCAGCAGCTTGCGGATCAGATCCTCGTCGAGCGGCTTGGCAAAGCGCAGATCGGCGACGGTCGTCGACAACCCCTTCGCCTCGAGCGCCTCGGCCGCGCGCAGCGCCTCTTCGAGTCGCGTGCCGAGCGACAGGATCGCGACCTTGTGCCCGTGCCGCACGATCCGCCCCTTGCCGATCTCGAGCTGCTCGGCGACCGCGGGAAGCTCCACGCCGGTGCCGTTGCCGCGCGGATAGCGTACCGCGATCGGCCCGCTGTCATGCAGGATCGCGGTGTGCGTCATGTGCACCAGTTCGGCTTCGTCGGCCGGCGCCATCACCACCATGTTGGGCAGCGTGGCGAGATAGGCGACGTCGAACGACCCGGCATGCGTCGCGCCGTCGGCCCCGACCAGGCCCGCACGGTCGATCGCGAAGCGCACCGGCAGGTTCTGGATGCAGACGTCGTGGACGACCTGGTCATAAGCGCGCTGCAGGAAGGTCGAATAGATCGCGCAGAACGGCCGCATCCCCTGCGCGGCGAGGCCGGCTGCGAAGGTGACGGCGTGCTGCTCGGCGATACCGACGTCGAAGAAGCGCTCGGGATGCGCCTTGGCGAAGGCGTCGAGCCCGGTGCCCGATGGCATCGCCGCGGTGATCGCGCAGATCCGCGGATCGGTCTCGGCTTCCTTCGAAAGCTGCGCGCCGAACACGTTCTGATACTGCGGCGGCCCCGGGGGCGCCTTGGTCTGCACGCCCGAGATGACGTCGAACTTCTGCACGCCGTGATATTTGTCCGCCGCGGCCTCGGCCGGGGCATAGCCCTTGCCCTTCTTGGTCACGACGTGAACGAGGATCGGGCCCTCCTCGGCATCGCGGACATTCTCGAGCACGGGGATCAGCTGGTCGAGGTTATGCCCGTCGATCGGGCCGACATAATAGAAGCCGAGCTCCTCGAACAAGGTGCCGCCCATCGCCATGCCGCGGGCGAATTCCTCGGTCTTGCGCATGCCCGTCGCGATTGGCTTGGGCAGCCGCTTGGCGAGTTTCCGCGCCAGATCGCGGAACCCCAGGAACTCGCGGCTCGACACGATGCGGCTGAGATAGGCCGAAAGCCCGCCGACCGGCGGCGCGATCGACATGTCATTGTCGTTGAGGATCACGACCAGCCGGTTGCCGGCCTGGGCTGCGTTGTTCATCGCCTCATAGGCCATGCCCGCCGACATCGCGCCGTCGCCGATCACCGCAATGCCCTTGCCGGGCTTGTCGGCAATCTTGTTGGCGACGCCGAAGCCGAGCGCAGCCGAGATCGAGGTCGAGCTGTGCGCCGCGCCGAACGGGTCATATTCGCTCTCGGAGCGCTTGGTGAAGCCCGACAGGCCTCCCCCCATCCGCAGCGTCCGGATCCGGTCGCGCCGACCGGTGAGGATCTTGTGCGGATAGCATTGGTGGCCGACGTCCCACACCAACTTGTCGTTGGGGGTATCGAACACATAGTGAATCGCGACGGTGAGCTCGACCACACCAAGCCCCGAACCGAGATGCCCGCCGGTCACGCCGACCGCGGCGATCGTCTCCTGGCGGAGCTCGTCGGCAAGCTGGCGGAGCTGGGTTGGAGCGAGCGTCCGCAAATCGGCGGGAAGGTGCACCGTGTCGAGCAGCGGCGTCTGGAGAATATCGACCATCGGGCCTGCTTAGCGCGCCGCCAACGGCGTGTCGATTACCTCGATAGCACGACGGACATTCTTGACGCGCGGTGCATGTCGGCATCACATCGGCTGCACGCTCGCGCAGGACCCGCCATGACCGACCTTACCCATCGCCTCGCCGCCACCGCCGACATTCCGGCGATCACGGCGCTGATGGATCGTGCGATCGCAGCGCTGCAGCACGATTTCCTGTCGCCCGAACAGGTTGCGGCGAGCCGGTTGAGCATGGGACTCGACACGCAATTGATCGCCGACGGCACCTATTTCCTGGTTGAACAGGACGGGCGGCTCGCCGGGTGCGGCGGCTGGAGCTATCGCGCGACACTCTATGGCGGCAGCGTCGGCGCCGCACCACGCGACGCGCGCCGGCTCGATCCGACCTGCGAGCCAGGCCGGATCCGCGCGATGTACACCGATCCGGCGCATGTCCGGCGCGGCGTCGGGCGGCACGTGCTGGCGCTGTGCGAAGCCGCCGCGGCGTCAGCCGGGTTCGCGCGGGTCGAGCTGATGGCGACGCTGGCGGGCGAACCGCTCTACCGCGCGGCGGGCTATCGGCAGATCGAGCGCGTCGCCAGCATGGCCGATCGCGGCACGCCGGTACCGGGCGTGCGGATGGGGAAGGACCTCGGCTGAGAAATCTGGGCTGAGCGCGGCTCAGCCGCAGTCGGCGCACTTGCCGCGCACTTCGATCACCGGGCGCACCGGCGAAAATCCGGCCGCTTCCGCTGCCGAGCGCACGCCCTTTGTGATCCGGTCGTCATCGAGATGCGTCGTCTGCCCACACGTGTCGCAGACGAGGAAGATGCAATCGTGGAGGCAGTCGGGGTGCGCGTTGGCGATATAGGCGTTCGAGCTTTCCACCCGCCGCGCCAGATTGGCGCCGACGAACAGGTCGAGGATGCGGTACACGCTGTTGGCGGCGACGCGCCGCCCCTCGGCCTTGGAGACCGCCTCGGCGATGTCATAGGCCGAGGCCGGCTTGTCGAACCCGGCGAGCGCCCGGAAGATGTTGGCGCGCATCGCGGTCCACTGCTCGCCCGATCGTTCGAGCGTCGCCTGGGCGGCGAGCGCGAGATCGGCGCCCTGCGGTTCTGTGTGCTGATGCATGGCCATGTACGGGAGATAGGCGCTGCGGTGCCGCGCCGCAACGGCGCGACTCGCCGGCCTCAGTTGGCCGCGCGGCGGTTGAGGTCGTGGCCGAGCGCGAGCGTCGCCACGCCGATCAGCGTCCACACCGTCTCCATCCCCGATCCGTCATGCGGCAGCGAAATCGCCCCCGCCATCGTGCCCAGGCCAGCCGAGCCGACCACCGCGGGCATCATATAGCCATGCGTGAAGATCCCCCGCCCGAGCGCGAACACGCCGAAGCCGATCGCGATCGTCAGCCCGATCTCGTGGAACAGCGGATTGAGCAGCAGCCCCCCCGCGGTCGAGGCGAGCGCGATGAACACCGAACTCGCGATGCAATGCACCACGCACAGCCCCGACAGGCCGATCGCCATATTGTCGAATCGCTGTTCGATCCAGCGGAGCGCGGGGGTTTGTGCGAGAGTCGTCATGCTGCTCGGCATGTGGCATGTCGAGCGTCAGGTTACAACATATCATTGATGATTTTTTGCAGCGGCGTGCGGTCGGACTGGTATGCTGCCATGGCGCACCGCATGGTGGTGTCTGGACTGAATGAGGGTGGGGAGTGACAATGCACTGCGCTATCGTCGGGCTCATGCTGTGGGCGACCGCCGCGTCGGCAACCTCCCCCGCCCCGGCCGAAACCGCCACGCGGCCCGCATCCGCGCCGCAACCCGGCAGCAACCCAGAGATGACCGCGCTGTTCGACGCCGATCAGAAGGCGCGCGACACCCCCGCCACGATCGACTGGAAAATCCTGTGGCCGGCGGATCGCGCCCGCCGGGCGCGGACGCAGGTGCTGCTCGACACGGGCGCCCTGCACAGCGGGGACGATTTCTATCACGCGGCCTATCTGTTCCAGCATGGCGAGACGCCAGCGGATTTCCTCAAGGCGCATACGCTCGCAGTGATCGCGGCCGCCCGCGGCAAACCCCAGGCGGTGTGGATCGCCGCAGCGACGCTCGACCGCTATCTTCAGCGGATCGGACAGCCGCAAGTCTATGGCACGCAATTCCAGCGCGCCCCGGGACACGCCTGGACGCAGGAGCCGTATCAGCGCGACCTGCTGTCCGATGCGCTGCGCCAGGCGACCAACGTCCCGATGCTGGTGGATCAGGCAAAGCAGCTCGAGGACTATCGACACCAGCCCGGATGAAGGGCCCCCGCGGCAGTTTGTCCAATCGACGCGCCGCCGACAACGGCGTAAGGTCGCACGATGCTTCAGGCGTCCTCGCTTCCCTCCACCGTCCGTCCGCGGACGCTTTCCAACTGGCTGTTCGTGGTGGCCGCGCTGATCGTCGCGATCGTCGTGATTGGCGGAATCACCCGGCTGACCGAGTCGGGGCTGTCGATCACGCAGTGGAAACCGTTGAGCGGCACCATCCCGCCGCTGACCGACGCACAGTGGCAGGCCGAATTCGCCAATTACCGGACGATCCCGCAATACGAGGCCTTCAACCAGGGCATGACGCTCGCCGGGTTCAAGGCGATCTTCTTCTGGGAATATCTCCACCGCATGCTCGGCCGGGTGATCGGCCTCGCCTTTCTCGTGCCGCTCGTCTGGTTCGCGGTGCGGCGGCGGATCCCGCGCGGCTATCTGGTGCGGCTCGTCGCTTTGTTTTCGCTGATCGCGCTGCAGGGCACGTTCGGCTGGCTGATGGTGCGCTCTGGGCTGAGCGGACGGACCGAGGTCGCGCCAGGCTGGCTCGCGACGCATCTGCTCACCGCTCTGTTCACGCTCGCCGGCATGGTGTGGACCGCGCTCGATCTGCGCGCGCTCGCCGACACACGGCTGGCGCGCCCTGCCCGGCTGCGGCTGATCCCGGCTATCGCGATCGTGCTGCTGTTCGCGCAGATCCTGTTCGGCGCGCTGACCGCTGGCCTGCGCGCCGGCTACGCCTTTTCGAGCTGGCCGTTGATGGGCGACGCGCTCTTCCCGATGGCGACGCCGTTTACCGATCCGCTGTGGCGCAACCTGTTCGACAATCCGATCGTCGTCCAGTTCGTCCATCGCTGGCTCGCCTTCGCGGTCGCGTTCGGCGTGATGATGCTCGCCGCGCGCGCCCGCCGCGCCGGGGCGCCGCGCCTTGGGCTGGCGCTGATCGGCCTGGTCTGCGCGCAGATCGTGCTCGGCATCGTGACGTTGCTGAGCGGCGTCGAGATCGGCGTCGCGGTCGCGCATCAGGCCAATGCCGCCCTGCTCGTGATCGCGACTGCCGCAGCGGCGCACGCCGTCGGCCGCCGCGCGATCTAACGCGGCGCAAAACAGCTCCGGTATCCCGTTACCCGTCAGCAAAGCCGCACTTTGCTTGACTTTCCCGCCTCCACACAGCAATAGCGCCACCAACGGTGCCGTCCTCGAAGGGGCGGCATCTGTCATTTTAGCATAAAGGTCACAAGCCCCATGAAGGCGCTGATGAAGACCACCAAGCCGGCATTGCCGCATGAGGTGGAGAAGAAATGGATCATCGTCGATGCCGACGGTCTGGTCGTCGGCCGTATGGCGTCGATCATCGCGAACATCCTGCGCGGCAAGCATAAGCCGAGCTTCACCCCGCACGTCGATTGCGGTGACAATGTCATCATCATCAACGCGGACAAGGTGCGGTTCACGGGCAACAAGCTCAAGGACAAGATCTATTACCGCCACACCGGCTATGCCGGCGGCATTAAGGGCGTCGCGGCCGGCAAGATCCTCGAGGGTCGTTTCCCCGAGCGGATCATCGAAAAGGCCATCGAGCGGATGATTCCGCGCGGCCCGCTAGGTCGCGCCCAGCTGCGCAACCTGCGCGTCTTCGCCGGCACCGAGCATCCGCACGAAGCGCAGAACCCCGAAGTCCTCGACATCGGCAGCATGAACCGCAAGAACAAGGTGGGCAACTAATGTCCGACAACCGCCAGTCCCTCGCCGATCTCGCCGGCCTGACCAACACGCCGGCACCGGTTGCAGCGCCTGCCGCTGCGACGACCGCGCCTGCCACCGGCGAAGATTACGTTGCTGCACCCGCGGCGCCGACGCACGAGCCGATGCCGCTGCGCGAGCAGATCCTCGACCAGTATGGCCGCGCCTATGCGACCGGCCGTCGTAAGGACGCCGTCGCACGCGTGTGGATCAAGCCCGGCTCGGGCAAGATCACGATCAACGGCCGCGACCAGGAAGTGTATTTCGCACGTCCGACGCTGCGTCTCGTCATCAACCAGCCGTTCGGCGTGACCGAGCGTGATGGTGCCTATGACGTCGTCTGCACCGTCAAGGGTGGTGGCCTTTCGGGCCAGGCCGGCGCGGTCAAGCATGGCATCAGCCAGGCACTGACCAAGTTCGAGCCGATCCTGCGCGCGCCCGTCAAGGCCGCCGGCTTCCTGACCCGCGACAGCCGCACGGTCGAGCGTAAGAAGTACGGCAAGGCGAAGGCCCGTCGTAGCTTCCAGTTCTCGAAGCGCTAAGCTTTCGGATCTCTGGTTCGCGAAGGGGCGGTCCGGCAACGGGCCGCCCTTTTCGTGTGCGCTGGCCGCCCCCCGCGACCGCGCGATCATGCGCCGTCGAGTTGCGCGATCGTCGCGGTCGCCGCGGGCTCGCCCTTCAGCGCGAGCGCCGCGCGCTCGGCACCCGCCATCACGCGCAGGATGTTGCCGCCCGCCAGCTTGGCGAGATCGCGGTCGCTCCACCCGCGGCGCGCCAGTTCGGCGAGCAAGGCGGGATAGGTCTCGACGCCGTCGAGCCCTTGCGGCAATTCGCTCAAGCCATCGAAATCCGATCCGATCCCGACATGGTCGATCCCCGCCACCTTGGCGATATGGTCGATATGGTCGGCGACCATCGTCAGCGTCACCGCCGGCTTGGGGTGCGCCTGCTCCCACGCCGCGAGCGCCGCCTTGGCCTTGTCGGGCTGCCCGATATAGAGCCCGCCGAATGGCGGCGCATTGTAGCTGGCGATCTCGCCATTATGCGCCGCCTCCCACAGCCGGCGCTGTTCGGAGACGTAGCTCGGCGCGAAATTGACCATCACGATCCCGCCATTGGCGGCGAGCAGCGTGAGTACCTCATCGGACACGTTGCGCGGATGATCGCACAGCGCGCGCGCGCTCGAATGCGAGAAGATCACCGGGGCGCTAGACACGCGCAAGGCGGCGCGCATCGTCGCTTCGTTGACGTGGCTGAGATCGACCAGCATGCCGAGCCGGTTGAGCTCGTGCACCACTACTTCGCCGAATTTGGTGAGCCCGCCATGCTTCGGATCGTCGGTCGCCGAATCGGCCCAGGCGATCGTCCGCGAATGCGTCAGCGTGAGATAGGAGGCGCCGAGCTGGCGATAGGCGCGCAGCACGGCGAACTTGCCGTCGATCTGCCCGCCGCCCTCGACCCCGAGCAGCGACGCGATCCGGCCCTTCGCCTGGATCCGCCGGACATCGGCGGCGGTGGTCGCCGCCTGGAACACAGTCGGATAGCGCGCGAAGATCTGCTGCATCAGCCCGATCTGCTCGAGCGTCGCCTCGACCTGTTGCGGCCCCGGCAAACTGGCATCGACATAGACTGACCAGAATTGCCCGCCGACGCCACCCTTGCGCAGCCGTGTGATGTCGGTGTCGTATTTGACCGGATCGAGCGTCGTCAGGTCCATCGTCCAGCGCGCATCGCCGGCGCGGCCGACGAGCGTCTCGGCCCAGTCGTTATGCCCATCAATCAGCGGCGTGCGCTTGAGCACGCGCGCGACGCGGGCGTCGATGTCGGACGGCCCCGCAAAAGCGGGTGCGGTGGCGAGCAGGAGCGGCGCGAGCAGGAGGGCAACTTTCATTACGCCAGCGTATCGCGCAGCCGGCGCGTTACAACCCCTTCCGGACGACGGCCCTATTCCGCGCGTTCGCGTTCGAGCGGTTGATCGGGCGCACTCGTCATCGTGCGCAGCAGCACGTCGAAGCGTCCGTCGGCGACGCGGATCTCGTTGAACGACGGCGGTGTCGTCCGCGTCCGCTCGGACAAGGTGCCCGCGCCGATCATCCGCACCGTCTGCCCGGCGATGCTGTGCGCGATATCGAACGGGTCGTGAACATGCCCGGTCAGCACCGCCTTCGCCCCCGCCTCGGCCAGCCGTTTTAGCGCCGTGGCGCCATTGTGCGTCTGCGCCGAGGTCCGCGTCTCGGGCTCGACCAGCGGATGGTGGCAGGCGATGAAGATCAGCTTGCCCTCGGGCACTGCCGCAACGAGCTCGAGCGCGCGAGCGAGCGAGCGATCGCTGACCTTGCCCTTCGACCAGTTCCAGCGCCACTGGGCGCGCGCCGTCGTCACCAGCGGGACGATCGCCACGCCCGGCAGGTCGAGCGGCTGCTCGACCATCCGCTCGATCGCGGTCATCCGGCGATACGGGCGGAACAAGCGGTCGATCGGGTTGAAATAGGGCAGATCGTGATTGCCGACCTCGACCGTGACGGGCACGCCCAGCCCCTGCAGCCAGGTCAGCCCGGCGGCGAACTCGCGTCGGCGCGCGCGCATCGTCAGGTCGCCGGTCATGATCACCGCGTCGGGCCGCTCGGCCTTGACCAGCGCGTCGAACCACGCGACCGCCTGCGTGTCCTCACGCCCGAAATGGACGTCGCTGACGTGGAACAGCCGCATCATGCCTCCTGCCTGGTCGCGATGAAGATCTCGCGCATCATCCCTACGCGGACATCGCTGCCGGGTTCCAGCATCACCGGCTCGCCGTCGACCAGCGCGAGCGCGGGCTTGTCGCCGCGCGTGCGGAACTGCGTCGCGTGGCACTGCGTCACTTCCGACGCCGCGACCCAATCGCCCGTCACCCATTCCCAGCCGAGCCGCGCCAGCGCACGGAAGTCACGCGCATCGATCGCGGCGACATCGAGCCGGCCTGCCTCAGCGCGCACCAGCACCGCCTGCGCGCCGTGCTTGAGCCCGGGCACGCCCTCGAGCCGGACGCCGCGCCCGAAAGTGCGCCGCCACGCATGCCGCAGCGCGCGTGCCAGCCCGCGGATCCGCCCTGCCCGCACCAGTTCGCGGGCGCGCACCCAATTCGCTGCTGGCCCGAGGATCAGCCCGACCAGCGCGCGGTTTCCGGCCACCTCGACCACCGGCAGGGCAATCTTGCGCCCACGCTCGACCGCGGCGGCGAGGATCGCGGCAGGATCGGTCGATCCGTGGAGCAGCTTGGCGAGCAGGTTCATCGTCCCGCCCGGCAGGATCAGGATCGCGCCGTTCCACTCCGCCAGCGCGCTGACCGCGGCGTTGATCGTCCCGTCGCCGGCGAACAGCACAGCGGTGTCGACCCCGGCCGCGTCGAGTTCAGCGGGCGTCGGCAGCGCATCCTCGGGGAAGGCGGTGCGCCCGACCAGCGTCAGGCCGCGCTCGGCGAACAGCGTCGCGATCGCATCGGCCTTGGCGGGCCTCGCGGTGCCCGATTTGACGTTGGTGATGAACCAGAGTTTCTGCATGGCGCGCTCAACGCACGACCCGCGCCGAAGTAACGGCTGCGCAACACGAAAGCGCCGGGTTCAGTCCATCGCCACATGCACCTCGGCCTCGCCCGCCTTGGGCGGCGCAGGGCGCTTGAGCAGCAGCACCAGCGGCACGACCGCGAGCGTCAGGATCATCATAAGCTTGAAGTCGTCGAGATAGGCGATCATCGCCGCCTGCGCGTTGACGATCCCGTCGGCCATCGAGAGGATCACGTCGGTCGAACTGCCGGTGAGCGAACCCACCACCGGATCGTTCGATATCAGCCCCGGATCGGGGATATGCTGTGCGAGATCGGCGTGGCTGGTCTGGATGTTGCGCGTCAGCATCGCGGTGACAACCGAAATCCCCGCCGACCCGCCGATGTTGCGCGCCAGGTTGAGCAAACTCGCCGCCTCGGTGCGGAAATGCGCGGCGAGCGTGCCGAACGCCATGATGTTGAGCGGGATGAAGATCAGGCCGAGCCCAACCCCCTGGATGAACCCCGTCACGATGAACGGCTGCTGCCCCATTTCGAGCGTCCAGCTCGTCATGTCGTAGAGCGACCAGCCCGCGATCAGCAGGCCGCCGCCGACCATCAGCCGCGGGTCGACCTGGCGCTTCATCAACTGCCCGGCGACATACATCGACGCGACGATCCCGACGCCGCGCGGCATCAGCAGGATGCCCGCCGACAGCACCGGATAGCCGAACAGCGACTGCAGCATCTGCGGCAGCAGCGCGAGCGTCGCGTTCATCAGCACGCCGATCACCAGCATGAAGCCGACTCCGGTCAGCAGATTGCGGTTCATGAACAGGGCGCGATCGAACAGCGGCGTCTTGGCGGTGAACAGATGGACAAGGAAGATCCACGCCGCGCCGAGCGCGACCATCCCTTCGATCCACACCTCCCACGAGCTGAACCAGTCCTGTGTCTGGCCGCGGTCGAGCATCAGCTGGAACACGCTGATCGCGATCGCCAGGACGCCGAAGCCGAACAGGTCGAACCCGCGCCGCGTGATCTGGCGCGACGGCAGCAGCGCCCACAGGATCGCGAAGCACACGATCCCGATCGGCACGTTGACGTAGAAGCACCAGCGCCAATCGTAATTCTCGGTCAACCAGCCGCCGATGATCGGCCCGAGGATCGGCCCGACCATGATCCCCATTCCCCAGATCGACATGGCTGCGGCCTGTTTCGACTTGGGGTTGATGTCCATCATAACCGTCTGGCTGAGCGGGTTCATGAACGCCGCGGCAATGCCCTGCAGCACGCGGAACGCGACCATCTCTGGCAGGCTGGTCGCCAGACCGCACAGCATCGAGGCGATGACGAAGCCGACCACCGCGCCGAGGAAGAGATTGCGCGACCCGATCCGGTCGGCGAGCCAGCCGGTCAGCGGAATCGCGACCGCCGATGCGACGATATAGCTCGTCAGCACCCAGGTGATGGTATCCGCGGTCGCGCTGAGCGACGCCTGCATGTGCGGCAGCGCGACGTTGGCGATGGTCGAATCGAGGATCTGCATGATCGTCGCCGCCATCACGCCGAAGGTCAGCAGCGGGCGATTGGTGGTGTGCAGCGCCGCGCGCTCCTCGAACGGCGCGGCCTCCTCGGTCGAGGCGATGCCGGCGAGGTTCTCGGAGTCGTCCCCCGCCCCGCCGCCAGCGCCCGGGTTAGCGGTTGCCATGGTCGCGAACGTCGACCGTCACGTTGACGCTCAAGCCAGCGATCATCGGCCGCGGGCTGGCCTCGTCGATCGCGATCCGCACCGGTACGCGCTGCGTCACCTTGACCCAGTTGCCCGTCGCATTCTGCGCCGGCAGCACCGAAAATTCGGAGCCGGTGCCCGCGCCTATCGACATCACATGGCCCTTGAGCTTGACCCCGCTATACGCGTCGAAATCGACCTCGGCGGGTTGCCCGACGCGCATCTTGTTGAGGTCGGTTTCCTTGAAATTGGCCTCGACCCACGCCGCATGCGCCGCGACGACGCTGACCGCGGGCAACCCGGTGATCATCATCGCGCCGACCTGCAAGCGGTCCGACTGGCTGATCGTCCCCGCCACCGGCGCGTAGACCGAGGTGCGCTGGAGATCGAGCGCGGCCTTGTCGCGCTGCGCCATCGCCGCCTGCACCGCGGCCGGGACGCCCGACCCATCGGTGCCGCTGCCGACCTGCGCACGCGCCTTGGCGGCGCTCGCCTGTGCGGTCGCGAGCTTGGCACGCGCGGCGGCGACCTGCTGCGCGGCGGCGTCGAAGCTGGCGCGGGTGGTGAAGCCCTGCTTCATCAGCTGCGCCTGGCGGTCATAGGTCGCCTGAGCGAGCGCGATGTCGGCGCGCGCGCTGCCGATGTCGGCCGCGGCGCCGCCGCTGTCGGTGGCGAGCGTGCTGACCTGCACGCGCGCGGTCGCAATCGCGGCATTGGCCTGCGCCAGCGCGATGCGATACGGCGCGGGGTCGATCTGGAACAGCAGGTCGCCGGCCTTGACTGGCTGGTTCTCGCGCACCTTGACCGCGACGATCCGCCCCCCGACGTCGGCCGACACCGACACCTTGTCCTGCTGGATATAGGCATTGTCGGTCGACACGAAGCGTCCTGCGGTGAGCCAGAAATAGGCCGCGATCGCGATGATGAGCAGCGGCAGGCTGAGCATCAGCACCAAGTGCAACCAGTTCCGCCGCTTGACCGGTGCGGCGCCCTGCACGCCCGGCGCGGGCGCGATGATTACCGTCTCGCTGGCGGCGTCACGGTCGATCTTGGGGTCTGCGTCAGCCATTGGCGGCCTCTTTGGCGGTATGAGGGTCGGACAGGTTCGTCTGTATACGTTGTAGCGTCGTCATCACGAGATCGTGGTCGGCGCTCGAAATTCCGGTGAGCGCGCTCGCCAGCAGATCGTCGGCGAGGTGACCGAGCTCGTCGAGCAGCGGTCGCGCGCGATCGGTCAGGAAGATCCGCCACGCGCGGCGATCACCGGGATCGCGCCGCCGCTCGACCAGACCGGCCTCCTCGAGCCGATCGATCATCCGGCACGCGGTGATCGGCTCGACCTCGAGCAACTCGGCCAGACCGCCCTGATTGATCCCTTCCCCGCGCTGCAGGAATTTCAGCACGCGCCACTGCGTCCGCGTCACGCCGATCGCGCGCGCACGCTCGTCGAAGCGCCGGCGCATCAGGCGCGACACATCGCTGATCACGAAGGCAATCGAATCGTTCACACAGCTCATATAATAAGCATGCTCAGAATAGCTAGGGTGTCCTTTGTTGCGATGCAGCAAAATCATGCCGATCGCGAACGAATGCGCATACCCCCTGTTCCCGCCCCCTCGGCCTGTGGCACCAGAGCGTATGACCGCACCACGCCCCCTCCCGATCGCCGAACTCACGCTGCGCGGCGTACTGCTCGGCGGCCTCATCACGCTGCTGTTCACCGCCGCCAACGTCTATCTCGGACTGAAGGTCGGCCTGACCTTCGCGACCTCGATCCCCGCCGCGGTGATCTCGATGGCGATCCTCAAGCTGTTCAAGGGATCGACGATCCTCGAGAACAATATCGTCCAGACCGTCGCGAGCGCGGCGGGGACGCTGGCGGCGATCATCTTCGTGCTGCCCGGGCTGGTGATGATCGGCTGGTGGCAGGACTTTCCCTATGTCCAGACCGCGATGATCACCGCGACGGGCGGCATCCTCGGCGTGATGTTCTCGGTGCCGCTGCGGCGCGCGCTCGTCGTCGACACCGACCTGCCCTATCCCGAGGGTGTCGCCGCCGCCGAGGTGCTGCACATCGGCGCCGGATCGCGCGAAGGCGAGGCGGAAGCGAAGCAGGGCCTGCTCGTGCTGATCTGGAACGCGGTCGCTTCGGCGGGCTTCGCTATCTTCACCCAGACCAAGATCATCACCGACACCGCCGCGACCACCTTCCGCGTCGGCGCGGGCGCGACGGGGATTTCGGGGAGCCTGTCATTCGCCTTGCTCGGCGTCGGCCATCTCGTCGGCATCTCGGTCGGCGCGGCGATGGCGCTCGGGCTGGTGATCGGCTGGTTCGTGCTCGTGCCGCTCCTAACCGCGGCGCATCCCATGCCGGGCGACATCGCCGCGTGGGTCGACACGATGTGGAAGGGCGACGTGCGCTTCTTCGGCGCAGGCGTGATCGGCATCTCGGCGATCTGGACGCTGGTCAAGATCGCCGGCCCGGTGATCGGCGGCGTCCGCTCGGCGCTGGCGGCGAGCGCGGCGCGTGGCAAGGGCGAGACGCTCGCGCTGGAAGAGCGCGACCTGCCGATCGCGTGGGTCGCCGGCGTCGCACTGCTGACGCTGCTGCCGATCGCCTGGCTGCTGTGGGACGTGATCGCGGGCGGCGCGCTGGCCGGATCGGCGGTGTTGCTGATCGCTGGCGCGCTGGTGTTCGTGCTCGTCGCGGGGCTGATGATCGCGGCGGTGTGCGGCTATATGGCCGGGTTGATCGGCGCGTCCAACTCGCCCGTCTCGGGGATCGGCATCCTCGCGATCATCGGCTCGTCGTTGATGCTGGTCGGGCTGTTCGGGCAGCATCCCGGCGCCGACACGACACGTGCGCTGATTGCTTATGCGCTGATCGTCACCGGCATCGTGTTCGGCGTGGCGACGATCTCGAACGATAATCTGCAGGATCTCAAGACCGGCCAGCTGGTCGGCGCGACGCCGTGGAAGCAGCAAGTCGCCTTGGTGATCGGCGTGGTGTTCGGTTCGCTGATCATCCCGCCGGTGCTCAACGTGCTCAACAGCGGAATGGGCTTCGTCGGCGTCCCCGGCGCGGGGCCGAATGCGCTCGCCGCCCCGCAGGCCGGGCTGATTTCGGCGCTGGCCAAGGGCGTGCTGTCGGGCGACGCGAACTGGACGATGCTCGGCTATGGCGTGCTCGCCGGGGTCGGGCTGATCGCGCTCGACGAACTGCTCGGCAAGCTCCGCCTGCTGCGCCTTCCGCCGCTCGGCGTCGCGCTCGGCATCTATCTGCCGATGGCGGTGATCCTGCCGACCGTGCTCGGCGCGCTGTTCGGCTGGATCTACGATCGCTGGGCACGCCGCAGCGCCAACCCCGAGGTCGCCGAGCGGATGGGCACGCTCACCGCAACCGGGATGATCGTCGGCGAGAGCCTGTGGGGCGTGCTGTTCGCGCTGGTAGTGTGGGCGACGGGCAAAGATGCGCCGCTCAGGCTGATCGGCCCGGGGCACGAGACCGCCGGGCTGATCGGCGGGACGCTGCTGTTCCTGGGGATAGCGGCGCTGCTGTATTGCCGCGCGGTTGCCGCGACGCGCTGAAACCCCTCTCCTATCGGGAGAGGGTGGCCGAGCGCAGCGAGGTCGGGTGAGGGCAGAAGACCGAGCTGCCCTCACCCTTCCCCCTCGGCTGCGCCGAGCGGGCCCCTTCCCTCTCCCGCAGGGAGAGGGAGCTTCAGGCCATAGCCTCGAGCAGCGTCTTGATATTGATGAACGCGAACGCGACCGAGCTGTCCGCGACGCCATATGGTACGAACAGCGTCTCACCATGCCGGATCGCGCCGCAGGTATAGACGACGTTGGGCACATAGCCCTCGCGGTCCTGGTTCGCCGCAGCGAGGATCGGCTCGCGCGTGCGGCCGATCACCTTGGCGGGGTTGGTCTTGTCGAGCAGCACCGCGCCGATCGCATATTTGCGCATCGCGCCGACGCCGTGGGTCAACAGCAACCAGCCCTCGTCGAGCTCGATCGGCGGACCGCAATTGCCGATCTGCACCAGCTCCCACGGATACATCGGGCCGAGCAGTTTCTCGCCCTCGTCCCAATGCGTCAGCGTATCGGACTTGATCAGGTACAGATTCTCGCCGTCCTGCCGGCCGATCATCATATACTGGCCGTTCACCTTGCGCGGGAACAGCCCCATGCCCTTGTTGCGCGCGGCCGAGCCGGTCATCGGCACAAGATCGAACGCGCGGAAATCGCGCGTGCGCAGCAATTCGGACTGGATCGTCGAACCGTTATACGCGGTGTAGGTGCCGAGCCATTCGACCGAGCCGTCGTCGTGATGGAACTGGACGAGCCGCAGATCCTCGAGCCCCTTCGACTGCGCCGCGGTGATCGGGAAGATCACCGTCCCCGACAGCGTCGAATCGCGGTGGCGATAGACGGTGATCGGGCCCTCGGGCAGCGTCTCCTCGTCGAGCCCGACCGCATCGGTCGCGGTCGCGAACGGCGGCTCGGGCGCGAGCTTGAGCTGATTGCCGTCGGTGATGATGCCCTCGCGGAACGAGACCGAGGAGATATGTCCCTCGCCCACCGCGCGCAGGCTCATCAGGATGCGCTGCGATCCTGCGGGCATGCCCGACTGGTCGAAATGCGGCACCGCGCTCGGGTTCATGAGCGCGGCGGCGGCATAGCTATATTCGTGGCAGAAATAGGCGCCGATCAGCTGGCGCTTCTCGTCGCCAATCTCGCTGCCGTCGAGGCCGAGCATCTGCTCGATCTCGTCGTAGCGCGTCATGAACACCCGCCGGGTCTGCCAGTGCCGCGCCTCGAAATCCTTGAGCACGATCTCGAGCTCAAGGCGCGTCTCGGCGGTATCGAGCGCCATCACCGCGTTGACGATCCGCTCGGTCCGGTTGCCGCCATTGCCACCCCAGGCGAGGTGGAACGGACGCACCACCACGCGGGACGGATCGGCATGCAGCCGGAGCGGATGTTCGAACAACTCAATCACGGTATAGCCTCGCGCAACGCCTCGGCGGCGTCACGAGCGAGGCTACGCGACGGCGCGATCCGGTCCTGCCACGCTTTGCGACCGCTTTGCCAGCCCGGAAATGGTGCAACCGGCCAATTGCAGCGCCAAAATCGACTCGGCGCCCTGGTTTCGGTTGAGCCCGGTCGGCATCAGGCCGTCGAAACAACCACCGTCCTGCGCGGTCGCCAGCGGCAGATCGAGGTCGTTCTGACCGAGATACCAGCGATAGGCGCGATTGGCTTCCTCGACCCAGCGCAGGTTCTGCGATGCGTCGAACGCGGCGCCACAGGCATCGATCGTCGCCTGTGCTTCGAGCGGCTGCTGGTCGAACTGAAGCGGCTCGGCATAGACGCGCCCGAAGCTCTCGCTGCCGACCGCGCGGAAGCGGCCGTCGGGCGAGGTCTGCTTGGCGACGATCCAGTCGAGCGTCGCCAGGCCGCACTTTATCATGTCGGGACGCTCGAGCGCCATGCCGGCGCGCAGCAGTGCCTCGGGCAATCGCGCATTGTCATAGGCGAGGACGATCTCGAACCACTCCCATTCGGGGCGACGCGCCTCTTCGAGCAGTCCGCACAGTTCATCGCCGAAGCGCGCAAGGATCTCGCGCGCCAGCGTGTGGCCGGGATGCGCCTCGAGGATCGCCGCGGCACCGAGCATCGCAAAGGCGTGCGCCCGCGGCGAGCCGAGCTCGAGCGCGAGCGACGCGGTCATGTCGAACATCGACAGCGCCCAGTCGCGATGCTTGGCCTGCTGCGCATCGCGCGCGGTCACGCCGAACGCCCACAGCGTGCGGCCGTTCGAATCTTCCGAGCCGAATTCCTCGCACCAGGTCCGGTCGAAATTCATGAAATTGCGGAAGCGGCGCGCCTCGGGATTCCACGCATATTGCAGGAACGACGCATAGACCGTCATCCACTTGTCGCGCTGGACGTCGTCCATCTCGCTCATCTGGCTGACCAGCATCAGCGCGCGGGCATTGTCGTCGATGCAATAGCCGTGGCGACGGTCGGGGATCGAATAGATCGAATGCTGCAGCATGCCCGTGGAATCGCTCATCCGCTCGACACCGGCGAAATCTCCCGGCAGTGGCGTCAGCGATGCCGTGCTGCTCGGCAGCCGACGCGGCTTGGCGGCGACCATCTGGACGATTTCGCGCATCGCGACTTCGGCGAGACGCGGCCAGATCATCGTGCGGCCTCGCGCATAAGCGCGCTCGGACAGCTTGATGCGGTTGCGGTCGCTGCCGAGCAGCGCGTTGATCTCGCGCGCGAAAGCCGCCGAGTCGCCGAAGTCGACGAGGACGCCGTGGCCATCGGCGAGGATCTCGGTGGCGTGCACATAGGGCGTCGATACCACCGCCTTGCCGACGCCGACGGCGTAGGACAGCGTTCCCGACGTGATCTGCGCGGGGTTGAGATAGGGCGTCGCATAGATATCCGCAGCCTGCAGATAGTCGATCAACGCGTCATGCTCGAGAAACGCATCGATGAATTCGATGTTGCGGCTGACGCCGTGATCGAGCGCGAGCGCCTTCAACTTATCGCGATACTTCTCGCCTTCGTGCTTCACAAGATTGGGGTGCGTCGCGCCGAGCACCGCATACAGCACATCCGGGTTCTGCTCGACGATCGCCGGCAGCGCGTCGATCATGACCTCGATACCCTTGCCGGGCGCGAGCAGGCCGAAGGTCAGCACGACCTGCCGCCCTTCCCATCCGAAGCGCCCCTTGAGCGTGGCGGGATCGACGAAATCGCGATCCGGCACGCCGTGCGGGATCATCACGATCGAGCGGCCGCTCGCGCCGTAGACGCGCTCGAGGATCTCGCGACCGCGCTCTGCCATCACGACGACGCGCGCGGCACGGCGCAACAGGCCTTCCATCACGCGACGCTGGTCGGCATCGGGCTTTTCGAGAATGGTGTGGAGCGTGACGATCACCGGCATCGACACACGATCGAGCAAGGCGAGGATATGCTCGCCCGCCGGACCGCCGAAGATGCCGTATTCGTGTTGCAGCCACAGCGCCTGCGCGCCGCTCGCCTCGATCTCGCGGGCGGCCTCCAGATACTGCATGCGATCCTGCTCGGGGATGCTGCGAGTTACCTCGGGCGGATAATCGTAGAGACCGGGATGATCGTCCATCGCATAGACGTCGATGCGCAGGTCGGGGAAACGGCCCTTCAGCGCGGTAAACGTGTCGGTGGTGTATGTTGCAAGGCCGCATTTACGCGGCAGGAAGTTGCCGACCAGCGCCAGATGGTCGATCGAGCCCACGATGTCCGCCACTTGCACCATGCTCGCATTTCCTCAGGGTAAATCCGGGCTTGCACCCTTCAGCTGTCCCCCACGAACGGCTAAGTTTCAATATGGTTGCAGCAATGTTGCAATGCAACATACGGAATCGACGTGATCGAGATCAACCTTGCGGTAAGCTGAACGAGTCGGGCGCTCAACCGCGCCCGCGATATCCTGGCACGTCCTGCGCCGGCAGCCAAAGACCTTCTGGCGGCGCGCCCGATTGCCAGAACACGTCGATCGGAATCCCGCCGCGCGGATACCAATATCCGCCGATCCGCAGCCACAACGGCTGCATCTCGGCGAACAGCCGCTCGCCGATCCCGACGGTGCAATCTTCGTGGAATGCCTGGTGGTTGCGGAACGACCCGAGGAACAGCTTGAGCGACTTCGATTCGACGATCGTCGCGTAGGGCGCATAGTCGATCACGAGATGCGCGAAGTCGGGTTGCGCGGTAACCGGGCAGAGCGAGGTGAACTCGGGCACCGCGAAGCGCACAAGATAGGTCCGGCCGGGGCGCGGGTTGGGAACATAATCGAGCACCGCCTCCTCAGGGGAAGCGGGAAGCGTGCTGGTCTGGCCGAGATGCGTAGGGGTCATCGCGCCAATATAGGGCAGCGTGGCGGCTGCGTCATCCCAACCGTCTCGACGGCGCGCGAACGGGTGGCTAGGCTGGCAAAAAACCAAGGAGACGATCGATGGATTCGCTGGTGACGACCGAATGGCTCGCAAACGAGCTTGGCGCAAACGACCTGAGGATCGTCGACGCGACCTATTTCGCGGGCTTCGGGGATCGCGATCCGGCGGCCGAATATGAGGCGGCGCATATTCCCGGCGCGGTGTTCATGGATCTGGCCGAACTCGCCGACACCAGCAGCACGCTGCCCGCGATGCTCCCGGCGCCCGAGAAATTCGCCAGCCGGATGCAGTCGCTCGGGCTCGGCGATGGCAGCCGCATCGTGCTGTACGACAATTCGCCCTATCACACCTCGGCGCGCGCCTGGTTCATGCTGCGCACCTTCGGCGCGCACGACGTCGCGATCCTCGACGGCGGGCTCGCCAAATGGCAGGCCGAAGGCCGCGAGACGGCGACCGGCAAGGAGCAGCTCCGCCATCGCCACTTCACCGTCTGGGCCGACGACAAGGGCGTGCGCACGCTCGACCAGATGAAGGCCAATGTCGACAGCGGCGCCGAGCAAGTGCTCGACGCACGCTCGGCCGCGCGCTTCACCGGCGAGGAACCCGATCCGCGGCCTGCCACGCATGCCGGCCACATTCCGGGCTCTAAGAACCTGCCGGTCGGCGAGCTCTTCAACGGCGACGGGACGTGGAAGACCGGAGACGCGCTCAAGGCCGCGTTCGAAGGCGCCGGGATCGATCTCGCCAAGCCGCTCGTCACCACCTGCGGCTCGGGCATCACCGCCTCGGCGCTGGCGTTCGGCGCGCATCTGCTCGGCAATGAAGCCGCGGTCTATGACGGCAGCTGGTCCGAATGGGGTGCCGATCGCACCACGCCCAAGGCGACCGGCGCGGCGTAATTGGCTTCTAAAAGCCCCTCCCCTTCAGGGGAGGGGTTGGGGTGGGGCCGTAACGAGCGTAGCACCCAGCACTGCCCCACCCCCGACCCCTCCCCTGAAGGGGAGGGGCTTAGAGATTCGCACCATGAAGAAGACCGATGCCCCCAAGGGCGATTCCACCCGCGTCGTCACCGCGGGACGCCGCAAGGAATGGACGCAGGGCATCGTCAGCACGCCGGTCTGGCGTGCCTCGACGATCCTCTACGATTCGGTCGCCGATCTGCGCGAAGCCGCCGGGCGCGACACGCATCACCGCTTGTTCTACGGGCGCAAGGGCACGCCGACGCAGTGGAGCCTCGCCGATGCGCTGACCGAGCTCGAGCCCGGCGCCGAAGGCACCTTCCTCTACCCCTCGGGCGTCGCCGCGATCGCCGCCGCGCTGCTCTCGGTGCTCTCGCCCGGCGATGATCTGCTGATCCCCGACAGCGCGTACGATCCGACCCGCGCGATGGGCCGCGGCCTGCTCACGCGGATGGGCATCACCACGCGCTTCTACGATCCGATGATCGGCGCGGGCATCGCCGACCTGATCACCGACAGCACCCGCGCGATCCTGCTCGAAAGCCCCGGCAGCCTCACCTTCGAGGTGCAGGACATCCCCGCTATCGTCGGCGTCGCCAAGGCGCGCGGCGTGACCACGCTGCTCGACAATACCTGGGCGACGCCACTCTTCTTCCCCGCGATCGCGCACGGCATCGATCTCACCATCCTCGCCTGCACAAAATATATCGTCGGCCATAGCGACGTGATGATGGGCGCGGTGACCGCCGGCCCGGGGCATTTCGCGCGGTTGCGCAGCACCAGTTTCGAGCTCGGACAGGTCGTCAGCCCCGACGATGCCTGGCTCGCCAGCCGGGGCTTGCGGACGATGGCGGTGCGCCTCAAGCAGCATCAGGCAAGCGCGCTTCAGATCGCGCAGTGGCTTGCGCAGCAGCCCGAGGTCGCCACCGTACTCCATCCGGCACTGCCGAGCTGCCCCGGCCACGCGCATTTCGTCCGCGACTTCAAGGGCGCGTCGGGGCTGTTCTCGTTCGTCCTCAACGGCGGCGATGAGGCCGCCCGCGCGCGGCTGATCGACGGGCTCGCGCATTTCGGGATCGGCTATAGCTGGGGCGGGTTCGAAAGCCTCGCGCTGCCGGTCGATCCGCTGCGCCATCGCAGCGTCACGCAGCGCAACGACGCCGGGCCGATGGTGCGGCTGCAGATCGGGCTCGAGGATCCCGCCGACCTGATCGCCGACCTCGCCGCCGGGCTCGCGCGGTTCGCTGGCCAGCAATGATTTGTTACAAGGCTGTTGCAGATCAGCCACAATAGCGCCGCAACCGCGCGCGCGCGACGCGAATTCGGTTGTGCGCTGCAGCGTCGCTCGGCATTGGAGGGGCTGCCGCTTTAGTCGCGCGGGAGACCTTCGCGTCTCTGACAGACGCTGCATCGGCAAAGCAGGCGGGGACAGTCGCATTTTCGAAAGGGAAACCATGCGCTTCTCCACATCTACGCTCGGCGCGCTCTTGCTCGCTGCTTCCGCCACGCCCGCCTTCGCGCAGGACGTACCCGTCACCACCACCCCCGATGCCAAGGATGCACCAGCCGCAGCACCGGCCGCGGCCGACAAGCCGTTCAAGATCACCGGCGGCGTCACGCTGATCAGCGACTATCGCTTCCGCGGCCTGACCCAGACCAATGGCGACGGCGCCGTCCAGGGCACGATCAACATCAACAGCTCGGCTGGTTTCTACATCGGCACCTGGGCGTCGACGATCGACGGCAGCGGCAAGACGCCATTGCTCAACGGCTATGGCGATGCCGAGGTCGATCTGTACGGCGGCTACACCAAGACCTTCAACGGCCTGACCGTCGATGCCGGCTTGCTCTATTATTACTATCCGAGCCACAACAAGTCGGTCGCGCCCAATACCGATTTCTTCGAGCCTTATGCCTCGGTCAGCTACACGCTCGGCCCGGTATCGACCAAGGTCGGCGGCAACTATGCGTGGGGTGGTCAGAAGGGCCTCGACTTCACCGCGAACAACAAGGACGACAATATCTACGTCTATGGCGAGGCTGCGGTCGCAGTGCCCAAGACGCCGGTCACGCTCAAGGGCCATGTCGGCTATACCGACGGCTCGCTCGGCCTCGCCAACCTCGTCGCGAACGATCGCAACTATCTCGACTGGTCGGTCACGGCCGAGGCCGTCGGCGGTCCGTTCAAGGTCGGCGTGACCTATGTCGACACCGACATCACCAGCAGCAAGTTCGGCGGTTTCTACCGCAAGGGGTATGCCTCGACCTTCGGTCGCGGCTCGAGCGTGCTCGGCTATGTCGGCGTAGCCTTCTGACACGAAAAAAGGGAGCGCCTGTCCGGACGCTCCCTTCGCTCTACCGCAACCCTCCCCCGCACCCGCGGGGGAGGGTTTCGTTTTGTGTCACTTCGGCGCGGTCGCCCGTGCGGCCTGGCCGTCGCCCTCTGGCGCTGCGACCACGTCGCGCGTCGTCGTGCCCTTGTCGACCACGGTCGTGCCGGGATCGCCGACCGACGAGCGGATGCCGGGATCGTCCGAATCGACGCCGGCCTGCGAGATCGTCGCGCTCTCGCCCGCGCTGCGTGCCGCGGTGCCGCCGAACAGCGCGTCGAGCGCCTGCGCGTTCGCGCTCACGTCGTTGGCGCGCGCCGCGCCGGGCTTTGGCGGGGTCAGCGAGAAATCGGGCGGGATCACCAGCGGTGCCTGGCGCGCCACCGAGAATTCGTCGGGCCCGGCGCGACCGCCCTTGCCATGCGCGCAAGCGCCGAGCGCGAGCAGCGCCACGCCGGCCGAAAGAATCGAAAACTTACGCATGGATATTCTCCGTTGGGCCCTGTTCCGCCCCAGAATCTGACGGCGCATCTGTGGTCGGCTTATCTCGTATCAGAAGCGCGCGCGCGAGCAAGATGACCACGCCGATGCTAATCGCCGCGTCGGCGATGTTGAAGACCAAAAACGGCTGCCAGTCGCCGAAATGCAGATCGGCAAAATCGACGACATAGCCGAGCCGGATCCGGTCGAGGATGTTGCCGAATGCGCCGCCGAGCACGAGCCCGAGCGCCATCTGGTCGGCGCGCTTGGGCTCGCGCAGCATCCACACCAGCACGCCGATCGCGATCGCGCCGGTCATCAGCACGAGCAGCCAGCGCGTCGTGTCGGTATCGGCGTGGAGCAGCCCCAGCGACACGCCACGATTGGCGACGAAGCGCAGGTTGAAGAACGACGTGACATAATGCGCGTTGGTCATCGCATCGAGCTTGAGCCCCTCGGTCACGCCGAGCTTGGCGGCCTGGTCGGCGACGAACAGCGCGATCGCGGTCGCGAAGCCTGCGAGCGGGAGCCTCATGCCACCACCGCCTCGCAGCGATCGCACAGATCGCCGTCGTCCTCGACCTCGGGGAGCAGCCGCCAGCAGCGCCCGCATTTGTGGAAGTCGGTCCGCGCCACCGCGAGCGTGTCACCGAGCGTGACCTGCGCGACGATGAACAGCTCGGCGAGCTCGGCGACCGGCAGCGGCGCCTCGGGCACGACCACTTCGGCCTCGAGGCTCGAGCGCACGATCTTTTCGCGGCGCAGCGGCTCGATCGCCTCGGTCACTTGCTGGCGCAAGGCACGAACCGCATCCCACTTCGCCGCATCGACGCTGTCGACCGCGGGAACCTCGGGCCATTCGAGCAGATGCACCGAGCCATCCTCGCTCGGGAAGCGCGCCTGCCACGTCTCCTCGGCGGTGAAGCACAGCACCGGCGCGGCATAGCGGACGAGCGCGTGGAACAGCGTGTCGAACACGGTGCGCACGGCGCGGCGCTTGGCATCGCTCGGCGCGTCGCAATAGAGCGAATCCTTGCGAATATCGAAGTAGAAGGCCGACAGATCTTCCTGCGCGAACTCGGTCAACAGCCGGACATAGCTGTTGAAGTCGTACACCAGCACCGCCGCGCGCAGCTTGGCGTCGAGCTCGGCGAGCAGATGGAGCACGTAGCGTTCGAGCTCGGGCATCTCCGCGACCGGAAGCCGCTCGCTCTCCTCGAACCCGTCGAGCGCGCCGAGCAGATAGCGGAAGGTGTTGCGCAGCTTGCGATACTGGTCGGAGACGCCGCCGAGGATCTCCTTGCCGATGCGGTGGTCCTCGGTGAAATCGACCGACAGCGCCCACAGCCGCAGGATGTCCGCGCCCGATTCCTTCATCAGGTCGAGCGGGTTGATCGTGTTGCCGAGCGACTTGGACATCTTCATGCCCTTGGAGTCCATCGTGAAGCCATGCGTCAGCACCGCATTATACGGCGCTCGCCCGCGCGTGCCGCACGCCTCCATCAGCGACGACTGGAACCAGCCGCGATGCTGGTCCGAGCCTTCGAGATAGAGATCGGCCGGCCATTGCAGATCGGGCCAGCGCCCGCTCTCGAGCACGAAGGCGTGCGTGCAGCCGCTGTCGAACCACACGTCGAGAATGTCGGTGACGCGCTCGTAATCGGCGAGGTCATAGTCGGGGCCGAGCAGGTCCTGCGCCGCTTCCTCGCTCCACGCATCGACGCCCTCGGCGTTGATCGCGGCGATGATCCGCGCATTGACCGCGGGATCGACGAGATACTGCCCGGTGAGGCGATCGACGAACAGCGTGATCGGCACGCCCCAGGCGCGCTGGCGGCTGATCACCCAATCGGGGCGCCCGGCGACCATCGCGGTGATGCGGTTCTGGCCCTTGGGCGGATACCAGGTGGTCGCTTCGATCGCGCGCAGCGCGGTGGAACGCAAAGTCTCCCCTTCTTGCTCCCCTCCCGCTTGCGGGAGGGGCTGGGGGAGGGCAGTGCCGGAAAGGTCAGCGCTCGCGGCACTGCCCTCCCCTAACCCCTCCCGCAAGCGGGAGGGGGATTCCGGAAGCGCCTGATCCATTGGAATGAACCACTGCGGCGTAGCCCGGAAAATGACCTTCGCCTTCGACCGCCACGAATGCGGATAGGAATGCGGGAAATCATCGCTCGCCGCGAGCAACGCGCCGACGCCGCGCAGGTCCGAACAGATCGGCCCCTCGGCGGAGACGAACTTCTTGTTGATCACCGAGCCCTGCCCGCCGAGCCACGCCCAATCATCGCGATACATCCCCGCGCCATCGACCGCGAAGACCGGATCGATGCCGTATTGCTTGCACAGCAGGAAATCGTCTTCGCCATGATCGGGCGCCATATGGACGAGCCCGGTGCCCGCCTCGGTGGTCACGAAATCGCCCGGCAGGAACGGCCGCGGCTTCGCGAAGAACCCGCCGAGTTCGTGCATCGGATGGCGCGCGGAGGCGCCTTCGAGCTGCGCGCCCTTGATAGACTGGAGCGCGGTCACCGTCCCTGCGCTGTCGCCGATCTTGAGGATCACCGGATGCCCGATCCGCGCGCCGAAGCTCTCGAGCAGATCGTGCGCGATCAGCAGCGTGCGCGGCCCCTCGGCCATGTCGTCGAAGCGGACGAGCAGATACTCGATCTCCGGCCCGTAGCTCAGCGCCTGGTTCACCGGGATCGTCCACGGCGTCGTCGTCCAGATCACCGCATGCGCGCCGACCAGCTCTGGCGCGTTCGGCGCCTCCACGATCTCGAACGCCACGTCGATCTGCGTCGACACGACGTCCTCATATTCGACCTCGGCCTCGGCGAGCGCGGTCTTTTCAACGGGCGACCACATCACCGGCTTGGCGCCGCGATAGAGCTGGCCGCTCTCCGCGAACTTCATCAGCTCGGTGACGATCGTCGCCTCGGCGGCGAAATCCATCGTCAGATAGGGATGGTCCCACTCGCCGTTGATGCCGAGCCGCTTGAGCTGCTCGCGCTGCACGTTCACCCAATGCTGCGCGTACGCCCGGCACTCGGCGCGAAATTCGCGCGGCGGGACTTCGTCCTTGTTGCGCTTCTTGGCGCGATACTGCTCCTCGACCTTCCACTCGATCGGCAGGCCGTGGCAGTCCCAGCCGGGCACATAGGGCGCGTCCTTGCCGAGCAACCCCTGCGTGCGGCACACCGTATCCTTGAGGATATGGTTGAGCGCATGGCCGATATGCATGTCGCCGTTCGCATAGGGCGGGCCATCATGCAGGATGAACTTCTCGCGGCCGCGGCGCGCTTCGCGCGTCTTCTCGTAGAGGTTCATCGCCTGCCAGCGCGCGAGGATCCCGGGCTCCTTGGCGGGCAGGCCGGCCTTCATCGGGAAGTCGGTCTTCGGCAGGAAGACGGTGTCGCGATAATCGCGCGGAGCGGATGCGGTGTCTGGGGTGTCGGTCATTTGAGAGCGGCCTTAGCCGAGCGGTCCCGCGGTATAAAGCCCTCCCCGCAGGGGAGCCTTCCATCCCGAAGATCGTGCATCAGCGGTCAGAGACATCTTCGTGGCTTCGTGTCTTTGTGTGAGCCCATCTTCTTTCTCACACAAAGACACGAAGCCACGAAGAAAAGAAGCAACGCTGCATCGAGCGTTCTCCGCGCGAACTCAATCTTCTTTTTTTGCGCGCAGAGCCGCGGATAGCGCAGAGAAGGAGAGACGAAGCCGCTTTGCGGGTGCGCTCAGCCGCGCCTCACCAATTCCACACCATCCCCGTCTCGCTGAACGGCTTGGGCTCCATTGGCGGGATCGTCGCGTCGTTGAGGTCGCAGTGCCAGTAGCCGACGTCAATCCAACGGCCGTCCTTGTAGCCCGCCTCGCGGAAGAAGCCGGCGCGCTTGAAGCCGACCGACTCGTGCAGCCGGATCGAATGGTCGTTCGGCAAGGCGATCACACCGATCGCATGCGTGAAGCCCTGCGCGCGCACGGTGTCGATCAGCGCGTCGTACAGCTGGCGCCCATTGCCGCGCCCCTGCGTGCCGCTGGCGAGATAGACCGTCGTCTCGACGGTGAAGCGATACGCCGGCCGGTCGCGGAACGCCGAGGCATAGGCATAGCCGAGCACCGCGCCATCCTCGCCCGTCGCGACCAGCCACGGATAGAGCCCGCCCGACGACGCCATCCGCTGGCGGAAGATGCGCTCGTCGGGCGCCTTGAGCTCGAACGAGACGGTGCCGCGCTCGACATAGGGCTTGTAGATCGCCGCGATCGCCGCGGCATCGTCGGGCGTCGCGGGGCGGATCGCGATCCGCGTCGGCGCCGGATCGGGAATCACAGCCCGAACCGCGCCAGCACGAAGTCCATCAGCCGCGCATCGCCCGGCCGCGGCGCGTTGCCGCCGACGCCCTCGCACTCGAGGCAGCGCGCCTGGATCGCGGCACCCGTGCCGATACGCGTCACGTCGCCGAGCGCGCGCGCGAACACCGCGCGCCGCTCCGCCGCCATCCGCGTGAAAGCGTCGCCGGCCGAGGCGTCGTCATCCTTGTTCGAATCGACCAGCTGCGCGATCATCTTGGCAAAGGCGCTCGGCTTCTTCTCGAGATATTCGGCGTGATAGCCGTCCGCCTTCAACCCGGCACGCCGCGCCGCCTCGGCGACCGCATCCTGCAGCCCGCCGAAGCGATCGACCAGCCCGATCTGATGCGCGGTCCCGCCATCCCAAACACGCCCCTGCCCGATCTCGTCGACGCGCGTCGTGCTCAGCTTGCGCGCCGTCGCGACGCGCGTGATGAACTGGCGATAGCCATTCTCGATCCCCGCCTGGAAGATCGCATCGGTCTCGGGGTTGGTGCCGCCATAGATGTCGGGCTGGCCGGACAGCGGCGTGGTGCGGACGCCGTCGGTGGTCAGGCCGATCTTCTTGAGCGTGTTCTCGAACGTCGGGATGATCCCGAAGATGCCGATCGAGCCGGTGATCGTGGTAGGCTGCGCGAACACGATGTCGCCTGCGGTCGACACCCAATAGCCGCCCGAGGCCGCGACCGAGCCCATCGACACGACGATCGGCAGCTTCTGCGCCTTCGCCTCGAGGATCGCGCGGCGCATGTCCTCCGATGCGAGCGCCGAGCCGCCGGGCGAATCGACGCGCACGACGAGCGCCTTCAGGTCCTTCTTGGCGAGCGCGTCGAGCAACAGCTTCGACACGGTGTCCGACCCGACGCTACCGGCGGTCGACTTGCCGTCGATGATATCGCCGGCGATCGTCAGCACGCCGATCTTGCCGCCCGCGGTCGGCAGCGGGTTGGCCGCGACATAGGCGTCATATTTGATCGTCTTGAACAGGCCCGCCGCCTTGCCCGTATCGACCCCGGCGATCGCGGCGACGCGCTGGCCGAAATCGAGCCGCGTGCCGAGCTTGTCGACCAGCCCGGCATCGAGATTGGCCTTGGCGATGTCGCCCTGCGCGGCGGTGATCACCGCGCCCGGCGTGGTCAGGAACGGCGCGAACTTGGCCTTGGGGCGCGCCTTGGTGACGACCTCCTGCCAGTTGGCGAACAGCACCTGGTAGAGCTTGACCACCTCTTCCTTCGCCTCGGGCGAGGCCTCGGTGCGGGTGTAGGGCTCGACGAACGACTTGTACTTGCCGACGCGATAGACGTGCGCATTGACGCCGAGCTTGTCGATCAGGCCCTTGTAATAGAGCTGCGATCCGCCCGGGCCCATGAACAGCGTGCCGCCCATCGGGCTTTCCCAGATCTCGCTGGCATTGGCCGCCAGGCGATAGCCCGAGTCGGTATAGGCAGTGGCGAAGGCGAGGACCGGCTTGCCGCCTTTCCCGTCGGAACCGTCGCGGACGCGGCGCAGCGCATCGCCGACTTCGGTCAGCGCGGCGGGATAGCCACCGCCGAACGAGTCGAGATCGAGTACGACGACCTTGACGCGGTCATCCTTGGCCGCCTTGTCGAGGCTGCGCACCACGTCGCGCAGGCGATATTCGCGCGGCGAACCGCCGCCCGACAGGCTGGCGAACGGGCTGGAGTCCTGCGTCTGCTCGACAATCGGGCCGTCGAGCTTGAGGACGAGCGCACCGTCTCCGATCGCGCTCTTGCCCGGTTTGGCGGCGAGCGCGCCGAACAACAGGCCGAAGAACAACAACATGGCGATCAGGACGAGCGCGTCCTTGATCCCGACGAGTATCTTCCATGCGCCCCGTACGAGTTTCACTTGGCCGCTCCCTGCTTGGCGGAAATAGGCCCCATCGCTAGGGCAACGCATGGCGCGAGTAAATGCGTGTTATACGTCCAACACGCGTAATTTTTCACGGCAGAAATTCCGCCTGCAGCGGTTGACGATGCGCATGCGCGCTATCATATCCCGGCTGCTGGCACTCACCTCCGTCGAGTGCTAACACCTGTTCATTATAAAGGGACTTCGCCCATGACCTTTCGTCCGTTGCACGACCGCGTGCTCGTCCGCCGCGTAGAGGCAGAAGAAAAGACCGCCGGCGGGATCATCATTCCCGAGACCGCCAAGGAAAAGCCGCAGGAAGGCGAAGTCGTCTCCGTCGGCACCGGCGCGCGCAACGAAGCCGGCGAAATCCACCCGCTCGAGGTCAAGGCCGGCGACAAGATCCTGTTCGGCAAATGGTCGGGCACCGAGGTCAAGATCGACGGTGAAGACCTGCTGATCATGAAGGAATCGGACATTCTCGGCATCGTTGGCTGAGCTATCCCCCGTCTGCGCGCAGGCGCGGATGGTGTGACTTTCGTGTGACTTTCCAGACTCAACAGACATAGAAAGGGTAGCCTCACCATGGCATCCAAGGACGTAAAATTCGGGCGTGACGCCCGCGAGCGGATTCTGCGCGGCGTGGACATTCTCGCCGACGCCGTGAAGGTCACGCTGGGGCCGAAGGGCCGCAACGTTGTGATCGACAAGAGCTTCGGTGCACCGCGCATCACCAAGGACGGCGTCACCGTCGCCAAGGAAATCGAGCTCAAGGACAAGTTCGAGAACATGGGCGCGCAGATGCTGCGCGAAGTCGCCTCGAAGACCAACGACGTCGCTGGCGACGGCACGACCACCGCGACCGTTCTGGCGCAGGCGATCGTCCGTGAAGGCATGAAGTCGGTTGCGGCCGGCATGAACCCGATGGATCTGAAGCGCGGCATCGATCTCGCCGTCGTCAAGGTCGTCGAGGACATCAAGGCGCGTTCGAAGCCCGTCTCGGGCACCAAGGAAATCGCCCAGGTCGGCATCATCTCGGCAAACGGCGACACCGTCGTCGGCGAGAAGATCGCTGAAGCGATGGAGAAGGTCGGCAAGGAAGGCGTCATCACCGTCGAGGAAGCCAAGGGTCTCGAGTTCGAGCTCGACGTCGTCGAAGGCATGCAGTTCGACCGTGGCTACCTCTCGCCCTACTTCATCACCAACCCCGAGAAGATGTCGGTCGAGCTTCAGGATCCTTTCATCCTGATCCACGAGAAGAAGCTGTCGAACCTGCAGGCGATGCTCCCGATCCTGGAAGCCGTCGTTCAGTCGGGCCGTCCGCTCCTGATCATCGCCGAGGACATCGAGGGTGAGGCTCTGGCCACGCTCGTCGTCAACAAGCTGCGCGGCGGCCTCAAGGTCGCAGCGGTCAAGGCACCGGGCTTCGGCGATCGTCGCAAGGCGATGCTCGAGGATATCGCGATCCTGACCAAGGGCGAGATGATCTCGGAAGACCTCGGCATCAAGCTCGAGAGCGTCACGATCGGCATGCTCGGCACCGCCAAGCGCGTCACGATCGACAAGGACAACACCGTCATCGTCGATGGCGCTGGTGACCATGACGCGATCAAGGGCCGCACCGATGCCATCCGTCAGCAGATCGAGAACACGACGAGCGACTACGACAAGGAGAAGCTCCAGGAGCGTCTCGCCAAGCTTGCTGGCGGCGTTGCCGTGATCAAGGTCGGCGGTTCTTCGGAAGTCGAAGTCAAGGAGCGCAAGGACCGCGTCGACGACGCGCTGCACGCAACCCGCGCAGCCGTTGAAGAAGGCATCGTCCCCGGCGGCGGCACGGCTCTGCTGTACGCGACCAAGGTGCTCGAAGGCGTCACCGGCGCCAACGAAGACCAGACCCGCGGCATCGACATCGTCCGCAAGTCGCTGACCTCGCTGGTGCGCCAGATCGCCACCAACGCCGGCCACGACGGCGCGGTCGTCTCGGGCAAGCTGCTCGACGGCAACGACTCGACGATCGGCTTCAACGCAGCGACCGACACGTACGAGAACCTGGTGGAAGCCGGCGTGATCGATCCGACCAAGGTCGTCCGTACCGCACTGCAGAACGCAGCATCGGTCGCCGGCCTGCTCATCACGACCGAAGCGGCCGTGAGCGAGCTGCCGGAAGACAAGCCCGCAATGCCGATGGGCGGCGGCGGCATGGGCGGCATGGGCGGCATGGATTTCTGAGCCAACGCGGCCTGAGCTAAGCGAAAGCTTAGCTCAGGACTCGCGTGGCTCCGGCCGGCGGGTCGGCGAGCTTGCTCGACGATCCCGTCCGACGCAGCGCCGGCTTTGCCGGTGCCGGAACCAGCGCCCAGCCCCCGAGGCTGGACATACGGCAAAGGGCCGGCGGAGCGATCCGCCGGCCCTTTGTCGTCCAGGTCGTCCGCCGCCGGCGGACCGATCAGTCGAGCGCCGGCGTCTCCGCAACCGCAGCGCGGGTCGGTGCGGCGGGCGCGGTGCATTTGCGCGCCTGCCCGAGCCCCTTCAGATAGGCGCGGCGCGTCTGCCCGGCATAGACCGCGGCCTCGGCGCGGCGCTGCTCCTTGTCGGCGCCGGTTATCACGCGCACCAGACCCAGCCCGGGGATCAGCGTGCTCACCGCGGTCCGCGCCGCGACCGCCGCCAGCGCAGCCCCCTCCCCCTTCGGCTTGCCGGGAAGGTCAACGTCGGGGCCGAGCGCGCCGTCGAGCCGGCGCACCTCCGCCGAAATCGCCGCGCAGCTCTGCGTGTGCGCCGTCGAATAGGGCGCCGAGACCGCGAGCTGGAGCACTGGCGGAATCTTGGTCTGCGACAGGCGTGTGTCGCGCAGCGGCTGCGTCACGGCGCGACCGACGCTGTCGTCCTGCTGCGGGCCAGCGGCGGCGAGTGCGGTGCTGGCCGTGGCGATCAGCGCGAGCAGTCCCGTAGTCACGATCGTCCGGCGCATCTTTGGTCCTCCGTTTGGTCAGCGGTACGACGCGCATCCACGGAAGTTGTTCCGGCTACGAGACGATCACGCCAGCGGGTACAGCATCGCCACGTTGCAGCGTTCGTAGCGCGCGCCGAAGTCCGCCATGATCGCCGCGTCGTGGACGAAGCCGACCTTCTCGTAGAGGTGGATCGCCGCCGCACTCTTGCTGTTGCTGAGCAGGTAAAGCCGCTCCGCGCCGAGCGCCCGGGCGCGGGCGATCATCGCAGCAAGCAGGAATTCGCCCGCCTTGCGGCCGCGCGCCGCTTCGCGGACGCCCATCTTGGTCAATTCATATTGGCGGGGGCCGGTCTTCTGCAGCGCGCACGCCCCGACGATCCCGGCGCCCTCGGCCTCGACGAACAGGATGTCGCCACCCGGCGCGATGATCCGCTCGTACGGGTTCTGGAGCACATCGAGATCGGTCTGCTCGATCCGGTACATCGCGCCGATCCACTCGGCGTTGATGTCGTGGAACGCCTGCGCGAGGTCGTCGCGATAGGCGTGGATCTTCAGTGCGCTCACGACGTGCCCCTCCCCCGCGTCAGGCTGCTGCTCAGCCTTGCATGGCCGCGATCAGCTTCTTGATTTCCTGGCTGCGGCCGCGCGGCATGATCAGGATGTCGTTGCCGCTGGCGACGACGATCAAATCCTCGACCCCGACGAGCGCGACGCGCGCGCCGTCGCTGCGCACCAGGCAGTTGCTGGTGTTGACCGCGATCACCGTGCCGCCATCGCGGCTGGCGTGCGCATTGCCGTCGGCGTCGCGATCGCTGATCTCGTGCAGCGCATCCCAGCTGCCGAGGTCGCTCCACCCCATGCTGACCGGCACGACCGCGACGCGATCGGCCTTTTCCATCACGGCATAATCGACCGATTCGGACGTCGCAGCGGCAAAGGCTTCGGCGTCGGGATAGACCAGCGCGCCCTCGTGGCGCGCCCCGTCCATCGCCGCCTGGCTGGCAGCGCGCGCCGCCGGGTCATACAGTGCCAGCGCCTCGAGATAGGCATCGGCGCGGAACAGGAAGATGCCGCCGTTCCACACATGGTCGCGCGCGGCGAGCATCGCCTCGGCCGCGTCGCGCGGCGGCTTCTCGACGAACCGCGCAACGCGGTGCACGCCCTCTGCGATCGCGTCGCCGATATGGATCCAGCCATAGCCGGTTTCGGGCGCATGCGGGTCGATCCCGAAGGTGACGAGCCAGCCGTCGGCGACCATTGGCAGCGCGGTTTCGATCGCGGCGTGGAAGGCGGCGACGTCGGCGATGACATGGTCCGACGGCATCACCAGCAGCGGCGCATCGCCCGATCCGGCGGCGATCGCGGCAAGCGCGATGGCAGGCGCGGTGTTGCGCGCGATCGGCTCGAGGATCAAGGCTTGCGGCGTCGCCGAGATCGTGGCGAGCTGCGCCGCGACCTGTTCGGCATGGCGGGCGTTGGCAACGACGATCGGGGCTGCGAAGCGCTCGCCCTGCGCGCGCCGCGCGGTCAGCTGGAGCATCGTCTCGTCCGCGGTCAGCGACAGCATCTGCTTGGGCATTTCGGGAGTCGACATCGGCCATAGCCGGGTGCCCGAACCGCCCGAAAGAATGACCGGGACGATCTGTTGGGTCTTCGGCATCAAATTTCTCCTAACTGCGGTCGCTCTAGCGAGACTCTCCGCACGCCGTCACTCCCTTAAATCGAGCCCGTGCCGGGGCGTTCAAGGTTTCTTCGTCAATTTCTGCGACAGCGGCTTACCGGTGTCGGATTTGTTTACACCCGCCATAGGCTCGGACGAGGTCCACCGAACGATGATCAGGCTGTTCAAGCACTATATTCCCAACGCCGTGCTGCTGCTCGGATTGTTCGATCTCGTCCTTTTGGTCGTGGCGGGCGAGCTTGGCTACACGATCCGGATGCAGCAGGTATCGCTCCAGGCGCTGCCGATACAGATGCGGATTCCACAGTTGCTGACGTTCGCGGCATCCCTCGAGATGGCGATGGTCGCGGTCGGCGTGTACGGTGCCGGCGCGCTGCAATCGCTGCGCTATGCCACCGCGCGCCTGCTGGTCGCGATCTCGCTCGGCGTGATTTTCCTCAGCGTCGTCTTCTTCCTCGTGCCATCGGCAAGCTTCTGGCGCTCCAACCTGCTCTATTCGATGGGCATCGCCGCCATATTGCTGGTCGCCCTGCGGATCCTGGTCGGCAAGCTGATCGGCGGGCAGGCGTTCAAGCGACGCGTCGTCGTGCTCGGCGCGGGTGCGCGGGCGGCGCGGCTGAAGGCGCTCGCACAGACCCCCGGCGCCGGCTTCGTCGTGGTCGGCTATATCTCGATGAGCGAAGCCGCGCGCGTCATCCCCGAGGCGATCGCGCGCGATGCGATCTACAATCTCGCCGACCATGTCGTGCTGCTCAACGCGAGCGAAGTCGTCCTCGCGCTCGAGGAACGGCGCAACGGCATGCCGCTCAAGGATCTGCTGCGGATCAAGACCACCGGCGTCCACGTCAACGAGATCTCGACCTTCCTCGAACGCGAGACCGGACGTATCGACCTGCAGAGCGTCAATCCGAGCTGGCTCATATTTTCCGACGGCTTCTCGTCCGGGCGGATGTTCTCGAGCCTGTTCAAGCGGCTGTTCGACATCACCGCCAGCCTGCTGCTGCTCACGCTGACCTTCCCCCTGATCCTGTTCACCGCGCTTGCGATCAAGCTCGAGAGCAAGGGTCCGGCTTTCTATCGCCAGCGTCGCGTCGGCCTCTACAATGTCGGCTTCGATTGCGTGAAGCTGCGTTCGATGCGGATCGATGCCGAGGTCGCGGGCAAGGCGGTCTGGGCCGAGAAGAACGATCCGCGCATCACCCGCGTCGGCCGCATCATCCGCAAGCTCCGGATCGACGAGCTGCCGCAGACCTGGTCGGTGCTGAAGGGCGAGATGAGCTTCGTCGGCCCGCGCCCGGAACGCCCGCAATTCGTCGAGGATCTCGAGCAGCAACTGCCTTATTATGCCGAGCGCCATATGGTGAAGCCCGGCATCACCGGCTGGGCGCAGATCAACTATCCCTATGGCGCGTCGATCGAGGACAGCCGCCAGAAGCTCGAATATGATCTCTATTATGCGAAGAACTATTCGCCCTTCCTCGATCTGCTGATCCTGCTGCAGACCGTGCGCGTCGTGCTGTGGCCCGAGGGCGCACGCTGACATGCTGGACGGGCAGGCCACGCTGATCCTGTGGAGCCACGCGCTCGCGGCCTTCCTGTTCGCGGGCGTGGCGCTGTCGCGGCTGCGCGACGCGGGGAGTGGCTTGCCACGCCAGACCTTCGTGCTCGCGCTCGGCACGACTGCGTTGTGGGCGCTCGCGGTGGCCGGCATCGGCGCGGCCGAGATGATCACCCGCGTCGCCGAAGGACTGCGCAACCTCGCCTGGCTCGGCTTCATGTATGCCCTCCTCCGACGCGACCGCGCCGGCGTCGAGCGATTGGCGGTGACGACCATCTACGGTGTGGTGGCGCTGGTCGTGCTGTCCGGCATCGTCCTGGCGCTGGCCGACCAGGCAATCGGCCCGGAGTCGAGCGCCGCGATCGCCGCGACGCGAACGCTGCTGCGGATCATGGCGGCAATCGGTGCGCTGCTGCTGCTCAATCATCTCTACTTCATCGCCACGCCACGCGCGCGCGCCAACATCCGCCTGATCGTGTTCGCGCTGACCGCGATATGGGGGATCGACCTGCTGGTCTACGGGACGGTCTACGCGACCGACAGCTGGCCGGGCGCGCTGATCGTCACGCGCGGCTTTGTCCTGGCGCTGGCAGCGCCGGTGTTCGCGGTTGCGGTGCAGCGCAATGCCGACTGGACGCTGCAAGTGTCGCGCACCGTCGCCTGGCAGACGCTGTCGTTTGCGGTGACCCTGCTCTACGCCGCCGCCATGCTGGTCGCGACCAGCGCGATCGCGACGCTCAGCGGCGACAGCGCGCGCCTGTGGCAGACCGCCTTCGTGATCGGATCGACCGCGGCGGGTGTCACGATCCTGTCGTCGCCGTGGATTCGGGCCTGGGCCAAGGTCAAGGTGTCGAAACACTTCTTCCGGCATCGCTACGACTATCGCGCCGAGTGGATCCGCTTCACCGACACGCTCGGCAAGCCCGATGATGCCGCGCCGCTCGACGAGCGCATCGTCAAGGCGGTTGCCGACCTGACCGATTCGCCCGCCGGCCTGCTGCTCGTTCCCGACGGCAGCGGCTTGGGCGTCGGTGCCAGCTGGAATTGGCATGCGGCCAGCGCCGGCGCCGATCCGCGGCTCGTCACCCATCTCGCGACAAGTGGACGGATCGTCGAACTCGACGCGGTTCGCGCCGGCGCGACCGATCCGTTCGAACAGGCGAGCGTGCCGGCCTGGATGCTCGAGGGCGACGGCTGGGTGCTCCTCCCGCTCGCGCATATCGATCGTCTCCAGGGCGTGATCCTGCTCGCGCGTCCGCCGATCGACCGCGCGCTCGACTGGGAGGATTTCGACCTGTTGCGCATCGCCGGGCGGCAGGTGGCGAGCTATCTCGCCGAGGAACGCGCACAGACCGCGCTCGCCGAGGCGCAGCGCTTCGACGAATTCAACCGCCGCTTCGCCTTCATCCTCCACGACATCAAGAACCTCGTCAGCCAGCTGAGCCTGGTCGCGCGCAATGCCGAGCGTCATGCCGACAATCCCGCGTTCCGCGCCGACATGATCGCGACGTTGCAGGATTCGGCCGGGCGCATGAACGACCTGCTTGCGCGCCTGTCGCAGCATCATCACGCGCGCGCCGAGGAACTGCGCCCGGTCGACCTGCTCGCGCTCGCCGAACAGGTCGCCGCGCGGCGCCGCGCGCAGCATACGGTCGAGGTAAGGGGCGCGCCGGGCCTGCTTGCGCTCGCCGACCCGCTGCGGCTCGAGCAAGTGCTCGGCCACCTGCTGCAGAATGCGATCGAGGCGAGCGACCCAACCACGCCGGTGACGCTGAGCGTTCAGGCCGACGCGCAGCGCGTCGCGGTCGCGGTCATCGACCATGGCTGCGGCATGAGCCCGACGTTCGTGCGCGACCAGCTGTTCAAGCCGTTCGCATCGTCCAAGCCCGGCGGCTTCGGGATCGGTGCGTTCGAGGCGCGGCAACTCGCCGAGGCGATGGGCGGCAGCGTCAGCGTCGACAGCCGCGAGGGCAAAGGCAGCACCTTCTGCGTTACGCTCGCCGCCGCGCGGGCGATTCCCCTGGATGAGGCGGCATGACCGACAAACCCAAATTGCTGATCGTCGAGGACGATCTCGGCCTGCAGCGGCAGTTGCGCTGGGCGTATGAAGGCTATCACGTCATCACCGCGGTCGATCGCGCGACCGCGCTCGACGCGATCCGCGCCGAGGAGCCCGCGGTGGTGACGCTCGACCTCGGCCTGCCGCCCGACCCCGACGGGACGAGCGAGGGCTTCGCCACGCTCGCCGAGATCCTCCATCTCAAGCCCGACACCAAGGTGATCGTCGCCTCGGGCCACGGCGCGCGCGACAGTGCGCGGCAGGCGATCGCCGATGGCGCCTGGGATTTTTACGCCAAGCCGATCGATATCGATGCGCTCGGCCTAATCGTCGCGCGCGCCTTCCACGTCCATGCGCTCGAGACGGAGAATCGCCGGCTCGCCGCGCGCGGCAGCGGCGCAGGGTTGGGCGGGATGATCACCGCGAGCCCCGAAATGCTCAAGGTCACCCGCACGATCGAGCGCGTCGCCGGCGCCGACGTCTCGGTGATGCTGCTCGGCGCGAGCGGCACCGGCAAGGAATTGCTCGCCCGCGGGCTCCACGACGCCAGTCCGCGCGGCAAGGGCGCGTTCGTCGCGATCAATTGCGCGGCGATCCCCGAGACGCTGCTCGAGAGCGAATTGTTCGGGCACGAAAAGGGCGCGTTCACCGGTGCGGTCAAGATGACCGAGGGCAAGATCGAGCAGGCGCAGGGCGGCACGCTGTTCCTCGACGAAATCGGCGACGTGCCGCTGCAATTGCAGGTCAAGCTGCTGCGCTTCCTGCAGGAGCGCACGATCGAGCGGATCGGCGGGCGCAAGGCGATCGCGGTCGACACGCGGATCGTCTGCGCGACGCATCAGGATGTCGATGCGATGGTCGCGGCGGGTACCTTCCGCGAGGATCTCTACTACCGCCTCGCCGAGATCGTCGTGCGCATCCCCGCGCTCGCCGCGCGCAGCGGCGATGCCGTGCTGCTCGCGCAGCATTTCCTCAAGAGCTATGCGGCATCGATGAAGTCGGCGGTGACCGGCCTCGCGCCCGACGCCCGCGCGGCGATCGCCGGATGGAGTTGGCCGGGCAATGTGCGCGAGCTCGAGAACCGGATGAAGCGCGCGGTGATCATGGCCGAGGGCAAGCTCGTCACCGCCGCCGACCTCGATCTGGCCGAGGGCGTGGTCGAGCCGCCGCTCAATCTGCGCGCCGCCCGCGAGGGCGCCGATCGCTCGGCGATCGCGCAGGCGCTGGCACGCGCGGAGGGGAATATATCCAATACTGCCAAGCTGCTAGGCGTGAGCCGTCCAACCCTGTACGACCTGCTGAAGAGCTATGACCTCCATGCCTAAACCTTTTTCCCCGGCCCTCGCGACGATCGCTGCGGCAGTGCTCGTCGGCGGTTGCAGCGCGTCGGCGCGGACTGACGCCACGGGTGCGCGCACCGAGCTGGCGCTGAGCGTCAAGGCGCTCGGCATCGGCAATTATAGCGCGGCGCGCAATCACGCGCTCGCCGCGATCAAGGCCGATCCGCAATGGGGCGTCGCGCATGCGATGCTCGCCCGCAGCTATCTCGCGCTCGGCGACGGCGTCGCGGCCGAGGGGGAATTGGGGCGGGCACGCGCCGTCGGGTTCGATCCGGCGCGGTCGCATCATCTGCTCGCGCATGCCTGGCTGTTAGAAGGACAGGCCGACCGCGCGCTGGCCGAGGCGAAGCAGGCCGGGCCGCGCTTTACCGGCTATGCGATCCGCGTTGGCGCTCGCGCGCTCGCGGCACGCGGCGACACCGCCGCCGCCCAGGCCGCGCTCGGCACTTTGCTCGCCGACACGCCGAAGGACAGTTTCGGCTGGTCCGATCTCGGGCGGATCAAATATCAGGTGGGCGATTTGGTCGGCGCGACCGCCGCGGCGCAGCGCGCGATCGCGGCCGATCCCGCCAATGTCGAGGCGCTGACGCTGCGCGGTGAACTGGTGCGCGCGCAATTCGGCCTCGTCGCGTCGCTGCCGTGGTTCGAGAGCGCGCTGGCGCACGACGCGTATTATCATCCCGCTTTGATCGAATATGCCGGTACGCTCGGCGATGTCGGGCGCTATCAAGACATGCTCGCGGCGACCCGCAAGGCGCTCGCCGCCCGCCCCGGCAGCCCGCAGGCGCTCTATCTGCAGGCGGTGCTCGCCGCCCGCGCCGGCCAGGACGATCTCGCCCGGCAGCTGATGGAGCGCACCGCCGGAAAGCTCGACGATCTGCCCGGTGCGCAATTGCTCAAAGGCACGCTCGCCTACCGCGTCGGCGCCTATCAGCAGGCGATCGAGGCGTGGCGCGGGCTGGTCGGGCAGCAGCCGACCAACATCGTCGCGCGCCGCCTGCTTGGGGCGGCATTGCTGCGCTCGGGCGATCCGCGCGGCGCGCTCGACGTGCTGCGCCCGGTCGCATTGCGCGCCGATGCCGACAGCTACACGCTCTCGCTCGTCGGCCGCGCTTTCGAGCAATCGGGCGAGCGAGACTGGGCGGCGCGCTATCTCGACCGCTCGGCGATCCCGCTGGTGAGCGGGTCGAGCCCGTTTGGTACCGACGACGGTCTCGCCGCGCTGAGCCTGGCGGCAGGCGACGCGCCCGACGAGCCGGTCGCGCAGCTCGGCTTGATCCGCGGACTGATCGATGCCGGCAATACGAGCGCCGCGCTCGAGAAGGCACAGGCGCTGGTGCGGATGACGCCCGGCGCACCCAACGCCTATCTCGCGGTCGGCGACACGCTGATGGCAATGCAGCGCTTTGGCGAGGCGGCCGATGCCTATCGTCACGCGGTCGACATCCGCTTCGACGAATCGACGATGCTGCGCGCGGTCGATGCGCTCGAGCGCGCCGGCCGGCGGGCCGAGGCGGCGAATGTGCTGGCGCTGTTCGTCTCGCAAAACCCGCAGAACGTCGCGGGCCAGCGGCTGACCGCGCACTGGCAGGTCGCCGGTGCCGATTGGGATGCGGCGATCGAGACGCTCGAGGGCTTGCGGCAGCGCGTCGGCAATCGCGATGCGGCGCTGCTCGCCGAACTGTCCTACGCTTACACCGGCGACGGCGATGCCGCGACCGGGCTGGTCTACGGCAAGGCCGCTTATGCGCTGGCACCGATGAACCCGGCGGCGAGCGATGCCTATGGCTGGGCGCTCTATCAGCAAGGCAAGAGCGAGCCGGCACTGCAGCTGCTCGAAAAGGCCGCGTCGATCGCGCCCGACCGGTCGGTGCTGCGCTGGCATCTCGGGCAGGCCTATGCCGATGTCGATCGCGCTGCGGAAGCGCGCGTGCAGATCCGCGCAGCGCTGGCCGATCCGACCTTCGGCGACCGCGCGGCCGCGACCGCAGCGTTGAAGGTGCTGGGCTAGCGGTTTCCCTCACCGTCCCTCACCTCTCCAACACGCTTCCGCGGCGAAGGCCGGGGAAGCGTGGTGGAGATCGGCTCGGGGAAAGCGTCTTATTCGACGACCTGCTCAATCACCCCGAAGATCGGGTGGTGCTTGTCATCCTCCGCCCAGATCCGCACCGTATCGCCGGCCTTCAGGAACGCGGTCTTTGGCGCTCCGTCGAGGATCGTCTCGACCGTGCGGACTTCGGCGAGGCAGGCATAGCCGACCCCGCCCGCGCTGATCGGCTTGCCCGGGCCGCCATCGGCATCGCGGTTGGAGACGGTGCCCGAACCGACGATCGTCCCGGCGCCGAGCGCGCGCGTCTTGGCGGCGTGCGCGATCAGCGTGCCGAAATCGAAGGTCATGTCCGCGCCCGCCGCGACCCGACCGAACGGCTGTCCGTTGAGATCGACCATCAGCGTGCGGTGGAGCTTGCCGTCCTGCCACCAGTCCCCCAGCGAATCGGGGGTGACGAACACCGGCGAGAAAGCGCTGGCCGGCTTCGACTGGAAGAAGCCGAAGCCCTTGGCGAGCTCGCCCGGGATGAGGTTGCGCAGTGAGACGTCGTTGGTCAGCCCGACTAGCCGCACCGCCGCCAGTGCTTCCGCGCGGCTCGCGCCCTGCGGCACGTCGCCAGTCACGACGACGACTTCGCCCTCGAAATCGCAGCCCCACGCCGCGTCGGCGAGCGGAATCGCGTCGCGCGGGCCGAGGAAGCCGTCCGATCCACCCTGATAGATGAGTGGATCGTGCCAGAACGTCTCGGGCATCTCCGCACCGCGCGCCTGCCGCACCAGCGCGACATGGTTCACATAGGCCGAGCCGTCGGCCCACTGATAGGCGCGCGGCAGCGGTGCTGCGGCCTGATGCTCGTGGAAGCGCCGCATCGGGATCATCTCATGCTCGAGATCGGTGCTGAGATTCTGCAGGTCGGGGAGCAGGCGGTCCCAATCGTCGAGCGCCGCCTGCAGCGTCGGCGCGATGTGCGCGGCGTCGGCATACCAGGCGAGGTCGTTGGAGACGATCACGAGCTTGCCGTCGCGCCCGGATTTGAGGCTGGCCAGTTTCATATACGCTCTCCTGCAGGTTTTCGCAGAGCATAGCCGCACCGCCCGCATTGTCATCCCCAAGCGGGCGGCGATCGTGCTTGACGTTTGCGGAAACGACTCGCACACCACAGGAAAAGAGTTGCAGCTCGAAACTTAGGAGAGATCTGAAATGTCGTCGCTCGACACCGTTGCCGGCCGCTTTGCGTATACCGAAGATCATGAGGCGTTTCGCCAGACCGTCCGCCAGTTCCTGCAGAAGGAAGGCGTGCCGAACGTCACCAAATGGGAAGAAGACCGGCTCGTCCCCAAGGACTTCTGGATGAAGGCGGGCGAGATCGGCATGCTCTGCCCGACCGCGCCCGAGGCGTATGGCGGGCTCGGGCTCGATTTCGGCTACAATGCGATCGTCGACGAGGAAATGGCGTATAACGGCGTGCCGGCGGGCTTCTCGCTGCAATCGGACATCGTCGCGGGGTATATCGAGACCTATGGCTCGGAAGAGCAGAAGGCGCAGTGGCTGCCCAAGATGGTGTCGGGCGAAGTGATCACCGCGATCGCGATGACCGAGCCCGGCACCGGCTCCGACCTCCAGGCGATCCGCACGACGGCGAAGAAGGATGGCAACCACTATGTCATCAACGGCTCGAAGACCTACATCACCAACGGGCAGAACACCGACCTGACGCTCGTCGTCGCCAAGACCGATCCCGACGCCAAGCCCGCGTGGAAGGGCATGTCGATCATCCTGGTCGAGAGCGATCGCGCGGGCTTCAGCAAGGGCCGCAAACTCGACAAGATCGGGCAGGAAGCGGCGGATACGTCCGAGCTGTTCTTCGAGGACGTGCGCGTGCCGATGACCAATTGCCTCGGCGAAGAGGGCAAGGGCTTCATCTATCTGATGAGCCAGTTGCCGCAGGAGCGGCTGTCGATCGCGGTGTCGGTCCAGGCCTCGGCGCAGAAGGCGTTCGACGAGACGGTCGAGTCCACCAAGACACGCAAGGCCTTTGCCGGAATGGTGTTCGATTTCCAGAACACGCGCTTCGTGCTCGCCGACTTGAAGGCCAAGCTGCAGGTCGGCTGGGCGCATCTCGACTGGGCGATCGCGCGGCATCTGAAGGGCGAGCTGACCAACGAAGAAGGCGCTGCCGCCAAGCTGTGGCACACCGATCTGCAGTGGGAGGTGATGGATGCGTGCCTGCAGTTGCACGGCGGTGCTGGCTACATGAACGAATATCCGATCGCGCGGGCGTGGCGCGCGGCGCGGGTGACGCGGATTTTCGGCGGGACCAACGAGATCATGAAGGAGCTGATCGGGCGGTCGCTTTAGGGCATTGCACGCTTACCTAGGAAAACACGCTTCCCCGGCCTTCGCCGAGGAAGCGTGTTTTCCTAGGGTGCGCGACCTGCCGCTGGCGAGGCTCAGTGTCGTTTCTGCAGGTACGCGATCACATCGGCGCGATCGAGCGGATCGGGCAGCCCGGCGAAGCCCATCGCGGTTCCGGGCACCAGCCGCTTGGGATTGGTAAGCCAGGCATCCATCCGCTCGGGCGTCCAGCGTCCGCCGAACGCCTGCAGCGCCGACGTATAGGGAAAGCGCGGCCGGCGCTGCGCGACGTCGGCGCCCATCACGCCGAACAGGTTCGGCCCGCTGCGGTCGGCGGCGGAAGCGTCGATCGAATGGCAGGCGTAGCATTGCCCGAACAGCTTTTCGCCGGCGTCGGCGCTGGCGACGCGGAGCAGCGCGGCGGGAGACGGCGACGGGCCGGCCGCGCGGCGGCGTTCCTCCTTGTCGTCGCGCGACGAACAGGCGGTCAGCAGCACAGCGGCGGCCGCGGCGATGAGGATGAGGCGGAACGACATCGCCGCGACATAGGCGCAGTGATCCCCGCCGACAAACCCGCAGCAGCTTGGCGATCGCCCCATCACGGCGATTGACAGCCATGCCAACCTTCCGGATTATCTTCGTAACACAGCGCGAAACGCGCGAAGGGGGTTTGATGAAGCATATCGGATTGGCCACGGTGGCGCTTGCTGCGCTGCTGGTGGGATGCGCAGGGGATGGCAGCGGGGGCCCCTCGGCCGCGGGGGCCAAGCCGGCGAAATCGGGCCCGGGGCTCGGCAAGGGCTATGCGCATGATCCCTACCCTTCTACCTACAAGGCCTATCCGGGCGTGCCGACGCTGGTCACACACGTCACCATCTTCGATGGCGAGGGCGGAAAGATCGACGACGGCTCAGTGCTGTTCGCCGACGGCAAGATCGTGAGCGTCGGGCAGAACGTCGCGGCACCCGCCGGCGCGACGGTGATCGACGGCACCGGCAAGACGCTGACCCCCGGCATTATCGACATCCACAGCCACCTCGGCGACTATCCCTCGCCCGGCGTCCAGGCCAATTCGGACGGCAACGAGGCGACCGGCCCGATCACCGCCGACGTCTGGGCCGAACATAGCGTCTGGCCGCAGGACCCCGGCTTCAGCCGCGCGCTCGTCAATGGCGGCGTCACCACGCTGCAGATCCTGCCGGGCTCGGCCAATCTGATGGGCGGTCGCTCGGTCGTCCTCAAGAATGTCTATGCCCGCACCGAACAGGGAATGAAGTTCCCCGGCGCACCCTACGGGCTCAAGATGGCATGCGGCGAGAATCCCAAGCGCGTCTATGGCAGCAAGGGGCGCGAGCCCTCGACGCGGATGGGCAATATCGCGGTCGATCGCCAGACCTGGTCGAAGGCGGTCGAATATCGCCGCAAGTGGGACAAATACGAAAAGGACGGCGGCGAGGCGCCGGGTCGCGACATCGCGATGGATACGCTCGCCGGCGTGCTGTCGGGCGAAATTCTCGTCCAGAACCATTGCTACCGCGCCGATGAAATGGCCATCGTGATGGATATGGCCAAGGAGTTTGGCTACCACGTCAGCGCGTTCCACCATGCGGTCGAGGCCTATAAGGTCGCCGATCTGCTCAAGGAAAACGGCACCTGCGCGGCGGTGTGGTCCGACTGGTGGGGCTTCAAGATGGAGTCGTACGACGCGATCGGCGAGAATCTCGCGCTGCTGCAGAAGAATGGCGCGTGCGCGATGATCCATTCCGACGACCCCAACGGCATTCAGCGCCTCAATCAGGAAGTCGCCAAGGCGCTCGCCTCGGGCCGGCATGCCGGGATCGACATTTCCGACGCGGTGGCGTGGGAGTGGCTGACCTACAATCCGGCCAAGGCGCTCGGCATCGCCGACAAGACCGGCAGCCTCAAGGCGGGCAAGATGGCCGACGTCGTGCTGTGGAACGGCAACCCGTTCAGCGTCTACACGCGGCCCGAGAAGGTGTGGATCGACGGAGCGTTGCTCTACGATTCGTCCAACCCGAAACTGCGGCCAGTGTCCGATTTCGAACTTGGCCAGCCCGGCTCGGGAGATGTGAAGTGAAGCGTCTCCTGCTCCTGAGCGTCGCCTTCCTCGCGACGCCCGCCGCGCTCATGTGTGCGGCATCCGCCGCGGCGCAAAGCGTTGCCATCACCAACGCCAGGCTCGTCATCGGCGACGGTTCGGCGCCGATCGAGGGCGGCACCGTCGTCGTCCGCGACGGGCGCGTCGTCGCCGCGGGCAAGGCGGTCGCGGTTCCGGCGGGGATTCCGAGCGTCGATGCCGGTGGCAAATGGGTCACCCCCGGTATCGTCGCGGGATTCACGCGGATGGGCATCGTCGAATCCGACGGGATCGAGGAAACCAACGACACCGCCGCCCGCGGCAGCCCGTTCCATGCCGCGATCGATGTCGCCCCCGCGGTCAACCCGGCGACCTCCTCGATCCCGCTCAATCGCGCCGAGGGCATCACCCGCGCGATCGTCGCGCCCGACAATGACGGGTCGATCTTCGCCGGCCTGGGCGCGGTGATCGATCTCGGTGCGGATCGCGCGCCGATCACCAAGGCCCGCGCCTTCCAGTTCATGGAATATGGCGGCGGCGGGTCGCGCAGCGGCAACAGCCGCCCGGCGATGATCGCGATGTTCCGCAACGCGCTGGCGCAGGTGAAGGACTATGTCCGCGCGCCTGCCGCTTATGCCGATCAGGGCAAGGACGCGCTGCTCACCCGCGCCGATGCCGCCGCACTGGTCCCGGTCGCGACTGGCACGATGCCGCTGCTGATCCATGTCGAGCGCGCCTCGGACATGCTCGCGCTGATCGATTTGAAACGCGATTATCCGGCGTTGAAGATGGTCTTCGTCGGAGCGGCGGAAGGCTGGCTCGTCGCCAGCCAGATCGCAGCGGCGCGCATCCCCGTGATCGGCTCGGCACTCACCGATCTGCCCGCGAGCTTCGACCAGCTCGGCGCGACGCAATCGAACATCGGGCGGATGAAGGCGGCGGGGGTGATGGTCGGCATCGGCACGATCAACGACGACGAAGCGCGCCAGGCGCGGCTCGAAAAGCAATATGCCGGCAATCTCGTCGCGCTCGGCAAGGTGCCCGGCGCAACCGGGCTCGACTGGAACGCCGCCTTCGCCGCGATCACCAGCGTGCCCGCCGACGCGATCGGCATCGGCGACGAGATCGGCTCGCTCCGCACCGGGCGCCGCGGCGACGTGGTGATCTGGGAGGGCGATCCGCTCGAGCTCGGCACCGCGGTGGCGGCGGTCTATATCGACGGCGTGAAGCAGCCGCTGCGCACGCGACAGGACGCGCTGCGCGAGCGGTATATGGTGCCGCAGGAAGGGGCGTTGCCCAAGGCGTACGAGCGCTAAGCCGCTTCCATTTCTCCTTCTTCGCCCTCTCCCATCTTCATGGGAGAGGGTTGGGTGAGGGCCTTCTTCTGCTTGGCCCGCAAAAAGGAAGAAGACCCTCACCCAACCCTCTCCCGCGAAGGCGGGAGAGGGCGAGTGCAAGGTTGAGGGCGAAGCAGGCGTTCGCGCCACATTGACTTAACGCCGCCCCTCCCCTATATCGCGCCAATCGAGGCGTCATGCAGCGTGATTAGGCATGCCGTTAACCGGCAGCCCAAGCTCCGCCTCGGTCGTTACTGTAACGGACCTCCCTTTTCACGCGGGGTGTCACCTTCCCCCGCCATTCGTGCGCTTCCAAGCGTGCGTCCATGGCTATTGCAATGGACTGAATCCACATGACTTTCGCCCAACTCGGCCTCGCCGAGCCGCTCGTCCGCGCGCTCGAAGCCAAAGGCTATACCACCCCTACCCCGATCCAGAAGCAGTCGATCCCGATCCTCCTCGAGGGCAGCGATCTGCTCGGCATCGCGCAGACCGGCACCGGCAAGACCGCGGCGTTCGTGCTGCCGTCGATCCAGCATCTGGTGAACAACGAAAAGCGCGTCCTTCCGACCCATTGCCGCATGCTCGTGCTCGCGCCGACGCGCGAACTCGCCAGCCAGATCGCCGAGAGCGCCCGTGAATATGGCAAGTTCTCGAAGATGTCGGTCGCGACCGTGTTCGGCGGCACCAGCATCAACAAGAACCGCCAGGACATGGCGCGCGGCGTCGACATCCTCGTCGCCACGCCGGGCCGCCTGCTCGACCTGATCGAGCAGCGTTTCGTCAGCCTCGCGATGCTCGAGATCCTCGTGCTCGACGAAGCCGACCAGATGCTCGACCTCGGCTTCATCCATGCACTGCGCAAGATCGTCCGCATGCTGCCCAAGCAGCGCCAGACGCTGTTCTTCTCGGCGACGATGCCGAATGCGATCCGCGAGCTCGCCAACCAGTTTCTCAACGATCCGCAGACCGTCAAGGTCGCGCCGACGTCGAGCACTGCCGAGCGCGTCGACCAGTTCGTCACCTTCCTCAACCAGGGCGAGAAGCAGGCGCTGCTGACGATCCTGCTGCGCGACGAGAAGGTCGAGCGCGCGCTCGTCTTCACGCGCACCAAGCATGGCGCCGATCGCGTCGTGAAGCTGCTCGCGGCGAACGGCATGGATTCGAACGCGATCCACGGCAACAAGAGCCAGCCGCAGCGCGAGCGGGCGCTCGCCGAGTTCAAGTCGGGCAAGGCCAAGGTTCTGGTCGCGACCGACATCGCGGCGCGCGGGATCGACGTTTCGGGCGTCAGCCACGTCTTCAACTTCGAGCTGCCCAACGTTCCCGAGCAGTATGTCCACCGCATCGGCCGTACCGCACGCGCCGGCGCATCGGGCACCGCGATCAGCTTCGTGGCGGATGATGAGCGGACGTACCTGCGCGACATCGAGAAGCTGACCAAGGTCAAGCCCGAGATGATGCAGCTTCCGGAAGGCTTCACCGCCGAGGCAGCGCGGATCAAGGCGGCGCGTCCGGCCGGGTCCGACACGTTCGAGCGTCGCGATGACTCGGGCCGTCACCGTGCGCCGCCCAAGGCGACGCATTCGGCACGTCCGACCGGGGATCGCCCGGCCGGCGCCGGGCGTCCGCAGGGCGCGCGGCCCGAAGGCGCTGGTCGTCCGATGGGCGCCGGTCGTCCGGCTGGCGGCGGTCGTCCTGGTGGACAGGGTCGTCCGGGTGGCCAAGGCCGTCCCGGTGGCGGCCGTCCCGGCGGCGCCGGTGGACGCTCGGGTGCCGGCGGCGGCGGTGGCCGTCGTTCGCCCGCCGCGGGCTGAACCTTCTTAATCCTCCCCCGGGAACCGGGGGAGGTGGCAGCCGAAGGCTGACGGAGGGGGCCGGGCCGCGAGCGTAACGCTTGGGGCTAGGCCCCCTCCATCATTCGCTGAATGCTCATGGTCCCCCTCCCCCGCTTCGCGAGGGAGGATTTAGGGTTGAAACGTCAGCCACTCCCCTTCCGGAGCCCGTGAACTGCGCAAGCGGTTCGCGGGCTCTGTCGTATCCTCCACGCCGATCGCCATCCCGCAGAACAGCATGCGTTCCTCCGGCAGCGCGATCGCTTCGCCGACCGTCTCGGGATACATCGCCCAGCATTCCTGCGCGCATGTCGCCAGCCCCGCCTCGACCGCGAGCAGCATCACATTCTGCAGGTACATGCCGAGGTCGGCCCATTGCGGCGGCCCCATCCGCCGGTCGACGCTGCAGAACAAGGCGGCGGGCGCGCCGAAAAACTGGAAGTTGCGCGCGAACCACAGTCGCCGCGCAGCCTTGTCCTCGCGCGGGATACCGATCTCGCCATACATCGCCTCGCCCACCGCGAAGCGCCGGTCGCGATAGGGCGCGACCAATTCCCGAGGATAGATGTCGTACGCCGGCGTCTCGCTTTCCCCGCGCCACAGCTTTACCGCGATGTCCGCCTTGAGCCGATCGAGCGGGGCGCCGGTCAGCACGTCGACATGCCACGGCTGTAGATTACCGCCGGTCGCTGCGCGCGCGGCCTTGGTGACGATGCCGTGCAGCACCGCCGGGTCGACCGGGTCGCCGAGAAATCCGCGTACCGATCGGCGCGCTGCAATCGCTTCGCTCACGTCCATGGGTCTCACCTTTCGATCATCGGGTACGCCGTACCACCTTGCCCAAGCGACTGGATTACGGCAATAGAGGTTGCAAACAGAAACCGATTATGGAGAGTCGAGCATGGCCGAAGCCTATATCGTTGATGCCGTCCGCACCGCCGGCGGCAAGCGCGGCGGGAAACTCGCTGGCTGGCACCCGGTCGACATGGCCGCGTCCGTCCTCGACGCGATCGTCGAACGCACCGGGATCGACGGCGCCGCGGTCGACGACGTGATCATGGGCTGCGTCCTGCAGGGTGGCCAGCAGGCCGGCCAGGTTGGCCGCAACGCCGTGCTCGCCGCCAAGAACCTTCCCGACAGCGTGCCTGCCGTGTCGATCGACCGGCAGTGCGGATCGTCACAGCAGGCGCTGCAATTCGCCGCGCAGGCGGTGATGTCGGGAACGCAGGACATCGTGATCGCGGCGGGCGTCGAAAGCATGACGCGCGTGCCGATGGGCACCACCGCGACGCTGTTCATGAAAGAGGGCCTCGGCAACTATAAGTCGCCGCGGCTCGAGGAGAAATATCCCGGCATCATGTTCAGCCAGTTCATGGGCGCCGAGATGATCGTGAAGAAGCACGGCTTCGACCGTGCGATGCTCGACGCCTTCGCGCTCGAGAGCCACCGCCGCGCGCAGGCGGCGACCGAGCGCGGCGACTTTGCCGACGAGATCATCGCGCTCGAGATCGAGACGCCCGAGGGGATCGTCCAGCACGGCACCGATGAGGGCATCCGGTACGGCGCGACGCTGGAAAGCATCGGTTCGGTCAAATTGCTCCAGGAAGGCGGCAGCATCAGTGCGGCGAATGCCAGTCAGATCTGCGACGGTGCCTCCGCGGTAATGATCGTCAGCGAGGCCGCGCTCAAGGCGCACAACCTCACGCCGATCGCGCGGATCGTCAATCTGACCGTCACCGGCGGCGACCCGGTGATCATGCTCGAGGAGCCGCTGTTCGCGACCGACCGCGCGCTGCAACGCTCGGGGATGAAGATCGAAGAGATCGACCTGTACGAGGTCAACGAGGCGTTCGCGCCGGTGCCGCTCGCCTGGCTGAAGCATACCGGCGGCGATCCGGCGAAGCTCAACGTCAATGGCGGCGCGATCGCGCTCGGGCATCCGCTGGGGGCTTCGGGGACGAAGCTGATGGCGACTTTGGTCCATGCGCTGCAGAAATCGGGCGGGCGCTACGGCCTGCAGACGATGTGCGAAGGCGGCGGCGTCGCTAACGTCACGATCATCGAACGGGTCTGATCCCCGTCGCCCCGGCGGAGGCCGGGGCCGTCCCGTTGTGACGCGCAACGGTGGCACCGCACACAACAGAGCGGCCCCGGCCTCCGCCGGGGCGACGAATTTAGGGGACTTCCCATGAAACTCGACTCCACCACCGCTGCGGTCGTCACCGGCGGCGCATCGGGCCTTGGCGCCGCCACCGCGCGCGCGCTTGCCGCCAAGGGCGTGAAGGTCGCGCTCTTCGATCTGCAGGCCGAGAAGGGCGAGGCGCTCGCCGCCGAGATCGGCGGCGTGTTCTGCGAAGTGAACGTCACCTCGGACGAGTCGGTCGACGCCGGCTTCGCCAAGGCGCGGGCCGCGCACGGCCAGGAAGCGGTGCTCGTCTGCTGCGCCGGCACGGGCAATGCGGTCAAGACCGCGAGCCGCTCTAAGGAAGACGGCAGCATCAAGCATTTCCCGCTCGCGGCGTTCGACTGGCTCATCCAGATCAACCTGATCGGCACTTTCCGCTGCGTCGCCAAATCGGCGGCGGGGATGCTGACGCTGACGCCGGGCGACGACGGCGAGCGCGGCGCGATGGTGATGACCGCGAGCGTCGCCGCCGAGGACGGCCAGATCGGCCAGGCGGCGTATTCGGCGTCGAAGGGCGGCGTCGTCGGCATGACGCTGCCGATCGCGCGCGACCTGATGGGCGAAGGCATCCGCATCAACACGATCCTGCCCGGCATCTTCGAGACGCCACTGATGCAGGGCGCGCCACAGGCGGTGAAGGACAATCTGGCGGCGAGCGTGCCCTTCCCCAAGCGGCTCGGCATTCCGGCGGAATATGCGCATCTCGCGCTGACTATGCTCGAGAACAGCTATTTCAACGGCGAGGATGTCCGCCTCGACGGCGCGATCCGCATGGCGCCGCGCTGACCTAAACTCCCCTCCCGCTTGCGGGAGGGGCTGGGGGAGGGCTTATCGATCCCGTCCGCCCACCCGTTTCACGCCCCTCCCCTAACCCCTCCCGCAAGCGGGAGGGGGATAAGGACCCCTGATGCCCCGTCCCGATTCATCCCGTCTCGACCCCGCGACCTACCCCTACACCGTCACGATCCAGACGCGTTTCCAGGATCTCGACGTGCTCGGCCATATCAACAATGTCGCGATGGCGGCGTTGTTCGAAAGCGGGCGGGTGCGCTTCAACCGGGCGATGAAGCTCGACGGCTGGGCGGGCCATCGCTGGCTCGTCGCGCGGGTCGAGATCAATTATCTCGGCGAGGGCTTCTTCCCCGCCGATGTCGAGATCGCCAGCGGGATCGGCGAGATCGGTAACCGCAGCTGGAGCATTCTCTCGGCGGCCTTCCAGAACGGCGCGTGCATCGCGACGTGCGACGTCGTGCTGGTGATGAGCGCGAGCGGCGGGCTCACTGCACTCCCCGAGGAATTCCGCGCCGGCCTCGAGGCCAACCGCCTGCAGCTATGATGCGGCGGCGGGCATCCGCCGCTGCGCGAAATGCCAGATGATCAGCACCGGCTCGATCAGCGCCATGCCGATGAAGATGCTCGTCAGCCGCTCGAGCGCGGGGCGGATCGCGACGTCGGCATAGCTGTCGGGCACCAGTGTCACCAGGATCGCCAGCGTGAATTGCAGCCCGAGATAGGGCACGCGCCCGCCGGCATTCTCGATATGCCGCCCGACCGCGACACCGAGGCACGTCCCAGCGATCAGCACCGGCGCCGATCCGTGCGCGACGACCAACACGGCGGCGGCCAGCGCGCCACCGCCGATGCAGCCGAGCGCGCGGTGCCACAGCCGCTTGCTAACCGGTAGCAGCCCGCTGCGCCCGAGCCGCGCCACCGGAACGATCATCACCGTCATCACGGTCACGCCTGCCTGCGCCAATTGCGGGATGCCGAACAGCGCATGGAGCGGCGGCAGCAGCGCGAGCGTCAACCCGGCCTGCGCGGCGTGGCGCGCGGCGTCGGGATGCCAGCCGATCCGCTGCGCCGGCACCGCGGGCGGCGCGGGCCAGCACCGCCGGACTGTCAGCGTCGAGATCAGGCTGACCGCGACGCAGGCCGCCGTGCCCGCGAGCACTTCGAGCAACCGCGTCTGCGCAAACGCCATCGTATCGAGCGCGGGATTCTCGAGCGTGTCGAGCAGGATCAGCTCGAAGGTCAGCCCGAGCAGCAGCCACGCATAGGCACGCTTGGCGGTGAGCATCCCGTACAGACCGATCGCCCCCATCACTGCCGCCGCGACCGACGCCATGGGGAGCGAGCGCACCGCAAAGGGGACGATCAGCAGCGCGACGCCCGCGCCGACCGCGGTGCCGACGATGCGCAGCAACCCGCGCAGCAGCGTCTGCGCGACATGGCCGCGCATCAGCACGAACCCAGTGAACGCCGCCCAGGCGACGCTCTTCGCGCCGATCGCATGCGCGAGCAGGATCGCCAGCGCGACCGAGGTGACGCATTCGAGCTCGTCGATCATCCGCGGGCCGGGCGTGAAGAAGATCGAGAGCGCGGCGCCGACGCGGGATTGGAGAAACAGGGTGAGCCGACGCTGCATCGGGGTGGCTATGGCGCAAAGCGGGCGGCGTCAAAAGGGGTGGGGTCGCTGGATAGCTTGCGCATTGCGCGCACGCCTTCCCTCCGTTCGGGCTGAGCTTGTCGAAGCCTTGCCCACAACGATCGGCCACATCGCGCGTTGGGGCGAACGGAAGGTGTGCGAACGCTATCCCCGCTTAATCCGCATCCCCGAACCGCGCAGGCCGCTTCTGGATGTTCGCCGCGACCTGTTCCATCATCGGCGGCTGGCCGATCACCTTGACCTGCTCGTCGGTCTCGGCTTCGAGCATCGCGCGCGGGTCGGCGTCGAACGCCATGCTGCACAGCCGCTTGGCGCCGCGGATCGCGTTGGGGCTCTTGGCGGCGATATCGTGCGCCAGCGCCAGCGCAGCCGCATGCGGATCCTCGGCGATGCGCGTGATGAAGCCGTGGTGGAGCGCCTCCTCCGCATCGAACTCGCGCGAGGTATAGACGAGCTCGCGCAGCACATCGTCGCGCACCAGCCCGCGCCAGATCAGGAAGCCCGCCATGTCGGGCACCAGCCCCCAATAGCTTTCGCGGATCGCGAAGCGCGTGTCGGGCGCGGCGATGCGGATGTCGGCGCCCGACATGATCTGGAAGCCGCCGCCGAACGCCACGCCGTGCACCGCGGCGATCACCGGCATCGGCAGATTGCGCCAGCCCCAGGTGACGTGCTGCGGCAGGATCGCGCCCTGCTCGTTGCGCGCGTCGCGCGACAGGCCCGAGCCGCCGCCCGCCATGCTCGTCATGTCGAGCCCGGCGCAGAAGGCGCGGCCCTCGCCCGACAGTATGACGCAGCGCACGTCCTTGCGCGGGTGCAGCGCGTCGATCGCGGCGCCGATGCCTTCGAACATCGCCGGGTCGATCGCGTTCATCTTGTCGGCGCGCGTCAGCCGGACGTCGGCGATATGGTCGGTGATGGTGGTCGATACGCGGTCGTTCATCTGTCTCTCCATCGGCGTCACACAACCGGCGCGCCGGTCTCGGCCCAATAGTGGTCGCGCAGCAGGCGCTTGTACAATTTGCCCGTCGCGTGGCGCGGCAGTTCCGCCGCAAAATCGATCTGGCGCGGCGTCTTCACCCCCGACAGCTCGGCACGACACCAGGCGGTCAGCTCGGAGGCGAAGGCCGGCCCCGCTTCTGCCATGTCGACCGGCTGGACCACCGCGACGACGCGCTCGCCCATTTCGGGGCACGGCGCGCCGATCACCGCGACATCGGCGACGCGCGGGTGGGTGATCAGCCGGTTCTCGATCTCCTGCGGATAGATGTTCACCCCGCCCGAGATGATCATGAAGCTCTTGCGGTCGGTGAGGTAGAGATAGCCGTCGCCATCGATCCGCCCGATGTCACCGAGCGTCGTCCAGCCGTGCGCGTTGCGCGCCTCCGCCGTCTTGGCCGGATCATTATGATATTCGAACGGCGTGCCGCCTTCGAAATAGACCAGACCCTGCTCGCCCGGCGGAAGTTCTGCGCCATCCTCGCCGCAAATGTGGAGCACGCCATACGCCGCCTTGCCGACCGACCCCTTGTGCGCCAGCCATTCGGGCGAGGCGATCGTCGTCAGGCCGTTGCCCTCCGACCCGGCATAATATTCGTAGAGCACCGGGCCCCACCATGCGATCATCGCTTGCTTGACCGGGATCGGACACGGCGCGGCGGCGTGGATCGCGACCTTGAGGCTCGACAGGTCGTGGCGCGCGCGCGTCGCCTCGTCGAGCTTGAGCATCCGCACGAAATGCGTCGGCACCCATTGGCTGGCGTTGACGTGATAGCGTTCGATCGCGGCGAGCGCGGCCTCGGGGTCGAAATGCTCCATCATCACGACGGTGCCGCCGAGCCGCTGCACCGTCATCGACCAGCGCAGCGGCGCGGCGTGATAGAGCGGCGCCGGGCTGAGATAGATACTGTCGGGCCCGAGCCCGTACAGCCCGCGCGCGAGCATCTCGAGCACGGTGCCCGCGGCGACGTCGGGATCCGCGGGTAAGGCGACGCGCACGCCCTTGGGCCGCCCGGTCGTACCCGAGGAATAGAGCATGTCGATCCCGGCGCGTTCGTCAGCGATCGGCGTGCTCGGCAGCGCCGCGACCGCATCCTCCCACGCCCTCCAGCCCGCAACCGCTCCGCCGACCGAAAACCGCGCGAGATTCTCGCCCAGCGCGGCCGTCACGCCCGCAAGGCTGGCCGAGACGACGACCAGCCGCGCGCCGGAATCCTTGAGGATGTAATCGACTTCGGGCGCCGTCAGCTTGGTCGAGATGCAGACGAAGAAGAGGCCGGAACGCTGCGCGCCCCAGGCGATGTCGTAGAAAGCCGGGCTGTTCTCGAGGCACAAAGCGATCGTATCGCCCGCCTGCAGGCCTTCCGCGCGGAACAGATGTGCTGCGCGGTTCGACCGGGCGTCGAGCTCGGCGAAGCTGACGCGTTCGCCGGTCTCGGCGACGATCAGCGCGGGTTTGTCGGGATCGGTGCGCGCATGTACGCTCGGATGCGACATTTCAGGCCCTCCAGAACAGCCGCTTGCGGGCCGTTTCGTTTTGTTTTGCAACCCGATGCTATACCGGGGTGCCGAACGCCGCAAGCGGCAAGCCGAGGCCGCGGCGCTCGGCGCTTGCACGCACGCGGCTTTGCGATACAGCGCCCGGCATCATGGCCCCCGACACCCCTTCCGCATTCGACCCGCAACGCTTCAGCAGGCTTGGCGTCGGCGGGCATGGCGGCCTGCTCAAGCTGAGCTATCACAGCCACGGGCCCGACTGGGTCGAGCTGCAACTGCCGTATCAGACAGATCTGATCGGTGATCCGGCGAGCGGCGTGCTCGCTTCGGGGCCGATCCTGACGATGATGGACATGGCGACGAGCCTTGCCGTGTGGACCAAGCTCGGCAGCTTCCGCCCGCATGCGACGCTCGACCTGCGGATCGACTATCTGCGCCCAGCGACGCCGGGCAAGACGGTGTACGGGCGCGGTGAATGCTATCGCATCACGCGCTCGATCTCGTTCGTGCGCGGACAGGCGCATGACGGCGATCCGGCCGATCCGCTTGCGCATGTCGCGGGCACTTTCATGTTCACGGATGCCGCCTGATGTTGCCACCTTATGCCACTTTGCTGGGGATCACCGTCGCTGAGGGCGACGACCCGACGTTGCTGACGATGCCGAGCGCGACCAGCCTGCTCGGGCGGCCGGGCTATCTGCATGGCGGCGCGATCGGCGGGATGCTCGAAATGGCGGCGATCGTCGCGCTGCAATATGCGCTGGCCGAGGATGGCGGCGGGCAGATCAAGCCGATCAACGTCACGGTCGATTACATGCGCGGCGGGCGCGAGAAGCCGACCTTCGCGCGCGGTGTGGTGACGCGGCTGGGGGGCCGAGTCGCCAATGTCGAAGCGAGCGCGTGGCAGGATGATCCCGCCAAGCCGATCGCGGCGGCGCGGATGAACTATCTGATCGTGCGCGGCTAACAACCCTTCGTCACGACCAAAAACCCGTCACCCCGGCCTTGTGCCGGGGTCTACCGGGACGCGCGAGCATCGGCCGCAACGGGTGCCGCACGGTGGCCCCCGGAACAAGTCCGGGGTGACGGGTTGGCTTATGGTTTCGGCGTCAGCCGCACCAATTTGCCGTTATCCTCAAGCAGCCAGATCGACCCATCGGGCGCCTGCGCGACGTCGCGGATGCGCGCGCCCATGTCCCATTGATCGGCGACCGTGGCGGTATCGCCCGATAGCGCAACGCGGATCAGCGATTCGCCCGAGAGCGCGCCGATCAGCAGCGACCCGCGATACGCCGGGAACATCGCGCCCGAATAATAGATCATCCCACCCGGCGAGATCGACGGGTTCCACCACAATTTGGGCGCTTCGAGATCGGGCCGACTGGGATGATCGGGGATCGGCTTGCCCGAATAATTGTCGCCGTTCGACACGATCGGCCAGCCGTAATTCTTGCCCGGAAGGATCAGGTTGAGCTCGTCGCCGCCGCGCGGCCCCATCTCTTCCTCCCACAGCCGACCATCGGGGGTGAACACCAGGCCATACGGATTGCGGTGCCCGCTGCTCCACGTTTCCGCGCGCACCCCGCCCGCTGCCGCCATCGGGTTGCCCGGCGCCGCCTTGCCGTCGAGCGTCAGGTGGAGGATCTTGCCGAGCGCTTGCTCGGGATCCTGCGCCGGCGTGAAGCGCTGCCGCTCGCCCGACGAGAGAAAGAGCGACTTGCCGTCGGGCGCGAAGGCGATGTTGGCGCCGAACTGCCCGCCGACGCCGTCCGACCCGGCGCGCCACAGCACCTGCAGATTGGCCAACGCGGTTCCGGTGAACATCCCACGCGCGAGCGCCAGGCTGCTGCCGCCAGGGCGTGGTTCGGAGTAGCTGATGTAAACGCGCTTACTCGCCGCGAAATCTGGCGCTGGCGCGATGTCGAGCAGGCCGCCCTGATTGTCGTTGAGCACCTTGGGCGCGCCAGTGATCTCGGCGATCGAGCCGTCGGGACGGCGCAGCTTGATCTTGCCCGCTTTCTCGGTGACGAGCGCGCTGCCGTCGGGAAGGAAGGCGATCGCGAACGGTTCGTCGAAGGTCGCGAGCGTCTGCTGTGCGAACGGCGGCTTGGTTGCGGCGCGGTTGGCGCGGCCGGTCGTGGCGGGAACATTGGCGACGGTTGCCGCGGGGGCATCGTCAGGCAGGCTGGTGACCGGCGCGCGGCTCGGCTTCGCTTCCGGAGCGATCGCCGCCGCGGGTGCCGCTGCATTCGACTGCTGCGGCTGCGCGGAGCAGGCCGTCGCGGCCAGCAGCAGAGCAGCGAAAGGCGTGCGGGACGACGACAACATGGGACTCTCCTGTAAGTGTCTCGAAAACCGCCGTCACCCCGGACTTGTTCCGGGGCCCACGGCGCCGCGCAGACAGCGGGCGGTGGCGTGCGCTGCACCGTGGACCCCGAAACAGGTCCGGGGTGACGGGTGCGCGACAACGGCTTGCCAGCATCCCCGCTTCGGCCTATATCGCGATCACTCTCTACATCGCCAGGTGAAGAGGCTGGAGCCCCCCGGTTCCGGCGCCGAAGAGCTTTGCCCAACCGACCCGAGGATTTCCATTGGCCGAAACGCCCGACCTGACCCCGCTGATCGCCCCCGAAGCCGCCGCGCTCGGCTTCGATCTGGTGCGCGTGAAGCTGTTCGGCGGCAAGGGCGACCTGACGCTGCAGGTGATGGCCGAGCGCCCCGACACGCGCCAGCTGACGATCGAGGATTGCGCCGAACTGTCGCGCCGCATCTCCGACGTACTCGACACGCTCGAGGCCGAGGGACGCGATCCGATCACCGACGAATATCGCCTCGAAGTGTCGTCGCCCGGGATCGACCGGCCGCTGACGCGCCTCAAGGATTTCGCCGACTGGACCGGGCATGAGGCCCGCATCGTGCTCGCCGCGCCGATCGAGGGGCGCAAGGTGCTCACCGGGCTGCTCAAGGGCGTCGAGGGCGATCGCATCACCATCTATCTGCCCAAGCATGGCGAGATGGAGATTGGGTTCGACCAGGTCGGCACCGCCAAGCTGGTGCTGACCGACGCGCTGATCGCGGCGACTCGGCCGCTGTCGCTCGCCGGTGTCGAAGAAGAAGAAATCGAAGACGAAGCGCTGCCCGAGGGCATTGAAGACGAAGGACATAATTGATGGCCACCGCAGGAACCTCCGGCGTTACCGCCAACCGCGCCGAGCTGATCGCCATTGCGAATGCCGTCGCGACCGAGAAGATGATCGACAAGGCGATCGTCATCGAAGCGATGGAAGACGCGATCCAGCGCGCTGCCAAGGCGCGCTACGGCGCCGAGAACGACATCCGTGCGAAGCTCGATCCCAACACCGGTGACCTGCGCTTGTGGCGCGTCGTCGAAGTGGTCGAGGCGGTCGACGATTACTTCAAGCAGGTAAACCTCAAGGAAGCGCAGAAGCTCCAGAAGGACTCGGTCGTCGGCGACTATATCGTTGATCCGCTGCCCCCGATCGAGTTCGGCCGCATCGCCGCGCAGGCCGCCAAGCAGGTCATCTTCCAGAAGGTCCGCGACGCCGAGCGCGAGCGCCAGCATGAAGAATTCAAGGACCGCATGGGCGAGATCATCACCGGCGTCGTCAAGCGCGTCGAGTTCGGTCACGTCGTCGTCGACCTCGGCCGCGCCGAGGGCGTGATCCGTCGCGACCAGCAGATCCCGCGCGAAGTCGTCCGCGTGAACGACCGCATCCGCTCGCTGATCCTCAACGTCCGCCGCGAGAATCGCGGCCCGCAGATCTTTCTCAGCCGCGCGCACCCCGATTTCATGAAGAAGCTGTTCGCGCAGGAAGTGCCCGAAATCTACGACGGCATCATCGAGATCAAGGCCGCCGCCCGCGACCCGGGTTCGCGCGCGAAGATCGGCGTCATCAGCCATGATTCGTCGATCGATCCGGTCGGCGCGTGCGTCGGCATGAAGGGCAGCCGCGTCCAGGCGGTCGTCCAGGAAATGCAGGGCGAGAAGATCGACATCATCCCCTGGTCGCCCGACACCGCGACCTTCGTCGTCAATGCGCTGCAGCCGGCCTCCGTGTCGCGCGTCGTGATCGACGAGGAAGAGGATCGCATCGAAGTCGTCGTTCCCGATGATCAGCTGTCGCTGGCGATCGGTCGTCGTGGCCAGAACGTGCGTTTGGCGTCGCAGCTCACCGGCAAGGCGATCGACATCCTCACCGAGCAGGATGCGTCCGAGAAGCGCCAGAAGGAATTCGCCGAGCGCACCGAGATGTTCCAGACCGAGCTCGACGTGGACGAGACGCTCGCCCAGCTGCTCGTCGCCGAGGGCTTCGGCGCGCTCGAGGAAGTCGCCTATGTCGAGGTCGAGGAAATCGCCTCGATCGAAGGCTTCGACGACGATCTCGCCGCCGAGCTGCAGAGCCGCGCTGCCGAGGCGCTCGAGCGTCGCGAAGGCGCCAACCGCGAGGAACGCCGCGCGATGGGCGTCGAGGACGCACTCGCCGAGCTGCCGCATCTCAACGAGGCGATGCTCGTCACGCTCGGCAAGGCCGGGATCAAGACGCTCGACGACCTCGCCGATCTGGCGACCGACGAGCTGATCCAGAAGAAGCGCCAGGAACAGCGCCGCCGCGCCGAAGGTGCCGACGCCAACAAGCGCCCCGAGGACAAGGGCGGCGTGCTCGGTGAGTATGGCCTGAGCGAAGCGCAGGGCAATGAGATCATCATGGCCGCGCGCGCGCACTGGTTCGACGACGAGCCGGCGGCCGCGCCCGCGCCGGAGGAGAGCGAAGCCTGATGCCGTTCGTCAGCATCCGCATTTCGGGCAGCGCGACCAAGGACCAGAAGTCCGCGATCGTCGCCGATGTCACCCAGTCGCTCGTCGAGCGGCTAGGCAAGAACCCGGCTGCGGTGCAGATCGTGATCGAAGAAGTGAGCCTCGAGAATTACGGCGCGGGCGGGATTCTGCTCGCCGACCGTGACGCTCCCAAGAGGGAGGACGCGCATGCGGTTCCCTCACAATGAGGCCTTAGCGCTTCAGCCAGCATCGGGCGCGACCTTGGCCCCTCCCCTTCAAGGGAGGGGTTGGGGTGGGGCTGTGCCTGGAGCCGCGCTCTCTGCGAGCCACGGCTCCACCCCCAACCCCTCCCCTGAAGGGGAGGGGCTTTCATGACCACCGCGACCGACTCGACCGTGGTAGACGGCATCGACGACCCCACCGGCGCTATCCGCCGTTGCATCCTGCTCGGCGAACGCGCGCCGCGCGAAGCGCTCGTGCGACTCGCGTTGTCGCCCGACGGCCACGTCCTCCCCGACGTGCGCGCCAAGGCCCCCGGCCGCGGCGCGTGGATCGGCGTGACGCGCGCCGAGCTCGAGACCGCGATCGCCAAGGGCAAGCTCAAGGGCGCGCTCGCGCGTGCGTTCAAGACCGGCCCGGTGCTGATTCCCGACGACCTGCCGCAGATGATCGCCACCGCCCTCGAACGCGCGGTTCTCGACCGGCTCGGGCTCGAGGCGCGCACCGGTCATCTGCTCACCGGTTCGGACAAGATCGAGACCGCAGCGCGCTCGGGCAAGCTTACCATGCTGCTCCACGCGTCCGACGCGGGCACAGACGGCAACCGCAAGCTGGACCAGGCCTGGCGAATCGGCAACGATGAAGAAGGCAGCGCTTTGCGGGGGTTGGCACTGCCGGTGTCACGCACCATATTGGCCGTGGCGCTAGGTCGGCAGAATGTGGTACATATCGGCCTGACAGAACGCGATGCGGCAAAGCGGGTGGGCGAAACGCTCAACCGCTGGCTGCATTTCATCGGCCCCGAATCCGCCCTCGTGGCTTGCGAAACACCGTCGCAAGGCGCATCGGCGCACATATCCAACCCGGCGGGAAGTGGCATCCCTGCTGCGGCTGACGACGACACATGCGAGGAATTTGAGTGAGCGATACCGACAACGAAAAGCCGAAGCTCGGAATGCGTCAGCCGCTGGGGCTCAAGCGCACGATCGAGACCGGCCAGGTCAAGCAGAGCTTCAGCCATGGACGGCAGAACACCGTCCAGGTCGAAGTGAAGCGGCGCCGCGTGCTCGGCCCCGGCAGCGCGCCGGCCGCAGCACCGGTCGAGACGGCCGCGCCCGCGCCCGTCGCCGCACCGCGTCCGGTTGCGCCACCGCCGCCGCCGCCCCCGCCCGTCTCGCCCGGCAACTCGCTGCTGTCGCGCCAGGAGCTTCAGGCCAAGCTGCTGCGCGAAGCCGACGAAGCGCGGATGAACGCGCTCGAGGAAACGCGTCGCCGCGAAGAACGTCTGCGGATCGAGGCACAAGCCGAAGAGCGTCGCCGCGCCGAGGAGAATCGCCGCGCCGGTGATGCCCCCGACAGCGCCGCCGCGCCCGATCCCGTGCCGCAGCCTGCGCCCGAGCCCGCCGCAGCCCCGGTCGCCGAGGTTGCAGCACCCGTCGCCGCACCGGCCCCGGCCGTCGAAGCCGCACCCGCGCCCGCCCCTGCGGCGGCCGCCCCGGTCGCTGCTCCGGCAGCCCCTGCGCCCGTCGCTGCTGCGCCGGCTCCCGCTCCCGCGCCAGCCGCACCGCCCGCCCCGGCGCTGCGTCCGCTGAGCCTCGAGCGCGATCCGTCGATGCCTGCGCCGCGCCTGTTCACGCCCGTACCGCGTCCCGAGCGTCCGCGTCCGGCACCGCCTGCCCCGGCGCCCGAGCCGACGCCTGCAACGGCCGCCACACCTGCTGCAGGCGCAGCCGGTGCCGCCAAGCGTCCCGCGATCGGCGTTGCCGCACCGGTTTCGCCGAACGAACCCGCGCGTCCCGGCCAGCGTGACCGCAAGGGCGACGAGCGTCGCGGCGGCAAGCTGACCGTCAACCGTGCGCTCGACGGCGGCGACGGCGCTCGCGCCCGTTCGCTCGCCGCGCTCAAGCGTGCGCGCGAAAAGGAACATCGCCGCATGGGTGGCCCGCGCGAAGTGCAGGCCAAGCAAGTCCGCGACGTCGTCGTGCCGGAAGCGATCACCGTCCAGGAACTCGCCAACCGCATGGCCGAGAAGGGCGCCGACCTCGTCAAGATGCTGTTCAAGATGGGCTCGCCCGTCACGATGACGCAGACGATCGACCAGGATACGGCCGAGCTGCTGGTGACCGAATTCGGTCACAACATCGTTCGCGTCAGCGATTCGGACATCGACATCGCGATCGAGACCGATGCCGATCCCGAGGACACGCTGCTGCCGCGTCCGCCGGTCGTCACGATCATGGGCCATGTCGATCACGGCAAGACCTCGCTGCTCGACGCGCTGCGCGGTACCGACGTGGTGCGCGGTGAGGCCGGTGGCATCACCCAGCATATCGGCGCCTATCAGGTCACGCTGAAGGACAAGTCGAAAGTCACCTTCCTCGATACGCCGGGCCACGAAGCCTTCACCGAAATGCGTCAGCGCGGCGCCAACGTGACCGACATCGTCGTGCTCGTTGTCGCAGCGGACGATGCGATCAAGCCGCAGACGGTCGAGGCGATCAACCACACCAAGGCTGCCGGCGTCCCGATGATCGTCGCGATCAACAAGGTCGACAAGCATGACGCCAATCCGCAGAAGGTCCGCGAGGCCCTGCTGCAGTATGAAGTCGTGGTCGAGGAGATGTCGGGCGACGTCCAGGACGTCGAAGTCTCGGCGCTCAAGAAGACCGGGCTCGACGAACTGATCGAGAAAATCCAGCTCCAGGCCGAACTGCTCGAACTGAAGGCCAACCCGAACCGCGCGGCCGAAGGCACCGTGATCGAGGCCAAGCTCGACAAAGGACGTGGTCCGGTCGCGACCGTGCTCGTCAACCGTGGCACGCTCAAGGTCGGCGACATCTTCGTCGTCGGCGCCGAGAGCGGCAAGGTCCGTGCGATGACCAACGACAAGGGCCAGCAGATCAAGGAAGCCGGCCCTTCGATGCCGGTCGAGGTCCTCGGTCTCTCGGGTGTTCCGCGGGCGGGCGATCCGCTGTCGGTGGTCGAGAACGAAGCGCGTGCGCGTGAAGTTGCCGAGTACCGCCAGAGCGTCATCACCTCGAAGCGCACCGGCGGTGGTCCGGCGAGCCTCGAGTCGATGTTCTCGGCTCTCAAGGAAAAGCAGGCGATCGAATATCCGCTGGTGGTCAAGGCCGACACGCAAGGGTCGGTCGAGGCAATCGTCGGCGCGATCAACAAGATCTCGACCGATCTCATCAAGGCGCGCGTGCTGCATTCGGGCGTCGGTGGCATCACCGAGAGCGACGTTACGCTGGCGGGCGCCTCGGGCGCGCCGATCATCGGCTTCAACGTTCGCCCGAACGCCAAGGCGCGCGAAATCGCCGAGCGTCACAAGGTCGCGTTCAAATATTATGACGTGATCTACGACCTCACCGACGAGATCCGCGCCGGCATGGCGGGCGAGCTCGGGCCGGAAGCGTTCGAAACGGTCGTCGGCCGCGCCGAAATCCGCGAGGTCTTCTCGGCGGGCAAGCACGGCAAGGCAGCGGGTCTGCTCGTTACCGAGGGCAACATCCGCAAGGCGCTCAAGGCACGTATCACCCGGGCGGATGTCATCATCTACCAGGGCGAGATCGCCTCGCTGCGCCGCTTCAAGGACGATGTGGCCGAAGTGCGCGCAGGGTTGGAGTGCGGCGTGACCTTCACGTCGAACTTCGTCGACATCAAGCCGGGCGACTTCCTCGAAACGTTCGAAGTCGAACTGCGCGAACGCACTTTGTAATCGTGTTCCCCTCTCCCGCTTTCGCGGGAGAGGGAGGGGCCCGCGCAGCGGGAGGGTGAGGGTCTTCTTCTTCCTTCTGCTCGTCGCGCCTCGAAGAAGAAGACTCTCACCCAACCCTCTCCCGCGAAGGCGGGCAAGGGCTTTAGGCTTTAGCCATGCGCCCAACCGAAACCGCCGAATCCCGCAACGTCCGCCTGCTCCGCGTCGGCGAGCAGATGCGCCACACGCTGAGCGATATCCTCGCGCGCGGCGACGTGCATGACGAGGTGCTCGCCAAGCATTCGGTGACGATCACCGAAGTGCGCATGTCGCCCGACCTGCGCCATGCGACGGTGTTCATGAAGCCGCTGCTCGGCCGCGACGAGGAAGCCGTGCTGAAGGCGTTGCGCACCAACACCGCCTACCTCCAGCGCGAGGTCGCCGCGCGCGTCCACATGAAATATGCCGCCAAGCTCAAGTTCCTCGCGGACGACAGCTTCGACGAAGGCAGCCACATCGACAAACTGCTCCGCGACCCGAAGGTGGCGCGGGATCTGGAGCCCGAGGATTGACAGGCTCCGCGGTAAGACGCATCTTACCGCCATGCATGCGCAAACGACACTTTCGGGAAAGGGACAAGTCGTCATCCCGAAAGACGTACGGGATGCGCTTGGCCTGGTTCCCGGCCAAAAGCTTGACGTGGTGAAGGCCGGCAACGGCGTATTGCTTCGCCCGATATTGCAGAAAAGCGGTCGGACGGCGGAAGAGATTTTCGCACATCTGCGTGAAATCGCGCCGAAATGCGAGGGGCCGCCGGTCTCGATCGCGGAGATGGACCGCGCCGTCGATGCAATGGTCGCCGCACGCTCCGAGGACGATATCTGACCGTCGCGGTCGATACCAACATCGTCGTCCGTCTTCTGGTCAGCGACGATGCACGTCAGGTCGCGGTGGCGAAGGCCGTACTGTCGGGTGATTTCGTCCTGTTGCCGAGCGTATTGCTCGAAACCGAGTGGGTGCTGCGATCGAGCTACGCGTGGCCTCGCGCCCGCATCGCCGAGGCGCTGGCGGTGCTCATCGACCTGCCGACATTGCGCGAGGCGCCGCCGGGGATCGGTTGGGTGATCGAGCGCTTCGCCAACGGTGCTGACTTCGCCGATATGCTCCATCTCGCCGCGTCGGGCTCGGCCGACGCCTTCGTCACCTTCGACCGCCGACTTGCCAAGGCAGCCGGCCAAGACACGCCCGTTCCGATCGAGACGCTTTCCTGATGGCCAAGCTCTATTTCTACTACGCCTCGATGAACGCGGGCAAATCGACCAACCTGCTGCAGGCCGATTTCAACTATCGCGAGCGCGGGATGCGGACCGTACTGCTGACCGCGGCGATCGACGATCGCTTTGCGGCGGGGACAATCACCTCGCGGATTGGGCTGGCGGCGGATGCGATCGCGTTCGATCGCGACACCGATCTCATCGCGGTGGTGACACGCGAAGGCGAGGCGCCACCGGCCTGCGTGCTGGTCGACGAAGCGCAATTCCTGACGGCGGCCCAAGTCGACCAGCTCGCCACGCTCGCGGATGTCCACGGCATTCCGGTGCTCGCCTACGGCCTGCGCACCGATTTCCTCGGCGCTCTGTTCGAGGGTTCGGCGCGGCTGCTGGCGATTGCCGACTCGCTCATCGAGATCAAATCGGTCTGCGCGTGCGGGCGCAAGGCGACGATGAACCTGCGTGTCGATGCCGCCGGCCGCGCAGTCGCCGCGGGGGCGCAGACCGAGATCGGCGGGAACGATCTGTACATTGCGCTGTGCCGTCGCCATTTCAGCGAAGCGCTTTCCGCCGCCTGACCCGAACGGACCCCGATGACCAACCCCGACCTGCCTTACACCATCGCGGTGTGGCTCATCCCGCTCGTGATCGCGATCGTGTTCCACGAGGTTGCGCACGGCTATGTCGCGCGGATCTTCGGCGACCATACCGCCGAGCGGATGGGGCGGTTGACGCTCAACCCGATCAAACATGTCGATCCGGTCGGGACCGTGGTGCTGCCGATGATCCTGGCGATCGCGCATGCGCCGATCTTCGGCTGGGCCAAGCCCGTGCCGGTGATCGCGTCGCAGATGCGCAACCCGCGGCGCGACATGGTGCTGGTCGCGCTGGCAGGCCCTGCGACCAACTTCGTGCTGGCGACGCTGACGGCGTTGGGGCTGGCAGCGTTCGTCGGGCTGGTGGGAGGCATCCCGCCTGAAACGCCACATAGCAGTGTCGGTTTCGCGTTTGACCTACTGTATCGTTTCCTGATCGCGAACGTCTTTCTTGGCGTTTTCAACCTGATCCCGCTCCCGCCATTTGATGGCGGTCATGTGGTACAGGGTTTGCTCCCCCGCCCCGCAGCGATCCAATATGCGAAGCTTGCACGTTTCGGGATGCCCCTGCTGCTGATTCTGCTCTTCGTGCTGCCGATGATCAGCCCGCAACTCGATATCGTCCGCCGCGTCATCGGCCCGATCGCCAACGCGGTCGCGGATTTCTTTCGCCATATAGCCAACCTCGACGGCCTGTGAGCGTGCATGGCTGGCTGATCCTCGACAAGCCGTTGGGTCTTGGCTCAACGCAGGGCGTCTCCGCGGTCAAGCGCGCACTGCGCGCCTCGGGCTATGATGTGAGCAAACGTGGCATCAAGGTCGGGCATGGCGGTACGCTCGATCCGCTTGCCACCGGCGTGCTGCCGATCGCGCTTGGCGAGGCGACCAAGCTGGCCGGGCGGATGCTGGACAGCGACAAGGTGTACGACTTTACCGTCACCTTCGGGGCGGAGACCGACACGCTCGACCTTGAAGGCAAGGTGATCGCCGAGAGCGCGGTGCGGCCGACGCTGGCGCAGGTCGAGGCGGTGCTGCCACGCTTCACCGGGCCGATCGAGCAGGTGCCGCCGATCTATTCCGCGCTGAAGGTGGATGGGGAGCGGGCTTACGATCTTGCGCGCGCTGGCGAGGCGGTGGTGTTGGCGAGCCGGGCCGTGACGATTCATTCGCTCGTCCGCGTAGAAGAAGAAGCAGAAGAAGAAGGCCCTCACCCAACCCTCTCCCGCGAAGGCGGGAGAGGGCTTTCTGCTTCTGCTCCTTCTCCCGCCCTTGCGGGAGAAGGCCGGGATGAGGGCCTTCTTCTCGACCACCTCACCCTCACCGCGCACGTCTCGAAGGGCACCTACATCCGCAGCCTCGCCCGCGACATCGCGCTGGCGCTCGGAACGGTCGGCCACGTCACCATGCTCCGCCGCACCAAGGCCGGCCCGTTCACCCTCGAAAACGCGATATCGCTGGACAAACTGGCCGAACTCGGGCAGGCGCGCGCCCTTGAAGACAAACTCCTGCCGTTGAGGGCGGGGCTGGACGACATCCCGGCTCTATCCCTCTCCCCCGATCAGGCAGGGCTGCTCCGTCAGGGGCGGGTGTTGATCGGGATCGCCGCAGACGATGGCTCCTACTTCGCGACATCGGAAGAAATTCCCGTCGCTCTGGTGGAAGTCCAGGACCGCGAGGTCCGCGTCATCCGCGGTTTCAATCTCTGAATGATGTCGAAGGAAGAAACATGACGATCACTGCAGAGCGCAAGGACGCGCTCGTCAAGGAACATGGCCGCGTCGAAGGCGACACCGGCAGCCCCGAAGTCCAGGTCGCGATCCTCACCGAGCGCATTCGCAACCTGACCGAGCACTTCAAGGGCCACAAGAAGGACAACCATTCGCGCCGCGGGCTGCTGATGATGGTCAACAAGCGGCGCACGCTGCTCGACTATCTCCGCCACAAGGACGGGGCGCGGTATACCGCCCTCATCGCGAAGCTCGGGTTGCGCAAGTAACACGGGAACTCACGAAACGGCGCCTTCGGGCGCCGTTTCTACATCTAACCCCTTTCGCCGCGCCGCAATTCGGCAGCCCGGCATGGGAGCCACGAAAGGCTCCAGACCGCGCGGACCGGCTAGTCCGCACATAGGCCCCGTCGGCATCCGGCCGGCGGCGTTGAAGGAAACGATATGTTCGATACCAAGACCGTGACCACCCAATGGGGTGGCAAGACGCTGACGCTGGAAACCGGCCGCGTCGCGCGCCAGGCTGACGGCGCCGTGATGGCGACGCTCGGCGAGACCGTGGTGCTTTGCGCCGTGACCGCCGCCAAGTCGGTGAAGGAAGGCCAGGACTTCTTCCCGCTGACCGTCCACTATCAGGAAAAGTACAGTGCAGCCGGCCGCATCCCCGGTGGCTTCTTCAAGCGTGAGCGTGGCGCCACCGAAAAGGAAACGCTGACCAGCCGCCTGATCGATCGCCCGATCCGCCCGTTGTTCCCCGAAGGGTTCTACAACGAGATCAACGTGATCTGCCAGGTTCTGTCGTATGACGGCGAGAACGAGCCCGACATGCTGGCGATGGTCGCCGCGTCGGCTGCGCTCACCATCTCGGGCGTGCCCTTCATGGGCCCGATCGGCGCGGCGCGCGTCGGTTACATCGACGGCGAGTATATCCTCAACCCGACCCAGGAGCAGATCAAGGCGGGCGAGCTCGACCTCGTCGTCGCCGCGACCGGCCAGGCCGTGATGATGGTCGAATCCGAAGCCAAGGAGCTTTCGGAAGAAGTCATGCTCGGTGCGGTCCAGTTCGCGCACAAGGCATGCCGCGAAGCCGCCAACCTGATCATCGATCTGGCCGAGCAGGCCGCCAAGGATCCATGGGAAATGGCCGCACAGGCTGATCTCTCGGCTGCCAAGGACAAGCTCAAGAAGCTGATCGGCAAGGACATCACGGCCGCCTACAAGGTGACCGACAAGTCCAAGCGCTCGAACCTGCTCAACGAAGCCCGCGCCAAGGGCAAGGCAGCGTTCGCCGACGCCGCGCCGCAGGACCAGATGGCTGCCGGCAAGCTGATGAAGAAGCTCGAGGCCGAAATCGTCCGCGGCGCGATCCTCAAGAACGGCCAGCGCATCGACGGCCGTACCACCACGCAGATCCGTCCGATCGAGGCGATGGTGCACTTCCTGCCGCGCGCGCACGGGTCTGCGCTGTTCACCCGCGGTGAAACGCAGGCGATCTGCACGACCACGCTCGGCACCAAGGATGCAGAGCAGATGATCGACGGCCTGACCGGCCTGTCGTACGAGAACTTCATGCTGCACTACAACTTCCCGCCCTACTCGGTCGGTGAAGTCGGCCGCTTCGGTGCGCCGGGCCGTCGTGAAGTCGGCCACGGCAAGCTCGCCTGGCGCGCGCTGCACCCGGTGCTGCCGTCGAAGGACGAGTTCCCGTACACGATCCGCGTGCTCTCGGACATCACCGAGTCGAACGGCTCGTCGTCGATGGCGACGGTCTGCGGCGGTTCGCTGTCGATGATGGATGCCGGTGTGCCGCTCAAGCGCCCGGTCTCGGGCATCGCGATGGGCCTGATCCTCGAGGGCAAGGACTTTGCGGTTCTCTCGGACATCCTCGGCGACGAGGATCACCTCGGCGACATGGACTTCAAGGTCGCTGGCACCGAGGCTGGCATCACTACGATGCAGATGGACATCAAGATCGCCGGCATCACCGACGAGATCATGAAGGTCGCACTCGCGCAGGCGAAGGAAGGCCGTGCGCACATCCTCGGCGAAATGGCGCGCGCGCTCGACCATACCCGTGAGGAACTCTCGGCGCACGCACCGCGCATCGAGACCTTCACGATCGACAAGACCAAGATCCGCGACGTCATCGGCACGGGCGGCAAGGTCATTCGCGAGATCGTCGCGACGACCGGCGCCAAGGTCGACATCGACGACGAGGGCGTGATCAAGGTGTCGTCGTCCGACACCGCGCAGATCGAAGCCGCGATCAAGTGGATCAAGGGCATCGTCGAGGAAGCCGAAGTCGGCAAGGTCTATGACGGCAAGGTCGTCAACCTCGTGGACTTCGGGGCGTTCGTGAACTTCATGGGTGGCAAGGACGGTCTCGTCCACGTGTCCGAAATCAAGAACGAGCGCGTCGAGAAGGTCTCGGACGTCCTGAGCGAAGGCCAGGAAGTCAAGGTCAAGGTCCTCGAGATCGACCCGCGCGGCAAGGTTCGCCTGTCGATGCGCGTCGTCGATCAGGAGACCGGTGCCGAGCTCGAAGATACGCGTCCTGCCCGTGAGCCGCGCGAAGGCGGCGACCGTGGTGCGCGTCCGCCGCGTCGTGATGGCGACGGTGGTCGTGGCCCGGGCGGCGGTGATCGTGGTCCGCGCGGCGGTGGTGGCGGCGGCGAAGGCCGTGGCCCGCGTCGTGACGGCGACGGTGGCCGTGGTCCCCGCCGTGATGGCGGCAGTGCACGCCCTGAGCGCGCAGCTGGCGGCAACGAGGACGGCCCCGCGCCCGAATTCGCTCCGGCCTTCCTGACCGGCGATCGCGACTAAGACCTTGGCCGCAAGGCTAAGGTGAGAGAGGGGCTCGGAGCGATCCGGGCCCCTTTGTCGTGGCCGGCCGCCCCTTATCGCGCCTGCGAAGATCGCCTAGGCTGGTGCAAACATAGGGGGAAATCCGATGCGCCGTCTTTTGCTTGCCGCCTTGCTCGTCTCCGTCGCCGTGCCCGCCGCCGCGGCACCGGCGGACGATCTCCACCACGTCATCGCCGATCACTGGGCGTGGTTCCTCAAGTCCAACCCGATCTATGCGACCGCGCTCGGCGTCCACAGCTATGACGACCGGATCGGCGACTACAGCCTCGCCGAGCAGGACCGCCAGGCCGCGCAGGCGGCGGCGTTCATCAAGCGGCTCGACGCGATCCCGACCGCCAAGCTGTCGACCGAGGACCGGACCAACAAAGCGATCCTGCGCCGCATCCTCGCCGAACAGATCGAGGCGAACGGCTTCGGCGAGCGGATGATCACCTTCTCGACGCTCGGCAGCTGGTTCCAGAATTTCGCCGGCCTCGCCGATCAGGTCCCGGTCCGCACCCGCGCCGACTATGCCAGCTACCTCACCCGGCTCGCCCAATTCCCCGCCGCCAATGCCGAACAGCTCGCCATCACCAAGCAGGCGGTCGCGGGCGGTTATGTCCAGCCGTGCGTCGCGCTGACCGGGTTCGAGACGACGATCACCGGCGTGATCACCGCCAGCCCCGAGGACTCGCGCTTCTATGCGCCGTTCAAGGGCAACCGCCCGGTCGGCATGAGCGAGGCCGAATGGGCCGACCTGCAGAAGCGCGCGCGGACGCTGATCAGCGACACGCTCAACCCCGAATATCGCAAGATCGCCGATTACTATCGCACCGGCTATCTGCCGAAATGCCGCGTGACCTTCGGCGCATCGGCCCTGCCCGAGGGCGCCAAATATTACGCCTTCCAGGTCCGCCAGCAGACCACCACCGACCTGACCCCGGCGCAGATCCACGATATCGGCCTTGGCGAGGTCAAGCGGATCAGAAGCGAGATGGAGACGCTCGCCAAGAAGGCGGGCTATGCCAGCCGCGACGCGTTCATCCAGGAGCTGCGCACCAACCCGAAATATTATCCCAAGACCGCGACCGAGCTGATGAGCGCGGCGGCGCTGCAGGCCAAGGCGAATGACGGCAACATGCCCAAGCTGTTCGGCACGCTGCCGCGCCTGCCCTACGGCGTCCGCGCGATGCCGAGCGAGACCGCCGAGGGCAGCCCGACGGCGTACTACATGCCGGGATCACCCAAGGCGGCGATTTCGGGCACCTTCTACGTCAACACCTCGAAGCTCGACCAGCGCCCCTTGTACGAGCTGCCCGCGCTGGTCAGCCATGAGGCGGTGCCGGGCCATCACAACCAGATCGCGCTGCAGCAGGAGATGACGCTCCCCGAGTTCCGCAAATACGACACCAATTTCACCGCCTTCGTCGAAGGCTGGGGGCTCTATTCGGAGCATCTCGGGATCGAGCTCGGCATTTACGACACGCCCGAGAAGGATATGGGCCGGCTGTCCTACGAAATGTGGCGCGCGTGCCGGCTGGTGGTCGATACCGGGTTGCACGCGCAAGGCTGGACCAAGGAGCAGGCGGTCGCCTTCATGAAGGCCAATACCGCGCTGACCGACGCCAATATCGACGCCGAGGTCAATCGCTACATCACCAATCCCGGGCAGGCGCTCGCCTACAAGCTGGGCGAGCTCAAGATCCTCGCGCTGCGCAAGCGCGCCGAGACCAAGCTCGGCGCGAAGTTCGACGTGCGCCGCTTCCACGATGCGGTGCTCGGCCAGGGCGCGGTGCCGCTCGACCTGCTCGACACGCAGATCGACGCCTGGATCGCCAGCGAGCAGCGCTCGGCGGCGTGACACAATGGGGTTCCGGCGGTGGGTGCCGCCGGAACCCGTTGTCGCGCTACGCCGCCGTGCGGTGCTGCGCGGCGGCGTTGATGAAGGCGAACACCTCTCGGTCGAAGCCCGGACTGGTCGTCTCGCTCTCCCATTCGTCGAAATGGTCGTAGACGTTCTTCACCCCCGCGATCATCTCGGGCGTGGCGACCGCCTTGAACGGTGCGAGCAGCGCTTGCCACTCGGTGACGAAGCCCTGCGCGGCCGCGCTGTCGGGCGCGAGCGGCAGCGCCGCCTTGATCCGCGCGCCGAGTTCGGCCCATTGTGCGGCATAAGCGGCGGGATCATGGTCGATCGGCAAATCGCGCAGCGTCGCGACGAAGCGCGCCTTTTCCTCGGGGGTGTAATAGCGGTCGGTCACCGCGTCCCAATGTTCGTGTGGCATCAGTCGATCTCCGTGCTGGATCAGCGAGCAAAAGGTCGCGACATCGATGGGCTCGCTTCGCTCGATGCGGGACTGGACGGTGAGCAGCAGCGCGCGCGCTGCGGCAATCTCTTGGGCATGCTCGGCAAGCGCGGCGAGTTGCGCCGTGACGATCCGCGCCAGCGACGGCGGACCTTCGCGCACGAAGCGGTCGATCTGCGCGAGCGTCAGCCCGGCGCGCTTAAGCATCACGATCTGATGGACGCGTTCGAGCTCGGCCGGACCATAAAAGCGCCGGCCCGCGGCCGACCGCAACGGACGCACCAGCCCGCGCGCCTCGTAGAAGCGCAGCGCGCGCGACGTCAGGCCGGTGCGGCGGGCGACGTCGGTGATGTCGAGGGCTTGGAGCGAATCGGGCATGACGAGGGTATGCCGCTTGACGCTGGGTCAACCGCAAGCGGTTTTTTCGACGCGGCCTGCTACGCGCCTACCCCGCGTCGCGCACCTTTTCGTGGTGGCGGATCACCTCGTCGATGATGAAGCGCAGGAACTTCTCGCTGAAATCGGGGTCGAGATCGGCCTGCTTGGCGAGCCCGCGCAGCCGCGCGATCTGCGACTCCTCGCGGCCGGGATCGGCCGGCGGCAGGCCGGCGGTCGCCTTGTAGCGACCGACCGCCTGAGTCGTCTTGAAGCGCTCGGCGAGCAGGAAGACGAGCGCGGCATCGATATTGTCGATGCTCTGGCGGTATCCGTTCAGCGTCTCGTCGGCCACCGACTGCTCCCCTTGTGATAGCCTCGCCCTATTGCGAGCACGGAAGGCCTCGCGCAAGCCGGGAAACGCTTGCCTTTGGCGACGCACGCGGCCACATCGCACGAAACATGAGCGCCACCCTTCTCCGCCTCGATCCGAGCCGCGCCCAGCCTTCGCTGGAGCCGATGCTGCAACTCGTCACCGGCGACATGAACATGGTCAATGCCGTGATCCTGTCGCGCATGCAGTCGGACATTCCGCTGATCCCCGAGCTGGCCGGTCACCTGATCGCCGGCGGTGGCAAGCGGATGCGGCCGATGCTGACGCTCGCGAGCGCACGGCTGCTGAGCTATTCGGGCACGCGCCATCACCGCCTCGCCGCGGCGGTCGAGTTCATCCACACCGCGACCCTGCTGCACGACGACGTCGTCGACGGCTCGGACCTGCGCCGCGGCAAGCGCACCGCAAACCTCATCTGGGGCAATCCCGCGAGCGTGCTGGTCGGCGACTTCCTGTTCAGCCGCTCGTTCGAGCTGATGGTCGAGGACGGCTCGCTCAAGGTGCTCGGCATTCTGGCGGGTGCAAGCGCGATCATCGCCGAGGGCGAGGTCAACCAGCTCACCGCCGCGCGGCGAATCGACACGCCCGAGGAGCGCTATCTCGACATCATCGGCGCCAAGACCGCGGCGTTGTTCGCCGCCGCCTGCCGCGTGTCGGCGGTGGTCGCCGAGCGGCCCGAAACCGAAGAGCTCGCGCTCGATGCCTATGGCCGCAACCTCGGCATCGCCTTCCAGCTGGTCGACGATGCGATCGACTATGTCTCCGACGCAGGCACGATGGGCAAGGATGCCGGCGACGACTTCCGCGAGGGCAAGGCGACGCTGCCGGTGATCCTCGCTTATGCGCGCGGCGGCACCGAGGATCGCGCCTTCTGGAAGGCCGCGATCGAAGGCCATCGCAACCGCGACGAGGATTTCGATCGCGCGATCGAACTGGTCCGCGCGACCCGCGCGGTCGACGACACACTCGCGCGCGCGCGTCATTACGGCCAGCGCGCGATCGATGCGCTCGCCATCTTCGCCAATGGCAAGGCCAAGGATTCGATGATCGAAGCCGTAGAGTTTGCGATCGCCCGGGCGTATTGAGTAGCAGTGTCGGCGTTACGGTTCCCCGGCGCTTTCCTGCAGATGAACCCGCTCTTATGCTGATTTGGCCGAGCAGCATTCGGAGAGGCGAAACGGGAGCGAGCGAATGTTTGTCGACTTTCAGAACGAGTGGTTCCCATCCGAGCCACCGCAGCCGCTGCCGCCACCGCCGCGCAACGAACGCGCCGAGAAAGTGACCGCCTGGATCATCGGCTTCAATCTGGTGATGCTGCTCGTTGGGCCGCTCGCCGGCGCGACGCTGTTCGATGCCGTCGCGGCAATGCTGCGCAACTGATCAGCGCGGCGCGCACTGCTCAACGAACCGTCGGCCCCCGCGCCGAGCGCAGGGCTTTAACAGGCTCAGCCCGAACGGGTTTGGGGATCATGCGCAACCGCAAAGGATCCTAGCAGATCGCAGTGGCCGGCACGGCGTCGGCGCCCGCCAGCTCCACCTGCAGCGTCGCATGGCCGATGCCGAACTGCTCCTTCAGCATCGCCCGCGCCGCATCGAGAAACGCATCGCCGGGGTGGCCGGCCGGCATCACCAGATGCGCGGTCAGCACCGTCTCGGTCGTGCTCATCGGCCAGATATGGACGTGATGGACACGCGCCACGCCGGGAAGTGCGCGCAACGCCGTCCACACCTTGTCCGAATCGATGCTGCGCGGCACCGCCGCCAGTGCCATCTCGGTCGATTCGCGCAGCAATCCCCAGGTCTGCAAGAAGATCAGCACGGCGATGACGATGCTGACGATCGGGTCGATCCAGGTCGCCCCGCTCAGCCAGATCACCAGCCCCGACACGACGACGCCCGCCGACACCAGGGCATCGCTCGCCATGTGGAGATAGGCGCCGCGAATGTTGAGGTCGTGCTCGCGTCCGCGCATGAACAGCAGGGCGGTCGCCCCGTTGACGATGATGCCGGCACCGGCGACCCACGCCACCATCGGCCCGTCGACCGGCGCGGGGTTCGACAGTCGCTGCACCGCCTCGAGCACGATTGCGCCGAGCGCGACCAGCAGCAGCAAGGCGTTGAGCAACGCCGCGAGGATCGTCGAGCCCTTGAGCCCATAGGTGAAGCGCTTCGACGCCGCCCGCCGGCCGAGCGCGATCGCCGCCCACGCCGCGCACAGCCCGAGCACATCGGACAGGTTGTGCCCGGCATCGGCGAGCAACGCCACCGATCCCGCCATCAGCCCGAACACCACCTCGCCGACGATGAACGCCATGTTGAGCGTGATGCCGATCGCGAAGGCGCGATCATGCCCTTGCGCCGGGGGGCCATGGTCATGGCCGGAGTGCCCATGCGCGTGGCCGTGGCCGTGCCCATGCGAATGCCCGTGATGATGCGAATGGCCGGCCACGCTGATCTCCGAAACTCTGGACGCCCGCCTAGCATCGTGCGCGCAGGATATACTAGGACGTCAGAGAGCCGCTGCGGTTCCGCTGTTTTCCCGTCCTTCGATCGTGCAAGGCCCTGCCTACCGTGCCCGCCCCAATCGTCTTCGCAAGCGCATGACGCTGCCGATCCTCGCCGTCCTGCCGGACCTGCTCGCGGTGCTGCGCGATGCGAGCAACGCCGTGCTCGTCGCCCCGCCCGGCGCGGGCAAGACCACCGCGGTCGCGCCGGCGCTGCTCGGCGAGCCGTGGTGCAGCGGCGAGATCCTGTTGCTCTCGCCGCGCCGCCTCGCCGCGCGCGCCGCCGCCGAACGGATGGCGGGCACTGCCGGCGAGCCCGTCGGCAAGACCTTCGGCTATGCCACGCGGATGGATTCGAAGCGCTCGGCGGCGACGCGCGTGACCGTGGTGACCGAGGGGATTTTCGTCGCGCGAATCCAGGCCGATCCCGAACTGGCCGGAATCTCGGCGGTGCTGTTCGACGAAGTCCATGAGCGCAGCCTCGACAGCGATTTCGGGCTGGCGCTCGCGCTCGATGCCCAGGCCGGATTGCGGCCCGACCTGCGGCTGGTGGCGATGTCCGCGACGCTCGACGGGACGCGCTTTTCGGGGCTGATGGACGGTGCCGCGATGATCGAGAGCGCCGGGCGCATGCACCCGCTGACGCTGCGCCATCTCGGTCGCGCGGCGGAGGCGCGGATCGAGGATTCGGTTGCCGCAGCGGTGCGGCTCGCGTTGCGCGAGGAAGAAGGCGGGATCCTCGCTTTCCTGCCTGGCGTCGCCGAGATCGAGCGGACCGCCGAGCGGCTCGCGGGCCTCGGGGACGCGATCACGCTCCACCGCCTCCATGGCAGCCTCGATCCTGCAGCGCAGCGCGCGGCGATCGCGCCCGATGCCGCGGGCCGGCGCAAGGTCGTGCTGGCGACGTCGATCGCCGAGACGAGCCTGACGCTCGACGGGATTTCGGTCGTGGTCGATTCGGGGCTGGCGCGCCGCCCGCGCTATGATCGTGCCGCGGGGATGACGCGCCTCGTCACCGAGCGCGCGAGCCAGGCCGCGGTGACGCAGCGCGCTGGCCGCGCCGCGCGTCAGCGGCCGGGCACCGCCTATCGCCTGTGGGAGGAAGCAGCGACCGCCGGGCTGCCGCGCTTCGACCCGCCTGAGATTCTGGAGGCCGACCTGTCGGCGCTGACGCTCGATTGCGCCTTGTGGGGCGTCGCCGATCCGCGGGCGCTGCGCTGGCTTGACGCGCCGCCCGAGGCCGCGGTGCAGGAGGCACGCGCGCGGCTGCTGGCGCTGGATGCGCTCGATGACGACGGGCGCCCGACGCCGCACGGCCACGCGATCGCGCGGCTCCCGCTCGCGCCACGGCTCGGGCACATGCTGGTGCGGGCGGGAGAACTCGGACTGGCCGACGTCGCGGCGGAGGTGGCGGTGCTGCTCGGCGAGCGCGGGCTCGGCGGCACCGACGTCGACCTCGAAGCCCGCCGCCGCCGCTGGCGCGGCGAACGCGGGCAACGCGCGGACGCCGGGCGGAAATTGGCAAAACGGTGGGCCGCACTCTCTCCCTCTCCCCGCTCGCGGGGAGAGGGTCGGGGAGAGGGGACGTCTGCCACGAGCGGTGTCCTTCGTAACGCAGTACAGCCCCTCTCCCCGACCCTCTCCCCTGAAGGGGAGAGGGAGACTGCAGTCGCCATCGCTTTGGCCTTCCCAGATCGCATCGCCCGCCGCCGCGACGCATCGGGCGAGACCTGGGCGTCGGTCGGCGGGCGCGGCTTCAAGCTCGATCCGACCGCCAGCCTCGCGCGCGCCGAATGGCTCGCCGTCGCCGAGACACAGGGGATGGCATCGGGCGCGCGGATCCTGTCGGCCGCAGCGCTCGATCTCGCGACGATCGAGGCGCTGTTCGGCGACCACATCGCGACGCACCGCACCGTCAGCTTCGAGTCCGCAAGCGGCGGTGTCCAGACGCTGCGCGAACGGCGGCTCGGCGCGCTGCGCCTGTCGAGCGGGCCCGACCCGCAGGCCGACCCGGCCGCGATCGCCGCCGCATTGCTCGACGGTCTGCGCGTCCACGGACTCGCGCGCCTGCCGTGGAGCGACACCGCGCTGGCGTTGCGCCACCGCGCCGGCTTCGCGCAAGCGCATGGCGGCGCGGAGCTCGCGCTCGACGACGCCGCGTTGCTGGCGCGCGCCGACGAATGGCTCGCGCCCCTGCTGGCGGGCAAGCGCCGCCTCGACGCGATCGAGGCGGGTGCGCTCACCGAGGCGCTGCGCACCCTGATCGGCTGGGACGCGCTGAAGACGATCGACCGGCTCGCGCCGACGCACTTCACCAGCCCTGCGGGCAGCAGCCATCCGATCGATTACGAGGCCGAGGGCGGGCCGCGCGTCGAGTTGCGGCCGCAGACGCTGTTCGGGCTGGCGACGCATCCGATGATCGCCGGCGGCCGCGTGCCGCTGGTGCTGAGCCTGACCTCGCCGGGCGGTCGGCCGATCCAGACGACGCGCGACCTGCCCGGATTCTGGGCGGGCAGCTGGTCGGCGGTCGCCAAGGAAATGCGCGGCCGCTATCCGCGCCACCCCTGGCCCGACGATCCCGCCGCGGCCTCCGCGACGCTGCGCACGAAAAACGCAGATGCGCGGCGCCGAGAAGCACGATAAGGAGGCTCCATGTCGACCGCCCGAATCTATCAGCGCCCCAAGAACGCCATGTCGTCGGGCCGCGCCCGCACCTCGATCTGGATGCTGGACTTCGCTCCTGCCGAGCCGAAGCAAGCCGACCCGTTGACCGGCTGGGCAGGCTCTGGCGACACGCTCGACCAGCTCCGCCTGACCTTCCCGACCCAGGAAGCGGCGATCGCTTATGCCGAGCGCGAGGGCCTAGCGTTCACCGTGGTCGCGGCGCCCGAGCGCACGCTCAAGCTGCAGAGCTACGCCGACAATTTTCGCTGAGCTGAGCGACGCTGCCCTAGACCGAGCTTCCCAGGCGCAAGTCGAAGTCGGGTCGATGGCCGGGCTAGAGGTGCCTTCGCGGGTCGCACCATCCACCGTTCGTCCGGAGCCTGTCGAAGGGCATGTCTCAACGAGACTTTAAGGCTCCTATCAGAGCAGGGCTTCGATAAGCTCAGCGCGAACGGGTTTGGGTGATCACGCTCAAACAAAAAATGTGCGCCGAAGCGCAGCCTCCTGGCTTCCACTGTTCCGCTCCTGGGCCCTGGCCTTCGCCGGGGAAGCCTGCGCATGAAGTGGACGACAGCGTTTGGCTCCGAAATGAGAGCGTCACACGCCCAGCGCGACGCTCAGCCCGCCAGCATTCCCGCCCCGAGCAACAGCAACATCTTCACGTCGATCGCCACCCCCTCCGCGCGCTTCGCAGCGACGAAGGCGGCAAGCTCGCCCACGGGAACGCGGTGGACGGTGATATTCTCGGTCGCATCACCGCCGCCTGCGCCGACGCGCGTCAAGCCGGTGGCGCGGACCAGGGTGAAACCCTCCGACACCATCCCCGGCGACGAATGGAAGAAGCCGAGCGATTCGATGTGCGCGGGCCGATAGCCCGTTTCTTCCTCCAATTCGCGGGCGGCCGAGACGGAAACGCTTTCGCCCTCCTCGAGGTCGCCGACCAGACCCGCGGGCAGCTCGAGGCAGCGCTGGCCAAGCGGCACGCGATATTGCTCGACCAGGATCACCGCCTCGTCGTCGACCGCGAGGATCACCGCCGCCTGGATGCCGCGCGCGCGCGCGACATATTCCCAGGTGCCGTCCTTTATGACCTTGATGTATTTGCCGCTCCAGACGGTCTCGCCGCTCACAGCTCGATCAGCCGGTCGGGCAGCTCGTTGCGGTCGTCAGCGGTCTTAGGGAAGGTCTCGGACAGGATCGCGCCGATCCGCGCGACCGACGCCGCCATCCCTGCCCCGGGCTTGCCGGCGCGCGTCTCGACCACCAGCGCCGCCATCGCATCGCCCCAGCGCTCGGCCGGGACTGCGCTGTGGATCGCCGCGTCGGCGACGATCTCGGCCATCCGCTCGTCGCGCGAGAGATAGAGCAGTATCCCGACGCGCGCGGTCGTCCGCCGCTCGGCGCCGACCTTGAAATATTGGATCGCACGCCGCCTCACGCGCCGCGCGCGTGTCGCCTTGGGCACCAGCGCCATGCGCAGCGGCATGTAAGCCAGCGCATAGCGCACGACGAGGAAGACGATCGCCTCGACCACCACCAGCGCACCGAGCAGCAGCCGCGGGTCGGGCGCCGCGTCCCATTCGCTGGTGAAGCTGCCGAGCCAGCGCTCGATCGCGACCGGATCGATCGCCGCCAGCGCGAGCACGATCAGCATCGCCGCGACGGCATAGTGCAACGCCGCATCGTGATAGCTGTCCGACCGCTCGGTGACGATCGTCACGATCTCGCCGTCGGTGCCTTCTTCCGCGCGCGCCACCGCGGCAAGGACCAGCGCGTGGTCCTCGGGTGTGAGCCGTGCCGTTCCACTCATCACCAATCCCCCGAAGCGCCGCCGCCGCCGCCACCGCCGCCACCGCCGCCGGTGAAACCACCGCCGCCCCAGCTGCCGTCCGAACCGCCACCGCCGCCAGAGCCACCGCCGCCGCCGAAGCCACCGAAGCCGCCGCCGCCCGAGCCACGCCCCCAGTCGCTCATCGCCGCGCCCCACAGGATCGCCGGCGCGATGCCGCCGTCATAGCGCTGGCCGCGCTGCCCACGTCGCAGGCTCGAGAGAACGACGAAGCCGACGATGAACAGGATGATGATCACGCCGAACGGCACGCCGCCGCCGCCACCGGCAGTGCTGCGCTTGTGGACCTTGTCGAACGCCGCCGCAGCCTTGTCGACATTGGCCTTGGCTTCCTCGGGCGAGGCGCGCAGCTGCGCGATGATCGCGTCGGTGCCGGCTTCGAGCGCGCCGGGGATGTCGCCCGACTGCGTCAGCTTGGGCATCATCTGTTCGCGGATCATCGTGCCGGCATAGGCATCGGTCAGGATGGGCTCGAGGCCGTAGCCCACTTCGAGCCGCGGCCCGCGATGGCCCTTGGGCTCGTTGGGCGCGATGAACAGGATCGCGCCATTGTTGACGCCCTTCAACCCGACGCCCCACGCGCGGAGCAGCCCGACGCCATATTCCGCCAGCTCGCGCCCCTGCAGATCGGGGACCGTCGCGACGACCAGCTGGCGCTTGGTGTCCTTCTGCAGCGTCTCGAGCTTGGCGGTCAGATCGGCTTCGGTCGCGGGCGGCAGGACGTTGGCGGCGTCGACCACCAGCCCGGTGAACTTGGGATAGGTCTGCGCCGCTGCCGGGGAAACCCCGAGCAGCAGCGCGACCAGCGTCGCGAGCAAGGCCTGGATCAGGCGCATCGGCATACCTAGACTTGGGGGCCTCCGGCCCGGTTGTGCTTAGTTGGTATTGCCGAAGTTCACCGCCGGCGCTTCTTCCGCGCCCGCGCTGGTCGCCTTGAACGGCACCAGCGGCTTGGCGCCGTAGAACACCTTGGCGCCGATCGCGTCGGGGAAGGTGCGGATCGTCGTGTTATACGATTGCACCGCGTCGTTATAATCATGGCGCGCGGTCGAGATGCGGTTCTCGGTGCCCTCGAGCTGCGTCATCAGCGTGGCGTAATTGCCCTGCGACTTGAGCTCGGGATAGGCCTCCTGGAGCCGCTGCAGCGACATCGTCACGCCGGCCTGCGCCTTCTCGTAATTGGCGACCTTGGCGGGATCGTTGAGGTCGGCGCCCGACACCTTGACCTGCGACGCCGAGGCACGCGCCTGCGTCACTTCGACCAGGATCGACTTCTCCTGCGCGCCGGCGGCCTTCACCGTGGCGACGAGGTTGGGGATGAGGTCGGCGCGGCGCTGATAGTAATTCTCGACATCGGCCCACTTGGCCTTGGCATTCTCTTCCGCGGTCGGAACGCTGTTGAGCCCGCAGCCGGCCAAGGTGACGGCGCCGAGGAGAACGAGCGGAGTGCGGTACTTCATGTCGTAGGGATCCCTTCAGATCTTGCGCCACCATGATAGCCGGGTACGGTGGCCGCGCGAAACGAAATCGGAAGGGCGTGCGCGATGTTCAAGGAGTTCAAGGCATTCATCGCGCGGGGGAACGTGCTCGATCTCGCGGTCGCGGTGATCATTGGCGCGGCGTTCGGCAAGATCGTGACCTCGCTGACCGACGACGTGATCATGCCGATGATCGGCAAGATCTTCGGCGGACTCGACTTTTCGAGCTACTTCGTGGTGCTCGGCAAAGTGCCGCCGGCGCTCGTCGGATCTTCCGATTATGCCGCGCTGAAGAAGGCCGGCGTGCCGCTGTTCGGCTATGGCGCGTTCATCACCGCGGCGGTGAATTTCGTGATCGTGGCCTTCATCATTTTCCTGATCGTCCGCGCGGTGAACCGGTTGATGCCCAAGGCGCCTGAAGTCGTCGCCGAACCGGTCGAGCCGACCGACGTCACCTTGCTGCGCGAAATTCGCGACGAGCTGCGGCGGCGGTAACCCTCGGAGTACCGCCCGGGGTCAGGCCGCGACCAGTTCCTCGGCGGTGGCGTCGGCGAGGCTGGTGCCATCGAGGATCCGCGCGGTCTCGTCGCGCACGCGCATCATCGCATGGCGGATCGCGCAGGTCGCCTCGTCCTTGCAATCCTTGCACGAGCGATAGGCGGTGCGGCTGACGCACGGCACCAACGCGAGCGGCCCCTCGATCACCCGGATGATCTCGCCGAGCGACACCAGATGGGCAGGGCGCGACAGGCAATAGCCACCCATCTTGCCGCGGTGGCTGTGAAGGAAGCCGGCCTCGCGCAGATCGGCGAGAATCAGCTCGAGGAACTTGCGCGGTACGTTCGCCTCGGCCGCGATGCGATTCATCGGGATGGGCGGGCTTCCGACGGGAGCTTCAGCGAGAAACATCATCGCGCGAAGCGCGTAGCGGGACCGTTGCGTCAACATGATACTATACCCCATGCACCCGATTTGTGGCGAGTGAAAGGCCGAAGGGGCCGAAAAGGGCCCGCAAGCGGGGGGTTTGCAAGCGGCTTTCGCGCACCTATATCGGTCGTGCCGGGCTTGCCCGGCTATGGTGATAAAGTGCGGCGTAGAATAGATGCAGCGGACCCGGGGGCAGTACCCGGCGACTCCACCAAAACCCCTCTTCGCAGAGGGGCTCTGACGGGGTCGAACCAGGATCGACGTGTATTGAAAGGCGCCGTTTTTGCTCAGGCTGAGTAACCTGTTCAAGGCTCATAACCACAAGTGCAAACGATAACCATGCACTCGCGATTGCTGCGTAACACTAAGGCCTAACGGTCTAAGTTACTAAGTTAAAAGCGCGGTCCGGGCCGCACCGGGCAACAGAAGCGGACACCGGCGGTCCGGGGGGCACCGAGCAACAGAAGCTCCCCACCTACTTCTTCGGCGGCTATCATCAGCGATCCCATGGCCGACTCCGAAGACGCCCCTCCCCCTCCCCCACAGCGCAAGATCATCCATATCGACATGGATGCCTTCTATGCATCGGTCGAACAGCGCGACGATCCGTCCTTACGCGGCCGCCCCGTCGCAGTCGGGGGTTCGCGTGCTCGCGGCGTCGTCGCGGCGGCGAGCTATGAGGCGCGGGTCTTCGGGGTGCGCTCGGCGATGCCGTCGGTCACCGCGATCCGGCGCTGCCCCGATCTGGTGTTCGTGCCGCCGCGCTTCGACGTCTATGGCGCGATCTCGCAGCAGATCCGCGCGATCTTCGCCGACTACACCGACCAGATCGAACCGCTCTCACTCGACGAGGCGTATCTCGACGTCACCGAGGACCGCCACGGCCTAGGGTCGGCCAAGGCCATCGCCGAGCAGATCCGTGCGCGGATCAAGGCAGAGACCGGGCTCACTGCCTCGGCCGGCGTGAGCTACAACAAGTTCATCGCCAAGCTCGCCTCGGACCAGAACAAGCCCGACGGCATCTGCGTCATTCCGCCGGCGCGCGGCGCAGCGTTCGTCGCCAGCCTGCCGGTCAAGCGCTTCCACGGCGTCGGCCCGGTGACCGCGACGCGGATGGCGGCGCTTGGGATCGAGACCGGCGCCGACCTGCTCGAGCAACCGCTCGCCTTCCTTCACGCGCATTTCGGCAGCTATGCCGACTATCTCTATGGCGCGGCGCGCGGGATCGACCATCGCCCGGTGCGCAGCAACCGCGCGACCAAGTCGGTCGGCGCCGAGCGCACCTTCGAGACCGACCTGTCGTCCCCCGCCGACCTCCATGCCGCGCTCGAGCGCGTCGCCGAGGCAGCGTGGGTGCGGATCGACCGGCACGCCGTGCTCGGGCGGACCGTGACGCTCAAGCTGCGCTTCTCGGATTTCCGAACGATCACGCGCGCGCGCTCGCTCAGTCGCGGGGCGTTCGACCGGGAGAGTTTTCTGGCGGGCGGGCGCGATCTGCTCGATGCGCAGCTGCCGGTGCCGCTCGGCGTGCGGTTGCTGGGGTTGACGCTGTCGGGTATCCTCGATGGGGAAGAGGCGACCGAGCAGGCGACGTTGCCGCTGTGAGGGAGGGGCTTCCTACCTTCTGATCGTTCCTACCTTCTGTTCCTTCCCTTTTCTGGCTCTCCCCCGGCGAAGGCCGGGGCCCAGTTGTGGCGAAGGCGGTGGGAAGCGCTGCGTTCGAAATCCGGCGGCTCTCGACTGGGCCCCGGCCTTCGCCGGGGAACAATAAGCAGGGAAAGAAGGAGGGAAGAGAGGCAAACGCAGCAACCAGCCGAGCTACGCCACCCGCTCCCCCACCCGCTGCAGATCCTCGACAAACCGCGCATATTCCACATCCGCGGCCGCACGGTCCGGGATCCGCAGCAAATAGCTCGGATGCACCGTAATCCACGCCTCGCCGCCCCCGGGAAGCGTCAGCGCGCGCCCGCGTTCCTTGCCGATCGTCACGACGCGCCCGAACAGGCTGCGCGCCGCGGTCGCGCCGAGTGCTACCGTCACCTTGGGCCGCACCAGCAGCTGCTCCTGCTCGACCCACCAGCGGCACGCGTCGATCTCGCCGGCATCGGGCTTGGCGTGGATGCGCCGCTTGCCGCGCTGCTCGAACTTGAAATGTTTGACCGCGTTGGTGACGTACACACCCGACCGATCGATCCCCGCCGCCGCCAAAGCCTTGTCGAACACCTGCCCCGCCGGCCCGACGAACGGCTTGCCCGCGAGATCCTCCTGATCGCCCGGCTGCTCGCCGACGAACATCAGGCTGGCATCGACCGGCCCCTCGCCGAACACCGTCTGCGTCGCGGGGCGGTAGAGCGAACAGCGCGTGCAGCCCGCCGCTTCGTCGCGCAACGCGGCCCAGGCGCCATCGATATTGTCGCCGATGTCGCGCTTGGTCTGCGCCGTTGCCATCATCCCGCTCTCGCGCGCCTGCGCGCCCGCGATCAGTCCCGGGACCAGCGCGGTCTCGGGCATGTTCTTCCAATATTTGCGCGGCATCTCCTTCAGCATCATGCCGATCTTGAGGCGCGCCGGGTTGAAGATCGAGGCGTAATAGGTCTTCCACACCTCCTCGATCGGATCGCCTTCGGGCGCATCGCTCTTGACGGCGCCCTGGCCTTCCGCGAGCGTCTCGCCGTCCCAATGCAGCGACAGCTCGGGGGTGAGGATCGACCAGCGCATGCTCGAGAAGCGGTCGAGGAAGAAGCCGGCATTGGCGCGCACGATATGATGCTCGGGCTCGAACCACGCGACGAAGCGCGCGACGCCATCCTCGTCGACTTCGCGAAAGCGCAGGAAGGCGCGCATCTTGTGAATGTCCTTGCGCACCTCCTGCGCGAGATGCTCGAGCCGGCGCAGCAGCGGATCGGCATGATCCTCGATCGCGCCGGGCTGGACGCGGATCCGCGCGAGCAGCGTGTAGAGCAAGGCGAAGCGTTCGGGATCGCGGTGCAGCACGACCTTCTTGGCGAGCTCGATGAACGCGCGCGGTACCGCGAAGGCCGGGCCGGTCGGCACCGTCGTGTCGGCGCTCGCCGCGAACAGGTCGGTCGGGCTGCCCGCCCCCTGCCAGACGACATCCTCGGGCGCGACCCCGGCGGCAGCGAGGCTGCGCGCGGCATCGCGCCAGCCGTCGAAATCATCGGGTTCGGCAAGAGTAATCGCGTGCATCAGGCTCCCCTTATGCCGCGAACAACTCCAATTGCTGGATCTTGGGTGCAACCACCGGGCGCAAATCGGCGCGATCGCTGAGCGCAACCGGGCGCCAGTCCTCGGCGACGAGGAAAGGCCGGACCTTGGCGATCGACACGGTGAGGCGCGCGACATCGGCGAGATGCAGCCGCCGCCAGCGCCGCGCGGCGAGGATCGCGTTGACCGCCTTCACCCCCAGCCCCGGCACGCGCAGCAGCGATTCGCGCGGCGCGCGGTTGACGTCGACCGGGAACGACCCGCGAAACTTGAGCGCCCAGGCGAGCTTGGGGTCGATGTCGAGCGGCAGCATCCCCGTCGTCGCATCGGCAGCGGCGACGACGTCGCCCGGCGTGTAGTCGTAGAAGCGCATCAGCCAGTCCGACTGGTACAGCCGATGTTCGCGCATCAGCGGCGGGCGCTGGAGCGGGAGCACCGCGCTCGCATCGGGTATCGGGCTGAACGCCGAATAATAGACGCGCCGCAGGCCGAAGCGATCGTAGAGCGTCGAGGCCTTGGTGACGATGTCGCCATCGGTCGCGGCATCCGCCCCGACGATCATCTGCGTCGACTGCCCGGCGGGCGCGAAGCGCGGCGCCGACTTGAAGCGCTTCTTCGCATCGCTCGTGTCGAGGATCGCGGTCTTGGTGTCGCCCATCGCGCCTTCGATCCGCGCCGCCGACTTCTCGGGCGCAAGCCGCGTCAGCCCGGCGACGGTCGGCAATTCGACGTTGATCGACAGGCGATCGGCATGGAGCCCTGCCTGATGCACAAGCGCGGGATCGGCGTCGGGGATCGTCTTCAAATGAATATAGCCGCGGAAATCATGATCCTCGCGCAGGCTGCGCGCGACCTCGACCATCTGCTCCATCGTGTAGTTGGACGAGCCGATGATCCCTGACGACAGGAACAGCCCCTCGATATAGTTGCGCCGATAGAAAGACAGCGTCAGCCGCACCACTTCCGCGGCGGTGAAGCGCGCGCGGCGGACGTTCGAGCTCTTGCGGTTGATGCAGTAATGGCAGTCGAAGATGCAGCTATTGGTCAGCAGGATCTTGAGCAGCGAGATGCAGCGGCCGTCGGGCGCATAGGCATGGCAGATGCCCATTCCCTGATCGGTCGAGCCCACGCCCTTGCCGTCGCGCGAGGTGCGTTTTACCGATCCCGAAGAGGCGCAGGACGCATCATATTTTGCCGCGTCGGCAAGGATCGCGAGTTTTTGCTGGACGTCGAGTTGAGCCATGTGTTCGATATATGTTCTGAACAGCCGACACGCAACCCGGCGCCCCGATCACGACCAGCCGCGGAGCCCGGCGCGCTTTTCGTGCGTCACGTCGGTCTTCGATCCGACCAGCCGCGCCGCCTTGCCGTCGACGCATTCGACCTCGGCGACGATGCGAATCCAGCGCGTACCGCTGGCGACGGCGATCTCGGCGTCGAGCGTGAAGCCGGTCTTGTCGCGAATCGCCACAAGCCGCAGGCTGTCGAGCGCGATCCGCGATTCGGGCGTGTAGCGTGCGGCGGTCGGCGCGCGCTCGAGCGGCGTTCCGCGCGGCACCTCGAACAGGTCGTAGACACCGTCGCTCCACGTCAACTGCTCGGTCGCCAGATCGCACGCCCACATGCCCGACGTCACCGATGACGGCACTTCCGCAGCGCCGACCACCGGCTGCGGCCCGGCGCTTCGATCGATCGCCCCCATATACGCTCCCTCACTCCAACGGCACGCGGCCACCGTTTGCAAACATCTCGTCGCAGCCGCCGGAACAATCCCGATTGTTCGCGCAGCGGATGCAACCCACCGGTCGATAGAACGTTACGCCTTCACAAAGATCAATAAAGGGACCTTTTGTCATGCGCCATTTCTTCCTTTCGCTTGCCGCCGCCTCGCTCGTCATCCCGGTGTCGATGGCGCTCCCCACCGATAAGGTCGAGGCGCGGAAGCATCGCTATTATGGCAAGTCTAACCGTCATTACACGCGCTGCCGTCACTCGTCGGGCACGACCGGCCTCGTCGCGGGCGGCGTCGGTGGTGCGTTGCTCGGCAATGCCGTCGGCGGCGGTGTGCTCGGCACGGTGGCTGGCGGCGTCGGAGGTGCACTCGGTGGCCGTGCGATCGATCGTTCGATGACCGCACGTCGTCGCGGTTGCCGCTAAGACTTCTACTCGGCGGCGAGGAGCGTTTCCGCGCCGCCGAGATCGACCGACACGAGCCGGCTCACGCCTTGCTCGACCATCGTTACGCCGAACAGCCGGTGCATCCGGCTCATCGTCACCGCATTGTGCGTGACGATCAGATAGCGCGTCTGCGTCTCGCGCGTCATCGCGTCGAGCAGCCCGCAGAAGCGCTCGATATTGGCATCGTCGAGCGGCGCATCGACCTCGTCGAGCACGCAGATCGGCGCCGGGTTGGTCAGGAACAGCCCGAAAATCAGCGCGACCGCAGTCAGCGCCTGCTCCCCACCCGATAGCAAGGTCAGCGACTGGAGCTTCTTGCCCGGCGGCTGCGCCATGATTTCGAGCCCGGCCTCGAGCGGATCGTCCGAATCGATCAGTTCGAGATGCGCGCTGCCGCCGTTGAACAGCGTCGTGAACAGCCGCCGGAAATGTCCGTCGACCGCTTCGAACGCGGCGAGCAGGCGCTGCCGCCCCTCGCGATTGAGCGTGCCGATCGACCCGCGCAGCCGGTTGACCGCCAGCCCCAGTTCCTCGCGCTCGGCGGCATTGCCCGAGCTCGCCGCCTCGAGCTCGGCCAGCTCGGTTTCGGCGACGAGATTGACCGGACCGATACGATCGCGATCGAGCATCAGCTTTTCATGGCTCGCCGATTCCTCGGCCGGACTGCGCACTCCGGCGCCATCGAACCCGACGCGTTCGGGCAACAGCACCGAGGGGCATTGGAAGCGCTCGCCCGACAACCGGTTCATCTCGACCCGGCGCAGCTCCTGATTCTCTGCGCGCGCCACCGCCCCCGCCCGCGCCTCGCGCGCTTGCGCCAGCGCCTCCGCCGCCGCCGCCGCATGGCCTTCGGTGGTGCGCAGCGTGGCCTCGGCGGCGCGTTCGGTCGTGGCGGCGGCATCCGCCTCGGTCCGCGCCGTAGCGTGCGCGATCTCGAGCGCCGCCACCTCGGCCGCCAGCGCCTCGGGCCGCCCGACCAACGCTGCGGCCTCGGCGGCGAGATCGCCGTCGCGCTTGTCCATCTCGGCGATCCGCCGCGCTGCCTCGCCAGCGCGCGTGCGCCAGCCCTTCGCCTCCGCCGCCATCGCCGCGAGCCGCTCGCGCGCGCTTGCCACATCGCGGTCGACCCCGGCGCGATCGGCGCGCGCGGTGGCGATCGCGCTGCGCCGCGCCTCGGCTTCGGCCGAGAGCGTGCGGACACGCTCGCGCGTCGCACTGCCGTCGGGGAGCGCCGCTTGCACCGCAGTCGCGCGGGCGACCTCGGAGGTCGCCTCGTCATGCTCGCCGACGATCCGCGCGCGCCGTGCCGCCAGATCGGCACGCTGTGCCTCGATCCGCTCGATCGCCGCGGTCGCGCGATCCTCGGCCCGCGCGGCGTCGCGCGCGCGCGTCTCGGCGCGCTCTAGCGCGCGCCGCGCCGCTACCGCCGCAGCGCGCGCATCGGCAATCGTCGTCGCGATCTGCGCGAGCACGCCGTCGGCTGCTTCGACCGCCGCCGCCGCCACGGGGCGCAGCGCGGTGATCGCGCGCAGGCGGTTGATCCGCTCGAGCCGCTCGGCCGCCGCCGCGCCGCCAGACTTGGCGACATAGCCGTCCCACCGCCGCAACACCCCGGAAAGCGTCACCAGCCGCTGCCCGACCGCGAGCGCGACGCCGTCATCGCTGTCGGCGACGAAAACCTGCGCGAGCCGCCGCGCCAATGCGGCCGGGGCCGCGACATGCTGGCCGAGCGGCACGGTGGCGGCCGGCGGCGGCGGATCGCCCGGCGCGATCTCGGCGCCCGCCCAGTGCCGCTCGCCCGCCGGATCGAGCCCGGCTTCGAGATCGTCGCCGAGCGCCGCCGCCAGCGCGCGCTCATAGCCCGGCTCGGGCTGAACCTGATCGAGCAAGCGGTCGCGACCGTCGCGCCGCGTCGCCTTGGTCAGCGCGGTCGCTTCGCTGTCGAGCGCGGCGAGATCGGCATGCGCGGTCGCGCGCGCGGCCTGCGCGCCGTCGCGCCCCGCGATGCTGGCGCGCTCGTCGGCATCGGCGCGGGTGAGCGCGGCGCGCGCGTCCTCGCCGTCGTGCAACGCCTGCGCGCGGGCCGCGGCAGCCTCGTTCCGCTGCGCCACGAGCGGCGCTGCGTCGCCCAGCGCCGCTGCCTCGGCGGTGACCCGGGCAAGATCGCGCGCACTGCGCTCGGCGCGGGCGCGTGCCGCCGCCAGCGCGGCTTCGGCGACGCGCGCATCGGCCAGCTCGGTCGCCTGCGCGGCGAGCGCCTGCGCGAGGGCGACCTCGGCGTCGCGGCCGGCCCGCTCTGCCTCGCTCAACCGCGTCTCGAGTTCGGGCACCCGCGCGACCGCTTCGGCGAGCATCGCCTCCAGCCGCTTGGCCTCGTCGGCGAGCCGTGCGATCGCCTCGGCAGCGTCGCTCGCGAGCGATCCCTCACGCGCACGGTCGTCGGCGAGCCGCAACCGGGCCGCGGCCAGTTCCTGCGTCCGCCGCACCGCCGCCGCCTGCTCGCCGCGCAGGCCGCCGAGCCGGTGCCCCGCCTCGCTCGCCGCCTCGCGCAACGCCAGCGCCGCGCCGCGCGCCTGCGCCAGCGCCTCGGTCGCCGCCAGGGCATGCGCGGCGGCGGCGCGCTGCGCCTCGGCCGCCGCGGCGACGCTCGCCTCGCACGCCACCGCCTCGGCCTTGGCCGCATCCGCCGCCGCCTGCGCATCGCGCCAGCGCGCGAAGATCATCCGGGCCTCGGCGCTGCGGATCTGGTCCGAGAGCAACCGATAGCGCTCGGCCTGCCGCGCCTGCCGGCGCAGCGCGCCCGCGCGAACGTCCTGGTCGGCGATCAGTTCGTCGAGCCGCGCAAGATTGGCCTCGGTCGCGCGCAGTTTCTGCTCGGCATCCTTGCGGCGGACGTGAAGCCCGGCGATCCCCGCGGCTTCCTCGAGCATCGCGCGGCGTTCCTGCGGCTTGGCGGCGATGATCGCGCCGATCCGGCCCTGGCTGACGAGTGCCGGCGAATGCGCGCCCGTCGCCGAATCGGCGAACAGCAAGGCGACGTCCTTGGCGCGCACGTCGCGCCCGTCGATCCGGTAGGCCGAGCCCGCGCCGCGCTCGATCCGGCGAACCACTTCGGTTTCTTCAGGCCCGTCGGCGCCGGGCGCCTCGATCAGCATCGACACTTCGGCGAAATCGCGCGCTGGGCGGGTATTGGTGCCAGCGAAGATGACGTCGTCCATCCCGGCGCCCCGCAGCGAGCGCGCCGAGGTCTCGCCCATCGTCCAGCGCAGCGCCTCGAGCAGGTTGGACTTGCCGCAGCCGTTGGGGCCGACGATGCCGGTCAGCCCGGGCTCGATCCGCAGATCGGCCGCGTCGACGAAGCTCTTGAAGCCCGACAGACGGAGCCGCTTGATCTGCATTCAGAGCCCCCCGGCTAGAGTGGAAACAGCGAGGCTTCCTTCCAACAAAAGGCCGTCACCCCGGGCCTGTCCCGGGGTCCACCGTCGTCAGCAGCCCACGATCGCAGACCATGCGGCACGGTGGATGCCGGGACAAGCCCGGCATGACGAGCAGGGTGCCTTACGCCCCGGCGCGCTTCAGCGCCGCCTCGACATCGGGCCAGCTCACGCCGTCGACCTTGGTGCCGTTGAGGATAAAGGTCGGCGTCCCCGTGACCGTCGCGCCATCGCCCTTGTTCATCATGCCGATGATCTCCTCGAGCGCCGCCTTGTCGGCGATGCAGGCGCGCGCCTTGGCTTCGGGGATACCGCGCTGCTTCACGAAATCGACATAGCCGAGATAGTCGCCCCATGCCGCGGCCGCGTCGTTCGGGGTCTTGCCCTGCAGGCTGGTCTGCAGCGCGTTGGTCGCATTCTGGTCGGCGAGCTTCGCCTCGAACTGCGGCTGCGCCATGTACATCGCCTCGAGCAGCGGGAAGAAGGTCGCGGTGCCGACGCAGCGGCCGAGCAGGCTCGGCGCGAAATCGGGCTGGCCGTGGACGAGATAGTCGCGGAATTCGTACGACACCTTGCCGGTCGAGACATAGTTGTCGGTCAGCGGCTTCTGGCCGGTCTGGCCGAACGCGCCGCAGGTCGGGCAGGTGCGCGAGCCATATTCGACCAGCTTGATCGCGGCATCGGGATTGCCCATGCGATAGCCGCCCTCGGGCGTCTTCGACACCATCTCGGTCCAGTTCTGCCCGCTCGGCGCGGGCTTGGCGGCGACGGGGGCCGCGGCGACGTTGCCGTCCGCGCTCGTGCCGCTGCCACCGCACGATGCGAGCGACAGCGCGGCAACCGCGGCGAACAGGATGCGAGGGGTCATCGATAGGCTCCTAGGGTGAAAGATCATTTGGCGAGCGCGGTGCGCAGCAGTGGTTCGAGGGTCGCCCAGTCGTGCACATCGGCTTGCGCGGCGCCGTTCACGACGAACGTCGGCGTACCGGACACCGCATAGGCCTTGGCCGCCGCGTCGGCACGCGCGACGAGCGCGTCGACCCTGGCGCGATCGGCAAGACAGGCATTGGCCTTGGCGAGCGGCAGGCCGCGCTTCACCACGAAATCGGTATAGCCATAGAATTGCGCGAGATAGGTGGCGACCGCATTGGGCGTCGCGGCCTGCAATTCCTTCTGCTTGGCGTCGGGAATCGCGTCGCTGCGCCCGACCAGCGCCTGCTGATTGGCCATCATCGCGTCGAGGATCGGGAAGAAGGCGCGCGTCGGCACGCACTGGCCGAGCAGGATCGGCCCGAGATCGAGCGCGCCATGCACCGGGAAATCGCGGAACTCGTAGGAGACCTTGCCGCTCGCGATGTAGCCGGCCTTGAGCGCGGGGAAGCCCTCGACATCGAACCTGGCGCACAGCGGGCAGGTGCGCGAGCCGAACTCGATCACTTTGACCTTTGCCGCGGGATTGCCCATCCGCACGCCACCCTCGGGCGTCGCGGCGACCGTCTGCAGCCACGCGCCGCGCGCTGCGACGGGCGCCTTCTTCTGTGGCGCAGCCTGCGCACTCGAAACCAGCGCGGCACCGATCGCCAGCACCACCAACCCGAACCGCATCATTCGTCTCCACCCACCACCGGCGCACCGCGCGTCGCGGCGACACCCGCCGCGAGCGCCTCGAGCACCGCCTTCAATTCCGGATCGGCGATCGTCCGCAGGCTCGCGCCGAGATCGAGCGGCACCGGCTTCAACGACGGCGGCGCGGCGCGCGGGCGCGGCACGGGCACGTCGCCCTGGCGGAACTGCACCTTGGCGACCGCGGCATAGCCGAAGAAGCGGTTGACCCGCTCGATGATCTCGGGCGCGATATGCTGCATCATCGTCGCATGCGCGCCGCGCACGACGAGGTTGAGCGTGCCGCCGACGCGCTCGCCATGTGGGAACTTGATCGATTCGGGCGACGACACGCCGGCATAGCGCGGACCGACGATCTCGCTCCAGCGGCTGACCACGGCGCTCTGGACGAAGCCGAAGCGGCGGAACGCGGCGCGGCCGGCATCGGGCAGTAATTCGGCGACCGAGCGCGCGCGACCACCGCGCGGGCGCTCGACGACGGGTGCTGGGGTGCCACGCTTGCTCATTGCGTCGTCCATGCCATAGCGAGCCGGTGTCCGCCAAGCATCCTTCCGCCGCCCCCGCAAAACTCCTGCTCGACTGGTACGATAGCCACGCCCGCGCCTTGCCGTGGCGCGCCGCGCCGGGAAGCAATGCGCCAGATCCGTATCGCGTGTGGCTCTCCGAAATCATGCTGCAGCAGACGACGGTCGCCGCGGTGCGGCCGAAATTCGAGGCGTTCGTCGCGCGCTGGCCCACGGTCGAGGCACTCGCCGCCGCGCCCGAGGCCGATCTGATGGCGGCGTGGGCGGGGCTCGGTTACTATGCCCGCGCGCGCAACCTCCACGCCTGTGCCCGCGCGGTCGTCGCATTGGGCGACTTCCCGACGACCGAAGAGGGGCTGCGCGCGCTGCCCGGCGTCGGCGCCTATACCGCCGCCGCGATCGCCGCGATTGCCTTTGGCGAGCGCGCGGTGGTGGTCGACGCCAATGTCGCGCGCGTCGTCGCGCGGCTGTTTGCGATCGAACGCCCCTTGCCCGGCGGGATGCCCGAGGTGCGCGCGGCGACCGACGGGATCACGCCCGATACGCGCTCGGGCGATTTCGCGCAGGCGATGATGGACCTGGGGTCGTCGGTCTGCACGCCGCGCGCGCCGCGCTGCCTCGCCTGCCCGCTCTCGAGCGTGTGCGAGGGCTACCGGCTCGGCAATCCCGAGGGCTTTCCGATCAAGGCGGCCAAGCTCGCCAAGCCGCAGCGCCACGGCACGATCTTCTGGGCGGAGCAGGGCGGCCGCGTGCTGCTGGTCCGCCGTCCGCCACGCGGCCTGCTCGGTGGAATGCGCGCGCTGCCGACCGGGCCGTGGGCCGACACGCCGCCGGGACTCGCCGATCCGCCGCTACCCGCGGACTGGCAGATCCTCCCCGAAACGGTCGCGCATGTCTTCACCCACTTCCGGCTCGAACTGTCGCTTGCGATCGCGCGCGTGGATGGGCATGCGGGCGACGGCGAGTGGTGGGACGTGACCGGGATCGACTCGGCGGGCCTGCCGACGGTGTTCGCCAAGGCGGCGGACGCAATCAGAAGGGCACGACCATGATTCGAGCAATCATTCCGATCACGCTGCTGGCGACGATCGCCGGATCCGCGGCGCTCGCCGGGCAGGCGTCGCCGCGACCGCAGCCCCAGCAGCCCGCTCCAGCGGCAGCTGCGAATGACGATTTCGTCGTGACGGAACGGCTCGGCAGCAAGGATCTGGCACGCTTCCCGAAGACCTTCGGGCTGTTCACCGATTACATCAACAGCAACAAAATCCCCGGCGTGGTCGGCGCGGTCGGTCAGGGCCGATCACCGACCGCGATCATCGCCGCCGGCAAGCTCGGCGACGAGCTCGGCGCGCCCCGCGTCGACAAGGACAGCCTGTGGCGCGTCTATTCGATGACCAAGCCAATCACCGCGATGGCGGCGATGATCCTGGTCGAGGAAGGCAAGATCGGGCTCGACCAGCCGGTCAGCGACTTCATCCCCGCGTTCAAGACAATGCGCGTCCAGATCAGCCCCGACTCGCTCGAGACGCGCCCCGCGACCAGGCCGATCACGATCCGCAACCTGCTCACCCACACCGCCGGCCTCGGCTACACGATCATCACCAAGGGCCCGTTGCTCAAGGCGTATGAAGACGCCGGCATCACCCCCTTCACCTCCGACGCCAAGACCGAGGCGCAACTCCGCCTCAAGCGCCCCGCGACGCTCGAGGCGTTCGCGAACAAGGTCGCCACGCTCCCGCTGATCGCCGAGCCCGGCACCAAGTGGAGCTATTCGATCGGCCTCGACGTCCTCGGCCGCGTGATCGAGGTCGCCGGCAAGATGCCGTTCGACACCTTCCTGCAGCGCCGCATCTTCACCCCGCTCAAGATGAACTCGAGCTATTTCCAGGTACCGGCTTCCGAAGCACGGCGGCTCGCAACGGGCTATTTCATCGCCGGCAACAGCCGCGTCCCGCTCGATCCCGGCGCGACCTCGGTCTACCTCCAGGCGCCGAGCTTCCCTTATGGCGGCGCCGGGCTCGTCACCTCGGCGGCGGATTACGATCGCTTCCTGCACATGCTGCAGAATGGCGGCAGCCTCGACGGCGTGCGCATCCTCAAGCCCGCCACCGCCAAACTCGCCATGTCGAACCTGCTGCCGACCGGCGTGATCTACCCCGGCGCGGTCTCGGCAACGGGCGGGACGACCAACCCGCAGGGCTTCGGCGCGGGCGGCTCGGTCACGCTGAACGACACGCCCGGCGGCCCGGCCAAGGGCACCTACGGCTGGGGCGGCGCTGCCGGCACGATCGCCTGGGTCGATCCGGTCAACCAAGCCCGCGCCACGATCATGGTCAACTATCTGCCCGGCGACAAATGGCCGCTGCGCGCCGAATCGACCAAGGCGGTCTATGCCGACCTGTCCCCCTACCTTGCGAGAAAGTGACCGCGCCATCGTGCTGACTCCAGGCTTTACCGGCGGCCCGCTCGACCGCGCCGATGCGCTGCGCCACGATCCCGAGGGCCTCGCCGCCGCCACGGGCGACTGGCGCTCGCGCCTGCTCAAGCTCGTCGATTTCGAGCCCGAACTCGACGCCGAGGGCAAGCTCGTCTGGACGTCGCTCGCCGACGCCCCCGACGAGGCAGAGCTCGTCCTGCTCGGCCTGGACGAGAGCGGCCGCGCGCATTTCGCCGCTTACATCCCCGGCATGCGCGCATCGGCGCGCCCGGCGTGGCTGTTCCGCGCGCTCGGCAGCTTCGCGGCGGGCGAGGCGGCGACCTATGCCGCCGCGCGCTCGTTGCTCGACTGGCACAGCCGCCACCAGCATTGCGCCAATTGCGGGCACCAAACCGAGATGTTCCGCGCCGGCTGGGGCCGCAATTGCCCCAATTGCAAGGCCGAGCATTTCCCGCGCGTCGACCCGGTGGTGATCATGATCGCCGAGCATGACGGTCGCGCCCTGCTCGGCCGCCAGCCGGCGTTCCCGCCCGGCCGCTATTCGGCGCTGGCGGGTTTCCTCGAACCCGGCGAATCGATCGAGGAAGCCGTCGCGCGCGAGATTTTCGAGGAAGCCGGCGTGCGCGTCTCGAACGTCCGCTACGTCGCCAGCCAGCCCTGGCCCTTCCCCTCCTCGCTGATGATCGGCTGTGTCGGCACTGCGGCCGACGACAAGATCACGCTCGATACAAACGAGCTCGAGGACGCGATCTGGGTCTCGCGCGCCGACGTGCGCGCGGTCCTGGCCGGCGAAGACGGCCCGTTCCTCGCGCCGCCGCCGTATGCGATCGCGCATACGCTGTTGAAGGCGTGGGCGGAGGGGTGACGGTTCGACGCGGCCGATGGTCCCGCTAGGCGGCGAGCCGGAGCCGGTTTCGCCCTGCCGCCTTGGCGGCATAGAGCGCCAGATCGGCACGCTTCAAAATCGCCTGGGCGGTCTCGCCGCATCGCAAGGTCGCCACGCCGAGGCTGATGGTGACCGTCGGCGATCCTGGTGCGCCGCTCCCTTCTACGGCGATGCGAACGCGCTCGGCGACGTGCTCGGCCGCAGCGCTGCCAGTGTTTGGCAAGAGCAAGAAAAACTCCTCGCCACCGTATCGACCGATCAAGTCTGTGCCGCGCAAGCAGTGCGCCGCGGAAGCGGCGACGCGCTTCAAGACCTCGTCGCCGACGTCATGGCCGAAATGATCATTGACCGATTTGAAATGATCGACGTCGAACATGATCACCGACAGCATTTCGAGATCGGGCTGCCCGGCTTCGACCGCGACCGACAATTCCCGGATGAGGCAACGCCGGTTCGCCACCCCGGTCAGCGGGTCGGTATCGGCCAATGCGAGCGCCTCCTTGGCGGATCGCTCGGCCACATCGCGTGCCGCGGCAAGGCGGTCCCGCGCCTCCACCTGGTCGGTTACGTCCTGAAGGATGCCGAACAGACCGATCGCATCGTCCTTGGACGAAAAATCGCGCTCGCCGCGCGAAACGACGTGCCGGATCGATCCGTCCCCGCGAATGATGCGGGCGTTGAAATTGAAAGCACGGCCATCGGCGACGGCGCGCGCGACGACGTCCTCGACGATCGATCGATCCTCGGGGTGATAGAAGCCTATCGCATCGGCCATCGTCGGCGGAGAACCGGTCGTGACGCCGTGAATGCGAAAGACTTCGGGCGACCAATAGACGGTCTGTTCCGCCGGGCTGACGCGCCAGTGCCCGATATGCCCCGCCTGTTCGGCCTGGTCGAGCAACCGCATCCGCTCGGCCAGATCGATCCGCAACCGCTCCTTGCCCGCAAGAAGCCGCGCTAGCGGAAGAGCGGAGAAAAACAGCGCGACGAGGTAAAATTGAAAAAAGAGAACCTGCGTCTGCCGCCCCGCATCGATCAGCGATACCGGCCCGTAGCCGTCCGGCAGCGCCCATGATCCAAGCACCGTGGCGACGGCGACGACGATGATCCCGCCAAGCGCACCTGCGTGCACCACAGCGGCGATCGCGACCATCATCGGCAGGAAGAGCAGCGGGAAGACCGATTGGAAGAAGGTGAACGCACACACCACGGCGGAAAGCACCGCGATCTGCACGAGCGCCGCGACGCTGATCGCCGGGAAGACCTTGCGGATCGAAGCGGCGGCCTCGTAGACGACCATCAGCGGCGGGGTGATCAGCAACATGCCGAGCCACACGGTCGCAAACCACGAAACGAAGAAATGCCAGTTGTGCGACGAATTGACCGACAGCGCCACGCTCGCACTCAGGAGGGCCGCGACAAACGTCGAGACCGCGAAACAGCCGACGCCCTGCAAATCGACGAACGAGACCCGGCACCCCGCGCGCTGGCGTAGCAACACGGTCGCGATCAACGCCTCGATCAGATTTGCCGCGGTAAAACCGGCGGCGAGCGCAGCGCTCGCGCCGACGACGAGATTGGCGCCGAAACTGGCGAGAAGCGCTGCCGATGCGTAGCGCCAGATCATGCGCCGGGGGACCATCAGCAGCGTGGCGAGCAGAATGCCGCTCGGCGGCCACACGGTCGCAATCCCATCACGGCCACTGGTCAGCGTCAGCGCAAGGTCGGCAGAACAGAAATAGGTGATGCCCAGCACGACAGGGCCGAAGGGTGACAAAGCGAGCTTCGCGATTTTGCGATCCATACCTGGTTGTCGCGGGCCAGGCTTAATGGCGCGTTAAAGCGCTCACACCGGGCGCTACCGACATATGATCGCCGTCACCTCGCACCCGCTCACCCCCGCGCGCGCGCCTGGCGATACGTGCCCAGCACGCGCACCCATTTCGAATGGAAGCCCAACTCCTCGAGCGCGCGGTCGAGGCCGGGTTGGCCGGGACGGCCCTCGACATCGGCGTAGAATTCGGTCGCGGCGAAGCTGCCGCCGCGCTGGTAGCTTTCGAGCTTGGTCATGTTGACGCCGTTGGTCGCAAAGCCACCCATCGCCTTATAGAGCGCGGCGGGGACGTTCTTCACCTCGAAGATCAGCGTCGTCATCCACGCGCCGTCGCCGATCGGCGGATGCCCGGCGCGCGCCAGCACGACGAAGCGCGTAGTGTTATGATCGGCATCGGCGATGTCGCTGGCGAGCGTCTCGAGCCCGTAGAGCGCGGCGGCCCCCGGCGGGGCGAGCGCGGCGAGCGCCGGGTCGCCGCGATCGGCGACGACCGCTGCGGCGCCGGCGGTGTCGGGATAGGCGATCGGCGCAATGCCGCGCTCGCGCAGCCAGTGACGGCACTGGCCGAGCGCCTGCGGGTGGCTCATCGCCTCGCGCACGCCGGCAAGCGGCCCCAGCCCCATCAGCGCATAGCGAATCCCGAGGAAATGCTCGCCGGTGATCACCAGCCCAGATTCGGGGAGCAGGAAATGCATGTCGGCGACGCGGCCGTGGAGCGAATTCTCGATCGGGATCAGCGCGCAATCGGCACGCCCATCGCGCACCGCATCGATCGCGTCGGCGAAATCGAAGCAGGGCAGCGGGAGGGCGTCGGGGAAGGCCTCGAGCGTGGCGATATGCGAATTGGCGCCGGGCGCGCCCTGGAACGCGACCGCGCGGCTCGGCTCGGCAGCGGCGGTCTCGGTCATCTGCGCGACGAGGGCGCGGGCGGGAGCGGCGAAATTTTCCATGGGCCCCGGGCGGTAACGGCGTCGCGGCGATGCGGCAAGCTTGGCTTGCGGTGCCGCGTTCGCGAATCTATGGGTCAAGGCAACTTCGTGGTCCTTCAGGGGGACCCTCCTGCGGCAGAGGCGGAAAAACGAGCATGGATAACCGGACCAACACGATTGCGGGCTGGGTTTTGGGCAGTCTCGGGGCTGCGCTCGCGCTCGGTATCGCCGGCCACATGATCGTCGAACCGATCAAGTCCGAGAAGGAAGGCTATCCGATCGAGGCGCCCGCCGACGATGCCGGCGGCGGCGGCGGCCCTGCCGCGCCCGACAAGCCGATCGCCGAGCTGATGGCGACCGCCGACGCGACGCACGGCGCCGACGTCTTCAAGAAGTGCGGGGCATGCCACACCGTCGCGCAGGGCGGCGCCAACGGCATCGGCCCGAACCTGTGGGCGACCGTCGGCGAGGCGATCGCGCAAGGGAAAGGCGGCTACGCTTTCTCCGACGCGCTCAAGACCGCGGGCGCCGGCAAGAAGTGGGATTTCGAAGAGCTCAACAAGTGGCTGACCAGCCCGCGCGCTTATGCCTCGGGCACCAAGATGACCTTCGCCGGCCTGACCAGCGCGAAGGATCGCGCCGACGTGATCCTGTATCTCAACACGCAGGGCTCGAACCTGCCGCTGCCGGCACCGCCCGCCGGCGCTCCTGCTGCGACCGAAGCCAAGACCCCGCCGGCTGCCGGCGCCGCCGATCCCGGCGGCAAGGCGTCGCCGGGCGCCGCAGGCCTCGGCAACGAGACGGCACCGGCCGCCGCCGGCAAGGTGTCGTCTTCGCCGCTCGGCCGCGACACCGCGGCACCGGTGGGCAAGTAACAGGAAAAAGCCCCTCTCCTTCAGGGGGGGGGGTGGGGTGGGGACGTCTAACGTCTGGCCAGGTCTCTGCGAGGCACGCCCCATCCCCAACCCCTCCCCTGAAGGGGAGGGGCTAAGAGCCGCTCAGTCCTTGTCGCGGTAGAAGTCCTTCACCACCGCCCAGCCTTCTTCGGCGGTCTCGACGAAGGTGAAGATGCCGAGATCCTTGGCCGACACCACGCCTTCCTCGACCAGCGCCTCGAAATTGACGACGCGCTCCCAGAATTTGCGGCCGTAAAGCAGCACCGGGATCGGCTTGATCTTGCCGGTCTGGATCAGCGTCAGCAGCTCGAACAGTTCGTCGAACGTGCCGAACCCGCCCGGGAACGCCGCGAGCGCACGCGCGTGCAGCAGGAAGTGCATCTTGCGCAGCGCGAAATAGTGGAACTGCATCGACAGCGACGGCGTCACATACGGATTGGGCGCCTGTTCGTGCGGCAACACGATGTTGAGCCCGACCGATTCGTAGCCGGCTTCGGCCGCACCGCGGTTCGCCGCTTCCATGATCGACGGCCCGCCACCCGAGCAGACGACGAACTGGCGCTTGCCTTCCTCGTCGACCGGGAAGGCGCTGACCAGCTGCGCGAGCTCATAGGCGACGTCGTAATATTTCGATTTCTCGACCAGGCTCTCCGCGATCCGCACCGCTTGTTCGCGGTTCTCGGTCGCGGAGCGCGCGAGCTCGAGCAGCGCTTGCGCCTTGGCCGGCTCGGGGATCCGCGCCGACCCGTACATCACGAAGGTCGAGCCGATCTTGGCCTCGTCGAGCAGCAATTGCGGCTTGAGCAGTTCGAGCTGGAAGCGGATCGGCCGCAGATCCTCGCGCAGCAGGAAATCCATGTCCTGGAAGGCTAGGCGGTAGGCCGGGTTCTCGGTCTGCGGGGTGCTGACGGCTGCCTTGGCAGTCTCGGCATCCTGCCGCGCGCGGGCAAACACGCGCTCGGGAACATGCGTGTGGCTGTCCGGACCGGTGGAGTGCGGGGTGTTGGGATGGGATGGTTCGCTCATCCGACGCCCCTAAGCCAAAAGCGCGCCGAATTGAAGCCTAGCGGCAAAATCCCGCATGGTCGTCCTCGAGATGGAAATGGTTGTAGTGCGCTGCATTGTAATTCGGGCTGAGCACGGTGCCGAAGCGCTTGCACGCCGAATCGTGGATCGCGCGGAGGAAGGCACGGGTGTTGGGGTCGCCGCCATTCCAATCCTGCTGGACGGTGATTCGCCGCCCGTTCTTGAGCACGAAGCCCGAGACGTCGACTGCATTGGCGCTGGCATGCCCCGACAGCCGCCCCGCCCCGGCCGCCGATCCGACCACGGTGCGACAAGCATAGGTGCCCATGCTCTCGATCCGCACGATGTCGCTGCCGAGCATCTGGCGCGCCGCGGGTGCGACGGCATGATCGATCCACCCGGTGAAGCTGCGCGCGAGACCGCAGCGCATCGCCTTCAAATTGGTCACGGGGACGCCGATGTCGATCAGCTGCAGCGCGCCGACGATCCGGCAGCCGCCGCCATAGTCGCGGTCGGGCAAGGGCGAGAAGCGCACGTCCGCACGCGACAGATCGGCAAAGCACGCCCGCGTCTCGCGACTCGTCGGCAGATCGAGCGTGATCGGCCGGCTGCCGCGCGGGCGGGTCGGCGCGCGCTGGTCATGGTCGCCCGAACAGGCGGCGAGCAGGAACACGATAAAGAGAAGCGACCGACGCATGACGCAGCGTTAGCGCCTCAGCGTCTACCGATCGCTATTCAAAAATGCGCGTATCGACGATCGCCCGCTGATTTGCGGTCAGTCGCCGCATGACGACGATCAGCAGCACCGCCATCGGCACGTCGATCACAAGCAAGGCGATGTCGAACCACGCGCTCAGGGTCAGGTCGCTTATCGTCTTGGCGTTGAGGGAGAAGCGGAAGCTGATATTGCCGAGGATACTGGCCAGCACCCAAAGCCCCCACCACCACCGCATCACCGCTGGAACCGGCACGCTGTCGGGGTTCTCGGGCGAAAGGCTGACCTGCCACGTCTCGCGCAACGCCTGAAACGGTTTGAACAGCGACGCGACCGGGACGAACAGGAACCCGACGCTCCAGCCCGGTGAAATCGTCATCGCGTCGGACAGCGTATGCGCGTTGGCGCTAGCGCGATAGATCCAGCGCGACACGAACACGGCCGATGCGATGAAGGCCAGCGTGTAGGCGATGCCGACGCCCGTGGCGGTGCGATCCACCGCCTCCAGGGCAGGCTGCGACCATATCTCGCCGGTTCCGCCCAATCCCGCGATGACCAACGCGCCCGAACTCGCCAAGGCGAAATCCGCCACAAGCCAGATCAGCACCGCAATTTCTGCAAGACGTTGTCGACGATCGAGATTTTGCATTTTTCGTTCTCCCCGGCAGCGAAGGCTGTAGCCGCTGTGCGAGGACTGTCCAGCGATCGCGCTTGACGCACGCGCCCGTGCCACTAGGACCGGCGACGGGCCACGCGGTCCCAACGCCGCGCGTGCTCTCTGTGAGGAGAGACTACATGACTGACTTACCTGCCGTCCCGGCGATCAAACCGGCGCGTCCGTATTTTTCTTCCGGCCCGTGTGCGAAACCGCCCGGCTGGTCCCCCGACAAGCTGGCTACCGAATCGCTCGGCCGCTCGCACCGTTCGAAGATCGGCAAGACGCGCCTGCAGCTCTGCATCGACCTGATGCGCGAACTGCTCAAGCTCCCCGACACCCACCGCATCGGCATCGTCCCCGGCTCCGACACTGGCGCGTTCGAAATGGCGATGTGGACGATGCTGGGTGCCAAGCCCGTCACGACGCTCGCCTGGGAAAGCTTCGGCGAAGGCTGGGTCACCGACGCGGTCAAGCAGCTCAAGATCGATCCCACTGTCGTGCGCGCCGATTACGGCCAGCTGCCCGATCTGGGCGCGGTCGACTGGTCGAACGACGTATTGTTCACCTGGAACGGCACCACCTCGGGCGTGCGCGTACCGAATGCCGACTGGATTCCCGCCGACCGCGAAGGCCTGTCCTTTGCCGACGCGACCAGCGCGGTGTTCGCGTACGACATCGACTGGGCGAAGATCGATGTCGCGACCTTCTCGTGGCAGAAAGTGCTCGGCGGAGAAGGCGCACACGGCGTGCTGATCCTCGGACCGCGCGCGGTCGAGCGGCTTGAGTCGTACACCCCCGCCTGGCCGCTGCCGAAGGTGTTCCGCCTCGTGTCGAAGGGCAAGCTGACCGAGGGCGTGTTCAAGGGCGAGACGATCAACACGCCGTCGATGCTCGCCGTCGAGGATTGCATCGCCGCGCTCGAATGGGCGAAGTCGGTCGGCGGCGCAGACGGGCTGATCGCTCGCTCGGACGACAATGCCGCGGCGCTCGACCAGATCGTGGCGGAGCGCTCGTGGCTCGGCCATCTGGCTGCCGACGCAGCGACGCGGTCGAAGACCAGCGTGTGCCTGACGGTCGAGGGCGCCGACGAGGCGTTCATCAAGACCTTCGCCGGCCTTCTCGAAAAGCAGGGCGCGGCGTATGACGTCGCCGGCTATCGCGACGCGCCCCCGGGCCTGCGCATTTGGTGCGGCGCGACGGTCGACACCGCCGACATCGTCGCGCTCGGGCCGTGGCTCGACTGGGCCTACGCGACCGCCAAGGCGGCGTAACCGCTTCTCCCTCTCCCCTCCGGGGAGAGGGTCGGGGAGAGGGGTAGTCACCGACACCGCCCTCTCCTGTATTTCCCATTCCCCCTCTCCCCTACCCTCTCCCCGCAAGCGGGGAGAGGGAGCAGAAGGAACGAAAACCATGCCAAAAGTCCTCATCTCCGACAAAATGGACCCCAAAGCCGCCCAGATCTTCCGCGAACGCGGCGTCGAGGTCGACGAGATCACCGGCAAGACCCCCGAAGAAGTCATCGCGATCATCGGCCAATATGACGGCCTCGCGATCCGCAGCTCGACCAAGGTGACCAAGGCGATCCTCGCCGCCGCGACCAATTTGAAGGTCATCGGCCGCGCCGGCATCGGCGTCGACAATGTCGATATCCCCGCCGCCTCGGCGCAGGGCGTCGTCGTGATGAACACCCCATTCGGCAACTCGATCACCACTGCCGAGCACGCCATCGCCTTGATGTTCGCGCTCGCTCGCCAGCTGCCCGAGGCCGACGCCTCGACCCAGGCCGGCAAGTGGGAGAAGAACCGCTTCATGGGCGTCGAGCTGACCGCCAAGACGCTCGGCCTGATCGGTGCCGGCAACATCGGCGGCATCGTCGCCGACCGTGCGCTCGGCCTGCGGATGAAGGTCGTCGCCTACGATCCGTTCCTCTCGCCCGAGCGTGCCGTCGAACTCGGCGTCGAGAAGGTCGAGCTCGACGAGCTGCTCACGCGCGCCGATTTCATCACGTTGCACACCCCGCTGACCGACCAGACGCGCAACATCCTGTCGGCGGAGAATCTTGCCAAGACGAAGAAGGGCGTGCGCATCATCAACTGCGCGCGCGGCGGCCTGATCGACGAGGCGGCACTCAAGGCCGGGCTCGATTCGGGCCATATCGGCGGCGCGGCGCTCGACGTGTTCGTGACCGAGCCGGCCAAGGAATCGCCGCTGTTCGGCACGCCCAACTTCGTGTCGACGCCGCACCTCGGCGCCTCGACCGACGAAGCGCAGGTCAATGTCGCGATCCAGGTCGCCGAGCAGATGTCCGATTATCTGATGTCGGGCGGCATCACCAACGCGCTCAACGTGCCGTCGCTCTCCGCCGAGGAAGCGCCGCGCCTCAAGCCGTACATGGCGCTCGCCGAGAAGCTCGGGTCGCTCGTCGGCCAGCTCACGACCGGCTCGATCGGGCGAATCTCGATCCACAGCGAGGGCGCTGCCGCCGAGCTCAACCAGAAGCCGATGGTGTCGGCGGTGCTCGCCGGCTTCCTGCGCACGCAGACCGACACGGTCAACATGGTCAACGCGCCGTTGCTCGCCAAGGAGCGCGGCATGGAAGTCCGCGAAGTCCGCACCGAGCGCGAGGGCGATTACCACACGCTGCTGCGCGTCTCGGTCAAGACCGATGCGGGCGAGCGGTCGGTCGCGGGGACGCTGTTCGGGGATGCAGCACCGCGCCTGGTCGAACTGTTCGGCATCAAGGTCGAGGCCGATCTGGCGGGCCACATGCTGTATGTCGTCAACGAGGACGCGCCGGGCTTCATCGGTCGCCTGGGCACGTTGCTCGGGACGGGCGGCGTCAACATCGGCACCTTCCACCTTGGCCGCCGTTCGGCTGGTGGCGAGGCGGTGTTGCTGCTGTCGATCGACGAGGCGCTGACGTCGGAATTGCTGGCGCAGGTCCGCGCGCTCCCGGGCGTGAAGACCGCGATGGGCTTGGCGTTCTAAAGCAAAATCAGTACCTTCCTCTTCTCCCTCTCCCCGCCTGCGGGGAGAGGGCTGGGGAGAGGGGGACAGATGAAACGCTCGCACGGCACGATGCTGCAGCGTGCCAAAGCCATGCGCAGCGAGCCCACCACCCCGGAAGCGCGCCTCTGGTACCGCCTCCGCGCCAGCCGCCTGAACGGCGTGAAATTCCTCCGCCAAGCGCCGCTCGGCCCGTACATCGTCGATTTTCTCGCTCGTGCGCACAAACTCGTCATCGAGGTTGACGGCGACACGCACGCCAGCGACGGGGATTATGACAGCCGCCGCTCGGATTGGCTGCAGCAGCAGGGCTACCGCGTGATTCGCTTTACCAACGCCGATGTAATGGGGAACGAGACCGCCGTTCTTGAGGCGATCCTGGTCGCCCTTGCGAGCCCCCCTCTCCCCGGCCCTCTCCCCGCAAGCGGGGAGAGGGAGAAGGACATTTCATGACCACCGCCCTCCTCCCGACCGGCTTCCACGACCGGCTCCCGCCCTTCGCCGATGCCGCCGCGCGGCTGGAACAAGCGCTGCTCGGCGCCGCGCACGCGCATGGCTACGAACGCGCCGACCCCGCGCTCGCCGAGTTCGAGGCAGGCCTCGCCGGCCGCCTCAAGGCTGCGCGCGCGCAGGACGCCGTCCGCTTCGTCGACCCCGTCTCCCAGGCGACGCTCGCGATCCGCCCCGACATGACCGCGCAGATCGGCCGCATCGCCGCCACGCGCATGGGCCACCACCCGCGCCCGGTGCGCCTGTCCTATGCCGGCCCGGTGCTCAAGCTGCGCGCCTCGCAGCTCGCGCCGAATCGCGAGATGCGCCAGATCGGCTGCGAGCTGATCGGCCTCGACACGATCGCCGCCGCGCGCGAGATCGTCGAGGTCGCGGTCGCAGCGCTCGCCGCGGCGGGCGTGCCCAACGTCTCGATCGACTTCACGCTGCCCGATCTGATCGACGTGCTGGCCACCGGCCCCTTCCCGGTCGAGCCCGGCCAGATCGACGCGCTGCGCGACCGGCTCGACGGCAAGGACGCCGGCGCCGTCGCCGCACTGGCGCCCGCTTACCTCCCGCTGGTCGAGGCCGCCGGCCCGTTCGAGACCGCGCACGACCGGCTCTGCGCGTTCGATGCCGGCGGCGCGCTGACGTCGCGGCTCGATGGCCTGTGGCAGATCGCCGAAGGCCTCAAGGGCCGCGTCGCGCTGACGCTCGATCCGACCGAACGTCACGGCTTCGAATATCAGAGCTGGCTCGGTTTCTCGATCTTCGCCGGCGGCGTGCTCGGCGAGATCGGGCGCGGCGGCACCTACACGATCGTCCACGAAAATGGCGCCGAAGAGACGGCGGTCGGCTTCTCGCTCTATGCCGACGCGATCATCGCGGCCGGCCTCGCCGATGTCGACCGCCGCCGGCTGTTCGTCCCGCTCGGCACCGATCCATCGGTCGCAGCAGCGATGCGCGCAGCGGGCTGGGTCACCGTCGCCGCGCTCGAGGCAGGCGACACGCCCGAGGCGCAGCTCTGCACGCATGTGCTGGCGGACGGCGAAGCGCGCGCGGTCTAGTCCGGCGCACGCCCCGCCGCCCGCCGCCACCGCAGCGGGTTGACACGTCAGGGTCACATCGGCACTAGCGCTCGCGCACTTCAGAACCCTCTGCGCGCCGAGCCCTGTCGAAGGGCGCGTGGAGTTGCCCGGCAGGTGGAGACCTGTACTCGTGGGAAATGTAGCAGTCATTGGCGCCCAGTGGGGCGATGAGGGCAAGGGCAAGATCGTCGACTGGCTCGCCGAGCGCGCCGATGTCGTCGTGCGCTTCCAGGGCGGGCACAATGCCGGCCACACGCTCGTCGTCGGCGAGGCGGTCTACAAGCTCTCGCTCCTCCCATCGGGCATCGTGCGCGGTACGCCGTCGGTAATCGGCAACGGCGTGGTGCTCGATCCGTGGGCGCTGAAGGCCGAGGTCGAGAAGCTGCGCGGACAGGGCGTGACCATCACCCCCGACACGCTGATGGTGTCGGACACCTGCGCGCTGATCCTGCCGTTCCACCGCGACCTCGACGGTCTGCGCGAGGACGCCTCGGGCGCCGGCAAGATCGGCACCACCCGCCGTGGCATCGGCCCTGCCTATGAGGACAAGGTCGGTCGCCGTGCGATCCGCGTCTGCGACCTCGCGCATCTCGACGCGCTCGATGCGCAGCTCGACCGCATCAGCGCGCATCACGACGCGCTGCGCGCGGGCTTCGGCGAGCCGCCGGTCGATCGCGCTGCGCTGGTCGAGGCGCTGCGCGAAATCGCGCCGTTCGTCCTGCCCTTCGCCAAGCCGACCTGGCGCAACCTCAACGCCGCCAAGGCCGCGGGCAAGCGCATCCTGTTCGAGGGCGCGCAGGGCGTGCTGCTCGACGTCGACCATGGCACCTATCCGTTCGTCACTTCGTCGAACACGATCTCGGGCACTGCGGCTGGCGGCTCGGGCCTCGGGCCGAGCGCGGTCGGCTTCGTGCTCGGTATCGCCAAGGCCTACACCACGCGTGTCGGTTCGGGCCCCTTCCCAACCGAACTCGAAGACGCGACCGGCGAGAAGCTCGGCGTGCGCGGTCATGAATTCGGCACCGTCACCGGGCGAAAGCGCCGCTGCGGCTGGTTCGATTCGGTGCTGGTGCGCCAGTCGGCCGCGGTCGGCGGGATCACCGGGATCGCGCTGACCAAGATCGACGTGCTCGACGGCTTCGACGAAGTGAAGATCTGCACCGGCTACCGCCTGCGCGGCGAGACGCTCGATTACTATCCGGCACACGCCGCCGACCAGGCCGACGTCGAGCCGATCTACGAGACGATGGCCGGCTGGCAGGAAACGACGGCCGGTGCGCGCAGTTGGGCTGATCTACCGGCACAGGCGATCAAGTATATCCGCCGGATCGAGGAATTGATCCGCTGCCCGGTGGCCTTGGTCTCGACCAGCCCCGAGCGCGAGGACACGATCCTCGTGCGCGATCCCTTCTCCAACTGAGCGCCATCGGGCGCCCAGAGAGAAACCCCGGCCGCGCTTGCGCGCGGCCGGGGCTCGAGCATTTCCTAGTGACTCGAGAAGCCCTTACTGGGGACGCTTCTTGCTCTTCTTCCCGGGCGTCGGCGTCGCAGTGTCGCTCGGCGTTTGGGTCGACATCGTCGAATCGGCCGGCGTGGTCGTCGACGGATCCGCCGTGGTGGTCGTCGTCGCGGGATCGGACGTCATCGGCGTGGTCGACGGCTGCGTGGTCGACGGGCTCGTCATCGACGGGCTGGACGTGGTCGGCGCGCTCGGCGATGCGGGGGTCGTCTGCGCGAAGGCAGCAGTCGACAGCGTCATGGCGGTAATGGCGGTAAGGGTTGCAATACGCATTGGGTCTAGTCCTTTTGGGTCATGACCATCGAATGGGTCGGAGGTAAGAACGCCCACTCTCGCATTTAGCCGCTCCTCTTATCGCAGCTTAGCAACGACTTGCCCCTATCGCCCAATTTGGCCACGGTGCAGCATTTTATGGTCGGCAAGCACGAGCGCAACCATCGCCTCGACCACGGGGACACCCCGAATACCAACGCACGGATCGTGCCGGCCCTTGGTCATGATCTCGGTCGCGGTGCCGTCGCGGTCGATCGTCTCGACCGGGGTGAGGATCGAACTGGTCGGCTTGAAGGCGACGCGCAGCGTAATCGGCTGGCCGGTCGCGATGCCGCCGGCGATCCCGCCGGCATGGTTGGCGAGGAAGGCGGGACCGTCGGCACCGGGGCGCATGGCATCGGCATTGTCTTCGCCGCGCAGCGTGGCCGCGGCAAAGCCGTCGCCAATCTCGATGCCCTTGACCGCATTGATCCCCATGCACGCGGACGCCAGATCGGCGTCGAGCTTGGCGTAGAGCGGCGCCCCCCAGCCGGCCGGGACGCCGGTTGCCGAACAGCCGATCACCGCGCCGAGCGACGAGCCGGCCTTGCGCGCGGTGTCGACCAGCGCTTCCCAGCGCACGGCAGCTTTCGGGTCGGGGCAGAAGAACGGATTGTTGCCGATCTCGCTCGCGTCGAAATTGGCCGGATCGATTGCGTCGCCGCCGATCGCCTCGACCCAGGCGGTGATCGTCACCTCGGGGATCACCAGCCGTGCTACTGCGCCCGCCGCGACGCGCGACGCGGTCTCGCGCGCCGACGATCGCCCGCCGCCGCGATAATCGCGGAAGCCATATTTGGCGTCATAGGCGTAATCGGCGTGGCCGGGACGATAGGCCTTGGCGACCTCGCTATAGTCCTTTGAGCGCTGGTCGACATTCTCGATCATCAGGCTGATCGGGGTGCCGGTGGTCCGGCCTTCGAATACGCCCGACAGGATGCGGACCTGGTCGGGCTCCTGCCGCTGCGTGGTGAAGCGCGATGTGCCGGGGCGCCGCTTGTCGAGGAAGGGCTGCACGTCGGCCTCGCTGAGCGCGATGCCCGGCGGGCACCCGTCGACCACCGCGCCGATCGCGGGCCCATGCGATTCGCCCCAGGTGGTGAAGCGGAAGAGATGACCGAAGCTGTTGAAGCTCATGATCTCCTCTCCCCCCGGGGGAGAGGAAGGGGCCCGCCCGGCATCGCCGGGTGGGAAGGTGAGGGTCCGAATGCGGAGCGGATCACCTGCGCCACGCCCTCCACATTTCCCATCACGTCAGCATTTGAAAACCGCAGCACTCGATAGCCTTCTCGTTCGAGAAAAGCGGTACGACGCACGCCGCGCTCTTCATTGCCCACATGCGTTTCGCCGTCGATCTCGACCACGAGCCGCGCCGCCTGGCAGACAAAGTCTGCAAAGAACGGCCCCAGGCGTTGCTGGCGGCGGAATTTATGGCCGTCAAGCGCGCTGCTGCGGAGCACCGACCAGAGTTTGGTCTCGGCGGGGGTGGAAGCGCGGCGCAATTCACGCGCACGGGCGATGCTGCCGTCACCAACGGTGTAGCGCGATCCCGTCACAGCCCCTCACCCTTCCCACCGCTTCGCGGCGGGCCCCTTCCCTCTCCCCCATGGGGGAGAGGGCATTAGGCCAGCGCGATGTCCGGCGCATCCTCCGCCTTCATGCCGATCACGTGGTACCCGGCATCGACATGATGCGTCTCGCCGGTCACGCCGCTCGCAAGGTCGCTCAGCAGATAGAGCGCCGACCCGCCGACATCCTCGATCGTCACGTTGCGCTTCAGCGGCGCGTTGAGCTCGTTCCACTTGAGGATCAGGCGGAAGTCGCCGATGCCCGATGCGGCGAGCGTCTTGATCGGCCCGGCCGAGATCGCGTTGACGCGGATATTGTCGCGCCCGAGGTCGACCGCGAGATATTGCACGCTCGTCTCGAGCGCCGCCTTGGCGACGCCCATCACGTTGTAATGCGGGATCACCTTCTCGGCGCCGTAATAGCTCAGCGTCAGCAGCGCGCCGCCGTTCGGCATCATCGCCGCCGCGCGCTTGGCGACTGCGACGAACGAATAGACCGAGATGTTCATCGTCATCAGGAAATTGTCGAGGCTGGTGTCGACATAGCCGCCGCGCAACTCGTTCTTGTCGGAGAAGCCGATCGCGTGGACGACGAAATCGATCGTCGGCCATTCCTTGGCCAGTTCGGCAAAGGTGGTGTCGAGCGCGCCCATGTCGGACACGTCGCAATTGAACAACCGCGCGACGCCGAGCTGCTCGGCGAGCGGGCGCACGCGCTTCTCCATCGCCTCGCCTTGATAGCTGAAGGCGAGCTCCGCCCCGGCTTCGCTCAGCTTCTTCGCAATGCCCCAGGCGAGCGAGCGATCGTTGGCGAGGCCCATGATCAGCCCGCGCTTGCCTGCCATCAATTCCGTCACGCCGTTACCACCTCTTTGATATCTTGCGTGCTCTCTACCCCGTGTTCGGTCGGTTCCGCCAGTGCCGCGTTCAAATGCGCGCCGAAGACGATGCCGAGCCCGACCAGGAAGAAGAACAGCAGGGCGATGATGACGCCGGCGAGGCTGCCATAGGTCAGATCGTAGCCACCGAGCAGCGACAGCACCACTGGCAGCAGCGCGGTAATGCTGACCCACCATGCCGCGGTGAACAGCGCGCCGGGCCATTTCGGGCACTTGCTGAGCCGATATTTGGACGGCGTGACCGAATAGAACAGCATGTAGAGCGCGCCGAACATCACCAGCCCGGGCACGACGCGCGAAATGCCGACCCACACGCCGATATCCTGCGCGAACGGCAGGACCGCATAGATGAAGCGTTCGACCGCGGTCATCAGACCCTGCACCAGAAAGGAGAACAGCGCGAGCACGACCGAGACGATGATCACCGCCATCGAGCTCAGCCGATAATGCCAGAACGGCTTGTTCGATTTCACGCCGTACGCGCGACGGAAGATATCGCGGATCGTCTCGACGAAACTGCCGACCGACCACAAGGCGACGATCCCGCCGATCCACAACAGCGACCCGGTGCGCGCGCGCAGCACGTCGCGGATCGGCTTCTCGAGCAATTCGCTGACGTTGGGCGGCAGGACGTGGAGGAACGACGCGACGGTGCGCTGCGTCTCGGCGCTCTGCCCGACCAGCGAGGCGATCGCCGCTGCCAGGATGAAAAAGGGGAACACCGTCAGCAGCGCGAGATAGGCGAGGTTGCCGGCATGGATGAAGCCGTCAGAGAAGACGCCGATCAGCACGCGCCTCAACACCTGCCACGCCCGAGTCGGCAGACGCGCGGCCGGTGGTACGTCTTCGGGGGTCACCCCTGCCTCGCCACGGACGGCACGCTCTTCCGGCGAAACGGGTGAAATCTGACTCAAGCGGTAACCTCCCGATAAAGAGGTCAGACGTCCATGCCGGCCCGCGGGTTCCGCAAATCCTTGTCTTTCCACCCTTCGACGAAGGCGACGAGCGCGGCATCGTCGGCGGGCAGGTCAACCATCAGCGTCACCAGCTGGTCGCCGCGTGTACCATCCTTGCGGTGGAAGCCGCGACCGCGCAGCCGCAGCGTCTTGCCCGAGGTCGATCCCTTGGGGACGGTGAGCATTACCGCACCCTCGGCGGTCGGCACGCGCACGCTCGCCCCGAGCACCGCTTCGGCGAGGCTGACCGGGAGGTCGAGCCGCACGTCATCACCGACGCGCTCGAAATAGCGATGCGGCAGCACGGTGATCGTGACGATCCCGTCGCCATTGCCGCCCGGCCCCGCCTGCCCCTTGCCCGCGAGCCGCATCTGCGCGCCGCTTTCGAGCCCGGCGGGCAGCTTGAGATCGATCGTTTTGCCGTCGCCGAGCGTGATGCGCTGCGGCTTGGCGGCGACCGCGTCAGTGAAGGGCACGTCGAGCTTGTAGAGGATGTTGCCGCCCTTGGGCTGCTCGCGCCGACCGAAGCCGCCGAACCCGCCGGCAAAGCCGCCGCGACCACCGCCGCCGCTCCCTGAAAACATGTTTTCGAAGATGTCGCTCAGATCGGGACCGTCGGCCTGGAAGCCGCCGCCGCCCGGGCCGGGGCGGAAGCCGCCGGGATTGCCCGCGCCGAAGCCGAACGGCGCGGCGGGGTTGCCGTCGCCATCGATCTCGCCGCGGTCGAAGCGCGCGCGCTTGTCCTTGTCGTTGAGCAGATCGTAGGCCTGCGTCACGGTGCTGAACCGCTCGCTCGCCTTGGGATTGTCCTTGTTCTTGTCGGGATGCAGCTCCTTGGCGAGCTTGCGATACGCTTTCTTGATCTCGGCCTCGGACGCGGTCCGTGCCACGCCCAGCGTTGTGTATGGATCGGCCACAAAAGTCCCCGGTAGTCTGGAATAGGTTCAGTGCGGCCTATCTGGGGTATCGCCGCCTCGAGTGCAAACGCCGTTCGTTACGCCGCCGCCTCAAGGACCGGCGCGACATCGACGCTGACGTCCATCTTCTGCGCGCCCGAACCGAGCACGACGCCGTCGATCGGCGCGATCTCGCCATAATCGCGGCCGATCGCCATGACGATGTGATCGCCCGCCATCCAGATGCCGTTGGTCGGATCGACCCCGACCCAGCCAAGCTCCGGCCCGCACCACAGCAGCACCCAGGCGTGCGTCGCATCCGCGCCGACGAGCCGCGCCTGCCCGGGCGGCGGGATCGTGCGGATATAGCCCGAGGCATAGGCCGCGGGCAGCCCGGCGGCGCGCAGACCCGTAATCATGATCTGGGCGAAATCCTGGCAGACGCCGCCGCGCTTGAGGAACGCCTCGTGCGGGGTGGTGTCGACCAAAGTTGCCTCGGCATCGAAGGCGAAATCGTTCTGGATGCGCTGCGCGAGGCCGATCGCGGCGTCGAGCGCGGGCCGGTCGGGATGCAGATCCTGCGCGCACCAATCGGCAATGTCGCGGTCGAGCGGGATCAACGGCGAGGGGAAGAGATAGGCGGCGGGGCCCGCCGGCGAGGGATCGCGGCTGACGCGCGCCGCCGCAGCGATCTCGCGCAGCGGCGGCGAGCCGTTCGACGGCATCGGCACCGGTCGGTCGATCTCGATCCGCGACACGCTCTCGATCATCAAATGGCGTACCGGCTGTTCGACCACCATCCGCATGACATTGGCGAGCCCCGCCTCGGCGCGGGCGGGCGCGACGCGGCCCGAGGGCGAGATCGTCAGGCGATAGTCGAGCAGGGTCTGGCCCGACCAATGGATCGGTTTGAGCCGCAGATTGCAGCGCGCGAACTTGACGCGCGCGCCGTAATCGAAGCGTGTGACGTGGCGGATGTCGTAGATCATGCGAGCGTCATCCCGGCCGCGCGCAGCGGCTCGGCGCCCTGCAGGAAATAGCGCCGCGCGATCGCTTCGGACAATTGGAACAGCCGCCGCTCGACATCGCCGAGAATGTCGGCGTCGAGCGCAGCCGCGGTCGCGGTCGAGACGATTGCGGTGAGCACGCTGCCCTGGATCTGCTGCGGCTCTTCCATCCCGTCATCCTCGAGCACGGGCAACGCCGCGAGATGCTCGCAGATCCGGCAGATCTGGAAGGCGAGCGAGCGCGGATTGCCCGGATCGAGCGCGACGAGATCGACCACCGGCACGCGCGCGATCCCCGTCAGATAGCGCTGGCGATAGCTAATCTGGCTGTCGGCAAGGTCGAGCAGCGTCGAGAGATCATCGACGCTCGCCTGCGCCATGCCGAACGCGCGCACCGCGCGCGTCACGCTCAGCGCACGCTCGAGCCGGCGGCCGAGATCGTGGAAACGCCACGCCGCGGTCCGCCCCATATGCTCGGCCGAAAGCCCCGACAGCGCGGCATAGCGCCGCTGGAGCGAACCGGCGCGATCGAGCATCCCGCCCTTGTTCGGATACGGCGCATCGAGCAACCGCACGACGTCGGCCGCGAGCCGATCGCGCGAGCCCTGCCCGATCCCGCGCGCGAGCCGGTTGATCGTCCGCACGCTGTGCCAGCCGGCATCCTCCATCGCGGTGCGCGCAAACGCCGCGAGGTCGGTCCGGCGCAGCGTCGCGGGATGCGGCGCACCACCGGCATTGACCACCAGCCCGACGAGCCGCCCGACCGTCTCCGCCGACAGCGCGGCACCGGCATCGGCATCGATCGAATTGCCGAGCATCACGCGGACGATACCGAGCAAGGCCTCGCCGCGCTCGAGATAGCGGCCGAGCCAGAAGAAATTGTCGGCGACGCGGCTCGGCAAGGTGCCGGGGTTGCGGCGGACATGGATCGTGTCGGCGGGCGGGAGCAGCGACACAGGCGCGACCGTCTCGGCGCCGTGGATCGCGACATCGGCCGACCAGCATCCCTCGCCCATCACCGCGGCGCGCGGATCGGGGTGTTCGGCGATCCGCGCGAACCCGCCGGGGAGCACGACCCAGCCGCCGTCTGCCCCGCGCGCCGCGAAGACGCGTAGCGTGAAGGGGCGTGCCGCGAGCCCGGCATCGGTCACCACCGGCATCGTCGAAAGCCGGACGATTTCCTGCCCGACATAATCCTGCGGGCGGCGCGCCATATCGTCGAGCAAGGCGTCGCGCGCAGCGCCGGTGATATCGGCGCCGTGCATCGCGATGCCGCCGGGCAGCCCGAGCGGCGCGACGCCGAAGGCGGGGCCGATCAACATCCGGTCGAAATCGTCCATCACCTCGCTGCGCGCGCGGTCCTGCCCGCACCACCAGGTCGCGATATTGGGCAGGATCAAATCGGCGCCGAGCAGCCGCGTCGCGAGCGCGGGCAGAAACGCCCCGAATGCTGAAGATTCAAGCACGCCCGCGCCCGGCGCATTGGCGATCACGACATTCCCCGCCGCCGCCGCGTCGATCAGCCCGGCGACGCCGATATGCGAGTGCGAATCGAACGCCAGCGGATCGAGCAGCCGCGGATCGATGCGATGCCACAGCGCATCGACGCGCTTCATCCCGTCGATCGTGCGGATGTAGAGCTTGTCCTCGAGCGCCGCGAGATCGGCGCCCTCGACGAGCAGAAAACCGAGATAGCGCGCGAGATGCGCTTGCTCGGCGTAGCTCGCGCTGTAGCGGCCGGGGGTGAGCAGCCCGATCCGCGGCTCGACCCGGCGACACGCAGCGGCGAGGCCATCGCGGAACGCCGCAAAGAACGGCGCGTGGCGCTGGACATTGAGCCGCGATTGCAGCCCGCCCAGGGTCCGCGCGATCGCCAGACGATTTTCCAACGCATACCCAGCGCCGGCCGGCGCACGCAAATGATCGGCGAGCACGCGCCATTCGCCGGTCGGCCCGCGCCCGAGATCAACCGCGATGAAATGGAGATGGTGCCCGCCCGGCGGCACCAGCCCCGCCATCGGGCGCAGGAAGAAGGGCGATCCGCCGACCAACGCCGCAGGGATCAGCCCGCGCGTGACGAGGCTTGCATCGCCGTAGAGATCCTCGATCACGCTCTCGAGCAGATCGGCGCGCTGGACGATGCCGCGCTCGATCGTGCGCCATTCCTCGGCGTCGATCAGCAGCGGGACGGGCGAGAGCGGCCACGGGCGCTCCTCGCTTTCGCCGATGATGCGAAAGCCCGTGCCGATATCCTCGGCATGACGCTGCACCCGCTCGCGCGCCTGGCCGAGATCGTCGCCCGCCACCGCGGCGAGTTCCTCGAACATCGCGGTCCACGCCGGATCGGGATCGGCGCCGAGCACGTCGCCCTGGATCGCGCGCGCGCGATAGTCGGCGATCCAGCGCGCGGCATGCGTGGCGGGATCGAGCAACGAAGGCGCGGCAACCGTAGCCATCGAAATTCTCAAACCCCCAAAATAGCGCGGTCGACAAGGCCACAATCGCTTCGCAGGTGCAACCGGCTAAGACGGATTACCATCACAGATCAGGCAGAACTTGGTCCGCGACACCCCATCCGGCGAGATCGCGCGAGTCGGCGCGAGCGATCAGTTCGGCCGCGTCGCGCACGCTCCAGCGGCTCGCCGCGTCGATATCGCGCAGTTCGGTCCAGGAAACCGGCGCCGCGACCGGCGCCCCGGCCCGCGCGCGCGCGACGTAGGGCAGCACTGCCGTGCTGCCGCGCTGGTTGCGCAGCCAGTCGATGAAGATCCGCCCCTTGCGCTTGGCCTTGGACATCGTCGCGAGGAAGCGATCGGGCTCGGCCTCGCCGAGCGCACGCGCGAACCGTTCGGCGAAATCCTTGACCGCGGGCCATTCGGCCTGCGGGGTGAGCGGCACGACGACGTGCACGCCCTTCCCGCCCGACAGCATCGCGAAGCTGACGAGGCCGAGTTCGGCGAGATGCTCCTTGAGATCGGCCGCCGCCTTCTTGACCACGTCGAAACCGAGCTCCTCGTCGGGATCGAGATCGAACACCATTCGGTCGGGCTGTTCGAGGCTGGCGACCGACGAGCCCCAGCCGTGGAATTCGATCGTCCCCATCTGGACGCAGGCGACGAGGCCGTCGGCATCGTCGACATAGAGATAGTCCTCGCTCGACCCGTCCTTCTCCTTGATCGGGACCTTGTGGACATGATCGCCTTTAAAGCTGCCGGCGTCGTGCTTCTGGAAGAAGCAGGCTTTCGCGCGGCCCTGCGGACAGCGCACCAGGCTGATCGGGCGGTTGCCGGCGAAGGGCAGCATGATGCCCGACACCTGCGCATAATAATCGGCGAGCTCGCCCTTGGTGACGTTCGATTCGGGGAAGATCACGCGATCGCGATTGCTGACCTTTATGTGGGTCTCAGGGGTAGGGATTTCGGACGCGTCGACCGCCACCGGCGTCTCGGCGACGACCTCGCTCGCCACCTTGTCCTCGCGCAAACCCAGGAAGCTCGAATGGCGCAGCACGCCGTCGGGCGTGGTTTCGGCATAGGCGACTTCGGCGACGAGTTCGGGCTTGACCCAGTGCGCGCCGCGCACGGCAGCGCGCGGCGCCTTCACCGTCGGGGTCTTGCGTTCGATCTTCGCCAATCGGTCGCTCAAGTCCATCATGAAATCGGTGCTGAACCCGGTCCCGACCTTGCCGGCATAGACCAGCCCGCCGGGCCCGTTGAGCCCGAGGAGCAGCGACGCGAAGCCGCGCGATTTGGCGCTCGTCGTCCAGCCGACGATGACGAATTCCTGGCGCTGCGTGCATTTGATCTTGAGCCACGCCTGCGTCCGCTTGCCGCGATACGGCGCATCGGCGCGCTTCGACACGACGCCTTCATAGCCCTCGCGGCACATCGTCTCGAACAGTTGCTCGCCCTGCCCGATGATATGCTGCGAATATTGGACGCGCGCGTCCTTGCCGTCGACCAGCGGCTCGAGCCGTTCCTTCCGCGCGATGTTGGCGAGGCCGGTCAGATCCTCGCCGTCGAGCTGGAGCAGGTCGAAGGCGAAGAAGGTCATCTCGCCACCGCTCGAAATGGCGGTCTTGAGCGTCGAGAAATCGGGCTTGCCGTCCTTGAACGCGACGATCTCGCCGTCGAGCAATGCGGTCTTGGCGGGGAGTTTTGCGACGGCGTCGGCGATGTCCTGGAATTTGTCGGTCCAGTCGAGCCCGGAGCGGGTGAAGACGGTGGCCTTTCCCTTGGCGACCGCGATCAGCGCGCGGTAGCCGTCATACTTCACCTCATGCAGCCACTGGTTTCCGGTCGGAACGGAATCCACCAACGTACACAGCTGCGGCTCCATAAATCCTCCCTCGCGCAGCGGGGGAGGTGGCGAGCGCAGCGAGACGGAGGGGGCCTCGCCACGAGCGCCGCGCTTGGGTCGGCCCCCTCCACCACTCGCTATGCGAGCGGTCCCCCTCCCCCGCTTTGCGGGGGAGGATTTAGAAGGTTTACCCTCGGCGATCTCGGCCATCGTGCGCCCGGTGGTCACACTCGTCAGCCCGGTCTCGACCAGCGTATCGGTCCCGCCCGCCTCGGCGTCACCCACCTTGCGCAGCAGCCAGTTCTCGCCCTTTTCCTTGCCGCGCGGCTTGAGGCGGATCAGCATCCACTCGCCCTTCATCCGCGCACCCTCGAGCACGAAGTGGAGGTGGCCATGCTCGATATCCTTCGCGCTCTTGCCCGCGATCGGTGCCCAGGTGCCGCTGTCCCACAGCATCACCGTGCCGCCGCCATATTCGCCCTGCGGGATGGTGCCTTCGAAATCGGCATAGGACAGCGGATGGTCCTCGGTCCGCACCGAGAGGCGCTTCTGGTCGGGGTCGATGCTCGGCCCGCGCGTGACGGCCCAGCTCTTGAGGACGCCATCGACTTCGAGGCGGAAATCCCAGTGGAGGCGCGAGGCGTCGTGCTTCTGCACGATGAAGCGGTTGCCGTGGCCGGGCTCGAGCGTGCCGGCGGGCTCCGCGGTCTTCGCGAAATCGCGCTTGGCATTATATTTGGCGAGCGGGTCGGCGCTCATTCCTCCCCTCCCGCTTGCGGGAGGAGCTGGGGGAGGGAACGCGCGATCGAGAGGTGGTTACGCGGTGCGGGCGTGCCCTCCCCCGACCCCTCCCGCAAGCGGGAGGGGGGAAGAAGAGCGTCAGGCACGCTTCTTCGCCGGCGCGCTCTTGGCGGGTGCGCTTTTCGCGGGCGCCTTCTTGGCCGGCGCCTTCTTCGCCGCCGCGGGCTTCTCCGCCGCCTTGGCCGGCGTCGCGGTCCCCATCGACTTGCGCAGCGCCGCCATCAAATCGACGACGTTGGAGCCCTTGACCGGCTTGCCGTCATCCTTCTCCTCGATGATCTTGCCGCCCTTCGCCTTGCGCTTGCGCTCGACCAGATCCTTCAACGCATCGACATAGCGATCGTGGAAATCCTGCGGATGGAACGCGCCCGACTTCTTCTCGATCAGCGCCTCGGCCAGATCCATCAGGTCGGCATCCGGCGTCGCGTCGGCGATGTCGCGGAAATAGCCCTGCGCCTTGTGGACCTCGTCGGCATAACGCAGCGTCTCGAGCACCATCCCACGCCCGCACGGCTTGAGGCTCACGACATATTCGCGCCCGCGCATCGCCAACTGCCCGAGCCCCACCTTCTTGGTCCGCTTGAGCGCCTCGCGCAGCACGATGAACGCCTCTTCCGCCAGGTCATCCGCCGGCACGACGAAATAGGGCTTCTCGTAATACAGCACGTCGATCTCGCTCGCGTCGACGAACTGCGTCAGCTCGAGCGTCTTCTTCGATTCGAGCTTCACCGCATCGATCTCGTCCTGTTCGAGCAGGACATATTCGCCCTTCTCGAACTCGAAGCCCTTCATGATCTCGTCGACGTCGACCGGGCCGACTCCCGTCACGACCTTCTCGTAATGGATCGGCTTGCCGGTCGGCTCGTGGATCTGCTTGAAGCTCACCGCCGCGCCCGATTTGGTTGCCGAATAGATCTCGACCGGAATCGAGACCAGAGCGAGCCGGATCTGCCCCTGCCAATATGCGCGTGCGGCCATGCAGTTGGATCCTTCGTTTCGAAGCCGATTCGATAGCGCAACAATCCTTCAGCGCGGGAGTCGTTCCGTTTCTCGACAGCACGCCTGCGGAATCGTAAAGGCGGGCCATGGCCGATGACCCCTTCCAGCTGTTCGATACGTGGTACGCCGAAGCGCGCGCGAGCGAGATCAACGATTCCAACGCGATGGCGCTCGCCACCGCCGATGCCGAGGGGCGCCCGTCGTCGCGCATGGTGCTGCTGAAGGGCCACGGCGCCGACGGCTTCGTCTTCTACACCAACCGCGGCAGCCGCAAGGCGGGCGAGCTCGACGCGAACCGCCACGTCGCGCTGCTGTTCCACTGGAAATCGCAGCGCCGCCAGATCCGCATCGAGGGTACCGTAGCCCGCGCGACCGACGCCGAATCGGACGCCTATTTCGCCAGCCGCGGCCGCGATTCGCAGCTCGGCGCCTGGGCCTCGGAGCAGTCGCGCCCGCTCGAGGATCGCGCCACCTTCGAAGCGCGCTTCGCCGAGATGCAGGCCAAGTTCGACGGTCAGGACGTGCCGCGCCCGCCCTTCTGGGGCGGATACCGCGTCACCCCGTCGGTGATCGAATTCTGGCAGGACCGCGCGCATCGTTTGCACGAGCGCCGCGTTTTCACGCGCACGCCAGATGGTTGGACCGAAGGATTGCTCTACCCGTGACCGAAGACCAGCGCCGCGCCATCCCGCATACCGTCCGCGCCGCACTTGCCAGCGTGGCGATGGCGTGCGGGCTGATCGCGCTCAAGACCTATGCCGCCTGGTCGACCGGATCGGTCGCGATGCTCGGCAGCCTCGCCGATTCGGGGCTCGACCTGCTCGCGAGCCTGGTGACGCTGTACGGCGTGCGCCTCGCCGCGCAGCCGGCCGATCACGACCACCGCTTCGGACACGGCAAGGCCGAGGCGCTCGCCGCCTTGTTCCAGGTCATGCTGATCACCGCCTCGGCCGCGGGGATCGCGTGGCGTGCGGTGATTGCGCTCGGCAGCAACGAGGCGACGCAGGGCGCCGAATTCGGCATCGGCGTGTCGGTGATCGCGATCGTCGCGACGCTGGTGCTGCTCGCCTATCAGCGCAGCGTCATCCGCCGCACCGGATCGGTCGCGATCGTCGCCGACAATGTCCATTACCAGTCAGACGTGCTGCTCAACGGTTCGGTGATCGTCGCGCTGATCCTCGACCAGTATCTCGGCTGGCATCAGGCCGATCCGATCTTCGGCATCATCATCGCGCTGTGGCTCGCGTTCGGGGCGTTCCGCGCTTCGTCGAGCGCGATCGACCAGCTGATGGATAAGGAATGGCCAGAGGACATGCGCCGCGACTTCATCGAGGTCGCCGCGCGCCAGCCCGGCATCAAGGGCATCCACGATTTCCGCACGCGCCATTCGGGCGCGCACGATTTCGCGCAGTTCCACATGGAAGTCGCGCGCGACATCACCGTGGCAGATGCGCATGTCGTGGTCGAAGGCGTCGAGCGCGCCTTGCGCAAGGCGTTCCCGAAGGTCGAACTGCTGATCCATCTCGACCCCGAAGGCCATGTCGACACCGACAATCCCTTGGTAGAAGCCGACGTCACCCCTCACTGGTTCGGGAAACGCGCATGAGACTGCCGATCGTCCAAATCGACGCCTTCGCAAGCGAAGCCTTCGAGGGCAATCCAGCGGCGGTGATGCCGCTTGCCGCGTGGCTCGAGGATGCGATGCTGCAGGCGATCGCCGCCGAGAACAATCTCAGCGAAACCGCCTTCATCCTGCCCGATGCGAGCGGCGACGCCGATTTCGAACTGCGCTGGTTCACGCCGACCAACGAGGTCGTGCTGTGCGGCCACGCCACGCTCGCCAGCGGCCACTTCGTGCTGTCGAGCGATCCCGAGCGCGACGCGGTCACCTTCCGCACGCGGAAAGCCGGGATCCTGACCGTGACGCGCGCCGGTGACAGCTATGAGCTGGCGCTACCCGCCTGGGCGCCGTCGCCCAAGCCGCTGCCGCATATCGTCGCCGGGCTCGGGCTAGAGTCGGCAGTCGAGACGCTGTGGCACCCGCATCGCTACGCGCTGATCGTGCTCGAGCATGCCGACCAGATCCGCGCGCTCGATCCCGATTTCCGGCTGCTCGGCCGCCCGTCGGGCGCCGATCCCGCGAGCGGCGCCGATGCCGAGGTCGACGTGCTGACGATCGTCACCGCGCCCGGCGACGACACCGACGTGATCAGCCGCGTCTTCGCGCCCGGCGCTGGGATCGACGAGGATCCGGTGACGGGCTCGGCGCATGCGGTGATGACGCCCTATTGGACCGCGCGGCTCGGCCGCGATCGCTTCACCGCCTATCAGGCGAGCGCGCGGGGTGGGCATTTGACCTGCCGGCTCGATGGCGAGCGCGTCGTGCTCGGCGGATCGTGCGTCACCGTGATGGAGGGGACGTTCTTCCTCGGTTGAGGCGGCGATCCGTGCTGTAGGGCCGCATCATCACCGATCATGCCGCGAGCGGCCCGGTGACAGGGGGGCGCTTATGTCCACGCATGCAGAGCCGAGGGCCTGCCATGATACCGCAATACGACATCGACTATTCGCTCAAGCGCGAGATCGCCGCACGCGCCGCGAGCTCGAAAGCCATGGATACAACCGCGCGGACCGCTACGCCGACCGCGCGTGGGAGGCGCGCGAGGCACGCTGTACGGATTGTGGCCTCAAGTGCTGAGCGGTGCCGCCCGCACGGTGGGGGGCGTAGCGGTGTAGCGGCGACGCACTTGGGCACTTCACGCTAAGGTACAGCCTGATGCACGCGCCGGCTGTCAGATGGCACCTCGGCACGCTCGAACATGCCGTAATCGCGCGCCACTTCGGCGACGCGGAGCCGATAGTCGGCGAACACGTCGGTTCGCCCCTGCGCTTGGGTGGCGCGGTGCGTCGCGGTGTTGCGCCATTGCGCGACGGCCTGCTCGTCCCGAAAGAACGAAAGCGACAGCATTTTGCGCGGATCGCCCAGACTCTGGAACCGCTCGACCGAAATGAAGCCGTCGACAGCCTTGAGGTCCTTTGCCAGCGCCGCAGCGAGATCGAGATACTGCGCCTTGCGGCCTTCTGCGGGGACGACCTCAAAAATGACCGCGATCATCCCGTCACCAGCGGCGCATGGGGCGTTGAGGCAAGTCGCAAAAAGATGCGGTCCTCGCGCGTGATGAAACGCTCGCGCTTGGCGAAAGCGTAATTCTCGCGACCAAGCGGATCGTCTCGCAATCGGGCGCGATACGCTTCGTACGCCGCCAGATCGGCCACCGAGTAGACACCGTAAGCGGTGGTGGCGGACCCTTCCGCCGGCGCGAAATACCCGATCAGATCCGCACCGCAGCGTGGGATGGCTTCGCCCCAAGTACGAGCGTAATGCTCGAAGGCGTCGACGCGGTACGGGTCGATTTCGTATCGTATGAAGCATGTCAGCATCGTCGTGTCTCCTGTCGGCCACCGCGATCTAGCGTCCCGCGCGGCCTGAACGCTTCGAGCACGATCAAAGCATGCATGTCGGGAACGTGGTACCCCGGCTTATCTCGAGGGGAGTGCCGCATGCTCACGACCAACGCCTTCGCAGGCATCGGCGCGCTGGTCGGCGATCCGGCGCGCGCCAGCATGCTGGTCGCACTGATGGATGGGAGGGCGCTCACCGCGACCGAGCTTGCCGCTGTCGCCGGCGTGACTCCACAGACGGCGAGCAGTCACCTCGCCAAGCTGGTCGCGGGGGAGCTGCTTGCGGTCGAGCGCCAGGGCCGCCACCGGTACCACCGCGTTGCGACGCCTGCGATCGCGCAGATGATCGAATCGATGATGGCGGTCGCCGCGACCGGGACGATCGCGCGACATCGCCCGCTCCGGACCGGACCGAGGGATGTCATGATGTGGCGGGCCAGGACGTGCTACGATCATCTGGCCGGGCGCGTGGCGGTTGGGATCGCCGACCGGATGATCACGCGCGGCGAGATCAGGTTGGGCGCAGACGGTGGCGAAGTCACCGAGCGGGGCACGGACCTGTTGCAAAGCCTCGGCATCGAAATTCCCCGGGCCGATGGCCGGCGTGGCGGTCGAGCCTTTTGTCGGCCTTGCCTCGACTGGAGCGAGCGTCGCCCGCACATTGCCGGAGCGATCGGAAAAGCCCTGCTCGCGCATTCGATCGACACGCTATGGCTCCGCCCGATCGCAGGGTCGCGCGCAGTGATCGTGACTCCGCTCGGTCGGGACACGTTGACCCGCCTGTTCGGGTTGGCACCCGACATCTGGGACGATCCGATCTGACGGTCGCGGCGGCGTTTGGGAACGCTGTTACAGCCTTGAAGGCGAACCGGAGTCAGACGCGGCGCAACGATCGAACCGCCGCCCTGCTACTCCCGCCCCCGTAGGCGCGCTCACGCCGCCAGCAGCGCGCTCTCGGTTTCCTCGATCCAGCCGCCGCCGAGCACGCGGTCGCCGGCATAGAGCACCGTTGCCTGCCCCGGCGCGACGCCGTATTCGGGCGCGTCGAACACCACGCGGTCGCCATCGAAATGCGCCGCCACCGGCTTGGCGAGCGAGCGCACCTTGGCGGTCATCGGCCCGCGATAGTCTCCCGCAAGCCAGTTGACCCCGCTCAGCCGCGCTGCGCGCACGCCGAGCGCGGCCTTCGGCCCCACCACGACGCGCTTCGCCGCGGCATCGAGCCGGATGACATAGAGCGGCTCGGGCGTCCCGCCGATCTCGAGCCCGCGGCGCTGGCCGACGGTGAAGTGGATCAGCCCGCGATGCTTGCCGAGCACGCGACCGGTCTCGTCGACGATCTCGCCGCTGGTGTCGGCATAGGGTCGCAGTTTCTTGACGAGCGACGCATAGTCGCCGTCGGGCACGAAGCAGATGTCTTGGCTGTCGGGCTTGCCCGCGACGCCCAAACCCAGCTCGGCCGCCAGTTCACGCACGCGCGGCTTGGGAAGGCCACCGAGAGGAAAGCGCAGATAATCGAGCTGCGTCTGCGTCGTCGCGAACAGGAAATAGCTCTGGTCGCGCGCGGGATCGGCGGCGCGGTGGAGTTCGGCGCCCGCCGGCCCCTCGACACGCCGGACATAATGCCCGGTCGCGAGGCAATCCGCGCCGAGATCACGCGCAGCGGCGAGCAGATCGGTGAATTTCGGCCCCATGTTGCACTGGATGCATGGGATCGGCGTGCGCCCCGCGAGGTAATCATCGGCAAAGCGGTCGATCACCTGGTCGCGGAAGCGCGATTCATGGTCGAACACATAGTGCGCGATGCCAAGTCGGTCGCACACGGCGCGCGCGTCTCGGATATCGCGCCCGGCGCAGCACGAGCCGGCGCGCCCGACCGCTTCGCCATGATCGTAGAGCTGGAGCGTGATGCCGATCGTCTCGGCGCCGGTGCGCGCGGCGAGAGCGGCGACGACCGAGCTGTCGACCCCGCCCGACATGGCGACGACGATACGCTTGCCCGCCAGATCGGGACCCAATTGGAATTCGCCATCGTTCATCGGGGCGCAGATAGGCGCTCGCGCCGTGCGATGCAAAAATACGCAAAAGTTTTGTCCGGGCTTTACCCGGCCTTTAGGACCTTGCCGCTACACCGCCACTTCGACTCGCCATTCGGAAGTGTATGCGTGGACCTCAGTTTTTCCCGTTTTGAAGCCGACGCCACCGTCGTTGCGCTCCCGCCGGATCTGGCGGTGCTGATGGTGGGGATCGCCGCGCGGCAGGCGGCGAGCCCGACCGCGATCGCGCAGGCGAGCCTGCCGTCGCCGCATAGCGCACCCGACTGGTTCGCACCGCTCCATGGCTGTTTCAATCTCGCCGTCGCCCGGATGCTGGCGCCGGCAACGCGCCCGGAGCGACAGATATGAAGGCACTGTTTACCGAGCCGCTTTAGCCGGCGTTCAAGTCCGCCGGCGTATTGCCGTTACTGAGATGGGGACCCCCCGCCCCGACACGAGGTTTTACAATGATCGAAAACCAGAAGATCCGCCCAGCCAAGGTGATCGGACCGCTCGGAGAGCCGCTGACGCTCGACTCGCTTCCGCCGCCCGAGACGACGCGCTGGGTCGTGCGCCGCAAGGCCGAGGTCGTCGCGGCCGTCAATGGCGGGCTGCTTTCGGTTGACGAAGTCTGCGAGCGCTATGGCCTGACGGTCGAAGAGTTTGCCGGATGGCAGCGCGCGATCGATCGTTCGGGCATGCCCGGGCTGCGCGTGACGCGGATCCAGCACTACAAATCGCTGTATGAGCGCCAGCAAAAGTATTGATCGCATCACCGGTTCACCTGCGGAACAAATTTCCCGCTTCGTGAGTCTTTCCTGTCTGCACCCGGTTCATGGGGTCAATGGAGGGAAAGATGAATATCATTATTTGGCTGATCGTCGGTGGCGTTGTTGGTTGGCTCGCAAGCATGGTCATGCGTACCGATGGACAGCAGGGTATCATCCTGAATGTCATCGTCGGTATCGTCGGCTCGGTAATTGCATCGTTCCTGTTTGGCGGTGGCATCAATCAGGTCATCACTATCCCGACCTTCATCTATTCTCTGATCGGCGCAATCATCTTGCTCGCGATCGTCAATCTCGTGCGTCGCGGTACTGTCCGCTAAACCAACGCAACGATTAGCAGCGGGCCGCCGGGAGACATCCCTGCGGCCCGTTTGCGTGTCACTTGAGCAGGAAGCGCACTGACAGCGTCACCGACACCTCGGTCTCGCCGGCCGCGATTTCGGTCGCCGGTGCGGCCTTGGCGCGCGCCATGAACATCACTTGCGGTTGCGCGCCACCGTCATTCGCACCGCTTTCGGTGATCGAGACGATCCGCACGACGCTCAACCCCGCGGCCTTGGCGTAAAGCTGCGCCCGCGCCGTCGCGATCTTGACCGCCGCCGCGCGGGCTTCGTCGAGCGCGACCTCGGGCTTGTCGAGCGACAGCGTCGGCCCGTCGATCTGGTTCGAGCCTTCCGCCACCAGCGCATCGAGAATTGGGCCGGACTTGGCCACGTCGCGGAAGCGGATCGCAACACTGTTGCTCGCCTGATAGCCGGTCACCGCGGGCGGCTGGCCATCGGTATAGCGATATTGCGGGCTGAGCGAGACGTTGGCCGTGCGCACGTCGCGCGCCGCGATGCCCGCTTTCTTGAGCGCCGCGAGAACGCGCCCCATCCGCGCCGCATTGTCGGCGAGCGCCGCGGCGGCGGTCTGCCCTTGCGTCACCACCCCCGCGCGGATCGTCGCGACATCGGGAACCCGCGCGGTCTGCCCCTGGGCCGAAACCTCGAGCAGCGTTCCGTCGGGCAGGACCGGTGCGGGGAGGGTTTGCGCCGTAACCGGCGACACGGCGGCGCCGAGCAGCAGCGCGGAGGAGAGAAGAAGGGCAGTCGAACGCATGATGGAAACTCCCGGTGTTGAGGGCCGATCGGCCCGAGCGGCAGCTTATGACAGCGACCGATCCAACCGGCGATGAACAATCCTGCTCAGCGGATTCGACGCGACAGCACGAAGCGATAGGCCGCCAGCAGCACCACCGACCCCGCGGTTGCCGCAGCATAGGTCTGCCAGCCGCCGACCGACGTGAGGTCGAACGCGCGTGCGACAAAGCCCGCGAGCACCGCGCCCGCAATGCCGATCAGGATGGTGACGACCAAACCGCCGGGTTCTTTGCCCGGCAGGACCATGTTGCCCAGCACGCCCGCGACCAGCCCGACCAGAAGCCAACCGACCATCGTTCGATCCACCATCCGCCTCCCGATGCGCGGCCGCTTTTCCGGCATGCCGCGCGGCAAAGTCGCGACGCGTCGGAGCGATTGCAACGGCTTTGCTACCCAAATGGCACGACCGGCTTGCGTGCCGCGCCCGGCTCAAATCGCGATAACCCCGAATCGGCCGCGATGTTGTTGCGAGACTGCGAGAATCTCGGCATTGATGGTGCCACACCTATTCGACCCTTGAGGTCGGTGGTTTATTTCGATAACACAGTGGCGGAAAAGCGCCTGACGACCAGCGGTCGCCAGTCGCGGACGAGAGCCCAGGGTCGGGCCAGGGGTCGGGGATGTGACGCAGATGCAGTATGAAACGCGGACGATCGGCAATGAAGAAGTCCTCGCGCTGCCAGGCGAACCGGCACCGCGCTCGCGCCGCGGCCTGATCATCAGTATCGTCGTCGTGGTTCTCGCGGTCGCCGTCATCGCCTATTTCGTCTTCGGCCGGTCCGCGCCGCCGGCCGCCAAGCCGACCGAGCAGCTCCCGCTCGTCTCGGTCGTCGTTCCCGGCCGCTCGACCGTGGCGCGCACGATCACCGCCACCGGGTCGCTCGCGGCACGACGCGAGATGCCGGTCGGCGTCGCCGGCGAAGGTGGGATGATCACGCGCGTGCTGGTCGAGCCGGGCCAGTGGGTCGGCAAGGGGCAGGTTCTCGCGCTGGTCGATCGTGCGGTCGCCACGCAGACCGACGCCTCGCTCGCCGCGCAGATCAACGTCGCGCGCTCGGACGCGGCGATCGCGCAGTCCGAGCTCGATCGCGCCAAGGCGCTGGTCGATCGCGGCTTCATCTCGAAGGCCGATCTCGAACGCAAGGCCGCGACGCGCGACGCCGCGCTTGCCCGTGTCCGCGTGGCGCAGGCGACGCTCGGCGAATCGCGGGCGCGCACGAGCCGGCTCGATATCCGCGCGCCCGAGGCGGGCCTGGTCCTGACGCGCGCGGTCGAGCCCGGCCAGGTCGTCGGCGCCGGCTCGGGCGTGTTGTTCCGCCTCGCGCAGGGCGGCCAGATGGAATTGCGGGCGCAGGTCAGCGAGGCCGATCTGCGCGGCCTGCATGTCGGATCGCAGGCGAAGGTCACGCCGGTCGGCGGCAGCGACGTCTTCACCGGCGAGGTGTGGCAGGTCTCGCCCGTGATCGACCCGCAGTCACGCCAGGGAATCGCGCGAGTCGCGTTGAGCTACAATCCCGCGCTGCGCCCCGGCGGATTCGCCTCGGCGGCGATCGTCGCAGGTTCGGCCAACGTCCCGCAATTGCCCAACGCCGCAATCCAGAGCGACGACAAGGGCAATTATGTGTATGTCGTGGGACCGGACGACAAGATCGTGCGGCGCGCGATCAAGGTCGGCGAGGTGTCCGATAGCGGGGTAGCGATTGCGGATGGGCTCAACGGCACCGAAAAGGTCGTTCAGTCGGCTGGCGCTTTCCTCAATGCCGGGCAAAAGGTGAAACCGACGTTGGTAACGGCGGACGCGACGAGCAGAAGGTAACCGCATGAGCTTCCGGAATATCTCGGCCTGGTCGATCCGCAACCCGGTTCCGTCGATCGTCTTGTTCTTCATGCTGACGGTCGCCGGGATCGTCAGTTTCCGGAACCTCGACGTCAACAACCAGCCCGACATCGATTTTCCGGTCGTCATCATCGAAATCTCGCAGCCCGGCGCCGCGCCGACCGAGCTCGAGACGCAGGTCACCCAACGCGTCGAGGCGGCGGTACGCTCGCTGCAGGGCATCGACGAGATCAACTCGACCGTTACCGAAGGCAATTCGGAAACGATCGTCCAGCTCAACATCGGCACGCCGATCGATCGCGCGGTCGAGGACGTCCGCTCGGCGATCGCGCAGATCCGCAGCAACCTGCCCGACGGCATCCTCGAGCCGCAGATCATGCGCGCCAACACCACCGGGCAGGATCTGGCGAGCTATGCCGCGCTGACCACCGACATGACGGTCGAGCAGCTCAGCTGGTACATCGACAACAATGTCGCCAAGGAATTGCTGTCGGTGCCGGGCCTCGCCACGGTCAGCCGCAACGGCGGCGTCGACCGCGAGATCCGCGTGATCCTCGATCCGCTCAAGCTGTCGGCGCAGGGGCTGACCGCGAGCGCGGTCAACCAGCAGCTCCGCCAGGTCAATCTCAACGCCGCCGGCGGCCGTGCGCAGATCGCCGGCTCCGAACAGTCGGTGCGCGTGCTCGGCAATGCGCAGACCGCCTATGCGCTCGGCCAGGTCCAGATCGCCACCGGCACCGGCCGCACGATCAAGGTCGCCGATCTCGGCCGCGTCGAGGATCTCTATGCCGAGCAGCGCTCGGCCTCGGCGCTCAACGGCCGACAGGTGCTGAGCTTCGATTTCCAGCGCGCCAAGGGGGCGTCGGACGTCACCGTCTTCCAGGAAGCCGAGAAGAAGCTCGCCGCGCTCGAGGCGCGCAACCCGAAGGTGCATTTCAAGCGCATCTCGGACAGCGTCAAATATACCAAGGCGCAATATGACGCCGCGATGGAGGCGATGGTCGAGGGCGCGTTCCTCGCGGTCGTGATCGTCTTCATCTTCCTGCGCGACTGGCGCTCGACGATCATCTCGGCGCTCGCCATCCCGCTGTCGGCGATCCCGACCTTCTGGGTGATGGAGCTGCTCGGCTTCACGCTCAACAACATGACGCTGATGGCGCTGAGCCTGGTCGCGGGCGTGCTGGTCGACGATGCGATCGTCGAGATCGAGAATATCGTGCGGCACATGCGGATGGGCAAATCCGCCTATCAGGCCTCGATCGACGCCGCCGACGAGATCGGCCTCGCCGTGCTCGCAACGACGATGGCGATCGTCGCGGTGTTCCTGCCGGTCGGGCTGATGCCCGGCCTATCGGGCCAGTTCTTCAAGAATTTCGGCCTGACCGTCGTCGCCTCGGTGCTGATGAGCCTTGCCGTCGCGCGTCTCATCACGCCGATGCTCGCCGCTTATTTCCTTAAGGCGCACGGTCAGGCCTCGCATGGTGAGGGCTGGCTGATGGATCGCTACATGGCGATCCTGAAATGGACCTTGCAGCATCGCTGGTCGGCGGTAGTCGGCAGCGCGGTCGCGTTCGGGGCGACGATCTTACTGTTCATGGTCATCCCGGCGACCTTCCAGCCGCTGCGCGACTCCGATTCGAGCGTCGCCCAGATCGAAATGGTGCCCGGGACGACGCTCGCCGAAACGCAGGCGGCGGTGAGCCGGGTCGCCGCCTTCCTGCAGAAGCAGCCTAGCGTCGAATCGGTGTATTCGCGCGCCTTCGTCGGCAACGGTCGCGTCACCGCGATCTTCAAGCCCAAGGCCCAGCGCAAGATGAAGAGCTACGAGTTCGAGCGCTCGCTCGCGCCCGAGCTCCAGGCGATCCCCGACGCGCGGATCTCGTTCCGCTCGTCGAGCGGCTGGGGCGGTGGCGGCCGCGCGCTGACCGTCACGCTCGGCGGCGACGATCCCAAGCAGCTCGCCGAGACCGGCGCGATCCTCGTCCAGCAGATGTCGACGCTCGGCAACGTCGTCGCGCCGCGTATCTCGGGTGACCTGAAGCGGCCCGAACTCGTCATCACCCCACGGATGGATCTCGCCGCCAACATGGGCGTGACGACCGCGGCGCTGTCGAACGCGATCCGCCTGGCCACGCTCGGCGACATCGACCAGAACAGCGCAAAATTCTCGCTCTCGGACCGCCAGATCCCGATCCGTGTCGCGCTCGACCAGGATTCACGCCAGCGTCTGACGACGATCCAGAACCTGCCCGTCGCGACGGCGACCGGCGGATCGGTCCCGCTCAACGTCGTCGCCGACATCGGCTTCGGCGCCGGCCCCACCAAGATCGAACGCGTGGCACAGCAGCGCCAGCTGACCGTCGGCGCCGATCTCGCGCCGGGCGTCGTCAGCGGCACCGCTCAGAAGGAGATCCACGCGCTCCCGATCATGAAGAACCTGCCGATCGGCGTGAAGGAGCTCGTGCTCGGCGAATCGAAGTGGCAGGTCGAGCTGATCCAGAACTTCATCATCGCGCTCGCTGCGGGCATCGTGCTGCTGTTCGCGGTGCTGGTGCTGCTCTACCGCCGCCTGCTGCCGCCGTTCGTCAACGTGCTGTCGCTGATGGTCGCGCCGCTCGGCGGACTGCTCGGCCTCGCCGCAACCGGCACGCCGATCTCGATGCCGGTCTATATCGGGCTGATCATGCTGCTCGGCATCGTCGCCAAGAATTCGATCCTGCTGATCGACTTCGCGCTCGAGGAGATGAACAAGGGCGTCGACAAGGTGACCGCGATCATCGACGCCGGGCACAAGCGCGCGCAGCCGATCGTGATGACCACCGTCGCGATGGTTGCCGGCATGATGCCGACCGCCCTGGCGCTGACCGGCGACGGATCGTCACGCGTGCCGATGGGCATCACCGTGATCGGTGGCCTGACGATGTCGACCGTGCTGACGCTGCTGATCACGCCGGCCCTGTTCAGTCTCGCGGTCGGGATCGAGGCGCGCGTCGGGCCGTATCTGCGCCGCAACCTGCTGACCTACCGCGTCGGCGACGCCGATGGCCCGCTGATCGAGAACCGGCCGGAGGGCGGCCCGGCCCTCCCCGGCGTGCCCCCGCGGATCGTCTATCAGGGCAAGGATGGACCGCAGCCGGCGGAGTGACGGAGCGACATACAACCGCTTCCCCGGCGAAGGCCGAGGCCCCGTCGCGAAGGTGGCTGTGATGGAGCGCCGCGCGCGATGACCGGCCGGCCACGCCTGGACCCCGGCCTTCGCCGAGGAAGCGTTGGCGGAGCGCTCGGAAAGCACCGGTCTGTGCCACGCGCGCGCTCTTTGCCTTTCGGCTTGAACTATCGCCGCGTTCGGGGATTGGTCCGGCTATGAGACTGACCCGCCCACCCCGCACGATCGACGCCCCGCCCGCGGGCCTGGTGCGGATGCGCTGGATTGCCGGCGGCCTGCTCGTCGTCATGGCGGCGACCTTCCTCATCACGCGCGTCTACGCACCGGTCTATCCTGCGCTCGGCTTCGTCCGCTCCTTTGCCGAGGCGGCGATGGTCGGCGGGCTCGCCGACTGGTTCGCCGTGACCGCGCTGTTCCGCCACCCGCTCGGCCTGCCGATCCCGCACACCGCGATCATCCCGCGCAACAAGGATCGCATCGGCACGACGCTCGCCGCCTTCCTGCGCGACAATTTCCTGATTCCCGGCGTCGTCGCACGGCGGATGCGGCGGGTCGACATGGCGGGTGCGGCGGGGCGCTGGCTCGCCAACCCGCCGGGCGGTGAGGGTCGGATCCGCCGCGGCGCGGCCGGCCTCGCCGCGCATATGCTCGAGGCGTTCGACCAGCAGCGGCTCGGCGGCATGGTCAAGGCCGGCATCGGCCAGCGGTTGCGCGCGCTCGACGTTGCGCCGCTGCTCGGCCAGGCACTCAATGCCGCGATCGCCGAGGACCGGCATCTGCCGCTACTCGATTCGATCGTGCGCTGGGGCGCCAAGCTGCTCGCCGCGAACGAGCAACTGATCCGCCAGATGGTGCACGATCGCGCGGGCGCGGTGATGCGCTGGACCGGGCTCGACGAGACGCTCGCCACCAAGATCATCGACGGCCTCAACGGCCTGCTGACCGGCATCGCGGAAGATCCCGAACATCCGCTGCGCGCCAAGGCCGAGGAAGGCCTCGCGCAACTGGCGCACGATCTGCTGCACGATCCCGCGATGCGATTGCGCGTCGCTGCGGTGAAGGGCGAGATCATCGACAATCCGGCGATGCAGGCGTGGCTCGACGGGCTGTGGGAGCAGGCGCGCGCTGGGATGCTGCGCATTGCGCGCAACCCGGACGCGCTGCTCGCCGGCCCGGTCGGTGACGCGCTGCGCCAGTTGGGCGGCACGCTGCAGACCGATCCCAAGCTGCGCCGCACGATCAACCGCTTCGTGCGCCGCGCTGTGGTCGGCATGGCGGCGGATTATGGCGACGCGATCGTCCGCTTGGTGTCGGAGACGGTGCAGAGCTGGGACGCGGGGACGATCACGCGCCGGCTCGAGAATGCGGTCGGCAAGGACCTGCAATATATCCGCGTCAACGGCACGCTCGTCGGCGGCCTGGTCGGCCTGGTGATCCACGCGGTCGACGTCGCGCTCTGACGTCACCCGCCGTGGCGGGTCAGCGCGCCCAATCCTCGATCGACCAGCCGCGCAGCTTGGCGAGCACTCGCAACGGCCCATGCGCGTTGACCGCGATGCCGACATCGGCCCATTCGAGCGACGGCGCGTCGGAGACATGGTCCGAATAGAAGCGAATCAGCGCATCGCTGCGCGCGATACCCTGCTGTGCCAACCACGCCTCGATCATCCGCAGCTTGGCCGGCCCGTAGCAATTCTCGCCCGCGATCCGTGCACGAATCGTGCCCCCATCGCGCACCACCCCGGTCGCGATGACCGCGTCGAAGCCGAGCAACGCGGCGATCGCCTCGGCATAGAAGCCATAGGATGCGGTCGCCAGGACGAGCCGGTACCCGGCCGCCCGGTCGGCCGCGATTTGCGCCCGCGCACCTGAGTAGACGCCCGCGGTGACCACCCGCGCCGCGAAACGCGTTGCCGCTTGCGCTGCCGCCGCTTCGGGCATCCGCCCACCAAGCAGCAGAAATTGCGTGATTTCCTTCAACCGCGCCCGACCGATCAGCCGCGCCGCGTAGCCGAGCGTGGCGATCCCGGCGAGCGGCAGCAGCGCCATGCGCCACGGCGCCACGTCCGCCGCGGTCCGGAGCAGGAACGCGGTCCAGGTCGGCGCGTGGGTGATGGTCTTGTCCATGTCGTAGACGGCAAGCAGGTGCATAAATGCGCCATACGCTGCTAGAGCCTTGCCGATCCACCACGATTGCAGCACAGAAGGCGCCAGATGACCGAAATGGCCGCCTTCTCCACCGATAGCGACGTCGTGCGCTTCACCGGCAGCCTGTCGCTGGCCAAGATCGGCGACCTGCCCGAGCGGCTGCGCGCGTTCGACGGGACCGCCAAGAGCCTCGACCTCAGCGGGATCGAGCGAATCGATACCGTCGGCGCGTGGCTGATCCACCGCTTCGCCGCCGAGCATGATGCCGAGATCACCGGACTCGATGCCGATGGCGAGCATCTACTGAAACAGGTCTCCGCGGCCGACCAGCCGGTGGCGATGCGCCCTGCCCCGGTTAGCGCACTGGCGCGCGTCGTCGGCGAGATTGGCGATGCGGTCGTGACGACCGGCGCCACGCTGTACGGCCTGCTCGGCTTCCTCGGGGCGACACTGATCGCCTTCTGGAACGTCGCGACGCATCCCAAGCGCTTCCGCTTCAACGCCGTCGTCCAGCGCTTCGAGGTCGTTGGCGTCAGCGCGCTCGGCATCGTCGGGCTGATGAGCTTCCTGATTGGCATCGTCATCGCGCAGCAGGGCGCGGTCCAGCTGCAGCAGTTCGGCGCCGAATTCCTGACGATCAACCTCGTCGGGCGAATCACGCTGCGCGAACTCGGCGTGCTGATGACCGCGATCATGGTCGCGGGTCGCTCGGGCTCGGCGTTTGCCGCGCAGATCGGTACAATGAAGCTGACCGAGGAAGTCGATGCGATGCGCACGATCGGCGTCTCGCCGATGGAGGCGCTGGTGCTGCCGCGCGTGCTCGCGACCGTCATCATGATGCCGCTGCTCGGCATGTACGCCTCGATCGTGACGATCATCGGCGGCGGCCTGCTGTGCTGGATCACGCTCGGCATCCCGCCCGTCACCTTCATCCAGCGCTTGCGCGAAGTCGTGCCGATCACCGATCTCTACGTCGGCCTCGTCAAGGCGCCGGTGTTCGGGCTGATCATCGCGGTCGCCGGCTGCTTCCAGGGGATGCTGGTCGAGAGCGACGCCGAGCAGGTCGGCACGCGCACGACCTCGGCGGTCGTCCAGGCGATCTTCCTGGTGATCGTGGTCGACGCCTTCTTCGCGGTCTTCTTCACTTCGATCGGCTGGATATGACACAGACCGAACGCACCGACGCGCCGGCGGACGACGATGTCATCGTCGTGCGCGGGCTCAAGAACGGCTTTGGCGACCAGATCGTCCACGAAGACCTCGACCTCAGCGTGCGGCGCGGCGAGATCCTCGGCGTGGTCGGCGGGTCCGGCACCGGCAAGTCGGTGCTGATGCGCTCGATCATCGGGCTGCAGAACCCGATGGCGGGCGACATCAAGGTGTTCGGCGACTCGACGATCGACCGCGAGGAGATCGAGCTCACCGATCTCACCAAGCGCTGGGGCGTGCTGTTCCAGGGCGGCGCGCTCTTCTCGACGCTGACCGTCGCCGAGAACGTCCAGGTGCCGCTGCGCGAATTCTACCCCGAACTCGACGCGGTGCTGCTCGACGAGATCGCCGCCTACAAGGTCGTGATGACCGGGCTGCCCGCCGATGCCGGCCCGAAATTCCCGTCCGAGCTGTCGGGCGGGATGCGCAAGCGCGCCGGCCTCGCGCGCGCGCTCGCACTCGACCCCGAATTGCTGTTCCTCGACGAGCCGACCGCCGGTCTCGACCCGATCGGTGCAGCGGCGTTCGACGAACTGACTGCCTCGCTGCAGAAGACCCTCGGGCTGACGGTGTTCCTGATCACGCACGATCTCGATACGCTGTACGCAATCTGCGACCGCGTCGCGGTGCTCGCCGACAAGAAGGTGATCGCGGTCGGGACGATCGACGAACTGCTCGCGCTGGACCATCCGTGGATCCAGGAATATTTCAAGGGACCGCGCGGCCGTGCCGCGACCGCGACGATCCAACACAACAAAGATGTCGCTGAACAGGCCGTTCACGCGGAGGACAAGAACTGATGGAAACCCGCTCGAACCATGTGCTGGTCGGCACCGTCGTGCTTATCCTGCTGGCGGTAATGCTGCTGTTCCTGGTGTGGATCGCGCGCTGGGGCACCGCGACCGACAAGGAATATGACATCTTCTTCAAGCAGTCGGTCGACGGCCTGGCCAAAGGCTCGGCGGTCGCCTTCTCGGGCGTGCCTTCGGGGCAGGTCAAGGAGATCACGCTGTGGAAGCCCGATCCCCAGCTCGTCCGCGTGCGCATCAGCGTCAACCCCGACGTGCCGATCCTGGTCGGCACCACCGCGACGCTGCAGGGCAGCTTCACCGGCACCAGCACGGTCCAGCTCGACGGCGCGATCAAGGGTGCACCCGCGATCGCCTGCCCGGTCGAGAATCCGCTCAACGATTGCCCCAATGGCGTGCCGACGATCCCGACCAAGCCCGGCGGCCTCGGCGCGCTGCTGAGCTCGGCCCCTCAGCTGCTCGAGCGCATCTCGACGCTGACCGAGCGGCTGTCCGACATGCTCTCCGACAAGAACCAGCAGTCGATCGCCGGCATTCTCGCCAACACCAACAAGCTGACCTCGGCGCTCGCCGATCGCGGTCCCGAGATCGCGGCGACGCTCGCCGAATCGCGCGTGACGATCCAGAAGGCGGGTCTTGCCGCCGACCAGTTCGCGGCCCTGGCCAAGACCACCAACGGCATGCTGGCGGACGACATCCATCCGATGATGGGCAACCTCAACAAGACGATCGCCTCGGCGCAGCACAGCATGGAAACGCTCGATGCCGCGATCGGCGATGCGCGCCCCGGCCTGCAGGCCTTCTCGAAGCAGACGATCCCCGAGGTCGGCCAGCTCGTGCATGATCTGCGCGAGATGTCGCAGGCGCTCACCTCGGTCGCCGAGAAGCTCGACCGCGGCGGCGCGACCTCGCTGATCGGACAGCCGAAACTGCCAGATTACAAGCCCGGAAAGGGACAGTGACCATGATCCGCTCCAAGCCGCTGCTCGCGCTCGTCGCGCTCGCACCGCTCACCGCCGCGCTGTCGGGCTGCATCAGCTTCGGCGCCAAGCCCCCGCCCTCCTTGCTGTCGCTGACCTCGGCGGCCAGCGTTCCGGCGGGGCAGACGCAATCCTCGGCAACCTCGCCGACAATCACGATCCTCATGCCCGGCGCGTCGCAGGCGATCGCCGGCACGCGCGTGCCGGTGCAGGCGAGCCAGACCTCGATCGCGTACGTCACCAATGCGCAGTGGGTCGAGCCGCCGAACCGCATGTTCGTCCGGCTGCTGATCGACACCGTGCCGGCGAGGACCGGGCGGATCGTGCTGAGCAGCGCGCAATCCTTCTCCGATCCCGGCGCGATCCTCTCGGGCGAGCTGCGCAATTTCGGCGTCGACGCCGCGACCAACGAAGCGGTCGTGACCTTCGACGGCTCGCTGATCCGCACCACCGGCAAGGTGGTCGAGAAGCGTCGCTTCGAAGCCCGCGTCCCCGTTACCCGGATCGCCGCCGCGCCGGTCGGCCAGGCGCTCAACCAGGCGGCGAACCAAGTTGCCGCCGAGATCGCCGACTGGGTCGGTAAGTAAGCGCTTAGTGCTACCGGAGGGACTGCCGTCCCTCCGCGGGTGCCAGCGCCATGTTGGGGCGCGCCATCCCCCTCCCCCGTTCGCCCTGAGCCTGTCGAAGGGCTGTTCTGCCTTGCGCCGGTCGCAAGAATGCCCGGGGCTTCGACGCGCTCAGCACGCACCGAGCCGGGTAGCCGCACTCGCTAACGCGCGAGCCTACGCACCGGCACCATCAGGTTGCACAGGTCGGCAGCGGCTGCCGGCACCGTGAAGAACGGCCCGCCGCGATTGGCGCGCGCCTCGAGGGTCGCCGCAAACACTGCCGCGTCAGGCCGCAGATATTGATACGCCGGTCGCTCGCCGGCCGGCAGGTCTGCGACGATCGCAATCCGCTTGATTGGCACGCGCTGCTTGGGGTCCTCGTACAGCCCGAGCCCGCCACCGGTGCCGCGCGGTAACGCCGACAGCGCGCCCATGCCGTCGATCACCCGCCCGACCAGCGCGATGTTGCGATCGAGGTGGCGCGGAGCATGACCGATCACGGTATAGAGATCGCCCCCCGTCCCCGTATCGGGCGCCAGGTCGCGCGCCACGCCGACCATGCCGTAGCAATGCGGCAACCATTGCCGCGTGCCGTCCCCCGCCACCGCCCAGCCGCTCGCGGTAAAGCCGGTGCGCGCCGCATAGGCGTCGCGATACGGGTTGGCGATCGCCGGCCCGTGCGCATCCCACGCCCATTCATATTCGGCCGGCGGCTTGAGCATGATCCCCGCCGCGGGCGGCTTCTTCTCGGTGGCGTCGCCCCATTGCGTGACGTAATTGTCCTGCACGCGGTAAACGGTCGCATCGTTCCACCAGCCGCTGCGCGCGATCGCGCGGATGTTGGCGACGTGCACCGGCGCGAAGTCGGCCGCGAGCCACAATACCGCGCGCTGTCCGTCGGCAAAGTCGATCAGCAGCAGATCCTGCGGATCGATCGCCCCCCACGCCGCGGCGGGCGCGGCCGCGGCAAGCTGCGCCGCGCCCGGCTTGGCGGGAGGCTCGGGCGCGCCCTGGGCGGCGGCGAGCAGGGCGAACAGCGGGAGCAGCAAGGACATTTGCCCAAGGTGGCATGACCCTACCCTGCGGCGCAATCCCGCATGCGTGGCTGAGTGCTTGCGCCCGAGGCTGGGACGCTCTAGGGCCACGCGTCTGTCCAGGACATGCGGAGCGGTGGCCGAGTGGTCGAAGGCGCTCGCCTGGAAAGTGAGTATACGTCAACAGCGTATCGAGGGTTCGAATCCCTCCCGCTCCGCCAGCTACGCTTTCTAAGCGTTTATAAATTTTGAGTCTTTTCAGAGGTTGCTTTCGCAGCCCCACAGTTGGCCCCACATTTCGCACGTGACCGGCGTGCGTGATCACGTGAATCAGTCGTTTCGACAATTCGCGAGCCTGCTATCGCGTCGTAGTCCCGCATGCACAACGCAATGTCTGTTTCCCTCAAGCCATCGCCCGACAGCCGCCATGCCGCTTTGACCCAAAAGCCGACATTCAAGCCCCCCCGCCCCCTTCCTGAAAGCGGACGTTGGTTCAGCGTTCAATTATGGATTGGATTGATCGAGCGCTGACCGACCGCCTGGCGGCCGCCGCTCAAGATCTTGGTTCGGCAATCTACGTTCATGCGGTCGTCGATGGTCGGCGATCGGTGAAGGCAGATACCGTCAGATGATTTCAAGGTGACCGTTCATCCAAATTCGGCACCCGACAAATCCATGTCCTTCACCCGCTTGGCGATCAGGTCGTGGAGATGCAACACCGCTGGCGGTAATCGCTCGCGCCGTCGCAACACGTACGTGACCGCGGGAAGCGGGGGCAATGCCGAGCCGATGATTTCGGGCAACCCTGCAAATAGCTCGGTGCGACAGGTAATCGCCACCCCGCCGAGCACGGCGGCGCGCAACACCGAGAGACTGGGCGTCTCGACCACCACTTGGTACGGGGTGTCGGCCGCCTCGAGCGCCGCAATCGCCGCGTCACGAAAGCGGCATGGTCGTTCCAGCACTGCGAGCGGAACAGCGTCGCGTCCGGCGAGCGGCGCGTTGCCGAACCAGCGCATCGGCTCCTCGCGAATGGCAGCGGGATCTCCCACTGGCCCCATGCCGAGGATAACGTCCAACCGGTCGCTTTCGAGCAACTCGATCAGTTGTGGCGTGCCACCGACGCGCACCTCGAGCCGTACGTCCGGATGCAATGCGACGAGCTGCGCGAGCACGCCCTGCAGCAGCGTTTCGGCGAAATCCTGGACGAATCCGATCCGCACCGGCCCGGCCAGCGCGTCGCCTGTCAGGGTCGCGACGATGCGATCGTTGAGCGCCAGGATTTCGCGCGCCTGGACCAGCACAGCTTCACCCTGCGGGGTCAGCACCAGGCGCCGCCCCTCGCGCAGGAACAACGGCACTTGCAGCAATTCTTCGAGCCGCTTCATCTGCAGGCTGATCGCCGGCTGGCTCAGGAACACGCGCTCGGAGGCGCGCAGCATCGAGCCGCCATCGACCACGGCAATGAAACTGCGCAACACATCGATCGGAAGATTGAGGGCCATGGGCCACCTATAAGCAACGCCAATCAGGCGCGTTAGCAAATCTATATTGATTTGGTAGGAGATAAACTGTCCCTTGGCACCGTAACGCTGGCATCCCCGCCACCGTGAGGAGCCGACATGGCACGCAACGACGCGACCCACGCACCGCACACGCTGCGCTCGCACCTTGGCCGGATCCGGTCGGGCGGCGCGCGCTGGGTGTCGCCGCTCGTCCTGCTGCTCTTGTGGGAAGCGGGTTCGCGCACCGGACTGATCCCGGCGCATACGCTCGCAGCGCCATCCGCGGTCGCCGTGACCATGGGGGGCATGATCGCCTCGGGCGAACTCGGCCACAACGTCCTCGTCTCGCTCGGGCGTGCAGGCCTCGGTCTCGCGATCGGGGTTTTGGTCGGCGGGGCGCTGGCGATCCTGGCCGCGCTATCGAAGCGCGGTGAGACCGCGATCGACTCGCCGGTGCAGATGCTGCGCACGCTGCCGACGCTCGCGCTGACCCCGCTGTTCATCGTCTGGTTCGGGATCGGCGAGACACCCAAGATCGTGCTGATCGCGGTCGCCACAACCTTTCCGGTCTATCTCAACCTCTACAACGGCATTCGCGGCGTCGATGCCCGGCTGGTCGAAGCTGCACGCGCGTTCGGCCTGTCGCGCGCGGCGATCATCCGCCACGTCGTGCTGCCCGGCGCGCTGCCCGCCTTCCTCGTGGGCTTGCGCTACGCCCTGTCGATCTCGGTGCTGATCCTCGTCGTCGCCGAACAGATCAACGCGTCGTCGGGGCTCGGCTACCTCATCAACAATGCGCGCGACTTCATGCGGACCGACATCATCGTCGTCTGCCTGATGGTCTACGCCGCGCTCGGCCTCGGTGCCGATGCGGCGGTGCGGCTGATCGAGTTCCGCTCGCTCGCCTGGCGCCCGACGATCCTGGAGGCTTGAGCCATGAACGCACCCATCCCCTTCCCAACGCGTCCGCAACCCGTCGTGTCGCTCCGCGGCTTCACGCGTCGCTTTGGCAGTAACACCGTAATCGCCGGTCTCGACCTCGACATTGCCGATGGGGAATTCGTTGCGCTGCTCGGTCGCAGCGGCTCGGGCAAGACCACCTTGCTGCGCACGCTCGCCGGGCTCGATGGAGCTAGCGAAGGCGAGGTGCGCGTGCCCAACTCTCGTGCTGTGGTGTTCCAGGATGCGCGGCTGCTGCCGTGGAAGCCGGTGTGGCAGAACATCATGCTCGGCCTGAAGGGTCGCGATCTGCGCGCCCGCGCTGACGTCGCGCTGGCCGAAGTCGGTCTCGACCACCGCGCCGATGCCTGGCCGCTCACCCTCTCCGGCGGCGAGGCGCAGCGCGCCGCGCTGGCCCGCGCGCTGGTGCGCGAACCGAAGGTGTTGCTGCTCGACGAGCCGTTCGCCGCGCTCGACGCGCTGACGCGAATTCAGATGCATGATCTCGTGCTCGGCCTGTGGCGTCGGCATCGTCCGGCGGTGCTGCTGATCACGCACGATATCGACGAAGCGATCGCGCTCGCCGACCGCGTGCTGGTGCTCGACGGCGGCCGGATCGTCGCCGAGGAGCGCATCGCCTCCGATCGGCCGCGCACGCTCGATCCCGCGCTGCGCCGCCGCCTGCTCGCGCGTCTCGGTGTCGCCACGCCCAAACCGGTCGAGACCGTTTGGGCCGAAGCCGCCGACTGACCCCCTTCTTATTCGACAGGAGTTTACCGATGAGCCAGCACCCCGACACGCTCGAAATCCTCGGCATGATCTCGACCAATTACGCGTCCGAGATCCATCCGCCGAGCGGCCCGCAGATCGACCCGAGCTACACCGCCGCCTTCGCGCTGGCGCATGAGCAGGCCGGCTTCGACCGCATCCTGATCGGTTATCACAGTGCGGCACCAGACGGCTTCCAGGTCGCCGCCTATGTCGCGCAGGCCACGACCAAGTTGAAGATCCTGCTGGCGCATCGGCCCGGTGTGATTCAGCCGACCGTCGCCGCACGCCAGATCGCCACGCTCGACCAGTTCAGCGGCGGGCGGCTCGCGGTGCATATCATCTCGGGCGGGTCGGACGCCGAGCAGCAGCGCGACGGCGATTTCCTGACCAAGGACGAACGCTACGCGCGCACCGACGACTATCTCGACGTCGTCAAGAAGACGTGGACCTCGGCCGCGCCGTTCGATCACGACGGGCCCTTCTATAAAGTGCGCGACAGCTTTTCGCCGATCCGCTCGGCGCAGCAGCCGCACGTGCCGATCTTCTTCGGCGGCGCGTCGGACGCGGCGATCCGCGTCGCCGGGCGGCATGCCGAAACCTACGCCTTTTTCGGCGAAACGCTCGAGCAGACCCGCGAGACGATCGCCCGCGTCCGCGCCAGCGCGGCCGAGCACGGCCGCCCTGCCCCGCGCTTCAGCGTCTCGTTCCGCCCGATCCTCGGTCGGACTGAGCAGGACGCGTGGGATCGTGCCGAACGCATCCTGGCCGAGGCGCAGGCGATCAAGGAAGCGGGCGCCTCGCCGTTCCGCCGCGTGACGATGGAATCGGAAGGCTCGCGCCGCCTGCTCGAGACCGCAGCCGGCGGCAAGGTCCGCGACAAACGGCTGTGGACCGAGATCGCCAAGCTGACTGGCGCGCCCGGCAACTCAACCTCGCTGGTCGGCACCCCCGACCAGGTGGTCGATGCGCTGCTCGATTATTACGATCTCGGCATCCGCACCTTCCTGTTCCGCGGCTTCGATCCGCTCGAGGATGCGATCGATTATGGGCGCAATCTCCTGCCGCCGCTGCGCGCCGCGGTCGCAGAGCGCGAGAATCCGCTGGCGGTCGCGGCAGAATGAGCACGCCGCACACCCGCGCGATCGACCGGCTGGTCGCGGCGATCGAAACGATCGTCGCGGGCGCCCCCGACGCAATCCTCGCGCGCGCTGCCGCGCCGCTCGCTGCCCTCGTCGCCACGGACGACTGGATCGACCCGGCCTTTGCCGCACCCGATCCGGTGCGCTATCGCCAATATCTGCTCTATCGGGACCCGGCCGACCGCTTCTCGGTGGTCAGCTTCGTCTGGGGCCCCGGCCAGGCGACGCCGATCCACGACCACCGCGTCTGGGGCCTGGTCGGCGTGCTGCGCGGCGCGGAAATCGATCAGCGCTACCAACGCAGCGCCGACGGTGCGCTGGTGTTCGCCGGGCCACCGACGCAGCTCGACGCCGGAGACGTCGCCACGCTCTCACCCGAGAGCGGCGACATCCATCAGGTCCGTAATGCCTTTGCCGACCGCGTCTCGATCAGCATCCATGTCTATGGCGCCGACATCGGCCGCGTCGAGCGCGCGACCTACGATGCGACCGGCGCCGCCAAACCCTTCATCTCCGGCTACGCCCAACCCGCATCGGTATTCGCATGACCCCGCACGATATCCGCCACGCCTGGATCGCCCGCGACGAACTCGCTTTGTTCGACCTGCGCGACGAGCATCCCTTTGCCGGCGGCCACCCGCTGTTCGCCGCGCAGCTTCCGCCCCACCGCATCGCGATCGAAATCGAACGCCGCGTGCCGCGCAAGGACACACCGATCGTGCTGTACGACGATGGCGAAGGTCTGGTCGAGGCCGCGCTGAGCGAGATCCGTGCACTCGGCTACACCAATGTTTCCGCGCTCGGCGGTGGGCTCGCCGCTTGGAAAGCCGCTGGCTACGAGCTGTTCCAGGACGTCAATTCGTACAGCAAGGCGTTCGGCGAGCTCGTCGAGGTGCGGCGCCATACGCCGTCGGTCGCCGCGCCCTATCTGCAGGCGCTGATCGACGCGAAGGCCGACATCGCGATCCTCGATGCGCGCCGCTTCGACGAATATGCGACGATGAGTATTCCGACCGGCACCAGCGTTCCCGGCGCAGAACTCGTGTTGCGCGCACGCACTGCGGCGCCCGATCCCGATACGCTGATCGTCGTCAATTGCGCCGGTCGAACGCGCAGCATCATCGGCACGCAGTCGCTGATCAACGCAGGGCTGCCCAACCGCGTCGTCGCGTTGCGCAACGGGACGATCGGCTGGACGCTCGCCGGCCAGAGCCTCGACAAGGGCCAGGCGCGCCGTGTCGCCGAGGTTGCGCCCGACCAACGCGACGAGGCGCGCGTGAAGGCGCGCGACGTCGCCTATCGCGCCGGGGTCCGCCACATCGATGCGGCAACACTCGCCAAGCTCGCCGACGAAACCGACCGCACTCTCTACCGCTTCGACGTGCGGACTCCCGAGGAGCACGCCGCCGGCCACCCCGCCGGCTTCGTCGAGGCGCCCGGCGGCCAGTTGGTGCAGGAGACCGACCACTTCGCTCCGGTGCGCGGCGCGCGCATCGTTCTCGCCGACGATGTCGGTGCGCGTGCCGACATGACCGCGTCGTGGCTCGCGCAGATGGGCTGGGACGTACTGGTGCTCGAAGGCGGCTTCGACAGCGCGCTCGAGACCGCTTCGACCGCCCTCCCCGCGCGCGGTCGCGAGGGCCGCTACAAGCGCCCGTACGAGGGCACCGACAATGCCGCAGCGGCGATGCAGGCCTATCTCGATTGGGAATATGGCCTGGTCGACCAGCTCGCACGCGACGGCACCCACGGCTTCGTCGTGATCTGAGAGGACGAATATGGCGATTACACTCTATTTCGCGCCGAACAGCTCGGCCTTCGCCCCGCTCGTTGCGCTCGAGGAAGCCGGGGCCGAATTCAACGCGGTTCGCATCGATCTTTCCGCCGGCGAGCAGCACACGCCCGCCTATCGCGCGATCAATCCACGCGGGCGTGTGCCGGCGCTGGTGGTCGATGGCACGCCGATCTCCGAAGTGATCGCGATCCTGAGCTGGATCGACGACAGCTATCCTCTCGCCGGCCTGCTGCCCGATGACTCGATCGAGCGCGCACACGCGTTTGCGCTGATGGGCTGGATCGCGAGCACGGTGCATGTCGCGCTCGCGCAGGTCCGGCGTCCGGAACGCTATGCCGACGACCCCGCCGTCCGCCGGGCGCTAGAGGCACCCGGTCGTGCCGCCTTCGCCGTCGCGCTCGCCGAGCTCGAAGCGCGCTCCGCCGCCACGCCGTCGCCTTTCCTGATCGGCGACCGCTTCGGCGCGGTCGATGCCTATGCGCTGGTCGTGCGGCGCTGGGCCGATGGCCTGGGGATCGATCGCACGTCTTTTCCCAGCTTCGCCGAGCGCACCGATGTCCTGTTCGACCGCACCGCGGTGCGCCGCGCGATCGGGCGCGAAACCCTCCTTCCCGCCGCCGCGGCGGCCGCCTGATGCGAGTTTACCGATGCCGCTGAGCAGTAGGATGCGGCCAGCCTAGCAGGCCGCGCCCCGCCCCAACCAAGACCACACCATCTCGCGGCCGCTGTCGCGGGAAACGGAGGAGCGCGCCGATCACGGCGGCTCCCGACCAAAGACAGGGACCGTCATGCACCTTCGACCTTCGCGCACCGTCGTCACCCCGCTGGCGCTGCTGCTCGCCACCACCGCGCTCGCACCGGCCTATGCAGCCGACGCCCCCGCCGCGCCGGCCCCAGCGGCGACCGCCCCCGCGGCCGAGGCCCCCGCCGCGCCGGCCGCTACGGAAGGGTCGAGCGACGACATCGTCGTCACCGCGCGCTACAAGAACGAGACGCTGCAGAGCGTGCCGATCGCCATCACCGCGCTGTCGTCGGCGCAGATCGGCGCGATCGGCGGGCAGACCAGCATCAAGAACCTCGCCAACTTCGCGCCCAGCGTCACGATCCAGGGGTTCAGCGGCCGCAACCAGACGATCACGATCCGCGGCCTCGGCACCAATTCGGGCGGCACCAATGACGGGCTCGACCAAGGCGTTGGCCTGTATATCGACGGCGTCTATCGCCCACGCACCGGCACGGTGATCAACGATCTGCTCGACGTCGACAGCGTGCAGGTGCTGCGCGGGCCGCAGGGCACGCTGTTTGGCAAGAACACCGTAGCCGGCGCGATCGACGTCCGCACCAAGCTCCCCAGCTTCACGCCGGAGGTGTCGACCGATCTGACGTACGGCAATGACAATTACATGCGCGCGCAGGCGTCGATCTCGGGCGGCCTCACCGAAACCCTGGCGCTGCGGGTGAGCGGGCTCGTCGCGAGTCGCGACGGCACGATCTACAACACCACCCAGAAGCAGGACTGGGACGACTATACCAACGTCGCGGCGAAGGCCGATCTGCTGTGGAAGCCGAGCGACACGCTGAGCTTCCGCCTGATCGCCGACTATGCCCGCCAGAGCGGCAACATGGGCTTCTACGTCTCCGGCCAGGTGCTGCCGACGACGCTCGCCAATGGCGCGTCCGCGAAAGGTTTCTATGCGCACGCCGCCGACGTCGGGTACACGCCGATCGCGATCAACCCGTACAATCGCCAGACCGACATCAATGGCTCGCAAGCGATCGCCATGCCGAGCGGCGGTGTCACCGCGCGGGTCGATGCCACGATCCTCGGCGGCCACACGCTGACCTCGATCACCGCCGGCCGCTTCTGGAAGTGGATTCCCAATTGGGATGGCGACCAGTTCGGTGCCGACGTGCTCGGCCAGGCGACCGTCGCCACCAACCAGAAGCAGTTTAGCCAGGAGCTGCGCCTCACCTCGCCGAGTGGGCACAAACTCGAATACACCGCTGGCCTGTACTATTTCTACCAAAAGGCCGATCTCAAACAGGAGGTCTCGTTCGCCAAGGACGCCGCCAAATGGTATCTCGGCGCGGCGGCCCCCAGCGCACTGCTGAACGGGCTCGACACCTTCAGCTACCTCAACCCCTCGACCAACAGTTATGCAGCCTATGGCCAGGCGACGTGGCACGTCACGCCCAGCACGAGCCTGACCGGCGGGCTGCGCTATACCAATGAAACCAAGGCCGGCAGCTACAACGCGGTCAACGTCGGCGCGGTCGCGCCGATATCGAGCCTGCCGCTCGCCTATCAGGCGAGTGCCGCGGCGATCCGCGCGAGCTTCGCGCCCGATGGCGGCGCGTATAGCGCGAGCCGGTCGAAGGGCACCGTGTCGTGGCTGCTCAGCGCCAACCAGGATATTGGCGATGACGTTCATGCCTATGCGAGCTATTCGCGCGGGTACAAATCCGCCGGCATCAACCTCGTCCGCAAATCCGCTGGGATCAATATCTTCGTCGAACCCGAAAAGGTCGATTCCTACGAAATCGGGCTGAAGACGCAGCTGTTCGATCGCCACGTGCAATTCAACACTGCGCTATTCTGGGCGATCGACCAGAATTACCAGGCCAATTTGTACGACGTCTCCAACCGCATCAGCTATCTCGGCAATGCCGGCAAGGTGCAGAGCCGTGGGGTCGAGGTCGATCTGCGTGCGACTCTGGCGAAGGGGCTCAGCCTGAGCGGCTCGGGCTCGTTCACCGATGCCAAATATGTTCGCTACTCCAACGCGATCTGCCCGTTCCTGCAATCGTGTAAGACATCATGCGACATTTCGGGCCAGCGCCTATCGGGCACGTCGAAATGGGTCGGCGCGGTCCAGGCGCGCTACGAGGCACCGGTGAGCGAGACGCTCGTCGGCTATGTCGCGGGCGACGCCAGCTACCGCTCGAAATTCTACTCGGCGGTCAACGACGATCCCTTCTCCGAGATCAAGGGCTATGCGCTGGTCGGCGCGCAGCTCGGGTTGCGCGCGGCGCGCGGGACCTGGGACGTCTCGCTGTGGGGCCGCAACCTGCTCAACAAGAACTATCTCGTCACGTCCACCGTCAACGCGACCTGGGGCATCACCCAGGTCGGGCTCGGAGACCCGCGGACGTACGGCATCTCGCTCAAGAACCGCTTCTGATGCGTTTCCCATCCAAGGATCCCGCTATGTCTCTCGAATTCTCGATCTCGCGTCGCAGCGCGCTGGCGATCGCCGGCGCCGGCTTGCTCTCCGCCTGCGCAAAGGGTTCGGCCAAAAAGCTGATGATCGGCGATCAGCGCGGTGGCGTTCAGGCGCTGCTCGAAGCGTCGGGCGAACTCAAGACCGTCCCCTACGCGATCGAATGGGCGCAATTTCCCAATGCCGCGCCGTTGATCGAGGCCCTCGCCGCAGGGGCGATCGACACCGGAGTGGGAGGCGACGCACCGTTCATCTTCAGCCTTCAGGGCAATGCCGGGGTCAAGGCGATCGCCGCGTTCCGTACCAAGGGCAATGCGACGACCGTGATGGTGCCGGGCAAATCGGCGATCCACAGCTTCGACGATCTGCTCGGCAAGCGCGTCGCGACGCCGCGCGGGTCGATCGGCCATTATCTGCTGCTCGCCGGACTGAAGCGCGCCGGCAAGCCGCTCGACGCGATCGACATCACATTCCTCAGCCCGAGCGATGGGCGCGCCGCTCTGACCAGCGGCTCGGTCGATGCCTGGGCGATCTGGGATCCGTATGCCGCGATCGGCGAGTTGAGCGACGGCTTGCGGATCCTCGACCTCGACCGCTCGCTGACCCCGGGCCTCGGTTTCGTGTTCGGAACCGACAGCTCGCTCGCGAGCAAGCGGCCGTTGCTGACCGACCTGTCGGCGCGCTTTGCCCGCGCCCGCAAATGGGGCGAGACCCACCGCGAGGCATACGCCCAGATGCTGACGCAGCAGACCGGCGTGCCGATCGCGGCGACACGCCGCTATCTCAACCGCAGCGTCAACGTTCCCGTGCCGATCGACGCCGGATTGATCGCCGAGGAGCAGGGCATTGCCGACCTGTTTCATCAGGCTGGGCTGCTCGCCAAGCCCGTCCGGGTCGCCCCGCATTTCGAACAGCTCTAATCCCTCCCCCAAGGACAGCTTCATGATTCAGCGACAGCTCAAGCTCGGCCTCGTGACCACCGGTGTCGGCGGTCCCGGCCAGACCAATCGCTGGCTCGACCCCGAAATTCCGGTCGATGCCAGCGTCAGCATCGACTGGTATATCGATATCGTCCGCCAGGCCGAAGCCGCCAAGTTCGACCTGGTGTTCATCGTCGACAGCCAGTTCATCACCCCCGACTCCCCGCCGCACTATCTCAACCGGCTCGAGCCGCTGACCTTGCTCTCGGCGCTCGCGGTGGCGACCAGCCATATCGGCTTGGTCGGCACGCTCACCACCTCGTATAACGATCCGTTCAACCTCGCGCGCCGGCTCGCCTCGCTCGACCTCATCAGTAAGGGACGCGCCGGCTGGAACGTCGTGACCAGCGGCGACGCCGGCACCGCGGGCAATTACGGGCGCGAGGAGCATTACGATTACGCCACGCGGTACGGCCGGGCCTTCGAATATCTCGACGTGGTGCGCGGGTTGTGGCGCAGCTACGAGGATGACGCGCTGGTCCGCGACCGCGCGACCGGTGTGTTCCTCGACAAGACCAAGCTCCACGCGCTCAATCACAAGGGCGAACATTTCTCGGTGGTGGGTCCGCTCAATATTCAGCGCTCACCGCAGGGCGAACCGGTGATCTTCCAGGCCGGCGACTCCGAACAGGGTCGCGATCTCGGTGCGACGGTCGCCGATGCGATCTTCACGCATGCCCGAACGATCGAGCAGGGCCAGGCCTTTTACGCCGACATCAAGCGGCGCGGCGTGGCGCTCGGGCGCAACCCCGACGAGATCCTGATCCTGCCCGGCTTCTCGATCACGGTCGATGACACGGACGACGATGCCCGCCAGATCGAGCGCACGTATCGCCGGCTCGACCAGAGCTTCGATCAGGCACTGGCCGAGTTCGGGCGAGCGTTCGGCTGGCACGATTTCCGCCAATACGATCTCGAGGCCCCCTTTCCCGTCGAGACGCTCGAGCACGCCAAGAGCAGCTTCTTCACGCAAGCCAAGCACATCACCGAGCAAGCGACGGCGCGCGGCCTCTCGTTGCGCGAGACCGTCGAGTTCCAGCGCGACCAGTTCACCAGCCCGTTCGTCGGATCGGCGGAGACGATCGCCGACGAGATCACCCGCTGGTTCGAGGGCCGTGCGCTCGACGGCATCAACGTGCACGCCGGGCACCCCAGCCAGTTCCGGCGCTTCACCCAGGAGGTTGTGCCGATCCTGCAAGCGCGGGGGCTATTCCGGACCGACTATGCGCACGCGACATTACGCGGCAATCTCGGCCTGCCAATTCCATCGAACAGACGCACTGCAAACTTGCAGCCGAAGCTCCTAGAGCCGGCCTGATATGTAAGCCGACCGGAATTGGAGGACATCGCTGGCCACCGACATCCGGGATAGTCTCCACCTTGCACGGCGAGATTGCCGTGCAAGGTGGACGACCGCTCGGTCTTCAGATCGACGATATTACCAGGTCACGCCAACCCGGGCGTACACGTAGCGGCCGTTGAAACCGAACGGCGAGTAATAGGGGAAGCCGACCAGCCCGGTGCTGTTGAGCGGCATCCCGCGCGACGACAGCACACGGACGTAATCGGGATAGGTATCGAACAGATTGTTAGCCCCCAGCGCCAGGTTGACGTTCCTGATCGCCTGATAGCGTAGCTCGAGATCGAAGATCGTGTGGCGCCCGGTGTGGATGTCGTCGGCGGCGAAGCCGGTGCTGCCCGGCTGGGTAACGTCGCCATAATAGGACGCGCGCGCGGTTACGCCGAGCTTGTCGAGCGACCATTCGATCGTGCCGACGACCTTCTCGCGCGGCGTGCCCTGCTCGAAAGAAACGATACGCTGCCGGCTGAAGATCGGCAATGTGGTGGTCCCGGCCGAGGAAGTGATCGTCGCCGCGCCCGGGGCCTGCGTGACCTTTATATCGTTGATGTTAGTGGCCGCGGTCAGGTCGAACGTGCCGAGGCCAGCGGTCGCCTTGCGGTAGTGCGCGACGACGTCGATGCCCTTGGCGGTCGAGCGGATGCCGTTGAGGAAGAAGCGCCCGGCCGAGACGTTGTACGGCGCGAGCAGCGCGGCGACGACCGGGCCACTCAGATTTTCCGACAGCGCGATCTGGTCGCGCAGCTTGATCTGATAAGCATCGACCGACAGGTCGAACCCGCCCGACTTGACCACGAACCCCGCCGAGAGGTTGCGCGAGCGCTCGGGCTCGAGCGCCTTGCCACCGAGCGCCGTGCCGACCGCGCTGGTCGAGGGGAACAGGCCGGTCTCGACGATGTTGCCGTTGGTCAGCACCGAGGCGGTCGAGGTGAAATATTGCTGCTGCAACGCCGGCGCACGGAAGCCGGTCGAGGCGGTGCCGCGAACGGCGAACCACGGCGCGAATTCGTAGCGCGCGCTGACCTTGCCGGTCGCGGTCTCGCCGAAGTCGGAATAGCTCTCGCCGCGCGCGGCCAGGCCGATCGTCAATTTTTCGGTCGGCTTGGCTTCGAGGTCGAGATAGCCCGAGACATTGTCGCGGTGCACATTGACGACGTTCGACGGCAGGTAGCCGGGGAAGCCCTGCGCACCACCGCCGAGGTTGGTCGCCGCGCCCGGAGCGCGGTTGTAAGACGTGGGCTCGCCGGCGCCGATCTGGAAGCCCTCGCGGCGATATTCCAAGCCCCAGGCAATGTTGATCGTACCCGCGCCGAGCGGCTGCTCGCGCGACACGTCGATCCCGCCGACGAGCTGGTCGTAGGTCAGCTTGCCGTCGTAGAAGCTGGTCTGCGACGTCGCGCCATAGGTGGCGTTGCCCGAGTTGCGCGTGTTGAAGGTCAGCTGGTTGCGGCCGTAGGAGACATTGAAGTCGACCTTCCACCCCGACAGCTCGCCGCGGATGCCGCCGGTCGCGGTCAGATCTTCGGAGCGCACCGCGATCAGCGGGGTAAAGCCGTCCGGGTAGAGCGCGGCGAGCGCGTCGGCGCTGGCATTGGCGTTGCCGGTCGCGGCGCCGCCGACGATCCGCGGCGTCGCGGCGCTGACACTGTCGCGGTGCTGATAGCCACCGAAGCCATAAAGCGTCCAGCCGCTGTCGCCGAGCGGCTTGGCGGCATTCACGTAGCCGGTGTACTGCTCGACCTCCGGGTCGCCAAAGCGCGAGCGAACGCGGATCGGCGTCTTGCGCGGATCGAAGTCGCCACGGCTGGTGGCGCCGCGGTTGAGATACTCGCCCGACACGGTGAGGAAGCCGTCCGACCCGAGGCCGATGCCCTGCCACCCCGAAGCGGTAACGGTCTTGCCGTCATGCGCGTCGCGCGAACCGCGCGCGGTGTTGACCTCGGTTTCGGTCTGGCCGTAGCTGACCGTCGCGCCACCGCCACTGCGCGCCTCGCGAAGTCGCAGGTTGACGACGCCGGCGATCGCATCCGAGCCATATTGCGCGGCGGCGCCATCGCGCAGCACTTCGATCCGATCGAGCGCGACCGAGGGAATGGTGTTGAGATCGACCGCCGCCGAACCGCGCCCGACCGAACCGTTGGTGTTGAGCAGCGCCGAGGTGTGCGCGCGGACGCCGTTGATCAGCACGAGCGTCTGGTCGGGCGACAGGCCACGCAGCGTCGCCGGGCGGATCGAGTCGGTGCCGTCGACCGCCGCGGAGCGCGGGAAGTCGATCGACGGGACGATCGCGGCGAGCGAGGCGCCGATCTCGGTCGTGCCCTGGTGCTGCAGGCTGGCGGCGCTGAGCACGTCGATCGGCGAGCTGCTGTCGAGCCGCGACCGGCCGCGACCGCGCGTGCCCGTGACGACGATGTCGGCAGGTTCTGCGGGCGCTTCCGGGGCTGCGGCTTCCCCTGCGGCTGCGGGTGCGGCTGCCGGTGCGCTCTGCGCTTCAGCGGCCTGACTGGAAAGGAGGGCAATCGGTGAGGTTGCGAGCGCGAGGACTGCCTTGAGGTTACGCATAAGATTACCCTTTTTCATTTACATGACACTTTTTTGACAGCGCTCACGCTGGCGGCCCCTGCGCCAAAACCGGCGGATTGCCAAGCGACTCGCCAATGAGCTGGAAGAAGGCCCTGCTCGCCGGGCTGCGCGCGGCATCCCATTCGGGGTGCCATTGCACCGCGAGCACGTCGCCGCCGCACGGGCGCGCGGAAAACGCCTCGATCAATCCGTCGTCGGCGGCGCGGGCCTCGACGTACAATCCCGCGCCGAGCCGATCGATGCCTTGTCGATGCACCGAATTGACCGTCAGCCGCGCCGCATCGGTGGTGCGCGCGAGCAGGCCACCAGCGAGCAGGTCGACATCGTGATGATGGTCGAACAGATCCTCGTAACCGATCGTCCCACTGGCCCCGCGATGGTGGTGATCGGGCGTCGCATCGCTCAGCGTCCCGCCGAACAGCACGTTGAGTTCCTGCAAGCCGCGGCAGATGCCAAACACCGAGCGCCCCGTCTCGATCATCCGCGCGGCAAGCTCCAGCGCTACCGCGTCGCGCTGTTCGTCGAGCGGGCCGGTGTCGGCCCCAGCAATGCCGTAGCGCACGCCTGCGACATTGGAGCGCGAGCCGGTCAACAGCAGCCCGTCGAGCCGGCTGGCCAGCGCGATCGCGTCGCACGCGCTGGCGACCGCCGGGATCAGCACGACGGTGACGCCGGCGTAGGTCACCAGCGGCTCGATGAAACGGGTCGCCACCGCCTGGATCGGACGCTCGGACACTTCGTTGCAGCACAGCACCCCGATGACCGGGCGCGCCGCGCACGGGCGCGGCTCGAAGCGGCGCCGGTCGAAGACGCTCATGCCGGGCGCCCGCGCAAGACTTCGTGCAAATTGAGGGCGGCCTCACCGGCGAGGATCGCCGCGGTCGGTTGCGCGACGACGCTGCCGGGCGCGACATCTTCCAGCAGCCAGACATTGCCGCCGATCGTCGCACCCCGCCCGATCGTCACGCGGCCGAGGATCGTGGCGCCCGCATAGATCACGACGTCGTCCTCGATAATCGGGTGACGCGCGTAGCGCCCGCGTGGCTGCACATGAGTCGTCCCGAGGGGGCTGCGCGCGCCGAGCGTGACGTGCTGATAGAGCTGGACGCGCGCGCCGATGATCGCGGTCTCGCCGATCACCACGCCGGTGCCGTGGTCGATGAAGAAGCTCGGCCCGATCGTCGCACCGGGGTGGATATCGATCCCGGTCCGGGCATTGGCGATCTCGGAAATGATCCGCGCGACGATTGGCGCGCCGAGTTGGTAGAGTTCGTGCGCCAGCCGGTGATGCAGCACGGCGAGCGCGCCGGGATAGCAGATCAGGATTTCATCGACGCTGCGCGCGGCCGGATCGCCGAGAAAGGCAGCCTCTACATCGCTATCGATCAATTCCCGCACGGCAGGCAAGGTGGTGGCGAACAACCGAACGATCGTCGCGGCCTGGTCGCGCTCGAATGGCTCGTCCGCCTCGGCCTGCCAATAGGCGAATTCGCGCGCGATCTGGACCTGCAGCTCGGTGAAGGCTAGGTGCAATTGCCCCGCCACGAAGCCGTCGAGCTCGGCCTCGGAACCCCGGTAAACGCCTATCCGCTGCGGAAACAGCGCAGCCGAGAGATGTTCGACGATCTGCGCGACGGCGGCTTGCGAGGGGAAGCGCTCGGCGCTGTGGCGGCCGGTCTGGCGCTGCCGCCACGTGTCTCGCACCGTCCGCAATCCGGCCACCGTGGCGACCATATCTACCGTCGGCAGCGCAGCCTCGCTCACGGCGCGTTCGCTCCGGGCGAGGTCCGGCGCGGTATCCATCGGGCTGTGCGGCATGAGATCCTCCTTCGATCAACGACCATATCCCACGTCGCAGATGGGAATTGATGCGAAGAAATGGTTGGGGCTTTTAAAGACGAGATCACCGCGCGTTGGATCAGCGCAATTCCGGGTAGCCGGCGACGACCGCGTCGATTTCGAGCGCGCGGATGGGCGCGTAGCGCTCGGTCCCGCCAGACGTGATACCCGTCAGGAAGAGCGTTGCCCGGGTTTCGGCGAGCCCAGGATCTTCGGCGACCTGCGCGAGCGCGACACGCAAGGCGGCGACGGTTTCGATCGGCGTGGCCCGCGCCGTGACGAAGGGCGGCGTGGCGGACTCGGTCGTGCTGGCGAGAATGCGCAGCGCCGCGGTGGCATCGGGCGCGTCGCGCTGGACCGCTGCAAAGGTCACGCTGTCGATCGCTGCAATATCGGCATCGCCGCGCACGATCGCCGCGATGCTCGCGCGGTGCGATCCCGTCTCGGTCACGCTCGCGAAGAAGCGTCCACCAGCCGCGATCGGTGCGATCGTGGCGCGCAGCAAATTCATGCCCGTGTTCGAATCGAAACCATTGATCGCGGCGCGCCGGTCCCGATACGCGTCGAGCGTCGCGGCATCGTCGTGCCGCGCGACCAGAAAGCTGCGGTGCACACCGCCTTGCGCGCCCGGAACGTCGTAGACCGGCGTACCAAGCACGCGCAACGCAAGGGTCGTCTCGGTCACCAGCGGATAGCCGCAGACCTGCCCGAACAACATGGCGGGATCGTGCAGCACGGCCGACAGACTGCGGCTCCGCTCGAGGTCGCGCGGAACGCCGCTGATCCCGCGGGCGCTCAGGATGCGCGCGATTTCACGCCACAGCCTGTCGTTCGCGGCCTGCTGCGGGCCGTGATCGTACATGCCGAGCGAGGCGATGCGCCGCGTCACGCGGGTTCGCGATGCGCGGGATGGAGCGGCTGGTCGTGCCCGCGCACTGCGAAGCGCCGCACCACGTCGCCATAGCCGTCATAGAGGATCGCGCCCTGGTCGATCAGCCGCGCACGGTTACGGCGGTGATAGGCCGGCAGATGATACCAGGCGAGCCCGGGGCGCTCATGATGCGCCGCGTGGAGATTGTTGTTGAGGAACAGCAAGCCGAACACCCCGCCCTGCTCGACCGTTGCCGCGCGCCCGGGCGTGGTCGTCTCGGCCTGGTGTTCGGCATGACCGCGCAAGGCGGTCAGCGCCATGCCGGGATAGACGAAGCAAAGCGCATAGGTCGCAAGATCGAGCCCGACATGATCGAGCCACGCCACCACCAGCGCGACTGCAGCCAGATGCGGCGCCCAATCCCGCAGCACGACGAGCGGTTCCGTGCCTGCCCGCCGTGCTTCGGCAAACAGGAAGCGCAGGATCGTGATCGGCGGGCCGAGCAGCATGTGCCCGACCAAGGTGGTCTGCACGCGCGCTGCCAGCCAAGCGAGGCCGTGGTCGCGATCGACATAGCGCGATTCGGGATCGAGCAGCGGATCGGTGATGGCCGGGCTCGCGTGATGTGCGACATGGCTGCGCCGATACAGCGCATAGGGCAGCCAGAGCGAGAGCGGTACGAAGCCGATCGCATGATCAAGCGGCGCCACGCCGGTGGGATGGCCGTGAATCGTCTCGTGCTGGAGCGAGCCGTGCCATGCCAAAGTCCAACCGCCGAGCACCGCCAGAAGCGGCAACGGGAGTGCGCCATGCCAGAACGTGAGGGCGAGCCAGCCTGAATAGACCGCCAGCGTCACCGCCAAGGTCGGCCAGGCGGGCGAGCGGCGCAGCCCGGAATCGTCAGCGGCGAACGGTTTAGCCATGAACAGGTAATCCTCGGCCAGAAAGAGCAGTTTTAAAATCTACTGATCTAGTAGGATATGCAATGCTGCGCATCTTGGCGGGCGCGAAGATTTGCTTTTCCAAGGCTGAGTGCGAAACAGCGGCGGATACGTAAAACATCGCGAGCGGCGCACGCGTTCGAGTTTTCGCTCCGTCGATCGGACATACAAAAGGCCCGGCAACATGTGCCGGGCCGCGAGTTTACGCTAGGGAGCAACCTGGCGATTCATCAAAACTGGGTAGACCCACCAACCCCCATTATAGCGCGTTGCTCGTGACAGCGGTGGTGTTGCTGGTGGTTTCGAGATCCGAGTCATTGCCCTCGGCCGCATTGCCGCCGCCAAGCTCGTCCGATGCGCTCGCATTTTCGGCAATGGTCTCGTTGAGCGTCGTTTCCGAAACATTGTCGCTGGTCGCGGTCTTAGCGCAGGCGGTAACCGACAATGCCAGAGCGGCGAGAAGCGGCAGGGCAACGATCTTCTTCATATCTGAACTCCGTGATGAAACGGAAGCCGAGCATGATCGTGCTCGATCCCCACCGGATTAATCTCTACTATTCCGATGGGAGTTCAACCCGTAGTTTTCCTGTGGGAACTGAAAGTCTCTCTTTCGACGGCCGCACATCAAATCGGGCGCTGCCAAACCCCTCGTCAAGGTTGCGTTGTCCCGATGACCGCAGTTCGCCATGCGAAGCTGCAACCGGTAGCCCGGCCCGCTAGAGTCCCTCGGTCACCCAATGCGCGTTCGACAGGCGCCTAGCCAGCGTCCAGGCTTGGGTACGGATGTCGGGCACCGCAACGATTTCCCAGAATGCTCCGCGCGTCATCGGACCGAGCGCGAACAGCCGGTCATTTACGCGACCGTCCGCCGTGATCGTGCGCATCCCCGCGTCCACGTCGATCCCCAACCGCCCCGTATCCGCGCGGATCGATCCGCGTGCGACCAAGGCCCGGAGAATCGGTTCGTTCGCTTGGAGAAGATCGCCCTGTGGCCCGGTGCAGTTGATGATGCGCTGTACGAGGAGTTGCTCTCGGTCGTCTTTTCCCCGCGGGGTCCAATGCACCCTCACCCCGTCCGCGCCATCTTCGGTACCGGCTATCCTGCCGGCCAAGGCCTGAAGTCGGCCACTCGATCGCAACGCCGCGATCCGCGTGGCGACTTGCGGGGCAAGCCGATGGCGATGGATGTCCCACCACGGACGGGCATGGCGGATGAAACGCGCGCGTTCCGCGTCCGATGCTGCGCGCCACATATCCTGCGTAAACGGGCGCAATTCGTCGATTGCACTTCGCCATCCGATTTCAGCGCCCCGGGCGCGCAATCGACGGGTCAGGCGTGACAGCTGCGTGGTCGGACGCTCCGTGATGCGGACCCACGGCGGCCCCGGCGCATGCGCAAGCGGTACGAGCCCTCTTCGGGACAGGGCGACGATCCGACCCGTAAACCCTTTCGCCTCCAGCGACAGGGCGACATCGATCATGGTCAAACCGGTACCAACGACCAGCACGGAGTCGTCAGGCCGCAGGCCGTCGGTTGCTCCCGAGCTCCAACAATCCCCCACATATCGATTTTGACAGATTGCGGCGACGGCGATCCCGAGCGGCGGGTGCGGCGGCAAATTCCCGAGAGCGAGGACCACGGCATCGGCATTCACCCGATCGCCGTTCGCCAGCTGAATGCTCGTTGCATCCTCCGTGATGTCGCATGCGTCGCCGCGCAGAACCGTGAGACGCCCGGGCGACTGCATTACGGCTTCATCGAGCAACCCGCGCAGATAGACGCCATAGACAAGGCGCGGCACGAAGGCGTCGGCGCCCGCACCGATACCTTGCGCATCGAGCCAGCGTACGAAATGATCCGGATCGTCGGGAAACGCGCTCATGTTCGACGCACGAACGTTGAGCAGATGCTCGGGATGTGCCGCGCCGTACGCCAGCCCGGTCCCGGGTTCCGCCAATCGATCGATCAACGTGGCACGCGGGCCATTATGGCGAACGAGGTTGATCGCCATGAGCGAGCCGGAAAACCCGGCCCCGATGATTGCGACATGATCAATCACGAGATGCGACACGCCGCGAAAGCCGCGCGATGAGGGAGCCGATCCCTAACGACCATTAGCCGCATCCATATCCTATCAGTTCGATAGATTATATTCCTAGCAGGCAAATCCGATCGCGTCGCGACCGGAAATACGGAGATCGCATGGGGATCGGAACGAACGAACTGGCGTGCCGGTTTCCAACGCGTCACAGCGCCATCAGTGGCTCCCATTCCAGAAGGATCGCCCGCTGCGACGCCGCCGGACGTCGGCTGGGCCAAAAGGTACATCCCTGCATAAAAAGCTCTTTCACAATCCCGATCACCGGGCGCCGCTCACCTGCAGTGCAATTCCCACCGTCGATGCGATACCAAGCGTCGCAAAGATGCCGAGCTTCAGCCGGAACATTGCAACGATCGCGGCAGTCGCAATGCCGAGCGCCCAAGGGTCGAGGCTCGCCATCACGGGCAGGTCGATCCGGACCGGCCCCGCCGTAAATGGCCGCACGGTCCGAAAGAGCGTATGGATCGCGAACCACACCGCCAGGTTGAGCACCACGCCGACCACCGCTGCGGTGATCGCGGACAGCGCCCCCGACAGGGCCACGTTGCCACGCATCCGTTCGATGAACGGCGCACCGAGGAAGATCCACAAAAAGCACGGCACGAACGTCACCCAGGTCGCCAGCAACCCGCCCAGCGTCCCGGCGAGCAGCGGCGACAACATCCCCGGGTGGCGATACGCGCCGAGGAACCCCACAAACTGGAGCACCATGATCAGCGGCCCCGGTGTCGTCTCCGCCATGCCCAGCCCGTCGAGCATCTCGCGCGCGGTGAGCCAGTGATACTGCTCGACCGCCTGCTGCGCGACATAGGCGAGCACGGCATAGGCGCCGCCAAAGGTGACGACCGCCATGGTCGAGAAGAAGGTCGCGATCTGGCTGAAGACGCTGCCCTGCCCCAGCAGCAGCAGCGACGCCGCGACCGGTGCCAGCCACAGCACGAGCCACACCCCGGCCTGCTGCACCGACTGGCGGATCGTGGGGCTGGCATGCGCGGGCAAGGCCTCGCCGAGCAGCGTGTCGGCATCGGCGACGACCGCACCCTTGCCCGACGCATGGCCCCCGCCGATCCGGAAAGCCGGCATGTCGGCGCGGCCCCCGAAATACCCGATCAGCCCCGCCCCCAGCACGATCAGCGGGAACGGCACGTCCAGAAAGAAGATCAGCCCAAACGCGGTCGCGGCGAGGCCCCGCATCACGCCGTTGCGGAGCGCGCGGCTCCCGATCCGCACCACCGCCTGCAACACGACCGCGAGGACCGCGCATTTCAGCCCGAAGAACAGCCCCGCGACCACCCCGACCTGCCCGTACAGCACATAAATCCAACTAAGCGCCATGATCGACACCGCCCCCGGCAACACGAACAGCGTCCCCGCGACGATCCCGCCGCGGGTCCGGTGCAGCAGCCAGCCGATATACGTCGCGAGTTGCTGCGCCTCCGGCCCCGGCAGCAGCATGCAGTAATTGAGCGCGTGGAGAAACCGATGCTCGCCGATCCAGCGTTTCTCCTCGACCAGGATGCGGTGCATCACCGCGATCTGACCGGCGGGTCCGCCGAACGACAGCGCCGCGATCCGCAGCCACACCCAGAAGGCCTGCCGCAGCGTCACGGGCGCAGGCCGTGGCATCGGTGCGGCTGCGTCGTCAGCCACCGTCCTCACGCCGACACCTTGGGGCGCACCGCCTTCGGATGATGGGAAACCCAGTCATGCGTCTCGCCGGTCGCATCGCGACACCAGCGATACAGCGCATCGTACAGCAGCATCCCCACGTCGAGTTGCTCGAGGTCGTTCGAAAACATCCGCGACAGGCCGAGCGACATCGCGACCAGCCCAGCCGCCTCGGGTGCGAGGTCGGGCCGCGCGGTATCGGCCCCACGCACGATCACCGCGAGATGCGCAAGGCCCGGGACAGCGGCAAGCCCGAACCGCGCCACCATCGCGTCGAACGTACAGCACTCGCCCGCGTGGCCCCACACCACGCCCTCGCCCGCAATATCAAAAGCAGCCGCGCCAAAGCGCTCCGCCACGCCGGCAACCTCGGCCGGGCTGACGAACAGGAACACCGCATCCGGATCGACGAAGCGGCGGATCACCCACGGGCAGGCGATGCGATCGACCTTGGGCCGCGCGCGCGTGACCCACAGCGTCCGCCCCTGTGTATCGCGTTGGGGTAGTACCGCCGCGGGCACCATCGGCAGCCCCGCGGCGGCCCAGCCGAGCGTGCCGCCGTCCAGAATTTCGGCCGCGATGCCCTCATGCCGCAGCCACGCAGCGACGCCCTCGCTGGCAGCGCTTCCCTGCGTGTCCACGATCGCCACAGCTCTGCCAATAAGCCCGCCCGCCCAAACCGCAGGATCGGCGTCGCCGCGGTGAACCGACCCCGGCACCAGGTGCGGGTCGGCGGCAAAATCCCGGTCGGTGCGCACGTCGACGATCGCGGGACCATGCGGAAGCCCGATCAGGCGGACAAGTTTCTCGGGAGTGATGGCGTTGATCGCGGGCATGAAGCGTCCTCGGGTGCGGCAGGGACGCGATGCTTCGGCTGTCGCCTCATGGGGAGATCGCTGGCCCCATCAGCGTATTGAGCAATGCACCGGGGCCGTTGTCAACTCCGGTTCGGGAGCGCCCTAAGCGGACGCCCTCATGCCCCGCTCCGGCTGACAAGACGGGCAGCACCGCCCATCCCGGTTGCCAACCGCGGCCCCGACCGACAAGACGATTGGCAGCTTGTGTTCGAATGGCAACCGGCGGGATCGATGCATTCGGCGATCGCAATCGAAGGAACTGCGACAATGCTGGGCTGGATCCTGTTTCATCGCGCGCTTGACCCGGCGTTGCCGGAAGTGCCCGATATCTTTCGGTTTCAGGAAGCCGCCGCGGCCATGAGAATCGATCTGCAGATCCTCCACCCGCACCATTTCGATCTGGTCGTCGGTGCGGGCGAGGATTGGGCGGTGAAGTATCAGGGGAGCCCGATCGCGCGTCCTGATTTCGTCCTCTGTCGCAGCGGTGCCGAGACCGATTATTTCACCCTGGCGCTGCTACGCCATTTCGAACGGCGCAACGTCCGGCTGGTAAATGGCCCGGTCGCGATCGAGCTCGTCGCGGACAAGTTGCACAGCCTGCAGGAACTCGTCCGGGCGGGGCTGCCGGTGCCCCGCACGATCCTCGGCAAATTCCCGGTGGATATCGAGTTGGTCGAGCGCGAGCTCGGCTTCCCCGTGATCGTCAAGACGTTGAAGGGAACGCGCGGAACCGGGGTGCTCAAATGCGAAAACCGCAGCCAGTTCGAGGATCTGGCAGGGCTGCTGAAAAGCGCCGAGGCGCAAGCCGATTTCGTGATGCAGCATTACATCCGCGCGAGCCACGGTCGCGACGTCCGGGTCCTCGTCGTCGGCGGCCGGGTCGTCGCGGCGATGGAACGGCGATCGCTCACCGGCGGGTTCAAGTCGAACGTTTCGCTCGGCGGGGTCGGGATCGCCTATAACCCGCCGCGGGAAATGGCCGAACTGGCGGTCCAGGCGGCGGATACGCTCGGCCTCGACGTGACCGGCATCGACATTCTGTTCGATGAAACGGGCTATCGCATTTGCGAGGCGAACTCGGCACCCGGGTTCCAGGGGCTGGAGCGAGCGTGCGGCGTGGACGTGCCGTCCAGCATCCTCGAATGGATCGTCTCCACCCAAGCGTCGGCCATGGCACCACCCGCCACCGGCGAAAACGACGCACTGGTCGCGCTGGTGTTCGGGGGCCGCAGCGGTCTTCGCACGATCAGCGACAGGAGCCCCACCTACCGGCGCTTCGCCGGATCGGTCGGCACGCGCCTGATCGCGGTGGGCATTCGCGCGATGGCACAGTCGGCCGTTCCGCCCGTCTTTATCGACCGCAAGAGCAGCACCACCCTCGGGCTCCGGACGCTGTTTGCGGGCAGGATCACCACCCCGCTCGCGGCCTTCGACGAGACCGAGCAGGAGCGCGCCTTGCTGATCACGCTGGCTGTGTCGATCTGGGCGGCGGTGCTGCCGTGGCTTGCGGGGGCTGGCCCCGCCATCAGCGGCGTCCTCTCGATGCTGGCCCTGCTGTTCCCGATCGTCTTCCTGCTCACCGCGCCGATCGGACGCCTTCGCGGCGCCGCCCGGCCGCAACTTGGAGGACCGCGCGCATGATCGATTTCAGCGCGATCTCCTGGCGCGATCTCGCGCCGTTCGTCGCGATCGGATTCCTGGCGCAGGTGGTCGACGGTACGGTCGGCATGGGGTTCGGCGTGATGACGAACAGCCTGCTCGTCGCACTCGGCCGGCCCGGCCCTGCTGCTTCGGCTGTGGTGCGTACGGCGGAGAGTTTCACCAGCGGGATTTCGGGGCTCAGCCACGCCGTGCAGCGCAACGTCGACTGGTCGCTGTTCGGCCGGCTGGTCATCCCCGGCATCGCGGGTGGCTTCATCGGGGTGTGGATCTTCACCCATGTCGGGATCGCGCTGATGCGCCCGGTGGTGCTGGTCTATCTCGCGGCGGTCGGATCCTACCTCCTCTGGCGCGGTCCGCGCCGTCCGCAGACGTTCCGCCGGACGCGTCTGGTCGGCACGGTCGGGTTCCTTGGCGGAATGCTCGATGCATCGGGCGGTGGTGGTTGGGGTCCGATCGTGACCGGCAATCTCTTGTCGCAAGGCGCGAACCCGCGCTCGGTGATCGGGACCGCCAATGCGGCAGAGTTTTTCGTCACCGTCACCGTTCTCGCAGCGTTTATCGGGACGCTTGGCCTGCAGTCGGTGACGATCGCCGCTACGGGTCTGGTCATCGGCGGAGTGGTCGCCGCACCGATCGGCGCCTATCTCGTCAAACGGCTTGCCCGCCGTACGCTGATCGTCGGTGTCGGCGGCGCGCTGGTAGCGATCGCGCTGTTCGGCCTGCTGGCGCTCATCTTCTCGCCGATCCCGACGTTTCCGAGGTTCTGATCCGTACCGCCGCGCAGTTGCTCAGAGCGCGAGCTATAAAGCGTCCAAATAACGGTCAGAGATGAGTGAGGCCGATCGTGGGTCCCCCGCACACATCGAGGCGCTATGGAGCGGTAACGTGCTGGGCGTGTGGCAGGCAGCGATCGACACATGCAGCCGTACGTATCGCCCGAAGCTGTCGTAGCGCCATCGCCCTCATCCGCCGACAGCGTTCTCCAGAAACGCGCTGACGCGGTCGTCGTCGCTCGTCACGACGTTGAAGCGCAGATAGTCTCCCCATGTTCCGCTCGTACTGAACACGTTTCCCGGTGCGAGCACGATATCCTCGTCCAGCGCGGTCCGCGCGAGCGCCGCCGCGTCCCGGCCGCCGGGCAATCGCGCCCAGACGAACAGCCCCGCCGCCGGGTCGATCCAAGGCTCGAGCCCGACGTCGCGCAACCGTCGTAGCGTCCGTGCAGTGGCACGGGCCAGCCGCCCACGCACACCCTCGATATGCCGGCGATACCCGCCGTCGGTCAGCACGCCGTGCAGGATTTCAGCAGAAAGCGGGTTGCCCGACATCGACGTCGCGATGCGCAGGTCGGCGAGCGCCTCGATCCAGTCGGGCCGCGCGGCGATATGACCGCAGCGGATCGCAGCGGTCAGCGACTTGGAGAAGCTGCCGATCCGAATGACGCGATCGAGCCCGTCGAACGCGGCGAGCCGCGGCGCGGGCATATGTTCGAAATCGGCGAAGACATCGTCCTCGACGATCACCAGGTCGTGCGCCTCGGCGAGCTTGAGCAGGCGATGCGCGGTGGTGGCCGACAGCGTCGCGCCGGTCGGATTGTGCACCGCCGAGTTGGTCAGATAGAATCGCGGCCGATGCTCGGCGAGCGCGGCGGCGAACGCCGCCATGTCCGGGCCGCTCGGTGTCATCGGAATGCCGACCACATGCGCGCGGTGCGCGCGCAGCAGCGCCAGGAAATTGAAATAGCAGGGATCGTCGACCAGCACGGTGTCGCCGGGCTCGAGCAGGAAGCGACCGATCAGGTCGAGCGCCTGCGTGCTGCTGTCGGTCAGCAGGATCTGATCGGGCGAGGCCGCGACGCCCTGCTCCTCCAGCCGCCGCGCGAGCAGCGCGCGCAGCGGCGGCGAGCCGAGAAGCGATGCGTAGCCGGTCAGCGACCCATCGGCCTTGCCGCGCGCGGCGGCGCGGAGCGCTTTGCGGATCGGCTCGCTCGCCATCCAGCTGTCGGGCAGCCACCCGCAGCCGGGCCGGATCGCATCGGGACGTTCGCTGAGCGACTGGCGCAGCATCCACAGCGGATCGACCTCCCGCTCGATCGGCGTGCCGATCCGGTCGAGCGAGAGAGGCGATAGCGGCGCCGATACATAGAAACCCGCGCCCGGCCGCGAGCGGATCGCGCCGTCCGCCGCAAGCCGGTCATAGGCCTCGACCACAGTCGATTTCGAGAAGCCGGTCGTCTCTGCCATCGCGCGCACCGAGGGCAAGCGTGCGCCGGGGGTGAGAATGCGCCGCGCGATGCGATCACGGATTAGCTGCACGACGTGTCCGGTGCGCGTACGGTCGAGATCGATCATCGTCACTGTATTGACCACCTTAGCAGCACGGTTTTTCGATATTGTACGGAACCGTTCCTGTGTTGGCCAGCGCGGATCGCGCATCGCTTCGCCGATCAGGAGGTACCGATGAAGAGACTGCACTACACCCTCACAGCCGCCGCATGCGCCCTGCTCGCGCCGCCTTGCATCGCGCAGGAAACCCAGCTGGGTCCAGATCAATACGCCGCGACCGTCCGTAGCCCGGACCTGCGCCCGACGACGCTCAGCGGGGCGCGGCGAACGCTGAACCGCATCGATGCGGCCGCCTTGGCGGTGTGCGGCGTTCCGTCGGTCAGCTTGCGCGAAGTGATCGCGGCGGAGCGCCGTTCGGCGTGCTGGCGCGAAGCGATGGCGGGGGCGATGGTGCGCGTCGACGATCCGTTGCTGCTCCGCGCCTATCACCGCATGACAGATCGGAAGGCCTTCCCATGAATCGTCCCTTCTCGCTCGTCGACGTCTTCGGCACCCAAGCCTTCACCGGCAATCCGCTCGCGGTCGTCGCGCAAGCCGAGGGCCTGACGAGCGAGGACATGCAGCGCATCACACGCTGGCTCAATCTGGCGGAAACCACCTTCCTGCTCGCACCAACGCATCCCGACGCCGATTACCGCGTGCGCATCTTCTGCCAGTCTCACGAACTGCCGTTCGCGGGGCATCCGACGCTCGGGACCTGCCATGCGTGGCTCGAAGCCGGCGGGTCACCGAAACGCAGCGGCACCGTCGTGCAGGAATGCAAGGCGGGCCTGGTCACGCTGCGGCACGATGCAGATGGTCTGGCCTTTGCCGCGCCGCCGCTGATCCGCGGCGGGCCGCCAAGCGAGGAAGATCTGGCCGAGGTTGCGGCGGTGCTCGGCATCGACCGCGCCGCGATCGTCGATGCCGCATGGGCAGATAACGGCCCAGGCTGGATCGCTGTGCTGCTCGACTCCGCCGCGGCGGTGATCGCAGTCGAGCCGGCGCACCACCATGCCCGCCATATCAATATCGGCATCGTCGGCGCACACCCGCCGGGCAGCGATGCGGCGTTCGAACTCCGCGCAATCCACAGCGTGCCTGGGCGCGCATTGACCGAGGATCCCGTCACGGGCAGCCTCAATGCCTCGGTGGGGCAATGGCTGTTCGCGACTGGTCGGGCGAAAGACGGCTACATTGCGGCACAGGGAACGAGAGTGAACCGGACCGGGCGCATTGCCGTGACGCAGGACGAGCGAGGCCAGGTGTGGGTCGGCGGCAGGACGCTGACACTTTTCGTTGGGCACTGCTCCCCGGAAGTCTGATCTCCCAACCCAGCGAGCCAGTTACCTGCAGCCCTGATGCATACACACGTGCAACATGGGCCATCCCTTCGTGCGCTTCCACGGCAGTGCGCAAGGCATTGTACGCTGGTTCGATCATGCGGAAGTTCGCGCCAACGGTGGTATGACGATCACTCATTTTGTGGTGCTGCGGTATCCAGCGCGCCAGGCCGATCTGCCGCTTAGATGGCTCGCAAATCTCGGCTCATGATGGGAGCGCGCCACGCTCTACCGCCCGCCATGGCCACTCGAACAGCTAGGATGGGTCGCGATCACGACGCCGCGCACGGTTGCGCGGAAGCCGCCTTGCAGGCCCGAACTGCCGCCTGGAATGCCCTCAACCGCAGCCGCCAGACCGGATCTATGGTCTGGACGACCTATTTGTGGCCGCCCATCCATCGGGCTATCGTCATGCCGTTCCGACGTCAGCGTAGATGCCAAAATGAATGTATGGGGAGGAATAATGAAGCCCGATTTCGATTGGCACGGTGCCACGATCGAGCCATCAACGGTGGTGGATCACAGCTATCGCAACACGCAAAATGTGCGACGTTTTTTCATCGACGCGTGCGGCCTATCCTTCACATTTGACCGAGATTTTATGGCCTACCTAAAGGACGGCCAAGCGAAAACGATGGGTGACGCGGCGAACGAATGGATCCGTGCGCGCTCGACGCGGGTGAGGTGATCAGGATCGGTACGGTGCCGAAGGATCTAGCGACATCGCCCCGAAAGTCCGACGTTTTAAGTCGCGCCGTCGGCATCAGCCGGCGAACGCGTGGAACGGCAGGTCGACGTAGCTCAAATCGGCGCCGCCGACTTGGAGATCAAACCAACAGCCACATGGCGGCAGTGCATCTTGATACACGCCCTTGTCGGCTCCGCTGATCGACACCCTGATCCGGTGGCCAGTCTTGATCCGTGCAGAGAGGGGAAACATCACAAGCGACACGTCTTCCCATTGCCCCTGCACCATCGGCGCATGATCGGCGCGCGCCAGCGTTTGAAAGGGCCCGGCCTGCCAGTAGGGAGGGGCCGAGGTACTGACCTTTCTGCGGCTCAACCGAAGCACCCCTTCGGTCAGGTACGTCACCCGGCCATCGGGGGCGACATCCTCCAGATAGGCATGAACAACGCCGTCGGGCCGATCCGTGGAGAGTTTGAGTTTGACCACTGGATGGCCCGTTACGTCTGCGTCCGTCGTCAGCGGCGCGCTGGTGAAGGACAGCATTTTGGCGCTTTGTGCGGTACGATTGTCATACACCACATCGCCTTCGCCATTCTGCGTCGCCCAGCGATTGGATGACCCAGTGGTCGTGTCAAAATCGATGCGATAGCGGAGTGTGGCGGATGCGCGTTGTGCCACCGAGCCCAATTCCAGCCCCGTTTCCGGCGTCATCTGAAAGCGTTTGATGTCCGCGCTTTGAATTGGCCATTGGCCGGTCGTATGCCATTGTCCTTCTCCCATGGTGTAGAAGGCAATCGACTTGTCAGCACTGCACAGGCGATCGGTGGGGTTCGGCTGCACGTCTTTCAGATAACAATCGAAAAAGCGTAACACAGTGTCTTGCTGAGCCGTCTTGTCCGGATTGGCGGGGGCCTTTTTCGGCTTGAAGGGATCGGTATCGAACTGGCCGCCGTGCGACCAGGCACCGATATAGACCTTCTGCACATTGCTGAAGCTGTTGAACCGCGCGATCGCCCCCGCCGCGGACGCGCCGTCCATCCACCCGGCATAGACCAGCATCGGCACGGCGGCGGCCTCGATCGCGGCGCGATACCGATAGGGTGCCACGTCGGATACACCCAGGCCGGACGGGCCTTTGTCGTCCGAAAACTCGGCCTGTGCGATCGATCTGCCCAGGTCTGCGTTGGCGCGGTGGTCCGCAAGCGCTTCGGCCAGCAATTTATCACCATCGGGGCCATCAACCGGTTTGACCCCACCGACAAAGGCTTTGGCCAGGAAACACGGTGACTTTGCAAGTTTGGCAAGCGCACACATGTCATTGGCATCAAGCGCCGCATTGGCGGCAACCCACGCGTCGACAAAGCCACTGACACGGACACCGCCCGGCCAGAAGCTCGCTGGATCGAAATCGCTGAACAGCGGCGCGACGGCCTTGACCGCCGGGTGGCCGGTTGCCGCGAGGAGTTCGGCCGTATTGCCGCTATATGAGGTGCCGACGCCGCCCACCTTGCCGTTGGACCAGGGTTGACTGACAATCCATTCGACGATGTTCTTCAGGTCGGCAACCTCTTCGGGCGCCCACTCCATTCTGCGGTTGCCGAACGACGCACCCGATCCCCGGGCGTCGATGATGATATAGGCATAGCCTCTGTCATTGAGCGCACGCTGCGTGGCATTGCCCTTCGGTCCCTTGCGACTTGCGCGCCAGTATCGCGTTGTCTCCATCACGGTTGGGACTTGGCTCGATTGCGGCATGGTGACCGGCAACCAAAGATCCACCGCCAGCCGCACCCCGTCCCGCATCGGGATGTAAAACGAAGCGTTGCGAATCGCGGCCGGCTCCGGTTGCGGCGGCACGGCCAGTACCGGCTCGGCGCAGAATGCGAACAAACAAAATGCGAATACAGTTCGCACCATATGCATGGTGGTATATTTCCGCGTGAGCAGGTCCATGAAGTGATTTGCCTTCAATCTTGTTTAAACACGCGAGCAATACGGAGCCACGCCAAACGATCAGAATTTCGACGCTAACGCGATCAAGACCTTCGACGATTTCAGACCGTTTCGGTAATTGCTGCGATTGTATTCGGCTCGAACGAAGCTTCGGTGTGTGACCTTCGCCTCAATGCCGCCGCCGAACAGGAAGCCTTTCCTGGTGCTGCGGATGTCCAGGTCACTGCCGGCGACGGCGCTGAAATCCGTTTGTTCCTTGACGCGCAGCCAACTGTACCCGGCGCGGCCGTACAGCAGGACCGACGGTGCGGCGAGCACGCCGGCGCGACCCGAGACATCCCAGGACCAGCCGGGCTTCAGCGAATACTTGCCCAGGTCGCGGGCTGCGGTCAGGGTCGCCCCGCCACGCCCTACGCCTGCTTCGGCCCCGACGACGAGCACGTTGCCAATCTGCGCATCGTATCCGATGTGAAGACGATACCCCAATTCATGCTTTTTTGTGGCGATCGAGGATTTGATGCTCGGGAGCGCGTAGTCGGCCGTTGTCCATTGGTAGGCGACGCCCGAACCGAACTTGAACCCACTGAATGCCGGTGTTGCCGGCGCGTCAGCCACCTGCGGTTCGGCTGACTGCCGTTCTTGTGCCGTGGCCGCGATCGGCGTGGCGATGAGTATTCCAGCAATGAATAAAGATTGTTTCACGATATGCCTTTCGCTGAGTCTTTGAACAGACCGCACGAATGCTTTGCGTCTCGAGAATTGCGGGAACATTGCATGCCCGATTGCAGCGCTATGATTTTGGCGGGTGGTGGTCTGGGAGAGGGACAGGCCCGGGCCTCGACACGTGTCGCGGCATAATCCGCGGCGTGCTTACGTGCACGGGCGCCGGCGACGGTCGGCGCGGTCATTCAAACGACGGTCCCGCTCGCAGCGCCGTATCCGGCTATCCGTCATTTCCTGCATGTTCCTGACGATCTCGAACGCGATGCGCGCGCGCTCTAACCGATCGGTTTGCTGGGTGTCGCGGCGCTGTTGCTGAACCAGCATGCAATCCAGATGGTCAGGCGCCGCGAACGCACCAAAATTGGCGCACGTTTGCTGATCTTGCTCAAGAGATAGCCTCTGTCGTTCCGCCGGCGTTTCGCAGCCGGCCAAAGTCAGGACGGACAGAATCGCGATGCAGGTCCGAAAGATGTGCCAACGGCAAAAGGAGACAAAAAATCCATGCATTGCTGATCTCGCTTCCGGGATTACGGAATCCTCTTACGGATCAAGATTTCGGCCGGCCCGCCGCCGCGTACGTGCCAGCGTGCGGCCTGCCCATCTTGAACGGCCGTGATCGACCGCGAGAACGACGTTGGCGGGACAAGATTGCGTCAACATGGCGCGAAAGGGCGCACCCTCAGCGCGGCGGAAATTCCACGCGCACGACCGTGCCGCCCGCCATGGCGTCGAAGATCGACACCCGCCCGCCATGACGTTCGATCACTTGCTGCACGAGATGGAGGCCAAGGCCGGTTCCCGTGGACCTCGGCCGCAGGCGATGGAACGGCTCAAAGACGCGCTCGCGTTCGTCAGGAGGAATGCCCAAACCGTCGTCCTCCACTTCGAACGCCGCACCCACGACGCGGATCACGACCTGGCGTCCGCCATGGTCGATCGCATTCTGCACAAGGTTCGTCACAACCCGCTCGATGGCCCCGGCATCGCCGCGGATCGGCCAAGCCGTGTCGACAACGACTTCGATCGTGCGGTCCGCGGCAATCAGCAGCGGCGCCAGCTCAGCTGCCACGTGCTTCACGAGCGATGCGAGATCGACGGCACCCTCGACCCCCACGGCATCGAGCCGCTGGAAGTCGAGCAGTTGCTCGGCAAGGGTGGCGAGCCGCTGGACATCGCTGCCGAGCCGGCGCGTGGCCGCGTCATCGGCGGCGTCGATCTTGAGACTGAGAATGGCGATGGGCGTACGGAGTTCGTGCGCTGCGGAGGCGATGAAACGCCGCTGACGCTCATATCCCTCGTCGAGGCGATGGAGGACATCGTTTACGGCCCTGACCAGCGGCAGGATCTCGCGCGGCACCTTCGCTTCGCTGAGCCGCCAGCCGCGCCGGTCGGCATCGATTTGCCGCGCCTCCTCCGCGATCCGGTTTACGCCGGCCAGCGACCGGTTGACGATCCAGGGCGTCACGATCATCGAAATCAGCGCCAGCAACAGGATAATCACGATGCTGATGGCATTCGACGCGGCGAGGATGAGAAAGCTCAGCAGCGTGAACTTGCCATGCGCAAGGATGGTGAGCGACCCGGCTCGAGAATCCTCCGAGCGGATCACGGCGGACAAGCGATAGGGCGCTGACCGATCTCGCAATTGCACGTTGGTCAGCCGGTGCAGCGTCCCGGCAAGGCTTGCATATTCCCGCGGCACCTGTCCGTATGAGACGTTTCGGCCGCTGTCGTCCTCGGCGACGAACCAGAGGCTGGGCGCGTCGGCGCGAAGTTGCTTCAGCGCCGGCGTGCTGCGTACCGTCAGGCGACCATCCCCGGTGCGCTGGATGGAGCCAGCGATAACGCCGGGAATCGTCTCATCGGTAAAAACCGCGCCGCTGTTCATTTGGGTCAGGGCAATCAGGCCGATCAAGAAGATGATGACCACCGTCACGAACTGGAAGAGCAGCGGCTGGAAGATCAGAGAGCGCTTCAGCGAGGGCGGCTTCCTGCTCATGACGATGCCCTCAGCAGATAACCGACGCCCCTGACCGCGTGAATTTCGAGCCCTGCATTCGCCTCGCTCAGCTTCCGGCGGAGGCGCGAGACGTGCGAGTCGAGGGTGTTCGATTGAATCTCGTCATCGAACCCATAAACCGCCTGTTCGAGCGATTCACGCAGCACCGTTCTCCCGCGACGCTTCATCAGCGTTGCCAGCACGCGCAATTCCCGGCGGACCAGGTCGAGCCGAACGCCCGCGACATGCGCCTCGTCATGCACCACATCAAAGACGAGCGCGCCGGCGCCGATCTTCTCTGCGCCAAGCGCCGCGGGGCGACGCCGCACCGCGCGAATACGCGCAAACATCTCCTCGAGCGCGAACGGCTTGATGAGATAATCGTCTGCGCCCTCGTCCAGGCCGGCGACCCGGTCATGGATGTCTCCAAGAGCACTCAGCACGATGATCGGCAGGCCGGGATTTTCGGTCCGCAACGTGCGAACCAACGTCAGTCCATCGCCATCCGGCAGCGTCCGGTCGAGCAGCACGAGATCATAGGCATTTGAACGCACGGCTTCGCGGGCCATCGTCAAGCGATCGACATGATCGACGACAAACAGCTCGCGCTCGAGCGCATCGCGGACCGTGTCGGCGAATTCGATCTCGTCTTCTACTATCAGGATTCGCACCGAGGCCCCTTGGGTCAACTGGAATAGACTTTTCCGGACTGATCGTCCGTACGTGCATTGGAGCGTGCTCGCTGTTCATTGCCGCAACATTGCGTGCCGGGAAGAGCGGCACGTTTGCGCGACCGGCGGAAGGATCCGCTGTTGCAAGCTCAAGCCCAAGGTTTGGTGGTTGAGCGGTCGACGGGTTCACCCATTTGGCAGAAAATGAAGCAAGGCCGTCCTATGAGCTGTCCTCGATCCGGGTGAGGAAAGGATATTCTCCACAGCCCGGACCGCATCATGTTTCACCTTACACTTGCACGAAATCGCCTTGGCCTTGTTGCGGCTGCCTGTCTTGTTGCCGGTTGCGGCTCGGTCGCTGCCGGCCAACCCTCTAACCCGCCGCAGCCTAATATGTCAGCCGTTGCTCAGGCGCCAATCGAACACATCCTGCCGTATCAGGCGCGGTTTGGCCGACAGCGGCCGGTTATCGCCATCGTCGGGATAAATGCGGGCACAGAACTCACCGACTATGTCATTCCGTACGGCATCTTGCAGCAGGCGGCCGTCGGAGAGGTGATTACCGTTGCGACCGGCGCGGGTATGATGACGATGCGCCCGGCACTCCGCATTCAGCCGCAGGCTTCCGTCGCTGAGTTCGACAGGCGCTTCCCCGAGGGAGCAGATTATGTGGTGGTGCCAGCGGTGGTGCGGCACGACGATCCCGTGTTGCTTTCGTGGGTCAAGCAGCAGGCAGCGAAGGGCGGCACGCTCGTCAGCATCTGCGACGGCGCGTTGGTGCTTGCCAGCAGCGGCGTGCTCGACGGGCATCGCGCGACTGCGCATTGGGCAACCGCCGGCTACCGTCGCAAGACCTATCCGCAGGTTCGTTGGGTCGACGACCGGCGCTATGTCGCCGATGGACGGATCGTTTCCAGCGCCGGGATCAGTGCGGCCGTCCCGACATCGCTGGCTTTGGTGGAAGCGATCGCCGGCCGCGACCGCGCCGCGGCGACCGCGGCCATCATCGGCGCGCCCGACTGGAGCGCGGCCCATGACAGTCACCGGTTTGCCCCCAAGTTCGGCCGCAATCTCTCGGCCTTTGCAGCGACGGAATACTTCAATGGCTGGTTCCATCACCCCCAGTCGATCGGCGTCACCATTTCACCGGGTGTAGACGAGATCGCTGTCGCCTTCACGGCAGATGCCTACGCGCGGACGGGCCGGGCAAAGGCGTATGCATTTGCGCCCAATCCATCTCCGGTCACGACCCTGCATGGCCTGACCCTGCTGCCCGATCGGACCGATCCGAATGCTCTCACGCGCATCGTCACGCCCTCATCAGGGACGTCGGCATTCACCCTCGATCGCGTTCTCGCCGAGATCGCGCGTTTGTACGGCAGGCAGACTGCCTATGGCGTGGCGCTCGGCTTTGAGTATCCGGGTTATCATGGTTGAAAAACGCATCGTCTCGCCCGCGCCGCCGCATACCCTCCGCGTGGTCCTGCTCGCCTATGACGGCATGAACCTGCTCGACCTCGCCGGACCATTGCAGGCGCTGACCACCGCAAACCGTGGTGCGCCGGCGGGGGCGCCGGCGCGCTACGAGACGATCGTCGCCTCGGCGCTGGGCGGTGCAATCCTGACGAGCGCTGGCCTGCCGGTCGTGACGGTGGCGACCGCGTCCTTGGCGGACATACCGATCGACACGTTGATCGCTCCCGGCGGGTGCGTGGGCGAGGACTTTGACGTCGAGCCGGCGCTGCGCGACTTCATCGCCTTGCGCGCCGGATCGGTGCGGCGGCTTTGCTCGGTCTGCACGGGCGCGTTCCTGCTGGCGGCAGCGGGGCAACTCGATGGTCGGCGGGTCGCGACGCATTGGGCGTGGCTCGACAAGCTCAAACACCGACATCCCACGCTGGACATCGACTCGGACAGCATCTTCATCCGTGACGGCAATTTGTGGACCTCGGCCGGCGTGAGCTCCGGGATCGATCTTACGCTGGCCTTGATCGAGCAGGATTACGGCCCGCGCGTCGCAATCGATGCGGCGCGGCAGATGGTCGTGTTCATGAAGCGCGCCGGTGGCCAGTCGCAGTTCAGCGTTCCTTTGGCTGCGCAGACCCGCGACCAGGGCTTCGTCGAACTTCATGCGTGGATCGCGGTGAATCTCACGGCGGACCTGTCCGTCGGCCGGCTTGCTGAACAGGCGGGCATGGCGCCGCGGACCTTCGCGCGAACCTATGCGGCAAAGGTCGGCCGGACGCCGGCCAAGACCGTCGACCTGATGCGGCTTGAAGCGGCTTGCCGCGAACTCGAGGAAACCGACCTGCCGCTGAAGGTGGTTGCTGTCCGCGCGGGGTACAGTGATGAGCAAGCGCTGCGGCGCGCGTTTCAGCGCCAATTGGTCACCAATCCGGCGACCCATCGCTTGCGATTTTCCAGTCTTCTGTAGTGGCGTTCGATCCCATTAGACGTCCGGAAGTCGGACTGATCCGGGGAGTGAAGGAATCGCCAGAGTCGAGTCACGAAACAGCGGAGGCGAGCGACCGCTTCTGGAGCTACAACACTCCCCGCCGCCGGTCTGCCTCGCCCCCAGCACTGGCGGTGAGCAAGCGATCGAAGAGCACATTGAGGGCCATCACCGTAAGCCCCGCTGCCAAAGTTGCGACCAATCTGTCGAAGAGCAGTGCGGGGGCGACCGGCCTGCCGATATCGAGCACCAGCAGGATCAACGGCGTGCTGACGATTGCATAGAGGAGATAATTTCGGGCGCGTGCCAGTGGCACGACCGTCGCTAGCACGCACGCGACGATGCCGAGGGCGATCGGCGACGACAGGCAGAACAGGATCGCGCCCGTCAGGACAACGCCGCCGAGGGTACCTATCAATCGCTGCACGGTTTTCACGGGTACGTGTTCGATAGGGCGCTGGGTCAGCAGCGCGACCGTGAGCAGGATCCAGTAGAAATGATGCGACGGCCATAGATGGCGCAGACCGCTGGCGATGCCGAGACCGAGGGCAAGCCGAAGCGGATATTGCCATCCCTCGAGCGTGTACAGCGTGCGGCGGAAGTGGGCGCGACGTTGCGCGCCGGTGGGCGCTTGCCGCGCCTTTTGCGGGGCGCATTCTTGACGCCCGCGGCTCCCGGCCAAAATGCCACGCAGGGCAATGTTCCACAAAGCACCCGATCCGAATATCAGCGCGGCAGCGCCACGATGCGCCTGGGCACCGTCGAGGAAGCCGACGCTCAGCACAAAATAGATGATGAAACGGATGGCGCCCCCTGCGATTGGCCGACTGTAGCCCGACAGCAGGCCGGCCGCCGCGGCGAGCAGGACCAACGCCGTGTCTGACCACGGCAACCCCGCGATCGCGGTCGCGGCAGCTACGGCGATCAGCGCGGGTGAAACCGTCTGCGCAAGACCGGGCGGCGGCGAAGCCGCGCTGCCGCTCGCACCCGTCGGCGCGCCGGCAAGCAGGATGGCGCCGAGACCGATCGTGAAACCGGCCTCCGCTTGTCCGAGCATCAAGCCGGCAGCGACCGGCGCGCCCATGCCGAGCGCGGCGATCGCGAGCATCCGCAGGCTCACGGGTTCCCCCCGATCGATCGCCACGACATTGCGCCAAAGCCGGGAGGGGACGTTTAAGGATCTCACGATCTGGTTCCTGTTGCGCCATCCGCGCCCATGCTCGGAAAAGTGCCGCGGCGCAGTCCAGCACGCGAACTGCTGAACCAGAGCCTCCATGTTGTGGACCGCGTATTGATACGCTATGCGTATGATCATGTCGAGCGCGGATGCTAAGGAAAGTGACGAGGCGCGGATCGTTCGGGCGGTGCTGCGCCTTGCGAGGGGGATGCGCCGATCGGTGGGTGCCTCCGAACTGACGGGCGGCGCGCTCGCGCTTATCGCGACGCTCTATCGCGATGGGCCGCTGAGTGCGGTGGCCCTCGCCCGAGCCGAGGGGCTCCAGCCGCAATCGCTGAGTCGCCTCCTGGTGCGCCTGGAAACCGACGCGCTGATCGAGCGGGCGGTCGATCCTGACGACCGCAGACGCCACGTCATCACGCTCACCTCCCGGGGACGCGACGCGCTGAGCTCGGCGATGACCCAGCGCCGTGAATGGCTCGGCGCCATGATGGCCGCGCGGCTGAGCGAGGCCGAGCGCGCAAGCCTGCGCGCCGCCGCCGAGATCATGCTCAGGATGGCCGATCCCTTGGAAGAAGATCATGCCGCCGATTGACGAACCAAGGTTTATTGCACGGCGAGCCACCGTTGATGCTCGTTTGCAGGCCTGCCTTAGGGCTTCGCCGGCCAGCGACTGAATGGCGACCTATAAGTCCCCCGACAGCGCGTTCGGCCATCTCGCTAAGTGTCTCTGCAATCTCGGATTTGACTCGCGCGTATCAATATTCGAGCGTCACTCGGTTTTCATCGCCGGCATCTGAGAGAGGCACCGCCCGATGGCTCGAAAGAAAAGAAATCCACCGGTTCAGCGGCGTATTCCGACCCAGGAACGCGCTCACTTCACCGTGTCCGTGATCTTGGAGACGGCCGCGATGATCCTGCGAGCGGATGGGCGCGCCGCCTTCACAACCAACAAGCTCGCCGAGCGTGCGGGCATCAGTATCGGCACGCTGTACGGCTATTTCCCCAACAAGGATGCGATCTACATTGCGCTCGCGCGGCAACTTGTCGAGCAAGACGCAGCAGCATTGACCGCGGTGCTGAACGAGGGACACGCCGGTGAAACCCTCCGGCATTTGCTGCGTACGCTCTTCGAACGACATCATGAAGACCGTTACGTTCGCCGGACGGTGATGAGCATATACATCGCCGAAGGGTTTGGTGCTGAACACGAGATACACGTGGAAGCAATGATCAAGGCGCTCATCGCGCGTCGAGAGCTGTTCGACGGAAGGGACGTTCCCCCAATAAGCGCGGCACGGTTGTTCGCGGTGTCGCGGGCGATCTTGGGAATAGCGAGAGCTTTTGTCGAACAAGCGGATGTGGGGCGCTTTTCTCTGAGGCAAGTCGAAGACGAGGCGATTGACCTTATCCGCGCTTACGTATTGCAATAGGACAAGAAATTAGCGAATTTTGTTCGTCCGGCCATAAAGTCGGGTATGCGTGACGCCTTGGGTCCGCACGCGCGAAAACGATCGTCAGCACGCCCGTGGCAGCATCGTCGCGACGTCCAGCTAAAAGCGAGCAGACGATTGCGGCAAGACGCCGCATATGGAATGTTCTCGGATATTAGTTCAGCAAAATCAGAGATATAAGCCTGCCCCTCTCAGCTGTGCGCCCGCTACCGAACCCGAGTAGGAGAAGTCGAGCTTTGCTCGCATCATAGTGGAGAGTTCGCGACCGACATGCGCGCTTAGGGGGAGGGAGAGGCAATGCCGTTTGTTACGCGCAAATCGTCGAGCGTCGCGCAGGATTTGAGCCGACGGAGGTTGGTGACGGGGCTTGCAGCGTCCGCCGCCTCTGCTGGCGCAGCGGCATTTTTGTATCCCACCCGTTCGCCCGCAACCCCGCGGCAAAGCGCCCGAGCCGTCGTTGATAAGCCAGCGACGTTCCGCGACGGACTGATCGAAGCCCCCCCTTCCGATGTGGGCTTGGACGCAGCGGAACTCCGCAAGGTCTTGGAAACGATCCATGACGGAACGGCCAATATCCATAGCGTACTCGTCCTCCGCCGCGGAAAGTTGGTCGCCGAACTCTACAGTGCCGGCTCGGACCGCTCCATCTACAGCCTCTGGCCGTCCCATGTGAATTTCGGCACGACTAATCGCCACGACATGCGATCGATCAGCAAGAGCGTGGTGAGTTTGCTCTACGGAAAGTTACTGGAGCGGCGCGAAATACCGGGGATAGACACACCGGTCGTTTCGCTTTTCCCGGAATATCCCGACCTCGCTATACCTTCGAAGCGGCTGATAAAAATCCGCCATTTGCTGACCATGACCGCGGGCCTCGAATGGAACGAGCCATCGCCGGTGCATCGCGCGACATCTAGCGACGAAAGCGGACTCGTCACGCGGACGAGCGCATATCGCTACGTGTTCGGGCGAGAGGTCCTCGCCGTGCCCGGACAGTCTTTCGTCTACAGCGGCGGGGCGACCGCCGTTCTCGCCGAGATCATGACCCGGGCCACCAAACGTACATTGCGCGATATCGCCGGCAGGGAGTTGTTCGCCCCGCTCGGGATTGTCGATTGGGAATGGGTCGGGAACCTCTTTGACATTCCCCTGGCCGCCGCCGGCTTGAGGCTGAAGCCGCGCGACCTGCTGAAGATCGGCGCGATGCTGCTGTCGAAGGGAAGATGGCAGGATCGTCAAATTGTACCCGCGGCGTGGGTCGCCCAATCCACTGCCCGCAGCGTCGCCGCCGAACCGATCGGCGGGTACGGATTTCAGTGGTGGTCCACCTCCACCCGATGGCGCGGGAAGGACCTGCCGGTAACATCGGCGATCGGCAATGGCGGCCAGCGCCTTTTTCTCGTCCCCGATCTCGATATGGCAATCGTCACCACGGCCGGCGATTATAACGATCCCGCAATTGCACGGCCTCTCGACGACCTTTTGCGGCGGTTGGTAGCGACGGCCTCAGCGTGATTTTCGCACCCTTGGCTGCGATCCCGGATCAACGGTCGATGAAGAGAACTTCACGGGGCATAGCCTACAGGGAAAACTTTTAAAATGTCAGTGATTTCAAAGAGTCTTAAGCTCACTCCAATGGCGATCGCGGCATTGACGCTCCTATGTGCAGCGACGGAGCCCTTGGATGACATCGGATTGCTGATGAAAAGGCAAACGCGCGTTCAGTCTATCACGAGGCGTATTCTGACATCGAATCTCCGCTACTGTCAGAAAAAAGCGGTCGATTATGGCTTTACTCCGATCACTCTGAACCGGAGCGCTCCGCCGAATGTTCAGCGCGCCGGGGCGACCGCCTTGCATCTCGGCGATGGTTATACGGTGCTATGGGTCGCACCGGACAGTCCCGCGCTCAAAGCGGGGATACGCGTTGGTGATGAGATATCTGCCGTCAACGGTGTCACCTGGGCGCAATCGCCCGACGCCCAGGACATGTTTCGCACCGCGCTGGCAAGCGGCCTTCACGAGCCGCGCCTTCAGCTTACAGTCCGCCGTGCCGACCGGACCATCACGATGGAAGTGCAGGGCCAGGACAGCTGCGACGTTCGTGTTATTGTCGTGTCCGGCACGCGCGGCGTTGCGAACGCGTCGGGGAACACCATTCGCGTAGATACCCAAACGGAACAGCTGCTCTCAGATGATCAATTGGCATTCATTATCGGGCATGAGGCCGCACACATTTTCCTCGGTCACGCGGCGACCGAGCAGCAACTCGTAACCAAACAAGCCGTTGCACGCTTTGCGATGGAGCAGGCTGCCGACGCGCTGGGCGTACGTCTGATGCTGCGTGCCGGCTACGCCCCGGAGGCAGCTGCCGAAGCAAATACCCAAGTAAGCCGAAGTCGCGGGCCGTTTACGCGCCTTTTGAACCTTCATGGGAATTACATGAAACCAAAGGAACGTTCCGCCTTTCTCGCCCAGCAGGCCGAGGACGCTCGTCGGGAGGCTGCTCTACCGGATGGATGAAGACCGGCGCCCGGCTCGGATTGGCAGTCCGTGGCGACGCCGATGGTACGTTTGCGAACTGCGAAGCTCCGAGCTCGACGCAACAACAATCATTTTTCTACAGCGACATGGGCGGGTTCGATGCGGTGCCGCGCCATACCAAACGAATCGGTCGCTCGCGCTGACCGAGTGCTCAGACAGGGACGGCAGCGATCTCCGCTCCTAACGCCAACCTGCCCGTCATAGCGAAGTAGCGACCGGTTTCGGCACTTGTCCGCAAACCATGGAGAGGCGATCGAAGCGCGGACCCATCGTGCGGCGCTGCACACGCGGCACCGACGCGGTGGTCGAACGGGTTTGACGAAAACCGACGTATCGAACGCATCGGCGAAAGATCGGAGCGCAGGGTCAAAGGCTTGCCTTGCGGCAAGGCGGCAAGCGATAGGCCATCGTGTGGCGATACGGCACCCCGGGGTCGATCCGGGTCGATGGAAAATGTGGCTGGTTCGGCGAGTCGGGAAACGCCTGCGGCTCGAGCGCGACGCCCTGCGCGCGATGGTATCGCCGCCCGTGTTTTCCGACGAGATCGCCATCGAGGTGATTGCTGCAATATAGCTGGAGACCCGGCTCGGTCGTAAGCACCTCCAGCACGCGACCACTGGCCGCATGCTCCAACCGCGCGGCGACTGCGGCAATGGCACCGCGACCGCGGTCCAGCACGAAGTTGTGGTTGTAGCCGTTGGTCAGGGCGAGTTGCGCGTGACCGTCGCGGAAGCGCGTCAAAACGTCCGCATCGTCGATAAGCGCTCGCGGCGCCCGAAAGTCCAAGACGCTGCCGTCAACCGAGCGTATCTCCCCGGTCGGCACCATGTCGGCGTTGACTGGGGTGTAGCGGCTCGCGTGGATCGCAAGGGTATGCGCCTGGATCGTTTCGGCGCTGTCGGCGCCCGCCAGATTGAACACCGCGTGGTTGGTCAGATTGACCACCGTGGGCGCTGTCGTAGCGGCCGTAAAATCAATCAGCAGTGTGCCGCTACCGCCGTCGAGCATATAGCGCACCCGCACATCCAGCCGACCTGGGAAACCACCATGGCCATCAGCGCTGCTGCATGCCAGCACCACAGCGGGACGCTCGCCATCCTCGATCTCCACGATCGACCACAACTGCGTGTCGAAGCCGCGATAGCCGCCATGCAGGCACTGTGCCCCCTCGTTGCGGTCGAGCGCATAGCGGATCCCGTCGAGACGGAAGGCGCCCCCGCCGATCCGATTGGCATAGCGGCCGACGGTCACGCCGAAGAAGTTCGCCTGGTCGACATAGGGATCGAGCGTGTCGTGGCCGAGCGTGATGTCCTCGATCCGGCCATCGCGGTCGGGTGCATGGAGCGCCTGCAACGTGGCCCCATAGGTCAGGATCGTGGCCGAAAGCGGTCCCGCCGTCAGGCAGATCGCCTCGACGGGCGCTCCATCGCGAAGCCTGCCGAACAGCGTTCGATCGACGGACATGCCTCAGGCGCAACCGTGCGGCACGTCGTCGCCGCTCAGGCCCATGACCGTTCGATCTCTTCGAGCGAGCGGCCGCGCGTTTCGGGCAAGCGCGCATAGATGAAGACGAACCCAACGACGCAGATGACGGCGTAGAGCCAGAAGGTCCGTCCCGTTCCGGCGACGGCGTTCAACACCGGAAAGCTGTAGGTGAGCAGGAAACATGCCGACCACAAGGCGCTCGTCGCCACTGCCATGCTCGCGCCGCGCGCCTCGCCGGGGAAGATTTCGGACAGCGCCACCCATGTCACCGGCGCGAGCGTCATTCCGTAACAGGCGATCGCTGCCACGACGAGCAGCAGCAGCGGCCACCCCTGCAGGCCGAGCAGGTAGCTGGCGCCTAGCAGCGTATAGATGGCGGCGAGACCGGCGCAGCCGATCAGCAGCAACCGTCGGCGACCCCAGCGCTCGATCGTCACGAGCGCGAGCAGCGTGGCGACGCAATTGACCACGCCGGTAATGACGATGTTCAAGAGCGTGTCGGACACCGCATAGCCCGCCGACGCGAAAATCTCCTGCGCATAGTTGAAGATCACGTTGATGCCGCACCACTGCTGGAGAACCGCAAGCCCGATGCCGGTGACGATGACGCGGCGGAAGCGCACCTGCCGCAGCACCGCGCGGAGGCTCTGCCCGGGCGCGGCGTCGAGCGCGCGGCGGATGTCGGCGATCGACTCGCGCGCATAGTCGGCGCCGCCAAAGCGCATCAGCACGCGTTCGCTCGCCTCCCACCGGCCGCGCTTGGCGAGCCAGCGGGGGCTCTCCGGGATCAGGAAGCAGCCGAGCGTAAAGGCGACCGCGGGAACCGCCGCCGCCGCGAACATCCAGCGCCAGCCATATTGCCCGTTCCAGGACTGCGCGATCTCGGGCAGCGTCGCGCCCGCCGCGACGGGATGCGCGATCAGCAAATTGACGATCTGCGCTCCGAGAATGCCGAGCACGACCGCGATCTGGTTGAGGCAGACGAGCCTCCCGCGGCTTCCCGCCGGGGCGATCTCGGCGATGTACAAAGGCGAAAGCCCCGATGCCATCCCGATCGCGACACCGCCAATGACGCGCCAGGCGACGAAGCCGCCAAAACTCCCGGTGAGTGCGGTGCCGAGCGAGGAGACGGCAAAGATGACGGCCGCAACGACGAGCGCGGGTTTCCGGCCGAAGCGCTCGCTGAGCGCACCAGACCCCATCGCGCCGATCAGGCAGCCGATCAGCGCACAGCTCACCGCCCAGGCCTGGCTGGTCGGCGCGGTGATGTGGAAGCTCGCTTCGTAGAAGGGCTTGGCGCCCCCGATCACGACCCAGTCGTAACCGAACATCAACCCGCCCAGCGCCGACACCGCCGAGCACAGCCAGACCGCGCCCGAAGCGCCAGCAGGGACGGCGGCGCTTTGCCCGCCCGTTTCGAGATGAGCGCCGTGCATTATAGTCTTCCCATGCGTCCGCCGTCGGCGACGACATCCTCACCGGTGATGAAGCCGGCCGCCGCGGAAGCCAGGAAACAGGCAAGCGCCGCAATGTCCTCGGGCTGTCCGATGTCATCGGCGTGCACCACTTCGGCGCCGGATTTGATCGCGGGGCTCTCGCGCAGCATGGGGGTATCGATCGCGCCCGGGAGGATCGCATTGACGCGGATCCCGAGCGGCTTCCCCTCGATCGCCGCGGATCGCGTGAGGCTGACGAGCGCTGCCTTCGCTGCTGCGTAGGGCGCGACCAGCGGGGTCGTGCGCCGCGCATGGACCGAAGCGATGTTGATCACGCAGCCGCCCGTCTTCATCTCTCGCAGCGCATGCCCGGTATAGAGCGCGGCGCCGACGAAGTTGATGTCGAGCAGCCGCCGCCAGTCGGTCGCGCTCAGCTCGGCGATCGGCCGGTAGATCATCGTGCCCGCGACGTTGACGATCACGTCGAGGCTGGTGAAACGGTCGAGCGTCTGCGCCACGCTGCGTGCGACGGCCGCCTCGTCGGACACGTCGGCGACGAGACTGACGACATCTTCCGCACCGGCACTCCGCAAGGCGTCGCACACCACGCCATCGTCAGCCCGGGAATCGACCAGGGCGATGCAGGATCGCTCCTTGGCGAAAGCGTGCGCCGTGGCGAGCCCGATGCCGCCCAGGCCGCCGGTGATCAGGACAGTTCGCGTCACCATCGGTGCAATTTCCTTTATTGATGGCGCCGGGCAGTCCTCGTCAGGGGCCCCGGGCGGTGCGATCTCAGCGTGCGTGCGGCATCATTGAGCGGCGGTCGCGACGGAAATCTCCAGCCGATAGCGCGGCTCGATCGCGGCGGTCAGCAGGTCGGCGCGCTGGCCATCCGGGCCCGGCTTGGGCCGGAGCGCCGCGTCGAGATAGATCGGCGCATCGCTGCGTAGCGGCAAGATCCGCAGCGATAGCGGCCCCGCACCCTGCGACAGGATCCGCTTGAGGCCGATGCGCCAGTTTCGCCCGTCGAAGAAGCGGTCGTCGACCAGCTCGGTGCCGCGATACAGCCGCCCAATATCGCCGACCCAGCCGAGCGAGAGCGTGGCGTCATCGAGCCCGGCAAGATCGGCATGCGGCAGGTCGAGCGACCAGCTTCCTGCGGTATTGGCGATGATTTCGGGATAGGGTTCGATCGCGGCCTTCGCATTGCCACCGAAGGCAATGGGGGGCGCCACGCCGGGGGCCCGCGTGCGCCGGAAGGTGACCGACATCGTCCGCAGGGGCGCCGTCGCCGTATAGCGCGTGAACATCCCGTCCATCCCCGCGCGCGCCAGCGCCAGAGTACCATGCGCGCCGCCGGGAAGCGCCGGCCACAGCGAAAGCGCAAAGTGCGGATCGCCCACCGAGGTCAAGGCGAGCCGCTGTCCGTCCTCGACCAGCTCGGCGCGGCTGAACAGGAGATGCTCTTTCCCGGCAAGACTTATGCGCGAAAGATGCCGCGACTGGTCCTGCGACAGCACGAGGATGCGGATCTGGACGCCGTCTTTCCCGGTGATGCGCAACACGGCATCGGTTCCCGGCCGTGTGACCGTGACGACGGTCGCATCGCCCACGTCCCGCGCCTGGCCGCCGCGGACCAGTGTCCCGCGCGCGAAGGCGAATTCGGGGACGATGCCGTCGGTCGCCGCGAAGACATGCACCGGCCCCTCGGCCGTATCGAGCCGCGTGACCGGCTGTGCCGATGCCCAGTCGAGCACGCTGCCTCCGAGATCGAGCCCGATCGGCCAGATGAAATAGGCGCCGCTCGGGATCGCGACGGGCAGCGACGGGAAGACGACGTCGCGCGATCCGAGCTTGACGGCGAATTGCGTCGGCGCCTGCGGTGCCATGCGATATTGACGCACATGGGTGTTGACGAACACGAAGGCCGAACTGCCCGCGGCGCGGACCGACCATCGCAGCGTCCGCAGATCGTCATTCCCGCTCGGTATGGCGGCGGGGCGGCGCACGGTCATGGGCGCCAGCAGCGCGCCATAGCTGTGCAGGAAGGCGTGGAACGGCCGCAGATAATCCACCACCGGATTGGCTTCGCCATATTCGCCGTAGGGCGCCTGGAAATCATATTCGATCGCAGGGAGATCGTTGAACCCGCCGATCGCGGTGCTCTCCTCGAGCGTCGTACCGTTCACCAGATTGCGACCGCCGTGATACATGTAGTATCCGTACAGGTTGACGCCCGAGCCCAATTGGACCGGCAGCATGGCCGCGATATCGTCGGGCTGGATCACCGGACGGCGGCGGTACATGGTCGGGACGCCCGCGCCATATTCGGCGCCTAGAAACGGGGTCTGGCGCGTATCGCGCTCCGCATCGCCCGATGCGCCCTGCGTCTGCGCACCGAGATTGCCGCTGACCCGGCTGTCGAAGCGGAAGGCATAGGTTTCCTTCGGCGGCAGTTTGTCAACCGTCGTCCCCCATGGCTCGTCGGGATAGCCCCCGAACACCGGCGTGACCGCGCGCGCGGGGTAGATCGTGCCGTCCCAACCGGTCACGGTGTAGAAGGGCACGTCGAAGCCGTGCTTGAGCGCGATCGCCTTGAGGTCGGCGATATGACGACGGCCCTCGAGCGCACCCGTCAGATTATACTCATTCTCCAGTTGCACGCCGATGATCGGGCCGCCGTCCTTCCACAACTCGCCCTGAAGCTGCCGGCCGATCTCGCCCCAATAGCGGTCGACGAACTGCAGATAGGTCGGGTCGCTGCCGCGCGTCGGTGTGGTGCGCACGACCCAGTCGGGGATGCCACCGAAGCGCGCCTCGCCATGCGCCCAGGGGCCGAGCCGGATCAGGACCTTGAGCCCGATCTCGTCCGCCAGTTTGACGAAGGCGCGGACGTCGCGATCGCCGCTCCAGTCGAACTGGCCCTGCGTGGCTTCATGGTAGTTCCAGAAGAGATAGGTCGCGACGATGTCGACGCCCGATGCCTTCATCTTCAGCAGTTCGGCGCGCCACTCGTCGCGCGGGAGACGCACGAAGTGGATCTCGCCCATCACCGGCAGCCAGGGACGGTGATTGAGCGTGAGATAGCGGTCGTTCACGTCGAGCGTATCGCCGCGCGGGGAGGTCGCGGTGCCGAGCTGCAGAAAGCCGGTCTTGACCGGATCGATCGGGGCACTCGCATCGGCCTGCACGACCTGTTGCGACACCGCGGGCGTCGCCAGCAACGCCAGCCACACAGGCGCCACGAACCGTTTCATCATTGCATCCTCCCGGTCGGCAACATTGGACCGACCTTGCCCTAAAGTCATACTTTATGCAGGGCCGTCAATGCCTATCCTAGCGAGCCGGATGGCCACCCGCCGCGAGCAGGAGATCAAGTGCGCCCTGGATGAGCGCATTCATCAACTGCCCCGCCGTGACCGGATCGCCTTCGACGATCGCCTTGGCGACGCGCTGATGATCGGAGGCGCTGGCACGCGCGACGCCGGCATAGGCGTTGGTCCGGCGAATGCTGAAGCGCAACGTTGTCTCGGACAGATCCGTGAACTGGCGGAGGAAGCGGTTGTTGCTGGCATTGAGCACGGCGGTGTGAAACGCGATGTCGGCCTCCAGCGCATCGTCCTCGCCTTTCTCGGCCGCGAACATCCGGCTGGTCGCCTGCATGATGTCGCGACGCTGTGCGCCGGACGCATAACTCGCCGCGAGCGATGCGGCGCGCGGTTCGATCGCCATGCGGATGTCGGTGAACTCGATCAGCAGATCGATCGAAAAATCGCGTTCCAGCAGCCATTTGAGGACGTCGGTGTCGAGCAAATTCCATTCGCTTTCGGGCTGAACCGCCGTGCCCGCGCGCTGCCGCGAGCGGACCAGGCCTTTGGCGGCCAACATCTTGACGGCTTCGCGAACGATCGATCGGCTCGCCCCATATTGGCGGGCGATCTCCGCCTCGACGGGAAAGGCGATCGATTCGGAATAATATTGCGTGACGATCGCGCGGCCGATCTCATGAACGATGTGCGCAGTGATCGTGCCGGTTTTTCGACCGGAAGCGTCGGGGCGTGGTGCGGTATCTATCAAAGGCGCTCTCGGTGGGTTCGGTCCTGTCCATCCGTTTACATGGCCGCGCGCGCGCGGGGTAGCGGTTTGCGACGCGGGCGGCAGACCGAAACGCAAAAACGCCCGCATTCCAAACAGACGGACTTGCGCCACGGATTATATTATCATACTTTTTAAGGAATAAGACGACTCGAGGGAGGGGACACCATGAAACTCGCGCTGCTCTGTGCCGCATCCGCCATTGCGCTTGCCGCTGGATCACCCGCAGCTGCCCAACAGGCTGAGGCGGCTCCACCGGCGATTGCAGCGCAGTCCGAGCAGGCGCCTGTCGGCGACATCGTCGTCACCGGATCGCGCCTGAAGAACGGCAACGGCCAGCCGACGCCCGTCACCATCGTGTCGGCCGAGCAATTGCAGGCGACGACGCCGACGAGCATTCCGGACGCGCTTGCCAAGCTGCCGGCCTTCAACGCCAATGGCAGCTCGCAGAATTCGGTCTCCTACTCGAACGGTCGCGGCTACAATTCGCCGGGTAATTTCCTCGATCTGCGCGGGCTGACGCCGATCCGCACGCTGATCCTGCAGGATGGCAACCGCGTCCCCGGCACCTTCTTCGACACCACCGTCGATACCAACACGCTGCCGCAGATGCTCATTCAGCGCGTCGAAACCGTCACCGGCGGCGCCTCGGCGGTCTATGGTTCGGATGCCGTCGCAGGTGTCGTGAACTTCATCACCGATACGAAGTTCACCGGTCTCAAAGGGCTCATCCAGGGCGGCGTTTCTGGCTATGGCGATGCCAAGCAGGTGCGCGGCGGTCTTGCGTTCGGCACGAAGGTCGGCGACCGCGGTCACTTCGAGGCGAGTGCCGAATATTACAGCCGGGACGGCGTTCATGACGACGCCGATCGGCCGCGCGGCAGCGACGGTTCGGTCGTTCTCGGCGCCGGAACGGCGGCCTCGCCTTACACGCTGGCGCTGAATGGACGGCAGAGCAACACCGCTCCGGGCGGCCTCGTCACGAGCGGCCCGATCGCCGGGCAGATGTTCAACAACAGCGGGCAGCTCGTCGCCTTCAACCCCGGCGCGCCCACCAATACCGCGAACGTCAGCATCGGCGGCGATGGCGGCTATACGCACAATCAATATGTGATCCCGGATTTCCGCAGCGCGCAGGCCTTTGCGCGGTTCGATTATGATTTCGGCGGCGGGATCGAGGGCTATGTCGAGGGACGCTATTCGTCGAACCGCGCCTTTGCGCGCAACCAGATCTATACCAACACCGATGGCAGCTATCCGATCACGATCTATAGCGGGAACGCCTTCCTGCCCGGCGCGCAACAGGCGGCGCTGACGGCGAGCGGGACGTCGAGCTTCAACCTCAATCGCTTTGACAATGATCTGATGAGCCAGCTCGGGCTGAAGACCGAGACCCGCGCCGATGCCTTCACGGCAGGGCTCAAGGGCAATCTGCTCGGCGATTTGAAATGGGATGCGCATTTCACGCATGGCGACACGCGCACCAAGAATACGACCGAAAACAACGTCAACACCGCCAATTTCTACGCTGCGCTCGACGCGGTGCGCGACCCGCGAAGCGGTACGGTCGTCTGCAACGTCAGCCTCTATGCGCCGAGCGCCTTTCCCGGATGCGCGCCGCTCAACGTGTTCGGTCAGGGCAACACCTCGCAGGCCGCGCGCGATTTCATTTTCGACGACACGTCGTGGACCGCGAAGAGCAAGCTCGAGGATGCCGGAGCGAACGTGACGGGAACGCTCTTCGAAAATTGGGCGGGGCCGGTCAAGGTCGCGCTCGGCGGCGAGTTCCGGCACGCATCACTCGACGTGACGACGACGACCCCCAATGACACGTTCAATCCCGCCAACCTGCGGCTCGGCGCCGCGGGCAACGCCGCCGCAGGCTCCTATCCCGGGGGAACGCTCGCCTATTTCAAGGAGGTCCAGGGCGCTGGCAGCGGGCAGGAGGACATTTACGAAGGCAGCGTCGAGGCGAACATTCCGCTCCTCAAGGACCTGCCGTTCGTACGCAACCTGTCGTTCAATGGCGCGTACCGCCACGCCTCTTATTCCGCATCGGGCAACAGCACCAAATCGTCCTTTTCTGCAGACACATGGAAGCTCGGACTTGAATGGAAAGTCTCGAGCGACCTCCGGCTGCGCGGCACCCGGTCGCGCGACTTCCGCGCACCGACGCTGTGGGATCTCTACCAGCAACAGGTGATAAGCGGATCGGGCATCAGCGACCCGCTCACCGGCGTGGCCGGGACCGTCAACACCGTCGGAGGCGGCAATCCGCGATTGCGGCCCGAGATCGCGTACAACACGACCGCCGGCATCGTCCTGACGCCGCAGGCGCTGCGCGGTTTCAGCGCCTCGTTCGACTATTTCAGCATCAAGGTGGAGGATGCGATCGGCGTCGTCTACGGCGACGATCCGACCATCCAGTCGCTATGCCTCGCATCGAACGGGTCCTCGCCCTATTGCAGCTATCTCGTCCGGCCGATCAGCTACAACAGCACGTCCCCGGCCAATTTCCCAACTTTGCGCTACGCGATCAATCAAAATCTGGCGCAGATCTCGACGCGCGGCTTCGATGTCGAACTGAATTATGCCAGCAACCTCGCCCCACTCGGTCTGCCGGGCAATCTTTCGACCCGACTGCTCTGGTCGCACCAGCCGGTCTATACGACGCAGGCCTTGCCCGGCTCTGCTGCCTACAACACCGCCGGTGCGATCGAATCGGGGTTGAGCGGCGTTCCGCGCGACAAGGTCAATCTGTTCGTCGATTATCAGACGGGTCCGTTCAGCTTCAATGTCCTGCAGCGCTTCATCTCTAAGGCAAAACAGTCCGCTGTACCGGGCACGGTCTATGCGATCCCGGACGTGCCGGCCTATTGGCAGACCGATCTCAACCTCAGCTATGACTGGAAGGTCGGCGGCGGCAAGGTCACGACCTTCCTCAACATCAGCAATCTGCTCGATACGCAGGGCGGCATCTTCCAGACGATCTATTCGGGCGGCAGCATCGGCTTGCGCTATCCGGCGCTGCCCTATGCCGATGTGATCGGTCGCTATTTCACATTGGGCGCGCGCTTCAAATTCTAACCGTCGATCCTGGCCGGGCAGCACGAGCCCGGCCAGGATCCGTCCCGCTGGACATGCGCAGTCTCGCATTGGAGGTATACTTGACGATATCGGACATCCAGCCATCGGTCGCGACGCACGCGCCCGATACGATCGGCTCGATGGAGTTCTTCGCCGTTCCGCCGCGCTGGGTCTTCGTCCGCATCGAGACGCGACAAGGGCTGGTCGGCTGGGGCGAGGCGACGCTCGAGGGGCATGCCGAGGCCGTGCTGGGCAGCCTCGACGCCGCGCGCGACCGGTTGATCGGCCACGATCCGGATCGCATCGAGGATGCGTGGCAGATGCTGCACCGGCTCGGTTTCTATCGTGGCGGCCCGGTCCTACTTTCGGCGATCGCCGGCATCGATCAGGCGCTTTGGGACATCAAGGGGCGCCGGCTCGGCGTTCCGGTCTATCAGTTGCTCGGTGGCCGCGTCCGCGACCGGATCGCGGTCTATTCGTGGATCGGCGGCGACCGTTCGGAAGATGTTGCGGCGGGTGCGGCGCTGCGGCGCGACCAGGGCTTTACCGCGGTCAAGATGAACGCGGTCGAAGCCATGGGCTGGCTCGAAAACCATCGGCAGATCGACTCACTCGTCGAGCGGATCGCGATGGTCAAGGCGTGCGGCATCGAGGTAGGCGTCGACTTCCACGGCCGGATGCACAAGCCGATGGCGCGCAGCGCGCTTCGCGCGATCGAAGCGGTCCGCCCGATGTTCGCCGAGGAAGTGTTGCTGGGCGAACATATCACCGCGCTTCAGCAACTCGCGCACCATACCAGCGTCCCGATCGCGATGGGCGAGCGGCTTTACAGCCGCTGGGATTTCCGGCCGTTTCTCGAAGCGGGCTGTCTCGACCTGATCCAGCCCGATCTGTCGCACGCCGGCGGTATCTCCGAAACACGCCGGATCGCCGCGATGGCGGAAACCTACGACGTCGGATTTGCCCCGCATTCGCCGATCGGTCCGCTTGCGCTGGCGTCGTGCCTGCACGTCGCGGCGGTCTCCCCCAATTTCGTCATCCAGGAGATGTCGCTGGGCATCCATTACAACGCAGCCGACCAGGATCTTGCGACATTGATCCGCAACCCGGAAGTCTTCGCGATCGAGGCGGGAACGCTGTCGATTCCGCAAACTCCCGGCCTCGGCATCGAGATAGACGAGGCCGCGGTGCGCATCGCCGCCAAGGCACCGCATCGCTGGCGCAACCCGGCATGGCGCGGGCCGGATGGCGCATTGCGGGAATGGTGATGGTTTGGCATCGCCGCTAACAGCCGAACGTTATTTCCTGTCAGCCGCTGTCAGCGCAAACGCTTTGATATCCGGCATCGACCGCATCGTTCTTATGCCGCTTAACGCACGGCTTCACATAGGCCCGGTGGAATCAGCCGGACCTCGAAGCCGTAGAGGCCGCCTGGGCCGCCAACTTTGTACGGACGCTCCCCGCCCTTTGCGGATCGACCTTCCAATGCCGTGAGAGCCATTTTGGTATCTCCTGGTACTGGTATCCGGAAGTACCAACACTGATGCCAACATCGGTCAGGGATGCAAGGACACACAGCGGGTCTTCCAGAGCCAGTCTATGGCAGAAAACCGCGGCTTTAAGCCTTTGGAGAAGCTGTGGTACCCCCTGAGGGGTACCTGGTGCCCGGAAGAGGACTCGAACCTCCACGCCCTTGCGAGCGCCAGCACCTGAAGCTGGTGCGTCTACCAATTCCGCCATCCGGGCACGGGGTAGGTCGCGGGCCTTAGGGGAGCGGAGTCGGCCTTGTCAACACAGGCGTTGCTCGGCAAAGGCTTGCGCGACGATTACCGACGGCTGGCACGAGGCGCGCACCCATGAAGAACACACTGATTACGCTGATCGGCGGCGGAGGGTTTCTCGGCCGCTATGTCGCGCAAAGCCTGCTCGAGAGCGGCGCGCGTGTGCGAATCGCACAGCGCGACCCGCGCCAGGCGTTTTTTCTCAAGACGCTCGGCGGCCTCGGGCAGATCCAGTTCGCTGCGACCGACATCACCAAGCCCGATTCGGTGGCGCGCGCGATCGCCGGGTCGGATGCGGTGGTGAACTTGGTCGGCATCCTCAGCGGCGATTTCCGCAAGGTCCAGGTCGAGGGCGCGCGGATCGTCGCGGAGGCCGCCGCACGCGCCGGTGTCGGCGCGCTGGTGCATGTCTCGGCGATCGGCGCCGATCCGCAGTCGGATTCGGCTTATGGTCGCTCGAAGGGCGACGGCGAGGCCGCAGTGCGCGCCGCCTTCCCGAGCGCGACGATCCTGCGGCCGTCGATCGTGTTCGGGCGCGAGGACCAGTTCGTCAATCGCTTCGCCGCGATGATCGCCAAGGCGCCGGTCGTGCCGGTGCTGCGGACCGGCACCAAATTCCAGCCGGTCTATGTCGGCGACGTCGCCGCATCCGTCGTCGCGGCGCTGGCCGATCGCGCGACCGCCGCGGGCAAGACGCTCGAGCTCGGCGGCCCCGACGTGCTGTCGATGGGCGGACTGATCCGCTGGATCGCCACCGCGACCAACCGCAGCCCCAAGCTGCTCGAACTGCCCGACGCGATCGGCGGCGCGATCGCATCGGTCGGCTTCCTGCCCGGCGCACCGATCACGCAGGACCAGTGGCGGATGCTGGCGCACGACAATGTCGTCTCGGGGAGCGACGGCCTGGCGCTGCTCGGCATCACCCCCACCCCGCTCGACGCGGTGGCGCCGGGCTGGCTGGTGCGCTACCGCAAGGGCGGACGCTTCGCGGTGCCGGCGGCGGCCTGATCGCCGGGCCGACACTGCCGGCGCGCCGTTTGAAGGGGGAATTTCGTGGGCGACATCATCAGCATCATCCTGCTCGGCATCGTCGAGGGGGTGACCGAATTCCTGCCCGTCTCCTCGACCGGGCATCTCATCCTGGCGACCAAGCTGCTCGGCTACGAAGCGTCGCGCTGGGAAGTGTTCAACATCGTGATCCAGCTCGGCGCGATCCTCGCGATCGTCGTGCTCTATTGGCGGACCTTCTGGGCGGTCGGCATGGGGCTGCTGCGGCTCAATCCGGTGTCGCTCCGCTTCGTGCGCAACATCCTCGTCGCCTTCACGCCGGCGGCGATCGTCGGGCTGGCGATTCACAAGCAGATCGAGGCGCTGCTCGGCAATGCGGTGGTGGTGTCGGTCGCGCTGGTGATCGGCGGGATCGCGATCATCGTCGTCGAGCGCCTCGCCCCCAAGGGCGACATTGCCGGCGTCGCCGACATCCCGCTGGCGAAGGTGGTCGGCATCGGCTGCCTGCAATGCCTCGCGATGGTGCCGGGCGTCAGCCGCTCGGGCGCGACGATCCTCGGCGCGCTGGCGCTCGGGGTGGAGCGGCGGACCGCGGCCGAGTTCAGCTTCTTCCTCGCCATCCCGACGATGCTCGGCGCGACGACGCTCGAACTGGTCAAGAACCGGCACGAATTGCTGAGCGGACAGGGCGTCGGGCTCGGCGCGATCGGGCTAGGCTTCATCGTCGCCTTCGTCGTCGCATTGCTGGTGGTGAAATGGTTCGTCGGCGTTGTGACGCGATTCGGGTTCGAGCCGTTTGCCTGGTATCGAATCGTCGCCGGGAGTGCGGCGCTGATCTGGCTGCTCTCGATTTAATACCGTTTCGGACCTATCATTGAAGGACAATCGACCGAACGTCTCGTGAGCGTAATCATATGCGATAAAGTAGGGTAGCATTGCTGACCTATATTGCGATTTCCTCATGACAATCATGAAAAGCAGCGATAGGTCCGCCTTCGAAAGGGTGTGCATATGGCTGACACGTCGCTGCTGAAGTTCGTCGATCGCGAGCAAGTCTACCCCGCCAAGCGCGAGCCCGAGCTTCGCGCCGAGGATTTTCGCGAGATCGCCGAGCGCTATGCCGTTCCCGATGCCGAAGAGCAGGCCGGGCGCTGCTCGCAATGCGGTGTGCCCTATTGCTCGGTGCATTGCCCGCTGCACAACCACATCCCCGACTGGCTGCGCCTGACCGCCGAGGGGCGGCTGCGCGAGGCCTATGAGCTGAGCAACGCGACCTCGACCATGCCCGAGATTTGCGGCCGGATCTGCCCGCAGGACCGGTTGTGCGAGGGCAATTGCGTGATCGAATTCTCCGGCCATGGCGCGGTGACGATCGGATCGGTCGAGAAGTTCATCACCGACACAGCCTGGGCCGAAGGGTGGGTCGAGCCGCTCGTCCCGGGTCGTGCCCGCGGACAATCGGTCGGCGTGATCGGCGCCGGCCCGGCCGGCTTGAGCGCCGCAGAATATTTGCGCGGCAACGGCTACGACGTCCATGTGTACGATCGCTACGACCGCGCCGGCGGGTTGCTGACCTATGGCATCCCGGGCTTCAAGCTCGAAAAGCCCGTCGTGATGCGCCGGGTCGAGCGGTTGAAGGCGGGCGGCATCGTCTTCCACGAAGGCTTCGAGGTCGGCCGCGACGCGACGATGGAAGAATTGCGCCGCCGCCATGACGCGGTGCTGATCGCGACCGGCGTCTATCGCGCGCGCGCGATCAAGGCGCCCGGAGTCGAGGCCGACGGCGTGGTCGATGCGCTCGCCTTCCTCACCGCCTCGAACCGCAAGGGCTTTGGCGACGCGGTGCCCGCGTTCGACGACGGCGGCCTCGATGCGCGCGGCAAGCATGTCGTCGTGATCGGCGGCGGCGATACCGCGATGGACTGCGTGCGCACCGCGATCCGCCAGGATGCCGCCTCGGTGAAGTGCCTCTACCGCCGCGACCGCGCCAACATGCCGGGCTCGCAGCGCGAGGTGACCAATGCCGAGGAGGAAGGCGTCGAGTTCGTCTGGCTCTCGGCGCCCGAAAGCTTCGTCGGCGACGGCGCGGTCAGCGGCGTCAAGGCGAGCGGCATGCGGCTCGGCGCGCCCGACGCGTCGGGCCGCCGCGCGCCCGAGATCGATCCCGAGGGCGGGTTCGACCTCGAAGCCAATCTCGTCATCAAGGCGCTCGGCTTCGACGCCGAGGATTTGCCCAAGCTGTTCGACGCACCCGAACTCGGCGTGACGCGCTGGGGCACGGTGCTGGTCGACAACAAGACGCTGATGACCTCGCTCGACGGCGTGTTCGCGGCGGGCGACATCGTCCGCGGGGCGAGCCTGGTCGTCTGGGCGATCCGCGACGGGCGGGATGTCGCGGCGAGCATGCACCGCTATCTCAAGGCGAAGGCGACGGCGGAGAGGAAGGCGGCATGAGATACGGTCGTATCGCAGCGGTTTCGGTAGCCCTGGCGGCGTCACCGGCCATTGCCCAAGGCGCGCCAACAGCCACAGTCCCGGCCGGCACGCAGGCCGCCGCCCCCGTCGATCCAGCCCGGTTGGCGGTCGCGCGTCGGGTGGCGGCACGGCTCCTGCCCCCCGGCATCTACAAGAAGCTCATGTCCACCTCGATGGACGCCATGATGGGGAGCTTTGGCGGGGCGATAAAGTCGATGCCGCTCGCCCAGCTCGCGCAGATCGGTGGCATGAACGCTGCGGAAGCGCAGAAGCTCGACAAGGTCGATCTCTCGGAGGTCATGGCGATCTACGACCCGCATTGGGAAGAGCGTCAGGAACTGACGATGCACGCGATGTTCGGCGCGATGGGCGACTTCTTCACGACAATGGAACCCGAGCTCCGCGAAGGGATGGCGACGGCGTATGCGAGCCGCTTCTCGCGTGACGAATTGGTAGATCTCGATCGCTATTTCGCGACGCCAACCGGCACCAAATATGCCGCATCCGCCACGACGATCATGACCGATCCTGCGGTCATGAATACGATGAAGGGTCTCATGCCCAAGATGATGCAGCAGATGCCGCATTTCCTTGAGGCCGCCAAGAAGGCGACTGCGGCGCTCCCGCCGCCGCGAAAGATAGAAGAGCTGAGCCCGACGGAAAAAGCGCGCCTGGCCAAGGCGCTGGGCACCAACGAGAGCAAGCTGCAGAACCCCAAGGGCACATCATGACCGACCAGCACGCCTATCTCGCCGAGCACGGCATGTACCGCCCCGAATTCGAAGGCGATGCCTGCGGCGTCGGCCTCGTCGCCGCGACCGACGGAACGCCATCGCGCCGAGTCGTCCAGTCGGCGATCGATGCGTTGAAGGCGGTGTGGCACCGCGGCGCGGTCGATGCCGACGGCAAGACCGGCGACGGCGCCGGGCTGCACATCGACCTGCCGCTCAAATTCTTCGACGATGCGATCGCCGCGTCGGGCCATCGCCCGCTCCCCAACCGCCTCGCGGTCGGCATGATCTTCCTGCCGCGCACCGATCTCGGCGCGCAGGAAGCGTGCCGCACGATCGTCGAGAGCATCATCATCGACGAGGGCTACACCATCTATGGCTGGCGCCAGGTGCCGGTCGACGTGTCGGTGATCGGCCAGAAGGGCTTGGCCACGCGCCCCGAGATCGAGCAGATCATGATCGCCGGGCCGCTGCCCGAGGATGCGAGCTACGCCGAGTTCGAGAAGAACCTCTATCTGGTGCGCCGCCGGATCGAGAAGCGCGTGATCGAGGCGCAGATCCAGGGCTTCTACATCTGTAGCCTGTCGTGCCGCTCGATCATCTACAAGGGGCTGTTCCTCGCCGAATCGCTGTCGATTTTCTACCCCGACCTGCGCGACACGCGCTTCGAGAGCCGCGTCGCGATCTTCCATCAGCGCTATTCGACCAACACCTTCCCGCAATGGTGGCTGGCGCAACCGTTCCGTACGCTCGCGCACAATGGCGAGATCAACACGATCCGCGGCAACAAGAACTGGATGCTCAGCCACGAGATCCGCATGGCGAGCCTCGCCTTCGGTGAGCATAGCGAAGACATCAAGCCGGTGATCCCGGCGGGCGCATCGGACACGGCAGCGCTCGACGCGGTGTTCGAGGCGATCTGCCGCTCGGGCCGCGATGCGCCGACCGCCAAGCTGATGCTCGTCCCCGAGGCGATGGCCGAGTCGATCGACATGCCCGCCGAACATCTGGCGATGTACCAGTATCTCGCGAGCGTGATGGAGCCGTGGGACGGCCCCGCAGCACTGGCGATGACCGACGGCCGCTGGGCGGTTGCCGGCATGGACCGCAACGCGCTGCGCCCGCTGCGCTATGTCCGCACGATCGATGGTTTGCTGATCGTCGGGTCGGAGAGCGGGATGGTCGTCGTTCCCGAATCGACCGTGATCGAGAAGGGTCGGCTCGGGCCGGGCCAGATGATCGCGATCGATCTCGACGAGGGCGTGCTGCTGCACGACCGCGCGGTGAAGGACCGGATCTCGGGCGAGCATGATTATGCCGCGATGATCGGCGAGTTCACCAGCATCGAAGACCTGCCGCTGCCCGGCGGCGATCCGGTCACGCGCTTCGACCGCGCCGATCTGACGCGGCGCCAGGTCGCTGCCGGCCAGACGCTCGAGGATATGGAGCTGATCCTCGCGCCGATGGTCGAGGGCGCCAAGGAAGCGATCGGCTCGATGGGCGACGATACCCCGCTCGCCGTCATCTCGGACAAGCCGCGGCTGATCAGCCAGTTCTTCCGGCAGAATTTCAGCCAGGTCACCAACCCGCCGATCGACCCATTGCGCGAACGTCATGTGATGTCGCTCAAGACGCGCTTCGGCAACCTCGCCAACATCCTCGACACCGAGGACCGGCGCGATGGCGTGCTCGTGCTCGAATCGCCAGTGCTCGACGGCGCGGCGTGGGCGAAGCTCAAGGCGCATTTCGGCAGCCAGGCGGCCGAGATCGACTGCACCTTCGAGGCCGGTGGCGGCCCCGAGACGCTGCGCGCCGCGATCGCGCGGATCCGCGCCGAGGCGGTCACCGCAGTGCGCCAGGGGCATAGCGAGCTGTTCCTGACCGATCGCAACATCGGCCCCGACCGGATCGGCATCGCCGGCGTGCTCGCGGCCGCGGCGGTCCACACGCATCTCGTGCGGATGGGCCTGCGCTCCTACGCCAGCATCAACGTCCAGACCGCCGAATGCCTCGATACGCATTATTATGCGGTGCTGATCGGCGTCGGCGCGACCACCGTCCACGCCTATCTCGCCGAGGCGTCGATCGCCGATCGCCATGCCCGCGGGCTGTTCGGCGAACTGAGCCTCGAGGAATGCCTCGCGCGGCATCGCCATGCGGTCGAGGAGGGTCTGCTCAAGATCATCTCGAAGATGGGGATCGCGGTGATCTCCTCTTATCGTGGCGGCTACAATTTCGAGGCGGTGGGCTTGAGCCGTGCGCTGGTCAACGATCTGTTCCCGGGGATGCCCGCGAAGATTTCGGGCGAGGGTTACGCCTCGCTCCATCTCAACGCGCAGCTGCGACATGACAAGGCGTTCGACGAGGGCGTCGCGACGCTGCCGATCGGCGGCTTCTATCGCCAGCGCCACACCGGCGAGACGCATGCCTATTCGGCGCAGCTGATGCACTTGCTGCAGAACTCGGTCGCGACCGACAGCTACTCGACCTATTTGCAATTCTCGCGCGGCGTGGAGGCGTTGCCGCCGGTCTATCTGCGCGACCTGCTGCAGTTCAACTTCCCCGCCGAGGGCGTGCCGGTCGATCAGGTCGAGGCGATCACCGAGATCCGCAAGCGCTTCGTGACGCCGGGCATGTCCTTGGGCGCGCTCTCCCCGGAGGCGCATGAGACGCTGGCGATCGCGATGAACCGGATCGGCGCCAAGGCGGTGTCGGGCGAAGGCGGCGAGGACAAGGCGCGCTACCAACCCTATGCGAACGGCGACAACGCCAACTCCGGCGTCAAGCAGATCGCGAGCGGCCGCTTCGGCGTGACGGCGGAATATCTCAACGCCTGCGACGAGATCGAAATCAAGGTCGCGCAGGGCGCCAAGCCCGGCGAGGGCGGGCAGCTGCCCGGCTTCAAGGTGACCGAGTTCATCGCCAAGCTGCGTCATGCGACGCCCGGCGTAACGCTGATCTCGCCGCCGCCGCATCACGACATCTATTCGATCGAGGATCTCGCGCAGCTCATCTACGACCTCAAGCAGATCAACCCGATCGCGCGGGTGTGCGTGAAGCTGGTCTCCTCGGCCGGGATCGGCACCGTCGCGGCGGGCGTCGCCAAGGCGCATGCCGACGTGATCCTGATCGCCGGCCATGTCGGCGGCACCGGCGCTTCCCCGCAGACCAGCATCAAATATGCCGGCACGCCGTGGGAAATGGGGCTGTCCGAGGTCAACCAGACGCTGACGCTCAACGGCCTGCGCGGTCGCATCAAGCTGCGGACCGATGGCGGGCTCAAGACCGGGCGCGACATCGTCATCGCCGCGATCCTCGGCGCCGAGGAATTCGGCATCGGCACGCTGTCGCTCGTCGCGATGGGCTGCATCATGGTGCGGCAGTGCCATTCGAACACCTGCCCGGTCGGCGTCTGCACGCAGGACGAGAAGCTCCGCGCCAAGTTCAGCGGCAGCCCTGAGAAGGTCATCAATTTGATGACCTTCATCGCCGAGGAAGTCCGCGACATCCTCGCCCGGCTCGGTTTCCGCAGCCTCGACGAAGTGATCGGCCGGACCGAACTCCTCCGCCAGGTCAGCCGTGGTGCCGAGCATCTCGACGATCTCGATCTCAACCCGATCCTCGCCAAGGTCGATGCGCCCGACGATCAGCGCCGCTTCAGCCTTACGGGTCGCCGCAACGAAGTGCCCGACAGCCTCGACGCGCAGATCATCAAGGATGCCGCGGCGGTGTTCAGCCGGCGCGAGAAGATGCAACTGACCTATTCGGTGCGCAACACGCACCGCGCGGTCGGTACGCGACTGTCGAGCGAGATCACGCGGACCTTCGGCATGTCGGCGCTCGCCGACGGGCATGTCCATGTCCGCTTGCGCGGCTCGGCCGGGCAGAGCCTCGGCGCGTTCCTGTGCAAGGGCATCACGCTCGAAGTGTTCGGCGATGCCAACGACTATGTCGGCAAGGGTCTGTCGGGCGGCATCATCGCGGTGCGCCCGGTGGTGAGCTCGCCGCTCGCATCGCAGGACAACACGATCATCGGCAACACCGTGCTGTACGGCGCAACCTCGGGCAGCCTGTATGCCGCAGGGCAAGCGGGCGAGCGCTTCGCGGTGCGCAATTCGGGCGCGACCGTCGTGGTCGAGGGCTGCGGCGCGAACGGGTGCGAATATATGACCGGCGGCACCGCGGTGGTGCTCGGCCCCGTCGGCGCGAACTTCGGCGCGGGGATGACCGGCGGGATGGCGTTCGTCTACGACGCCGACGGCAGCTTCGCACGCCGCGCCAACCCCGAGAACATCACCTGGAACCGGCTGTCGTCGCTGCATTGGGAAGCAGTGCTGCTCGGCCTCGTCCGCGCGCACCACGCCGCGACCGATTCGAAATGGTCGGGTGCGTTGCTCGACGATTGGGGGCGTGTGGTGGATCGCTTCTGGCAGGTGGTGCCGAAGGAAATGCTGACGCGGCTGAGCCATCCGCTCGACGATCGCGAGGAGCAGGTCGCGGCGGAATAAGCCCCCTTCCCGTCACCCCGGCCTCGTGCCGGGGTGACGAAGGAGGGTTGTCGACAAAACGCCCCGAATCGTGCTACCCGTCAAACTCGATCGGGGGCGTTCGAGGGTTGATGATGCGTGTGATTCTGCTCGGTTTGCTGGCCCTCGGCGTGGCCACCCCCGCTTTCGCCAATGACAGCGCGCCACCGCCGCGACCGCTGCCCGATGCAGCGCAGGTCGGCGCCTTGCTGTCGAGCCCGCTCGTCCAGGAAATCATCGCGACGACGGTCGATCAATATGCCGACGCGCTGCTCCAGACGCATGTTGGCCCGCTCGCCAAGCTCACCGACCAGCGCGCCAATATTCGCCCCGAGGATACGCTCGGCGATCTCGCCGCGCGCAGCCGCCCCGATTATCGCCGCGACCTCCACGCGCAGACGCGCAGCGCAGTCGCCGCCACCGGCCAGGCCGCACGCGACCTCGCCAGCCTAAGCGCCGAGCTCAAGCGCACCACCGAACGCCTGCGCGCCGCGATCGCGCTGACCCAGAGCGAAGTCGACGCGGTCCGCTGAGCCGCCGCTTTCGCGCGAGGACAATGTCGCGTGACGCCTTCCCCTCCCGGCTGGCGCGTTCTACCAAGCGGATATGTGGCAACTCTATCAATTCCCGCTCTGCCCGTTCTCACGTAAAGTCCGGCTGCTCCTTGGTGAAAAGGGGGTGGGGTGCGAGCTCGTGCGCGAAAATCCGTGGGAGCAGCGCGACGAATTCCTCGACATGAACCCCGCCGGCCAGGTGCCGGTGATGACCGATCCGCAGCGCGGCATCCGCCTGATGGATTCGATGGCGATCTGCGAATATCTCGAGGAGACGGTCGAGAAGAATGCGATGATCAACGGCACCGCGGTCAACCGCGCCGAGATCCGCCGGCTCGTCGCTTGGTTCGATTCGCAATTCTTCGCCGACATAGTCGCGCCCTTGCTCCACGAGCGGATGGAAAAGCGCCTCGTCACCAAGGAGCCGCCCGATTCGAAGCGGCTGCGCGATGCGATGAAGGCGGCGGTGCGCCATCTCGATTATACCGATTATCTGCTCGACCATCACAATTGGATGGCCGGCGCGACGATGAGCCTCGCCGATCTCGCCGCCGCCGCGCAGATCTCGGTCGCCGATTATCTCGGCGGGATCGACTGGCGCAACCACGAGCAGACCGCGAAATGGTATCGCGGCTTCAAGAGCCGCCCGAGCTTCCGTCCCCTGCTGTCCGAACGGATGGAGGGCATCATGGCGCCGAAACATTATGACGATGTCGATTTCTGAGCAGGTCACCTTCGACGATTTCCTTAAGCTCGACATCCGTGTCGGGACGATCGTCGAGGCATTGCCTTTCCCGCAGGCGCGCAAGCCCGCGTTCCGCCTGACGATCGATTTCGGCCCCGAGATCGGCATCAAGCGCTCCTCGGCGCAGATCACCGCGCGCTATACGCTCGAGCAGTTGCCCGGCCAGCAGGTCGCGGCAGTGGTCAACTTCCCGCCGCGTCAGATCGGCCCGATGATGTCCGAAGTGCTGACGCTCGGCTTTCCCGACGAGAAGGGCGAAGTCGTGCTCGTCCAGCCCAACTTGCCCATCCCCAACGGCGGCCGCTTATACTGAGCCCGCCCGCTCGGCGCGAATCGTCCACCACGCCAGCAGCCCGAGCATCGGCAGCGCGAAATCGAGATAGAGCGCGAAACCGCCCCACGGCTTCAGCCCCCAATAGAGGTTCGGCAGCGTGTTGAGCTTGCCGTGCGCGAACAGCCCGACGAAGTTGCGCGTCCATACCGGCGTCGCCATCTGCTCGGGCGCGAAGATGTCGGTCGCCGCGATGACGAGGTTGATCAGCATCGACACGCCGAGCAGCGCGATCGCCGCGATCTTCGCCGCGCGCCACCGCAGCCACGCCCAGGCCGGCGCCAGCCCGAGCGCGAGGAACGGGATCGCCGGTACCGAATGGCGCGGACCGGTCGAGGCGCCGCCATCCCAATAAGCGTAGGACGCATTGACCGACAGCACGATCGCGATGACGGCGACCGCGAGCAGCCCGAGATCGCGCGTCCGGCGCACGAGGATCAGGCGCCCCAGCCCGAGCAGCCCGAGCACGAGCACCGGCGCGACCCACAGCAGCCCGCGCCGCGTGCCGAGCGTGATCCCGAACAGCGCGTTCGGCTTGGGGTAGGTCAGCCCGAACAGCCCCTGGTTCATGCCGGCAAAACCGACCACGCCCTGATAGCCCGTCCGGAACGGCGTACCGAAGGCGAACTGGTTGTAGGCGAGCATCGGCAGCAGCGCGACGATCGCCGCCGCCACCGCGCAGCCATAGAGCCGCCGCCGCACCGGCCACGGCGCCATGCGGCTGCGCCACAGCGCCCATAACCCGATCGCGATGCCGCCGAGCGCTGCGGGAAATTCGATCGCCACCGCCCAGCCGAGCGCCGCGCCGGCCATCAGCGGATAGCGCAAGCGCCCGAATTCGCGATCGCCCGACGTCCCGCGCCAGATCGCCCAGGTCGCGATCAGCAACAGCGCGGCGACGGGCGCATGGCCAAACAGCGTCGTCGACCAGCCCCACGCGATCGAGCCGAGCGCATAGCCGAGCGCGGCGAACAGCCCCGCCGCCGGGCTGCCGGTGATCCCGGTGCCGAAATCGAGCAGCAGCACCGCCGCAAACGCCGTCAGCACCGCCGCCCCGCACGCCACCGCGAGCGCGAGCCGGACGCGCAGAAAATCGGCGAGCCGGGGATTGGTGATGTCGATCACCTGATCGTAGGAGCGCGCGCCCGTCACCCAGTTGGTCGCCGCCACCACCGGCACCGCCATCAGCGTCATGCCCGGCGCCTTGTCCATATAGTAATGCGTCACCGCGCCGTGGGTGAACTCCGCCTTGTCGATCGTCAGCGTCTGATAGCGGTCGATCGTCGGCTCGCCGCGCTCGACCAGCGACAACGCGCCGAACAGCCGGGTCGCATTGTTCGGGTTGAACTCGAACGAGCCGAACCACACGCACGACAGCCAGACGAGCGCGAACAGCAAAAGCGCGACCGCGTGCGGCCCGCGAACGGTCTTGGCGGCGGCGCTCAGGACAGCAGCCAGCGCCCGAGCAGCCGGAACGGCGGCAAGGTGAAGAAGCCGGCGATCAGCAAGGCGCCGGTGACCATGCCGCGCACCTGACGGCGATGCGACGCGATGCGGTGCGCCCGCGCGCTCAGCCAGATGAACGGCGCGGCGATCACGACATAGGCCGAGATGATATGGATGAAGCTGAACTGCCCGCCATTGGCGAAGCGCACGAAGAAGGATTCGACCGCGGTCAGGAACATCGCCGCGACCCACAGCTTGCCGAACGCACGGTGCGTCGCATCGCCGCGTGGCCGCAGCAGCATCACCGGGGTCAGCACGAGCGCGACGAGCACGGTGGCGAGATGCCCCCAGATGACCAGCGGGACCGCGCCCCACTGCGCATGGCCCTTGGCGAGCGCGACGAGGATTGCCGCCAGCAACAGGCTCGCACCGATCGCCAGCAGCTTTTCATAGGCATCGGCGCGCAGCGACGGGATCGCCTTGGCCGTGCGGTGCCCTGCCAGCGTCGTCATGCGATCCCCCCGCCCCGCTCAGGCGATCACGGCACCAGCGCTGCGTCGACCGCGCGCTGGTCGGCCTTGGCATCCTGCTTCTCGCGCTTGTAGAAGCGCCCGGCCTGCGCGAAGCAGCCCGAGGCGCCGCCTGGGCCGACGGTCGAGCAGCTGCCGATCCCGCTCGCGCCGACCCGGTCGTTCGACGCGCCCTTCGCCGCCCAGCTTTCATTCTCGGGCGTGACCTTCAATTCGCGCAATTCCTTGGGAATGCGGAACTGCTCGCCCGGCGCGCGGCGCACGCAGACGACGATCTCGTTACCGTTCGAATCGGTCGGGCACTTTTCCTTGCCGTAGATGACCAGCGGCGGCGCGCTAACGGCCTGCGCTGCCAGCGGCGCGGGTGCTCCGCCGAGCGCTGCGATGCCGCTCGCCATGACCGCCGCGAGCAGGGCCTTCGTCGTCAGGTTCTGCATGATCCTGTCTCCCGTCAAATGCGTTTCGCGGTCGCGATCGCGACCTTGCAGCCCAGCCGGATCATCCCGCTGAGCAATGGATATCCCGGCGTATTCTCGGCCCCCGCGGCGAGCGCGGTCTCGCGATGCTCGACCTCCTCGGCCTGGAAGTCGCGAATCGCGTCGGACAGTTCGGGATCGCTCTCGCCGAGCACGACGAGTTGCTCTTCATAATGCTTGTCGATCTCGGTCTCGACCGCGGCGGTGCACGCCATCGCCGCGTCGGGACCGAGCGCCGCGGTGACCACACCAAGCGCGAAGCCGGCGACACTCCAGATCGGATGGAGCAGGGTCGGGCGCACCGAACGCTCGGCCATCATCGCGTCGAAGAAGGCGCGGTGCCGCTCTTCCTGATTGGCCATGCCGGCGATCGCGCGCGCCGCGGGGCTGCGATCGCCGAGCACGGCGAGCTGCCCAGCATAGATCCGCGTCGCGCCGAATTCGCCGGCTTGGTCGACGCGCACCATCGACGCGGTCGCGCGCTTGGGGTCGCCGGGCTTCCAGGTCATCATGTCCGTCTTCCTCGCATCAGGGCAAAGATGGCGATTGCCCCGCCGATCGAAAAGAGCGCGTTGAAGCCGGCGAGCGAAACACCGAACACAGTCCATTGCGCGACGTCGCAGCGGATGATCGGCGCGGCCATGATGCTGTCGAGCGTGATCGCGCCCGCCACGGTCGAGGTGCAGGCGGTGACGCCCGCCCACCAATGATATTCGACCCCGGCATGGTAGAGACCGATCAGCCCGCTGAGCAGGATCGCCACCGCCGCCAGCGCGACCAAAGTCGCGCGCGCCGGGCGCCCGGGGACGACGAAGGCGAGTGCCGCCAGCGGAATCGCGGCGATGTGCGGATAGCGTTGCCACCAGCACATCTCGCACGGGTAGAGCTTGCCGACATATTGGAAGGCGAGCGCGCCGCCGAGCAGCGCCAGCGGAAGCAGCAAGGCGAGCAGGCGCGCGCTGTGGAACCGGTCGCGCGTCATCCTATTTCGCCGCCACGGCTTGCGCGCCACCGGCGAGGCGCGCGATCGTGTTGAGTGCGTAATTCAGCTGGAAATCCTCGATACCCTTGGCCTTGAGCTGCTCGGGCGTCGCGGCGAAGCGCGGATCGGGCTTGCCGTCCTCTTCGACCGCGGCGTTGTCGGCCTTGACCTCGTTGATCAGGTGGCGGCGCAGATCGTCCTCGCGGAACACCGGCCGCGACTTGTAGTCGGGATCCGAAATCTGCGGGACGGCGATGTCGGGTTCGATCCCGCCTTCCTGCACCGAGCGGCCCGACGGCGTGTAGTAGCGCGACGTGGTCAGCCGCAGCGCGGCGTTGGCGCCGAGGTCGATCACCGTCTGGACCGATCCCTTGCCGAACGAGCGCTCGCCCATGATCAGCGCGCGGTGATGGTCCTGCAGCGCGCCGGCGACGATCTCGGAGGCGGACGCGGTGCCGGCATTGGTCAGCACGATCACCGGCAGGCCGTGCGCGAGATCGCCCTTCACATAGGATTCGGCATAGAACGGCTCGATGTCGGCCTTGTCGCGGCCGCGCTGCGAGACGATTTCGCCCGACGACAGGAAATTGTCGGCGACCGCGATCGATTCGTCGCGCAAGCCCCCGCCATTGTCGCGCAGATCGATGACATAGCCGAGCGGATCGTGGCCGAGCTGCTTGACGATCCCGCGGATCGCCCCGGTCACGGCATCGCCGGTATGTTCGGAGAAAGCGGTGATGGTGATCAGGCCGACCCCGTCCTTGACGCTCCACTTGACCGGCTTCTGGACGATCTTCTCGCGGATCAGCGCTACGACGATCGGCTTGTCGCGGCCTGGGCGCAACAGCGTCAGCGTGACCTTGCTGCCCGGCTCGCCGCGCATCTTCTGGATCGACTCGTCGAGCGTGTCGCCGAAGATCAATTTGCCGTCGATATGCGTGATGTAATCGCCCGACTTGATCCCGGCGCGCGCGCCCGGCGCGTCGGGCTGCGGCGACATCACCTTGACCGCGCCGTCCTCCATCGTGACGGTCAGCCCGAGCCCGCCATAGCTGCCCATCGTCTGGATGCGGAGATTGTCGTAATCGAGCCCGGTCTCGTAGGCGCTGTGCGGATCGAGCGCGGCGAGCATCCCCTCGATCGCGCCCTTGACCAGCACCTTGTCGTCGACCTTGTCGACATATTCGGCCTTCACGCGGTTATAGACGTCGAGGAACACCGCCATCTCGCGATAGGTGCCGTTGTCGACCGCCGCCATCGCGCTGGTGCCGATGGGCACGATCGCCAATACCGCCGCGATCGCGGAGGCTTGCAGCAGCGAGGTAGTGAAACGCGACATCGGTCAATTCTCGGCAGGCAGGAGGTCTTGGGGACACCGTAGCGAGGTTTGTCTGGGGATCAAAGCGGGGCGATCGATGGCAGGGATCGGTTGAACGGCGGCTGACTGGACTTGCCTTCCCCTTGCAGCCTCCGCCGCGACCATCAGCCGACCAGCGCGGTCATGTCGACCGCGCGATCGCGGCGCCGCAGTTCGATCGTCACGCGCGGTGCCTCGCCCCCGGCGACCTGGCCGAGCGGCGCCCCTTGCGCGACCTTCTCGCCGATCCGCACGCTGCTATTGCCGAGTCCCGCGACGAGCGAGGTCCAGCCGCCGCCATGATCGAGGATGACGATCGTCCCATAATCGCGGAACGGGCCGGCAAAGGCGACCCGGCCCGCGGCGGGCGCGACGACCTGCGCGCCGCCTACCGCGACGATCGTCAGGCCGCGCGAGCGCACACCGGTGTCTGACAGCTCGCCCAGGCCGGTGACGACCTTGCCCTGCACCGGCAAGCGGTACGGCGGCGCGCTGTGCGACCAGCCGACCTGCGCGACCGGCGGCAGCACCGACCCCGGGCGCGGCGGGCGCGGGACCGGGCCGGGCAGCGCCTCGAGACTGGCGCGCGTGGCGGCCTGGTTGCCGATCGAATCCATCAGGTCGACGATGTCGCGCGCTTTCTCGCCGAGCGCGATCGCGCGGTCGGACTCGAACAGCGCGTCGCGGCCGAGCGCGCGCGAGCGCAAGCGATGTGCCGCCTCGAGCCGCGTCAGCGCGAGGCGCTGCGTCTCGAGCCGCGACCGGCTCTCGGCCAACGCATCGGTCGCGACCGCTGCGGCCGCCTGCAGGCGGCGGGTGCGCGCGAGATCGGCGCGCACCGCGGCGGTGCGCGCGCGAATCACCGGCAGCGTGTTCGACAGCACCGCGCGGACATGGACGAGATCGTCGATCGAGCCGGGCTGGACGACGCTGATGATCGCCGGCCGACGGGCGAGCGATTGCAGCGCGCCCATCAGCCGCGCGACCGGCGCCTGCTTGTCGGCGAGCCGGCCACGCTGTTCGGCGAGCAGCCGATCGATGATCGCGAGCCGCGCCTGTCCGGCGACGATGTCGGCCTCGGCCTGCTGGACGCGCGCGGCGATCGCGGCTTCGCGCGCCTGCGCTTGGCGGGCCTGATTCTGTTCGGCGGCGGCCTGGCGTTCGAGCGCGGCCGAACGTTGCGCCGCGACCAGCGACTGCGCCTTGGCTTCGGCGAGCCTGGCGCGCTGGTCGGTCGGGGCTTGCGCGAGCGCGACGCTGGCACCGACCACGCCCGCTACAATCGCCAAAACCAGACCCCGCCCCCGCATCGGCCTATCCTTCGCGGTGATAGGGGTGATTGGCAAGGATGCTGGTCGCGCGATACAATTGCTCGGCGAGCATCGCGCGGGCGAGCAGATGCGGCCAAGTCGCACGACCGAAGCTAAGCAACAGATCGGCCGATGCCCGTTGCGCGTCGTCGAAGCCGTCGGCCGCGCCGATCAGGAAGCGCGCCTCGCGCACCCCGGCGTCGCGCCATTTCTCGAGCGTGGCGGCGAAATCGCGCGACGGTAGCACCTGCCCGGTCTCGTCGAGCATGACGAGGCGGCAGCCGGGCTCGACCGCCGGCATCTTGCCGCCGGTGTCGGGCAGTTCGGTCAGCTTGTACGGCCACGACAGCCGCTTGACGTAGCGCTCGACGAGCTCGGCCTCTGGACTGCGCCCGATCCGCCCGCGCGCGACGATGTGGAGCAACATATCGCTTCAGGAACGAATCGGGAGGTCGATCTTGACCGCGTGGGTCGGGATCGGAGTCAGCGCGGCACAAACTAGCAGGCCGCAGACAATCATTCCCGCGAAACCCCAACCGATCCGACCCGCCCGAAAGTCAATCACGACTCGAACGGTGCAAAAGATCAGCGCCACTAGGACGCTGATCGCCTGCAAGACCAGACCAGTCACCCTTAGCTATCAGGCTTCAGTTGCCGGCGCGGCCGGCGGGGTCGGCGCATCGCCGAACGCCCACATCCGCTCGAGATTGTAGAAGGTGCGGACCTCGGGGCGGAACAGATGGACGATCACGTCGCCGGCATCGAGCAGCACCCAATCGGCGGTCGGCAGGCCTTCGATGCGCGACGGCCGGCCATATTCGGCCTTGATCTTCTCGCTGAGCTTCTGCGCCATCGATGCGACCTGACGCGTCGAGCGACCGCTGGCGATCACCATGTAGTCGGCGATGCTCGACTTGCCCGCGAGCGGGATCGAAATGACGTCGACGGCCTGGTCGTCGTCGAGCGACGCGAGCACGAGCCGATGCAGCGCGTCGACCTCTTCGGGTTCGGACGCGCGATAGACGGGAGAAGTTGAGGCCAAGATGATTCCTATGCAGAAGGTGGGGTCGGGACGGCTGGCAGGAAATGCCGCTGCCAGGCGGGGTCGGCAGCACGAAGCTGCGTCGCGGAGCGCGGGTCGGGGCGGAAGCGCAACAGCACGAGTGCCGGCAATCTCCACTGCGTCCAGTTCTTCGCCTGGTGTGCGGGCCGACGTGCGCGCCGCAACCAACCCATCGCGGGAGCCGCGAGAGCAGACCGTTCATACCCCGGACGCGCGATTACCGCAATCGGAACCTCGCGGGCGATCTGGCGCCACCCTTTCCACTGGTCGAACTGTGCCAGATTGTCCGATCCCATCAGCCAGATGAACTGTTTCTTGGGGAAGGCGCGGCGCAATTTGGTGATGGTGTCGACGGTGTAGCGCGTGCCGAGTTTCTGCTCGATCGCACTCACGCGGATCGGCGCGTGGCGCGCCATCCGCACTGCCGAGGCAAAGCGCGCGGCGAACGGCGCCATGTCGCCGGCCTGCTCCTTGAGCGGATTGCCGGGCGAGACGAGCCACCACACTTCGTCCAGCCCCAGCGCGTCGAGCGCGGCGAGGCTGATCGCGCGGTGGCCGGCGTGGGCGGGATTGAACGAGCCGCCGAGGATGCCGATGCGGGTCAAACCTCGGCTTCGATTGCGCCGGGCCAATCTTGGCGAGCGTGCCGAATACGCACGATTTCGATCGTTCCATCGCGCAAGCGATACAGAATAAGATAGGGGGTCTTGCGCACGCCGATGACGCGAAACGGTTCGCCGAATGGCCGTCCAAGCCGCGGGAAGCCCGCCAATCGCGCTGCCGATACCTGGATCGCGCGAAGCATCTGGGCGGCGGCCGCCGGATCACGCTCTGACAGATACGCATCGATCTCCGCCAGATCGCGTCCCGATCGTGGCGACCAGATCAGCTGCGACATCGCGCCTCATGCTTGGCGATCATGGCGTCCAGGTCGGCCATCACGACTTCGTGCGGAATGAACTCGCCGCGGTCGAGTTCATCGATACCGACCTGCGCGAAGGCCGCGAACTCGGCCTCGCTCTCGACGACGCGACGAATTGCTCCGGCGGCATACGCCGCGGGGCTGATCCCGAGCGATGCCGCCATTTGATCGAGCAAAGCGCCAGTCTCGGCATCGAGCTCGGCGGTGACCGATCGCAAGATAGGCGCAGGATGGTTCATGTCGAGAGTGTAATCTCTCGCCCCGCCGCCATCAACCCCGCACCTGTCCGGTGCCGTAGCCCACCCATTTGTAGGTCGTCAGCCCCTCGAGCGCGACCGGGCCGCGCGCGTGGAGGCGGCCGGTGGCGATGCCGATCTCGGCGCCCAGACCGAACTCGCCGCCATCGGCGAACTGGGTCGAGGCGTTCCACAGCACGATCGCGCTGTCGACTTCGGCGAGGAAGCGCTGCGCGACGGCTTCGTCCGCCGCGACGATCGCGTCGGTGTGGTGCGAGCTGTGCGTCGCGATGAAGCGCAGCGCGCCGTCGATCCCGTCGACCAGCCCGGCCGAAGCGATCGCGTCGAGATATTCGGTGTCCCAATCGGCGTCGGTCGTGGGCGTCAGATCCGGCACCAGCGCGCGCAGGCCGGGGCCGCCGCGCACCGCGCAGCCGGCGGCGGTGAGCGCCGCGACCAGGCCGACCGGATCGGGAAAGGCGCGGTCGATCAGCAGCGTCTCCATCGCGCCGCACACGCCGGTGCGGCGCATCTTGGCGTCGACCACGATCGCATTGGCCATCGCCGGATCGGCCGAGCCGTCGACATAGATGTGGTTGATCCCGTCGAGATGCGCGAGCACCGGCACGCGCGCCTCGGCCTGGACGCGCGCGACCAGCCCCTTGCCGCCGCGCGGGATGATCAGGTCGATCGCCGCGCCGCCGCTCGTGCCGTCGGCCGCCAGCATCGCGCCGACCGCCGCGCGATCGGTGGTGGGGACGAGCTGCACCGCATCGGCCGGGACGCCTTCCGCCATCAGTCCCGCGACGAGCGCGGCATGGATCGCGCGATTGCTCTCGATCGCCTCTGAGCCGCCGCGCAGGATCACCGCATTGCCCGCCATGACCGCCAGCGCAGCCGCGTCGGCAGTGACGTTGGGCCGGCTTTCGTAGATGATCCCGATCACCCCGATTGGCACGCGAACGCGGCGAAGGCGCAGGCCGTTGGGCCGCACGCTTTCGTCGATCACCGCGCCGACCGGATCGGCCAGCGCGGCGACCGCGGCGACGCCGTCGGCCATCGCCGCGACGCGCGCCGCATCGAGCTGCAGGCGATCGAGCATCGCGCTGGACAGGCCGGCCGCTTCCGCCTTGGCCATATCGGCTGCGTTGGCCGCGAGGATCTGCGGCGCCGCATCGCGCAGCGCTTGTGCAGCGGCGGCGAGCGCGCGACCCTTTACCGTCGACGGCAGCGTCGCAAGCGTGCGGGCCGCGGCGCGGGCGCGATCGGTCATCGTGGCGAGCAGGGTTTGAGCATCGGTCATGGCGTTGCCGGTATCACGGCCACCGCCCTAGCGGCAAAAGCTATCGCATTCGCGCCTTGCACTGCTATGCAACGGGGATGTCGGGGGGAATCGAAGCAGCGGGCGACATCGCCACGGGAATGATCTTCGCGCGGGCGGTCGAACCGCCCGCGGGCGAAGTCGTGGCGTCTCATGCCGAACACAATTTGTGCCTCAATTGCGGGACGGCATTGCACGGCGAGTTCTGCTTCGCCTGCGGCCAGTCGGCGCATGTTCACCGCTCGCTCCATTCGATCGGGCATGACCTGCTCCACGGCGTGTTTCACTTCGAGGGCAAGATCTGGCGCACGCTGCCGATGCTCATGTTCCAGCCCGGTGCGCTGACACGCCGCTACATCGCCGGTGAACGCGCGCGCTTCGTCTCGCCGCTCGCCTTGTTCCTGTTCGCGGTGTTCCTGATGTTCGCCTCGATCCACAGCTTCGGCGGCGAACTGGGGACCGACCTGCCGCCCGAGGCGCGGACCGAGGCGGTGCAGAACATCGACAAGGACATCGCCAAGAGCAAGGCGAAGATTGCGCGCTTGCAGACCGCCCCGCGGCTCGACCAGAACGCCGCCCCAGAGGCCGCGATCACCGCGCGTCGGATCGCCGAGGCGCAGAGCGACCTGCAGAGCCTGCAAACCGCCCGCTCGGTGCTGACCGGGTCGACCGCCGACCTTGGCGAGATGTCGCTCGCCGGGCTGCGGACCGACTGGCATGCGTTCGACAAGGGCATCGCGAAGGTCAAGGCCAACCCCGGGCTGATGCTCTACAAGCTGCAGTCGAGCGCGTACAAATATAGCTGGGCGCTGATCCCGATCTCGACCCCGTTCGTGGCCCTGCTGTTCCTGTGGCGACGGCGCTTCACGCTGTATGACCACGCCATCTTCGTGACCTATTCGCTCGCCTTCATGATGATGCTGATGGCAGCGCTGAGCACGGCGGGCGCGCTCGGCGGATCGAGCTGGCTGATCGCGCGGCTGGCGCTGACCGTGCCGCCGGTGCACATGTTCGTACAGCTGCGCGGCGCCTATGCGCTGCGCAAGCGCTCGGCCTTGTGGCGCGCGGTCGTGCTGCTGCTGTTCGCCTGGATCTCGCTGGTCGCCTTTGCCGCTCTGCTGCTGGTGATGGGGTTGATGGAATAACGCGGCCGCCCACGGGGCAGGCCTGCGGAAAGTCACACGAAAGTCTCACCATCGCGCGGTGCCGAAGGAGGCCGGGCGCGGTCCCCCGCGATCCGACGCGGGCCAGAATGATAAGCCATCCCCGCGCTGTAGGACAGCAGCAGCCATGCGCCCTCGGCCGCTAATCCCGCGACCACCGCTACAAGCGCCGGGGCCATGATCGGCGCACCGGCGCCAACCCTTGCGACAAAAAAGAGCCGCGCCCGACGGGTGTCGGACGCGGCCCTGTCGCCACCACGGTATCGGGCGTCTTACGCCCCGGCGGGTGCCGGATTGCCGAACGGACCGCCGCCCTTGGGTCGACGCGTCTTGGGAATCGAGGTGCCCACGCCGGGAACGATCGACACCGTCGCGTCGGGATCGTCGCGGCCGATGTCGCCGTCGAAGGCGAGACGCTTGATCTCGTCGCCGGTCAGCGTCTCATATTCGAGCAACGCACCCGCGATGCGATGCAGCTGATCGATATGCTCGGTCAGGATCTCGCGCGCCTGCGCCAGCCCGCCGTCGACCAGCTTGCGGATCTCGCTGTCGATCATCAGCGCGGTCTCGTTCGACATGTTCTGGCGCTGCGTCTGCGAGTAGCCGAGGAAGGTCTCGCCCTGCTGCTCTTCATATTGCAGTGGGCCGAGCGCGTCCGACATCCCCCATTGCGACACCATCGCGCGGGCGAGCTTGGTCGCCTGCTTGATGTCGCCGGAGGCACCGCTCGACACCTTGTCGTACCCGAAGATCAGTTCCTCGGCGACACGGCCGCCCATCACGGTCGCGAGATCGGCATACATCTTGTCGCGGTGATACGAGTAATTGTCGCGCTCGGGCATCGACACCACCATGCCCAGGGCCCCGCCGCGCGGGATGATCGTCGCCTTGTGGATCGGGTCCGATGCTGGCGTGTGGACGCGCACCAGCGCGTGGCCGGCCTCGTGATACGCCGTCATCCGCTTCTCGTCGGCGGTCATCACCAGCGAGCGCCATTCGGTGCCCATGATGACGCGGTCCTTGGCGGTCTCGAACTGCGCCATCGCCACCAGCCGCTTGCCGAGTCGCGCCGCCATCAGCGCCGCCTCGTTGACGAGGTTGGCGAGATCGGCACCCGACATGCCCGGCGTGCCGCGCGCGAGCGTGCGCGCATCGACGTCGGGCGCGAGCGGCACCTTCTTCATATGGACTTCGAGGATCTTCACGCGGCCTTCGATATCGGGCAGCGGCACCGTCACGCGACGATCGAAGCGGCCCGGACGCAGCAGCGCTGGATCGAGCACGTCGGGACGGTTGGTCGCCGCGACGATGATGATGCCCTCGGACGCCTCGAAGCCGTCCATCTCGACCAGCAGCTGGTTGAGCGTCTGCTCGCGCTCGTCATTGCCGTTGCCGAGGCCCGCACCACGGTGACGGCCGACCGCGTCGATTTCGTCGATGAAGACGATGCACGGCGCCGATTTCTTGGCCTGCTCGAACATGTCGCGCACGCGGCTTGCGCCGACGCCGACGAACATCTCGACGAAGTCGGAGCCCGAGATGGTGAAGAACGGCACACCGGCCTCACCCGCGATCGCGCGGGCGAGCAGCGTCTTGCCGGTGCCGGGCGAGCCGACCAGCAGCGCGCCCTTCGGGATCTTACCGCCGAGGCGGGCGAACTTGGTCGGATCCTTCAGGAACTCGACGATCTCCTGAAGCTCCTCGCGCGCCTCGTCGATGCCGGCGACGTCGTCGAAGGTCACGCGACCTTCCTTCTGCGTCAGCATCTTCGCGCGGCTCTTGCCGAAGCCCATCGCGCCCGAGCCCGAATTCTTCTGCATCTGGCGCATCACGAAATAGCCCAGACCCAGGAACAGGAAGAAGGGCAGCGAATTGACCAGCAGGATCTGCCAGATCGGCGCGCCTTCCTCTGGCTTGGCGGTGATCGTGACGTTCTTCTCGCGCAGGCGATCGGTCAGCCGCGGGTCCTGCGGGGCATAGGTGCGGAACTTGCTGTTGTCGCTCAGCGTGCCGGTGACGACCTCGCCGGAGATGTTGACGTCCTTGACCTGCCCGTTCTGGACGCGGTCGAGGAACTGCGAATAGGCGATCCCGTTGACGTTGGGGCCGACCGCGCGATTGTCGATCAGCGTGACGAACAGCGCCAGCGCGACAAGGATGCCCACCCAGATGAGCAGCGACTTCATCCAGGGATTGGGCCCGCCAGCGTCGGAACCGGGCTGCTTGTCATTGTCGTTCATGGGCACGGGATACCTTTCGTGACCCATAAGATAAGCACAGTGGGATTAATGGCAATGCAACGGTCGCGGCAAATCGTCGATCAGAGTGAGCGACGCGGCGGTTGTTGCGCGAAATACCAGATGTTTTGGCGCGCGCTGACGCGGATTCCGCCCTGGGTGGCGGTCTTGCCCGATTCGAGCGCGTCGAGCAGCGACTCGATATTGGCCGAGTCGGTGAAGGCCGGGGTGGTGATCGCGTGCGCGGCGCGGACCGCGTGGATCGCCCGGCGCGTGAGCCGGCGCCGGAGTTCGCGGGGCAGGTCGGCGACATCGAGACCGAGGATCGCAACGGCAGCCACCGCCGCTTCGCGCGGCCCCTCCCCCGTTCTGGCTAAGCCTGTCGAAGCCCTGCTCTCCGCCGGGAGACTTGCGTCGTGCGACGCGGTGCCCGTCGACAGACTCAGGGCGAACGGTCGTGGGGCCGCCGGCGCGCAAGCCTGCCGATCGACCCGCCGCGTCCGCCACAGCCACTCCTCGATCTCGCGGATTGTCGCGTCGGCCTCGGCCGCATACGCCGCGGCGTGCGCGATCTGCACCGGGTCGAGCCACGGAGTCTCGCGCAGCAACGTGCGAAAGCGGGTGCGCTCGTAATGCGGGTCGGCGTTGCTGGGATCATCGACAAAGGGAATCGCGCGGGCGGTGACCAGCGCGCGCAGCTCCGCAACCCGCCAGCCGAGCAGCGGCCGGATCACCGCGACCCCGGCCAGCCGTTGTAGCGCGCGGATGCCGCCGAGCCCGGCGACGCCAGACCCGCGCGCGGCGCGCATCAGGAAGGTTTCGGCCTGGTCGTCGGCGTGGTGCGCCGTGGCGAGACAGGCAGCGCCGGCTTCGGCGACCCAGGCGGCGAGCAGCGCATAGCGGCGCGCGCGGGCCTCGGCCTGCACGCCGCCGGACGCGAATGCCTCGTGCACGACGAGCGTCGTATGCGCGATGCCATGTGCGGCGCACCACTCGGCGACCATGCGCGCCTCGTCAGCAGCGGCGGGGCGCAGGCGGTGGTCGACCGTCGCGGCGACAATTCGCCCCGGGTAAGCGGCCGCAGCGAGCGCGAGCAGCGCCATGCTGTCAGGCCCGCCCGACACCGCGAGCGCGAGGCGTTCGTCGGGTTCGAGCGGGTGCACCCGCGCGACATCGCACCGGAACCGCTCGACCAGTGCCGGGTCCACCGGCACGCGGTCGGGCGGACTCATCTCACGAACAGTTGGCGGCGGCACGGCCCTTGGCGACGCCCGCCTTCATCCGCGCATCGGCATCGACCTTGGCGCCATAGCTGCGCTGGAGCTCGGTGTAGACCTTGCACACCTGCGCTGCGGGCTTGTCGAGCTTCACCAGCGCCTGCGCGAGGTAATAAAGGCTCTCGGGCGCGCGGTCGCCGTCGGGCCATTTCTTGTAATTGTCGTAGAAAGCGAGGCTCGCCAGCGACGGCTTGCCATCCTCGAGATACGACCGGCCGAGCAGGTTTTGCGCATAGCTGGCGCGCTTGTGCGTCGCAAACTTGGTGGTGACGGTGGTGAACTGCGCCTCGGCCTCGGGATAGAGCTTCGCCGCCCACAGGCGATAGCCGTAGAGATAGGTGTCCTCGGCCACGTCGCCGCTGTCGGGCCGCTCGACCGCGGCGACCTTGGCGGCGCGCTCGGGATCCTTGGTCGCGACCACCGGCGGCGGGGTGACGGCACCCTTGCTCGCGCCCGGCCGCGTCGTCGCGGTCGGCTTGGGCGTGCTGAACGGCTGGTCGGCAGCGCGATCCGGGGTCGATCGATCAGGCGTGGGGCGATCGGCAGTCGGGCGGCTCTGCGTCGGGCGCACCGGCGCAGGGCGATCGAACCCGCTGTCGTCGCCTGCGGCGGCGGGTGGCGGCGCTGCAGCCGCCGCGGCGGCGGCGGCGGCGTTGGCCTCGAGCGTCTTCAGTCGACCCTCGAGCAACTGCACGCGGTGCTGGTTGGTCTCGGTCTGCGAGGTCAGCGCCCGCAACTGCGTCTCGAGCGAATCGACCCGCGTCGTCAGGTCGGCGACCGGGCTGGTCGGCGAACCGGCGAGGATCGCCTCGGGATCGGCGGGGCGATTGTCGGGCTGGACATATTGCTGGCCGCTGCCGCCGGGGAAGACCTTGCGCTGGACCGCGCGCATTTCGCCCTCGAGCCGGCCGACGCGGCCCTCGATCGCACGATCGCTGCTCTGCGCCTGCGCGGGCAGCGCGGCGAGCGTGCTCCCCGCGAGGAGCAGGGCCGTCAATAGATGGTAGCGCATTCGTACACCCCCCGGTGCTGATGAAGAGCGCCGTATAGCGGACTGGATCATGCCCTTGCCAGCCTTAAGGCGCAGGAGTCGCGGCGGGCGCTTCGGGCTCGGGCGCGACCGCGGCGGGCGCGGCGATATTGAGCGGCGCGATCGACGACGAAGCGCGCGCGCGCGGCGTGCCGCGGCTTTCGGGGCGGCGCTCGGACGGCGCAGCGGCCGTCGTCGGCGTCGCGACCGGTGCCGCACCACCGCGCGCGGTCAGCGTCGCAGCGTCGATCGGCACATCCTTGATCGCGATCCGGCCATCGCCGAGCGGCGCAACCGGCGTGCCGCCGACCGTCACGGTCAATTTGTCGGGGCGCCCGACATTGATCAGCGGTGCGGTCGCATCGGCAGGGACGGGATAGCGCTCGCCCGCCTTGAGCGTGCCGATGTAGAGCGTCTTGCTCGTCCCGTCGGCGGCCTTCTGATAGACTTTGAGCCAGACCTCGTCGGTCGCGCTCAGCACGACCGCGCCGGTCGGCGCGCTCGGCGTGGGCGCCGCGACGGGAGCCTTCGGCGCCTCGATCGCGACGAACGACGCGGGGGCGGGTTCGCCGTCGCCGCGGAACAGGCTGGTGCCGTAGAACAGCCCGACCCCGATCAGCAGCAGTACGGCGACGACCACCGCGCCTAGCACCAGCCCGCGCGGTGGGACGCGCGCCGGCTCGTCAATCTCATACGCCTGGTAATCGGTGCGGCGCGCGCTCGGCTGGTCGCTGGCGCTGCGCACGTCGCGCGCGATCGCGACTTCGTCGAGGCCGACGGCACGCGCATAAGCCTTCGCAAAGCCGACCGAATAGGTGATCGACGGCAGCGCGGCATAATTGCCCTGCTCGATCGCCTCGAGCTGGCGCCCGGGAATGCGCGTCCGTGCGGCGACCTCGGCCAGCGTCAGGCCGAGCGCTTCGCGCGCCTCGCGCAATTTGTCTCCCGAGCTCTTGGGAAACAGCGTCGCCTCTTCGGCCGGGGTCGGTTCGGTCATCACTATCTCCGGCAGGGTGTGTGCGGCCCGTTAAGCACCCTGTCCCGGCGTGTCTCACAAAGGGGGCCCGACAAGTCAACGCCCTGCCGCGCCGCCGAACGCGCTATCACGCCAGTTCGACACCGTTTTCGCGCGCCCAGTCGGTCAGCGCGCCGCGCATGTCGCGCGGCGGGGCCTTGAGCAGTTCGTCGAGATACGCGCTGAGCGCAGCGCGATCGAGCGAGCGCACCATTGCCTTGATCGGCCCGACCGCCGCCGGCGTGATCGACAGCCGCTCGATGCCGAGCCCGATCAGCGCCATCGCCTCCAGCGGGCGCCCACCCATCTCGCCGCAGACGGTGAGCTGCACACCGGCCGCACGCGTCGGCGCAACGAGCTTGGCGAGGAAGCGCAGGATCGCCCCGCTCAACCAGTCATAGCGCTCGGCGAGCTTTGGGTTGGCGCGATCGGCGGCGAACAGGAATTGCGTGAGGTCGTTGGTGCCGACCGACAGGAACGAGATGTTGGGCAGCAGAAGGTCGAGCTGCTCGGCAAGCGCCGGGACTTCGAGCATCGCGCCATAGCGGATCTCGTTCGGCATCTTCTTGCCGCGCGCGATCAGCCATTCGCGCTGCGCCTCGAACAGCGCGCGCGCCTCGTCGAATTCCCACGGCTCGCTGACCATCGGGAACATCACGTTGAGCGTCCGCCCCGCCGCCGCCTCGAGCAGCGCACGCGCCTGGACCTTCATCAACCCGCCGCGCTCGAGCGCGAGCCGGATCGCGCGCCAGCCCATCGCGGGGTTCTCCTCGTCGGCATCTTCCTTGTTGAGATAGGGCAGCGCCTTGTCGCCGCCGATATCGACCGTGCGGAAGATCACCGGGCGATCGCCGGCGGCGTCGAGCACGTCCTTGTAGAGCCGCTGCTGGCGCTCGCGCGAGGGCAGCGTGGCCGAGACGAGGAACTGGAATTCGGTGCGAAACAGCCCGATCCCGTCGGCGCCGGTCACATCGAGCGCGGCGACGTCGTCGCGCAGGCCGGCATTCACCATCACCGTCAGCCGGTGCCCGTCCTTGGTGACGGGCGCCTGCGTCTTGAGCGCGGCGAACACCGCGCGGCGCTTCTGGCGCAGTTCGAGCGCGGTCTGGAACGCTTCCTCCATCGCCGACGACGGCCGCGCGAAGACGTTGCCCGCGGTGACGTCGAGCAACAGCAAATCGCCCTCGCCGATCAGCCGCCGCACGTCGCGCACCCGGCCGAGCACCGGCACGCCCATCGCGCGCGCGACGATCGTGACGTGCGCGGTGAGCGAACCCTCCTCGAGCAGCACGCCCTTCAGCCGCCGCCGGTCATATTCGAGCAGTTCGGCCGGGCCGAGGTTCCGCGCGATGAGGATGGTGTCCTGCCGCAGCCCCATCTGCGCCGCGGTGCCCATCTGGCCCGAGACGATCCGCAGCAGCCGGTTCGACAGATCTTCCAGATCGTGCATCCGGTCGGCGAGCAGGGGATCGTCGATCTGCCGCATCCGCATCCGCGTGCGCTGCTGGACGCGCTCGATCGCGGCCTCGGCGGTCAGCCCCGAATCGATCGCCTCGTTGATGCGCCGTGCCCAGCCCTCGTCATAGGCGAACATCTTGTAGGTCTCGAGCACCTCTTCATGCTCGCCGCCGACGCCGAATTCGGCCTGTGCGGCGATCCGCTCGATCTGCTCGCGCATCTTGTCGAACGCGGCATAGACGCGGTGGCGCTCGGCCTCGGTATCCTCGGCGACGGTATGCTCGACATGGACGCGCGGCTGGTGGAACACGGCATAGCCGCTCGCCATGCCGTCGACGAGCTTGAGCCCGGGGATACGCATCGGCGCGGTCGATTGCGGGCGCAGGTTGGACGCGCCGCTGGCATCGACCAGCTCGGCATTGGCGATCAGCTCGGACAGCACCATCGCGACGGTCTGCAGCGCCTCGATCTCGACCTCGTCATAGCGGCGCGGGTCGACATGCTGGACCGACAGCACGCCGATCGCCCGCTCGCGCCGGATGATCGGCACGCCGGCGAAGCTGCGGAACTTCTCCTCGCCCGTCTCGGGATTGTGGACGAAATCGGGGTGGCTCGACGCTTCGTCGAGGTTGAGGATCTCGGCCTGCTCGGCGATCGTGCCGACCAGTCCCTCGCCGAGCGCCAATTTGGTGACATGGACCGCCTCCTGCGCCAACCCCCGCGTCGCGTAGAGTTCGAGCACGCCCTCGCGCAGCAGGTAGATCGAGCAGACTTCGCTCGCGACGCCCTCACCGACGATCCCCACCACGGCGTTCAGCTTGGCCTGCGGTGCGGTGCGCGAGGCCATCACATCGTGCAGGCGGCGGAGAATTTCGCGGGCGGAGGCGGCTGCAGTCATGCCTGCGGGGCTAACAGAAAGATGAGGGGCTTGGCTATCGTGCGGCGCACAAGATTTGCTTCTTCGTTCCTCCTCTCCCCTTCAGGGGAGGGGCTTTTAGGTCAGCTATCGAACAGGCTCTCCTGCGCGCCCTCTGGCGGGGTCAGCCCGAGATGCTTCCACCCGCCCGCATTGAGGCAGCGCCCGCGCGCGGTCCGCGCGACGAGGCCCAATTGGATCAGATAGGGCTCGATCACTTCCTCGATCGTGTCGCGCGGTTCGGACAGGCCCGCCGCGAGCGTCTCGACCCCGACCGGGCCGCCGCGATAGATGTCGGCGATCATCATCAGATAGCGGCGATCCATCGCATCGAGCCCGAGCTTGTCGACCTCGAGCCGGTTGAGCGCGGCATCGGCGGCGCGCGCATCGACCAGTTCATGCCCCGCGGCATGCGCGAAATCGCGCACGCGGCGCAGCAAGCGCCCGGCGATCCGCGGCGTCCCGCGCGAGCGGCGCGCGACTTCGGTTGCCCCGTCGGGCGACAGCGGCAGGTCGAGCAGCCCGGCCGCGCGCGACACGACCTTCTCGAGCTCCTCGATGCTGTAGAAGCTCAACCGCACCGGAATCCCGAAGCGATCGCGCAAGGGGGTAGTGAGCAGCCCCTGTCGCGTCGTCGCGCCGATCAGCGTGAAGCGCGGCAGATCGATCCGCACCGAACGTGCCGACGGCCCCTCGCCGATCATCAGATCGAGCGCACGGTCCTCCATCGCGGGGTAGAGCACTTCCTCGACCGCAGGCTGGAGCCGGTGGATCTCGTCGATGAACAGGACATCACCATCCTCGAGATTGGTGAGCAAGGCAGCGAGATCGCCCGACTTGGCGATCACCGGCCCCGATGTGGCGCGAAAGCCCACGCCCATCTCGCGCGCGACGATCTGTGCGAGCGTGGTCTTGCCGAGCCCGGGCGGGCCGAAGAACAGGACGTGATCGAGCGCATCGCCGCGCGCCTTGGCGGCGGCGATGAAGATCCGCAGATTCTCGCGCGCGGCCTTTTGCCCGACGAAATCGTCGAGCGATTTCGGGCGCAGCGCGGCATCGACGTCTTCGGGCGTGCGCGCGGGAGAGAGGAGAGGCTTGTCGGTCATGCGGTCCAAATCGTTCGATAGCCTTGGGCGCCGATCTGGTCGATCCGCCAGAAGCGATCCTTGAGATAGTCGAGCACCGGATCGGGCACCGGGCCGACCTCCATGATCGACACTTTGTCGGGATCATCGAGATAGGCGCGCGCGATGATCCCCGACGCTTCGAATCGATAAATCAGATGGTTGTAGATCTCCGCGACGCCGCCTTCGTCGTCCCAGAGGACATCGCGGATATGCTCGATCGTCGGGACCACGTGCACGGCGCCCCCGCCTCGCGGATCTGATCCCGGTTCGCTCACGACGTGCCGCAATCCGAGACGTTGCTCCGGTCTTTGCCGTCCGCGGTTTCCCGCACCGTCGCCATCCTACTTCGCCGCCTTGCGCAGCGCGAGGCGCACCAGCGCGTCGAGCGTCGCGCCGGCGCCAAGCTCCTCCTCCGCCGCCGCCACCGCGCCCGATGCTTCGGCCGGGCGGAAGCCGAGGTTGAGCAGCGCCGAGACGGCATCCGCGCCCGCCCCGACCGGCGCGATCGACGATGCGGCGTGGCCGAGTTCGACCCCGCCGATCTTGTCCTTCAATTCGCGCACGATCCGTTCGGCAAGCTTGGGCCCGACGCCGTTCGAGCGCGCGACCATTGCCTTGTCCTGCGCCGCGATCGCGCGCGCGAGGTCGGTCGGCTCAAGCGCCGACAGGATCGCCAACGCGACGCGCGCGCCGACCCCCTGCACGCCGGTGAGCAAGCGGAACCAGTCGCGCTCGGCCGCGCTCGAAAAGCCGACCAGGCGGATGAAATCCTCCGCCACGAGCATCTCGGTATGCAGCATCACCGCTTCGCCGACCGGGCCGATGCTGGCGAGCGTACGGCTCGACGCGCCGACGAGATAGCCGACGCCGCCGACGTCGATCACGGCATGGTCGAGTCCCGTCGCGTCGAGGCGGCCTTTGAGATGGGCGATCATGCGCAGGTACGTAACAGGAACGGGCGCTTGCGGGAAAGCGAAATCAGGGCAGCCGCCGCGCGCTCGCGATATGGTGCGCGTGGCAGATCGCCACCGCCAGCGCATCGGCCGCATCGGCGCCGTCGATCTTCACGCCGGGGAGCAGCCGCGAGACCATCGCATGGACCTGCGCCTTCTCCGCCGCGCCCGTGCCGACCACCGCCTTCTTGACGAGTCGCGCGGCATATTCGCCAACCTCGAGTCCCGCGCGCGCGCCCGCGCACAGCACGACGCCGCGCGCCTGACCGAGCTTCAAGGTCGATTGCGGGTTGGAATTGACGAACACCTCCTCGACCGCGCAGCCATCGGGCGCTCGGTCGATGATCAGCGCCGAGAGCATCGCGTCGAGATGCGCGAGCCGGCGCGGGAGCGTGGCGGTGGTGTCGGTCTTGAGCTTGCCGTTGGCGACATGGCTGAGGCGATTGCCCTCGGCGCGGATCAGGCCCCAGCCGGTCGTGCCGAGGCCGGGGTCGAGGCCGAGGATCAGCATCTGAATTCCCTCTCCCTGTGGGAGAGGGAGGGAGGAGCGAAGCGACGGAAGGGTGAGGACAGAGCGCCGTAACTGCCCTCACCCTTCCCACTCGGCTGTGCCGAGCGGGCCCAGTTTCGGGTGAACAGCGCCCCGCGCTGTTCAGGCCATGCCGCGGGCATGGCCGACCCGAAACTCCTCTCCCACAGGGAGAGGGAGAAAAAGGTCATCCCAATTTTTCCAAAATCGCGTCGGACACTTCGTAATTGCCCCACACCGTCTGCACGTCGTCATCGTCGTCGAGCGTGTCGATCAGCTTGAACAGCGTCGCCGCATCGTCCTCGCCGACCTCGACCATCGTCTGCGGGCGCCAGGCGAGCTTGGCGCCCTCGGGCTCGCCGAGCACCGGGGTCAGCGCGGTGACGACTTCGTGGAGCGATTCGTTCGAGGTCCAGATCTCATGGCCCTCCTCGCTCGACTGGACGTCCTCGGCGCCGGCTTCGAGCGCCGCCTCGAACACCTTCTCGGCATCGCCCGCCGTCGCCGGATAGGAGATCAAGCCCATCCGGTCGAACGCATGGCTGACCGAGCCCGACGCGCCGAGATTACCGCCGTTCTTGGCCATGCCGGTGCGGACGTTGGTCGCGGTGCGGTTGCGGTTGTCGGTGAGCGCCTCGATGATCAGCGAGACACCGCCGGGGCCGAAGCCCTCGTAGCGGATTTCCTCGTAATTCTCGGTATCGCCCTTCGATGCCTTGTCGACCGCGCGCTGGATGTTGTCCTTGGGCATCGACTGCGCCTTGGCGGCGTTGATCGCCATGCGCAGCCGCGGGTTCATGTCGGGATCGGGCAGGCCCATCTTCGCCGCGACGGTGATTTCGCGCGACAGCTTGGAAAACATGCCCGAGCGCTTCTTATCCTGCGCGCCCTTGCGGTACATGATGTTCTTATATTTGGAATGGCCTGCCATGATGTCGTCCTGAAAACTGCCGTTCGGGCTGAGCCTGCCAGGGTACCCATGAAAATGGAATTTTCATGGGGCCCGTCGAAGCCCTGCCCTTCTCCTGCGGCGCAGTTAGAAGAAAGTGCAGTCCTTCGACAAGCTCAGGACGAACGGAGAGGGGTCGGTCAGTCGAGCCCAAGCGCCTGCTTGTAGGTTTCGAGCAGCGCCTCGGCCTCGTCGCGGTGATGCTTCTCCATCTTGCGCAGGCGCACGATCGAGCGGATCGTCTTGACGTCGAAACCGGTCGACTTGGCCTCGCCGTACACGTCCTTGATGTCGTCGGCGATGCCCTTCTTTTCTTCCTCGAGGCGCTCGATGCGCTCGATGAGAAGGCGTAGCTGGTCGGCGGCGATGATGTCGCTCACGGTAAATCCCCCGGGGTTTGAATCAGTGAAAGGCGCGCGCTTTAGGGCAGCGCGGCGCCGCCGTCACGCATTCTTCGCCACGCTTTGGCGCATCCGCTCGAGCTGCTCGGGGGTCGCGTCGCCCTGATGCTCGGCTTTCCACTGCGCATAGGGCATGCCGTAGACGATCGCGCGCGCCTCGTCCTTGGTCATGCCGCCATCGGCCTCTTCGACCCAATCCGACAGGCAGTTGCGGCAGAAACCGGCGAGCCCCATCAGGTCGATATTCTCGGCGTCGCTGCGGTGGCGCAGATGGCGCACCAGCCGCCGAAACGCCGCCGCCGCTACGGCATCATCCAGTTCATCCAAATCGCGCATCTGTTCGCTCCACGGTTGATCGTGGCGAGATAGGAGGTAGAGCAGCAGGCGTACAGCCTCCCCACGGCAAGGACCTCCCCATGATCAAGCCAATCCGCCCGCGCGCGCGCAAGGTACGCATCCTCGCCACGCTCGGGCCAGCCAGCAGCACCCCCGAAATGATCGCCGCGCTTTTCGAAGCCGGCGCCGACGCCTTCCGCGTCAATATGAGCCATGGCGACCAGCAATCGAAGATCGCCGTCATCCAGTCGATCCGTGGGCTCGAGAAGATCTACGGCCGGCCCTCGACGATCCTCGCCGATCTGCAGGGGCCAAAGCTCCGCGTCGGCAAGTTCGAGGGCGGCAAGATCGAGCTGACCAAGGGCCAGACCTTCACGCTCGACCGCGACACCACGCCCGGTGACACCACCCGCGTCGAACTGCCGCACCGCGAAATCTTCGAGGCGATCGAGCCCGGCGCGCGCCTGCTGCTCGACGATGGCAAGCTCGTGCTGCGCGTGACCAGCCACACCGACACGACGATCGTCACCGAAGTCGTCGTCGGCGGCGCGCTGTCGAACAACAAGGGCCTCAACGTCCCCGACGTGGTCGTGCCGATGGCGGCGCTGACCGAGAAGGACCGCAGCGACCTCGCCTTCGCGGTCGACCAGGGCGTCGACTGGATCGCTTTGTCGTTCGTCCAGCGGCCCGAGGATCTCGCCGAGGCACGCAAGCTGATCGGCGGCCGGGCGTCGCTGCTCGCCAAGATCGAGAAGCCCTCGGCGATCGACCGGCTCGAGGAGATCGTCGAGAATTGCGACGGCGTGATGGTCGCGCGTGGCGATCTCGGCGTCGAACTGCCGCCCGAGACGGTGCCGCCGCTGCAGAAGCGCATCATCGAAGTATCGCGCCGGCTCGGCCGCCCGGTCGTCGTGGCGACGCAGATGCTCGAATCGATGATCACCTCGCCTTCGCCGACGCGCGCCGAAGTGTCCGACGTCGCGACCGCCATCTATGACGGTGCCGACGCGATCATGCTCTCGGCCGAGAGTGCGGCGGGCGCGTGGCCGACCGAATCGGTGGCGATGATGAATGCGATCGGCGAGGCGGTCGAAAAGGATCCGACTCACGGCGACCGGATCCATTTCACCGTGATCCGCTCGGACCCGACCACCGCCGACGCGCTCGCGGAAGCCGCCAAGAACATCGCGCAGACGGTCGATGCCGCGGCGATCATCTGTTTCACCGCCTCGGGCTCGACCGCGCGGCGTGTCGCGCGTGAGCGGCCCGGCGTGCCGTTGATGATCCTCACCCCGAATCCAGAGACGGCGCGCCGTGCGGGCCTGCTGTGGGGCGCCTATGCGATCCTGACCAAGGACGTCGATTCGTTCGAGGCGATGGTCGCCAAGGCCAAGCGCATGGCGCTGCGCCACGGGCTCGCCAAGGCCGGCGACCGCGTGATCCTGATCGCCGGCGTGCCGTTCAAGACGCCGGGCTCGACCAACGTGCTGCATGTCGTGCGGATCAATGGCGACGAGCTCAAGGGGTATGCGGGCTAGGCGCTCGCTGCACCCGACACCCCTTCATCCGTCACCCCGGGCTTGTCCCGGGGTCCACCGGGATGCGCGTCTCACTGCCCGAGCGCGCGCGGCACGGTGGGCCCCGGCACAGGGCCGGGGTGACGAAGGGGGTCGATAGGGAAAGCGCTTAAAGAGCGGGCGTCGCGAGAACCCCGTAACGCGCCAGATCCGCGCGCAGGGCGGGCGCATCGGTAAAGATCACCGCCCCCATCCCCACGCCGCGCGCACCCGCGACATTGTCTTCGCGATCGTCGACGAACAGCGTGTCCTCGGCGCGCAGCCCGAAACGGTCGAGCGCGAGGCGATAGATCGCCGGGTCGGGCTTGGTCAGCAGTTCGTCGCCCGACACCAGGATGCCGCGAAAGCGATCGAACAGTTCCGCCTCGCGCTCGCGGAAGGCGGGCCAGAACTCGCCCGAGAAATTGGTGATCGCATAGAGCGGCACGCCGGCGGCATCGAGCTCGCGCACGAGCTCCTGCATCCCCGGCAGCATCCCGCCGAGTTGCTCGGTAAAGCGTGGCCCCCACGCCGCGATCAGATGGGCATACTGCGGATGCGCGGCGGCGAGTTCGGCCGAGGTCTCGGCGAACGGGCGGCCAGCATCGTGCTGGAAGTGCCAATCCTTGGTCGCGACGTCGCGCAGGAACGCATCGAGCGCCCGATCGTCACCGATCAGGCGCTCGTAGAGGAATCTGGGATTCCAGTCGTACAAGACGTTGCCGACGTCGAAGACGACGGCCCGCGTCACGTCGTTCAGCCCTGGCGGGCCTTGAAGCGGCGGTTGGTCTTGTTGATGATGTAGGTACGCCCACGACGACGGATCACGCGGTTATCGCGGTGACGGCCCTTGAGCGACTTCAGGGAATTGCGGATCTTCATGATCGATTCGCTTTGCAAAATCTGGAATGTGGAAAAGAGCGGCTGCGCATATGGTCGGGTGCCCCTCAAGTCAAGCGCGACCGCGCCGATTTGCCCCGCTATGGCGACGGAACCCGGAGGCCGGGTCCGGGCGTTACACTCCTGCAACGACTGCGTAGACGAGGACGAGAGTTATGAAGCTGGCTTTGGGAATGGCGATCGCGGCGGCAGCGAGCTTGAGCGCCTGCGCGACGACGACGACGAGCGGCCCGGTCGAGGTGACGCGCTTTCACCTGGGATCGATCAGTGCCCCGCTCGAAACCGGTACGCTCGCGGTCGAGCCCGCGCCGGGCGGCGCGCCCCCGAGCCTCGAATATAAGACCTATGCCGCCGCAGTGCAGACCGAGGCGCTCGGCCACGGCTTCACCGTGCCGACCAGCGACCCGGCGGCACAATATCTCGCAGTGGTCAGCTTCACCCGCACGACGCGCCCCGCCCCGTCGCGGAGCGGCGGCAGCGGCGTGAGCATCGGCCTGGGTGGCGGTGGCTATAGCGGTGGCGGCTATCGCGGCGGTGGTGGCGGCGTCGGGCTCGGCGGCGGCATCTCCTTCCCGATCGGCAAGCAGCGCTATCGCACCGTCGTGCTCACCGACCTGACGGTGCAGATCCGTCGTCGCCGCGACGCGACGGTGATCTGGGAAGGCCACGCGCAGACCTTCGCGCCCGGCGAGGCGCCCGCCGCACAGGCCAACGCCGCCGCCGCAAAATTGGCACATGCGCTGTTCCTGGGCTTCCCCGGGGAATCGGGGCGCACTATCACGGTGCGATGAGCATCACCATCAACGCCGCTTTCGATAGCGGGAACATCGACGTGGTCGCCATCGACGGCGACCGCGTCGATTTGACGATCCGCCAGGATCACCTGTCGGATTTCTTCCAGTGGTTCCACTTCCGCGTCGCGGGCGCGAAGGGGCGGACGCTGACCTTCCGGATCCGCAATGCCGGGCAGTCGGCCTATCCGTTCGGCTGGCCGGGCTACAAGGTCCGCGCGAGCACCGATCGGGAAGCGTGGCGGATGATCCCTACGCGCTATGTCGACGGCATGCTCGAATTCGAATGGACCGGGTCGAGCGAGCTCGTCTGGTTCGCCTATTTCGAACCCTATTCGATCGAGCGCCACGACGCGCTGGTCGCGCGCATCGCGCTCGCGCCGGGCGTGACGCACCGCGAGCTCGGCCAGTCGCTCGACGGGCGCGCGATCGACTGCCTCGATATCGGCACCGGCCCCAAGCAGGTCTGGCTCTATGCGCGCCAGCATCCCGGCGAGAGCATGGCCGAATGGTGGATGGAAGGCGCGCTCGAATGGCTGACCGATGCCGCCAACCCGGTGGCTGTCGCACTGCGCGAGAAGGCGACCTTCCACTGCGTGCCCAACATGAACCCCGACGGGTCGTTCCGCGGCCACCTGCGCACCAATGCGGCGGGGATCAACCTCAACCGCGAATGGCACACGCCTACCCTCGAGAAGAGCCCCGAAGTGCTGTGCGTCCGCAATGCGATGGACGCGACCGGCGTGGCGTTCGCGATGGACGTGCATGGCGACGAGGCGATCCCGGCCAACTTCCTCGCCGGGTTCGAGGGCATTCCGTCGTGGACCGACGCGCTCGGCGCCAAATATACCGAGTTCGGCCAGCGGCTCGAAGCGCATTCGCCCGATTTCCAGACAGCGCGCGGCTATGACAAGGCAGCGCCCGGCCGGGCCAATCTGGCGATGTCGACCAACCAGCTCGCCGAGCGCTTTGGCGCGGTGTCGATGACGCTCGAAATGCCGTTCAAGGATCATGATCCCAACCCCGACGCCGAATTCGGCTGGTCGGGCGCGCGTTCGAAGACGCTGGCGCACGCCTGCCTCGAGGTACTCGCCGACATGATCGACACGATCTGACCGTCGCCCCGGCGCAGGCCGGGGCCGCTCTGCACCTGTCCGACGCTGGAAAAACCCAGCGGCCCCGGCCTGCGCCGGGGCGACGAAATGGAGACTCACATGCCAACGCTCGTCCTGATCCGCCACGGCCAGTCGGCCTGGAACCTCGAGAATCGCTTCACCGGCTGGTGGGACGTCGACCTGACCGACAAGGGCGTCGAGGAAGCGCGCGCCGCGGGGCGGCTGATGGCGGAAAAGGGGCTCGATTTCGACCTCTGCTTCACCTCGCTCCAGACCCGCGCGATCAAGACGCTCAACTTGGCGCTCGAGGAAATGCGGCGGCTGTGGCTTCCGGTCGAGAAGGACTGGCGCCTCAACGAGCGGCATTATGGTGGGCTGACCGGGCTCGACAAGGCCGAGACAGCGGCCAAGCATGGCGCCGAGCAGGTGCATATCTGGCGCCGCAGCTTCGACATCCCGCCGCCGCCGCTCGAGGCCGGAAGCGACTACGATCTGTCGAAGGACCGTCGCTATGCCGGGATCGCCATTCCCGACACCGAGAGCCTGAAGGACACGATCGCGCGCGTGCTCCCTTATTGGGAGGGCCGCATCGCGCCGGCGCTGCACAACGGCCAGCGCGTCGTCATATCGGCGCACGGCAACTCGCTGCGGGCATTGGTCAAGCATCTCTCGGGGATCCCCGACGACGAGATCACCACGCTCGAAATCCCGACCGGTCAGCCCATCGTTTACGAGCTCGACGATACGCTCGCCGCGACCGACCGCTATTATCTGAGCGAGCGCTGAGACTGCAAATCCTCCCTCGCGCAAGCGGGGGAGGGGGACCACCAGCCTCCTTCAGGCTGGTGGTGGAGGGGGGGGCCGCCACAAGCGCACCGCCCGCGGAGAGCTCCGCGCCACCATTCGCTAAATGCTCATGGCCCCCTCCCCCGCTGCGCGGGGGAGGATTTCGCGGGCTTACTGGCCTGTCGTGACCGTCGTCGTGGTCTTCTCGGTCACGCGCGGCGTGACGCGGCGGACGACGGGCTTGCGCACGACGACCTTCTTCACCGCGGTACGGCGCACGACCGGAGCGGCGGTCTTGGTCGTCTCGGTGGTGATCGTCGTGGTCGGGGCAGGCGCCTGGACGACGACCGGCGGCGCCGAGCGCGCGGCGGCTGCATCGGCGGCAGCGCTGGCCGCGGCCTGCTCGGCGGCATCGGCGCGGGCGTTGGCGGCAGCCGCATCGGCCTGCGCGTCTTGCGCGGCGTTACGCGCATTCGAGGTCGCGGCGCGCGCGGCGTCGGTGCGGGCGCGCTGCGCCTGACCAAGCGCGGTGTCGGCAAGCTGCGACGCACGGTGCGCGTCCTCGATCGCCTGCGCCTTCTTGCCGGCGGCGAGATGTTCCTCGGCAGCGCGCAGCTGCGCCTGCGCATCGGCCTGGAGACGCGGCGTCTCGGCGGTGGCGCCGACCTGCGCGGAGGCCTGGATCTTGGCCTTGGCCTCGGCGATCGCCTGCTCGGCGCGATCGTGCTTGCCCTCGGCGAAGGCCGGGGCGGCGAAGGCGAGGACCGCCGCGAGCGCGACGGACGAAACGGTGGAAATGCGGTTCATAAGCGTGTGTCCATTATGACCAATCTGGACCCGTTCAACCCGCACCGAGCCGAACAAGTTCCGCAAGCGATATGAGCCGGCGGGTGGTTGCCCTGCGGCAGCCCGCCCGCTAGTCCGGCGCGATGGCATCCAGCGCGTCCCCCCTCGTCGGCATCATCATGGGCAGCACGTCCGATTGGGAGACGATGCACCATGCCGCCGATCTGCTCGAAGAGCTCGGCGTCGCGCATGAAGCGAAGGTGGTCTCGGCGCACCGCACCCCGAAGCGGCTCTACGACTATGCGACCGGCGCGGCCGAGCGCGGGCTCAAGGTCGTGATCGCGGGCGCGGGCGGCGCGGCGCATCTGCCCGGCATGGCGGCGGCGATGACGCACCTGCCGGTGCTCGGCGTGCCGGTCGAAAGCAAGACGATGAAGGGCTTGGACAGCCTCTATTCGATCGTCCAGATGCCCGCCGGCATTCCGGTCGGCACGCTCGCGATCGGTAAGGCGGGTGCGAAGAATGCGGCGTTGCTCGCCGCGGCGATCCTCGCGCTCTCGGACGAGGCGCTCGGCGCGCGGTTGCAGGCGTGGCGCGCGGCGCAGACCGAAGGCGTCGCGATCGACCCGGAATGACGCCCGCCACCGTTCGTTCTCCCCTCCCTGGAAGGGAGGGGACGGGGGTGGGTCGGCCCGTTATCGAGCGGGTCACCAGCCCCATAGCAACCCACCCCCAGCCCCTCCCTTCCAGGGAGGGGAGGATGACAATCGGCCGACCACACGCCTCTACAGCGGATACCCAAGCATGACCCCCCTCCCCCCCGGCTCGACCATCGGCATCCTCGGCGGCGGGCAGCTCGGGCGGATGCTCGCGGTGGCGGCGGCACAGCTCGGCTATCACACGCGCATCCTCGCGCCCGACGAGGAAGCCGTCGCCGCGCAGACCGCGTCGAGCTTCACCCGCGCCGATTATCACAGCCGCATCGTGCTCGACGAATTCGCCGCCGCGGCCGACGTGGTCACCTATGAGTTCGAGAATATCGCGCTCGATCCGGTGCGCTATCTCGCGGGCAAGCTGCCGGTTCACCCTGCCCCCGCAGCGCTCGGCATCGCGCAGGATCGCGCCGCCGAGAAAAGCTATGTCGGCGAGCTCGGCGGGCGCACCGCGCCCTGGGCCAAGGTCGAGACGCTCGCGCAGTTGCACGCCGCGGTCGCCGAGATCGGCACGCCGGCAATCCTCAAGACGCTGCGACTGGGCTATGACGGCAAGGGCCAGGTGCGCATCACCGCCGCCGACGAGATCGACGCCGCGTGGGACGCGATCGGTGCGCGGCCCGCGATCCTCGAGGGGTTCGTGTCGTTCAGCCACGAATTCTCGATCCTGCTGGTGCGCGGCGCCGACGGCCAGATGGTGAGCTATCCGCCGCCATGGAACGAGCATCGCGACGGCGTGCTGGCGCGCTCGACGCTGCCGGCGCCGGCCGAGATCGCCGCGCAATGGGGCGAGGCGGCGGCGCTCGCCGGGCGGATCGCCGACCGGCTCGACTATGTCGGCGTGCTCGCCTGCGAATTCTTCGCCGGGCGCGACGGGCCGGTGTTCAACGAGATGGCGCCGCGCGTCCACAATTCGGGGCATTGGACGATCGAGGGCGCGGTCTGCTCGCAATTCGAGAACCACATCCGCGCGATCTGCGGGCTGCCGCTCGGCGACACCGGGCTGACCGCGCCCACGGTCGCGATGGAAAATCTGATCGGGCACGAGGCCGACCGCTGGTCCGAGATCCTCGCCGAGCCGGGCGCGCACCTCCACCTCTACGGCAAGGAAACGCGGCCCGGGCGCAAGATGGGGCATGTCACCCGGCTGGGGCGGTAGCGCCGCTTGGCCCTCTCCCGCCCTTTGCGGGAGAGGGTTGGGTGAGGGTCTTTTTTCCGGACCAGGACCAAAAGAAGGCCCTCACCGACTGCGACTAGGGCCGTGCTGAAGAAGCACGCCTCAAGTCTTCGTTGCCTCTCCCGCACGCGGGAGAGGAGCACGCAAAACAAAAACGGCCCGCTTTCCGTTCGGAAAGCGAGCCGTCTTCAGCCTAACGAACCCCGCAGCTTACGCCGCGCGCGTGCCCGTCATCGGGAAGCTGCCGAACGCGCCCGCACCGACGGTGCCGGTAAGCGTGTCGCCCTCGGCCGTCGCCTTGCAATCGAGCGTCATCGGCATCGGCACGACGATCGACATCTTCCAGCTGATCGTGTCCCCCTCGACCGTGCCGTCGGTGATCTCGACCGACCCCATCGCGCCGGTCTGCGACCCGGTCCAGCTGTTGCCGTCGGTCTTGACCGTCAGCGTCGCCTTCTGGTCGCCGAGCGGCGATTTGACGACCGTATCCCACGTCCCATCAACTGCAGCCATGATGTCTCTCCTGCCAAAAATTTCTAGCGCACATCCGCAACGGATGCCGCGGGGACCACCTCGACCGGCAACCCGATGCTGTCAAGCTGACCGCGGACCTTGGCGGCGTCGCCGACGACGACCCACACGAAGCGGCTCGGGTCGAGCGCGGCGCGTGCCGCAGCGTCAAGCTCGCCCTTGGTCATCGCGCGATATTTTTGCGGCAGCGTCGCATAATAATCGTCGGGCCGGCGGTAGAGGTCGTTCGACTGCAGCGCGCCGAGCACCGCCCCCGACGTCTCGAAATTGCCCGGCAGCGAGCGCACCGAATCGGTGATCGTCTGCGCGAACTCGGTGTCGGTGATGCCCTTGGTCGTCAGGAACTCCTTGAAGTCGACCTGGAGCGACTTGATCGAATCGCCGGTCCGGTCGGCCTGCACGCCGGTGCCGAGCAGATAGGGCGTTGCATATTGCGCACGGCGGAACGAGCCGTTGACGCCGTACGACCAGTGCCGCGCCTCGCGCAGATCCATGTTCACGCGCGACAGGAAATCGCCGCCGAGCGAATCGTTCGCGGTGGTCACGGTCAGCAGGTCGTCGGTGCCGACGAGCGGCGTCGGCGCGCCCGCGATGATGAACGACTGCGGCGAATCGGGCCGGTCGATCAGCACGATCTTGGGCGTCGACGGCGTCGCGGCCTTGCTGAAATCCTTGACGCCGGCGGGACCGGTCGGCGTCCAGTCGCCGAAGCGCGCGTCGAACGCCGCCTTGACCTCGGCAAGCGGGCGATCGCTGACGACGAAGATCTTGGCCTTGTCGGGGCGCAGCCATGCCTGCTGGAAGGCGACGAGGTCGTCGCGCGTCAGCGCCGCCACCGCCTTGGGATCGCCTGCACCGATGCCCTTGGCGTAGGGGTAACCGGCGCCATAGACGAGCTTGGGATAGACGCGCGAGGCGAGGCCCTGCGGGCTGGTCAGCTCAGCGGAGATGCGCGCGAGCTGCTGGTTCTTCACGCGCGCGACCTCGGCCGGGTCGAAGCGCGGATGGCGGACGATGTCCGACAGCAATTCGGTCGACGCGGCGAGGTTGGCGCTCGGCGTGAAGAAGCCGACGACGGTGCGATCCGGGGCCGAACCGCTGGTGATGGTCGTGCCCAGCCGTTCCTTGGCCTCGGCGATCGCGATCGAATCGCGCGTCGTCGTGCCTTCGTCGAGCATGTCGAGCGTCAGTTGCTGCGTGCCGAGCTTGCCCGGCACGTCGGCGGCGACGCCGGCGTCGAAGCTGATCGCGGCCTGCGTGATCGGCACGGCGTTGCGATAGGCGTAGACCAGCTCGATGCCGTTCTTGAGCTTGCTATGCTCGACCTTCGGGAAGACCAGGCTCGACAGCGTGCCGACCGGCGGCAGTGCGCCGCGCGTTCCCTTGAATTCGGGCTCGGGCGCGATCGCGACCTTCACCGGCGGGGTCGCCTCGACATAGGCCTCGCGCGCACCGGGCACGACGGTCAGCGCATAGACCGGGCGGGTCAGCCACTTGGCGGTCGCCGCCTTGACCCGCGCCGGCGTCTCGCCAGCCAGCTCGGCGAGCTGTTTCTTGTAGAAACCGGGATCGTTCCGATAGAGCGCGCCCTCGGCGAGCGCGACCGCCTTGCCACCGAAGCCGCCGGTCGATTCGAGCCCGGCGATCCGCGCCGCGGTATCGCGCGTGGCGACCCGCGCAACCTCGTCGGCGGTCGGGCCGTTGGCGATGACGTCGGCGATAATCTCGTCGAGCCGCTTGGCGACGAGCGCGGGATCGACGCCGGGCTTCGCGTCGGCGCTGACGACGAACATGCCGATCTGCGCGAAGCTCTCGTTATTCGCCGAAACGCGGACGGCGATCTTCTCCTTGCGCACCAGCGCATTGTCGAGCCGGCTGCTCGACAGCCCGCCGAGCACCCCCGCCGCCACGTCGAGCGCGACCGAATCGGTATTGTCGATGCCAGGCACCGCCCACATCCGGTAGATCCGCGTGTTCGAGACACGATCCTTCATCGTCTCGACCTTCGGCGCGGCGAGCGTCGGGACGTCGGCGGCAGGGACGACGCTCTCGGGCCCCTTCGGGATCGCGCCGAAATATTTGGTGACGAGCGTCCTGGCGGTGGCGACGTCGACATCGCCCGACAGCACCAGCACGGCGTTGTTGGGGCCGTAATGGCTGCGGAACCAGTCTTTCACGTCGGCGACGCTGGCGCTGTCGAGATCGCTCATCGAGCCGATCGTGGTGTGGCCGTAGGGGTGCGTCGCCGGGAACAGCGCCTCGGTCTGCTTATATTCGACCAGGCCGAACGGCTGGTTGTCGCCCTGGCGCTTCTCGTTCTGGACGACGCCGCGCTGCTCGTCGACGACGGCGGGCGTGATCGCGCCGAGCAGATAGCCCATCCGGTCGCTCTCGAGGAACAGCGCGCGCTCGAGCGCCGCCACCGGCACCGTTTCGAAATAGTTGGTACGGTCGAAATAGGTCGTACCGTTGAGATCGGTCGCGCCGATTTCCTTGGTGTAGGTGAAATAGTCCTTCGGCGCGTTCTCGCTGCCGTTGAACATCAGATGCTCGAACAGATGCGCGAAGCCGGTCTTGCCCTTGGTTTCGAACTTCGAGCCGACATTGTACCACACCGACACCGCGACGACCGGCGCCTTGCGATCGGTGTTGACGATCACGCGCAGGCCGTTCGGCAGGCGGAATTCGCTATAGGGGATGTCGACCTGGCGAACGAGATCGGCGACGGGGACGGGCTTCGGCGTGGTCTGCGCGAGTGCGGGCGTGACAAAGGTCGCGAGCGCTACACCAGAGAGCGCGAGCAGCTTGACGGTCATGAAGATCCCCCGGGAATTGTGTCTGAAAACAGGACTGTGGTGGAAGGCTATAGCAGCGCTCCAGCGGTAGCAATCGCTTCCTCTAGCTTGGTTGGAAAGGAGGGCTTGGCTCTTCCTCCCCTCCCTGGAAGGGAGGGGAGCCATCAGGGCCGGTACACACGCTCGACGTTGCGCTTGAGATCGTCGCGCCAGAACAGCACCGGCTTGAACCTGTGCGCCGCGAACAACGGCGCCTGGTCGGCATAATGCGGCGACTGCGGCCGCGTCGTCGCGGCGCCATAGGGCTGGATCGACTGCGACGCGACGCGCCCGGCCTTGTCCCACGCCATCACCATGATGAAACTGTCGCCATGGTTGACGACGAGCCGCCCGTCCTTGGCCTCGTCCCACGTCGAGGCGGCGCGGAGCACGTCGGGTGCACCGTCGAGCGGCAGGTCGACGCCGCCATGCCGCAAGCGCAGCAGCGTGCCGAGCGGCGGATCGAGCGTGCCGAAATGCGTCTGCAAATACGCCGCCGCCTTGGCGAGTGCGTCGCGCGGGTCGAGCTCGGGACGGCGCTGATAATGCCATTTCTGCCCCGTCCGCAGCAGGATCGCGGCGAGCGCCTGGCCCGAATGATGCCCGTCGAAATTCCAGTTCCAGCCGCGCAGCAGGCCAAGCGCTTGCTTGAGCTGCGCGTCGTCCTTCGGATCGACCCCGGCGACGTCACCATACCATTTCGCTGCCCAGCTCAAGCGGCTGACCCCGGTGTCGAACTTGATCCGCAGCAGATCGTCGGCCGAGATCGACGGGTCGGCGCCGAGCAGTTCGACCGCGCGCGTCCCGCGATTGGTCGTGTCGGTCTCGATCCCGAGCAGCGGCGAATAGTCCGCAGGCTTGAGCTCGGACCCCGCCCCCGCCGCCTGGAACGGCGTGTTGTTCGCGTTGGCGAGATAGCCCGAGGCCGGGTTCACGTTGCGCGGCACCTGCGCGAACGGCACCGTTCCGGCTGCAAGATCGCGCGACGTGTCGCCGGGCAGGACGTGGCGGTAATCGAACCCCGGCTTCCGGTTGGGGAAGCTCGCATTGTAGACATAGGCGATGTTGCCCGTCGCATCGCCGTAGAGGAAGTTGGTCGCCGACACACCCTGGATCGCCAGCGCCTTCTGCCACTCCTCGAAGTTTCGCGCCCGCGTCAGGCGGTAATATTCCTCGACCATGCGGAGCTGGTCGGCGCCGGCATAGCGGATCGCATAGGCGCCGCTCTTGTTGACGATCACCGGCCCCTGCACCGCGCGATAGACCATCTTGGGGATCGGCAGCACGAACGGGCCGAAGCGCACCTTGAGCCACACGCGCTGCGCCTCGAGCGGGAGCCACTTGCCGTCGAAGCGATACTCCGTTCCCGCGGCATTGCGCACCAGCTTGTAGACGTCGGTCAGATCGGGGCGGTTGACGGTGTTGGTCCACCCCAGATGTTCGTTATGCCCGAGCACCGGGAAGGGCACGCCGGGGAAGGTCGCGCCCGAGAAATGCCAGCCGGTGCCCGATTGCACGCTGAGCTCGTACCACGCGACCGGCCCGCTCCACGGCTGGTGCGAGTTCGAGATCACGCGGGTGAAGCCATCGGCCGATCGCCTGGGCGCGACGACGAAGGCGTTCGAGCCGTTGGGCATCGCCTCGCCGGTCGCGGGGAGCGCGGTCGGGTCGGGGCTGTCGGGCACCGCGCCCGCGCTCTCGGCCGGCAGCGGCTTGTCGCCCGACAGCGCGCCGAGCGTCTGGTCGAGCCCGAAGAAGAACGGCGTGCGCAACACGAAGCCGGTCGCGATGTCCTCGCCATTGGTCGGGAACAACCGCGCGAGCCGGATCTCGCCGGGGTGGCGCCTGGCATAGGCGTTGAGCCCGCTGGCATAGGCGTCGAGCAGCGCGCGGACATCGGCCGGCTGCTTGAAATAGTCGCGATGCGCAGTCGCGCGCGCGCCGAGCAGGGCGAGTGTATAGTCGACCTTCGCGCCATCCGCCCCGATCATCGCGCCGAGCCGCCCGCGCGCCATCGCGACCGCCTCCTGCAGCGTCGCGAAATCGTCCTCGGCATGCGCGTAAGCGACACCGTAGGCAACGTCGGGATCGGTCTTGCCGAAGATGTGCGGCACGCCGAAGCGGTCGCGCGCGATCACGCTGTCATAGCGATGCGCAGGCGGCGGCGCGGCGGCGGTGGCGACGAACTGCTCCCACACCGCCAGCCCGATCGCGACCAGCACCACCAGCGCGATCATCCCGACCGCCACCCGCCGCAATCCCCGCATCCACCCTGCCCCTTTATCGTTTGAGCGAAGGTGTAGCGGGGCGATCCGGCGCAGACGAGACAATGTTTCTCGCGACATCGATCGTTCGCCGCGGACGCAGCGATCCAGGGTTACGAGCGGAGCGCCCGCAACCCTCGATCCCTGCGCTCGCCGGAGAACGGCGCTTAGAACCCCGCCTTGATCGTCACGAAATATTGCGCCGGCGCGCCCGCGAGCAGCGTCTGGTTGTCGCCCGAATAGCCGAAGCCGTTCGACCCGATCGTCGCGACATATTTCTTGTCGAACAGGTTGGTCGCGTTCGCCTGGATCTCGAACTTGCGATCGGCGATCGTCAGGCGCGCGCCGATCGTCGCGTCGACCAGCACGCGGTCGGGGACCGACTGGTCGTTGGTGTAGGTGAAGTAGCGGCGGCTCATATAATCCGCGCCGAAGCGGCCGAAGAACATGCCTTTGTCATAGGTCAGCTCGGCCTTGGCGAGATGCTTGGGCGTGTCGACGGTCTGCTTGCCGCGGATCGCCTGCAGCACGCCGCCGACGGTCACGTTATTGCGGTAGGTCGAGTCGTTGTAGCTGTACGACGCATAGACGCCGAAGCCGTAGCCGATCTTCGCCTCGAGCGCGGTCTCGATGCCGTAGGCGCGGACCGAGCCGACGTTCGACAGGATCGGCGGATTGCCCTGGATCCCCGACCCGACCGTCTGCGCGAGCGTGCGGTTCTGGAAGTCGACATAGTAGCCCGCGATCAGCGCGTTGATCCCGCGATAATGATAGCGCCCGCCAACCTCATAGGTGTCCGACGATTCGGGCTTGAGCTTGTTGGTGGTGAGCAGGGCGTTGAACCCGGCCTGCGTCGTGGCGAACGGCCCGCTCGTCGCCGAGGCGACGAAGGCGCGGGTAACCTCGGTGAAATCGCCGAACAGTTCGAAGGCGCTGCCGATGCGGTAGTTGAGCCCGGCGTGCGGCTGGAAGAAATCCTTCACCTGGATCCGGCCCGAGGCGAGCCCGCCCGACACGATCGGGGTCGCCTTGTTGGTGACGGCAAAGCCCTTCCAGCCGAAATCGACCGTCAGATCGCCGAGCGCGATCTTGTCCTGGACGTAATATTGCACGGTGTCGGTCTGGTAGGTGTTGTACCACTGCGTCGCGAACGGAATATACTGGAATTCGCGCGCGCTGCGGGTCGGCGCGGTGCGGCTGTCGAGGCCGTAGAAGCGGCGCGCCTGGCGGAAATCGTTCAGCTCGTACCAGCCGCCGACGGTGATGTCGTTGAAGCCGAGCTTGGTGCCGAGCGAGCCGAACACGCCCTTGCGGTGGATGTCATATTCGGTCGTCCGGACCGAGATCGGCACGCCCGACGGCGACGGGACATAGGGCGTGAACCACAGGCCCTGGCCGTGGTTGGCGTGATAATAGGCCTTCAACTCGCCATGTACGGTCGCGCCCTTGGCGGTCTCGACGCCGAGCGAGGCGAGATAATCCTCGCGCAGGCCCGCCGCGTCGAAATAGACGTCGTCGGCATTGGCATAGGGCGCCGGCGTGACGGTGCCCGCCGCCGGGTTGAGCTTGGGTGCGCCGGTATAGCCGCTGTTCGCGCCGGTATCGGCGATCAGCACGGCGAGCGGAAAGTTGTTGGCGATGTTGTCGTTCCGGTAGCCCAGCCGCTTGATCATATCGAGCGACAGATCCTGATAGTCCTGCTCGCGGCGATCCGAATAATCGAACGTGCCGACCAGCCGCACCGCGCCGACCGGCGCGACGAACTTGGCGTTGACCTGGTTCTGCCGCTGGACGCCGAAGCCCTTCCATTTGTCGGTATCGAGGAAACCGTAGGAGACGTAGGCGCTCGGACCATTGTCGCCGAGCACGCCGGTATCGAGCCGGCCGAACGCGCGCACGGTATTGGCGCTGCCATAGGTGCCGTTGAGCTGCAGCCCGGGCGTCGCCGCGGGATCGCTCGAGAAGAATTCGATCGTCCCGCCGAGATTGTTGGTCGCCTGCGTGCCGATCGAACCCGCCCCCTGCGAGACGAGCGTGCGGCCGATATTCTCCGACGAGATCGCGCGGCTGATGTGCAACCCGTTGGTGTTGCCATACGACCCGTCGCCGAGCGGGATGCCGTCGAGCGTGAAGCCGATCTGGTTCTGGTTGAAGCTGCGGATCGAGACGCGCTGCGACCATTCATAGGCACCGAACGCGTCGGCCGACTGGAAGTTGACGTTGGGCAGCTTGGCGATCGCCTTCAACGGGCTGGTGCCCGGCGCGAGGATCGCGAGGTCGGCCTGGCCGAGCTGCTGGACCTGCCGCGTCTCGCCCTTGCCGACGATGATGATGTCGCTGCTCGCCGCGTCCTCGACCGGCGCGGCGGTGTCGGCGACGGGGGCTTCCGGGGCCGGAGCGGGAGCGGCATCGCGCGCGGAGGCGGCGAGCGGCCAGGCGAGGGCGGCGCCCGCGAGCAGGCAAAGCGTGAAACGGCGCATGATGTGGTCCCCGATGTGATCGTTTTTTCAGGCACTACTCCCCGCGCCCTGCGGCGGTGCCTAGCTACGCTGCGTTGCGGAAATACGTACTTTCCGTGGCACGCCGATGACGGTCGTTACGGCTCGGCATCATTGGCGGTCTCGCGACGGCGCCACCCCTTGTGTTGCAAATGTGCAACACTACATCGAGCTGGAAGAAGGAGGGACACTTCCACATGAATATCGAAAAATTCACCGACCGCGCCAAGGGCTTCCTGCAATCGGCGCAGACCGTGGCGATCCGGATGAGCCATCAGCGAATCGCACCCGAACATATCCTGAAGGCGCTGCTCGAGGATGAGCAGGGCATGGCATCGGGGCTGATCACCGCGGCCGGCGGCGACCCCAAGCGCGCTGTCAGCGAGACCGACCTCGCGCTGTCGAAGATCCCGGCGGTGTCGGGCAGCGGCGCGCAAGCGACGCCGGGGCTCGATAACGACGCAGTGCGCGTGCTCGACCAGGCCGAACAGATCGCGACCAAGTCGGGCGACAGCTTCGTGACGGTCGAGCGGCTGCTCCTCGCGCTCGCGCTGTCGCTCAACACCGTGGCCGGCAAGGCGCTCAAGACTGCGGGTGTCACGCCCGAGGCGCTCAACACCGCGATCGAGCAGGTGCGCAACGGCCGCGTCGCCGACAGCGCGGGCGCCGAGGACAAGTTCGACGCACTCAAGAAGTTCGCGCGCGACCTGACGCAGGCAGCCCGCGACGGCAAGCTCGATCCCGTCATCGGCCGCGACGAGGAAATCCGCCGCACGATCCAGATCCTCGCGCGCCGCACCAAGAACAATCCGGTGCTGATCGGCGAACCCGGCGTCGGCAAGACCGCCATCGCCGAGGGGCTCGCTTTGCGCATCGCCAATGGCGACGTTCCCGACACGCTCAAGGACCGCAAGCTGATGTCGCTCGACATGGGCTCGCTGATCGCCGGCGCGAAATATCGCGGCGAGTTCGAGGAGCGCTTGAAGGGCGTGCTCGACGAGGTGAAGGCCGCCGAGGGCGACATCGTCCTGTTCATCGATGAGATGCACCAGCTGATCGGTGCGGGAAAATCCGAAGGCGCGATGGATGCGGGGAACCTGCTGAAGCCAGCGCTCGCACGTGGCGAACTGCACTGCGTCGGTGCGACCACGCTCGATGAATATCGCAAATATGTCGAGAAGGACGCAGCACTCCAGCGCCGTTTCCAGCCGGTGTTCGTCGGCGAGCCGACCGTGCCCGACACGATCTCGATCCTGCGCGGATTGAAGGAGAAATACGAACTCCACCACGGCGTGCGGATCACCGATGCGGCGATCGTCGCGGCGGCGACTTTGTCGAACCGCTACATCACCGACCGCTTCCTCCCCGACAAGGCGATCGACCTGATGGACGAGGCCGCGAGCCGCATCCGCATGGAAGTCGAGAGCAAGCCCGAGGAGATCGAGATCCTCGACCGGCGGATCATCCAGCTCAAGATCGAGCGCGAGGCGTTGAAGCGCGAGAGCGACGCGGCGTCGCAGGACAGGTTGGTCAAGCTCGACGGCGAGCTCGCCAATCTCGAGCAGCAGTCGTCCGAGCTGACGACTCGCTGGCAGAGCGAGAAGGACAAGATCTCGGCCGAAGCGAAGCTCAAGGAACAGATCGACGCCGCGCGACTCGAGCTCGAGCAGGCACAGCGCGCGGGTGATCTCGCCAAGGCGGGCGAGCTGTCCTACGGGCGCATCCCCGACCTCCAGCGCCAGCTCGACGCCGCGGCGGGTGCGACCAAGGGCGCGATGCTGCGCGAGGAAGTGACCGGCGAGGATATCGCGGGCGTCGTCGCACGCTGGACCGGGATTCCGGTCGAGCGGATGCTCGAGGGCGAGCGCGACAAGCTGCTCCAGATGGAAGCGACGATCGGCAAGCGCGTGATCGGCCAGCAGAATGCGATCCGCGCCGTATCGACCGCGGTGCGGCGCGCACGCGCGGGGTTGCAGGATCCGAACCGGCCGCTCGGCTCGTTCCTGTTCCTCGGGCCGACGGGCGTCGGCAAGACCGAGCTGACCAAGGCGCTCGCCGAATTCCTGTTCGACGATCCGACCGCGATGGTCCGCATCGACATGAGCGAGTTCATGGAAAAGCACGCCGTCGCGCGGCTGATCGGCGCGCCTCCTGGCTATGTCGGTTACGAGGAAGGCGGCGTGCTGACCGAAGCGGTGCGGCGGCGGCCGTATCAGGTCGTCCTGTTCGACGAGGTCGAGAAGGCGCATGGCGACGTCTTCAACATCCTGTTGCAGGTGCTCGACGACGGACGGCTGACCGATGGCCAGGGCCGCACGGTCGACTTCACCAACACGATCATCGTGCTGACCTCGAACCTCGGCAGCCAGGTGCTGACGACGCTGGGCGAAGGCGAAGATGTCGCGAGCGTCGAACCGCAGGTGATGGAGATCGTCCGCGGCCACTTCCGGCCCGAGTTCCTCAACCGGCTCGACGAGATCGTGCTGTTCCACAGGCTCGGCCAGGCGGAAATGGCGCCGATCGTCGACATCCAGGTCAAGCGGATCGCGACGTTGCTGGGTGAGCGCAAGGTGACGCTCGACCTGACCGACGCCGCGCGGGTGTGGCTGGGACGGGTCGGCTATGATCCGGTGTACGGCGCGCGTCCGCTGAAGCGCGCGGTGCAGCGCTATCTGCAGGATCCGCTCGCCGACCTGATCCTGCGCGGCAGCGTGCCGGATGGCGCTACGGTGCGGGTCGATGAGGGCGACGGGAAGCTCGAGCTGGCGGTCGACTAACGAGAAAGGGGCGGCTCCCTTGCAGGAACCGCCCCTATTTTCGATTGGCTTGCGCTGACGTTTACAGATCGACCTTCGCGCCGAAGCGGACGAAGCGGCCGATGAAGCCCTGGCTTTCCCATGCCACGTTATAGCCGAAGCCAGCGTCATAAGTCTGGCCCGGGTTGAAGTCGGGCTTCACGTCAAACACGTTGAGGACGTTGGCGTACAGCGTGAAGCGATCGTTGACCTTGATGCTCGCGGTCATGTCGACATCGATAAAACGCCGTGCACGGCACTTGAACGGCGAACCGTCGGCATAGGTGTATACCGAAACGCTGCCATTGTTGGCGCAGTCGCCCGGAACGCCGCCGTAATCGACCGACGCCATGTCATAGCCGCTGGTGTAATATGCCGTCGCGCTGAGCGAACCCCGGCCATTGAAGTCGAGCGTGTTCGACCAGCTGCCGCGCCACTTCGGCGCACCCGAGCACGACGTGATGTTGCAGGGGCTGAGCGACCCGTCGAAGCGCTGCGTCGTCCCGTTCGGCAGGCTCTGCTCGAGATTGATCAGATAGGTCGCGTCGATGCGGCTGGTCAGGTTGATGCCATGGCCAAGCGGCAGGCGGGCGGTACCCGAAAAATCGAGTCCAGAGGTCGTCTGCGACGTGGTGTTGACGAAGCCGTACTGGACGAACCCCAACTGCGGCAGTGCGTTCGGGAAGTTCGGATCGGCGACGCCAGGCTTCACGGTGATGCCAGGAATATTCACGACGCCGTTGTTCGCGTAATATTGGTTCGCGACGTCCGAATAATCCGGCGCGCCGATCAGACCCTTGATCTTGATGTGATAATAATCAGCGGTGAAGGTCAGGCGGCGGGTCGGCTCGAAGACGACGCCACCCGTGATGCTGGTCGAACGCTCCGGCTTCAGATTGGGATTGCCGCTCGAGGTCAGGCCATAGGAATAGGCCTGCGTTGCATAAGCGTTGCCGCCATGCGCTGCGATGTAAGCCGCGCCGCCGGGCTGATCCGGCGAAACCGTCGCGTTAATGTAGCCGGTGGTCGGCTGGCCATAGGCTTCCTGGAAGCTCGGGATACGGAAGCCGCGCGACACCGTGCCGCGGAAACGCAACTGCTCGAACGGCTTGAAGATCGCGGTGATCTTCGGCGAGAAGTTGCTCTGGCCCGACGAATAATCGTCGTAGCGACCAGCGCCGCTCAACGTCAGCATGTCGAACAGCGGCGCTTCGATTTCGAAGAAGGCCGACTTCACGTTGCGGCTTCCCACGGTGCTGACCGAGTTGATGCTGTAATAGCGATCGGCCGGGTTCAGTTCATTCGGAGCGTTGGCGCTCGGGTTGTTGACCGACTCGTGGCGATAGGCGGCACCGACCGCTGCCGTCAGATCCCCGCCGGGAAGCGCGAACAGTGCCTTCGAGATCGTGCCTTGGACCTGCCACAGCTTCGACGTCGAAAGATTGTTGTTGATGGGCGCGATATAATCGCGCGTGGCCTGGCTGTTGAGCGAAGGATCGACGAAGTTGAACGAACCATCGTTGATGACGTCGAGCAGACGCTGGGGGTTAAGATAGTTTTTATTCGTCACCTTGAGATCGACCTGCGAATAGGTCGCATCGACATTGTAGTTCCAGCCCGAACCGAAGCTGCCCTTGATCCCGCCGGCGAGGCGATAGGTCTTGGCGTCGGTCAATGTGATACGTGGCTGGTCGTAACGATAGTTGACGCGGGCCTGCAGCCCCTGCGCTGCGAACGGGTTGTTCGGGTTGAGCGTGCCGTTTGCAGCGGTGCACGGCAGCGTCGTCCCGCGCGGGCAGATGAGCGCCGGCAGGAGCACTGGGCTCAGCGTATATTGCGTACCGCCAGCCGCAGTCTGGCCAGCGAAAGCGAGCGGTGAGATGCTGCTGTTCGACTGCGTCTCGTAGAAATTGGCCATCAGATAGGCTTGTGCCTGGCTACCGACGTTGACCGTCAGATGCGCATTCGCCCCGAAGCGCTGCTGCTCGGGAAGCTCCATCAGATAATCTTTGACATTGTCCTGCCCACAGACCAGCGAGCCGGTCGGCGTGCCCACCGCAGCTCCCTGCGCCTGCTGTGCAGCGGTCAGGGTGATCGGCGTCAGATCGCGGCAACCAGCCGCCGGGTTGAGAAGCTGGAACTGCGAACCGGCGACCGGCGAGCCATTCTGATACGCACGCACCACCGGCACACGGGTCGAGCCCAGGCCCAAGAAGCTGCCGTTACCCTGGATGCCGTTGACGGTTTCGTTCGGCAGGCAGCTGCCGGCCGCGTTGCAGAAGCCGCTATAATTGTTGGTGTTCCACGGATAACCGCGGTCGGCCGCATAGATCGGGTTGCTGTGCTGATATTCGGCGTTGACGTAGACGTTGAAGCCCTGCTCGTTGAGCTTGCCATAGCCATAGGTCAGATCGGCGCGCGTCTCGCCGCCGTCACCCCGCTCCGAGATGCCCGCCGAAGCGTTGGCATGGAGGCCGACGATCTGCTTCTTGACGACTACGTTGACCACACCGGCGACCGCGTCGGCACCATAAGTTGCCGAGGCGCCGTCCTGCAGCACGTCGACCTTCTCGACGATCGACTGCGGAATAGTGTTCAGATCGACGAAGCTGCGCTGGCCGTCATCGCCGAGCGGGTAGATCGCCGAGCGCAGACCGTCGAACAGCGTCAGCGTGTTGCCGGTGGTCAGGCCGCGCAGCGACACTGCGGTCGCGCCGGTGGCGAAACCGAAGCTGTTCCAGGCGCGGGTCATCGTTCCGGCGCCGTTGGCCGGGATCGTCTGCAGCGCCTCGGCGATGGTGTTCTGGCCGCGCTGTGCAAAATCCTGCGCGGTCAAGGTGTTGATCGGGGCGGCGCCGGCGGCGGCGCTGTTGCGGATCAGCGAGCCGGTGACGACGATGTCCTGGCCATTGTTCGTATCATCAACGGCCGGCTGCGCTGCTGGGAGCGGCGCGGGCGTCGTAGCGGGAGCAGGGGTTGTCGAAGACTGATCCTGCGCGAAAGCGGGAACGGCGAAGGCGAGCAGTGCAACGCTCGATACGGCACCGGCGAGCAGCCTGGTCTTACGAGCAATAAAGGTCGTTTCAGTCACATGCGATTCCTTGCTGAACGCACGCCCCCCGATCGCTCGCGGCGCTGCGTAGATGGCAAGTCTCGTAACCGAACACACGCTCGGCCCCCCGAGACATGACGGTTGAGTGACGTCGCACCGGGTTGGTGTAAACCCGCGAAATGTCTCGATGATAACTTCTGCAACGAACTGTCACCGTGCTGCAACATTGCATCCAAAACGGCCGTATTCTAGCGCAGGCACGAGGATTTCGGAAATATTAGGGCCAATTGTGCTGGTTCGCGGCAATATTGGTCTGCCGGTGTCGCCCCCGATCTGCCCGGCCGCCGTTTGCCACGCACAGCAAACGGGGCGCCGCGAGCACTCGAATCTCGGCACCAGTCGCCTAGTCAGGTTGACCGGTAAACGCCTGATGCGCTGTCCGGCGCTCAGCCGGCGCGTGCGAGCCGCGGGTGGTCTGGGCGCAGCGGCGGCTCGAAATCGACGCGGCGCCAGATCGCGTCGGCGGGTTCCTCGGGATCGGGGATCGCGCAGGCGAGATAGCCGAAATAGGTCAGGATCACGCGCTCGGCGGTGTCGACGATCGCGGTGCGCCCGTGCAGGAAGCGCGTATTGTCGAGCATCATCAGATCGCCCGGATCCCATTCGATCTCGGCGCTGAGCCGATCGCTGGTCGCCTTGATCGCCTGCAACCACGCGTCGGGCACCGGATGCCCATCGTCGAGCACGGGATGATCGTTGCGACCATGGTTGAAGCGCGAGAAGAGCAGGAAATTGCCGAAAGCGGGCGCGTCGACGAACATCGGCGTGTGGAGCGCGGGACGGCTGAACACGCGCAGGATCCCGGCATCGGGATAGCGCCGGAAGTAATAGGGACACTCCGGCGGCGGCGCGGCGAGCTGCGCGTCGCTCGGCGTCGGGGTGCCGAGCCAATACGCGAGCAGCGATGGCCAGGTCGGCTTGATATAGAGCAGGCGCCGGCCTTCCAGCGCGCGGCGCACCGCCTCGGGCATTTCGCGCACCAGCGCGACCCCGTCGCAGATCGTCGTGCGACCGCCCGATCGCGGCGCCACCAGGCAGCCGAAGAAGGCGACGTCGGGCTTCCATGGCTCGCGCGACAGTTCGGGATGCAAGGCGAACGCGCCGTTGCCGGCATCGACCGTGAAGACGTTGGCGGCGGCGTCGACCGGCTCACGGCCCGGGCTTTCGTTGACCACCGCGGTCGCGCAATACTGCTTGGCAAACGCCCCGAAGTCGGCGGTGTCGACGCCGAAGCCGCGAAACAGCAGCGCACCGTGCGTCTTGTAGAGATCGAGGATCTGCGCGGAATCGAGCGCGAGGATCGAGGCTTCGCCGGCCGCTTCGATCACGACCTGCGGTTGGTGCAGTGCGGGCAAATGGATGATGGGCATGGCCTGGCAGGGATAGCCGCCAACGTCTGCGCACGCTACAGCGAAGCGTGGCTTTGACCTTCGACGATCTCTTCGCTTCGCCCGACCATTATCTGCAGTCGTTCGAGGATCAGCACGCGGTGTTCGTGCCGATGGACCGCGCCGCCTATCATCGCTCGATCTTCCTCGACCGCCGGATCGCGCCGGCCAGCGAGCAGCGCATGGCGCTGCCGCTCGGCGACTTGATCGCGCGCGCGCCGACCGCGGCTGCGCCGACTGCGTGGATCTTCCACATGGCGCATTGCGGGTCGACCTTGCTCGCGCGCGCGCTCGACGACCCCGGCGCGAGCCTGGTGCTGCGGGAGCCGCTCACGCTGCGGCAGACCGCGATCGCGCGCGACCCCGCGCTGCTGCCGCTGGTGCTGGCGATGCTCGGCAAGCGCTATCGCGGCGATGCGCCGACGCTGGTCAAGGCCAATGTGCCGGTCAACTTCCTGCTGCCGCAGCTTGCCGCCGCGCAGAGCGATGCGCGCGCGGTGCTGCTCTATCTCCCCTTACGCGCCTATCTGCTGGCGATCCTGCGCGACGACAATCATCGTACCTGGCTGCGCCACGTCACGACGCAATTGGCGCCCTATATCGGCGACTGGTCGGCGCTGAGCGATGCCGAGCGCGGCGCGGCCCTGTGGCTGGCGCAGGTCGACGCCTTCACCGCGGCGCTGGTGGCGATGCCGAACGCGCGCACGCTCGATGCGGAACGGCTGTTCGACCAGCCACTGGCGGTGCTGAACGAAGCCGCGGCGCAGCTCGGCGTGCCGATCGCGTCCGCGGCGCTCGAAGCGGTCGTCGCCGGTCCGCTCTTCTCGACCTACTCGAAGAATCCCAGCGTCGCGTTCGACAATGCCGCGAGGCGCGCGCGGGCTGCCGAGGTCGCCGCGCGAATCGCGCCCGAGCTCGACCTCGCGCAAGCCTGGGTCGCACAGCACGCGCCAGCCACCCCCGAAGCCGCGCTGATCGCGGCGGCGCTCAGTCGCTGATGTCGAACGCCGACTGCGGGGCGCCATCGGTGTCGGCGGCGACGGCGTAGAAGCGGCGCAACAGCTCGCGCTCGGTCGCGCTGATATACGGATTCCACACGTCGAAGATCAGAATCGCGCGCATCTCGTCCGAGCGGTTCCACGCTTCATGCTCGATCGTGTCGTCGAACACCCACGCCTCGCCTTCGCGCCAGTCGCGTGTTTCCCCACCGACGCGGAAGCTGCAGCCGGGCGGGACGATCAGCGGCAGATGGACGATCGCGCGGACGTTGCTCACGCCGGTATGCGCGGGCAGATGCGCGCCCGGCTGGAGTAGCGAGAAGAACACCGTCGGCGTCCGCCCCGGCAGATCCGACAGCGGCAGCGCTTCGATGATCGCCGCGGTCTGCGGTGCACGCGCGCAGGCGGCCGCGTCGCGGCGGCCGTCCTTCCACAGATGCAGCGCGCCCCATTGCAGCGAATGGTCGAGCGCCGACCATTTGTTCTGCGGCGTCCCCGCGGGCATCGCGACATAGGGCCGGATCGCCTGCGCATCGGCGGCGAGGATCGCCTCGAGCTCGGCGCGGATCAGGTCGGTCTTCGCCTCGATCTCGGCGAGCCACGGGAAGTGGTCGCGCGCGAAATATTCGTCGGCGGGGAGGAAGGGGAAATGCATCCCCGCGCAGACGTTCGCATAGATAGAACGCCGGCCGAGCGCATGGTCGATGCACGCGTCGGCGCGGCGGCGATCGGCCGCGGGGATCGTGTCGCGCACCGCCGCCAGGCCGCGATCGATCGTCGTGCCGAACGCCGCGCTCTGCTGCTGTACGAAGTTGCGCGCATGGTCGAACATCAGTTCGAGCGCGGGGCTGCGCTCGTCGATCGACGGCTCCATCGCGAGCACGCCGCGCCAGCGCTCGGCCGCGCCAGCCGCATCGCCTTGCCGCTCGCGCAGCTCCGCCATCCGCACCAGCGCCATGAAGTGACGCTGGTCGAGCGCGAGCGCGCCGTCGAGCGCCGCCGCCTCGCCGGCCGCATCGCCCTGCTCGCGCCGCGCTCGCGCCAGGTTCATCCACAATTCGGGTGCGGCCGGATCGGCGGCGATCGCGCGCGTGAAGAAGGTCGTCGCTTCGTCGAACTGGGCTTGGGTCAGGGCGTGCAGGCCGAGCGCGTTCAGCGCCAGCGGATACTCGCCTTGCGCCACCACGTCGCGGAACAGCCGGGCGGCGGCGTCACTGCGGCCGGCGCGCCGTTCCTGGACGGCAGTCTGAAGCATCCGCTGAATCTGCGCATCGTCCATCCACCCTGCTTATCGGCGGCGATCCGACTAGACAATGCGCGCGCGCGTGCACAAACAGGCGCGATGACGTCGGCCATCTTGTCGGGCGGCCCCCCGGGCCAGCCGGGAGCGATCGCCGCTGCCGTGCGCGACGCGGGATCGCTCGCCCACCGCTACGATCCCGGGCACGACGCGGTGCATTTTCTGCCGCTGGCGCGCGCCGAGCACGAACGCGCGACTTTCCTGACCGACGACTATCTGCCGACCGGGCGCGCCCCGCTGGTGGTGCGCCGCGCCGACGCGATCGCCGCAGCGCCACCGGCCGCGCCGCTGCACTTCCTGTTCCACTCGGCCTTCTGCTGCTCGACGCTGTTCGCCCGCGCGCTCGATCATCCCGGCTGGTCGATGGGGCTGAAGGAGCCGGTGATCCTCAACGACATCATCGGCTGGCGGAGGCGCGGCGGGCAAGGGCCCGACATGGCGGCGGTGCTCGACGATGTGCTGACGCTCTCGGCCCGGCCGTTCGCGCCGGGCGAGATGGTCTGCATCAAGCCGTCGACCGCGGTGAACGCGCTCGCCCCCGCGATGCTGACGCTGCGCAGCGATGCGTGCGCGGTGCTGCTCTACGCGCCGCTCCGCACCTACCTCGGATCGATCGCGCGCAAGGGGCTCGACGGGCGGCTGTGGGTGCGCACGCTGCTGATGGGGATGCTCGACGACAAGCTGGTCGATCTCGGCTTCGCGCCGCGCGACTATCTCGGCCAGACCGATCTTCAAGTCGCAGCGGTCGGCTGGCTCGCGCATCAGCAGCTGTTCGCAAGGCTGGTCGATCAGTTCGGGCCGGCGCGCGTGCGCACGCTCGACAGCGCCACGTTGATGGCAGATCCGTCGGCCGCGTTGGCCGCCTTCGCGACGCTGACCGGCCGCCCGCTAGACGCCGACACCCACGCGGCAATCGCAGGGGGTCCGGCGTTCAGGACGCACTCCAAGTCAGGCGCGACCTTCGACGCGCGCGACCGTGCCAGGGAACTCGCGCAGGGTGATGCGCTTCATGCCGATGAAATCGACAAAGTGGTACGATGGGCCGAGGTGGTGGCTTCCAATGTCGGGATCGCCCTTGCGACCCCCGCGCCGCTGCTTGGCTAGGCGTTCAACACGAACCGCTATTGCCAAGATTGCGGCACGACGCGCTTCCCGACAGGAGTGTCCGGACATTCTCGCGTTGCTCATCCCATTCGCGCCGCGTCTTGCAGATCTTGGAGGTGTTGATCAAAGAACCGGTGACCACGGCCTGCTTGCAGATCACCTTGTCCGGAGACAAAGCGGAAGGCTTGGCCGCGCTGGCGGGTATTGGCTGAGGATCGGCGGCGACCAGCGAGAACAACATCAGGATTATCATCTCGACCTCACAGCGCAGGTAATTATGGCGATGTGCCAGTGCGATGATACGGATTATGGCTGAGCAATGTCAAAGCGAAACATGAAGCAAAATCGCTCCCCGGCCGCGGCGCGCGCGCAAAGATCGCAGATCGATCAAGCGCTTGCGGCGGGCGACGTCGCGCAGGCCGCGAAGCTTGCGGAGCGCGAGCTGGCGGCGGGTCGCGCCGATCCGCTGACGCTCAATCTCGCCGCATGGCGCAGGGAGGAAGCCGGCGATTTCGCCGCCGCGCATGCCTTGCTGCGCCGCGCGCTCGCGATCAGCCCTGGCGACGTGGCGATCCTCGGCTCGGTCGGTGCCGTGCTGCGCAAGCAGGGATTTCTGACCGAGGCGCTCGCCGTGCTCGACGGCGTGGTGGCGGCCGAACCGCGCCATGCGGCGGCGTGGCTCGAGCGGGGCTATGTGCTCGATGCGCAACGCGCCGATGCCGCCGCGCGCGCGAGCTACGAGCGCGCGCTTGCGCTCGACTCGACATTGTCGCCCGCGCTCGGCAAGCTTGCCGATACCGCCGCCCGCCGTGGCGACGTCGCTGGCGCAAAAGGCTATGCGCAGCGTGCACTGTCGCTCAACCCGCACGAGCCATCCGCAGTGTTCGCCCTCGCCTTGCTGGCGGTCGAGGCGCGCGACGGCGCGCGCGCGGAAGCGCTGTTGCGGCCATTGCTCGCGACGCCGCTCGCGCTTGACGATCGCACCCGCTCGCTCACCTTGCTCGGCGATGCGCTAGACCGGCTCGACCGCCCCGACGAAGCATTCGACGCGTATCGCGCTGCGCAGGCGACGTTTCGCCAAGCCTATAACGTCCTGCTCGCGCCGACGGCGGATCGGCCGTCGCACCGCGCCTTCATCCAAGCAATCCATGCGCAGGTCGCCGCCACCGGCGCGGTTGTGGCGCTGCCCGGCGGGGACGCGGTGCCCGGCGCGGCGGCGACACACGTCTTCCTGCTCGGCTATCCACGCTCCGGGACGACGTTGGTCGAGAACGTGCTGGCGAGTGCGCGCGATGTCGTCGCGCTCGAGGAGCGCGACACGCTGGTCGATATCGATGTCGCACTGCTGGCGAACGACGGGACGATGCCCGCGCTCGACACGCTCGATCCGGCGCTGCTGCACGATCTGCGGATGCGCTACTGGGCGCGTGTTGCGACGCTCGCAGGTACGGCGGTGACGGGCAAGGTGCTGGTCGACATGAATCCGTTCAACGGGATCAAGCTGCCAATCCTCTCCCGGCTGTTCCCGCAGGCGCGCTTCGTCATCATGCGGCGCGATCCCCGCGACGTCGTGCTGAGTTGCTTCCGCGTCAATTTCACTCCCGGCGCGGGGGCCTGGGCGTTCAGCGACATCGAGGAAGCGGCGCGCCATTATGACGCGCTGATGCGGCTGATCGATCTCGCGCGCGCGACGCTGCCGATCGCGACGCACGAGGTCCGCTACGATCGATTGGTCGGCGATTTCAAGCCGACGGTGCGCGCGCTCGCCGACTTCATCGGGCTAGCGTGGACCGATGCCTTTGCGGGCTTCGCGACGACCGCCAGGGATCGCGGCGTCCGCACCGCAAGCGAGACGCAGGTGCGCAAGGGGCTGTACAATGGCGGCGGGCAGTGGCGGCGCTATGCCGACCAGCTGGCACCCGTGTTGCCGATCCTCGCGCCGTGGGTCGAGCGCTTCGGCAGCGGCGACGAGGACTAGCGACTGGGCTGCGGCCCCCGGCACTCGCCGAACGAATGTCATCCCTCAACGGCCAGGTATCACGAGACAGTTGCTGCGCGACTGCCGACGACCGGCCGCCTCGTTGCAAAAAAGGGGGCGAGCCTTGCGGCCCGCCCCCTCTTTCGTGTGTCAGGCGTCGGTCAGAACTTGACGGTAGCGCCGACTGCGAAGCGACGGCCCAGCGCGTCGTAGGTCGACGGATAGGTGTTGCCGCTGTTGAACGACGTCGAACCCACGGTGCCGCCGACGATGGGAGCATCGCGATCGAACAGGTTCATCACCGCGAAGGTCAGGTCGAAGTGATCGCCGATGGCGAAGCGCGTCGTCAGATCGAAATAATCATAGGACGGGATCTTGCCGAAGTTGACCACGGTGCCTTGCAGGGCACCGGTTCCGATCGTGCCGCTGAAGGTCGTCACGCCCGGCTCGACGCGCATCGAGCTGATGTGGCGCCAGTTGACCGACAGATCGACGCGACCGAAGGTCAGCGTGGTGCGCTGGTTCCAGGTGAACTCAGGCTGGAGCGACCCTGCCGAAGACGACGGACCTGCCGAAGCCGGCGAACCGCAATTCTGGCCGTAGAGGCCGACGCAGTTCAGGACGTCGGAGCCGGGCTTCGCCTGGAAGCGCGAACGGGCGGTCCAGTTGCCGTTGAAGCTCAGGTTCAACTTCGCGAAGCCGAGATTGCGGCGATAGTTGGCGCTGAGGTCGATACCGTCGGTCAGCACCGTACCGTCATTGCTCGGGATGATGTTGAGGCCCTGCGTGGTCGCCGGGTCGCCATCGAGCGCACCGGTTGCCGGGTTGCGGCGAATGACCGTGCAGTTCACGTCGGCAGCGCTCGCCGCCGTGATGCCCGTACCCGCACGATCCCCGAAGCAGAGGTTGTAGGCGCCACCAGCGGTCAGCTGGGAAATCGCATCACGGATCGAGATGTTGTAATAGTCGACCGAGATCGAGAGACCCGGCACATAGTCGGGCTGGAATACGATCCCAAGCGTGTACGAGTCCGACTTTTCCGGCCGCAGGGTGATGTTGCCGCCACTGGTGAAGTTGGCCTGCGCCGCTGTCGGGGTCTGGATGCTGCCGATCGAGGTCGCCGGAGCGCCCTGTGCCAGGCAGACCGCGCGGAGGTTCGCATTGGTCGTCGGCCCTGCGCCGGCGCACGCATCGTACGACAGGTTGGTCAGGCCGGTTGTGACCGGTGCGAACAACTCGTTGATGTTCGGCGCGCGGACCGCCCGCTGATAGGTACCACGGATCCGGATGCCGCGCGTCGGCTCCCAGGTCGCGCCCCCCTTGTAGGTCCACGTGTCGTAGCCGCGCGATGCGGCCGAATCGACCTTGTAGGACGAATAGCGCAGGCCACCTTCGAGCGTGAGACTGTTGAAGAACGGCTTGTCGGCAACCAGCGGGACGTTGAGCTCGCCATACCCTTCCGTGACATGATAGCCGCCCGAGAAGGTCGGTGCAGCGCCGCCCGCACCGCCGAGCTCACCCGGCGTCTGCGAAAGCGTGTCGGACGACTGCGACGCCGAATATTTGCGATACTCGGTGCCCAGAGCGAAGCCGATCGGGCTGTTGGCATACGGCGACGACACGCCGATATCGCCGGTCAGCAGAGCGCGCGCTTGGGCGAGCGATGCGCGGTTGGTCGAGGTGCTGTTGGCGGTGAGATATGACACCTGGCCAGGTGTGATCGAGCCTTCCGGACCGAACAGATTGATCGGAACGCAGCCCGACCCAGCCGTGGTGCTTGCAGCACCGCCAGGCGCGCCGGGAAGGCACGTCGTGGTGTTGGTCGCGAACGCCGCGGCGCGCAGTCGCGACGTGAGCACGTAGTTCTGGATCGTCTGGGTGTTCTCGGACTCGCCGTACGACCCGTTCATGTCGAGCTTGATCGAGTCGGTGATGCCGATCTTCACGCCGGCGCGATAATCGAACAGCGTCGTCGTGTAGTCCGACAGACGCGAACCGACTTCGGTCATGCGACGGTTCGTCGCGACGGTGAAGTAGCGGAAGTTCGGATCTGCCGTGGACGTCGCGGTCCCCGCTGCAGCGCACTGCGCCGCCGTCAGCTGCGCAACCTGGACGCCGACCGAATTGAAGGTCGGGTTGTTGTTGCAGAACGTCGTGCGCGCCGCCGCCGGCAGATACGGGTTGGAGAACGGGATCGCAAGCGAGGAGCCGAAGCTGCCCGACGGCGCGATGATCGTGCTCACCTTGTTCTTCGAGAACATGCCGCGCGAATAGACTTCGACGTTGTCGGAGATCTCATACCGCGCCGCGCCGTAGATGTTGTAGCGCTGGAACGGCGTCTGGAAAACGTTGTACGGGTTGAAGTTGAACGGCACGACCGGCGACTGAAGCGCACCAGTGGTGGGGTTGATCTGCCGGTTGCCCGACACCCACGCCGGATTGACGACACCCGGAACAGCCGCAACACCCGGCGACGCCGGGATTGGCTGGACGAGATACTGGCCTGCCAGGCCCGCGACCGAGAAGCGCGTCGGCACGGTGGTGCCCGAACCGCCGGCAGCGCCGCTGGTCGAGGTGTAGTTGTTCACCGCGATCTGCCGTGCGCCCTGATAGACCGGGTCGGAATGCTGGTAGCCGACCGACAGCACCGCGTTGCCTCGGCCGTCGTCGAAATTGGCGCCGATGGTCAGATCGGCGCGATAGGTGTGGCCATCGCCGCGCTCGGTGATCTGGTTCGAGACCGATGCCTCGACGCCCGAGAAATCCTGGCGGGTGATGAAGTTGATGACGCCCGACACGGCATCGGCGCCATACGTGGTGGCAGCACCGCCGGTCACCGTCTCGACGCGCTGGACGAGCGCGAGCGGGATGTTGTTGAGATCGACGCGGCCGACCGTGTTCGATGGCGTGATGCGGTTACCGTCGAGCAGCACGACGTTGCGGAAGTTGCCGAGGCCGCGAAGATCCGCGTAGCTGGCGCCGCCGTTGCCGTTGTTGACCGCCGAGCCGATGCTCGCCACCGCGCCCGGCAGATCGCGCAGGACCTGCTCTGCGGTGTTGGTCTGGCGCAGGACGAGTTCGTCCGAGCCGATGACCGCGACGGGGGTCGAGCTGACGAGGTTGGGATTGCGAATGAGGCTGCCGGTGACGACGATGTCGGCGCCGCTCGTTTCGGCAGGTGCGGGCTGACCAGCGGTGTCGGCGGGCGGCGTGGCAGGCGCGGTCTGCGCAAAGCCAGGCGCCGACACCAGAGCGGCGCTGGCGAAGAGCGTGGAGCCAAGCAGAATGGACCGTGTCTTCAGTTTCATAAAACCCCCATTTCGGCCTATTAAGCCAATTCGCATGTACGCCCGATCGATGCCGGGTCTTGCGACATGCGTATGATATCGCACAGTGGGACCGCAACGGCCTATTGGGACGCAGAGACATAATTGTTTCGCATGTGACGTTTTAGATACAGATCGCAGCATCTGGGCGAATTGCGGGTCGACGCGCGCAGCCTATAAGGGCGCGCACCGCCATCTTTGGAGCTCCACCCATGACCAAGCGCGCCGCCCTGCTTATCCCTGCCCTTCTGGCGGCGCCGCTCCCGGCCGCGGCGCAAGCCGTCGAAAATCGCGGCGACGCGCTGGTTTCGGCGATCGCGGCGTGTCGCACCGTTGCGGAAGATCAGCGACTGGCCTGTTACGAACGGACCAGCGCGGCCCTGATCGGCGCGCGCGACCGTCGCGAGATCCGGATCGTCGATCGCGAGACGGTGCAACGCGCGAAACGCTCGCTGTTCGGCTTCTCGCTGCCGCACCTCAATCTGTTCGGCACCGGCAAGGAAGACCCGCGGGCCGACTCCGACACAGACGTCAAGGAGATCACCAGCACGGTAACCTCGGTCCGGCAGGCGGCCTATGGCCTATGGTCCTTCGGCCTTACCGAGGGCGGCGAGTGGCAGTCGATCCGCGAATCGACGAGCTTCGAGCCGCACCGCGGCGACACGATCACGATAAAGGCGGGCATCCTCGGGCACTACACCGCCCGGATCGGCAAGGACCGCGCAGTCGATGTGAAACGCCTGCGCTGAGACGCGCGTCACTCGGCGTTGGGCATCGGCCCGGCGACGAGCAGCGGATCGATCTTCGCGTCGCGCCACTTCAGGCTCCAGTGCAGATGCGGCCCGGTCGCGCGCCCGGTCATCCCCGACAGCGCCACCGGCTGCCCGCGCCGGACGCGCTCGCCGACACGAACATCGATCCGCGCGAGGTGGAGGAAGGCGGTGTTGAGGCCGTTGCCGTGATCGATCATCAGCAGATTGCCCTCGAGCGTGAAGGGGTGGTCGGCGGCCAGAATTACCACGCCGTCGGCCGGCGCGAGAATCACAGAGCCCTGCGGCTTGGCGACATCGAGGCCGGAATGGTACGACCCCGCCTCGCCATTCTTGTAGATCCGCTGCGAGCCGAACAGCGTCGAGATGCGCCCGGTGGTCGGCCACAGGAAGGGCTGCCGCCAGCCTTGCGAATCCGACTGGACGCGGCGCGCGGCGGCGATCTGCGCGAGCTCGGCGGGACGCAGCCGGTCGAACTCGGGCTGCGGCAGCGGGATCTTGGGGAGCGTCGACAGGCGCGAAATGTCCCAGCCGCGCGGCGCGATCGCCAGCGTGTCGCGCACGATCCGCCCGTCCTCGAGCGTCGCGACCAGGCTCGCACTCGGCCCGGCATCGCGGTCGAAGCCGATCAGGAAACGGCCATCGCTCGCCACCGGGATCGCCGCGCCGTTGAAACTCAACATGCTCGTGCCGGCGGGCGCGATGCCGATGACGATGCCGCCCTGGATCATCGATCCCGAATAGCTAAAGCTCGCCGGCAGCGGCGCCGGACGGCGCACCGGCGGCGCGGTGGCGCGCTGGGGGGCAGACTGCTGCGGGACCGAACGCTCGGCCGCCGTCGCGCAACTCCCGAGAACGACCATTACCGCGAAGCCGGTGGTCCAGAGTGCGATCGTCGAAATGCCCCCCCGGGCGGTCACGCCGGCGTCATCGCTTCGGTGGCGATCGCCGCGCTGGCATAGGCCTCCTGCTTGGCGACGCTCCAGTAGCGCAGATCGTCGAGCGCGATGCGCGTGCCGCTGACCGCGCAGACTACGTGATCGCCGGGTGCGAGCACGCGAAAGCCGTTCGCCATGAAGTGGAGCCGCGCGGGGCGATCGGTATTGGACATCAACATGGCGCGGCTCGTTCTAGAGGAGGGTGGGCTGTTCGGGCGGTGGCGTACCATATGCCTTGGCGCCGCTACGCTCAACCTTGGCGTCGACCTCGCCGTCGCGGAAGTGGAGCGTGACGGTGCCGGCGGTGCGTGCGGCGCTCGCCGAACCGACCACCGCGCCCGACGGTCGCGCCGAGACGAAGGCATAGCCGCGATCGAGGATCGCGTTTGGCCCGAGCGATTCCACCAGCCGCCACGTCGCGCTCAGCCGGTCGCGCCCGCGCTCGAGCTGGCGGTCGAGCGTCGACAGCCGCAGCGCACCCGCCGAGCGATCGAGCTGTCCGCGCGCGACGACGACGCGGCGTTCGAGCCCGCGATCGAGCCGCGCGCCGAGATCGTCGGCTTTCTGTCGCTGCGGCCCGAGCAAGGCGTCGCGGCGCGGGAGTACCCGGACCAGGGCGGTGAGTTGCTCGCGCCCGCGCTCGGCATAGCGCCGCGCGCATTTCTCTGTGCGGTTGCCATAGCCTGCCAGCGTCAGGCGCAGGTCGGCGAGCACGGGCACCGCCATTTCTGCCGCGGCAGTCGGGGTCGGCGCGCGCAGGTCGGCGGCGAAATCGGCGAGCGTGGTGTCGGTCTCATGCCCCACCGCCGAGATCAGCGGGATGCTGCACTTGGCGATCGCGCGGACGACGACCTCCTCGTTGAACGCCCACAGATCCTCGATCGAGCCGCCGCCGCGCGCGACGATGACGAGGTCGGGGCGGGTCTCGGGCGACATCGCGTCGAACCCGGCGATCGCGCGTGCAACCTCCTCGGCGGCACCTGCGCCCTGCACCTTGACCGGCCAGACGAGCACATGCGTCGGGCAGCGGTCCTCGAGCCGGTGGAGGATATCGCGGATCACCGCGCCGGTTGGCGACGTCACCACGCCGATCCGGCGCGGCAGGAAGGGCAAAGGCTTCTTGGCGGCGGGTGCGAACAGCCCCTCCCCCGCCAGCTTGGCCTTGAGCTTCTCGAGCAGCGCCATCAGCGCGCCCTCGCCCGCCAGCTCCATCCGATCGATGATGATCTGGTATTTGGAACGGCCGGGGTAGGTCGTGATCTTGCCGGTCGCGATCACTTCGGCGCCGTCCTGCGGGGTGAAGCCGAGTTGCGCGACATTGCCCTTCCAGATCACGCCGTCGATGACCGCGCTGTCGTCCTTGAGGCTGAGATAGGCGTGGCCCGACGAGACGCGCTTATAGCCCGAAATCTCGCCGCGCAGCCGCACGAAGCCGAATTCCGTCTCGACGACGCGCTTGAGCTTTCCAGCGAGTTCCCCGACACTCATCGGCGCGGCGTTGTCGCCGGGAGCGGGCTCGGCTACGAGGCCGCCCAATCCGGCGCCCATCCCCTCGCGCCGCGCAATCTCTAGAAAAGGGTCCGCCATTGAATGTCCTGTTGATCGGCTCGGGGGGTCGCGAACATGCGCTGAGCTGGAAGCTCGCGCAATCGCCGCGCCTGCGTACACTGTTCGCCGCACCCGGCAATCCGGGCATTGCAGCGCATGCGCAGATCGTATCGCTCGAGCTGACCGATCACGCCGCGGTAGTGGCCTTCTGTGCCGAGCAGTCGATCGAACTGGTCGTGATCGGCCCCGAGGCGCCTTTGGTCGACGGGCTCGGCGACAGCCTGCGCGCGGCGGGTGTCGCGGTGTTCGGGCCAGACAAGGCGGCAGCACAGCTCGAAGGGTCGAAGGCCTTTACCAAGGCGCTGTGCGATCGGGCCGGTATCCCGACCGCGGGCTATGTCCATGCGACGAGCCGCGCCGAGGCGCGCCATGCGCTCGACCGCTTCGGCGTGCCCGTCGTGGTCAAGGCCGATGGCCTCGCCGCGGGTAAGGGCGTGACGGTCGCCATGACACGCGAGGAGGCCGAGGCAGCGCTTGCGGATCTGTTCGGCGCGCGCGGCGGGGAAGCGGTGATAGAGGAATTCCTCGAAGGCGAGGAAGCCAGCCTGTTCGTGCTGACCGACGGCAAGGACATCCTCAGCTTCGGCTCGGCGCAGGACCATAAGCGCGTCGGCGAAGGCGATACCGGTCCCAACACCGGCGGCATGGGCGCGTACAGCCCGGCGCGCGTGCTCACCCCCGAGCTCGAGGCCCGCGCGATCGAAGAGATCGTCAAGCCGACCGTCGCGGCGATGGCTGCGGCGGGGACACCGTTCTCTGGCGTGCTCTATGCCGGACTGATGCTGACCGCGGACGGCCCCAAGCTGATCGAATACAACGCCCGCTTCGGCGACCCCGAATGCCAGGTGCTGATGGCGCGGCTCGACGAGGATCTGCTCGAGGTGCTGCTTTCGGTGGCGAACGGGACGCTCGGGCAGCGTGAGCCCGCGAAGTGGGTCGCGCAGACCGCGCTGACCGTCGTGCTCGCCGCCAACGGCTATCCCGGCACGCCGGCAAGCGGCGGCGCGATCGACGACGTGGCCGAAGCCGAGGAGACCGGCGCCTTGGTCTTCCAGGCGGGCACTCGGCTGGAGGGCGATCAGCTCGTCGCATCGGGCGGGCGCGTGCTCGCGGTGACCGCGCTCGGCGACACCGTCGCCGCCGCGCAGGAAGCGGCGTATCATGCGGTCGACCAGATCGTCTTCCCGAGCGGTTTCTGCCGCCGCGACATCGGCTGGCGCGAAATTGCGCGCGACGCGCGCTGAGCTCTTGCGCTAGCCTTCGCCAAATTCAGGAGTTGCGTCATGTCTTCCGGCCCCCAGAACCCCAACCAGGCGATCGACGTCATGGTGCCGATCACCATTTCGCATGTGATCCTGATGATCGCGCTCGCCGCCGCCGCGCTGGCGGTGCTGTGGTACGGCACGATCCTCCACCGCCGCCGCAAGAATGCGGCAAAGCAGGTCGAGGAGAATTTCGCGATCGCCGAGGAACATGGCGCGACCGCCGAGCCTGGGAGCGCGTCGATCGACGGGACGCCGGCGGTGTCATCGGATGTCCCGGCCAGAGCCGAAGCGACACCGATCGCTAAGCGAGCGCCCGAAGCAGCCCCTACCCCGGCCGAGGTTCTCGCGCCAACGCCGGCGCCTGTCGCGCAGCCAGCGCCTGCGCCAGCCGCGCACGCACCTACGCCAGCGCCAGCGCCGGCCGCCGCAGCAACGCCGATCGCCAGCGACCTCACGCAGATCAAAGGCCTCGGCCCGAAGCTCGCGGCAGCACTTGCCGAGCAAGGCATTACCCGCGTCGAGCAGATCGCGGCGCTCACCCCCGACGCGGCTGCCGCGCTCGATTCGCAGCTCGGCGTTTTCAAGGGCCGAATGGTGCGCGACCGCTGGATCGAGCAAGCCCAGCTGCTCAGCGCAGGCGATCGCACAGGGTATGAGGCAGCGTTCGGGAAATTGGGCGGGTAAACGTGCTGGAGCGGCCCGCTCGCCCTTTTCGACGAGTCGCCAGCTGCTCCCCCCCCCTGGAAAGCCGGCACACCGTCAGAACGGCGCTGGCACGCTCCGTGTCACGGTGAAGTGCGATGGATCAGCCGCTTTGAAGCGCACCTCGGTAACGATCTTGCCCGGCTCTCCCAACCATAGCACCACATCCCCGGCATCGTGAGTGATGGTCCACGGCGTCAACCTGCTGAGCGCCGAGCGAATGGCCTTGCTGCTGCCGCAAAGGCCCGATGCTGTTGCGTCGGCGCACTGAAACTGCGTTTGGCGTGCCCCGCTCACACCGTCCTTAAGGCGTGCGAGCGCCTCCCAGCCCTGGCCGAGGGTGACACCTGGATTGAGATGAACGTAGCGCCCAGCCGGGCAAACGCCCCGCGATATCGCGGCGATTTCCTGGGTGCTGTAGACCCCGCCGACCATGGCCGTGCTGATGTCCGCCCCGCGCGGTGCCCGAAACTGCACGGTCCAGCGTCGTCTGACGCACCCTGAGCCGCTTGCGGTCGGACGCTCGAGCAACTGTCCTTCGGTCGTGTCCGGAGCGTTCATGCCGCCGGTCGGCGCTTCGAACGTCGCGATCGCACCATGTGGCTGATCCCGGAGCACCGCATCGCCCGCCGCGGCCGGCGACAGCTTGCGAAGCTCGCCGAGCGTAAGCGACGTTGCGGGTTGGGCTAATACCAAAGCAAGCACGATCATCTGGAATTCCTTGTCCCGACCACCGCCTTGCCGATGGTTTCCGTGCCGCACCGCGGATCACACCCGAGGCGCCATCTTCTCGGGGCCGGATTACCCCAGCCGGAACCCGGCCTCGCGCGCGCGGCTCACCAGCAATTTGTCGATCCGTCGCCCGTCGAGATCGACCACCTCGAACTTCCAGCCCTGCTCGACGAAGCTTTCGCCCTCGCCCGGCAGATGGCGGAACACTGCGAGCGCGAGCCCCGCGACGGTCGCGTAATCGCGGCCCTCGGGCAGGTCGATGCCGAGCCGCTCGGCGAGCGCGTCGACCGCCATCTGGCCCGCGACCAGCAACGAGCCATCGTCGCGCGTCACGACCGAGGGCGCATCGTCGGGGTCGGCGTCCGAGGCGAATTCGCCCGCGATCGCCGCGAGCAGATCGGCGGGCGTCACGATCCCCTCGAAATGCCCGTATTCGTCGTGGATCAGCGCCATCGGCACCTCGGCCTGGCGCAGCGCGTCGAGCGCGTCCATCGCGTCGATCTGATCGAGCACCACCGGCGCCTGCCGCATCAGCGCGCGCAGGTCGAACGCGCCGCCCTGCAGCAAGGCGACCGCGATGTCGCGCGCCTGCACGACGCCGATCACGGTGTCGACCGAGCCTTCGGTCACCGGCAGCCGGCTGTGCGACGCGAGCATCAGCGCGGCGCGGATGCCGGCATCGTCCATCGTCGCATCGATCCACTCGATGTCGGTGCGCGGCGTCATCACCTCGCGCACCGGACGATCGGCGAGCCGCACCACGCCCGAGATGATCGAGCGCTCATGCTCCTCGATGATCCCCGACTTGCTTGCCTCGGCGACGATCAGATGGAGCTCCTCGGCGGTGACATGCTCCTCGCTCTCGCGCTTCAATCCCATCAGCCGGAACAGCAGCCCCGACGACGAATCGAGCAGCCACACCAGCGGCGCGGCGACGCGCGCGAGGATCAGCAGCGGCCCGGCCATCATCGCCGCGAGCGGCTCGGGCGCGCGCAGCGCGATCTGCTTGGGGACAAGCTCGCCGATCACCAGCGAGGCATAGGTTGTGATGCCGATGACGAGCGCGAAGCCGATCGACTGCGTCGTTTCGGTGGCGAGCCCGAGGAACCCCATCCGCGCCGCGACCGGCCCGCCAAGGCTCGCGCCCGAATAGGCACCGGCGAGAATCCCGATCAGCGTAATGCCGATCTGCGTCGTCGAGAGGAACTTGCCGGGGTCGGCGGCGAGCGCCATCGCGGTGCGTGCGCCGCGCCGCCCGGTCCGCGCCATTGCCTCGAGCCGCGCCTTGCGCGACGAGACGATCGCCAGTTCGGACATAGCGAATACACCGTTCAGAACGATCAGCGCGAAGATGATCGCGACGTCGATCCAGGGAAAGGGGGGAAGCGGGGGCATGGCGCCGGGCATCCTTTGCGCGAATCCGCCTAATTCACAACCACTCTCGCACATCGCGTGTCGTTGACTTCGGTGCGCAAGCAGAACAATCGCCGCATCCACGCGGTTGGATCAGCCGTATCGGCCATGTTCGGCCAGTGTCAGGAGACGCCAAATGACCGTGTTTAGCCGCTTGGCAACTACCACCCTTCTCGCCACGCTGCTCGCCACCACATCGTGTGCGACCGCTCCGGAGCGCCGCCCCCAGTCGGTGTCCGAGCCGGTGTCCGAGCCGGCCGGGGGCGGCATTGGCGGCACGCTGGGGGGCTATATCCTCGGCGACGTCGTCGGCGGGCGGCGCGAGCGCACCGCCAAGATCGCCCGCGCCGGGATCGGCGGAATTCCCGGGGCCGGGATCGGCGCCTATATGGACGCGCAGGAAGCCGACATGCGCGCGCGGACGCTCGGCACCGACGTGCGCGTCACGCGCCAGGGCGACGATCTGATCCTCACCATCCCGTCCGAACTGACCTTTGCCTATAAGAGCGACAGCGTTGCGCCGGGCTTTCAGCGCACGCTCGATCAGCTCGCCGCCGTGCTGCAGACGCATGAGCGCTCGTTCGTCGACGTATACGGCCATACCGATTCGACCGGCTCGGATGGCTATAACCAGGCTCTGTCCGAACGCCGCGCGCGCGCGGTCGCTGCGTATCTGATGGGACACGGCGTCAACGCCGCGCGGCTGGCCACCAAGGGGTTCGGCCGGACCCAGCCGATCGCCGCGAACGAGACGCCCGAAGGCCAGGCCGCGAATCGCCGGGTCGAGATCAAGATCGTGCCGATCGCCGACAGCGATCTGCGCTAGAATCACTTTTCGGCACGTGCGGAGCCCCTAGCGGCGAATCGCGAAGAACGCCTTGAGCAGGCCCGCCGCTTCCCCTTCTCCGATGCCGGAATAAAGCTCGGGCCGGTGGTGAATGGTGGGCTGCGAAAAGAGGCGTGGCCCATATTCGATCGCGCCGCCCTTGGAGTCGCTCGCGCCGTAATAGAGCCGGGCGATGCGGGCGTGCGCGATTGCGCCGGCACACATCGCACACGGCTCGAGCGTCACCCACAGGTCGCAATCCTGCAGCCGGTCGGCACCGATCGCGACGGCGGCGGCGCGAATCGCCAGCATTTCGGCGTGCGCGGTCGGATCGTGCAGCGCGCGCGGGGCGTTAGCCGCGGTCGCGATGATTCGGCCGTCGAGCACCACCACCGCGCCGACCGGCACTTCCCCGGCGGCACCGGCGGCGGCGGCGGCATCGAGCGCGGCGCGCATGAAAAGGGGCATGGGGATCACGATCGTCCCCATGCCCCACTCAAGCGCGAATCGCTACTTACTGCGTGGTGACGCTGTTGCCGTCGGCGCCGGTCGGCTTGTTGACGCGGAGCGTCGGGACCGAGATCGTCTTGGTCGTGGTGGTCACGGTGGGGACCTCGATCGCCTTGTTTTCGCTGCCGAATTCGACGGTCGCCATGTTCGCGGTGACTTCGGGCGCCTTGCCGCCATTGACGCTGACCGACGGCAGCGAGCCGGCCCTGGTGTCGATCTTGAGCATGCCGAGCGACACGAGCGCGACCACGACAAGGGCAGCAAGGCCAACCAGAGCTAATAGAAACCGCATGATCTTCTCCAACAGGACACTCGAACACTGCGCATTCGAATCGTTACCGTAACCAACGCCGCGTCCTTCTGAAGGTTGCAAGCGGTGCTGAACGCAAAGCCGAATCGCCGCGCGCGGTTGACCGACTGGCTCGCGTTCGGTATGCGCCCCGCCTTCACGAGCTGCTTCACGGCTCAATCTGGTATTCAGGAATTCAAGATGTCGCGCATCTGCGAACTGACCGGCAAGGGCCGGATGGTGGGTAACAACGTTTCCCACGCGAACAACAAGACCAAGCGCACGTTCCTGCCGAACCTGCAGAACGTCACGCTGATCTCCGACGCACTCGGCACCAGCGTCAAGCTGCGCGTCTCGGCGCACGGCCTTCGCTCGGTCGAGCATGTCGGCGGTCTCGACAACTGGCTGGTCAAGACGACCAACGACAAGCTGTCGCTGCGTGCGCGTCGCCTCAAGCGCGACGTCTCGAAGAAGCTGACGGCCGCTGCGCCGCAGGCTGCAGCCTAACTTACCCGTCTTCCCCGGTCGGGCGCTCCTAGCGAGCCCCGACCGGATCGAGCCTGAACTTGAACAGCAGGCTGCGCTGTAGCGCGAACTGGTTATCGTCCGAGACGAGCCAGACTATTGTCGCGCCCGCTTCGCGCGTGGCGGCGACCCCTTCGAAATTGTCGTGCAGCAGCGGTGCCGCGATCGTCGCGATGTCGCGCCCGCGCACCGTCGCGCCCGGCTTGATCCGGCGCGCGTCGACGATCGTCAGCTTGCTCGAGAAGCGCAGCTGCGCGAATCGCCGCGTGAGGATCAGCCAGCGGCCGTCGGGCAGCACCGTCATGTCGGTCACGTCATAGCCGTTTGGCGGCACGAAGTTGAAGCGGAAGCCGCGCCGCGGATGCGCGACCGGATCCCCGAAGAACACAATCCCGCCGCGCCCGAGCTGACCGGGCCAGGGCGTCGTTTCGTTGATCGTCGCCATTCCACCGCCCGGCAGCAGCGTCATCGCCTCCGGGCCTTCGTTTTCCGGCCAGTTCGCCATCACCGGCGGTTCGACGTGGGCCAGCGCGTGGCGAAAGCCCGCATCGTAACGCCAGAAGGCGTTGTGGCTCTCGAAACCGACCCAGATGTCGCCGGTCCGGGGGTCCACGCTCATCGATTCGGAGTCGCGATCGCGTTTGACCCAGCCCGTGCCGGGGCCGTCGGGCAATTTGGCCCAGCTCTGGTCGTGCAGCTTGAAGTCGCGCCCCATCGCGAATCGGATGATGTCGCCGCCATCGCTCAACAGCGTGAAGCGATCCCCCGCGACATGCAGAGACGAATAGCCGCCAAAAGCCGGGTCCGAGCTGACGAGCTTGATCCCGCCGAGCCATACGAGGTCGCCGACGCGCGACACGTGTGGATCGTTGAAGTCGAGATCGACCCGCTCGGCATGGAAGGTGAGCCGCGGCCCGATCTGCGGGCGATGCGCCTCTCCCATCCAATCCGGGATGGCGACGAGACAGAGGAGAACCGACCAGACGATACGCATCCCCCGCCCCTGCGGGAGGCTCGGCGTGCGCGCAACCGTGATGTGGTCGCGGCGGATACGATGAACCTTGGCTAACAAGCGTATTCAGGCTCGCCTCAAGACTCGGCGGCTATACCGACAGCATCGGATCACCCTCCGACTCAGGAGATGTACCATGATGAAGACGCTCACGCTTGCCGCAACCGCGATTGCCATGACCGCCTACGGGCTGGCCGCCACTCCCGCCGCCGCGCAGCGCTATGACGATCAGCGTTATGCCTACGACCAGGCCTATCGCGACGGCTACAACCGTGACGACGGCTATCAGGATCGCCGCGACTATCGCCGCGACGACGGCCGCCGCTATCAGGACCGTCGCTATTACAACAATTCGCGCTGCCGCTCGGGCAATACCGGCACTATCCTCGGCGCGATCGCAGGCGGGTTGCTCGGCAACACGATTGCCGGCCGCGGCGACCGGACGCTCGGCACCGTGCTCGGCGCAGGCGGCGGGGCCCTCGCTGGTCGCGCGATCGAGAAGGACGGTCAGCGATATAATTGCCGGTAAGGCGTCGGCCGGCGGGTCGCCTTCGGGCGAACCCGACCGACGGCGGCTTTGCCGCCGGCGCCTGGAGATTACAGAGCTACTCTCGTGCCACGCAGCGAGGGTGTGAGGCCGGCTTCTCCTCGAGGAGGCCGGCCTCTTTTTGTTCGAACAGACTGCTTGGGATCGCCGCCGGCAAAGCCGTCGGCCGGATCGGGGTGAACCCCGTCCGCCGGCCGTGCCGGGCGCTGCGGGCGCAGCCCGCACCGGCGCGGGCGTGGCCGCGCCTGCACCCGTCAGTACATATGCTGCCCGCCATTGATGCTGAGCGTCGAGCCCGTCACGAACCCGCCCTCGTCCGAGCACAGGAACGCGACGCCGCGCGCGATCTCGCTTGCCTGGCCCAAGCGGCCGACGGGGATCTTGGCGACGATCTTCTCCAGCACATCGGCCGGCACCGCCGCCACCATGTCGGTATCGATATAGCCCGGCGCGATCGCATTGACCGTCACGCCGGCGCGTGCGCCCTCCTGCGCCAGCGCCTTGGTGAAGCCGTGAATGCCTGATTTCGCCGCGGCATAATTGACCTGGCCATATTGCCCGGCCTGGCCGTTGATCGACCCGATATTGACGATCCGCCCCCATTTGCGATCGCGCATGCCCGGGAACACGCCCTTGGCCATGTTGAAGCAGCCGCCTAGGTTGGTGTCGATCACCTCTTTCCACGCCTGGTAGCTGAGCTTCATGATCGTGCCGTCGCGCGTGATGCCGGCGTTGTTGACGAGCACGTCGACCGGCCCGAGATCGGCGGCGACGCGCGCGCAGCCGTCCTGGCAGGCATCGTAATCCGCAACGTCCCACTTGTACGCGGCGATACCGGTGCGTTCGGTGAACTCCCGCGCGCGGTCATCATTGCCGGCATAGGTCGCCGCGACGGTCATTCCATGGTCCTGGAGCGCGAGGCTGATCGCCTCGCCGATCCCGCGGGTTCCGCCGGTTACGATCGCGACGCGTGCCATGCTATTCTCCTCTGGGATCTTATGTCCGAGAGCCACGCTAAGCGGGGCGCACCCAGCCTTCAAGTTCACGCGCGAGTAAAGTGCGCAACATTTCGACACCGGTGTCGCTGGCGTTAAGACACGGGATATAGGCGAAATGCGTGCCGCCCTTTTCCTCGAAGCTCTCGCGCCCGCGGATCGCCAGTTCCTCGAGCGTCTCGAGGCAATCGGCCGAGAAACCCGGCGCGACGATCGCGATTTTGGTGATGCCCTTGGCCGGCAATTCCTCGAGCGTGATGTCGGTCGCCGGCTCGAGCCATTTCGCGCGCCCGAAGCGCGACTGGAACGACACGATCAGCGGTTTCCCCAGCCGCTCGCCGAGCAGGCGCCCGGTCTTCTGGCAGTGGCAATGATACGGATCGCCCAGCTCGAGCGTGCGCTGCGGCATCCCGTGGAAGCTGGCGACGATCGCCTGCGGCTCGAAATCGAGCGCCGCCACGCCCGCTTCGATCGAGCGCGCGAGCGCGTCGATATAGACGGCATCGTCATGATAGGGCGGCAGCGTGCGCAATGCTGGCTGCCAGCGCATCTTGGCCAACGCCTCGAACGCCTTATCGTTGGCGGTCGCGGTCGTCGCGCCGCAATATTGCGGATAGAGCGGCGCGACGAGGATCCGCTCGCAGCCGGCATCCTTCATCGCCTGCAACCGCTCGGGGATCGACGGCTTGCCGTAGCGCATCGCCCAGTCGACCATCACGTCTGGCCCGAAGGCGCCCTGCAGCGCCTTGTTCTGCGCCTTGGTGATCGCGGCGAGCGGCGAGCCGTCCTCGCTCCACACTTGCGCATAGGCCTCAGCGGACTTTTGCGGGCGCGTGTTGAGGATGATGCCGCGCAGGATCGGCTGCCAGATCAGCGGCGGGATCTCAACCACGCGCCGGTCCGACAGGAATTCGGCGAGATAGCGTTTGACCGACTTGGTATCGGGGCCGTCGGGCGTGCCGAGATTGGTCAGCAATACGCCGACTTTCCGCTTCGGGATCGGCGGGTGCCCAGTTGGGAGAATGGCGGCAGGCAGCATCACAGGGTTCCGGGCAATAGCGGCAAGCTCCGCAACCGATAGCCCGTAGCGGCTTGCAGCGCATTGGCAATCGCCGGCGCAACCGGCGGCACGGCAAGTTCGCTGACCCCGCCCGGATCGGCTTCGCTCGGCACGAGCTCGACGGTGATGTCGGGCGTGTCGGCGAGCCGCGGCAGGCCCAACCCGCCGAGCGAGCGCACGGTCGCAAGATTGTCCTTGAAGCCCATCGCGCCGCCGGTCGCCGCGGCCATGCCGAACAGCAATCCGCCTTCGATCTGCTGGCGGACGAGGTCGGGATTGACCTGCCGCCCGCAATCGACCGCGGCGACGATGCGGTCGACGCTGACCGCCTGCCCCTCGCCAAGATGCGCCTCGACCAGCACCGCGATGTGGCTGCCGCGGAAGCTGTGGCAGGCGAGCCCCTGCCCGCTTCCCGCGACGCCGCCCTCCCACCCGCCAAGCGAGGCGGCGGTCGACAGGCAGCGCGCCAGCCGCGCATCGCCGCCGAGCATGCCGATGCGGAACGACAAGGCCTCGGTCCCAGCGAGATGCGCGAGCTCGTCGAGGAAGCATTCGGTGAAGAAGCTGGTGTAGCTGTGGGCGCCCGAGCGCCAATGCCCGGTCGGCACGCCGATCTCGGCGGGATGGTGGTCGATCGCGAACGCCGGGATGCGATAGACCGGCGCCGCGCCCGCGACCGCATAGGGGTCGCTCGACGGCGCCAGCGCGAGCGCGCTCGTGAGCCCTGGATCCTGCGCGAACAAACGGCGGGCGAGCGCATGCCCGGTCGCCGGCGCGGCGATCTTGGCGGACAGCCCGAGAATCTGCCCGTTGGCGCCGAGCCGCGCGGTCATCCGCGCACGCGCCGGCGGGCGGTAGCGATCGTGCAGCAGATCTTCCGCGCGGCTCCAGACGAGCTGGACCGGCCGCTTGAGCGCCTGCGCCAGCACCGCCGCCTGCGCCGCGCATTCGGGCTCGAGCGCGGCGCCGAACGACCCGCCGATCAGCATCGGATGCACCACCACCGCATCCTCGGCGAGCCCGATCGCCGCCGCCGCGGCGCTGCGCGCAACGCCGGGCGCCTGCGTCGGCAGCCACAGTTCGAGCCGCCCGTGGCGCAGGCTTGCAGTCGCGGTCATCGTCTCGAGTGCGGCGTGCGGCGCGAGCCCGACCTGATAGTCGGCGGCGACCAGCCGCGCGCCCTTGAAGGCTTCCGCGACGTCGCCCTGCTGCACCATTCGCGTGCCCGGCGCGGCGAGCGCGGCCTTGAGCGCAGCGTCGATGCTCGCGCTGCTAACCACCGGCCCCTTGGTCTCGAAGCGCGGCGCCATCGCGTCGAGCGCGCGATTCGCCGCCCACCACGTCGTACCGATCGCAGCGACCCAGCGGTCGTTGGTGACGACCTGCAGCACACCGCTGATCCGGTCGGCCGCGGCGCGATTGACGCGCACCAGCCGGCTGTCGCCGACCGGCCCCTGCCGGATGCTGGCGAAGACCATGTCGGGCAGCCGCACGTCGCCGGCAAAGGTCGCCGACCCGTCGATCTTCGACGGTGCATCGAGCCGTGGCAGCGACTGGCCCGACAGCCGCCCTTGCGGATCGCTGCGCAGCGGCAGCGGATCGGGCAGCGCCGTACCGCCGAAATCGCGCGCCGCCTCGGCCGCGAGCTCGCCGAAGCGCAGCCGGTCCTTGCCGTGCGTGACGAACCCCGCGCCGGTGCTGCACGCCTGCCACTCGACCTTCCAGCGCGCCGCCGCCGCCTTGCACAGCAGCACGCGCGCCGCAGCCCCCGCCGCGCGGAGCGGATCCTCGAAGCTGCGCACCGAACTCGACGCGGCGGTGAGCGTCAGCCCGATCCGCACCGCATGCCCGTCGCGCCAATGCTTGAGCAGTCCGTTGTCAGGTTGCTCGAACAATTGCTCGGCGCCGAACGGATTGGCGGTGAGCGGGTTGAGCGGCGCCGGCTCGACCCCAACGGTGCGCCAGTCGGCGCCGAGCTCGTCGGCGACGATCTGCGGCAGCGCGGTATAGGCGCCCTGGCCATGCTCGGCCTGCGCCACTGCGACGATGACACGCCCGTCATTGCCGATCTTGAGCCACGCGCCGAAGATCGTCTCGCCCGGATCGGCGGTGAGATTGCCGCCATAGCGCCGCGGCCACAGCTGCCACGCGACGACCAGCCCGATCCCCGCCCCGCCCCCGATCAGCAGCGTGCGGCGGTCGATCGTGGGGAGCTTCGCGGATGCCATCGCCAAGCTCTATCGCGGTGGAGGCCGAGGTGCCAGTTCGCTGTGTCGGCCAGCAGCCGGTTGTCAGCCCAAGCACCTTCACGCTCTTCTCCCGCCACAGGGAGGTGACGACGAAGGGGGCGGACGGCGAGACCTGCCCCAAAGATCGAGGCGACCACGCCGGGGGCGCCGCAGCCCGCCGTGCGCGCGCCTCGGCCAGGCGCACTGTTTACGTTTCGTTAACCGCTCCCATTTACCGCTCGTTAACGCATCGCCGCACCATATTTTACGCACTTCCATTCGAGGATCGACCGCAATGCGTGTTGTATCGCTTCTTCTTGCCATCGCCCTCCTGCCAAGCTGCGCCGGCCTTTCGCAGCATCCGAAGGCCGTTGCCGGGCTCGATCAGGCCGCGTCCGGGCCCAGCTGGGGCACGCTCGTGACCCCCTCGGACAAGCTTCGCATCGATGGGTTTGGCGACAGCTGGCAGCGCGCGCTGGCCGCGGCCCCGAAACGGCTGGCGACCAAGGTCGCTTCAGAGGGCGCGTTGCTCCGCCCGGACACCGCTCTCGATCTCCCCGCGCTGCCGCCCGGTCCCTATTACTGCCGGCTGGTCCGGCTCGGCGGACGCGCAGGTGTGACGACCGCGACGCCCGATTTCTGCATCGTCGAGGGCACCGCGCGCAGCCTGTCCTTCACCAAGCTGAACGGCGCGAACGCCCCGGTCGGATGGCTCTTTCCCGATACCGACCGGCGCCAGATTTTCCTCGGCACGTTCCGCCCGGCCAAGGCGCCCAGCGCGCCGGGCTACAAAACCGCGGGCTCGAACGACGTCGCCGGTGTGCTCGAACGCGTCGGGCCCTTCCGCTGGCGCCTCGCGCTCGCCAGCGCGGCGAAGGATGCAGTGCTCGATGTCTACGAGCTGGTCCCGGTGACGCCCAAGGTCCGCGGCGCGGTGCCCGCGATACCGGGCTGAGGTCATCGCCCGTCGCAGGTCGCGTCAGGCCTCCGCAGCCGCGATCGCGCGGTACTTGCTGCGGATCGCAACCTTGTCGATCTTCTCGGTCCCCAGCCGCGGCAGCGCGTCGTCCGCGAACCAGATCCGCGCCGGCACCTTGAAGGCCGCGATATGCGTGAACAGGAAGGCGCACAGATCCTCGGTGCTCAGCGCCTCGCCGTCGCGCAGCAACACCACCGCGCCCGGCACTTCGCCGAAGCGCTCGTCGGCGAGGCCGAACACCGCCGCCTCGGCGACCGCCGGATGCTGGTAGATCGCCGCTTCGACCTCCTGGCACGAGATGTTCTCGCCGCCGCGGATGATGATGTCCTTCTTGCGGTCGACGATGAACAGATAGCGGTCCTCGTCGAGATAGCCGATGTCGCCGGTCAGGAAGTAGCGGTCGGCGGTGAACGCCGCCGCAGTGGCATCGGGGCGGCCGTAATATTCGGTGAAGTTGCACACCGAGCGGATCGCCACCTCGCCGCGCTCGCCTTGCGCGACCGGCTTGCCGTTGCCGTCGACGATCGCGAGGTCGATCAGCGGGAGCGAGGCGCGGCCGGTCGAGTTGGGCTTGGCGAGGTAATTGTCGCGGAAATTGCCGCAGCCGGCGCCATTGGTCTCGGTCAGGCCGTAGCCGAGCAGCGGCTTGGGCCCGCCCATCTCGTCGGCGATGCGGCGGACATGCTCGACCGGACGCGGCGCACCACCCGCCGCGAAGTCCGACACGCTCGACAGGTCGTAGTCGCCGCGGCGCGGGTGGTTGAGGATTTCGAAGCTCATCAGCGGCACGCCGACGAAATAGGTGACGGTTTCGGCCGTGATCAGCCGCATCGCGTCCTCGGCATCCCATTTCGGCATGAGCACGAGCTTGCGCCCCATCGCGAAGCTCTGGAGGAACACCGGCACTTCGGCGGTGACGTGGAACAGCGGCACGTTGAGCAGCGTCGCATGCTGCGCCGGCGGGGCGACGCCGTCGGCGGTCGAGATCGACAGCATGACGAGCGCCTGCGCCAGATAGTTGAACACCGCCTGCGTCACCGCGCGGTGGTTGCTGATCGCGCCCTTCGACTGGCCGGTCGAGCCCGAGGTGAACAGGATCGTCGCGGAGTCGGTCGGCGCGATGCTCGGCAGCTCGGCATCGCTTGGACCGAGCAAGGCGGCGAGCGCGGTATCGAGCGGCTGGCTGTCCTCAACCGTCACCACCGCCACGTCGAGATCGGCGATCGCCGCGAGCCGCTTGGTGCGCGGCGGATCGGCGAAGACGAGGCTGCATTCGACATCGGCCATCGCCGCGGCGAGCTCCTCGGACTGCCACCAGCCGTTGAGCAGCGTCGCCACGCCGCCCGCCATCGTGATGCCCATGTAGAGCACGATCCACGACGGCGAATTGCGCATCGCGATGCCGATCCGGTCGCCCGGCGCGACACCGTGGCCGCCGACCAGCGTCGCTGCGACTCGCGCAGCCGCGGCATAGACCTCGGCAAAGGTCAGCCGCTCGTCGCCTGCGACCAGGAAGGTCTTGGCGGCATGCTCGTTGCAATAATGCGCGAAATACGGCGGCAGCGTCTGCGGCACCCCGGTGATCAGCGGCAGGTCGTTGCCATCGACGGTGACGCTGCCGAGCGCGAGCGGACCGCCCTCACCCGTAAGGTGCGCGAGCGTCGCGTCCATCCGTTGATCGAGTTTGCTCGGCATTCGCGCTCTCCACTTGGTCTTATCGCCTGGCGCCATTATGGAGGCGCAAATTCCAGGGGAAAAGCCTTGTTCCTGACCACTGCCCTCCCCGTCCTCGCTGCCGCTACGGCAGGCGTGGATCCGCATCTGCATTTTACCGATCTGCACCTCAATCCGGTCGCGATCGACCTGCATTTCTTCCAGATCAAATGGTATTCGCTCGCCTATATCAGCGGGATTCTGCTCGGCTGGTGGTACCTGCTCAAGCTGATCGCGCAGCCCGGCAGCCCGATGGCGCGGCGCCATGCCGACGATCTGGTATTCTACGCGACGCTCGGCATCATCCTCGGCGGGCGGCTCGGCTATGCGATCTTCTATGCGCCGCAATTGCTGACCACGCTCGGGCTGTTCAAGCTGTGGGACGGCGGCATGTCGTTCCATGGCGGGATGATCGGGACGTCGATCGGCATCATCCTTTTCGCGCGCGCGCAGAAGCTCGATTGGCTCCGAATCCACGATTATCTCGCCTGCGCGGTGCCGTTCGGGCTCTTCTTCGGACGGATCGCCAATTTCGTGAATGGCGAACTGTGGGGCAAGCCCGCCAACGTGCCGTGGGCGATCGTGTTTCGTGACACCGTGCCGACGGGCATGATCGAACCGGCGCGGCATCCGAGCCAGCTGTACGAAGCGGGCCTCGAGGGGATCGCGCTGTTCCTCATCCTGTGGTTCGCCTTCTGGAAGACCAAGGCGCGGTATGAGCCGGGCAAGCTCGTCGGTCTGTTCCTGCTCGGCTACGGCCTCGCGCGCTTCATCGTCGAATTCTTCCGCGAGCCCGATTCGCAGTTCAGCGGGACGTTCTTCGCGACGACGATCCATATGGGCCAGGTGCTGACGCTGCCGATGATCGTCGGCGGGCTGTACCTCATCGCCACCGCCAAGGGGCGCCGCCACCGCGTCGAGCCGATCGCGGGCGGGCAGAGCGTGGCGTAACCTCCCTTCTTTCTCCCCTCCCGCTTGCGGGAGGGGCCTTTCTTCCTCCCCTCCCGCTTGCGGGAGGGGCTGGGGGAGGGCAGTGAGCAACTCATGACCGCGCCCGTTTCAGACTCCCCTCCCCCGCCCCCTCCCGCAAGCGGGAGGGGAGAAGAAGAAGCCTCTCTCGCAGATCGCCTCGCCCGCGCGATCACGCTTGCCGGCCCTATCTCGCTCGCGCAGTTCATGGCGACCGCCAACGCGCACTATTACGCCACCCGCGATCCGCTCGGCGCGGCCGGCGATTTCACCACCAGCCCCGAAATCAGCCAGATGTTCGGCGAGCTGATCGGCCTGTGGTGCGCCGACCTGTGGGACCGCGCCGGTCGCCCGGACGTGGCATGGGTCGAGCTCGGCCCAGGCCGCGGGACGCTCGCTGCCGACGCGCTCCGCGCGATGGCCAAGGCCGGCTTCACCCCGCCGGTCCATTTCGTCGAGACCAGCCCCGCGCTCCGCGCCGCGCAAGCCGAGCGCGCGCCCGCTGCCACCTGGCACGATTCGGTCGACACGCTGCCGACCGAAATCCCGCTGCTGATCGTCGCCAACGAATTCTTCGACGCGCTGCCGATCCGGCAATTGGTCAAGGGCGCGCAAGGCTGGTTCGAGCGGCTCGTCGCGTGCCAGGACACGCTGTTCCTGCCGATCGCCGGCAAGCAGATCCCCGACGCGGTCGTTCCCGAGACGTTGCGCGATGCGACCCCGGGATCGGTGATCGAGACCTCCCCCGCCAGCGTCGCGATCCTGCGCGGGCTTGCCCAGCGCACCGTCGCGCAGGGCGGCGCGCTGCTCGCGATCGACTATGGCTATGACGGCCCGGCGCTCGGCGACACGCTGCAGGCGGTGCGCGGGCACCAATATGCCAACCCGTACGAGACTCCCGGCGAGCAGGACCTCACCGCGCATGTCGATTTCGGCACGCTCGCCGCCGCGGCCTTGGTCGAGCGCGCGCACGTCGCCGGGCCGATCGGCCAGGGCACGTTCCTCTCGGCACTCGGCATCGACACGCGCGCGCAGGCGCTGGCAACGGCAGCACCGGACCGCGCGGCGCAAATCGCGCTCGACAAAGCGCGGCTGACGCAAGAGATGGGCGACCTTTTCCAGGTCCTCGCCGTGTCCGCGCCGGGTTGGCCCAACCCCGCAGGTTTCGCATGATCACCTATCGCGACGCGCGCACGATCGACGGCCCCGCGCTCGCCGCGATGGCGCGGCAATCGTTCATCGAGACCTTCGGGACGCTTTACAGCGCGTCCGACCTGTCGGCGTTCCTCGACGATGCGTTCGGGCCGAACGGTCTGCCGTCGCAGCTGTCCGACCCCGATTTCACGATCCGCCTCGCGCTCGCAGGCGACCAGATCGTCGGCTATGTGAAGATGGGCCCGGTCACCTTCCCCGGCGAATGGCGTCCCGATGCGATCGAGCTCTATCAATTCTATGTGCTGTCGGGCTGGCACGGCCAGGGCGTCGCGCAGGAACTGATGACCTGGGCGCTCGATTTCTCGCGTGAGCACGGTGCGCGCGAGGTGATCCTCAGCGTCTATGTCGACAACCACCGCGCGCATCGTTTCTACGAGAAATACGGGTTCGAGGACATCGGGCGCATCGCCTTCCGCGTCGGCGAGACGGTCGACGACGACAATCTGATGCGGCTGGTGCTGTGAGCCCGCCGGTCGAGGTGATCACCGCACGGACGCTCGCCGGGGTCGCGCACGGCTTTCTCGGGCGGGTCGGCGGGATTTCTGGCGGGGTTCACGCCGGGCTGAACGTCGGAGTCGGATCGCAGGACGATGCCGCCGCGGTCGCAACGAATCGTGCACGCGCGACCGAGGCAGTCGTCCCCGGTGCGACGCTGGTGACGCTCTATCAGATCCATTCCGCCGACTGCGTGACGGTGCGCGAGAGCTTCGACGAAGCCTTGCGCCCGCGCGCCGACGCGCTGGTGACCGACCGGCCGGGCCTCGCGCTCGGTATCCTCACCGCCGATTGCGCACCGGTGCTGCTCGCCGACCGCGAGGCGGGCGTGATCGGTGCGGCGCATGCCGGGTGGAAAGGCGCGCTCGGCGGGGTGACCGACACGACGATCCTCGCGATGGAAGCACTTGGCGCCAAGCGCGAGCGAATCGCAGCGGCGATCGGGCCGTGCATCGCGCGCGCGAGCTATGAGGTCGATGCGGCCTTTGCGCAGCGGTTCGAGGCCGACGATCCGGCGAACGAACGCTTCTTCGCCGAGGGCCACGCGGGGCATTTCCAGTTCGACCTCGAAGCCTATGTCGCACACCGTCTCGCCGCGGCGGGGGTGATGCGCGTCGCGATGCTCGGGCTCGACACCTATGCCGACGAAGCGCGCTTCTTCAGCTACCGCCGCGCGACGCATCGCGGCGAGCCGGATTACGGGCGGCAGATCTCGATCATCGGGCTCTGATCCCCCTTCTTCCTCCCCTCCCTGGAAGGGAGGGGTCGGGGGTGGGTTGGCCTAGGGAGCGGGCCGACGCCGCCACGGGCCGACCCACCCCCAGCCCCTCCCTTCCAGGGAGGGGAGGCGCGCGGTCAGCGCGTGCGAAACTCCTCGGGCGTCGTCAGTTGCGTCAGGATCAGCCCATTGCCGTCGGGGTCGTTCAACATCGTGAACCGCCCCCAAGGCTGCGCATCGACCGGCGACAGCGTCACGCCAAGCGCGCCGATCCGAGCAAACGCGGCATCGACGTCGGCGACCCCCAGCATCAACCCCTGCACGCCACCCGGCGGCATCGCGTCGAACCACGTCACCAACGCGATCGTCGCACCACCATCGCTCGGCTGGAGCTGGATCCAGCGCATCGCGGGCCCCATCGCCTCGTCGCGCAACACCGCAAGCCCGATCACCCGCGTGTAGAAGTCTAACGCTATCGCCGGATCACGCACCGGCACCGAGACCACTGCAACCGCCATGTCGCATCCCCCCGTCGCTCCACCGCGCAGATGGTTTCAATTGACACTATCGCGCGTTACACGATCCTACCCTATTTTCAGCGAGGACGCAGCATGGCCGACAAACTCGAAACCGAAGCCGATCTGACCGGCGTCGCGCCGCGGACCAAGCCTAAGCCCTCGATCGAGAAGATCGGCGATCGCAAGCTGAAGCCGTCGACGCTGATGATGGGCCACGGCTATGACCCCGCGCTGTCCGAAGGCTCGCTCAAGCCCCCGATCTTCGCCACCTCGACCTACGTCTTCCCCAACGCGGCAGCAGGCAAGCGCCACTTCGAGGGCGTCACCGGCAAGCGTCCCGGCGGCTCGGAAGGCCTCGTCTATTCGCGCTTCAACGGCCCCAACCAGGAGATCCTCGAGGATCGCCTCGGCGTGTGGGAAGAGGCCGAGGACGCACTCGTCTTCTCGAGTGGCATGTCGGCGATCGCGACGCTGTTCCTGTCGATGGTCAAGCCGGGCGACACGATCGTCCATTCGGGCCCGCTCTATGCCGCAACCGAGACGCTGATCGCGCGGATCCTCGGTCGCTTCGGTGTGAAGTGGCTCGACTTCCCGGCGGGCGCGACGCGCGAGGAGATCGACGCGGTGATGACCCAGGCCGCGACCGGCAACGTCGCCTTGATCTATCTCGAAAGCCCCGCCAACCCGACCAACGCGCTGGTCGACATCCAGGCGGTGGCCGCGAGTCGCGACGCGATCTTCAAGGACGCCAAGCCGCCGATCGCGATCGACAACACCTTCCTCGGCCCGCTGTGGCTGAAGCCGCTCCAGCACGGCGCCGACATCGTCGTCTATTCGCTGACCAAATATGCCGGCGGGCATAGCGATCTCGTCGCGGGCGGCGTGTTGGGTTCGAAGGAGCACATCAACACGATCCGGCTGATGCGCAACACGATCGGCACGATCTGCGACCCCAACACCGCGTGGATGCTGATGCGCAGCCTCGAAACGCTCGAACTGCGGATGAGCCGCGCGGGCGAGAATGCGGTCAAGGTGTGCGGCTTCCTGCGCGGCCACCCCAAGGTCGAGCGCGTCGGCTATCTCGGCTTCCTCGCCGACAGCCCCGGCATGGAGCGCCAGGCCGACATCTACGCACGCCATTGCACCGGCGCGGGCTCGACCTTCTCGCTGATCGTCAAGGGCGGCGAGAAGGAAGCGTTCGCCTTCCTCGATGCGCTCAAGATCGCCAAGCTCGCCGTGTCGCTCGGCGGCACCGAGACGCTCGCCTCGCACCCCGCGGCGATGACGCATCTCTCGGTCGCCGACGAGCGCAAGCAAGCGCTCGGCATCACCGACAATCTCGTGCGGATCTCGATCGGGGTCGAAGACGCAGATGATCTGATCGCCGATTTCGCGCAGGCACTCGACGCGATCTGACGCGTTCAACGGGGGGACAGGTCTGCGGCGATACAGCGCCGCAGACCCCTCTTGTGAAAAGGTGCGCGATGCGACCGATGATGATGACGCTGGCCGCAGCGATGCTGGCCTTGCTCCCCGAAGCGGTGCTCGCCGCGCCGCCGACGGGCACATGGACCAACCCGCAAAAGTCGGTCCGCGTCGTGTTCCAGAAATGCGGCCGTGCGATGTGCGGCAAGATCGTCTGGGCGAGCCCCAAGGCGCAAGCCGACGCCGCGCGCGGTGGTGGCGGGCCGCTGGTCGGCACGATCCTGTTCAGCGATTTCGTCGAGCAGCGCCGCGGGCTGTGGAACGGCAGCGTGCTGATCCCCGATATCGGGCAGACGGTGTCGGGGACGATCGAGCAGACCGGACCCGACACATTGGTCGGCGAAGGCTGCGTCCTTGCCGGGTTCGGTTGCAAGCGGCAGACCTGGACGCGAGCACGCTGAACGCTTGCCGCCGAGGCGTGATCGCGCGATGACGGCGGGATGATTGCCCCTGACTTCATCGCCGGCCTGCCCAAGGCCGAACTCCATCTGCATATCGAGGGCAGCCTCGAGCCCGAGCTGATGTTCGCGCTGGCGCAGCGCAACCGGGTCGCGATTCCCTTCGCGAGCGTCGAGGATGTCCGCGCGGCGTATCAATTCTCCCGGCTGCAGGACTTTCTCGACATCTATTATGCCGGCGCCGACGTGCTGCGCGAGGCCCAGGATTTCCACGATCTCGCCGCCGCTTACTTCGATCGCGCTGCGGCGGACGGCGTCGTCCATGCCGAGATCATGTTCGACCCGCAGACGCACACCGCGCGCGGCGTCGCGTTCGAGACGGTGATTACCGGCCTGCTCTCGGCGATCGCCGAGGCGAAGGCAAAGCACGGCATGAGCGTGCTGCTGATCATGAGCTTCCTGCGCCATCTTGACGAGGCCGATGCGTTCGCGACGCTCGAGCAGGCCGCGCCGTGGCTCGACCGGATCGCCGCGGTCGGACTCGATTCGTCCGAGCTGGGCCATCCGCCCGAGAAGTTTGCGCGGGTCTTTGCGAAGGCGCGCACGCTCGGGCTGAAGCTCGTCGCGCATGCCGGCGAGGAAGGGCCGCCCGACTATGTGCTGCAGGCGCTCGACCTGATCGGCGTCGACCGGCTCGACCACGGCAATCGCAGCCTGGAGGATCCGCTGCTCGTCACCCGGCTTGCGCGTAGCGGGATGACGCTGACGGTCTGCCCACTCTCCAACCTCAAGCTGTGCGTGGTCGACGACATGGCAGCGCATCCGATCGACCGGATGCTGCGCGAGGGACTGCGCGCGACCATAAACTCCGACGATCCCGCGTATTTTGGCGGGTATGTTGCCGACAATTATCGCGCGGTCGAAGCGGCGCGCGGTCTCGACCGGCCGGATCTCGTCACGCTCGCGCGCAACAGCTTCCTCGGCTCGTTCCTGCCCGACGCCGCCGTCACCGAGCATCTCGCCCGGCTCGACGCCTATGTCGCGCAGGCGCCGGCCGCATAGGCACCGCGCTCAGCCGTCGCCGACGCGCTCGATGTCGGCGCCGACTGCGCTCAGTTTCTCCTCGAGCCGCTCGTAGCCGCGGTCGAGGTGGTAGACGCGGCTGACCTGCGTCTCGCCGTCCGCGACGAGCCCGGCGATGATCAGGCTCATCGACGCGCGCAGATCGGTCGCCATCACTTGCGCGCCGGTCAGCTTGGGCACGCCGCGGACCACCGCGGTGCGGCCATGCACTTCGATGTTCGCGCCCATCCGCGCCAGCTCGGGCACGTGCATGTAGCGATTCTCGAAGATCGTCTCGGTCAGCACGCTGGCGCCATCGGCCATGCACAGCATCGCCATGAACTGCGCCTGCATGTCGGTGGCGAAGCCCGGGAACGGCGCGGTCGACAGCGTCAGCGGCTTGATCCCGCCCGATGCGGAGACCAGCAGATTGTCTCCGCGCTCCTCGAGCGTCACGCCCGCGTCGATCAGCGCGGCGGTGGTCGCGCGCATGTCGTCCATCTTGATCCCGACCAGTTCGACCGAGCCGCCGGTGATCGCCGCGGCACAAGCATAGCTGCCCGCCTCGATCCGGTCGGGCATCACGCGATAGGTCGCGCCGTGGAGCCGGTCGACGCCTTCGATCTCGAGCGTCTCGGTCCCGATCCCGCTGATCTTCGCGCCCATCGCGACGAGCAGGTTGCACAGGTCGACGATCTCGGGCTCACGCGCGGCGTTCTCGATCCGGCTGCCGCCCTTGGCGAGCACGGCTGCCATCACGACATTCTCGGTCGCGCCGACCGAGACGATCGGGAAGGTGTAGATGCCGCCCGACAGCCGCCCGCCCGGCGCGATCGCCTTGACGTAGCCCGCCGCCATCTCGAGCTGCGCGCCGATCGCCTCGAGCGCCCGCAAGTGCAGATCGATCGGGCGGTTGCCGATCGCGCAGCCGCCCGGCAGCGATACCGTCGCCTCGCCCGCACGCCCGATCAACGGGCCGAGCACGAGGATCGACGCGCGCATTTTCCGCACGATGTCGTACGGCGCCTCGGTCGCGGTCAGTTTCCCCGCGCGGATCGTCATGACGCGACCGAAATCCTCAGGGCGCGCGCCCTCGATCCGGGTCGAGCAGCCGAGCTGGTTGAGCAGATGGCCGAAACTGTCGACATCGGCGAGCCGCGGCAGATTGCGCAGCGTGACCGGCTCTTCGGTCAGCAACGCGCACGGCATCAGCGTAAGCGCGGCGTTCTTGGCGCCGGAGATGGGAATGCGGCCCGACAGGCGATTGCCGCCGCGAATGAGAATACGATCCATGCCCCCGTTTATCGACTCGCCCCGAACGCGCAAGCGCGTTACACTCTGCGCAAGCAGTCGGCGCTCGGGGGAACGCACAATCCACCTCTAAATCGTTACGGTTGATCATTTTTATTGCGCAATGTGCCGTGCGCTGCTTTGCGAATCTCGCCAGAAGGAGATTTCAGCGCGTGCCAGGAAGTTGCTTTGCCGATCGCTTGGGCGACATCGTCAGCTTGACCCCCGACGAACGGCTGGCGCTCGAGCGGCTGGAGACACGACGGCAGCCGCTGCGGCGCGGTGCGATCCTGCAACGCGAGCGCGACAGCGTGCGCGATCTCTACATCCTGCGCCAGGGCGTGGCGATGAGCTCGGTGCTGCTCGACGACGGTAGCCGGCAGATCCTGCGCTTTCACGTGGCTGGCGACATGCTCGGCACCGCCGCGATGGTGTATCGCGAGGCGACCGAGACGATCACCGCATTGACCGACTGCCTGGTCAGCCCGTTCGCCCGCTCGACTTTCGCGACGCTGTTCGGCGCGCAGCCGCGGCTGATGGCGCTGATCATGGTCTACAATCAGATCGAGCGCGCGGCGTTGACCGATCGCCTAGCCGTGCTTGGACGCACCTCGGCACGGGCGCGCGTCGCTGCGATCCTGCTCGACATGCGCAACCGCCTGCAGACGCGCGACTCGTCGATCGGCACGTCGTTCGTGCTGGGTTTGACGCAGGAGGAAATTGGCGACGCGACGGGGCTGACGGCGGTGCATGTCAACCGGATGCTGCGGCAGTTGGAGGTGGATCGGCTGATCGCGCGTGAAGGCGGGCGGATGACCTTCCTTGACGAACGCGAGCTTGAGCGCGCCGCGAATTTCGTCGATCGCTATGCCAAGGTCGATCTCAGCTGGCTGCCCGAGGCAAGCGGCTAAGGTAAGCGTCGCAAGCCGGCGTCCGCCCGCGTCAGGCCTTTTCCAGCATGCATTGCAGCGGGTGCTGGTTCTGCCGGGCGAAATCCATCACCTGCGTCACCTTGGTCTCGGCCACTTCGTAGCTGAAGGTGCCGCACACGCCGACGCCCTTCTGGTGGACGTGCAGCATCACGCGCGTCGCGGCTTCCATGTCCATCCGGAAGAAGCGCTGCAGCACCAGCACGACGAACTCCATCGGCGTGTAATCGTCGTTGAGCAACAGCACGCGGTACGGCGTCGGTTCCTTGGTCTTGGCGCGCGTGCGCGTAGCGACGCCGGCGCCGGTACCGTCGTCACCGGTGCCGTCGTCTCGGCGTTCCGCCATCGAGATGTGTGTGCTGTCGATCATGTGTCGTCAAAATATGGCATTGCCGGGGGTGAGGGCAAGGGGGCGCGACGATATCGCGGTGACAAGCCCACGAAAAAGGGCGGCCCGACCGGACCGCCCCTTTCTTAACCCTGCCGTAGCGGGTGCTTAGGCCGGGATCTTGATCTTCTCGGCGGCGACAGCAACGCGGTTCGAAATCGGCTGCGCGATCTCGCCGGCGAGCTTGAGCATCGACTCGGTGTTCTTCGAGGTCTCGGCGACCATCGAGTCGAACGTGCTGCGCATGAAATCGCTGTGGAGCTTGAGGAAGTCGGTCGGCGACTTCACGCTCGACAGCGTCTTGAGCACGGCGGTCGCGCTCTCGAACTGCTTGCGGCCGAAATCGGCAGCTTCCTGGCCCATCGTCTTGATGCCCTTGGCGGCAATCTTCGACGATTCGACGATCGCCTCGATATTGCCCTTCGAGAATTCGTTCATGTCCTCGATCATCTTCGAACCCTTTTCCATTGCGGTCTTGGTGCGATCATTCACGTCGGCGAACATCGCCTGTGCACGAGCCTGGCCATTTTCTGCGGCGGACTGAATCGTTTCCATGGTAGCGACTTCCTTCTGAGCGATCGTCGCGGCGGCAGCGGCGACAGGTTGCGGGGCTTCAACGGTAAGCGGAGGCGGGGCGCTGGTCGGCGCCGCCGCGGGAGACGCAACAGCGGACACCGTAGCGACCGGAACTGGCTTCGGCGCGGGCACCTTGGCGACCGGGACTGGCTGCGGGGAAACAGGGGCAGCCGCCGCGACCGGAGCAACCGGTGGCTTCGCGGCGATGGCCGGCTTCTTCGGCGAGGGGGGTTCGCTCGGCATCGGGACACTCGACGACGCAGGCTGGACGACGGGCGATGCGGCAAGCGCTGCCGGAATCGACTCCGCCGATGCGGCAGCGACGGTCGTCACCGGCTTGACGGTCGGCGACAGCGCCTTGGACTTGGGTCCCTTGATGGCCATGACGGGATTGCTCCTGCTCTATTGCTGCAGTGCAATATACTGGAGGTTCAATCCCTTTTCAACCAGAATGTTGCAGCGCAACATAACGACACAGTTAGGTCCTCAGCGCACCCTGACGTAGCGTCCGGGCGCTTCCTCGAGCGCGGCGAGCGCGCCCGCGCCGGGGTGCCGGGCACCGGCAACCGCGACGGTATCGGCACCGTGGGCCTGCAACCAGACGAACCAGTCGGGCCACCAGCTGCCCTTGGTCTCGACCGCCCCGGCGATAAACGCGGCCAACGTATCGACCGGATCGGGGTTGACCCAGTATTGGTATTTTCCCGCGCTCGGCGGATTGACCACGCCGGCGATGTGGCCCGAACCGGCAAGGACGAACTTGCGCTCGCCGGTGAAGAGTCGGGTCAGCGCCCAGACACTTTCGGGTGGCGCGATATGATCCTCGCGCCCGGCCTGGATATAAGCCGGCGTCGCGACCCGGCCGAGGTCGATCGGCACGTCGAGCGCACTCAGCGCGCCGGGCTGCACCAGCAGATTGTCGCGGTACAGGTCGAGCAGGTAGCGCAGATGCCATGTCGCCGGCAGGTTGGTGGTGTCGCCGTTCCAGTGGAGCAGGTCGAACGGCGCATAATCCTTGCCGAGCAGGTAATTGTTGGTGACGTAATTCCAGATCAGGTCGCGTCCGCGCAGCTGGTTGAACACCGCCGCCATGTAGCGCCCGTCAAGAAAGCCGTCGGTGGTCAGCGTCTTGAGCAGCGCCAGTTGGTCATCGGCGACGAAATGGAGCAGTTCGCCGGCCTTCTCGAAATCGACCTGCGCGGTGAAGAAGGTCGCGCTCGCCACCTTGTCGGCCTCGCCGCGCGCCGCGAGGATCGCCAGCGTCGCGGCGAGCGTCGTGCCCGCGACGCAATAGCCGATCGTATGCACCGCGGGCACGTCGAGCGTGCTACGGATCAGGTCGATCGCCTCGATCTGCGCGGCGATGTAATCGTCCCACACGACGTCCTTCATGCTCGCATCGGCCGACCGCCACGACACGAGGAAGACCGTGATGCCCTGCTCGACAGCCCAGCGGATGAAGCTCTTCTCGGGCGTGAGGTCGAGAATATAGAAGCGGTTGATCCATGGCGGGAAGATGACCAGCGGCACCGCGAGCACCGATTCGGTCACAGGCGCATATTGGATCAGTTCGTAAAGATCGGTGCGGTGGACGACCTTACCCGGCGTCATCGCCAGGTTGCGCCCGACCTCGAACGCATTCTGGTCGCTATGCGTCAGCTGCCCCTTCGCGAGATCGGCGAGCATGTTCTGCAGGCCCTTGAGCAGATTCTCGCCGCCGGTCTCGATCGTCTTGGCGAGCACTTCGGGGTTGGTCGCGGGGAAGTTTGACGGGCTCATCGCGTCGAGAAAGCCGCGCGCGGCAAAGCGCATCTGATCGCGCTGCGCGGGATCGATCCCCTGCATCGCCTCGACCTGCGCGAGCATCTGGTCGGAGAAGAGGAAATAGCTCTGCCGAATCCAGTCGAACAGCGGATTCTCGCGCCACCGCGGATCCTTGAAGCGCTTGTCGCGCGCCTGCTCGGGGGATGGCGCGGGTGCTTCGGCCTGGCCGGGGACGAGCATGCGCTGCCACAAGGTGAGGCTGTCGTTCCAGAAATCGCGCGTCCGGGCGAGCGTGTCGGGATCGGTCAGGCCGGGGATCGCGGGTACGCCCTGCCCTGCCGTATCCCACGCCGCCATGCCCTGTTCGAGCAGCATCTGCTGCGCGCGGCCGAGCAACCAGGTCCAATGCTGCAGATCCGCGAGCGCGGGCATGGCGGGGGGTGGTGTGTCGGCCATGGCATCCTCATCGCTGTCCGCGCGACCATAGCCCGATCGCCTGCGCGAACGAAAGCACCCAAGCGGCAAAACGCGGGAATCCACGCGTTCGCCCGACGCCGGGGTGACGAAGCGCGCCCGACGACGTAAGGATATGTCTCCTCTAACCGGAATTCCGCAATGTCCGACGATTTCTATCGCATCAAGCGCCTGCCGCCGTACATCATCGCCGAAGTCAACGCGATGCGAGCGGAAGCGCGGGCGACCGGCGAGGACATCATCGATCTCGGCATGGGCAATCCCGATCTGCCGCCGCCGCCGCACGTCATCGAGAAACTGATCGAAGTCGCGCGCAAGCCCGACGCGCACGGCTATTCGCAGTCGAAGGGCATCCCCGGCCTGCGCAAGGCGCAAGCGAACTATTATGGCCGGCGCTTCGGCGTCGATGTCGATCCCGATACCGAAGTCGTGGTGACGATGGGGTCGAAGGAAGGCCTCGCCAGCCTTGCGACGGCGATCACCGCGCCCGGCGACGTCGTGCTCGCGCCCAACCCGTCCTACCCGATCCACACCTTCGGCTTCATCATCGCCGGCGCGACGATCCGCGCCGTGCCGACGACGCCCGACGAGGCCTATTTCGACGCGCTCGAGCGCGCGATGGCGTTCACCGTCCCGCGCCCGTCGATCCTGGTGGTCAACTATCCGTCGAACCCGACCGCCGAGACGGTCGACCTCGCTTTCTACGAGCGCCTCGTCGCATGGGCGAAGGAGAACCAGGTCTGGATCATCTCCGACCTGGCCTATTCCGAACTCTATTATGACGGCGTGCCGACCGCCTCGATCCTGCAGGTGCCCGGCGCCAAGGACATCGCGATCGAATTCACCTCGCTCAGCAAGACCTATTCGATGGCGGGCTGGCGGATCGGCTTCGCGGTCGGCAACAAGACGCTGATCGCGGCGATGAGCCGCGTGAAATCCTATCTGGATTATGGCGCCTTCACCCCGATCCAGGCCGCCGCCTGCGCCGCGCTCAACGGCCCGCAGGACATCGTCGCGAAGAATCGCGAGCTCTATCACAAGCGCCGCGACGTGCTGGTCGACAGTTTCGGCCGCGCCGGATGGGACATCCCCTCGCCGCGCGCATCGATGTTCGCCTGGGCGCCGCTGCCCCCGGCGCTGGCGCACTTAGGTAGCCTTGAGTTCTCCAAACAATTGCTGACTCACGCACGTGTCGCGGTTGCCCCAGGGGTGGGCTATGGCGAAAACGGAGAAGGCTTTGTGCGCATCGCGATGGTCGAGAACGAACAGCGGCTGCGCCAGGCCGCGCGCAACGTGAAGAAATATCTCCTGTCGATGGGCGTCAACACCCCCGCCAAGGCCGGCTGACCCCGCGCCGATGCACATCAATCTGCTGTATTCGATGGCCGGCGTGCTCGTCGGCCTGGTCGTCGGGCTGACCGGCGTCGGCGGCGGCTCGCTGATGACGCCGCTGCTCGTGCTCGCCTTCGGATTCCACCCGGCGACCGCGGTCGGCACCGACCTGCTCTATGCCTCGGCGACCAAGACCGTCGGCACGACGGTGCATGGCTGGCGCGGGACGGTCGACTGGACCGTCGTGCGTCGGCTCGCCACCGGCAGCGTGCCCGCCGCGGTGGTGACGCTCGTCATCCTCCATTATGCCGGCGAGCAGTCGGCCAAGACCGGCCACGCCATCTCGGTCGCTTTGGGCGTCACGCTGCTGCTGTCGGGCCTCGCCACCATCTTTCGCGCGCGGATCGTCGCGGCGCTGAAGCATCGCCTGGGCACCGTCAGCGCGACGCGGCTGGCGGGGCTGACGGTCGTCCTCGGCGCGGTCCTCGGCGTGCTCGTCTCGCTCACCTCGGTCGGCGCGGGCGCGCTCGGCATGACCGCGCTGCTAATCCTCTACCCGCTGATGCCGGTCAACCGGCTGGTTGGATCGGACATCGCGCACGCCGTGCCATTGACGCTGCTCGGCGGGATCGGGCATTGGATCCTCGGTTCGGTCGACGGGTCGCTGCTCGTCTCGCTGCTGGTCGGGTCGATCCCCGGGATCATCGTCGGCAGCCTGGTCGCGAGCCGCGTATCCGATCGCTTCCTCACCCCCATCCTCGCCGCGGTGCTCGCCGCGGTCGGCCTGAAGTTGCTGTTCTAATGATGACCCGTCCCGACTTTGCCTTCTCGACCCGCTTCAAGGTCCGCTATGCCGAGATCGACGGGCAGAAGGTCGTCTTCAATTCACGCTACCTCGAATATGCCGACGTCGCGGCGACCGATTTCTGGGACTGGACCGGGATCGGCGCGGCGCTGGGCGACGGGTGGACGCAGACCGAATTCCACGTCCGCCATACCGCGATCGACTACCTCAAGCCGTTCGTCTGGGGCGACACGATCGAGGCGTTCGTGCGGATTTCGCGGATCGGCCTGTCGAGCCTGACGCAGCAGTTCGAACTCTGCCACGCCGAAACCGGCGCGCTGCATACGGCGATCACGATGGTGATCGTCAACGTCCACCTCCCGACCGGAAAGCCGCTCCCGATCGCCGACGATGTCCGCGCTTACCTCGAGCGCCTGCCCGCTACTTCTTGAAGCCCGACACCAGGTCGAAGCGGATCCGCACCCACGCGCCGATCATCGCCTTGCCGTTGACGCGCGGCGGCCGCACGCGGAACTGCCATGCCGCCAGCCGCAGAGCGCGCGACAAGCCGCCACCAGGCGGCGATTCTTCGAGCGAGCGGCAATTCTCGACGCGGAAATCGGGCGCGGTCTTGCACGCGATCATCGCCCAGCCGCCATCGCCTTTCATATATTCCTGCATATAGGGCTTGAGCTCGGCGTCGCTCGGCTCGCGATACCATTCGGCATTGTAGAGCGATCCCCCGCCCGGACCCTGCCCGGGGCCGTACGCCGCGACGCTGTCCTGACCCTTCCCCTGGCCATCGCCCTCACCCGTGGCACCCTTGATCTTGCCGATGTCGGCCGCGGCGAAATCCTCGGTGCTGAGCTGGATCAGCTTCGACGGCAGCGGCGCCTTGGGCAGCGGCGGGACGGTCGGCGGCGGTGGCGCGGCCGAGGCGGTGGTGACCTTCTTCTTCTGCTGCGTCGCGACTTTGGTCTTGGCCGCCGTCTTCGCGACCGGCGGGCCGATCGGCCGCACGTCGAAGGTGGTGAGCTTCGGCTGCTCTTTCCGGGTGAACACGCCCGTGCCGAGCTGTAGCAGCAAGAGCGCGACCAGCCCTTCGACCACGAGCGCGAGCACGATCGCGCGAACGCGGCGGCGATCCGACGTGGATTGATAGGAGGCGGATGCCATCGAGCGCCCCTAGGCTGCGCCGTCCTGCACTGCAACAGCTTGCGCGCAACCTGAACGCATTGTCATGCGGCGTCGGCGGGCGCGGTCGTCCAGCCCAGGGCGGGGATCGTCAGCGATCGTTTTCCCGACAGATCGACCCGCGTCACCAACAGGTTGCGCCCCTCGATATAGCCGATCACGCGCCGTGCCCGGCCGAGCGAACTGGTGCCGTAGGTATGCGCGATTTCCTCGTCGGTCGGCGCGGGCAGCCCCTCGCGCGCCGCACGTGCGATCAACAGGAAGCAGCCGAGCATCTCGTCGGGCAGATCGTGCGCGATCGCGATTGCCTCGGCCCAGTCGCCGTCGAGCCCGTCGAAGATCCCCGCGCGGGCCGCCGCGAGTCGCCGCGAGAAACCCGAGGAGGACAGTGGCGCCGGGTGCACACCGACCATACGGCAGCGCACCTGGAAATCCTGGTAGAGCACGGCGGCCGGGCGCGTGCTCGAATCGCGATCCTCGACGATCGCGCGGAGCACGTCGGTGACGACGCGCGCCAGTTCCTCGGGATCGCGCTTGGGGACGTCGCGCGCCGCCGGATCGGGGGTCAGGACCGTCTCGATCTGGTCGAGCACATATTCGGCCGGGGCCGCGCGCGGCGGCGGCGGTGGCGGGCGCACCGGCTCTTCCATCTCGGCGAAGAGGAACTGCCGCATGTCGCTCGCCTGCGGTTGCGGCAGCGGGGTCAGCACCGGGCCGCCGCCGCGCGACCCGGTCTCGACCGAGCCGACCTTGATCGCGATCGGGCGGCGGCACACCGCGGGCCCGAGCGCGAGGAAGGTGCCGCGCGGCAGATCGCGGATCTGCTCGGCCTGGCGCCGCTCCATCCCGAGCAGATCGGCCGCGCGCGCCATGTCGATGTCGAGAAAGGTGCGCCCCATCAGGAAGTTCGACGCTTCCGCTGCCACGTTCTTGGCGAGCTTGGCGAGGCGCTGCGTCGCGATGATCCCGGCCAAGCCCCGCTTGCGGCCGCGGCACATCAGGTTGGTCATCGCACCCAACGACGCGCGGCGCACTTCTTCGGTCACTTCGGCACCCATCGACGGGGCGAACACCTGCGCCTCGTCGACCACGACCAGCGCTGGATACCAATGCTCGCGCGGCGCATCGAACAGCGCGCCGAGGAACGCCGCGGCACAGCGCATCTGGCCTTCCATCTCGAGCCCCTCGAGATCGAGCACGACCGAGGTGCGATGCTCGCGGATCCGCTGGCCGAAGCGCGCGACCTCGGCGACCGAATAGTCAGCGGCGGCGATCGCGATATGGCCGTATTTCTCGCCGAGCGTGACGAAGTCGCCTTCGGGGTCGATGATGATCTGTTGCACCTGCCCCGCGCTGCGTTCGAGCAGCCGGCGCAGCAGATGCGACTTTCCCGAGCCCGAATTGCCCTGCACGAGCAACCGCGTCGCCAGCAATTCTTCGAGATCGATCGGAACGGAAGCGCCGCCCGCGTCGAGGCCCATATCGACCTGAAACGTCATCGGGAGCGCATGCCCGATGGAGTGGGGCTGGGGCAAGCGCCATCGCCCCAAAGCGGCACTTCGCACGGCTGTGCGGCTTCGGCGCAACGCCTTTGCGCCTTGCCGCAGGCCCGTCGGCCGCCATAGGGTATCCCGGAAAGGACCGGAATGAAGGAAAGTCGGAGCTCGCGTCGCCACCACAATGGCCCGACCGTCGCCGATGTTGCGCAGCGCGCCGGGGTCTCGCCGATGACGGTATCGCGCGTCGTCAATCGCAAGGGGAGCGTCCGCCCGGCAACCCGCGAGCGCGTCGAGGCCGCGATCGACGCCTTGCGCTACGCCCCCAACGCCGCAGCCCGCCGACTGGCCGGGGGTGAGGACGTGCGGATCGGCGTGCTCCACACCAATCCCAGCTTCTTCTATTTCAGCGAATTCCTGGTCGGCTGCCTCGACCAGGCGAGCCGCGAGAATGTCCAGATCGTGATCGAGAAATGCGAGCCCGGCACCGAGATCGCCGCGATCGAGCATCTCACGCGCGGCCGGATCGACGGAATCGTCCTGCCGCCGCCATTGTGCGATTCGGCGCTGGTGCTCGAGGCGCTCCACGCGCGCGAGATTCCGGTGATGGCGATCTCGACGGGGCGGGCGCCGGGCTGGGCGCTGTCGGTGAGCATCGATGATCGCCGCGCCGCCTATGACATGACGCGGCATCTGGTCGATCTCGGACATCGCCGGATCGGTTTCATCACCGGCGCACCCAACCAGACCGCGAGCGGCGAGCGGCTCGAAGGCTATCGCGCCGCGTTGGTCGAGCTTGGCGTGAAAACGGACCCCGCGCTGGTCGCCGATGGGCTGTTCACCTACCGCTCGGGGCTCGACGCCGCTGCGTATCTGCTCGCGCTCGATCCGCCGCCGAGCGCGATCTTCGCGGCGAATGACGATATGGCAGCGGCCGCGATCGCAGTCGCGCACCGGCGCGGGCTCGACGTGCCGCGCGATGTCACCGTGGTCGGCTTCGACGATTCGGCGTTGGCGACGACGATCTGGCCCGGCCTGACGACGATCCGCCAGCCCGTCACCGACATGGCGCGGATCGCGGTCGAATTGCTGGTCGGATCGATCCAGGGCCGCACGATCGACCAGCCGGACGGCATCGCCGAACCGCACGTGCTGGTCGAGTATGCGTTGATCCGCCGCGAGTCCGACGCCGCGCCGCGCTGAGACGGCGTGGCGTCAGAGGAAGCGGTTGATCAGATTCTCGATCCGCTCCTGCCGGCCCGAGCGCGGCTGCGGGTCGATGCCCTGCTCGACCGCGAGATCGGCGATTCCCGCCAGGTCGAGCGACCCGACCTTCTGCCCGAAGTCTGCATCCCAACCCGCATAACGCTCGGTCTTGATCGCATCGAGACGACCGTCCTCGATCAGCGCGGCTGCGTTGAGCAGGCCCTTCGCGACGACGTCGATCGCGCCGACATGGCCGTGGAACAAGTCGACCGCCTCCATCGACTGGCGGCGGACCTTGGCGTCGAAGTTGAACCCGCCGGTGGTGAAGCCGCCCGCGCGGATGATCTCGAGATTGGCGAGCGTCAGTTCCTCGACCGAATTGGGGAACTGGTCGGTATCCCAGCCATTCTGCGGATCGCCGCGATTCGCGTCGATCGAGCCGAAGATGCCGAGCGCCGCTGCGGTCGCGATCTCATGCTCGAAGGTGTGGCTGGCGAGCGTCGCGTGGTTCGCCTCGATATTGACCTTCACTTCATTCTCGAGGCCGTAGCGCTTGAGGAAGCCGTACACCGTCGCGGTGTCGAAATCGTACTGATGCTTGGTCGGCTCGAACGGCTTGGGCTCGATCAGGATCGTGCCGGTGAAGCCGATCTTGTGCTTGTGCTCGACCACCAAGTTGAGGAAGCGGCCGAGATTGTCGAGCTCGCGCTTGAGATCGGTGTTGAGCAGCGTCTCATAACCTTCGCGACCGCCCCACAGCACGTAGTTCGCGCCGCCGAGGCGATGCGTCGCTTCGAGCGCATCACGGACCTGCATCGCGCCGAACGCGAAGACTTCCGGGTTGGGGTTGGTCGCGCCGCCGGCGGCGAAGCGCGGGTGGCTGAACAGGTTCGCGGTGCCCCACAACAGCTTGCGGCCCGACGACGCCTGCAGCTTCTCGAGATGATCGACGGCTTCTGCGAAGTTGCGGCGATGCTCGTTGATGTTGGCGGCATCCGCCATCACGTCGACGTCGTGGAAGGCGTAGAACGGGATGTCGAGCTTGGTGAAGAAGTCGAACGCGACTTCGCGCTTCTGCGCAGCCGCTGCCGAATCATTCGCCCCGGCGTGCCACGGGCGGTTGAAGGTGCCGCCGCCGAACACGTCCGAACCCGGCCAGCAGAAGGTGTGCCAGAAGCAGGCGGCGAAGCGCAGATGGTCTTCCATCCGCTTGCCCATGACGACGCGGTCCTTGTCGTAATAGCGATAGGCGAGCTCGTCGTCGGTCTCGGGGCCCTTGAAGGCGATCTGGGGAATGTCGGCAAAGAAATCGGTGGCCATCGGGGCGCTCCTTGGGGGGTCAGTTGGATGCGGTGAGGGGAGAAATCTGGGCGTAGGCCGCGCGGAAGGCGGCCTTCTTGGGCGCGAGCCGCTCGGTTAGCGCGACGTCGGGCGCGATGCGGTGCGAGACCGGCGGCGCGACGCAGACCTCGGCGGGGGTGCCGCCGTCGACTGCGATCTGCGCGAGCCGGGCGGCACCGAGCGCGGGGCCGACTTCGCCGCCCTGGAGGTAGACCAATGGCACGTCCATCGCGGCGGCGAGCGTCTCGCCCCAATAGCGCGAGCGCGCGCCGCCGCCGATCACGGCGAGCTCGGCGACCTCGGTCCCCGCCTCGCGCAGCACGTCGAGCCCGTCGGCGAGCGCGAACGCGACGCCTTCGAGCACGGCCTGTGCGAGCCGGTTGGCGTCGGTGTCGTTGTCGAGCCCGACGAACGCGCCGCGGACCTGTGCGTCGTTGTGGGGGGTACGTTCGCCCGAGAGATAGGGGAGGAAAATCTCGGGACCGTTGGCGGCACCCGCCGCTTCGGCGCGCTGGAACAGCTCGGCAGCACCACTCGCGCCCGTGAGCCGCGCGACCCAGTCGATGCACGACGCCGCGCTGAGATGGACCGACATCTGGTGCCATATGTCGGGCAGGCAGTGGCAGAAGGCGTGGACCGCGCGCGCCGGGTTGGGCCGGAACGCATCGTTGGCGACGAAGATGACGCCCGATGTGCCGAGCGACAGCAAGGCTTTGCCGTCGGTGACGACGCCGACGCCCGCCGCACCACCGGCATTGTCACCAGCGCCGCCCGCGACCGGTACCTGCGGAATGCTCCAGGCTTCGGCGATATCGGCGCGGAGCGTGCCCGCGACGTCGGTGCCCTCGACCAGCCGCGGCATCTGCGCCTCGGTCAGCCCGCAGGCGGTGAGCAGCGTCTCGCTCCAGCGCCGGCCGGCGACGTCGAGCCACAAGGTGCCCGCCGAATCGGACATGTCGGACGCCTTCTCGCCGGTCATCCGCAGCCGGACATAGTCCTTGGGGAGCAGCACGGTCGCAACCTGCGCGAAGATCTCGGGCTCGTGGCGGCGGACCCATTCGAGCTTGGGCGCGGTGAAGCCCGGCATGACGATATTGCCGCCAACCGTGCGGAAATCGCCCGTGGTCGCTTCGAGCGCCGCGCATTCTGCGAACGAGCGACCGTCGTTCCACAGGATCGCCGGGCGCAGCGGCGTGTCGTCCGCGCCGAGCAGGGTTGCGCCGTGCATCTGCCCGGCGAGCCCGATCCCGCGGACCGACCGCCGGACCTCGGGGTCGATCGCGAGAACTGCGGCGGTCGTTGCCTTCCACCAATCCTCGGGGTCCTGTTCGGACCACAAGGGGTGGGGGCGCTGGACGGTGAGCGCCGCGACGCCCTGGCCGACGACCGCGCCATGTGTGTCGAGGACGACGGCCTTGACGCCCGACGTGCCGATATCAATCCCGAGAAACATCTGCTGCCTTATTTGACCAGCGGATCGATCGTCTTGATCGTCCCGTCAGCGTTGAAGGTGAGCTCGGTCAGCTTGACGTTGCGAAGGTGGTTCTTCCCGCTGAGCTGCGTGTCGGCATAAAACAGCCACCATTTGCCGCCGGTCTCGATGATCGAGTGATGCGTCGTCCAGCCCTGGACGGGGTTCATGATATACCCGCGATAGGTGAACGGGCCGTACGGGCTGGTGCCCGTCGCATAGTTGAGGAAGTGCGTGTCGCCGGTCGAGTAGGTGTAATAATATTGCCCGCCGCGCTTGAACATCCACGACGCCTCGAAGAAGCGCCGATCATGGTCGCCGCCGAGCACGGGCTTGCCGGCTTCGTCCAGGATCACCGCGTCGTGCGGCGTCTCGGCGAGGCTCTTCATGTCGGGGTTGAGCCGCGCGACCTTGCCGGTCAGCGCGGGCTGCGTGTCCTGGCCGAGATCGGTGTCGCTGCCGTTGGGATCGAAGGTGCCGTTCTTCCAGCGCTGGAGCTGACCGCCCCAGATGCCGCCGAAATAGAGGTAGCTCTTGCCGTCGGCGTCGGTGAAGACTGCCGGATCCATCGAGAAGGCGCCCGCGATCGGCTTGGGGTCGGCCTTGAACGGGCCCATCGGGCTCTTCGACGTCGCGACGCCGACCATGAACTTGCCGAGTCCGTTCTTGTCCTTGGTTTTGTCGCGTGCCGGAAAATAGAGGTAATAGGTGCCGTTCTTGTAGGCGGCGTCGGGCGCCCACATCTGCTGCGATGCCCAGGGGACTTGGCGGACGTCGAGCGCGACCGGGCCGACCGTGACGGGGCCGCCGATCTTGTCCATCTTCAGCACGCGATAATCGTGCATCGCATATTGGTTGCCGAGATCGTCGTCGGGGATCGCGGTCGGGACGTCGTGGCTGGGATAGACGTAGATCCTGCCGGCAAACACATGCGCCGACGGATCGGCGGTGTAGATCGACGTAACCAGCGGCTGCGACAGGAAGCGTTTCACGTCGGGCGCACGCTCCTGCGCAAGTGCCGGCGTGGCGGTCCCAGATGCCAGCCCGGCTGCTAACCCAGCTACCAACAGATCCGCGACGATGCGGTTAGCCATGGTCCCTCTCCCGGTGCGCGTAATCGCGCTACAGGCTTTGAGGTAGCGCTAACATCGATAGGGTGCAAGGGGCGCGCGACAGGGTGCAAGGTCGCCGCACCCCACCACGCGCGACACTATGGCTGACATTTCAGGACGTCGTCGGCGACCATGCCCAGCGACACGCGCGCAATGCTGATCGCGAGCGGTTGGCGGGTGCGCAGTTCGAACGGCGCCGTGACACGCTGCATTGCGACGGTCGCGGCAAAGCATTTGATCGGGATGCCGATCGTCCGCCACGCACCGACCGGCAAGCTGCCCGGCGCAAGCGCGCGCGAGCCCGCACAGCCGGCGCCATCGCACGCCATGCCGAGCGTCAGGTCGCTTCCTTGCGGCGCATCGAGCCGCAGCGTGGCGAGCATCATCACATCGCCATTGCTCTCGCGCGACAGGTCGACCGGCCGCTCGCTGCGCAGGGCGATCGTCTGTGCGGCGCCGCCGGCGAGCGCGAAATGCCGCGCGCCCTCCTGGACGCCGTAATCGACCGCGGTGACCTTGATCCGCCCGCCGAGCGCCTGCGCCGGGACCGTCGTGATCCGCGTGACCGAAGCCGCCCCGTCGCCGACCTGCAACGACCAGCCCGGCGTCGCGACCCCGGCGGCGAGGAACACTCCGTCGGTCCCGGCATCGGCGACGCCGGGATCCTCGGAAAGCTTGCGCCAGAGGGTGCCACGCTCGCGCCCGCTCAGGCCGTAGCCGAAGCGGTACAACGCCGGGCCACCCGGCTTGGCGGTGAGCGGCCAAGCCGTCGGCAACGCGCCGGTAAAGGGCGCGGCGACCCCGGGCGCGGCGAACAGGCGATCGGCGACGCCGCCGCCTTCGCTGCCCGGCAGCCAGGCGACGACGAACGCATCGGCGGCGTTGAGTTCGGGGTTCACGAACAGCGGGCGCCCGGTCAGCATCACCGCGACGACCGGGATGCCCGCGGCCTTCAACTTGCGCATCGTCGCAAGCGGCGCGCGCAATTCGGGGCGCAGCTGGAGCGACTTTATGTCGCCCTGGAATTCGGCATAGGGCGTCTCGCCGAACACCACGATCGCGGCGTCGGGCTTGGTGGTATAGGCGCCGTCGGGGCGCAGTTCGGCATGGCCGCCCGCCGCCTTCACCGCAGCGTGGATGCCGCCCCACAGCGTGGTCGCGCCGGGGAACATCGCCTTGGTGAGGCCGGTGCCCTGCCAGGTGATCGTCCAGCCGCCCGATTGCCGCGCGACATCGTCGGCGCCGTCGCCCGCGACGAGGATGTTGGCATTGGGCTTGAGCGGGAGCACGCCGCTGTTCTTGAGCAGGACGAGCGACTTGCCGACCGCCTCGCGCGCCACCGCGCGGTGCGCTGGCGCGCCGAGCAGGCTCCAGTCGCCGGCGAGCGGGCGCGACGACGGCTTGCCCGCCTCGAACAGCCCGAGCCGCAGCTTGACGCGCAGGATCCGCGCGACGGCATCGTCGAGCCGCGGCATCGGCACCGTGCCGTCCTTCACTTGGGTGAGCAGCGAGCCGTAGAGCGCGCGCCAGCTGTCGGGCGCCATATACATGTCGACCCCGGCATTGATCGCCTGCGGGCAGCTGTCGTTGGTGCAGCCGGCAATCTGGCCGTGCGCGTTCCAGTCGGTGACGACGAAGCCGCCGAAGTGCATCCGGCCTTTCAGCAGGTCGGTGACGAGCCCCTTGCTGCCCCCGATCTTCTGCCCCTGCCAGCTCGAGAAGCTCGTCATCACCGTGCCGACGCCGGCCTCGAGTGCGGGAATGTAGGGCTTGCCGTGAACGTCGCGCAGCTCGGTCTCGCTGATCCGCGCGTCGCCCTGGTCGCGCCCCTCGAAGGTGCCGCCGTCGGCGATGAAATGCTTGGTGCTGGCAAGCACGTGCGGTCCTGCCAGCATCCGGCTGCCGTCGGGCTTGCCCTGCAGGCCGACGATCATCCGCCCGGCATAGCTGGCGACGAGATCGGGGTTCGACGAATAGCCCTCATAAGCGCGGCCCCAGCGATAATCCTGCGGCACGGTGATCGTCGGCGCGAAGGTCCATTCCTGCCCGGTGGTACGGATCTCGACGGCGGTCGCCGCGCCGATCCGCTCGATCAGGTCGGGATCGCGCATCGCGCCGAGGCCGATGTTCTGCGGAAACAGCGTCGCGCCGATGATGTTGCTATGCCCGTGGACGGCGTCGATCCCCCACAGGATCGGGATCCCCTGCCCGCCCGCGCTGGTGTCGACCGAGGCGGCATAGAGCGCGTCGGCGAGCTCGAGCCATTTCGGCGCGGGCGCGAAATCGTCCTTGTTCGGCCCCGAATTGCCGCCGTTGAGCACCGAGCCGATATGATAGCGCCGCACCTCGTCGGGGGTGATGCTGTCGATATCGGCCTGGACCACCTGCCCGACCTTTTCCTCGAGCGTCATCCGCTTGAGCAGATCGGCGATGCGCGCCTCGTCCGCGACATTGGGCGCGAGCGGCCATTTCGGGCTCGGCCACAGCGCCGGGTGCACCACCGGGGCGCTGGCCGGTTTCGGCGCGCTGGCGACCGCGCGCTCGGCAGCGACGCCCGGCTGTGTCGACAGACTGAGCGTGCCGATCGCGACGCCAAGCACAGCGCCACGCGCAATCGATTTCGACCCCATATCCTACCCCTACGTCGCGCTCCGACCGGCCGCCACGACAACCGTCGGCCCTCCGCACATACCCACTTCTATTGACAACGTTGACAAGGGCCTGTCAAGCCGGTCGGGCGATGCACGGCAGCGCGGCGCGATCGCTCAGGCGCGCGGCGGCGCGGTCGATTCGCGGATCAGCAGCGTATGGCGATGCAGCACGCGCCGCTCGGGCGGGCGGCCCTCGAGCTGCGCGATCACCATCTCGGTGGCGGCGACCGCCATCTCGAACACCGGCTGGCGGATCGTCGTCAGGCGTGGCCAGGTGATCCGCGACACTTCCGAATCGTCGAAGCCGACCACCGACAGGTCATCAGGAATCGACAGCCCGAGCTCGCGCGCGGCCATCATCGCGCCGACCGCCATATCGTCATTCTGCGCGAGGATCGCGGTCGGCCGGTCGGGCCGCGCGAGGATGTTGCGTCCCGCGAGCAGGCCGCTCTCGAAGGTGAACAGCCCGGGTTCGATCCGGTCGAACGCCAGCTCGACACCCGCCTGATGAAACGCCTGGGTATAGCCCAGCATCCGCGCCTCGCTCGACGGATGCGTCGCATCGCCGCGGATGATCGCGATCTCGCGATGGCCCAGACCAATCAGATAGGCCGCAATCTCGCGCGCCGCCGCAACATCGTCGAGCAGGTTGCTCGGGGCAGCGTCGATCATTCGCGTCGGCGCGATGCGCGCACAGAAGATGCGCGCCTCCTCGAGCTGCTTGAGGATCACCGGATGATCCGACGCCGGCGGCGCGAGCACCACGCCGTCGAGCGCGGCCGAGCGCAGCATACCAACGACTTCCGCGGCATTTTCCTGCGCCGAGCGGATCGGGATCACCACCAGCCGATAGCGTTCGTTGACCAGCCGTTCGAGCACGCCTTTCTGCAGCTCGACGACGTAGCTCGGGCTGGGATTTTCGTAGACCAGCCCGATCATGTTCGATTTTCGCCGAACCAGCGCCTGCGCGAACACGTTGGGATGATAATCGAGCGCGTCCGCGGCCGCGCGCACGCGCTGCTGGACATCGGGGCTGACGTGCGGCTCGCCGTTGAGCACACGCGACACCGTCTTGGCCGACACCCCTGCGGCACGGCCCACATCCACAATCGTCGTTCGCTTCATGTCGTCCAAACCATCCGGTGCGACTAGACCAGATCGCGCGCGCTCGCGCTAGGGGTCATGACCGCGTTGTCAGTCGAGAAGGTGCGAATCGTATACGGTTCGGCCCTATCTTAGGACGCCCCGCCGTCGATCGTCCAGGGACCCGATCCACCTAAGCATATGCGAACGCGTGTTTGTTGTGCATTGCAATAGGTTCAGCGGTGTGGCGTAAGATGCCACGCAACAAGCATGCAAAAACGAATTATCTTGACAACGTAGGACAATCAGATAGCGCTATCTGGCGATCGGTTCGGCAAGAGACCGGAGCATGCAAACGCGGTCGACGACGGCCGTACATATCAGGGAGGGGGGTCCATGAAGGCCTATCACAACGCGTCAGCTCACATCTGGTCGGCTTCTGTCATCGCGCTCGCCGCGGGCCTCGGGCTGCCGCAAGTCGCCCGCGCGCAAACCGCGCCTGCACCGCAAGGCACGCCCTCGGCCGACACCAGCGCACCCGACGATATCGTCGTCACCGGCGTGCGCGCCTCGCTCGAGCGCTCGATCTCGATCAAGCGCAATTCGACCGGCATCGTCGACGCGATCTCGGCCGAAGACATTGGCAAGTTTCCCGATACCAACCTCGCCGAATCGCTCCAGCGCATCACCGGCGTGTCGATCGACCGCGTCAACGGCCAGGGCGCGCAGGTCACCGTCCGCGGCTTCGGCCCGAGCTTCAACCTCGTAACGCTGAACGGCCGCACGCTGGCATCGTCCTACGTCCAGACCGTCGGCGGCGACGAGAGCGCCGATGGCGCGGTCGGCGTGACGCGCTCGTTTGATTTCTCGAACCTCGCTTCGGAAGGCGTCAAGACGCTCGAAGTCTACAAGACCGGCCGCGCGGCGGTCCCGTCAGGCGGGATCGGCGCGACGATCAACGTCGTCACGCGCCGCCCGCTCGATTCGCGCACGTCGGGCTTCAACGGTTCGCTCGGCGGCAAGCTCAATTACGATACGAGCGCGAGCGACTGCGTCGATTGCGGATCGGTGGTGACGCCCGAAGTCACCGGGCTCGCCAGCTGGTCGAACCCCGACCAGACCTTCGGCGTATCGCTGTTCGGCAGCTTTCAGCAGCGCCATTTCTCGACCGTGTCGGCGACGTCGAACGGGTGGAACATCAGGACGCTCGCCGAATTCCTCGATCCCGGCAACGGCTTCGTCAACGCTGCGACCAAGATCAACAACCGGCCAGCCAGCCCCAGCCAGCTGGTCTCGGTGCCGAACGACAGCCGCTATCACTTCTCGGACAACAAATATGAGCGGCTCAACGGCCAGGCGATCGTCCAGTTCAAGCCGACCGATGCGCTGACGATCACCGCCGACGCGCTCTATGCGCGGACGCTGCAGGAGGAGCAGCGTTCGGACGAGTCGAACTGGTTCAACCGCCCGTTCGACGTCGTCACCTTCGACAGCAATCCCGCGGTAGCGACGACCACCTATCTCCACGAGACGATTGCCGGCGCCAAGGATACCGGTTTCGAGCAGCAGGCGCGCGCGCAGAAGAACCAGCTCGAGGATTACGGGCTCAACGCCAAATGGGACATCGCCCCCAACCTGACGCTCACGGTCGATGGCCATTACGGCAAGTCGTCGGTGTTGCCCAACAACCCCAACGGGACGAGCTCGACGCTGGTCGGCCTCGGCGCCACCGTGATCTCGGCACATTCGGTGGATTATTCGGGCCCGATCCCGGTGCAGGATATCGTCGTCAACGATTCGGCGCTGCCTGGCGGCAATCATAACGGCATCCTCGACGTCAATGATGTCGGCTCGTCGATCGCGCGCACCTACACCACCAGCCAGACGCAGAAGGTCAAGGAAGTCCGCGCCGATCTCGGCTGGGATCTTGGCGGCGGCAGCCGGTTCGACTTTGGCGGGCTGTATCGCGACGCCGATACCAACCAGCAACTCGTCGCGACGCAGCAGACGCTTGGCAATTGGAGCGTCGATTTCCCGGGCGACGTCCAGAAGGCCGCGCCGGGCGTGCTCCAGCAATTCTGCCTGCTGTGCAAGTTCAGCAGCTATGACCCCAAGGCGACCGGCGCCAATCTGATCGCGTTCCGCGGCGACACCACCAAACTCTACAATGCGCTGTCGCCGCTCTATGCCAACGCCGGCAACGCGATCGGGGTCACCAACCGCCAGAACAATTCGGTCAAGGAGACGATCTTCGCGGGTTATGCGCAGGTCACCTGGAAGGGCGCGATCGCGGGGCATGAGGCGAGCCTCGTCGCCGGCGGTCGCTACGAGCATACCAAGGACGTCGCGACCTCGCTCCAGGCGGTACCGAACCAGATCGCCTGGGTCGCCGACAACGACTTCACGATCACCGTCGGATCGAGCCCGCAACCGCTGGTCAGCATCGGTTCGTACGACAACATCCTGCCGTCGTTCGATTTCCAGGTCGAGCTCAAGCGCAATCTGCTCGGGCGCTTCTCGGCGAGCCGGACGATCGCGCGGCCGAATTACGACAATCTCTTCGCCTCGACGAGCATCACCGCGGTCCCCGGTCGCCCGACCGCGATCGGCGGGGTGCCCACCGCAACGGCGGGCAATACCAACCTCGCCCCGCTGATCTCGGACAATATCGATCTGTCGTTCGAATATTATTTCAAGCCCGACAGCTATGTCTCGGCCGGCTTCTTCGACAAGCGCGTGCACAATTTCATCGGCACCGGCCTGTCGAACGGCAGCCTGTTCGGCTTGCGCGACCCGTCATCGGGCGCGCCGGGGACGCTGTCGGGAACGGCCAAGGCAGCGCTTACGACACTCGGCGCCGATATAAGCGACGTCAATCTGTTCACCTACTCGGCGCTGATCCAGCGCGACGGCGCGGCGGCGGCGGCGAGCCAGTTCAACGCGCACTACAGCGCGGTGACCAAGACGGTCGACCAGGCGTTCGTCAACCAAGTGCTCTCGGCGGTCGACATCAACGGCACGGCGTCGGACCCGCTCTACACCTTTGCGATCTCGCGCCCGATCAACAACAAGGATGCCGAGATCTACGGCTTCGAGCTCGCCGGGCAATATTTCTTCGGCCGGACCGGGATCGGCGTTTCGGCCAGCTTCACCTATGTGAAGGGCGACGTCGCCTTCAACAATGGCGGCGACCCGGGGGTCGACCAGTTCGCGCTGACCGGCCTGTCCAACACCGCCAACGCCACGCTGATCTACGACAAGAATGGCATATCGGCCCGGCTGAGCTACAATTGGCGCGACAAGTTCCTGTCGTCGCTCAATCGCGACAGCTTCAAGAGCCCGGTCTACACCAAGCCGTTCGGCCAGCTCGACATGAACATCAGTTATGATCTCAACAAGCAGATCGCGCTGTCGTTCGAGGCGATCAATCTCACCAATTCGAGCCTGCGCACCTATGGCCGCTCGGAAAACAATGTCTGGTTCGCACAGGAGCTGCAGCGCCGCTTCCTGTTCGGCGCGCGCTATCGGTTCTAGCGCGTGAAGCCTGGCCGGACGATGCTTGGGGGGAAGCGTCGTCCGGGTAGTGCACGACACGACACGATACATTGGCGCTGCTTGGCGCTTCCTCGATCGGCGATTACCACGTCAGCATGACCAACACCGTTCTCCTCGACACGATCGCGCATGCCGATCTGCGCGTCGCCATCGGTCATGCCGCCGGCTTCGGCGATGCGGTCAACCAGTGCGTCGTCTTCGCGACCGAATTCGAGGCGGCGCAGCGCGACTATCCGATCCTGTTCCGGCGCGATGCGGAGGGTGCCTTCTACGCCGTCGCCTTGCTCGGGCTCGACCGCGACGAAAATCTGTTCCTCGATGCGGGCGGCTGGAACGCCCGCCATGTCCCGGCGGTCCACCAGCGCGGGCCGTTCATGATCGGCATGGTCGAACGGGCAGTCGACGGCGGCGTCGAACGCGAGCCGATGCTCCATGTCGACCTCGACCATCCGCGAGTCGGTGCGCCGGGTGGCCAGCCGGTGTTCCTGCCGCATGGCGGGCAATCGCCCTATCTCGACCATGTCGTCAAGGTGCTGCGCCTGATCCACGACGGGCTCGCCCTGCGCGCGCCGATGTTGGCTGCGTTCGAGCAGGCCGATCTGATCGAGCCGATCACGCTCGACATCGCGCTCGACGAAGAGACGCATTATAGCGTGCCGGATTGCTACACGATCGCCCCAGCGCGGCTCGCCCACCTCGATGCCGCCGCGCTCGACGCGCTGCACCGCGCGGGCTTCCTGCAACACGCTTTCCTCGTCGCCGCCTCGCTCGGCAACGTGTCGCGGCTGATCGAGCTCAAGAACCGCAAGCGACGCGCGGCGGCATGACCGCGCCGCTGCACCCCGACGCGCTGATCGCGCAGCAACGGCCGGTGCTGTTGCGCGGCCTGGTGCGCGACTGGCCGATCGTGCGCGCCGGACTCGACGGGCCTGCCGCCGCTGCCGCTTATCTCAAGCGTTTCTACCGCGGGGCAGCAGTGGTCGGCTATACCGGCGCACCCGAGATCAGCGGCCGCTTCTTCTACGACGACAGCGGCACGGCGATGAACTTCACCGCATCGCGCGTCGCGCTCGACGCCTATCTCGACCGGATGCTGTCGACGCTCGACGCGCCCGATGCGCCATCGCTGTACGTCGGCTCGACCGACCTCGACACCTATCTTCCGGGATTCCGCGCCGAGAACGACCTCACCGCCGATTTCGCGGGCGCGACACCGCTCGCCAGCATCTGGATCGGTAATCGCACCACTGCGGCGACGCATTTCGACATGTCGAACAACATCGCCTGCTGCGTCGTCGGTCGCCGGCGCTTCACGCTGTTCCCGCCCGAGCAGATCGCCAACCTCTACCCGGGGCCACTCGAACCGACGCCGGGTGGTCAGGTCGTCAGCATGGTCGATCCGCGCGCGCCCGATTTCGCGCGCTACCCCCGCTTCGCCGAAGCGCTCGCCAGCGCGCAGGTGTTCGATCTCGAACCCGGCGACGTGCTCGTCTATCCCGCGTTGTGGTGGCATAATGTCGAGGCGCTCGACGGCTTCAACGTGCTGGTCAATTATTGGTGGAACGTCGCGCCGCGCTTCCTCGACAACCCGATGCATACCTTGATGCACGGGCTGCTGAGCCTGCGCGACCGGCCCGACAGCGAGAAGCAGGCATGGCGCTCGCTTTTTGATTATTATGTGTTCGGCCCGGCTGACCAGCCCGCCGCGCATCTCCCCGAGGCCGTACGCGGCGCGCTGGCCCCACTGACCGATCTCTCCGCGCGGCGGCTGCGCGCGCAGCTTCTGCAAAGGCTCAACCGATGACCGCAGCCCCCTCGCCCGACCAGACGATCAAGCGCGTCGTCGTCGCGGGCGGCGGCACCGCCGGCTGGATCGCGGCGGCGGCGCTGGCGAAGCATCTCGGGCCGCTGCTCGACATCGTGCTGGTCGAATCCGACGAGATCGGCACGGTCGGCGTCGGCGAAGCGACGATCCCGACGATCCGCACCTTCCACCGCCTGCTCGGGCTCGACGAGCGCGACTTTCTACGCGCGACGCAGGCGACCTTCAAGCTCGGCATCGCGTTCGAGAATTGGGCGCAGGGCGGTGATCGCTACATCCATTCGTTCGGGCGCGTCGGCCAGTCGATCTGGATGGGCGACTTTCAGCATATGTGGCTGCGTGGCCGCGCGGCTGGGATCGCCGATGAGCTGGGCGCCTATTGCTTCGAGCTTGCCGCTGCCGAGGCCGGAAAGTTCGCCACCGCCGATGACGCCAAGATCAACTATGCCTATCATTTCGATGCCGGGCTCTATGCGGGCTACCTCCGCGATTTCAGCGAGAAGCGCGGCGTCACGCGGATCGAGGGCAAGATCGGTGGCGTCGTGCAGAATGCCGAGAGCGGCTTCATCGAGGCGCTCGAGCTTGACGACGGGCGCCGCGTCGAGGGCGATCTGTTCGTCGATTGCACGGGCTTTCGCGGGTTGCTGATCGAGCAGACGCTCAAGGCCGGCTATGAGGATTGGAGCCACTGGCTGCCGACCAACCGTGCGCTCGCGGTGCAGACCAAGGCGGTCGCTCCGGCCCGCCCCTACACGCGCGCGATCGCGCATGAGGCCGGGTGGCAGTGGCAGATCCCGCTCCAGCACCGCGTCGGCAACGGGCTGGTCTATTGCAGCGACTATCTGTCGGACGAGGCGGCGCGCGAGAAATTGCTGGCGCAGGTCGACGGCGAGACGATCACCGAGCCGCGGCTGATCCGCTATATCACCGGGCGGCGCAAGCGCGTGTGGGACCGGAACTGCGTCGCGCTGGGGCTCGCCAGCGGCTTCGTCGAACCGCTCGAATCGACCAGCATCCATCTGATCATGATCGGCATCACCCGGCTCATCCAATCCTTCCCGTTCGCCGGGATCCGGGACTCGGTCGTGCGGCGTTACAACGATCTGGCGGAGACCGAGCTCGAGCGCGTGCGCGACTTTATCATCCTGCATTATCATCTGAACGAACGGCCCGAGCCGTTCTGGCAACGCTGCGCGGAGATGGAGATTCCCGATACGCTTGCGCAGCGGATCGCCTTGTTCAAAGAGTCCGCGCTGACGCCGCAAAGTGCCGACGATTTGTTCCAGGCGGATTCGTGGCTTCAGGTGATGCTCGGCCAGAGACTCGAGCCCGACGGCTACCACCATATGGGGCATGTGCTGAGCGACGCGCATCTCGCGCGCGCCTTTGCCGATCTCAAGGGCAATATCGCAGGGGCAGTCGGTCGCATGCCGACGCATCAGGCGTTCCTCGACGGCTATTGCGCGCGCTGAGCGCAGCAGCCGCCGAGACGCACGTTCTTATTGGTCGGCGGTGCCGGGCTCGGCCATCTTGCGATGCTGCTCGGCCAGCATCGACGGGGGGACGACGCCGGTCATCGCGACCTGCACCTTGTTCTTCCAGCCCGACACGATCGTGGCCTTGCCCGACATGACGGCGTCCCAGCCATCCTTGGCGACATCGGCGGGGTCGCTCTTGTTCGGGTTCACCCCGACCGAGGTGTCCATCATGTCGGCGCGGTCGAAGAATTCGGTCTCGACCGGGCCGGGCATCAGCGTGGTCAGCGTCACGCCCTTCGACTCCTTGATCTCGTTGCGCAGCGCCTCGGTGAAGCTGTCGATGAACGCCTTCGAGCCGTTGTAGACCGCCTGGAAGCTGCCCGGGATGTAGCCCGCGATCGAGCCCGTCACGAGCACCTTGCCGGCGTCGCGTGCGACCATTGCCGGCAGTGTCTTGTGGAGCAGATAGAGCGTGCCGGTGATGTTGGTGTCGATCACATGGCGCCAGTCTGTGACGGTCTGGTCGAGAAAGCCGTGGCCGAGGCCGTGGCCGGCATTGGCGCAGAGCAGGTCGATCTGGCGGTTGCCCGCCGCGGACAGCAGCGCGTCGACGCCGTCAGTGGTCGACAGATCGGCTTCGAGCGACTGGACGTCGGTGCCGAACTGCTTGAAGTCGGCCGCGGCGTCGTTGATCAGCGCCTCGTCGGCGATGACGAGCAGGTCGTAGCCATCCTTGGCGGCGAGCGTGGCGAGTTCGAAGCCGATACCGGTCGAGGCGCCGGTGATGATCGCGAATTTGTTGGCCATGGGGGAAGTCCTCTCGGTCTCCCCTCCCTGCAAGGGAGGGATTGGGGGTGGGTTGGTCCAGGGAGAGGGTTGGCGCCGCCACGGGCCGACCCACCCCCGGCCCCTCCCTTTCAGGGAGGGGAGGAAGAAGGTCAGACGGTGAGGCCGGGCTTCAACACGACCTTGGTCACTTCGTTCTGATTGTCGTGGAACATCTTGTAGCCCTTCGGCGCATCCTCGAGCCCGAGCCGGTGCGAGATCAGGAAGGTGGTATCGACCTTCTCCTCGAGGATCGCGGTCAGCAGGCCCGGCAGGTAATGCTGGACGTGGGTCTGCCCGGTCTTGAGCGTCAGCCCCTTCTCCATGAAGGCGCCGAGCGGGAACTTGTCGACGAAGCCGCCATAGACCGCCGGCATCGAGACGCGCCCCCCCTTGCGGCAGGCGTAGATCGCCTGGCGGATCGAATGGATCCGGTCGGTGCCGAGGAAGGTCGACTTCTTGATCTGGTCGATGACGTTGTCGACGAAGAAGCCGTGCGCCTCGAGCCCGACCGAGTCGATCACCGCATCGGGACCGATCCCGCCAGTCATCTCCATCAGTGCGTCATAGACCGACGAGTCCTCGAAATTGATGGTCTCCGCCCCGAATTTCTTCGCAAGTTCGAGCCGGTGCGGGAAATGGTCGATCGCGATGACGCGCTCGGCACCCATCAGGAAGGCCGACTGCACCGCGAACAGCCCGACCGGACCGCAGCCCCACACCGCGACGGTGTCGCCGGGTTCGATCTCGGCATATTCCGCCGCCTGCCAGCCGGTCGGCAGGATGTCCGAGAGGAACAGCACCTTCTCGTCGTCGATCCCCTCGGGGATGACGATCGGCCCGAAATCGCTGAACGGCACGCGGACATATTCGGCCTGGCCGCCGGCATAGCCGCCGGTCATGTGGCTGTAACCGAACAGCCCCGACATCGGCTGGCCGTAGAGCGTCTGCGCGATATCCTGATTGTCGGCGGGCAGGCCGTTGTCGCACGCCGAATATTGATGCTTCCCGCAATGGTAGCAGCTGCCGCACGCGATGGTGAACGGCACGACGACCTTCTGGCCCTTCTTGAGCGTCGACTTGGCGCCGGTCTCGACGACCTCGCCCATGAATTCGTGGCCGAGAATGTCGCCCGACTGCATCGTCGGGATGAAGCCGTCGTAGAGGTGGAGGTCCGAGCCGCAGATCGCGGTCGCGGTCACCTTGATGATGCAGTCGCGCGGGTTGATGATCTCGGGGTCGGGAACGGTGTCCATGCGGACGTCGTGGCGGCCGTGCCAGGCAAGTGCGCGCATTACTTCTGGTCCTCTTCGAACTGGGCGCGGGTCGAGGCCGCGGTGGCGACTTCGCCGGTTTCCATCAGCTGCTTGAAACGGCGCAGGTCGCGCCGCGCCTGGATCGCGGGTTCGCGCTGGAACAGCTTGGCGATCAGCTTGCCGACGACGCCGCCGGGCGGATCGTAGATCAGGCTGGCCGTGACCACGGTGCCGCGCGCGCCGGCATCGCGGAATTCGATCCGGCCGCTATTTTCGATGTCGGCGCCGGGCTGCGACGCCCACACGAAATACTCGCCTTCGACCTCGTCGGTGATCGCCGAATCCCATTCGACCGTGCGGCCGCCGGGTGCCTTGACGACCCAGTGCGAGCGCGTCGCATCGTGCACGTCGACCCGCTCGATATTGTCCATGAAGGTCGGCAGATTGGCGAAGTCGCGGAAATAGGCATAGAGTTCGGCGCGCGGGCGATTGATCGTGACGGCGCGCCCGACCAGCGAATCGCCCTTATCCTCGACCAGACTGTCAGTGGCGGCGTCTATCGCGGCGGCACGATGCTTCGATGCGGTGAGCGGCGCGTCATCGCTGCCCACCGGGGATTGGGTATCGGCCATGCCGCGTCTCCATATTGTACGAACGACATGATAATCGTCGAGCAATACTTCTGTTCCCGCGTTGTTTCCCTTGCGGAACAACCTTTTGGGCACAACTTGACTTCGATCAATCTTTGACGCTGTTTATTTTTTGCATCGATTTACCAGAGGATCGGTCTGGCGCCGGGAACCCACGGCGCCAGCCGCACCATCGCGCGCGCGAACAACGGAGAGGCGACGTGCCGCGCCAGCCACGCCTGCACGCTCGCGATCGGCTGGGCGGCGAACCATGCGGGGTCGACTGCGGCGAACTGCCGGACGAACGGCAGGAGCGCCATGTCGGTCAGCGCTGGCGCGGTGCCGCACAGATTGGGCTGCACCGCCAGGCGCGCTTCGAGTCGCTCGAGCAAGGCCAGCGCGGCGTCGCGGTGGACGAGCGGATCGGCGGCGTGGCGCTCGGCATATTTGAAGCGATCGAGATGATGTTTGAACTGCGTATCGAACAGGTCGAGCAGCGCGGTGTCGTCCCCGGCGAGCCAGCCCTCGGGGTCGCCGCGCGCAAGCGCCCAGCGCATGATGTCGAGGCTCTCGTCGATCACCCGCCCGTCGCTGCACACCAGCACCGGCACCGTCCCCTTGGGCGACGCCGCGAGCATCGCCGCCGGCTTGTCGCGCAAGACGACTTCGCGCAGCTCGAACGGCGTCCCGCTCACCAGCAGCGCCAGCCGCGCCCGCATCGCATAGGGGCAGCGGCGGAAGCTGTAGAGCATGTCCATCAGCGGTTGCGGGCGCGCTCCAGCGCGATCCCGGCGAGGTTCTGCGTGCGCTTGATATAGCGCAGGTTGGGCATCGCGCCGCCTTCGAACAGCGCGCGGAAGGTCGCGAGATGCGGCACGCTGTCGCCACGGCATTTGGTGCGGCCATTGGCCATGTCGATCACCGCAACCGAATCGCCGAGCAGCACGAAATCGGTGAGCCCCAGGGCCTGCGCACCCTTGAACGCGGCGATCAGCGCGAGCCATTCGGAATCCATGCTCGATCCCATGCCGGCGTTGAGTTCGGCATGTTCGACGCCCGCGATCACATAGGCATATTCCATCCTGCCCGGATTGGGCCGGCATCCGCCGTCGAAATAGACTTTTACCCGGTCGCTCATGCTGTGTTCCTTTTCACGCGGCCCATGCCGCAAGATCGTCCTGCTGCCCGATCAGCGCGAGGCCGTGCGCGATCGAGGTCAACTCGCCACCGGTGGCGATGCGGTCATCGCCGAACCGCTCGGCGAACAGCCGGCGGATGCGCGGCGTCAGCGAGGTGCCGCCGGTCAGGAACACGCGGTCGATCGCGTCCGCCGGGGTCGCCGCCGCAGCGAGCGCGCGGTCGACCGCCTCGGCGATGCGCGCGATGTCGGGCGCGATCCACGCCTCGAACTGCGCGCGCGTGACATCGGCCTCGACGCTCAGCCCGGCGCCTGCGAAGTGGAAATGCGCCTGGTCGTCGTGCGACAGCGCGCGCTTCACCTGGCCGACCGCGTCGTACAATTGATAGCCGAGCTCCTGCTCGATCACCGCGATCATCCGGCCGATCGCATCGGGATCGAGCGCGTTGCGGCGCAATTTGTCGAGCTCGGCGAGCGTGCGGCGATTGCGCATCAAGGCGAGCCGCGACCAGTCGCTGAAATCGTTGAAGAAGCCGCCCGGAATGTCGAGAGTCTTGCCCATCGAGCGGTAGCTGCCGCCCTTGCCGAGCAACGGCATGACGAGCCGGTCGACGATGCGGTAGTCGAAGCGATCGCCGGCGATGCCGACGCCTGAATGGCCGAGCGGGATGCAACGCCGTGCCGCCCCCGGCGCGGCGATCTGCACCACGGAAAAGTCGCTCGTCCCGCCGCCGAAATCGGCGACGAGGATCGTCACCGGATCGGTGATCCGTGCGGCATAGCTGAACGCCGCGCCGATCGGTTCGTAGACATAATGGATCTCGGCCCCGAGCGTGCCGAACATCGCGTCGTAGCGCTGCCGCGCGAGCGCTTCGTTGGGCCGGCTCCCGGCGAACTCGACCGGTCGCCCGACGACGACGCGCGGCGCGCGGCCATCGAGCGCACCGCGCGAGCGGGCCGCGAGCTTGGCGAGGAACAGCTCCCCCAATTCCTCGAAGCGCAGCCGCCGGTCGAAAACGGTGGCATGTTCGAAGCTCGCGCTGGCGACGACCGACTTGAACGACTGGAGGAAGCGGCTGTCCTGCGGAAACTCGAGATATTCGCGGATCGCCCACGGCCCCGCATCGGCGGCGAGGCCACGCGGGACGCCCGGATGCGGCGCGTCATCCTCCCAGAAACACAGTGCCGAGCGGAACACCGCGTCGGGCGCCTCGGGGCCGTCGAGCAGGACGAGGTCCGCTTCATCGCCGCGCGACAGCGCGACAACCGAGTTGGTGGTGCCGAAATCGAGGCCGATCGTCGCGGGGGGCAGGGTAGACATGCTGCGTGCCCCTAGGCGCAAAGGCGGCGCCACGCAAAATGATGCCGAATCGCCGCGTTGCGACCGTGCTCGCGCTCGGGTGCCGCACACCACCAATCCGTGACAAGTATGTCACACGGTCGCCGACAACCGTCCGGGAAACGAAGGTTTCGGATCACTCTCACCAAGCTTGGCGCAGCCTCAGCGCGCCTAACTACGCGACGAGGCCTTCGAAGATGTATAAGATGACGCGAAGATGACGTTGACGCCGCGTAGCCGTTACATTGAGCGTAACATTCGTGACCCAATCGGAGGCTAGCCGACCCGGACCGGAGCCAACAGGCTCAAAAGGTTCATGGGGAAATCACAATGACCGTTCGTTCGGGCTTCCGCCTGCAGCTGCTCATGGGCGGCGCACTGACCGCCCTCGCCGCTTCGCCGGCACTGGCAGAGACCGCGCCCGCAGCCGCTGTCGCGGCCGCCACTCAGGCGCCGACCGTCGAGGCCCCCGTGGCCGCACCCGAAGAGCAGAGCGCGGGCATCGGCGACATCGTGGTGACCGCAACGCGCCGCGAGACCAACCTGCAGAAGACGCCGATCTCGATTAGCGTGCTCAACACGCAAGGCTTGACCGATCGCCACGTGCTCAGCCTGTTCAACCTCGCCGACGGCTCGATCCCGTCGCTCCGCGTCGCGACCTTCGAGGCGCGCCAGTCGGCGCTGACGATCGGTATCCGCGGCATCGTCCCGTACGATCAGAACCAGACCGCGCGTGACGGCGGCGTCGGCGTCTATATCGACGGCGTCGCGCTGGGTAAGACCCAGGGCCTCAACGCTGCCCTGTTCGACATCGAGCGGATCGAAGTGCTCAAGGGTCCGCAGGGTACGCTGTTCGGCCGCAACACCGAAGGCGGCGCGCTGTCGCTCGTGTCGAAGGCGCCGACCGGCGTGCTCGGCGGTCGCATCAACGCCGGCGTCGGCAACTATGGCGGCCACAACGCCGACGTGCATCTCGACCTGCCGTCCTTCTACGACATCTCGCTGAAGTTCGACGGCGTCTACCAGCACCAGGATCCGACCGTGAAGAACCCGCTCGCGGGCTCGACCGGCTGGAACTATTACGACCGCAAGGGCGGCCGCGCCGCTGCGCGCTGGCAGCCGATCGACGGCTTCACCGCCGATCTCGCCTATGACTATGCGCGCGACGAAAACACGCCGCAGTACAGCCAGCTGATCAACTACAACCCGAACAACTACGCCGTCGGCTCGTACACCAACGGTGCGACCGGCGTGCTCGGCACATCGCTGTTCGTGCCCGGCACCGGCACCGCCTGCGGCGGCACGATCACCGTGGCGCAGGCTGCGGCCGGCCGGCCGATCTGCGTCGCTCCCCGGGCACCGCTCGTCGGCGTCCACCCCGAGCGCCAGCACGTCGCCGACGTCGGCGTTCCGCAGCAGCCCAGCGTCGACATCACGCACGGCTTCTCGGCCAATTTGAAGTACAAGCTCGCGCCGTGGATCGAGCTGCGCTCGATCACCGCATGGCGCGGCGTCAAGACCGACCAGTGGGACAACTCCGGCGGCCCGGAGCGCAGCTCCTTCTCGCCGTTCGTGCCCAACACCGCGAACCCGGCCGCGATCAACACCACCGGCACGTTCAGCCGCTACAGCCTGTCGTTCCTCAAGCAGAACCAGTTCAGCCAGGAAGTCCAGGCGGTCGGCAGCGTGCCGCAGTTCGATTATGTCGTCGGTGCCTATTATTACACCGAGAAGGCCAGCGAATATGCCGCAACGCCGCTGACCAACCAGTGGAACAGCACCGGCACCGCCTTCACGGTCCGCAGCCCGATCCCGGGCAATGCGAACCCGATCAGCGGCGCGAACTCGGGCTATCAGCAGTATGACGCGTCGTGCAACAACACGCTGGCGACGACCGTCCCGCAGTTCGCCAACAGCTGCCAGTTCATCACGCGCGCCAGCCAGGCGTCGGACCACAATTACTCGGTGTTCGGCAACCTGACCTTCACGCCGGAAGCGCTGAGCGACGTCGTCCATGTCACCGCCGGTGGCCGCTGGACCAAGGATGACCGTCACGGCACGCTCTACGTCGTCAACAACGCGGCCCAGGCGTTCGCATTCAAGAACAGCGTCAGCCGCTTCGACCCGATGTTCAACATCGCGTTCGATGCGACCCGCGACATCCACCTCTATGCAAAGTATGCGACGGGCTTCCGCGCCGGCGGCGCGAACGACCGTTCGCTCCAGTTCAACGCCTTCGGTCCGGAATCGGTCAAGTCGTACGAAGTCGGCGCCAAGATGGACTTCTGGGAGCATCGTGCTCGCCTCAACGTCGCCGGCTACATCATGGATCGTAGCAATACGCAGTTCGACTTCGACTATTTCGACACCAACGGGTCGAGCCCGACCAACGGCAGCCACATCGAGCAGACCACCAATGCCGGTGACAGCAAGATCCGCGGCATCGAGGTCGACCTGACCGTCAAGCCGATCCCGGAGCTGACGCTGACGGGCTCCTACGCCTACACCTACTGGAAGGCACCGTCGGCGGTGAACCCGCTGACGCCGGGCGCTCCGCCGCAGCAGCTCTACATCGTCTACACGCCGACCAACGCCGCATCGGCTGCGATCGATTATGTGACCCCGGTCCATATCGGCGACGCCAGCGTCCGCCTTCACCTCGACGGCAACTATGCGAGCAGCCAGTACAGCTTCCAGCTCGAGAACACCAAGACCGACGCCAGCTTCGTCGTGAACGGTCGCCTCGCGCTGGCCGACATCTCGGTGAACGACCATAACAAGGTCACCGTCGCGGTGTGGGCGCGCAACCTGCTCGACACGACCTACATCTATCGGCGCTCGTCGGCCAACTCGTCGCCAGTGGTGAACTATGGTTCCAACGGCCAGCCGGTGTCGACCGCATACGGCGGTATCCTCGGCGACTATGCCAACTTCAACGCGCCGCGCACCTGGGGCCTGGAACTTTCCGCCAAGTTCTGATCCTTCGCGCTTCGCACCAACACAGCCCGGTCCGAGCCCTGCTCGGGCCGGGTTTTGTTTGTCGCGACCGCGTCGGCGTGGGGTCAGTCGGGCTCGCGCTGCGGCTCGACCAGCATGTAGCCGACGCCGCGGATCGTCGCGATCGGATCGGGCTCGCCCGGCGCATTGAGATGCCCGCGCAGTCGGCGGATATAGGATTCGACGAGGTTGGTGGCCGGCTCGACCTCCTGCCGCCAGACGTCGCGGTAGAACATCGCGCGCGTGACGATGCCGTTCTTGTGGCGGATCAATTCGCACAGCATGGCGAATTCGAGCCGGGGCAGCGCGAGCACGCGCCCGCCGCGCAGCGCGCGATATTTGACCTCGTTGACCTCGATGTCGCCCGCTCGCATCACCCCCGCCTCGCTCGCGCGCGCCGCGCGGCGCAGGATCGCGGCAAGCCGGGCATCGATCTCGGCCGGGTCGATCGGCTTGAGGAGATAATCGTCCGCCCCCGCCGCCAGCCCGGCGAGCCGATCGGCGAGGTCGCCATGCACCGTCACGATCACGATCGCCCCGGCAAAGCCCGCATCGCGCAACGCGCGCGTCACGGCGAAGCCGTCGACATAGGGCAGCGTCACCTCGAGCAGCACAGCCTCGAAGGTCTGGTCGGTCGCCAGCAGCAGCGCGGCGCGGCCATCCTCGGCGACGACCGGATCGTGCCCGAAATGGCGCAAGCCCGCGACCAGCGCGCGCGCGGTGCGCGCATCGGCTTCGGCAATCAGCAGGCGCATGCGTCCCCCCCGCACTAAAGACCCGATCCAAACGGGCTATCGCGCCCTGGCGCGACCGGCAACCGAATAGCGCCGCGCGGCAGGCGACTGGTCGGCGGCCGCCGGCTCGGCTATCCGCGACGCGAGAGCCCCCGCCGCCGACCGACCGCGCCGCCGACCCAGGAGATATGCGTGCCGCACGACGAAGCCGAACACACCGCCAAGATGAAGAAGATGCAGGCCGCCAAGCAGGCGATGGTCGCCGCGCGCGCGGACGAGAAGGGGCTGCTGATCGTCCACACCGGTACCGGCAAGGGCAAGACCACCGCCGCGCTCGGCATGGTGGTGCGTGCGATCGGGCACGGCATGAAGGTCGGCGTCGTCCAGTTCGTCAAGGGCGCGATGACGACCGGCGAGAAGCCGATCTTCGATGCCTTCCCCGAGCTGGTCGAGTTCAAGCCGATGGGCGAGGGCTTCACCTGGGACACGCAGGACCGCGCGCGCGACATCGCCGTCACGCGCCAGGCGTGGGACGAGGTCAAGCGGATGATCGCCGATCCGTCCTACGCGATGGTCGTCGCCGACGAGCTCAACATCGTGCTGCGCTACGACTATCTTCCGCTCGACGAAGTGCTCGCGGCGGTCGCCGCGCGCGGGCCGACCAAGCATGTCGTGATCACCGGGCGCAACGCACCGCAGGGGCTGATCGACGCGGCCGACCTCGTCACCGAAATGACGCTGCTCAAGCATCCGTTCCGCAGCCAGGGAATCAAGGCGCAGGCCGGTATCGAGTTCTGAGCCCAGCCTGTCTGAGCCCAGCCTGATTGACCGTCGCGCACACCCCCGCTAGGCGCCGCGATGCGACAGGTTTCCCGGCGACGGGGATGAAAAGGGAACGGGACAACCCCGGCTGCCCCTGCAACTGTAAGCGGCGAGCTGGTCGGCCACATGCCATTGGCGCCCCCGGGGTGCTGAGAAGGCGGCCGAAGCGGCGGCGACCCGTGAGCCAGGAGACCTGCCCGTCGCAGTCGTCTTTCGACCGGCCAGGGTGCGCCGGGCGAAGCGGGGAGAAACCCGCGTGACGACATCGCCGACCTGCGTCCGGCAGGGCGATGGGTCGCACCACCGCTCCGTCGGGCCCGGTCTCCGAGCGTCGAGACGGGGAAGACCATGGCCAAATTCCGTTCAGTGCCGACCAGCAGCGCCACCGCGGCATGAGCGGCTTCGCCTCGGTCGCCGCGTTCGAAGCGGCGCTGACCGTGCTCCGCGCGCCCGATGCGCGCGCGACGGCGGCAGCGCGCGCGCGCCAGGCGCAATTGACCAAGCCGCCGGGCTCGCTCGGCCGGCTCGAGGATATCGCGATCTTCATGGCGGGGTGGCAGGGCCGCGAACGTCCGCGCATCGACCATGGCCGCGTCGCGATATTCGCCGGCAATCACGGCGTCACCGCGCGCGGGGTGAGTGCCTTCCCGGCAGCCGTCACCGCCGAGATGGTCGCCAATTTCCGCCGTGGCGGCGCGGCGATCAACGCGCTGTCGGCCGCGGCCGGGCTCGAGCTGGTCGTCGTGCCGCTCGCGCTCGATCGGCCGACCGAAGACTTCACCTGCGCCGCGGCGATGACCGAGACGGAATGCCTCGACGCGATCAACGCCGGCGCGGCGGTGGTCGAGCGCGGGATCGACCTGCTCGTGCTCGGCGAGATGGGGATCGGCAATTCGACCACCGCGGCGGCGCTGTGCGCGCGCAGCTTTGGCGGCAGTGCTGAGGCGTGGGTCGGGCCCGGCACCGGTGTCGACGCCGCGGGTCTCGCGCGCAAGGTCGCCGCGGTCGAGGCCGCGATCGCCTTCCATGCCGATGCCGCGCACACCCCGTTCGAGACGCTGCGCCGTGTCGGCGGACGCGAGATCGCGGCGATCGCGGGCGCGGTCGTTGCGGCGCGGGTGGCCGGGGTGGTGGTGGTGCTCGACGGCTTTATCTGCAGCGCGGCGATCGCGCCGATCGCGGCGCAGCATCCCGGCATCGTCGACCATATCCTCGCCGGGCATTGCTCGGCCGAGCCGGGGCACGCGCGGCTGCTGGCGGCGCTGCGGCTGACGCCGTTGCTGACGCTCGGGCTGCGGCTCGGCGAGGGCAGCGGCGCGGCGCTGGCGGCGGGCGTGATCCGCGCCGCACTCGCCGCGCACGACCAGATGGCGACGTTCGGCGAAGCCGGCGTCTCGACCGGATGAGCGCGCCGGTGCTGCTCCATCTGCTGCGCCACGGTGCGCCGCTGCACACCGGCACTTTGCTCGGGCGGACCGACAGCCCAGTGACCGCGGCGGGGCTCGCCGCCTGTGTCGCGCGGGCGGAGGGCCTTGCGGTCGATGCGGTGATCGCCTCCGACCTGATCCGCGCGAGCGCCTGCGCCGACGCGATCGCGCGCGCGCGCGGGCTCTCCGCGGCGCGCGATCCGCGCTGGCGGGAGCTCGATTTCGGCGCGTGGGACGGGCTTGCGCCGGCGTCGCTCGATCAAGCCGCGCTCGGCGCCTTCTGGGACGATCCCGACGCCAATCCGCCGCCCGACGGCGAACGCTGGTCGAGCCTCGTCGCGCGCGTCGCCACGGCCTGTGCGGCGATCACCGCGCCGACGCTGGTGGTGACGCATGGCGGCGCGATGCGCGCGGCGCTCAGCGTGCTGTGCGGGCTCGGCCCGCGGGAGAGCTGGGCGCTCGACCTGCCCTATGCCGCGCTGCTCAGCCTGCGCGTGTGGCGCGCGCCGGCGCCGAGCGCGCAGATCGTCGGGCTGGTGACATGAAGCGGTTGCTCGTCGCCTTCGCGTTCCTCACGCGGCTGCCGCTGCCGCGCGTGTCGGGCGACGCCGCCGATTTCGCCGCGGCGATCCGCTACTATCCGATCGTCGGGCTGGTAATCGGGGCGATCGTCGCGGGCGCCGGCTGGACGGGCGGGCTGATCGACCCGTGGATCGGCGCACTCGCCGCCTTGCTCTCGTGGGTCGCGATCACTGGCGCGCTGCACCTCGACGGGCTTGCCGACCTCGCCGACGGGCTCGGCGCGGCGCACCGCGAGCGTGCGCGACTGCTCGCGGTGATGGCCGATCCGCATGTCGGCAGCTTCGGCGTGGTGGCGATCGTGCTGCAGCTGCTCGCCAAGCTGGTGCTGCTCCATGCGGTCGGGACGCTGGGCTGGGGACTACTGGTGCTCGTCCCCTTCGCGGCGCGGATCGGCCCGCTCGGCTGGGCGCGCTGGTTGCCGCCGCTGCGCGACGGGCTCGGCGCGCGGGTCGCCGCAGCGGTGCGGGCGCGTGATCTGATCGGCTGGGCGCTGGTGCTGGGCGGCGCGGCGGTGGTGCTGCACGCGCTGGTCGCGGCGCCGCTGGCGATCGCGGCGTTCGGGCTGTGGCTGCGGCGGCGGATCGGCGGGATCACCGGCGATTGCCACGGAGCCGGGATCGAGCTGGTCGAGACCGCCTTACTCCTCGCGATCGTCGCCGCGGGCCGTCTCTGACAAAGCGAGGATCGCGTCGATGTCGACGTGCCGCTCGAGCGTCGCGGCGATCGCATCGAGTGCGGTGTCGATCGACGCGCGATGGTCGGGCCCCTGCCCCATGCCGCCGATCCGCGCCAGCCATGCGCCGCGCTGCCGCGCATCGCCGAGCAGGCCGTGGACATAGCTGCCCGTCACCAGGCCATCGGCGCTGACCGCGCCCTGCGCGCGCCCGTCGGCGAAGTGGCCCGCCGGGCGCAGCGTATCGGGACCGGTGGTGGCGCCCATGTGGATCTCGTAGCCGTCGAATGGGGCGCCCGCTGCGGTCCCGCTGACCGCGCTGACCGTCTTGGCGCCGGTCATCACCGTCGCGACGTCGAGCAGGCCGAGCCCGGCGACGCTGCTCGCCGGCCCCTCAATGCCGTCGGGATCGGCGATCGTGCGGCCGAGCATCTGGTAGCCGCCGCACAGCCCGAGCACCGGCCGCCCGCGGCGATGGTGCGCGCGAATGTCGATGTCCCACCCCTGCGCGCGCAGGAAAGCGAGATCGGCGATCGTCGCCTTCGATCCGGCGAGGATGATCAGCGCGGCATCGGGGATCGGCGTGCCCGGCGGGACCATCACCAGATCGATATCGGGTTCGAGCCGCAACGGATCGAGATCGTCGAAATTGGCGATCCGCGCGGTGATCGGGCAGGCGACGACGATCCGCCCGGCGCCGGCCGCGGGCGCGCGTTCGAGGACCACCGCATCCTCGCTCGGGAGGCGCGCGGCCTCGGGCAGCCAAGGGATCACGCCATAGCCGCGCCAGCCGCTATGTGCCTCGATCGCGCGATAGCCGTCGTCGAACAAGGCGGGATCGCCGCGAAACTTGTTGACGAGAAAGCCGTGGATCATCGCCGCATCGGCCGGATCGATCACCGCGCGCGTGCCGACGAGCGAGGCGATCACGCCGCCGCGATCGATGTCGCCGACGAGCAATACGGGCACCCCGGCTGCACGCGCGAAGCCCATGTTGGCGATGTCACCGCCGCGCAGGTTGATCTCGGCCGGGCTGCCCGCGCCTTCGATCACGACGATATCGGCCTGTGCGCGCAGCGTCTGGTAGCTGGCGAGCACCTCGCTCAGCAGCCCGGCGCGCCCCTCGCGCCAGTTCGCCGCCGCCAGCGTACCGCGCACCTGCCCGCGCACCACGAGTTGCGAGGTGCGGTCGCCCTGCGGCTTGAGCAGCACCGGGTTCATGTCGACATGCGGCGCGACGCGCGCGGCGAAGGCCTGCGTCGCCTGCGCGCGACCGATCTCGCCGCCGTCGGCGGTGACCGCGGCATTGTTCGACATGTTCTGCGGCTTGAACGGGCGCACGCTGAGCCCGCGATTGGCGAAGGCGCGGCACAGGCCGGCGACCAGCACCGACTTGCCGACGTCCGACCCGGTGCCCTGCAGCATCACAGCGCCCATGCGATTCCTCCCGCCACGATCCACAGCACAGCGCAGCCACGACGATAGACCGACAAGGCGCGCCGCACGTCGGCCGCGCTCGCGTCCGCACGCCCGTCGCCGATCCACGGCTTGGCCTGCACCACCCCGTCATAACCGATTGGCCCGGCCAGCCGCAGCCCGAGCACGCCCGCCATCGCCGCCTCGGGCCAGCCGGCATTGGGCGAGGCATGCTTCCCCGCATCGCGCCACAGCGTCGCCCAGCCGCCGCCACCGACCAGGCACAGCAGCAGCCCGGAGATCCGCGCGGGCACGAGATTGGCGAGATCGTCGGTGCGCGCCGCGGCCCAGCCGAACATCGCCCAGCGCGGCTCGCGGTGGCCGATCAGGCTGTCGGCGGTGTTGATCGCCTTATAGGCCCACAAACCGGGCAGGCCGAGCAGCAGCAGCCAGAAGAGCGGCGCGACGACGCCGTCGCACCAACTTTCGGCGAGGCTCTCGATCGCCGCGCGCGCGACACCGGCTTCGTCGAGCGTGGCGGTGTCGCGCCCGACGATCTGCGCGACGGCAGTGCGCGCGGCGGGCAGGTCGCCACGCTCGAGCGCCAGCGCGACCGGGCGGACATGATCGTCGAGGCTGCGCTGCGCGAGCCCGGGCCAGGCGAGCAACGCCAGCGCCACCCACGCAGCGCCGCCGAGCGCCGCGCGCGCCGCCAGCACGAGCAGCCAGGCGCCGCCGCCGGCAATCGCGACGACGATCAGCAGCGTCGCCACCCCCGCGATCCGGCGCCGTACCGCCGAGCCCGCGGGGTCGTTCCAGCGCCGCTCGCACGCATCGATCACTCGCGCGAACAGGCCGACCGGATGGCCGACTCTGGCATAGAGCGCGGCCGGCCAGCCGAAACCCGCATCGAGCGCCAGCGCGGCGAGCGCGATCGGTTCACCCATCGCCGAGCGCCAAATTCAGCCTCGCGAGCTGTGCCGGATCGCGCGGCACGCCGAGCCGCAGCCAGCGCGGCGCATAGGCGAACGGCCGCGTGAGGATGCCCGCTTGCGCCAGCCACTCGAACAGCGGCGCGGCGGCTTCGCTTTCGACCAGCCGGAACAACGGGCACGCCCCGCGCGGGATCAAGCCGTGGCGGCGCAATACGATATCGAGCGCAGCGGCGGAGGCCACGAGATCCGTGCGGGTCTGCGACTGCCACGGCGTGTCGCGATAGGCTGCAAGGCCGATCTCGATCGCCGCGGCGGAGACCGGCCAGTCGCCGAGCCGCGCGCGCATCCGCGCCACCACCGCTTCGGGCCCACACAGGAAACCGAGCCGAACCCCGGCGAGGCCATAGAATTTGCCGAACGACCGCAACACCAGCACGCGATCGTCGGCGCGCAGCAGCGGCAGCACGCTCGCGTCGGGCACGGCATCGGCGAACGCCTCGTCGATCACCAGCCACCCGTCGCGCGCGCGGGCCAGCGCGAGCAGCGTCTGCGGCGCCACGATCCGCCCGTCGGGATTGTTGGGATTGGCGAGCAATGCCGTGCCCCACACGCTATCGCCCAGCGCGGATGCCGCGACCGGCGTCGCGTGCGGGAAGGCGGCGGCGTGGGTGCCATAGCTCGGCGCGACGACGCAGTGCGGCCCGGGCAAACCCAGCGTGTCGAGCAGGCGCAAGCCGATTTCGCTCCCCGGCAAAGCGGATATCGCGCCGGCGCGCATCCCGAACGCCAGCGCTGCAGCCGCTTCGAGTTCGGCCAGCCGGGCGGGCGACGGCAACGCCTGGGGATCAGACGGCGCGATCCCGGCGAGCGGATAGCCGCGCGGATTGATCCCGGTCGAGAGATCGATCCACGGGCGTGGCGCGGCCGGATAGCGCAGCATCGCAACGTCGATGCGGCCGCCATGGGTGGTCAGCGCGCTGACGGAAGGCTCGACATGCGGCATCGCGCTTGCCATCGCCAATCCGCCTGCGCTGTGCAAGCCGCGATAAGGAGTTGCGCGATGTCCACCATCACGACGAGCCTGCTGGTGCTGGGCGGCGCGCGCTCGGGCAAGAGCCGCCACGCGCAGGCGATGGCCGAGGCGACCGGCGGCGACCTCGTCTATGTCGCGACCGCGCAGGCGTTCGACGGCGAGATGACCGAGCGCATCGCGCGCCACCGCGCCGATCGCGATTCGCGCTGGCGAACGATCGAGGCGCCGCTCGCGCTGCCCGAGGCGCTCGCCGCCGCCGATGCGCCGGGCGCGACGCTGCTGGTCGATTGCCTGACGCTGTGGGTGTCGAACCTGCTGCTCGCCGACGCCGATATCGACGCGGCGGGCAGCGCGCTGCTCGCGCAGATCGCCGCGGCGCGCGCGACGATCCTGCTCGTCTCGAACGAGGTCGGCTTCGGCATCGTGCCCGACAATGCGCTCGCCCGCGCCTTCCGCGATACCGCGGGGCTGCTCAACCAGCGCGTCGCGGCGAGTGTATCGCAGGTAGATCTGGTCGTCGCGGGGATCCCGCTGCGGATCAAGGGCTGACCGGGCGCGCTGCTCAGGTCTCGCCTTGCCCGATCAGCTCGCGGATCTTGGCGCCCATCGTCTCCATCGGGAACGGCTTGGTCAGGATGTGCATCCCGGCGTCGAGATGGCCGTTACCGATCACCGCATTCTCGGCATAGCCGGTGATGAACAGGATCTTGAGGTCGGGTCGGTGGACACGCGCGGCGTCGGCGAGCTGGCGACCGTTCATCCCCTTGGGCAGACCGACGTCGGTGATCAGCAGGTCGATCCGCGTCGTCGATTCGAGGATGGCGAGCCCCGATGGGCCATCGGCCGCCTCGAGATAGTTGCAGCCGATCTCGCCGAGCACGTCGGTCACGAGCATCCGCACCGCCGCCTCGTCGTCGACGACGAGGACGGTCTCGCCGCTCACCAGCGGCAGCGGCTCGACGCTCGGCGCGACCACCTCCTCTGTCGTATCGGCGCCGATCACGCGCGGGAAGTAGAGGCACATCGTCGTGCCCTGCCCGAGCTCGGAATAGATCCGCACCTGCCCGCCCGACTGCCGGACGAAACCGTAGATCATCGACAGGCCGAGCCCGGTGCCCTCGCCCAGCGGCTTGGTGGTGAAGAACGGATCGAACGCGCGCTCGATCGTCTCGGGCGACATGCCCGAGCCGGTATCGGTGACGCACAGCGAGACATATTGCCCCGGCGGCAGGCGCCGATCGGCCGCAGCCTTGGCGTCGAGCCATTTGTTCGCGGTCTCGACGGTGATCCGCCCACCGTCGGGCATCGCGTCGCGCGCATTGATGCACAGGTTGAGGAGCGCGTTTTCGAGCTGATTGGGATCGATCTGCGCGGTCCACAGCCCGCCGGCCTGGACCACTTCCAGCTCGATCGTCGGACCGACCGAACGGCGCAGCAGATCGTCCATGCTGACGATCAGCCGGTTGATGTTGGTCGGCCGCGGATCGAGCGTCTGGCGGCGCGAGAAAGCGAGCAGACGGTGCGTGAGCGCAGCCGCGCGCCGTGCGGCCTGCTGCGCCGCCTCGATATAGCGCTCGACATCGGCCGAGCGCCCCTGCCGGACGCGGACCTGCATCAGCTCGAGGCTGCCCGAGATCGCGGTCAGCAGATTGTTGAAATCGTGCGCGATGCCGCCGGTCAGCTGGCCGACCGCTTCCATCTTCTGCGCCTGACGCAACTGCTCCTGCGCGCCCTCGAGCTCGAGCCGCGCCTCCTTCTCGGGGGTGATGTGGCGGCCGCTGGCGTAGACGAGGCCGTCGCCGGCAGAGGCGACCCACGACACCCAGCGATAGCTGCCATCCTTGTGGCGCACCCGATTTTCGAACTGGCGCAGCGTGCCGCGCTGCGCGCGCAGATGCGCCGCCTCGCTCGCGTCGACGTCTTCGCCGTGGATGAACTCGATATGCTCGCGCCCGACCACCTCGCGCGGCGCCCAACCCAGTATCTCCGTCCACGCTGGATTGACCGCGCGGAAGCAGCCGTCGGCGTCGACCACGGCGAGCAGATCCTGCGAATTCTGCCACGTCCGGTCGCGCTCGCGGGTGCGCGCCGCGACTTCGCGTTCGAGCGATTCGGCAAGTGTGGCGAGTTCGGTCTCGGCGCGGCGCCGCTCGATCGCGGACTGCGTGCGGTTGGCGACGTCGCGGATGAAGGCGATGTCGTCGTCCGACCACGGGCGGACCGCCACATGATTGAGATAGAGCAAGGCGACGAAATGTCCGCCGTCGACGATCGGCATGTTGATGAAGGCGCGCGCCGAAATCGCCTCGAGCGCATCCGCGGTCGCGGCGGTGCGCGGGTCGCGCCGGACGTCGGCAATCGCGGTGAGCTCACCGCGCTTGAGATCCTCGATATAGCTGCCGTAATCGCGAAAGTGCAGCGTGCCGGCGAGGCTGTCGATCCCCGGCATGTTCCAGTCGCGCTTGACCGTGATCGTCTCGCGGACCGGATCGATCGTGCCGTAGCCGGCGCGGCTGACCCCCATCGTTTCGCCGAGAATCCGCGCGGCGAGAAACGACATCCGGTCGGGATCGGTCATGTGCCGCAGCGCATCGCCCAGCTCGAGCAAGGCGCGCTGGCGGATCTCGTCGTTGCGCCGCTCGCTGATCTCGTGCGAGACGCCGACCAGCCGGCGGATCGCGCCCTTGCGATCGCGTTCGGCGCGGCCGGTGAACTGGATCCAGTGCAGCGAGCCGTCGGGCCAGATGCAGCGATGCTCGATGTCGAAATCGCCACCGGTCTCGATCGAATGCGCGATCGCGCGTTCCACCGGGTCGCGATCCTGCGGATGGATCGTCGCGATCAGATCGGCATAGTCGAACGCGGCATCCTGCGGGCGACCGAACTGCGCCTTGCATTCGGGCGCGGCAGTCAGCGTCAGGGCGGGCGCGTCGATCGCCCAGGTGCCCAGCCCACCCGCCGCCAGGGCCAGCTTGAGGCTCGCCTGGCCGTCGCGAATTTCCTCTAGTCGTGCGCGCGCCTGATATTGCCGCAGCCGTGCGCGCAGCGCTGCCTTGGCGAGGCTGACCAACGTCGTCGGATGGAACGGCCGTTCGAGGAAGGTGACGTTGCCGAGCGTCTCGAGCAGCCGCACCGCACCGGGATTGCGCTCGAGCCCGCCACCGCGCTCGGTCAACAGGATGAACGGAAAGTCCGACCATTCCTCCTGGGTGCCGAGGAAGCCCGCCAGATCGCGCAGGTCGCCGCCGCGCAACGCTTCTTCGGTGATGATCGCAAAACCCGCGCCGCGGCGCAGCGCTGCCGCCAAGGCGATCAGGTCGGGCACCGTCTCGGCGACGAGGCCGGCCTCCGCCAGCATCGCCGTGGCGACCGAACCGTCGCGTCCACGTGGTGCGAGCACCACGGCACCTTCTGCAAACGTGCGGTTCAACGGTCGATCACGCCTTCGGTTCTAGCAGCCCTTCACCATCCCCCAACACCATCGGTACGCCGCGCAACACGCCCTGAAACCCGACCAACGGATCACCCAGCGTGATCCCGCGGTCGCCAATCATGAATTCGCGGATCGTGTCCTCGTGGGGGCCGGTCCGCTTCTTAACGACCGAGATCGCCCTTCGGACCCGCCCCTGCGCCTCGAAATATCGCAGAAGTATCACCGTATCCGCAAGATAGGTGACATCGACGGGCGACTTCATATCGCCCACCAGCCCATGCTGTGCGACCGTCAGGAACGTCATCACGCCCTGCCGGTTCAGATATTGCAGCAGTTCGTGCATGTGCAGGATCAGCGCCTGCTCCTCGGGCATCGCCGCCTGATAGCCGTTGAGGCTGTCGACCACGACGGTCCGCGCCTGGCGCTGCTCGACGCTGACCCGGACGCGCTCGGAAAATTCGCCGGGGGTCAGCTCGGCCGCGTCGATCTGCTCGATCACGAGCTGCCCGGTGTCGACCATCGCGGCGAGATCGATGCCGAGCCCGCGGGCGCGCTCGAACAAGAGCCCCAGTTCCTCGTCGAACACGAACATCGCGGCACGCTCGCCGCGCGCGATCGCCGACTGGACGAAGCTCAGCGTCAGCAGCGATTTTCCGGTGCCCGCCGGCCCCAGGATCAGCGTACTGGCGCCGCGCTCGAAACCGCCGCCGACCAGCGCGTTGAACTCGGGATTGTCGAGCGGGATGCGCTCGCGCGCGAACGCGGCCTTATGTTCGGCCGACACCAGCCGCGGGAAGACGCGGACCCCGCCGGTGTCGATCACGAAATCGTGATAGCCGCCGCGATATTTGCGCCCGCGATATTTGAGCACGCGCATCCGCCGCCGTTCGGCGCCGTAGGTGGGCGAGAGTTCCTCGAGCCGGATCACCGCATGCGCGACGCTGTGGACGGTCTTGTCCATCACGTCGGCGGTGAGATCGTCAAGCATCAGCACGGTCGAATCGTGGCGCGAGAAATAATGTTTGAGCGCGAGGATCTGCCGGCGATAGCGCAGCGAGCTTTGCGCCAGCAGGCGGATTTCCGACAGCGAGTCGAGCACCACGCGCGCCGGCTTGATCCGCTCGAACGCCTCGAAGATGCGCTTGGTGGTCTCGCCGAGCTCGAGATCGGACGAATAGAGCAGGCTCTGCTGCTGGTCGTCGTCGAGCAGGCTTTCGGGCGGGACGAGCTCGAACACGTCGAGTTCGGGCGGGAAATGCCAGCCGTGCGACGCCGCGCCGTCGCGCAATTCTTCCTCGGTCTCGGACAGCGTGATGTAAAGCACACGCTCGCCGGCGGCGACGCCGGCCATCAGGAACTGGCTCGCGATCGTCGTCTTGCCGGTGCCGGGCGCCCCTTCGACCAGGAACAGACGCCCGCGAGCGAGGCCACCCGCGAGGATCTCGTCGAGGCCCGACACCCCGGTCACGCAATTGCTCATTCGTTCTCGCCACAGAGTGCTTCTCTGTAGCACTATGCCCAACTTTAGCATTCGACATTGATTGAAATCAAGCCGGTCCGGTCCGGCGGGCGGCGCCACGCGACATTGCGATTGGCGCGCATGGCGTTTGCGCGTATGGGCGAGCGTGAACGGTGCGACCGCGGTCGCGCCGCTCAGATCGCGTCGGTGCCCCGCAAGGGGCTTAAAACGGGAATGTGGTGCGGATGGCTTCGGCCCCCTACTCCACAGCTGTCCCTGCAACTGTAAGCGGCGAGCGCGGTGCACGGGTCCGGAAGCGCTCCGGACGGCCACTGGGCGATGCGAAAGCGCATCGGCTGGGAAGGCGTGCAGCAAGCCTTGACCCGTGAGCCAGGAGACCTGCCGGCGTGGTGTCGCTCTTGTCGTGGTCCAGGAACAGGCCAAGGCACGGTCCTCCGTCTGAGCGACGAATCCTGCGGCGGGGGCCGTTGCGGTTGCGTGGCTGAACGGGTGCCTCGGCGTCCGCCCGTCGTTGCTCGACCGCTCGCCGAGACCGGCACCTGCCCCGGCCGCGTCTGTCGCGCGACGCCCCGGGGGTACTGCCATGACCAAGTCTTTCGTCTCCATTCTGGCGCTGATCGCCGCGACGCCCGCGCTCGCGCAGAGCAATCCGACGCTCGCCACCACCGACGACAGCGGCGACGCGATCATCGTCACCGCCTCGCGCTCGGGCGACGGCATCGCGGTCAAGGATCTCGGCGCCTCGGTCACCGTGCTCGACGATGCCGCGCTCGAGCAGCGCCAGACGCGGATCGTGTCCGACGTGCTGCGCGACGTGCCCGGCCTCGCGGTCAGCCGCGTCGGCGGCGTCGGCGGCTTCACCCAGGTCCGCGTGCGCGGGTCGGAGAGCAACCACGTGCTGGTACTGATCGACGGGATCAAGGCGTCCGACCCCTATTTCGGCGAATATGATTTCGGCACGTTGATCGCCGACGAGGCCGCCCGGATCGAGGTGCTGCGCGGCCAGCAATCGTCGCTCTACGGCTCCGACGCGATCGGCGGGGTGATCCAGTACATCACGCTGACCGGCGCCGAAGCGCCCGGCATCACCGCGCGTGCCGAGGGCGGATCGTTCGGCACGGCTTCGGGCGGAGCGCGCGTCGCGGGCGTGGCGGGCGACCTCGATTATGCGGTGTCGGGCTCGCTCTACCGCACCGACGGCACGCCGACCGCGCGCGGCGGGACGCGCGACATCGGATCGACGAGCGCCGGCGCGAGCGCGAAGCTCACCTGGACGCCGTCGACCACCTTCAAGCTGACCGGCGTCGGTCGCTACAGCCATACCGACGGCTTGCTCAACGATACGCAGACCGATCCGGCGAGCCCGCTGTTCGGCACGATTGTCGACACGCCCGGCAACCGCTTCACCAACCGCGCCGTCTACGGCCTGGTCCGCGCCGAGCTCACGCTGGCCGACGGGCGCTGGACCAACGCGCTGTCGGGGCAGATCGCCGACACGACGCGCAAGGGCTACACCGCGGCAGGGTTCGACTCGGGCGACACCGGCCGCCGCTACAAGGGCACGTTCGAATCGAGCTTCCGCTTCGGCCCCGATTCCTTCCGAAGCCGCGTGACCGGCGCGGTCGATGTCGAGCGCGAGACCTTCCAGAATACCGCACCGATCACCGCCTTCGCCTTCAACGGCGAGCGCCACACCGACAATATCGGCCTGGTCGGGCAATATGACCTGCTGGTGCACGACCGGCTGTCGCTCGGCGCATCGATCCGGCGCGATCTCAACACGCGCTTCGAGGACGTCACGACGTGGCGCGCGCAGGGCAGCTACCGCTTCGACAGCGGCACGCGGATCCGCGCGGCATACGGCACCGGGGTCAAGAATCCGGGCTATTACGAGCTCTACGGCTATTCGGACGGCGTCTACATCGGCAACCCCAACCTCAAGCCCGAAAAGTCGAAGGGCTGGGAAGTCGGTGCCGAACAGAGCCTTGCCGGGACCAAGGCGACGGTCGGCGTGACCTATTTCGACAGCCGGCTGCAGGACGAGATCTTCACCACCTTTCCCGCGCCCGCTTTCGTCGCGACACCGGCCAACCGCACGACGCTGTCGCGCCAGCACGGCGTCGAGCTGTTCGTCGCGGCGACGCCGATCCCGCAGCTGCGCTTCGACCTGGCCTACACTTATCTGCATGCGCGCGAGAATGGCGCGGTCGAGGTGCGCCGGCCCAAGCATATCGCCAGCCTCAACACGACGGTGTTCAGCGCCGACCAGCGTTTCTCGACGACGCTGACGCTGCGCTACAACGGGCGGCAGACCGATGTCGCCTTTACCGACCCGAGCTTTGTCCCGGTGACGGTGTCGCTGCAGGAATATGTGCTGGTCAACCTCGCCGCCGAGTACAAGCTGAGCAAGACGGTCTCGGTCTATGGCCGGATCGAGAATCTGACCGACGAGCGCTATGAGGAGGTGTTCAGCTACGCCACCGCCGGGCGCGCCGGCTATGGCGGGGTCAAGGTGCGCTTCTGATGGTCGCGGCGCTCAGGGGCGGTTGCGGGGGCGGTCGCGGTGATCGATCGCGCGGATCTGCGCGGCGAGCAGCGCCACGCCGCGCGGATAGGCCGGGCCGCCGCACACCGTCATCGCCTGCGGAATGTAGAGGCGGCGCGCGGGCGGCACGGCGGCGTCGAGCACGGGATGCGTCAGCGCCGCCGTGCCGCGATCGGTCACCGGCTGCGTGCTCGCCTCGAGCACGAGGAAGTCGGGCCGCGCCAGCGCCATCTCCTCGAGCGACAGCTTCGACAAGGCCGGCCGCCCGAGCCGGCCGGCGAGATTGCGCAAGCCGACGCGGTGGAGCATTTCGTCGACCAGCGTGCCCGTGCCCGTCAGATAGCCCTCGCGCTGATAATAAGCCGCGACCCGCCCCCGCCCGGGCGGCGCCCCGATCGCGGCCAGATCGCGCCGCATCTGTGCGATCAGCCGGGTGCCGCGCTCGGGATGGCCGATCGCGGCGGCGAGCGTCGTGACCGAGCGCTCGATATCGGCGAGGCCGGTGCTGAACGGCAGGTCGACCGTCCCGACCTGGTATCCGGCATGCGCCGCCAGCGCCTGCTTGAGCCGCGGTGGCGCGTCGACGACGAGGTCCGGCCGTAGCGCGAGCACTTCCTCGACGCTGCGGTGCGTGAAGGGCAGGCTGCGCGCGGTCACCGCGACCGCCGACAGTTCGGGATCGCGCGCCCATTCGGTCAGCCCGGCGATCTGTCCGCGGTCGGCGAGCGCGACGAGCAACTGGTCGGCGCACATGTTGAGCGAAACGATCCGACGCGGGGCCGCCTGCGGGGGGGCCGCGCCGAGCAGGACGAACGCGCCCAACGCAACCAGCAGGACGGACCGTCGGCGCACCTCTGTTTTCCTTCGCTTTGCGGCGCGGTGCGGCTACCCCAGCGGCTCACCGCGCGCGACCCGTCGATGCGGGTCGCACCGCTCATGACGAGGACCGCCGTGCCGAAGCTTCCGCCCGCGCGCAATCCCGCATGGCTCGTCGCCGGGTTGCTCGCGCTCGTCCTGCTCATCGCGTTGGGCTCGCTGCTGGTCGGGCCAGCGCGCATTCCGCTCGCTTCCCTGTGGGCCGGGGCGACCGGGCATGGCGATCCGATCGTCCGCGCGATCCTGTTCGAGCTGCGCCTGCCGCGGCTGCTGCTCGGCCTGCTCGTCGGCGCGATGCTCGGCATGGGCGGCGGCGCGATGCAGGGCTATCTGCGCAACCCGCTCGCCGACCCCGGCGTGCTCGGCGTGTCGAGCGCGGCGGCGCTCGGCGCGGTGGTCGCGATCTACTGGCAATTGGCGCGTGTGCATCCGGTCGTGCTGCCGGTGCTGGCGATCGTCGCGGCGCTCGTCGCGTTGCTGCCCCTGGTGTGGCTGGCGCGGCGCGGCGAGAGTTCGCTCAGCCTGATCCTCGCCGGGGTCGCGGTGGCGACGCTAGCGGGCGCCGGGATCAGCCTCGCGCTCAATCTCGCGCCCAACCCGTTCGCGGCGATGGAGATCACCACCTGGCTGCTCGGCAGCCTCGAGGATCGCAGCTTCGCCGACGTCTGGATCGCGCTGCCGTGCGTCGCGATCGGCATGGCGCTGCTGCTGTGGGACGCGCGCGCGCTCGATGCGCTGTCGCTCGGCGAGGATGGCGCGAGCGCGCTCGGCGTCGATCTCGCGCGCGTCCGGCTGCGGCTGATGCTCGGCATCGCGATCGGCGTCGGCGGCGTGGTCGCGGTGTCGGGGAGCATCGGCTTCATCGGGCTGATCGTGCCGCATCTGGTGCGGCCGCATACCGACCGCAGCCCGTCGGCGGTGTTGCTGCCCGCCGCGCTCGCCGGCGCCGCCTTGCTGACGCTCGCCGATCTCGGCACGCGGCTGATCCCGACGGCGAGCCCGCTCAAGCTCGGCGTGCTGACCGCCTTTCTCGGCGTGCCGGTGTTCGTCCACCATCTCCTGCGCGAGCGCCGGCTGTGGTGACGCTCGCCACCGAAGCGTTGTCGGTGCGCCTCGGCGGGGTACGCGTGGTTACCGACGTCTCGGTGACGCTCGGTGGCGGCGCGCTGATCGGCGTGATCGGCCCCAACGGCGCGGGCAAATCGACGCTCGCGCGCGCCCTGCTCGGGCTGGTCGCGCATGAGGGGCGTGTGACGATCGACGGGGCGGACCGCGCGACGCTTTCGCGGGCAACCGTCGCGCGGACGATCGCCTATCTCCCGCAGAGCGACACGGTGCATTGGCCGCTCAGCGTCGCGCGGCTGGTCGGGCTTGGCCGCTTGCCGCATCTCGCGCCCTTCTCGCGGATCGGCGCGGCCGACCAGGCGGCGATCGACGCGGCGTTGCTCGCGACCGACACGACCCACCTGGCGCAGCGCATCGTCACCGAGCTGTCGGGCGGCGAGCGCGCGCGCGTGATGCTGGCGCGGGCACTGGCGACGGGCGCCCCAGCGCTGATCGCCGACGAGCCGCTGACCGCGCTCGACCCCGGCCATCAGCTCGAGATCATGGCGCTGCTGCAGGCCCAGGCCCGCGCCGGCGCGCTGATCGTCGCGGTGCTCCACGACCTGTCGCTCGCCGCGCGCTTCTGCCACCGGCTGCTGCTGCTCGACGGCGGGCGGCTGGTCGCCGACGGACCGCCCGACGCCGTGCTCAGCGACGCACGGCTCGCGACGGTTTATGGCATCCGGGCCTGGCGCGGCGCGGTCGATGGCGCGGCGCTGCTCGTCCCGCTCGACCGGCTGGCGGGCCCGCCGCGCCCGCGCGATTGAGCGGCTTCAGTCGAGCGGAAGACGCGCCGGCTGGGCCAGCGCGGTGGCGGCGAGATGCAGCGGAAACGGCGGTGCATCGCGCCCGGGGAACCGTTCGGCGAGCACCACCGCGACCAATTGCGTGCGGTACAGTTTTTCGAGATCCTCGTGCATCGCCCGAATCCGGTCGACCGTTGCGAGCGCAGCCAGCGCGAGTTGCGTTTCGATCTGGCTTTGGAGGTGCGCTGTAAGGCTCGATCGGTGCATGACCGTTCCTTGCCGCGCGGAGCCTTAGCGAAGCGTGCCTGATCAAGGTTAAGATGCGATAGGCGCTTGGAAGCGGATGCGGGGTGCGCGTGGGAGCGTCAGCGCAGCGCGTAATGATCGGCGAGCCGGTCGAGCGCGAGCGTCAGCACGACGCGCCCGGCGCGTTGCGGCCATTGCAGCGCCTTTTCTGCAGCGGGCAGGCCTTCGCCCGCGCACACCACCCGCCACAACACGTCGCGCAGACCGCCACCGACGGCGTCGAGCGCGGCGTCGAAGCGGCGCTTTGCCGAGATCTGCGCGAGGGTCGGATCGATCGCCGCCGCCGCGCCGCCGTCGACGCGCGCGCGCCACTGCATCGTCACACGCGGCGCGAGCGCGGCGCGCTCATAGTCGGCGCGCAAACGTTCGCCCGCCTCGAACTGGCGCGCATCGACCAGCCCGCGCGAACGCAGCCAGCCGAGCGGTGATTCGGCGAGATTGACCGTGACGGTGCGGCGCGCGCGACGCGGTGCCGGCCCCGACTTCGACCCCGCCTCCGATCCGGGCGCCGGCTCGATCCGCCCATCCACCATCTCGCGTTCGACCAGGTCGCGCATGCCATCTCTCCCGTGCTTGATACCCGAAAGGCGTTGCCACGGGCGCTGGTCTGTAGGACAGATAAAAACCGATATGGTTAGGAGCTGGTAATGATCACCGCGATTCGCGAAGTGCGCCGCGCGAAGGGGATGACGCTCGACGACGTCGCCCGCGCCTGCGTTCCACCGACCACCGCGCAGACGATCGGGCGGCTCGAGACGGGCACGCGTACCGTCTCGATCGGCTGGCTCAACCGTATCGCCGCGGCGCTCGGCGTGCAGGCGGCGGCGCTCGTCACCTTGCCCGATCGCAGCGACATCGCGGTCGCCGCCCTGCTCGATACGAGCGGCGCGCATGCCCCGCGCACCGCGGCGACGATCGTGCCGCCGACCGCAGCGCCCGAGCATGTCGCGGTGTCGGTGCAGGCCGGCGTCGGCGACTATCGTGCGGGCGACCAGATCTGGTGCACGCGGCTGGCACCCGATCGCTTCGCCAGCGCGCTCAACCGAGACGTGCTGGTGCCGCGCCCGGCTGGGCGCTTCCTGTTCGGGCGGCTGATCGGGCGTGAAAATCCGGCTGAGGCGGTGGGGGGCAAATTGCATCTCTTGCCGCTGGGCCCCGGCGCGCGCCAGCAGGTCGTCGCCGATCCCGCGTGGATCGCGACCGCGGTCACGCTGGTGCGCAGCCTGTGATCCGCACGCTCCTCGCCGCCGGTCTGCTCGCGCTCCAGGCGAGCGCCGCCCCCGCCCCTGATGCGGCGCCGCCCGTGGCAGCTCCGGTCGTCACGCAGGCGCAGATCGTGCGCACCTATCCGCATGACCCCAGCGCCTTCACCGAGGGCCTGCTGATCGACCGCGGCACGCTCTATGAAAGCACCGGGCGCGAAGGCCAGTCCGACATCCGCCGCGTCGAGCTCGCCACCGGGCGCGTGCTCGCGCGCGTCAAGCTCGCGCCAAGCCTGTTCGGCGAGGGGATCGTCGCGTGGAAGCAGCATCTGTTCAGCGTCACCTGGCATGGCGGGCAGGGCTTTCGCTGGACCCTGCCCGGGCTCCAGCGCGCCGGTGGCTTCCGCTATACCGGCGAAGGCTGGGCGATGACCGAGGATGGCCACAACCTCATCCTGTCCGACGGGACGCCGGTGCTGCGCTATCTCGACCCGGTGACGCAGAAGGTGGTGCGGCGGCTGCCCGTGACGCTGCGCGGCCGACCGCTCGAACGGCTCAACGAGATCGAATATGTCGACGGCGAGCTGCTCGCCAACATCTGGATGACGCCGTACATCGCGCGGATCAACCCGGCGAACGGCGTGGTGACCGGCGTGATCGACGTGTCGCCGCTGGTCGCGAAGGTGGCGCTGACCGATCCCGATTCGGTGCCCAACGGCATCGCCTATGATCGCGTCGCGCATAAGCTCTATGTCACGGGCAAGAACTGGCCGAGCCTGTTCGAGATCGCGCTGCCGCCGCGCGTGCGCTGATCGCCACAGGAAAAGGGCGGGGACGGCGCGACGCCACCCCCGCCCGCAACGCTGGGCCTGGGCTCAGCAGCTGCAGCCGAAGCCCTTCTTGAGGATCATCTTGCCGGCGACCGACAGCGTCAGCTCGATGCCGCACGGAATGCCCCATTTGGTGCAGATGTGGAGGCATGCCTGCACCGCCGTACCGTTGGGCACCCACGCCGGCACCGCAAAGCATTTGCTGCCGATGCCGAGCGGAAGGTTGAGGCACACCTTGCCGTTGGTGACAGTCACGCTGATGCATTGCGCGGCGATCGTCAGCGCGCCGTCGGTCAGCGTGGGTTCGCCAGCCGAAAACGAATGGCGCAGCATTTCGCCATTCTCGTGCGCGGCGGCCAGCGACTGCTCGATGATCTTGTGGTCGAACGAAGGATAGTGTTCCGTAGCCATGATCCTGCTCCCTTGTTGTGCCCAATTGTGGCGGGGAACAGATATCACGACTTGCCGCTCTGCTTCGCGGATACGGCTCCATTTCGGACCCAGCCTGTCGCGGGACGCGGCGACGCCGGCGGCGGCGCTGGTGCAGGAGAGGGAATGGTGGGCGATGACGGGCTCGAACCGCCGACATTCTCGGTGTAAAGCAGCGTAATATTATTATAGTGTACTATCATAGAATAACAGGAAAGGGCCGCATTTTATCGTAAAATATTGATTTTAAGCGATTGTTATGCTATACCCGTATATAGACGCTAACGCCAAGACACGAGCTCTTCGTGTACACGGCCGGATACACGGGAAGCACATTATGGGCGCATCCAGACTAAAACCACTGACCGTGAAGGAAGTGGAGAAGTTAACAGCAACTCTTCCAACGACGATCAAGCACCGCTCCCTTGGTGGCGTTCCGGGCTTCGTCTTGGTTCACACACCCGCTGGCCATACGAGTTACGGCCTAAACTACCGCGCGAATGGTGAACGCAAGAAACTTACCTTGGGCAACGCTAAGAGATTGACCCTGGGCAACGCGCGCAAGCTCGCCGGGCAATTTCGGAGCAATATTGAGGCCGGCGGAGACCCGCACGGCGAGAAGTTGAACCAACGCCGGCTGGAAATAGAGCAGCGTCGGCAGGACGCTACCAAGGAGGGCCTGGACGCCGAGCGCATGTGGGAAAAATACATGCGGCTGGTTGCCAGCCAGCTTAGAACCCGCGGCGAGAAAGATCGCATTTTCCGCAAATACATTTTGCCGACCGTGCGCGGTCTCTGCGTCACCGAGATAACTAAAACCCATGCCCTCGCGGCAATTGACACGCTGGTCGATCAGGGCAAGCGGCCGATGGCGGACAAAGTGCGTCAAGAAGGAGCCGCATTCTTCGAATGGCTGATCGAACGCGACCACGTCGAACGCAACGTGTTCGCTCGCATCCGTAAAACCAAGAATGCGAATTCCATCCGGACTCGGGTGCTGTCCGACGATGAGGTCGGCGCGATCTGGCTGGCCAGTGAGGTCGAAGGGCATTGGAGTTGTTGGATCAAATTGCTGATCCTGACCGGCGGCAGGAATATGGAAGTCCGGGGCGCACGCTGGTCAGAATTTAATTTCGAAACTCGGCTTTGGACGATTCCGGCAGAGCGGTACAAGAACGGCTATTCCCACACCGTCTATCTGACGGATGCCATGCTGGAAGTGCTGGACGCCGTGCCGCGTTATGCGGGCATCGATATGCTGTTCCCGGCGGCCGGAAATCCAACTCGGCCGATGTCCGGCGATCAGAAGGTAAAGGGTCGGATCGATCGGCGAATGCGAGAGACTTGGCGCCAGACCAACGACAAAGAACCGGAAAATTGGTGCGTCCACGATTTTCGTCGAACCATAGCCACCGGCCTTCAGCGCCTTGGCTTCCGCCCGGATATCGCCGATCAAGTCATCGGCCACGTTGGCAGCACCCGGAAGGGGGCCGGAGCCCACTACCTGCACCACCGGTATGACGACGAACGGAAAGAAGCTCTCAACACCTGGTCAGATCATATGACCAAAATATGCGCGATTGCGCGCATGCCGAATATGCCCCCGCGTACGCCGCTGCCGACAGGACCAAGCGTCTAAAAAGGCGCAAACTGGCCGTTGCTATCATGCTCCGCCACAATCTTTATGCCGATATAGCACCGCACTGAGTTGATCTCGCCGCGAAGCGAAGCAGGCTTGCAGATGATACCCTTCGTCTTGAGCTTGGCTGTAAATTTGGGTCGAGTGAGCGGGTATTTGAACCCTTGGGCAGTCGCCCAAGCCTGGTAATTGGCATAAACGCGGTCTGCCTTCTCTCGGAAATCCGGACCCGCTTCCGTCGAGTCGTCGAGCCACTGCTGGAGAGTGTCGTTCTCCTCGAAATATTCGGCGGTTGCCGCCTTGACTGCCGGGGACGGTTTAAGCCCTTCTTGATGATAAAGGACCGCGCCGTCGATCATCCAACGTAGGATTGCGCCCGCCTCCGCCCGGAGTTTTTCCGTCAGGTATGGGTCTGGTGCCGTCACTCCCCTGGTAAATTTCAGGACATGAAAGCGTCGCCGGAACTCTGGACCGACCGAGCGCAGGCTAGGCGCTTCATTGCCGGTAATCAGCAGCTTGAACTCGGGCTGGAACTCAAACAGGTGCCCGCCCTTGAAGGATGCCGACTGACTCTCGCCGCCGGTCACTGATTTTATCCGAGCATCGTTCCATGCAAGTCCGCCGTTGATCTCGTTGACCAGGACCAACCGCGCACCCTTGAGCCAGGCAATTTCCTCGTGATGCTGGCCATGCCGGTTCTCGAGGAAGGCGGTATCGGTCGAGGTTCGGGCATAGTCTCCGAGGATATAGCGGAAGGTATTGGAGATGACAGATTTGCCGTCCCCGCCCGGGCCGATCCACAGCGGCAAGCAAGCTTCAGGATTACCGCCGATAAGGAACAGCCCTGCAAGCTTCTGGATATAGCGCAGTTCCGCCTCATCATCTCCGAACCATTCCGGCAGCTTCGAAAGCCAGAGCGCTCCTTCGTAGCTTTCGGCAGGGGAGACGGCGGCACACCGAGTGATATAGTCCTGCGGCTGCTGGGGCCGGACCTCGCCCGTCTTGAGGTCGACCGTCCCAGCAGGCGTGTTGAACAAGTGGGTGTCGGGATCCCAGCTACCTTGATCCATGGAAAATTCGGGTCGATCTCGCAGGGAGCGCTCGACTCCCGAGATCCGCTGACTATCGCGCAATTCATCCGGCAGATATTGATCGATGGCGTAGCGCAGCCGGAACTCATTCTGCTGGCGCCAGCAGATGCCGTCGAAAAAGTACCAGCACGCACGTTCACGATCGTACCGGAAATGGTCACGAGCCTGAGACAGAAAGCCGTCGGCCAGTACGCCGTGGCTTACGCGTCTTAACTTGCGTGGCGCCGTGCCTACCTTCGCCTTGGCGCTGTCAATCCACTCTTGAATTACCTTCTGTGCCTCTGGCCAGTTATAGGCCACACCAGCATTTTCACAGGCCAGCCGTTTCGCCCGATTGGTGCGATCATGGATCTCCCCATCAGACCAGTCACGGCGCACCATCGCCATCACGGCCGAGACGCAAACATCGTGCGTTGACCCCGCTCCCCCCACGCCCTTCCACTCCATGTCGTTCAGCGCGTAAATCGGGTCATCGGCATTTTCGAGGTAGCCCCGGATTTCATCAATTAAGCTGGGCCCGAATACTGGAAGAGTTCGATAATCGACCTCGTGAAGCGGCGCGCCTGCGATCCAACGATACGGCAGCAGGGTGTCAGGATGGATCGACGGCGGCACGACTGCCTGTGCGCCAAGGCACAGGATATCGATAACAGGCTCCTTCTTTCCATCCCGGTGCAGCTTCAGCTTGCTCGTCTTCTGCTCATAGTCGACCCGCACGAAATAGGTCGCGCCCTTCTTGCCTATCTTGGTAGGCACCACCTCACCAATTGCCTGTTCGACGCAGCGGATTAAATTCACGTCGTCGCGGTCGATGTCGAGCGCCAACAATCGCGTGCCATCAGCCCTAAGGTCACCGCACCGGACGCCTAGATTGCTCCGGCGTGCGAAATCGCGCGCAATGCTTTCCTCGGACGGCTGCATAACCTGCCAACCGGGCTGCTTCGCTGCCTTAGTTCTATGCGCAACATAAAGCGGAACGTATCCGAGATGAAGAAGCGCATATGCTTCTGTTAGGAGGGTCTCTGTCACGACGCGTTCTGCCCACCCGCGGCGCGGTCGCGGTTGTCCGCGATCCACGCGTTGATCTCGGACTCCAGCCATACGACGGTACGTTCCCCGATCTTGTGTCGCTTGGGAAAGCGTCCCTGCTGCTCCCATCGGCGCAAACTCATCCAGGAGACGCCGACGAGCTGAAGCACCTCCTTGTGGCGGAGGTAGCGGTCTGATGCGCGGGGGCCGCTGGCGGCCGAAACTTTTTCCTGTTCCATGTAATTGACTCCTGCTGTCGAGCCGACAGGAGCAAACAATCCCTGCATGACCGCGTATCAGAGTTGACATGCGGTCTGGATCGTCCGCTATCGGCACCACCCGTAAAATCACGGGACGTATCGGGGGCACTAGCCACCCCCTCTCCCAACACGGCGGCAGGCGCCGCCCGACACCCTCCCCCCCCGCACGCGGAATGGGAGTTTGCCAAAATTCGAAGATTGCTAGTTTAGAGTGATATGTTCAGCGGTTTTTCGGCGTGATAGCATCTATACGCTGTCCAAGGTTACGCACATCACATGAACCGGTCCGTGTGATATGGCGATGCCTTAGATTTTGTGGACGGTAGACCAAAGTAATGTGTCTCCCACGTACCGCGGGTGTAACTTATAACCTTCATACCTGTATTATTATACTGCGCTGAAAATACATTACATTTACCATTAACACAGACATCTAGTTTATAGGGACAACATCGACCTCGAAGTGACAAGAGAAATAATTCGAGATCAACGTCGATGTTCTCGGCGAGCATCTTGAATGTTGATCGCCCACGGATCGCTGCTTGCCAGGAGCCTTGATCAAGGTGCGCGACACTCGTTCCAAAATCTTGTTCGAATTCCCAGTTGGAATTCTCATATCTTAGAATTTTTTCGCGGATGACGATGGCTCTAAAGTCACGCAACATCGGCCTGACCCTTTTCCATGTTATTCGGGGATACCGCTAGCGCATTCGCACCCCGATCGCGGCACTCGGCGATCTCCTGATGCGCAGTTTCAACGTTCCGACTCATGTGACCCTCCGGCTCGTAAAGAGGGTCACCCATTGCAACAGGGAAATTGGTCGTTGAAAGCGGATAGTGTGCATCACCCCCGACTTTTCCTCGGTCGGCCAGCTTTACGGGTGCCTAGCGCGACACAGCCGAGAGGCGCAGGCATTGCTCTGCCCATAAACAGTATCTCCCCGCCTACATAGCCCGGCCTGAGCCATATCGGAGTGTTCGCTTCCTCGATCTTGCGAAACGTCGTCTCCAAATACTTCCCCCTGAGCCATCGCACGGGTACCGGTCCGCCTTCCCGGGGGCATTGCTCGTAAATCGTCAGCCCGGATTTGCCGATGCTCGACAGTGATCGGCCTTTGGCCTGTTCGGCCCGAACGAAGGCCAATATCTCGCTATCGACATTTATTTTTGGGCGCCCGCGGCCCGGCTTTGCAGCGTCGGTAGTCATCACCATCTCCTCGAGTCAAGAATCAACTATCCCGACTCGAGACTAGGTCCGGTGCCAATTACACGACAAGTCCCCCCCCTTGCGGCCGCATGAAACTGACGGCCCCTGACGTTGGAAGATATTTCGCTGTCAGTAAGCCAGTGATCCCCGATCGATACCCATGAGAGCCGAAGAAAGAGGCGACCCGCCTTTTTACCACCCCCCTGACACCCTGACGGGGGGAGGAATTGGAAGAAGAAGAGGCGGCTGGCGACGCCGATTGGCGGACATGGTCCGGTATCCCTGACGGTCCGACGAGGTGTCAGGAGTGTCAGGGCGTCATGACAGTATCCGTTCGAGCGAATTAGCGCGCCGGTGGCAGAGGTGGCGACCTCGTACCTATCCGTCGCGCGCCGCCCCGGCGGATAGCGATGCTGGGTCCGGCGGCTGCGCTAAATCCCAGACGAATACCTCCGACGGGTCCGGAGCTACGTCAGCACCGCGGATAGATCAGGAACCGGTAACCATTTAGCATCCTGCTATCATGGTGATCACAGATTTGAGATGGCTTGAGATTGAATTCTAGATCGCCGCGGATACACAACGAGCTACACGCAGACGCATCATACTTTGAGATGCAGATTTCTCCGACCGGGAAGCGCTTGCGACCCTCTCCTTGCCAGAATTCATCCTGTTTGTGGCCAGGTATAGGATTTCGATGCCACCGTTCGATTGTGTGCTCCCCTAGTTCTGCCGAGTAGCAAGAGCTGAGACAAAACGGTCGTTCCTGGATGAGCCCTGAAGGTCAACTTGCGCCCAAACCCGCCGTTCGCAAGCGGGAAGCATGGTACACGCGATGCTGCGGGGCGTCGACCGGCTGGCAAGCGTCCCGGGCAGCTACGGCGCAGAGGTCTGCCCGACGCCCGTGCTCGATCGCGTAGTGAACATCCGTGGGCGCGGACGGCTGCGCTTGAGAGCCTCAGATCGCACGTCGATGCGTCGCCGTCCGCGGGATCGGGTTGCAGTGATCCGGATGAAAGCTACGATCTGTACCATGGAAAACACCGCAGCTTGCTTCCTGCAGTCCTATATTAACGCGCTCAACGCGACGTTCGAGGAGCTAATCACCGACGAGGGCGTCGTCGTGACGAATATCATCTTAGGGAAGGCCTTCGAGGTATACCGCGGTATCAGCAGCCCGGATGCCAACATCTACGGTCACGCCTGCAAGTATTGAGTTAGGGAGTTTTTCGAATGGACACGATCAAGGCCGCAGAGAAGGCACTCAAGGATGTCTTCTGCGACCACTACGTTTTCCGGATCCCACCTTACCAGCGCCCCTACTCGTGGACGACCGAGCAGGCAGGCGAACTCCTCGACGACCTCGTCTGGGCCGCCGGAAGCGCCCCGCCTGGAAGCAGGCCGCCGTATTTCCTCGGCAGCGTTGTCGTCATCAAGGATCCGCAGAAGCCTGAGTCCGACGTCGTCGACGGCCAGCAGCGCCTGACGACGCTTACCATCCTCATGAGCGTGCTGCGCGAATTGGCATCGAACGACGTTGAAAAATCGAACATCGACCTCTTCCTCCGTCAGAAGGGCAACTCGCTCTTGGGCACCGAGGACGTCCTGCGACTAACGGTCCGCAAACGCGACGCCGACTTCTTCCGCATCCGCATTCAGGACGGCGAGCCCGGTGGCGTGCTCGAAGCAGCCGACACGGACGCTAGGGGGCGAATGATCGCCAATCGCGACTTTCTACGTGCCGCACTGACCAAGATGACGCCGGAGACGCGGGATCGGCTTCTGCCGTTCTGCGTGCAGCGATGCTTTCTCGTAATCGTCGAGGCATCGAACCCGGAGTCGGCCTACCGCATTTTTTCGGTCATGAACGACCGTGGGCTGGATCTCACCGCGACCGACATACTGAAGTCCGAGATTATTGGCGCGATCCCAGACGAAAAGCTCCAGGTCGCGTACAACGAGAAGTGGGAAGTTCTCGAGGACGGTCTCGGCCGAGAGGCGTTCGGCGATCTGTTCGCCCATCTCCGGATGATCCACCGGAAGCAAAAAATGCGCGCGACGATCGAGAACGAGTTCCGCGACTACGTGAAGCCGAAGGATAGCCCGCTGCAATTCATTGACGAGGAACTCCGGCCGAGCGCCGATGTCTTTGGGCGCATACTCGAACCCGACCTCTCCAAGCCGGTGAGACATCGCCTACTCAAAGGGCTCCATCAGATCGACAACCAGGACTGGCAGCCGCCGGCGATCAAATTCATGGTCGACCATCACGATGACGACGTTGCGATCGATGCCTTTATCATGCGACTGGATCGCCTCGCCTACTTCCTATTTATAACGCGCGCGAACGTGAACGACCGCCTCGGACGCTATGGCGCTCTGCTGACGGAGATCGAAGCGGGTACCGCACTAGCTGGTGGCGTCGCCTTTGACCTGAGCTCGGAAGAGAAGCAGGACCTGCTTCGAGCCCTGGACGGCGACGTCTATCTAAATCAGCGCACACGGCGGCCGATCCTGCTGCGGCTAGACGGCATGCTGACAGACGGAACAGCCCATTACGACCATAGCCTAATAACAATCGAACACGTGCTACCGCAGACGCCCGCTCCGGATAGCGAATGGATCGCGAACTTCCCCGAAGCTGAAATGCGGGACGGCTGGGTCCATCGCTTGGCCAATCTCGTGCTGCTGTCGAAATACAAAAACCCCGCCGCCAGCAACTACGACTTCGACTTCAAGAAAACGAAATACTTTGCCGAGAATGGTGACACGTCGTTCATTTTAACCAGCCAAGTCCGTCAGGAACCGGTCTGGACCACGGACGTGCTGAAGGAGCGGCAGTCCAAACTGCTCGCCCGCATGTCCAACGTTTGGAATCTGGCATGACCGGCTCAGTCAAGGGGCGGTTGTCGCAGCGGATGAAAGCGAAAGGTTTTGTTCTCGATCGCAAGACGATGGTGAAGGGGGACCAAGCGGTCCGAGTGATCGCAGGCATAAGGTTGAAGGCCGACGCGATCTTTTGATTACCGTAACCGTCCGGACGACCGATAATGCCGAGGCTGAACGATCAGCCAGAGGTTTTTTGACACCTCCTGACACGCGCGGGGCAAGGCGGTGTCAGGGCCACGAAATATCTCGATGCGATGCGACGATATTCGATGGATGCGACTTCTCGACTTTCCCAAAAAAAACCTGACACCCTGACATTCATAGGGAGGATCTTGGTAGATATGTCAGAGGTAGAAATCCGGTTCCCTGGAGGCTGTCCTCACAGGGAAGATGGCCTCTTTTCCAGGATCGAGCGAGAGAACGCTTCCATTCTGGACGGCCTGAAGGTCGCGATGCGAAATCCTATCGACGACGCCTCGCCGATCGCGATCGATCTGAAGCTGCACGAGGGGCTGCCTGTGGCGATGAGGCTCGCTTGACGACCGACGAGTCAAAATTCGAAATTGGCTCTGCTAGGTATCTCGCCGTAGCGCTGATCGAAGGCTCGGGACATCATTACGCCTGCATGTTCGACGTGATAATCGTTACCACTCCATTGGCGTAACCGGCAGTCCGGAATGCGCCCAAATCTTAGCAACAAGCCTTTACTTGGGACCAGTCATTGCAGTGCCATCCGTTCCCTTGATCACGGCGGCATGGCCACCGACCGGTAATTGCAAAAGTGCGCCTACACCCCGTAGATTTCGCGGTAGGACCTCGTAAGTTACTGGCAGACACACTGAGGAGCGCAGCCGAATGGCATTCGTAACAGAGGTACACGGTCGCTATGGAATCAAATCTGGTCCGCTGGCCGGTGCTTGGGCAGCTAACGCTATTCTACACAAAACTGTCGTCGCGAAGGCGGCCGGCGCCACCAGGGAAGAAGCGATCGCTAGTCTTAAGTGCGAACTGGACCGAATGGAGCAGCTTGCCGTTTCGGAGTGCGATGCCGAGGGTGCGCCGCCGGCCAACGTATATGAGCGTGCGTTCGGGCACCTGCTGCCAGACATGCCAGATAGTTACATCGCCATGCTGCGTGCACACTTGGCCGCCCCCGATCATCTCATCTCGGCTACAAAGTTGGCGGAAGCAGCCGGCTATTCCGGTTACGAAGGAGCCAATCTCCACTACGGCAAACTGGGACAGCGTGTTGCGGAAGAGATCGGATTTGGTCCGCCACGTAGGGAGGATGGGACGGAGATTTGGACCTGCGCGATCGCGCGGGACACCTCCATGGACACTGAATATCCCGACACGTCCATGCTCGAAGCACTGTCGCGAAACATGGAGACCCTGCATTTCGAGTGGCAGATGCGCCCTCAGGTGGTGCAGGCGCTGAGGACGCTCGGCTTGTAAATGACAAAGCCCCCCGCCTTAAGCTTCACCAGGCTAAAAGATTCAGACTCACGATCATTCCAGGAGCTTGATCGCACCCTTCGCCTGTTCGGTCACGTCTTTCATGACCTTGTCGGCGCATATCATTTTGACCAGCTTCCGATTCTGAGAGCCCCCATCTGGTGAAAATGCGGCAATATCTCGATTGGTGCCGCCATAGCCGTTTTTAGCTCGATATTTGAAGCACACGAGTGAGCCGTCGTCATTGGAATACACTTCGTCAAACGACAACGACGTTGGATCACGCATAGTAGCCCGAAGCGACGCTGCATACAGCGCGATATTGGCGCCGCGCTTTTCAAGAAGCTTTTCCCCCACTCGTTCGGCCGCTGTTTGAACATGCGGCGGGCTGCCTATGTTTCCGACGACACCGGCGAGAATAAACACCCCGAAAAATCCCAGAGCTGTCTTCCCCCATTTTCCGGGCTTTTTCTGTCCGACGAGAGTTTTGCCCTTTGCGCCACATTGTGGGCACGATTTCGCGGCGTCGCTAACCTGCGACCCGCATTCGTTACAACTGATGAGAGCCATCTCGAACTTCCCCGAGATGTCGATCGCGGTACGCCCCCGCTTCGACATCACACCAAGCCCTGGTGATCGGGGAGTTAGTAAACCGTACTGAAACGGTCCCTACGACCTTTAGGCTGGAGAGCCCTGGACATGCGTCGCAGGCTCCCCGACCATAAGGGTCAAGGATGTGTGGACCGCGGCGGGCGATCCAAACCGTTCAGTAAGGGGTTACTAAGCCCCAGAGCCGTGCGTGGCGGCTCCGGGATCATTTGAGCACGCGGAACGGCTCTGCGCAATCATTGGGGCGCTTGCAAACATCGTCGAGATTAGGCGCAGGCAACCGACGCAGCTTATTTATGCGACGGCCGCGCGGCGAAATGTCGCCCCCGCGGACGTAAGGTCCCAGCTCTCGCCATGTTCGTCAGTGCCCGCCAACAGGAGTAGATAACCGGCCAGCGCTAACCGACCCCGCCTCGTCCCGGGGTCGCTAATGGTCAGAACGGCGTCGTCCTCCTGCCGTATCGCGCTCATCGCCCGCTCGGTGGCTGCTAGCGCGGCGTCTGCTGTATCCCCGACCGGCTCCGATGGGCCTCCCAGCTCCCAGCGGCGGCAGGCCCTAGCCGCTCGGCGCGCGGCGTGGGCGGCCTCAACCAAGACTTCGTTGGCAGTGATGAATAAGTGGACCTTACGCATTCGCTGATCTCCTCAATCAGCGAAGGAAAACACGGCGGATATGCCGCGCATAAGTTATTGCGAAGGCGGCCGGGAAGCGACCCTCTCCCTTGAGAGCAGGGCATCCGTAGCCTATCCCGTTTCGAGAGCGCTAGCCCGAACCCGGCGACTGCCGTCGTGTATTCAGCGATGTATACGAGGTTGCTTGCCGCTTGCTTAAGCCGCTCAGGAGCAATGGCATTGAGTGCACCGGCCTAAGCTGGTTTGCTATGCCGGACCCTTGTGATGTAGCGACGCGGTCGGTGCCCGCCCGTCCGCGCGGGTGAACGTCGCGGCGGCGATCTATCTGCTTTAGGGCGATAGGTTCTCGGCCGCAGCCGTCATCGCCTCCCGGAGAGCCGATGACGTCCGCGCGAGGGTCGTTGCCCAGTCACGCTCCGACCAAAGGGTGATCGCGCCTCCGTGCGCCCCCACCCACACCCTCCCCCCGTCGTCGGGGAACAGGTGATGTGCCAAGGGGGGCGAAAGACGTAGTCGACCATCAGGCTGTAGGGATATCCGGCTGTATATCGCCATCGCCGCAAAGGCGAGACGGCCGCGTTCTTCCGTTTCACTCGCCGCGAGGACCGAGCCGATTGCTAGAAGCTCCGAGCTCGCATCGGACATCGGGATGACGGTCACGCCGCCGTCGGCGCCAATCGTCGCCATAAGCCCCAAGGTTGAGCTCGGTTCGCTCCACGAGACTCGCTTGCGGAGGCTGACTGGTATCAGCAGGCGATCGTCCGACGCCCGCTCAACCGGCTCAAGCCAAGTCGTTGGCTCGACATCCGCGATGATATTCCAATTCGGTGTCCGTCCCGCCTTCACGGAATGATATTGGAATAAATTACACGCATAGTCACGCAAGTATGTTTTGCGAGGGTTATCCGCAGGGTCATACCGACCTTATCCACACCGAGAAAGGCAAAAATAGAGAATTCTGTGGCAGGCTTGTATGCAACCTGGTATGCTTATGGAAACAATTGGAGTGTGCGGTGTCGCTGGCGGTGGGTATGGTTTCGGAGCGTTTCTGCTGGACCCGGATGCAGTCCGAGGCCGGAGAGGGGCTTTCGCGGATCGTGCGTCGGAAGGATCTGGAGCGTCGGAGCGGTAACGGCCTGTTCTTCTGGGGAGTTGGAAACGCGCCGTCACGCGCGATTCCAGCGCTTGTGCGAACGGCCGCTGCGATCGACGTCTTGTTTTCGGTGATGAAGTCCAAGCCGAAGTTGCGCGACGTGGCTCCCGAGCGGGTGCTCGTGTGGCAACGCTATATTGATGCCGAAGGTACGGTGCGTCCGATCCCCCGAAACGTTCTCGTCACGAGTAGAGCTGGAAGCCGCGACTTCCATTACGCGCTAATCTGCCGGTCGGAGGTGCCGTTGAACGTTGCGGACGAAGGGCCGTTCGACCCGGCAGCCTGCCGCAATTACGGAGCAGGTGGGGCGGTCGGGGCGTCGCAGGTCACCGCGCTTCTTGAGCGTTGTGCACCGGATGGGTCGGCCAACTACCGTATCGCCATGCGTGCCCGCCTAACCGGAAGCCTTTGGGTGAAGTTGATCGACCCGATCGAGCTCTCCGGCCCGGCGCGCATTGCGCTCGAGGAAGAGCCGGCAGACGAGGCTGCATGGCTTGATTTGGTCGACGGTGCGCGCTCCCATGGGCGCCCTGTCGCCCCATACTCCCCTGCTCATCAGGCCTCCCTGTTCGCTGTTTGATCTCAGGTGCAAGTCCTGCTAGTCTTGACGCAGCCGACGTGCAGAGGATTGGTCTGGGATGATTGGCGACGCGGAATCGCTGAGATCTGAACTTCGCGCCGCGGGTCTGAGCCGTGCCGCCGTCGATGCCGCGTGGCCAGAGTGGTGGAGCAACGAGGCGGAGGCATCGGTGTCAGCGCGGACCGAGTTGAGACTAGCAGTCGCTAGGAACCTTGGTCTTGCGCCGAGGGAGCTGGTCGGTGAGCGAGTGGACTTCGTCTGGCGGGACCGGGCGCGGTTCAAGCATTTGCGCGCCGAGGATGAGATACCAATCGCGGCGCTTAACTCCTTTGGGGTCAGCGTAGGCCGGTCGCTTATCGAGGCGACCGCGCGCAATGGTGATCTTGTCGGGCTTCCCGCCACAGAACTCAGGGCGCTTCTTCTCGAGATGGGCGTTCCGGACTTGGCCGGCTTGTTGACAGTCTGCTGGGCCATCGGGGTCCCGGTCGCGCACCTCAGGGTTTGGCCGCTCGCGCAGAAGGCGATGCACGCGATGGTGGTTGGCCAGCGCGGTCGGCACGCCATCCTCTTCAGCCGCGAGGCGAGTTACCCCGCCATGGTCGCCTTCACACTGGCCCACGAGATTGGCCACGTTGCGCTCGGCCATGTTCCGCCAGACGATGTTCTAGTCGATGCGGAGGATCCCGCGGGACAGGCGGATCATGATGCGGAGGAGTCCGCGGCCGACCGCTACGCCCTCGAGGTGCTGCTCGGCGACCCGGATCCCGACATCCGCATAGACTTCGATACCTTCAACCATGCGGAGCTGGCCGACGCTGTGATGCGGGCCAGTCCCATATACGGCATCGATCCGGGGACGCTCGCACTGGCAGTCGCCCACCGTCGGAATGCGTGGCCCGTCGCAATGGCGGCGATGAAGCTGATCCAGCCCGAACCGATCGTCGTGTCGGATCTGGTCAACGAAGTCGCGCGTACGCAACTCGATTTAGGTAGGCTTGGCTCCGACACTGCCTTTTTCATCGAGCGGACGCTGGGGATAGGCGATGTCTGACGGCGCCGCCGTCGACACCGACGTGCTTCTGAAGGCCGCCGCCCTTCGAATGGCGGCGGAATGCGGTGACGTCCTTAAATCCTACGGGCGGCCGATGGCGCTCGGCCTGACCCACCTGATCGCGGCGAGGCAGATGGCGCGCAAGCGCGGCGTGCGCGACATCGGATTGGCGCAGGCGGAACTGGCGGCGCTTCTTGGTACGCTGGGTCGTCTCGAGCCGGACGAGTTGGAGATCATGCTAGCGGCGGAGTTCGCCTCGGTCGCTCAGGCGAAGGGACTGCCTCTGGATGCCGGAGAAGCGCAGCTGGCGGCGATAGTGGTCAAGCGCGGGCTGCCTCTTCTCGTGACGGGTGACAAGCGTGCGATCGGAGCGCTCGCCGACCTTACGGACGGTACACCTACGAGAGACGTTCTCGTGGGGCGCTTGGCATGCTTTGAGCAAGTCGTTGCCGCGATCGCCGGCCTCGTCGGCGCAAAAGCCGTGCGCGACAAGATCTGTGCGGAGCCCGAAGTCGACGGCGGCATGCGTCTCGCATGCTCGTGCGGTCAGGCCGAATGGGATCCTGGGCAGCTCGGCCAGGCCTGCGAGAGCTTCGTGGGCGACGTCCGCAAGCGAGCGGGGATCCTGCTGCTCGCTGGTTCAGCGCTCGCTTAGAAAAACTGCGTACGGGTCGATGAGCTCGGCCACGAGGTCGATCTTCACCTTCTTGTGTTCAGCGTTGACCAGCTCGGGCTCGGTGACAAGGAGACAGGCTTTGTCGGCCTGGCCTTGGACGTAACGGCTGCCGAGGCGCCCTTCGTTACGGCCGACCGCGACGCGGGTAGCGCCCAGGTCGAGCTCGTCCTCGTGCTCTCGCAGGTTCTTGATCATCAGCGCGTAGCGTGAACCGAGCACATTGATGGCCTCCGGGATGGTCTCCCACCTCTGGCCGTCCACCGAGAAGCGGGCGGCGCGGACCTGCTCCGCGTAGTGCCGGGAATTCATCTTGTGCATGACGAGGTGGATGGGTTGCTTCTTCTCGGCGAATGCGCGTGCGAACGGCTGGACCATCGACGTCGGATAACAAGTGCTGCCGCCGTATCCCCACATGGCGAACCCGGCCTTGTCGATCTCTTCGCGCTTGCGCGCGATGATCTCGGCCAAACCCTCCTTCGCATGCGTGCCGACCTTCATGTACAAGACGCCGGCGCCTGGATGGATGATGTCGCTCATTCGGTGTCCTCGTAGTTCTCGGGTCGCCACTCATTCTCGTCCGCGCCTTCAAGCGTGAGCGGACGGTTCGACCGGATGTAGCGCATCCGGAGGTTCTGGTCGCGTCCATAGAAGTTGACCAGTCGCTCCTTCTCAATCGCTCTGCTCTTTCCACGCGTTACGTTGCCGGGAAGTGCCTCGACAAAAAGGTTGCAGGATCGGAGCAGGGCGTCATCGTCGAGGTGGTAGGAGTGCATCAACGGCTGCATGCGGTTGACGAAGTAGCCAAGTTCGGAAGCGCGCCTCTGCGTCGTCGACAATACGCGCTTCGGCCACTCGAGCTCCTCGTCGTCGGCGATCACGATCATTCCCTGACCGCCGTAGCCGCAGGCTTCGATGCCTCGCTCCATGAAGACGTGGACGCTGGCTCCGTCGTTCGACTGGCCCCAGGGAGGATTGGTGTAGAAGCGGTCGAACCTGTTCGCCTTGGGAAACGCTTCGCGGGCATTGTAAAGTTCGGCGTTGAGGTGCCGTATGTGCTTGCGCTCCGCGAAGCTCTTTATCGCCTGGACCTGCCGCTCGTCAAAGTCGAAGACCGTGATCTGAGTGGGGCCATAGTCAATGATCCCCTCGCTTTTCAGATAGGCAACGCAGACGCTTATTGCGTCGCCGTCGCCGATGAAAGCGAGTTTCTTTTTGTCGGCCCAGTGTGCCACCAGCTCGGCCTGCATCACCATGTCGCCGGTCTTCATGTAGATCTGGTCAATGCTCCGGATTGGTTTGGGTCGGTTCTGGACGACGTCTGAAACCGCGTTGACCGCGATCTGAAGATCTATCTGCCGTCGCACCTTGGTCATGCTGATCAATTCCCTGTTTGCGGGGACGCTAACGGATTAGCGCAGCGCGCAACATTACCAGAAACACGAATTGCATCCGCTACGAATGAACTAACGGCATCGTTTGGGCCAGAGCTTTCATGGTTTTGACAATGCCGGCGTCGATCGGACGAGAGTGTCCTAAAGAGACGCTCAGCGACTGATATTAATTACAACCAGATCGTGGACAACTGGCAGGTTTCGGGGATCGGGCGAGGCGCCGTGTGTCACTCCAAGGGGCAGCCTCCCCCGGCCCTGAAGCATCGCGTTGGCGAGAATTTCGTTGGCAGTATCGAGCGAACGAGTATGTCGCGTTTGCTGGCTCGTCTAATAAAACAAGGGAAAATAAGGCAGATACAGCGCACATGAAATGCTAGGTAGCCCGTCAGGCGGCTGCTCTACGCAGCTGTCCGTCTGGAGCAGCCAAAACGGGGGCAGTACCAATGAAAAATTATTACCGCGTCATGCTCGGACGAAAAAGCGTCCATGCCAGGGCGTGCTTCGAGGGCGGGTTCACAGGCACGCATTTCGACATCCACGAAGATCTGGCCGGCAAACTCACTGAGACGTGGCGACCTTTCAATGCGACCTATGTGCCGGTTTATCTCCAAATCCACCCCGACAAGAGTAAGGTGGCGGCCGGCTTGGCCTGCGGAGCCATCTGGACGGTTTCCAAAATGCTGCGTCCTGGCGACGTGATCCTTTCGCCGGATGGCACAGGCCGCTACCGCGTGGGCGAAATTGAGGGCGAATACTGGTATGCGGACGGCGAAATTCTCCCGCATCGTCGGACAGTCCACTGGCATGAAGTTTATATCGACCGGGCAGCGATGAGCGAGGCACTTCGGAACTCGGCCGGATCAATCGGGACCGTCTCCAACATCAATGGCCATGCCGAAGAGATTGAGGCTCTGATCGGCGGCTTGCCCGCGCCAGCCCTCGCTCCGGTCATGACGAGTGAAGGCTTGGTCGAAGACCCTGTTGCATTCGGCATGGAGAAGCATCTGGAAGATTTTCTGGTTTCCAACTGGAGCCAGACTGAACTTGGCCGCGACTATGACATCTACACCGACGAGGGCGAAATTGTCGGTCAGCAATATCCGACAGACACTGGCGCGCTGGACATTCTGGCGATCAGCAAGGATCGAAAGCGCCTCCTTGTGGTCGAATTGAAAAAGGGGCGGGCGAGCGATGCGGTTGTCGGCCAAATCCTTCGCTACATGGGCTTCGTGCAATATGAGCTGGCGGAAGAAGGACAAACGGTCGAAGGTGCTGTAATAGCCCTCGATGACGACCACCGGATCCGTCGTGCGCTAGCGATGGTGCCAAGCGTCAGCTTCTTCCGCTACAAAGTGTCGTTCCAGCTTTTGCGGGCATGACCGGGTTAAGGCGGCATCTAACTGTAGCCGAGTGCAAATATGGTGGCGTCCACGACCAAATTCTTGCACTATTGCGACGATAAGGGGGCGGTGTGGATAAGGCTGACAAGCGAAAACTGAGTGAAAGCGATATTTGTGACTTGTTCATCACACCTGCCATCAAACAGGCCGGTTGGGATCAATTCAAACAAGTTCGTCGCGAGGTCACTTTGACACCCGGCCCCGTCATTGTGCGGGGCAATCTTTCGTCTCGAAACAAGAAGAAAAAGAAATTCGCTGACTATGTTTTATCATGGCAGCCCGGTCTGCCGCTTGCCATCGTTGAAGCGAAGGACAATAAGCACGGCGTCAGCGATGGCTTGCAACAGGCGCTCGGCTACGCCGACATTCTGGATTTGCCGAGCGCCTTTAGTTCCAATGGTGATGGCTTTGCGGAACACAATCGCGCCGCCGCCGATGGTGAGGACACAGAGAAATCGCTTGGAATGGACGCATTCCCCGACGCGCAATCGCTGTACGCGCGTTATTGCCTGTTCCACGGCATTGAGCCGGACGAAAAACCCTTGGTGGAGCAGCCCTATTATCTCGACAGTTCGGGCAAAGAAGCGCGCTACTACCAAGTTGAGGCTATCAACCGGACGATTGAGGCAATCGCAAAAGGGCAACGGCGCGTGTTGCTGGTCATGGCGACGGGTACGGGCAAGACCTACACGACCTTCCAGATAATCTGGCGCTTGTGGAAAGCTGGACAGGCCAAGCGCATCCTTTTTCTCGCAGACCGCAACATCCTTGTGGACCAGACATTGGTGAACGACTTCAAGCCGTTCGGCGAGGCCATGACCAAGGTGCGGAATCGCAAGATCGACCCCGCCTATGAAATCCATTTGGGGTTGTATCAGGCGCTGACCGGCCCGGCGGAATCCGAAAAAATTTTCAAGTCCGTGTCCCGTGACTTCTTCGATCTGATCGTGATCGACGAATGCCATCGTGGGAGCGCATCGGAAGATAGCGCATGGCGCGAAATTCTCGATTATTTTAACGGTGCTATTCAAGTGGGCATGACCGCCACGCCCAAGGAAACGGAATACGAATCCAATATCACCTATTTTGGCGATCCGGTGTACACTTACAGCCTTAAGCAGGGCATCGAGGACGGTTTCCTTGCACCTTACAAGGTCGTTCGCATCGACATCGACAAGGACGTCCTGGGGTGGACGCCCCCGGCGGGGATGGTCGATGACCTTGGCAACCCGGTGGAGCAGCGCGAATACAACCGGGCCGATATGGATCGCATTCTTGTTCTGGATCAGCGGACAAAGCTCGTCGCCAAGCGGGTTATGCAATACCTCAACGCGACCGATCCAATGGCAAAGACCATCATCTTTTGCGAGGACATCGACCACGCCGAACGGATGCGGAAGGCCATTGTCAACGCGGCTGGCAAGATTGCGCGTGACAACCCCCGGTATGTCATGCGAATCACGGGCGATAGCGTCGAAGGCAAAGCCCAGCTCGATAATTTCATCGACCCCGAACAGCCCTATCCCGTTATCGCCACCACGTCGCAGCTTTTGACCACCGGGGTCGATGCCAAAACCTGCAAGCTGATCGTGCTCGATCAGACGATCAGGTCCATGACCATTTTCAAACAGATCATTGGCCGTGGGACGCGGATCGACGAGGACAACAACAAGTTCTTTTTCACCATCATGGATTTCAAAAAGGCGACCGAGCTGTTCCGCGATGACGCCTTCGACGGTGCGCCGGTCGTCATCTACGAACCCAACAACGACGATGATCCCGTCCCGCCGGACCCGGAAGACCCGGGCGATGATGACGACGATGAGGACGACGATTCCGGCGGCAGGACCAAGCTTGTCGTGTCCGGTGTCACGGTGCGCATCATTGCTGAGCGGATTGAATATGTCGGCAGCGACGGGAAGCTGATTACCGAAAGCTATCGGGATTACGCCCGCAAAGCGATCATGTCGGAGTTCAGCTCACTGGATGATTTTATCCAGCGGTGGAACGACGCTGACCGCAAACAGGCGATCATCGACGAACTGGAGGAACATGGGGTTGTCCTCGCGAATCTTCAGGAGGCAGTGGGTCGCGACATTGGCGACTTCGATCTGCTGGCACACATCGCCTACGACCAGCCGCCTTTGACCCGGCGCGAACGGGCAGAGCAGGTTAAGAAGCGCAACTACTTCACCAAATATGGCGACAAGGCGCGGGCCGTGCTGGAGGCGCTGCTCGACAAATATGCGGACGAAGGCATCTCCACCATCGAAGATACGAAGGTGTTGCGGCTCAAGCCCTTCGACGGCATCGGCACCCCCCTCGAAATCATCAAGGGTGCGTTCGGCGGCAAGGCCGGATACGAGGCCGCCCTCAGCGAGCTAGAACACCAGATTTACGAACAGGCATCCAACGAATGAGCAACGTTTCCGGCGCGGTTAAATCGATTCAGGACATCATGCGGAAGGATGTTGGTGTTGATGGCGACGCGCAGCGCATCAGCCAGATGGTCTGGATGATTTTCCTCAAAATCTACGACGACCGCGAAGAAGAATTGGAACTGACCGAGGACGGCTTCACTTCCCCTATCCCCGAACAATTCCGCTGGCGCAATTGGGCGCAGGACCGCGAAGGCATCACCGGCGATGCGCTGGTCAAGTTCGTGGAAGAGTTGTTCGTCACCCTCAAGACCCAGCTTCCCATCATCGGCGACGTGGGCAAGCGTGCGCAGGTCATCCGCGACGTGTTCGAGGATACCTACAATTACATGAAATCCGGCACGTTGATGCGGCAGGTGGTCAACAAGATCAACAAGATCGACTTCAACAGCACCCATGATCGCCACACCTTCGGCGCGATCTATGAGCAGATTCTGAAAGACCTCCAGAGCGCGGGCAACGCTGGCGAGTTTTATACCCCCCGCGCTGTCACCAAATTTATCATCGACCGGTTAGCACCCCAGCTTGGCGAGGTGGTGTTCGATCCCGCCTGCGGCACGGGCGGCTTCCTTGCCTGCACCATCGACTACAAGCGGCAGTTCGTGAAATCACCGGATGATGAGGCATTGCTGCAATCGACCATCCGGGGCGTCGAGAAAAAGGCGCTGCCACATATGCTGTGCGTCACCAATATGATCCTGCATGGCATCGACACCCCGTCCAGCATCGTCCACGGCAACACCCTCGAAAAGCCCTATCGCGATTATGGCGAGCGCGACCGCGTACCCGTGATCGCCACCAACCCACCCTTTGGAGGCATAGAGCAGGATGGCATCGAGGGAAATTTCCCCACCAATCTGCGCACCCGTGAAACCGCCGACCTTTTCATGGCGCTCATTATCAAACTGCTCAAGCACGGTGGCCGCGCGGCGGTAGTGCTGCCCGATGGCTTCTTCTTTGGCGAAGGCGTCAAGACCACGCTTAAGCAGAGCCTGATCGAGGAGTGCAGTCTGCACACCATCGTCCGTCTGCCCAATGGCGTGTTCAATCCCTATACCGGCATCAAGACCAATATCCTGTTCTTCACCAAGGGCACCCCGACCAAGCAGACGTGGTTCTACGAACACCCCTATCCGTCGGGCGTCACTAGCTACAACAAGACCCGGCCTATGCAGTTCGAGGAGTTTCAACCCGAACGCGAATGGTGGGGCGATGAGGCCGATGGCTTCAAGCATCGCCGCGAAACCGAACATGCGTGGAAGATCAGCGCGGAGGACGTGGCCGCACGCGGCTATAATCTAGATCTCAAGAACCCGCACATCGCCGACCGGGAAAGCCATGACCCCGATGAGTTGCTGGCGCGCTATGCGGCGCAGCAAGCGGGCATCCAGTCCCTGCGGGATCAGTTGAAGGCAATCCTATCCGATGCGCTGGCGAGCGACGCATGACGGTCGGTGTTGCGTCGTTGGTTAGCGATAATCTCGACATCTGGACCACGGCAGCTGAGCGCAAATCTGGCGCTGGGCGAGGCGGTGGGAAGCGCGTCAGCCTGTATGGCATTGATCGCCTTCGCGCCCTGATCCTCGACCTCGCCGTGCGCGGGAAATTGGTGCCGCAGGACGTGGCTGATGAACCGGCTTCCACATTGCTCAAAAGGATCGGAGCGGAGCGGGCAAGACTGACGAAAGCCGGTTCGATTGGAAAGCGGCGAGCCTCAGAGAATAACGTTGGCGACACGCCTTATCCCGTTCCCGAAGGATGGGCTTGGACCAAACTTGCCGATATTGGCCATGACTGGGGGCAAAAGGAGCCTTCTGGCGATTTTACATATGTTGATGTCAGTTCAATTGACCAAAGGGCTGGTGTAATTCGGTCACCTAGCGTTCTAGCTGCGAGCGAAGCGCCGTCGCGAGCGCGCAAAATTGTGCGCGTCGGAACCGTTATTTACTCCACTGTCCGCCCATATCTGCTCAATATTGCCATCGTCGATCAGGAGTTTGAGCCGGAGCCGATTGCAAGCACTGCCTTTGCCATATTGCATCCGTTCGAGGGCGTGTCAGCGGGTTTCCTTTACCGTTACCTTCGCTCGGCTTCGTTTATTTCGTATGTCGAAGGTTGCCAAACGGGCATCGCCTACCCGGCAATCAACGATAAGCAATTCTTTTCCGCTTGGTTCCCTCTCCCCCCGCGTGCCGAACAGCAGCGCATCGTCGCCAAGGTCGATGAACTCATGGCTCTGTGCGATGCACTGGAGGCGGAAAGCGCGGCGGCGATGGCCGCGCATCAGGCGCTGGTCGAAGCCCTGCTCGCCACCCTGACCGCCAGCACCGACGCTGCCGACCTCGCCGCCAATTGGACTCGGTTGGAGGTGCATTTCGACACCCTCTTCACAACCGAAGCCAGCGTCGATTCTCTAAAACAAGGAGTACTGGAATTCGCCGTGCGGGGGCAACTGGTGCCGCAGAGTTCGAGTGATGAGCCTGCGTCAGATCTGTTGAGGCGAATAAAGCTTGAGAAGACGCAGTTAATCAAAGACGGAAATATTAAGCGTGATAAGCCCCTTCCTCCCAAAAAAGGTTCTGAAGCGTCGCTTAACCTACCAAGCGGCTGGGTTTGGAGCCAACCAGACGAGTTCTCGATCAAAATAACTGACGGTGAGCATTTTCGACCAGTAACAACCTCATCCGGAGTCTACTTTCTGTCGGCGAAGGATATTCGTGAAAATGGCGTAAGTTTGGCTGATCCGCTCTTCATCTCACAGGAGACCGCTGACAAAGCCAGAAACCGATGCGATCCAGAATTAGGTGATTTGCTGATCGTTAGTCGCGGTGCAACATGTGGCCGGATTTGCAAGGTGGATATAGATGAAGTATTCTGCCTTCTAGGCAGCGTGATACTTTTGAAGCCCTCAAGCCTTATTAACAACCACTATTTAGAGATTGCGCTAAAATCGCCACGCATTTTCGAGGCGCTCGTGAGTGCATCCGGTGCGACTGCCCAAGGTGCCATTTATCTGCGAGATTTGAAAAAGATTGCATTTCCTTTGCCGCCAATTGCCGAACAGCAGCGCATCGTCGCCAAGGTCGATGAACTCATGGCCCTGTGCGATGCCCTGAAATATTGCGTAACGGACACTAACGTCACCCGACGACACCTCGCCGACGCAATCATCGAACGTGCAGCAGCTTAACCGCGATGGCCACCGCCCCCGAAATCCCAAAAATCTGGTGCGATGAAGACGGCCACCGCAAATATGAGGATTTTGCTGACTTCAACGAATGGTTCGATAGCCCCGAGGCTGGGGAACTTCGCGTTCAAGCGTTGGTCGAAGGCTTGGCAAATCCCAGCAAGGCATTCTTCGCGGGCGACCGAGGAGCCTATCTCGCCACGCTCGAAGGGTTCCGGCTCGACCGTCGCAACGAATGGCTGAGCGCCGACGCCTTGCAGGACGTTTGCGGTGATGCCCATTGGTCCGAGCGGAACGTGGCACGGTTCGATCAGCTCTGCGACCGGATGGCATCGGGCGATGTAGTGCCCTTCGTCGGCGCAGGCCTGTCCGCGCCGGGTGGCTTTCCGACATGGAAAGATCACCTTCGCCAGCAAGGGCGCACGGCGGGAATGGAGTCCGCCGCCGTTGAGGACCTGTTGGCCCAAGGCCTCTATGAGGAGATTGTCGATCAGATCGAGCAGCAGCGCGGCAACGACGTCTTCACACAAGAACTGCGCGACGCTTTCGCTAAAAACGGGGTCATTCCGCCAGCCGATTATCTGGTTGCCGAGTTGTTTCAGGATACTCTGATAACTACCAACTATGATCGCCTGATTGAACAGTCGTTCGACTTCGGCGATGGCAAGGCGGTGGAGGTGCTTACCCCTGCAACGATTTCGCAATTGCCCGACGCGGCCAAAGTGACGGTCATCAAGCTGCATGGTAACGTCAGTGCCCCCGGCTCTTGCATCCTGAGCAAGGGCCAATATGCCGCTGCCTATGGCACCGACGCCATCGACCTTGCCCTGCCAATCCCGCAGGCGCTCGACTATTACTTCCGCAATAGCAGCCTGCTTTTCCTTGGCTGCGGCCTCAATCAGGACCGAACCGTCCGCGTGTTCGAGGCTATCAAAATTAAGGCGAGGGAGGACGGCGCGGATCTGCCGCAGCATTTCTCCATCGAGCAATGCCCCGGCGACGAAGCCGCACTGATCGCCCGCAACGAATACCTGCTGCGCATCGGCGTGACGCCGATCTGGTTCCCGGCTGGCGGGTTCGATTTCGTCGAAGGCATCCTGCGGCTAGCGCGTAACGAGCTGCGATTCCGGCGGGATTAACCAGGTCGTCCGGTGTCAATTTGGGCCGAGAGGAATGCGAAAGATGATTATTGGAAGTTTTCGACAAAAGTGGGCTTAGCAAGATTGCCAATAAGTCCTGCGCGGTTCGCAACCTGCCGAGACAGATGCGGTGACATCACTGACCGAGTCGATTGTACGGATACACAGTGGATACACAGCGTTCTGACCAGTTAAAGCCATACCCGGCTCGAGACCTTCCAAAACCCCAAAAAATGGCGGTTTTCCGCGGTCTGGAATGGTGGGCGATGACGGGCTCGAACCGCCGACATTCTCGGTGTAAACGAGACGCTCTACCAACTGAGCTAATCGCCCGAGCCCGCGAGTGCGGAATCGATGACCGGCGCTTTGCCATTCCCGCGCGCGCACGGCAAGCCCAACCCGCACGCGGCATGCGTCACGCCGGCGCTAGACGCCGAGTGGGCGCAGGCGGCGGATCGCGCCGATATAGCTGCGCATGCCGTGGCTGGCGCGACGTGACAGGCCCATGAAGGCACGGCGGCGGTCGAACGGGTCGGGCTGGCGCTCGAACAGGCCGGCGTCGGTCATCCGCGCGATCCAGCGCAAGGCGGTCGTCGGCGCGACCGCCGCGGCGATGCAAAGGCTCGACACCGAGACCTGCGCACGCTCGAGCTCGGCGGCGAACAGGTCGAGCAGCATGTCCCACGCCGGATCCTCGAACAGCCCGGCGCCGAAATATTGATCGCGCACGCGCCGCGCCCGGATCATGTCGCGGATCTCGCGCGCGGTGACGACCGGCGCGGCCGGTTCGGGGGTGGGCAGGCGGTAGCTGAGGCCCGGCTCGGCGACCGCGCGGCCATCGCCGCGCGGATCCTGCTCGGTGCGGGTCAGCCGCGTCAGCGTTTCGGCGATCCGCGCGACCTCCTCGTGGAGCCGCTGCAGGCGCATCGCCTCGGCGTCGCGACCGCTCTCGAGCACCGCGCTGCCACTCGAGAGCGCTGCCAGCCGCAGCGCGGTGAAGCGCTCGCCCGGCGACGGCGCGCACAACAGCTCGACACCCGCGGCGGTGAGATTGGCGGCGAGCAGATCGATCTGCTCGAACCCACAGCTGGCGACGATCCGGACATCGCCGACGCGGGCCATCGCGTCGAGCAACGGCAGGATCGGTGCGACGCACGCATCGGTCGCGCCGCCCAGCTCCGCAAGAATGACGCGCACGCTGCCCTGCTGGGCGAGCCGAGCGCCGGCATCCTGCCACGCCACCCGACCGAGCGACCGTCCGCCTGCCGCGTGGATCGCCTGCTCGGCGCAAGAGTCCATCGCCGCTTCGCCGATGACCAGCATGGCGGGTGCGCCAAGGTCGCGCCACCCGTCCGCCCCCGAACCGTCCGCAGTTCCCGTGATCCCCATGTGCCATGCTCCCCCCGCAGCCAGCGGGCGACCGCGGCGCAATCCGGAAATTACGCATTACACCGAAATGGGGTAGCGCAAGTCCCACCCGTTTCGGTCGAAATCCCGTAGATCACAGGGAGATGGCGGCGCAATCGCCTCCAAAACGGCGCAATGCACGATGCGCATCACGCCCAAGTGGAGACACTTGAACCGCGACCGGGGGTGTCAGTCGAGCGACTTGACGATTTCCTCGACCATCTTCTTGGCGTCGCCGAGCAGCATCATCGTATTGTCCATGTAGAACACGTCATTGTCGACGCCGGCATAGCCGACCCCGCCCATGGAGCGCTTGATGAACAAGACGGTCTTGGCCTTTTCGACGTCGAGCACGGGCATGCCGTAGATCGGCGAGCTCTTGTCGGTCTTCGCCGCGGGGTTGGTGACGTCGTTGGCGCCGATCACGAAGGCGACGTCGGTCTGCGCGAATTCGGAGTTGATATCCTCGAGCTCGAACACGTCGTCATACGGCACGTTGGCTTCTGCGAGCAGCACGTTCATGTGCCCCGGCATACGGCCCGCGACCGGGTGGATCGCATATTTCACGCGGACGCCGTGTTCCTTCAACTTGTCGCCCATCTCGCGCAGCACATGCTGCGCCTGGCTCACCGCCATGCCGTAGCCGGGCACGATGATGACCTGTTCGGCCTGGCCGAGCAGGAAGGCGGCGTCCTCCGCGCTCCCGCGCTTCCACGGCCGGTCGGTCGCCGCCGCCGCGGCACCACCTGCGCTGTCGCCACCGAAGCCGCCCGCGATCACCGAGATGAAGCTGCGGTTCATCGCCTTGCACATGATGTAGCTGAGAATCGCGCCCGACGAGCCGACCAGCGCGCCGGTGATGATCATCGCCGTGTTGTGCAGCGTAAAGCCCATCGCCGCGGCCGCCCAGCCCGAATAGGAATTGAGCATCGACACCACGACCGGCATGTCCGCGCCGCCGATCGGGATGATCAGCAGGAAGCCGATCACGAAGCTGAGCGCCGTGATCGTCCAGAAGATCCACGGGCTCTGGTCCTGCGTGAAATAGGCGATCAGGCCGAGGATCGCGGCAAGGACGCCGAGATTGATGACGTGGCGCCCGGGCAGCATGATCGGCTTGCCACCCATGTTGCCGTTGAGCTTGAGGAAGGCGATGACCGAGCCCGAGAAGGTGATCGCGCCGATCGCCACGCCGAGGCCCATTTCGATGCGGCTCTGGACAAAGATGCGAGGAAATTGACCCATATCGACATCAGAGAGCGGCGCATACAGCGTCCAACCCTTGGCGACTTCAGCGATGCCAAAAGCCATCGGGTTGAGAAACGCCGCGCATGCCACCAGCACAGCGGCCAAGCCGACTAGCGAGTGGAACGCCGCGACAAGCTGCGGCATGTCGGTCATCGCGATGCGGCGTGCGGTGGTAATTCCGATCGCTGCGCCGATACCGATGGCGATCAAGATTTCGGCAACCGTCTCAACATGAACGACAAAGCCAGTGCCGCCCACCACGCCCGGCACATGGGTCACCAGCGTCGTCACCACCGCGATGGTCATGCCGATGATGCCCATGCGGTTGCCGCGCTGCGACGTCGCCGGGCTCGACAGCCCGCGCAGCGCGAGGATGAAGCACACCCCGGCGACGAGATAGGCAAGCGATGCCCAGGGATTGACCGTTAAATGTTCCACTTGTCTAAACCCCTTACCGTCACCCCGGACCTGTTCCCGGGTCCACCGCGCCATTTGCCCCAGCGTCAGTGGATGAGTGGACCCCGGCACGAGACCGGGGTGACGAAATTAGTGCTTCGCCGCGCTCGGCGCCTTTTTCTTGTACATCGCGAGCATCCGCGCGGTGACCGCAAAGCCGCCGAAGATGTTGACGCTCGCCAAGACCACCGCGAGCAGTCCGAGCCATTTCGACGTCGCCCCGCCGCCACCGATCCCCGCCGCAGCAGCCGCGATCAACGCGCCGACGATGATTACCGAGGAAATCGCATTGGTCACCGCCATCAGCGGCGTGTGGAGCGCCGGCGTGACCGACCAGACGACGTAATAGCCGACGAAACAGGCCATCACGAAGATCGAGAGAATCGAGATGAAGTCCATAGTCAGTCCCCCAGTCGGTCAGGCGGCGGCGCGGCGGGGTTGCGGGACGGGACGCCCCATTTCCTGCGCCGCCTCGATCCAGCACCCGATCGCGTCGTAGATATTGTCGAGCGCCTCTTGCGGGGTCTCGCCATCGGAACGGCAGCCCGGAAGTTCCGGGGCAACCGCAGTATAGCCGCCGCCATCCGCGGCGGAGAGCGGCAGGATGTCGACTTCGTAATCGAACGGATTCATCTCCGTAGCCCCTGCACTGCGTCGATGAACCGCACGAGCTCCCGGATGTAGATCGGCTTGATCGGCCGATGCGCCGGGATCGTCAGGATTTCGGTCCGCTCGACATGCTTCACCTTATAATGTGACCCCTTGCGCGGTGGCGTGCAAGCGATCCCGAACCCGTCGCACACCGCCACCACATCCTCGATCCGCCAGTCGCGCGGGTTGGCGTGCATGCGCTCGAGGAGTTTGCCGGCATTGGCCACGAGCCCGCATCATCCCAGCAACCGCGCGTTGACGACCTTGCCGCCCTGCGTCAGCCGGATCGCATCGCCGATCTCGGCGTCGAGCACGGGCTTGCCGGCCTCCTTGTCCCAAAAGGCGTTGAGGAAATTGTACAGGTTGCGCGAGAACAGCGCCGACGCATCCGCCGCCAACCGCGACGGTACGTTCCGATAGCCGACGATCGACACGCCGTTCACCACGACCACCTCGCCCGCAACCGCGCCCTCGACATTGCCGCCCGCCTCGACCGCGAGATCGACGATCACCGAGCCCGGCTTCATGCTCGCCACCTGCGCCGCCGAGATCAGCCGTGGCGCGGGGCGCCCCGGGATCAGCGCCGTCGTGATGACGATATCCTGCTTGGCGATATGTCCCGACACGAGGTCGGCCTGCGCCGCCTGATATTCGGGGCTCATCTCGCCGGCATAGCCGCCCGAGCCTTCGCCCTCGATCCCCGCGACATTCTCGACGAAGATCGGCTTGGCGCCGAGCGACTGGATCTGCTCCTTGGTCGCCGAGCGCACGTCGGTCGCCGAGACCTGTGCGCCCAAACGCCGCGCGGTGGCGATCGCCTGCAAGCCAGCCACGCCGACGCCCATCACGAACACGCGCGCGGCGGAAACGGTGCCCGCCGCGGTCATCATCATCGGGAAGGCGCGGCCATAGACGCCGGCGGCATCGAGCACGGCCTTGTAGCCGGCGAGGTTCGACTGCGACGACAGGATATCCATCGACTGCGCGCGCGTGATGCGCGGCATGAACTCCATCGCCAGCGCCTCGAGCCCGGCAGCGGCATAGCCGTCAATCCGCGCGCGATCGGCAAACGGGTTCAGCCCGGCGACGAGCCACGCGCCCGGCGCGACGCCCGCCAGCGCATCGGCCGAAGGCCCCTGCACGCCGAGCACGATCCCGGCACCCGCCAAGGTCGCCGCGCGGTCGGCGACGGTCGCGCCGACCGCGGCATAATCGGCGTCGGCGATCGAGGCGGTCGCGCCGGCGCCGGCCTCGACCGCAACGGTCGCGCCAAGCGAAAGGAATTTCTTGACCGTCTCAGGGGTCGCGGCAACGCGGCGCTCGCCCTCGACGGTTTCGCGGAGGACGGCGATCTTCACGCCTACTTGCCCGAGACCAGCCACACCACCACGAAGGCGATGATGAAGACCGCGACCGCGCCATATTTCATGACGTTGATGACCTTGTCATAGGTCGCGCGGTGGACCTGCAACTCGTTGTCGGCAGCCATCGTTCCATCCCCTGCAGACGGGGTAGTCCCCCGGTTCGTCCGTGTGCTTAGCTTGGCTGGCGCTTCGCCTCAAGCCCCGCCCCTAACGCCCGGATGCCCACCGCTGCGTGTCCCGCGCGTCCCACGCCGGGGCGTTTAAGGGCGCTTTCACACCTTGTCGGTATCGTTTGCGTCGGATTCGAGACGAATGGGAAGAACGCATGACGCGTAACGGACAGCGGCTGCTGATGCTGATCGACGACGAACCGGCGCAACGGCGCCTCGTCGCGGCGATCGCGGCACGGCGCGGCTGGCGGGCCGTCTTTGCCGCCGATGGCGAGATGGCGATCGCGATGCTCGGCACGCAGGACGGGATGCAGCTCGACGCGATCCTGCTCGACCAGTGGGCGCCCGAATCCGACCCGACCGCTTTGATCGACGAGATCCGCCGCCGCCGCCCGGCATTGCCTCTGCTGCTGCTCACTGCCAACGGGTCGGTCGCGCAGGCCGTCGCAGCGATGCGCAGCGGCGCGACCGATTTCCTCGTCAAGCCGCTCGCCCCCGAGCGCCTGCTGACCGCGCTCGACACCGCGGTCGCCGGCATGACGGCCGGCGAATTGCGCCCGCTGACCGAGAAGATCCCGGCGCTGCTCGCCTTCGACGAGATTGTCGGCTCGGCGCCCGATTTCCGCGCCGCGCTGGCGATCGCGGCGAAGGCGGCGCGCGCGCGCGTTCCCGTCCTGGTCGAGGGCGAAAGCGGCGTCGGCAAGGAAGTCGTCGCCGAGGCGATCCATGCCGCCTCCCCGCGCGGCAAGAAGGCGATGGTCGCGGTGAATTGCGGCGCATTGCCACCCAATCTGATCGAATCCGAACTGTTCGGCCACGAAAAGGGCGCCTTCACCGGCGCGTTCGAGCGCAAGATCGGACGTTTCCAGGAGGCCGATGGCGGCACCGTATTCCTCGACGAGATTGGCGAGATGCCGCTCGAGGCGCAGGTCAAGCTGCTGCGCGTGCTCCAGTCGGGCGAGATCCAGCCGATCGGCGCGCGCCACACCAAGGAGGTCGATGTGCGGGTGATCGCGGCGACCAACAAGCGGCTGATCGAGGAAGTCGAGGCCGGGCGCTTCCGCGAGGATCTCTATTACCGGCTCAACGTCGTCCAGGTGACGATCCCGCCGCTGCGCGAACGCACCGGCGACATTCCCGCGCTCGCGCGCCATCTGCTCGCGCGGATCGCGCAGCAGCCCGGGCTGCGCCCGCTCGGCATCACCGACGACGCGCTCGCTCTGCTCGGCCGCTACGACTGGCCGGGCAATGTCCGCCAGTTGCAGAACGCCTTGTTCCGCGCCGCCGTGCTGTGCGACGGTGCCGCGCTGACGCGCGCCGATTTTCCGCAGATCGCGGCGCTTGGCGGACAGCGCCACACCACGCCGACACCGGTGCCGATGGCGACCAGCGGCGGCGTCACGCTGTTCCACGCCGACGGTAACTTGCGTGCGCTCGAGGAGATCGAGGCCGACGTGATCCGGCTCGCGATCGGCCATTATCGCGGCCGCATGACCGAGGTCGCGCGGCGGCTCGGGATCGGGCGTTCGACGCTCTATCGCAAGCTCGGCGAGCTGGGGATCGACAACGCGGCAGCGTGAGCGCCCCTGTGGCGGGAACGTTTCACCGCAAATTATCGGCGCGTTAGGGAAACCTGCGCCCGCCCGCGGGTTGTTGCTGCAAAGGAGTAGTATTTCCGATGAGCAAGAAAATCGTTCTGGCGGCCCTGACCGCCTTCGCCATGGTCCCGACCGTCGTCCCGGCCACCGCCTTCGCGCAGGATCGCGATGACCGCCGCTACGATCGTCGCGACGACCGCCGGTATGATCGCCGCGACGAGCGCACCTATCGTGGAAATGACGGTCGCTATTATCCGTGCAAGCGCAGCAGCGGGACGACCGGCGCGATTGCCGGGGGCGTCGGTGGCGCGGTTGCGGGCAACGTGCTCGGTGGCGGGTTGCTCGGCACGGTCGCCGGTGGTGTCGGCGGCGCCTTGCTCGGCAAGACGCTCGACAAGCGCCACGACGCCGCGCAGAATCGCAAGAACGGCTGCTGAGCCATCCAGGGCGGTAGCCTCAGGCTACCGCCCGACCAGCGCGCGGTCGCGCAGACCCCGCCACACATGCACCGCCTGCACCGTCTCCGCCACGTCGTGGACGCGCAGCAACTGCACCCCCGACATCATCCCGGCCATCGCCAGCGCGATCGAGCCGCCGAGCCGATCGGTCACCGGCGCTTCGTTCGACAGCGCGCCGATCATGCGCTTGCGGCTGGCCCCGAGCAGGATCGGGCGGCCCAGGCCGTGGAAGATCGCCAGGTCGTTGAGCAGAGCGAGATTGTCAGCGAGCGACTTGCCGAAGCCGATCCCGGGATCGACGATGATCCGCGAGCGATCGACCCCGCCGGCAACCACCGCAGCGATCCGCGCCTCGAGCCAGTCGAACACGTCGAGCACGACGTCGCGATAGCCATTGCCGCCATGCGGCCCCTTCGCAGGATCGGGCGAATGCATCAGCACCACCGGGCATCCCGCCTTGGCGACGACCTCGAGCGCGCGATCGTCCCACAGTAAAGCGGCGACATCGTTGACGATCGCCGCGTTCGCGGCGAGCGCCGCCTCCATCACGCCGGCCTTGCGCGTATCGATAGACACCAGCGTGCCCGCGCGCGCGAGGCGTTCGACCACGGGGACGATCCGCTTGATCTCGTCGCCCTCCCACACCGTCGGCGCGCCGGGCCGGGTCGATTCACCACCGACATCGATCAGCGCCGCGCCCGCCGCCGCCATCGCCACGCCAGCACTCGCCGCGGCAACCGGGTCGTCCTGCAGCGTGCCGCCGTCGGAGAAGCTGTCGGGCGTCACGTTGAGGATACCGCACACCGACGGCTGATCGAAGCGCAGCGTCCGCGCGCCGAGCGTCAGCGCCGCGCGCGGCGCGGTGATCGCGGCGTGAAGCCGGGCGGCACGCTCGTCGCGCAACAGCGCGTCGAGCGCGGTGATCGGCACGGTGCGGCGGTGGCCGTCCTCGGTCACCGCATAAGCGGAGAACCACAGCATCCCGCCCGCCAGCCGGGCGACCTCGCCGTCGCGGTCGATCGGCGTGTCGGCGAACTGGATCGGGCGGAGGTGGAGGGTGCTCATAGATTATCCCGTCGCCCCGGCGGAGGCCGGGGCCGCTGCGTTTGACGCGAAACCCACGTCACGCGCAACAGCGGACCGGCCCCGGCCTTCGCCGGGGCGACGCATTCAGATCTGCGTCGCGAGCAGATAGGTCTGGCGCAGCGTATCGATCGGCTTCAGCCCCTCGGGCGTCTCATAATGCCAGAAGGTCCAGCCGTTGCAGGCGGGCGCCCCCTGCAACACCGATCCGAGCTTGTGGATCGACCCCGTCTGGTCGCCGCTGATCACCGAGCCGTCCGCCCGCACCGTGACGCTGTAGCGCCGCTTGGCATCGACCAGCACTGCGCCCGCAACCAACATGCCATTCTCGACGATCGTCCCGAAGGCGACGCGCGGCGCGGCCTTGGGGCTCTGCATCGTCTTGAGCGACGATTCATCGAGCGGCAGCGCCGCCGCGATGCGCTCTTCCGCCGCCGCGATGTAATCGTTCTCGCGCTCGATCCCGATCCAGTGCCGGCCGAGCCGCTTGGCGACCGCGCCCGTCGTGCCGGTGCCGAAGAACGGATCGAGCACCACGTCGCCGGGCTTGGTGCAGGCGAGCAGGATGCGATAGATCAACGCCTCGGGCTTTTGCGTCGGATGCACCTTCACGCCGTCGCGCTTCAACCGCTCCTGCCCGCCACAGGTCGGGAATTCCCAGTCCGAGCGCATCTGCAGCTCATCGTTGAGCGTCTTCATGCTGCGATAGTTGAAGGTGTAGCGCGACTTCTCGCCCATCGACGCCCAGATCAGCGTCTCATGCGCGTTGGTGAAGCGCGTGCCCTTGAAATTGGGCATCGGGTTGGTCTTGCGCCAGACGATGTCGTTGAGGATCCAATAGCCCAGATCCTGGATCGCCGCGCCGACCTTGTAGATATTGTGGTACGATCCGATCACCCAGATCGCGCCATTGTCCTTGAGGATGCGCTTCGCCTCGGCGAGCCACTCGCGCGTGAACTTGTCATAGGCGCTGAGCGAATCGAACTTGTCCCATTCGTCGGTGACGGCATCGACATGGCTGCCATCGGGGCGCGACAGATCGCCGCCGAGCTGCAGGTTATAGGGCGGATCGGCAAAGATCAGGTCGACCGACTTGGCCGGCAGAGCGCGCATCGCCGCGATGCAATCGCCCCGCAGGATCTGATCGAGCGGGAGCTGCACCGGTGCCTCGACCGCGCGCGGCGCCGCTTTCCTGATCTTCTCCAAAACCCCCATCGTCGTCGCCCCTTCGTGTGTGGAGCGCATCCCTGCCAGCAAAGGGACTCGCGTCAAGCGAACATTGGTTAACGAAAGCCCTTGAGATTCCGTCAATTTCGCAGAACATTTCGGGAAACGACCCAGATATTGAGTCCGGAGTTATCCACAGGCTCAAGCGCTGGTGTGTGGCGCCAAAGACTCGTTCACCAAATAAGCTTCGGCGACGGGACGAAAACTGCGCCGGTGGAGCGCGCACGGCCCATGTTCGCGCAAAGCGCGCAGGTGATCGGGCGCGCCGTACCCCTTGTTCGCATGCCAGCCGTAATGCGGATGCGCTTCGGCATGCGCGAGCATGATCGTGTCGCGGGTATGCTTGGCGATGATCGAAGCGGCGGCGATCGACAGGCTGATCGCGTCGCCCTTGATGATCGGCGTCGCGGCGAAACCCCATTTGGGGAGGCGATTGCCGTCGACCAGGATGTGGCCCGGCGCGCAGCCGAGCGCTTCCACCGCGAGCGTCATCGCCTTCATCGTCGCCCAATAGATGTTGAGCGTGTCGATCTCGTCCGCCTCAACGATCCCGATCCCGACGATCGCACACGCCCGCAGCCGATCGTGCAACCGCTGGCGCTCGTGCGGCGGGAGCTTCTTCGAATCGTTGATCCCACGCGGGACGCCCTTGGCGGGCAGGATGACGGCGGCCGCCACGACCGGGCCGGCGAGCGGGCCACGGCCGGCTTCATCGACGCCCGCTACCGGGGCCAGGCAGAGCTTCTCGTGTCTGAGGCTAGGCATGTCAGGACCAGCGCGCGGCGAAAGCAGCGGCATCCCAGCCACTGGCGTCCGTTGCGGCCAAGGCGTCGTAGAACGGAATCCGCCCCATCGCATGCCCCATCGGCCCCTGCCCTGCGCCGACACCGGGTGCATGGGCCAAAGCAGTTCTGACGAACAGGATCGCGCGATCGACGGCATCCTGCATCGTCATGTTCTGGCCGAGCCCGGTGGCGATGGCGCTTGCCAGCGTGCAACCCGTGCCGTGGGTATGGCGCGTGTCAACGCGACGCGCATACCAGTCGGTTTTGCCGTGGCTCTCGACCAGCGTGTCCGAAATGTCGTCACCGTCGCCGTGCCCCCCCTTGAGCAACAGCGCCCCACAATGCTGCCACATCGCCTCCTTGCCACCCAACACCGCGAGCTCGTGCCGATTCGGCGTGGTCAGCACCGATATGCGCATCAGCCGCTCGAACGCCGCAATCGTCGCCGCATCGGCTAGCACATCGCCACTGGTCGCGACCATGACGGGATCGAACACGATCGGGACGTCGTTCTTTTCCAGCACATCCGCCACCGCATGCGCGATCTCGGCCGAGCCGATCATCCCGATCTTGACCGCATCGACGCCGATGTCGGAGATGCACGCATCGATCTGCGCGATCACCATCGCGACCGGCACCGGCATCACCGCCTGCACACCGAGCGTATTCTGCGCGGTGAGCGCGGTGATCGCGGTCATCGCGTGGCCGCCGAGCATCGTCACCGTCTTGATGTCGGCCTGGATGCCGGCGCCGCCGCCCGAATCCGAGCCGGCGATGATCAGGACGCGCGGCGTCATCGCTTAAACCGGCGCTCGAGCGAGGCGGGATAGCGTTCGAGCAGATCATCGACGCGCGCTGGCCGATCCATCAGTTCGCCGCCGCAATTGGGGCAGCGATCGTCGGCCTTCTCGGCGCATTCGGCGCAAAAAGTGCATTCGAACGAGCAGATGAACGCACCGGCCTGGTCGGCGGGAAGATCGACGCCGCAGCGTTCGCAATCGGGGCGCATTTCGAGCATCGTATCTTCCTTTTCCCTTCCACTTCTTCCTTATTCCCCTCCCGGTTGCGGGAGGGGTTAGGGGAGGGCCTGTCGCATCACCGAGGCAGATCCCGTGCCGCACTGCCCTCCCCCAGCCCCTCCCGCAAGCGGGAGGGGAGTAAGAAGAAGCCCCTCCCGCAAGCGGGAGGGGAGAAAGAAGGGGCGTGCGGGAAAACCTTTACCCCGCCGCCACGCGCACCGCGTCGCAGATGCGATCGACCACGCGCTCGACCTGCGCGGGATCGTCGCCCTCGGCCATAACGCGGATCACCGGTTCGGTGCCCGACGGGCGGATCACCAGCCGACCCCGGCCCTTCAATTCGGCCTCGGACGCCGCGATCACCGCTTTGACCGCATCGTCGTCGAGCGGCTTGCCGCCGGCGAAGCGCACGTTCTTGAGCAATTGCGGCAGCGGCTCGAAGCGGTGCAGCAATTCGCTCGCCGGCGCGCCCGCCCACACCAGCTCGGCGAGGATCTGCAGCGCCGCGACCAGCCCGTCGCCGGTCGTCGCATAATCCGACAGGATGATGTGCCCCGATTGCTCGCCGCCGACATTGTACCCTTGCGCGCGCATCGCCTCGAGCACGTGGCGATCGCCGACCGCGGTGCGCACCAGCCCGATGCCCTGGGCCGCCAGATGCCGCTCGAGCCCGAGGTTGGACATCACCGTCGCGACCAGCCCGCCGTTGCGCAGCCGCCCGCTGCGCGCCCAGCCGCTCGCGATCGTCGCCATCAGCTGGTCGCCGTCGATGACATTGCCCTTTTCGTCGACCACGATCAGCCGGTCGGCATCGCCATCGAGCGCGATGCCGAGCTGTGCGCCCGATGCCACGACCGTCTCGCACAGCGTCTGCGGCGCGGTCGAGCCGACGCCGTCGTTGATGTTCTTGCCGTCGGGGCTGACGCCGATCGCGACGACGTCCGCGCCCAATTCCCACAGCGCGGTCGGCGCGACGCGGTAGGCGGCGCCGTTGGCGCAATCGACGACGATCTTCATCCCGTCGAGCCGCATATTCTCGGGAAAGGTCGATTTGGCGAAGTGGATGTAGCGCCCCTGCGCATCGTCGACGCGGCGCGCCCGGCCGATGTCGGGGGCGGCCGACAGCGCGATGTCGCCGTCGATCAGCGCCTCGATCGCCAATTCGTCGGCGTCGGAAAGCTTGTAGCCGTCGGGCCCGAACAGCTTGATGCCATTGTCCGAATAGGGATTGTGGCTGGCCGAGATCATCACGCCGAGATCGGCGCGCATCGACTGCGTCAGCATCGCCACCGCCGGGGTCGGCATCGGGCCGAGCAAGACGACGTCCATCCCGACGCTGGTGAAGCCCGCGACCATCGCCGATTCGAGCATGTAGCCCGACAGGCGCGTATCCTTGCCGATCACCACGCGATGCTTGTGCTCGCCGCGCAGGAAGTGCGCGCCCGCTGCCATGCCGACCTTCATCGCCATCGCCGCCGTCATCGGGGTGGCGTTGGTCCGCCCACGAATGCCATCAGTGCCGAAATATTTTCTTGCCATGCGCGCGCGTCCGTTCGGTTATGCCGATATCCTGGGTTGCTGATAGCGCCCGCCATTCCAAAGGGCGAGTATGTCCCCAAAGCTGAATACGCCATCGACCCGAATATTGCTCGCGCTCGTCGCAGGCCTGCTGCTTGGCGTCGCGCTCGCGGCGGGGCTGCCCGCGGCGGTGCCCGGGGTCGTCGCGGTGACGCAGCCGATCGGCACCGCGTGGCTCAATGGGTTGCAGATGACGGTGATCCCTTTGGTGTTCGCCCTGCTCGTCACCGGCATCGCCGAGACCACCGCCGCCGCGCAGAGCGGGGCGATCGCCGCGCGGGCGATCGCGATCATCCTGGTGGTGATGAGCGCGAGCGCAGTCCTGTCGGCGCTCGTCACGCCGCTGCTGCTCGGGCTCGCGCCGATGCCCGCCGCCTCGGCCGCCGCGTTGCGCGGCGCATTGGTCGACGCAGCCCCGGCGGGCGCGGTGCCGCCGCTCGGCGAATTCCTCGCCGGGATGGTGCCGAGCAACGTCGTCGCCGCCGCCGCCAACGGCGCCTTCCTGTCGCTGATCCTGTTCGCGCTGGTCTTCGCCTTCGCGCTGACCAAGATCGACCGGCAGGGGCGCGACATCCTCACCGCCTTCTTCGCGGCGATCCGCGATGCGATGCTGGTGATGATCGGCTGGATCATCTGGATCGCGCCGATCGGCGTGTTCGCGCTCGCGCTGACGGTCGCCGCCAAGACCGGCACCGCCGCGGTTGGCGCGCTGTTCCATTATGTCGCGACGGTGTCGTCGGTCGGGATCATCATGTCGCTGTTCGCGCTGCCGGTCGCGGTGTGGGGCGGGCGGATCGCGCTCGGCCGCTTCGTGCGCGAATCGCTGCCACCGCTGGCGGTCGCGCTGAGCACGCAGAGCTCGCTCGCCAGCCTGCCCGCGATGCTCAAGAGCACCGAGGCGATGGGCGTTCCCGTCGCGACCTCGGGCGTCGTGCTGCCGCTCGCGGTGGCGATGCTGCGCGCGACCGGCCCGGCGATGAACCTGGCGGTCGCCATCTATGTCGCGGGCTGGTTCGGCGTGCCGCTGACTTTCCCGACGCTCGCCGCCGCCACTGCGATCGCGGTGCTGACCTCGCTCGGCTCGGTCAGCCTACCCGGCCAAGTGAGCTTCATCAGCGCGATCGCGCCGCTCGCGGTGACGCTCGGCGTGCCGGTCGCGCCGCTCGGCCTGCTTGTCGCGGTCGAGACGATGCCCGATATCTTCCGTACGCTCGGCAATGTCATCTTCGACCTTGCCGTGACGCTGACCGTCGCCGCGCGCAGCGATGCCGCGCCGATGACCGCCGCCGACACCCTGCTACAGGAGACGCACCGATGAAATATCGTACGCTTGGATCCGACCTAAAAGTCTCCGCGATCGGCGTCGGCTGCATGCCGATGATCCGGGAGGGCAACATCTCCTACGGCGCGGCGACCGACGACGAATCGACCGCCACGATCCATGCCGCGATCGACCTCGGCATCACCTTCTTCGACACCGCGCAGATCTATGGCCCGTTCGCCAATGAGGAGCTGCTCGGCGCGGCGATCAAGGGCAAGCGCGACGGGCTGGTGATCGCCACCAAGTTCGGCTTCCGCTTCGAGGGCACGCAGATCACCGGCGTCGACGGCAGCCCGGCCAATGCCCGCGCGACCTGCGAGGCGTCGCTCAAGCGGCTCGGGATCGACACGATCGACCTGTTCTACCAGCACCGCGTCGATCCCGGCGTGCCGATCGAGGAGACCGTCGGCGGGATGGCCGAGCTCGTGAAGGAGGGCAAGATCCGTTATATCGGCCTGTCCGAGGCTGGCCCCGACACGCTGCGCCGCGCCGCCGCGACGCACCCGATCACCGCGCTGCAGAGCGAATATTCGATCTGGGAGCGCGACGTCGAGGACGAGATCCTCGGCGTGTGCCGCGAGCATGGCATCGGCTTCGTGCCTTATTCGCCGCTCGGGCGAGGGTTCCTCGCCGGGAGCATCCGCAGCCTCGACGATCTGCCCGCCGACGACTGGCGCCACAACGATCCGCGCTATTCGGCCGAGAACATGCCTGCCAACCTCGCGATCGTCGATGCGGTCGCAGGCGTCGCGGCGCGGCACGGCGTCTCGAACGCGCAGATCGCGCTCGCTTGGCTGCTCGCACAGGACGACACGATCGTGCCGATCCCGGGCTTCAAGCGCCGCGCGACGCTGACCGACAGCGCGGGCGCGCCCGACGTAGAGCTGAGCGCGCAGGATCTCGCCGAGATCGACGCCGCCGCACCGCGCGGCGGGACGGCGGGGCCGCGCTACACCGCGCGCGGCATGAAGATGGTGCGGCTGTAGCCGACAGCGTGACCCCACCCGGCCGTTCGGGCTGAGCTTGTCGAAGCCCTGCCCTCCCCTCGCGCGCCCAACGCAAGCGGTGACGGCCCTTCGACAAGCTCAGGGCGAACGGAATTGTGAAGGGCGTGCCCCGCCCGCCGCGAGAAGCGACCCGGCGCTCAGCCGTAGATCCAGCGCCACACCCCGGCCGCAACCCCGGCGATCGGCAGATGCGCCCAGGTCGCGGCGAGCCAGACGATCACCCCGCCCGCCAGATCATGCGGGCGGAAGCCGCCGAAGCGGGCGCGGCCCTGGGCGATGGCGAGAAACGGCCAGTAGCTCGTCTTGGCCTCCCACGCGCGCCAGCTCTCGCCCTGGAGCGCTTCCTTCTTGCGATCCTGCAGCGCGGCACCGACCAGCGACAGCAGGATGATCGCCACCGCGACGACGATGTTGGCGGCGACCGGATAGACCGCGATGTGGCACAGCCCCCACAAAGCGAACGCCCACAGCATCGGATGCCGCGTCACCGCGAACACGCCGCGCGCCGCGGCCGGGACCGCGACCGCACGATCGGGCGGGCCGGGCAAAGCGGGATTGCCGATCAACGAGCCGATCAGCAGGATGCTCGCGACCAGCATGACGAGCGTCACCGGCCCCCAGATGCCCTCGCCGACCGGCCACAGCAGCGGCGTGGGCGGCGCGGTGCGATAGGCATGCGCCAGCCAGCCGAGCGTGGCGAAGGCGACGAGCGCATAGAGCCCCATGAAACCGCCCGCACCGATCGCCCTGACGATCGGCGCGCGCAGCGGATGCGACAGCAGAAAATGCGTCCCCACGAACGCCGCCGCCGCGGCGATCACCATTTCCGTGCCGTCCATCCCGTCTTCCCCCCGGTTATTTGACCCCGTGCATCCACTTCTTGAGCGGCCACGACAGCAACAGCAGCAGCACGCCGAGCGCGATCGCCAGCTCGGCGATCGTGGTGAAGGTGCCGGTATAGGTGTCGAGGCTGACCTTGAGGTTGGTCACCTGCCCGCCGACCGTCTCGACGCTGGCGAACTGCGCGACGATCCCTGCGACATATTGCGCGCACGAAATCGACAGGAACCACACGCCCATCATCAACCCGACGATCCGTGCGATCGACAGCTTGGTGATCATCGACAGGCCGACCGGCGAAATGCACAATTCGGCGATCGAGTGGATCAAATAGAGCCCCGCCAGCCACCAGATGCCGACCTGGAAGTTCGGCCCGGCAAAGCCTGCGCCGAGCACGAGGAACAGGAAGCCCGCCCCCACGCCGATCAGCGCGATGCCGAACTTGACCGGGATCGACGGCTCGAGCCCGCGCTTGGCGAGCGTAGTCCACAGGATGCTCATGATCGGCGCGAGCGTGACGATGAAGAAGGCGTTGAAGAATTGCGTCTGCGGCGCCGAGATCGCGAAATTGCCAAACAGCCGCAGGTCGGTGTTGCGATCGGCGAACAGCGTCAGCGACGAGCCGGCCTGCTCGAACAGCGTCCAGAACACGACGTTGAAGACGATCAGCACCATCGCGGCGAGCATCATCTGGAACTCGCGCTTGTCGCCGACGACGAACGACCAGATCAGGATGCCGGGGATCGAGACGAGGAAGGTGCCGAACAGCAATTTGCCCATCAGCGACAGCGACGCGAGATAGCCGACGAAGCCCGAGCCCGGCACCGGCGGTACCGAATTCATCAGGTTGGTGAAGAGGAAATAGAGCACCGGCACCGCGACCAGTGCGCCCAGATAGATCGGGATCGCGCGATCGGGCCCGCTGCGCACCGGCGCCTCGCCGTACCCGGCGAGCTTGCCGCCATCGAACTGGATCAGCGTATAGGAAATCAGCATGCCGATCGCGGCGAGGCCGAAGCCGGCCCACCAGCCGAACGTCTCGGCCAGGATCGGGCACAGGATCTGCGAGCCGAGCGAGCCGAGGTTGATCCCCATGTAGAAGATCGTGAACCCCGAATCGCGGCGTCGGTCGCCCTGCGCGTAGAGCTCGCCGACCATCGTCGAGATGTTGGGCTTGAAGAAGCCGTTGCCGACCGAGATCAGGCTCAGCGCGAGCAGCATGATCGTGACGTAAAGCGGGCTGCGCTCGGCGTCGGACTTGAAGCCGTCCTTGACGATCGTCCGCGCGGTGCTGCCGTCGGTGTTGAGCAGCGAGACGGTGCCGTCGTCATTGCCCTTGACCTGCAGCCGCTTGCCCTGGTCGGTGATGAAGCGCTGTTCGGTCCCGCCTTTGGCTTCGACCGAGACATTGTAGCGCTGCCCGTCGATCGTCGCATAGGGCACCGCGGTCTGGCCGCCGAAGCAGAGCGTGAAATAGCCGACCGCCATCATGATCGCGCCGAACTTCACCGAGCGCTTCGAGCCGAGATACTGGTCCGCCAGATAGCCGCCGACCAGCGGGGTGAGATACACCAAGGCGGTGAACCCGCCATAGAGGCCGGTCGCCGCGCGATCGCCGAACACGAAATGCTTGGTGAGATACAGCGTGAGCAGCGCGCGCATGCCGTAATAGCCGAACCGCTCCCACATTTCGGTAGTGAACAGCCGCGCGAGTTGGCGCGGATGCCCGAACCAGGTCGCGCCCGTCGCCGGATTGACGTGCGAAATATCCGGCTCGCGCGGGGTATCCGCGGTCGGGGTGTCCACCATGTACGAAAAGCTCCCTGAATGCCCGTGCGCCGCTACCTTCGGCGCCGACTTGTTACCGATGAGACTAGCGGCTTGGACGGAGGTGTAAATATGCGAGCGGTGCCGCTACAGCGCGGCGATGCTCAACGACTCGTCCAGCCCGCTCTCGCTTCTCGCCACGCGCCGCTCGGGCAAGCCGCGCGATCTCGTCGCGCCGGGCCCCGATGGCCACCAACTCGACACGATCCTGCAGGTCGCCGCGCGCGTGCCCGATCACGGCAAGATCACGCCGTGGCGCTTCGTCATCGTGGGGAGCGAGCAGCGCGCCGCGCTCGCGACGGTGATCACCGATGCCTATCGAATCGAGCGGCCGGAAGCGCGCGTGAAAGAGCTCGAGGCGTTCGAACAGTTCGCGCATCAGGCGCCGACGCTGGTCGTGATCCTCTTCTCGCCACGCACCGCGAGCCATATCCCCTTGTGGGAGCAGGAGCTTTCAGCCGGCGCCGCGGCGATGAACCTGCTGAACGCGACGCATGCGCTGGGCTTTGCCGGCGGGTGGCTGACCGGCTGGGCGAGCACGTCGGACGCCGTTCGCGATGCGTTCGGCGCGGCGCCGGAACGGATCGTCGGCTTTTTCTTCCTCGGAACCCCCGCCAGGCAATTAGAGGAACGCCCGCGCCCCGATCAGAGCACGATCGTTTCAAAATGGGGCGAGTGAAAGACTGGACACGCCATGATCGTTGCTGTATTAGGTCAGCATGACAGCTTTGAACAGTGAAGACAGCCCGGTCTATATCAAGCTGCGCGGGACGATCTCCGCCGCGATCCTGCGGGGTGAATTTCGCGCGGGTGACCAGCTTCCCTCGGTCCGCGCGCTCGCTGCCGAACATGGCGCCAACCCGCTGACCGTCGCCAAGGCCTATCAGAGCTTCCAGGACGACGGTTATGTCGAGGTCCGCCGCGGGGTCGGCATGTTCGTGCTGCCGGGCGCCGCCGAAAAGCTCCGCGCCGCCGAGCGTGCGCATTTCGTCACGACGAGCTGGCCGCGGATCGCCGCGCATATCGAATTGCTCGGGCTCGACGTTGCCGACCTGCTGGAGCGCGAGAAGGCCTGAGCGCTGGTAGAGCGCTGCTGCGTTCAATGCGCCTGCGTTGATGCTGTCCGGTTGGCTGTTTAATAGTGCCAACGGCTGAACACGCTATTGCGAGGAGTCTTCCGTGCAGGTGTCCGTAACCGACGCGAAGGGTCAATTGAACGATTTGGTGCGGCGCGCGGAGGCGGGCGACGAGATCGTGCTCACGCACCACGGCCGCGCAGCCGTCCGATTGGTGCCAGTCGAGTGCAGTCGGAGCGCAGCCAGCCGCCGCGCGCTGATCGAGCAGGTCCGCCGCGCCGCTGCGTTGCGAATCACGCCAGGGCCAAGCGCCGCACGCAGCCAGGATGATCTCTACGGTGAGGACGGCCTACCGCGATGATTGTCGCCGATACGTCAGCGTTGATGGCGATCCTGCTCAATGAGCCCGAAGCCGATGCCTGCATGGACGCGCTGTCGACCGCGGATGCGCTCGCGATTTCGGCAGGTACCATGGCCGAAGCTCTTATCGTTGCGGACCGGCGCGGGTGCGGTGATGAGATGCGCCAATTGCTGGACGGATTGGGCTTGGAAGTCACAAGCATTACCGCGGCGGCGGCACGGAGCGTTGCCGACGCCTATGCGCGGTGGGGCAAGGGTGTCGATGTGGCGGGCCTGAACTTCGGCGATTGCTTCGCTTATGCCTTGGCCGCCGAGCGATCGGCATCGCTCCTGTATGTCGGAAACGACTTCGGCAGAACCGACGTGCGGCCAGCTCTGCCGGTAGCGTGAGCCGTCCCACTTACGCGGCGAACGCCTCCGCCGGGACCGAATAGAGCACGTCGGCCTTCGCCGTCGCCGCCGCCTTGAGCCCCATCGCCTCGGGAACGATCTGCGCGACGTAGAAGGCGCAGGCCGCGCGCTTCATCGCCGAGAAGGAATCGTCGCCCGTCGCGATCCGCCCCGACCGCTCCATCAGCCAGCCGCAGGTCGCGACCGACAGCATCGTCAGGAACGGATAGCTCGCCGCGAGCTTGTCGTCGGCATCGAGCCCGGCCATGCCGCGCCCGACTTCGTCGCACGCGTCGATCAGCGCGATCAGACCGGTGTCCTGCGCCTCGGCGCGCATGTCGGCGATCAGCTGGGCGAACACCCCGCCATTGGCCATCGACAGCTTGCGCCCGACCAGATCGGCCGCCTGGATGCCGTTGGTGCCCTCGTAGATCGGCGTGATGCGCGCATCGCGGAAGAACTGCGCCGCACCGGTCTCCTCGATATAGCCCATCCCGCCATGCACCTGGATGCCGAGGCTGGCGACTTCGTTGCCGAGATCGGTGCCGTGCGCCTTGGCAAGCGGGGTCAGGATCTCGAGCCGGTCCTGAGCGCCCGCTTCGCCGAGCGCCGCGCGATCGACCTGCGCCGCGGCGTAATAGACCAGCGCGCGCGCCGCCTGCGTCTGCGCCTTCATCCGCAGCAGCATGCGGCGGACGTCGGGATGCTCGACGATCTTGACCGATTCCTTGCTCGCGGCGCCGGCGCGCGGCGATTGCACGCGATCGAGCGCATAAGTCACCGCCGCCTGCGTCGCGGCTTCCGCGACTTGCACACCCTGCAGACCGACGTTGAGCCGCGCATTGTTCATCATCGTGAACATCGCCCGGATCCCGCCGAACTCGCCGCCGATCAGCTCGCCGACGCAGTCGTCGTTATCGCCGAAGCTGAGCACGCAGGTCGGCGAGGCGTGCAGGCCCATCTTGTGCTCGATCGAGACGACGCGGACGTCGTTGAAATCGCCCGACGTGCCGTCGGGGTTCAGGCGATATTTCGGCACGAGGAAGAGCGAAATACCCTTGGTGCCGGCAGGCGCCCCGGGCGTGCGCGCGAGCACGAGGTGGACGATGTTGGGCGCCATGTCATGGTCACCGAACGAAATGTAGATCTTGGTGCCCTTGATGCTCCACTTGCCGTCCCCCAGCGGCGTCGCGGTCGAGCGCAGCGCGCCGACGTCAGAGCCCGCCTGCGGCTCGGTGAGGTTCATCGTGCCGGTCCATTCGCCGGTCGCGAGATGCGGGAGATAGAGCGCCTGCTGCTCGGGGCTGCCATGATGCGCCAGCGCCTCGATCGCGCCGACGGTCAGCGTCGGGGCGAGCGCGAAACCCATGTTCGCCGAGCCGAGCGTGTCGAGCACCGCGGTCTGGATCGCGAAGGGCAGCCCCTGCCCGCCGAATTCTTCGGGAACGCCGATCGTGCCCCAGCCACCCTCGACATAATCGTGATACGCCTTCACGAAACCGTCGGGCATGACGACGCCTTCGGGGGTCCATTTCGCGCCGACCGTATCGCCCGCGCGCAGCAGCGGTGCCCATTCGCCCGCCGCGAGTTGCCCGACGCCTTCGAGCACCGCGTCGACGACATCGTCGCTGGCGGCGGCGAAGCGTTCGGTCGCGGCGAGATCGGCGATCCCGACGATGTGATCGAGCACGAAACGCTGGTCGGCGGTGGCGGGGGTGAACATGGCGGATCCTCTGACGTCGGTGCCCCTTATCGGGGCTGCTGCGCCGGGCTATAGCCTTCTCAGATGATCCCGCCAAACCCACCTTTTACGACGCAGACCTTACCCTACGGCGAGGCCGCGATCGCCGCCGCCGCTGCGCTGATCCTGACCGGCCAGCCGGTCGCGATCGCGTCCGAGACGGTCTACGGGCTCGCCGCCGACGCGACCGATTCGGCCGCCGTCGCGCGGATCTACCAAGCCAAGGGCCGGCCGAGCTTCAATCCGCTGATCGTCCATGTCCTCGATCTCGCGGCGGCCGAGGCGATCGCAGAGTTCGATCCGGTCGCGCGCGCGCTCGCCGAGGCGTTCTGGCCGGGGCCGCTGACGCTCGTGCTGCCGCTGCGCGTGGGTGCCGGGATCGCCGCGGCGGTGACGGCGGGGCTGCCGACGATCGCACTGCGCGTGCCGGCGCACCGCGCGATGCGCGCGCTGATCGCGGCGTCGGGCAAGCCCCTGGCGGCGCCGTCCGCCAATGCCAGCGGCGCGATCAGCCCAACGCAGGCGGCGCATGTGGTCGCTAGCCTCGATGGCCGCATTGCGCTGGTCGTCGACGATGGCGCGACCGAATCGGGACTGGAATCGACGATCGTCGCGACTGCGGGTGGTCTGCGCGTGCTCCGGCCAGGACCGATCACGGCCGAGGCGCTGGCGAGGTTCGGAACGCTTTCACCGGTAACTGAAAAAGCAGATAGCCTGGCAGCCCCAGCGATCACCGCCCCCGGCCAGCTTGAGAGCCATTACGCGCCCAGCAAGCCACTGCGCCTCAACGCCACCACGGCGGCACCCGATGAATATCTGATCGGCTTCGGCACCATCGCGGGTACCGCCACTCTATCGCCGACCGCAGACCTCGTCGACGCCGCGACCAACCTCTTCGCGGCGCTGCACGCCGCAGACGCATCACCATCGGCACGGATCGCAATAGCGCCGATCCCGAGCGAGGGGATCGGCGCTGCCATCAACGATCGGCTCAAACGCGCGGCGCACCGCGACGCTTGAGCAGCGGCGTTACGCCGCTGCCGCCGCTTTCGACCGTGCCGCAAAGCTCTTGCGCAGCTTGGCGAGCTTCGGCGGGATCACCGCGAGGCAATAGGGATTGCCGCGGCCTTCGGTGTCCCAATAATCCTGATGATAATCCTCGGCCGGATACCATTCGCTCATCGGCTCGATCGTCGTGACGATCGGCGCGGGCCAGTCGCCCGCCGCGCGCGCCATCGCCGCCACGACTTCATCGCGCTGCGCCGCATCCGCCGGGAACACCGCCGAGCGATATTGCGTGCCGACATCGTTGCCCTGGCGGTTGAGCTGGGTCGGATCGTGCGTTGCAAAGAACATGTCGAGGATCTCGCCGTACGACACCTGGTCCTTGTCGAACGTCACGCGGATCGCCTCGGCATGGCCGGTGTCGCCGCCGCAGACCTGCTTGTAGGTCGGATCGGGCACGGTGCCGCCGATGTAGCCGCTCTCGACCGTCTCGACCCCGATCACATCCTTGAACACCGCCTCGGTACACCAGAAACATCCGCCGGCCAGGGTTGCGACTTCGCTTGCCATTTTCGAATCCTTTATTGCTGCTTCCTAGATAGGAATGCGGTAGCGCGACGCAATCTCCCCGCGTGGGGCGAGGGGCAAGGAGACGAAGATGCACGACGGATCAGTGATGGTGACGGGCGGTGCGGGCTATATCGGCAGTCATGCCGTGCTGGCGCTGCTCGATTCGGGCCACAGGGTCGTCGTCTATGACAATCTCTCGACCGGTTTCGACTGGCTGGTCGACCCACGCGCGACGCTGGTGCGCGGCGAGATCGAGGATGACGGCCTCGTCCGCGCGACGATGCGCGAGCACGACGTCCGGGCGGTGATGCATTTCGCCGGATCGATCATCGTCCCAGAATCGGTCTCGAACCCGCTCAAATATTATCGCAACAACACGGTCGCGAGCCGCGCTTTGCTCGAAAGCGCGGTCACCTCGGGCGTGAAGCACTTCATCTTCTCGTCGACTGCGGCGACCTATGGCACGCCCGAGCGGGTGCCGGTGGCCGAGGGCGACCCGACCGTGCCGATCAACCCATACGGCATGTCGAAGCTGATGACCGAGGCGATGCTGCGCGACGTCGCCGCGGCCTATCCGATGAACTACGCCGTGCTGCGCTATTTCAACGTAGCCGGCGCCGACCCGCAGCAGCGCACCGGCCAGTCGACCGTCGGCGCGACGCATCTCATCAAGATCGCGGTCGAGGCCGCGCTCGGCAAGCGCGCCTCGGTCGGCGTCTACGGCACCGATTATGCCACGCCCGACGGCACCGGTGTGCGCGATTACATCCACGTCACCGATCTCGCCGCCGCGCATGTCGCCGCGCTCGACCTGCTCGAGGCAGAACCGACCAGGAGCCACACGCTCAACGCCGGCTACGGCAAGGGCTTCTCGGTGCTCGAGGTGCTCGACGCCGTCGATCGCGTGACCAACATGAAACTGAATCGCGTGATCGAAGGGCGCCGCGCAGGCGATGCCGGCGAGCTCGTCGCCGACAATAGCGCGATCCTCGCCACGCTCGACTGGACGCCGCAGCGCGCCGATCTCGACGGCATCGTCCGCGATGCGCTGGCGTGGGAGCGCAAACTGAGCGAGCGCGCCTAGGCGGCCGGGGGGAGGTCGAACAGCGCAACGCCCGCTTCATCCTCGGGCACGCGCGCAACGACCTCCCCCGCCGGGCTGACGATCGCGCTGCAGCCGTGGCTGACCAACGCACCGGCCGTGCCGACCACATCCGCCGAGGCAATCCAGCACCCGGTCTGCCGTGCCCGCAAGACGAGATTGTCGAGGCTCCGCTCGCGCCAGCGCTGCGCCGTGTCGGTCCGCAACATATTGTTGAGCGGGTAGAGCAAGAGCGTCGCTCCCTGTGCCGCGAGCTTCGCGGCGGGCGCGGCATGGTTGGCGTCGTTGCAGATATTGATGCCGAAGCGCACGCCCGACCGCTCAAACACGGGGAAATCGACGCCTGCGGTCACGCCCGGCTCGTTGGGAAAGGCCTTGGCGTAGCGGCCACGGACGACACCGCGCTCGATCACCAGTGCCCGGTTGGACAGCATATCGCCGTCGCACTCGAACGCGCCGACGACGAGTGTCGGCGCGAAGCCGCGTAGCCGATCGCACAGCGTCGCCAATCCGCCCTGCCCGATCGCCGCGGCCCGGCGGCGGATCGTCGCGCGATCGTAGCTGTGCCCGAGAAGGTACGCCTCGGGGAACAGCAGCAGGTCGATCGCGTTGGTCTCGGCCCAGCGCATCCGGTCGACAATGGCCCCGCAGGATCCGGCGAGGTCGTCGAACAGGGGGACGGGCTGGACGACGGCGATTCGCATCGCCCGACGATAACGACGCGGGCGTCACATGCGAGGTGCTTCCTCCTCTCCCGCACGCGAGAGAGGAGGGCCGATCGTCAGATCGTCTTGCTGATGCCGAACATGAAGCCACGCCGTGCGCCGAATTGCGGCGCCCCGACGCCGACGCCCGACCCGTCGCGAATCTCATAGACGCGGTCGGCGACGTTGAGCACGTCGAAGCGCACCTCGATCCCCGGCGCCTTGAAGTCATGGCTCGCGGTCAGGTTGAAGACCGCGTACGGCGTCAGCTTGCCACCGTTGGGCACGTCGCCATCCTTGCGCAGCCCCGACCCGTAGATCATGCTCCCGCCGAACTTGCTGTCGCGCAGGACGCCTTGGTCGAAGCGATACGACGCCCCTGCCGAGCCGGTGTAGGTCTGGTCATGGTCGAGATAGATGTAGGTCTTGGCGATCGTCGCGACGTCGGCCGGATCGAAGTTGAACTGCCCCGAGGCGATCCCGCGCCCCTGTGCCTTGGCGTAGGCGAAATTGGCGTACGCGAGCCACGGCCCGTGCTGGTACGAGACGTTGCCCTCGATCCCGTCGATCCGCCCGCGCGCATAGTTGAACGGCGTCAGGATGATCGGCGCGCCGAACTGGCCTTCGTCAACGAGATTGCGCGAGCGGCGATGATAGGCATCGATGCCGATCGTGAAGCTGCCGAGCTTCTGCTGCGCGCCGATATCGAAATAATCCTGCCGCTCGGCGAACGGGGCGGTGGCAAGCGGGGTCGTGACACCGTCGTCGCCCGGTGCCTGCGCGCTGGTGCCGCGGAACTTGAGAACGCTCGTCGTCGCGACGTTCGAGAAGGGCGCGGGCGAGAAATAGCGCGCATAGCCGGCATGCAGCGTCAGCCCCTTCGATGGCGTCAGCACCGCGTTGACCCGCGGGCTGAACTGCGATTCGGAGCGGAAGCCGTCATAATGGTCGAAGCGGCCGCCGAAATTGACGATCAGGGGCTCGGCGATCTTCCATTCGTCCTGCAGGTAGACGCTGTAGGCCATCTCGGTCGTCGCATTGTTGTCGACGATCGTGATCGGCTGGCCCGCCTGCGCGCCGTTGGCGTCGAGCGGGAACACCTGGCTGCTGGTCTGCGAATTGCTGCGATCGCGCGAGATGATCGCACCGGCGCGCAACGTGTGCGCGTCGGACACGCGATAGACGCCTTCGAACTGCCCGCCGAAGGTGAAGTCCTGCTTGAACGCCTTTTGCGCGATGCCGTTGAACAGCAGTTCGCCGGTCACGTCGGGGGTGTAGCGCAGCGACGAATAGCGCGCGAACAGCGAGGCTTGCAGCGTCACCGGGCCGGCATCGTGGAGCAGGCTGGCGAGCCCGAACGCGGTGCGCTCGTGCTGGCGCTCGTCGAGATCCTCGCTGCGGAAATTGGTGACGCCGCCCACATTATAGCCGTTGCTCGGCGTCAGCCCGCGCGGATTGGGGATCTGGAAGCTCTGGTCGGAATAGCCGCCCATGAACGAGACGCGATTGTTCTCGTTGAGCGTGTGATCGACATAGGCGAAGCCCTGATACTGGTTGGTCTGGTCATGCAGCGGGGTGCGGCTGCCATCGACCGCTTCGATCCCGATGTTGCTGTGCTTGAAGCTGCCGGTGACGAAGTAGTTGGTGTTGCCGGTCGAGCCGCCATAGTCGAAGCTTGGCTGTACCGTGTCGTTGGTGCCGCCATAGAGCGACACCTGGCCACCATTCTTGAAGCCGTTCTTGGTGGTGATGTCGATGATGCCGGCGGTGCGCAGGCCATATTGCGCGGGGAGCGCGCCGGTGCGCAGGTCGAACCGCTCGACCAGGCGCGGGCTCAGCGTCTGGCCAAAGACCGCGACGCCCTCGGGCAGGATCGTGCCGTTGATGCGATATTGCAGATTGTTGTGGTCGTCGCGGACGTGGAACTGGCCGCCGCCATCCTGCACGACACCCGGCAACTGCAGCAGGATCTGGTTGAGCTGCAAATTCTCGCCGCCGGGGAGCGCTTTGATCGTCTCGCTGGTGATCGTGTAGGTCGTCGCGCCGAGGCTCGGCTGGATCGAGGCGCGCGCCGCGTCGAGACGGCCGGTGATGACGATGTCGGGGCCGGTTCGGGCCGCGCCCGACGCACCCTGGCCATCGTCAGCGGTCGCGGCGGCGTCGGTGATCGGCGCGGGCGCGGCTTCGGGGGCGGCGAGAGCGACGACCGGGGTGAATGCCAAGAGGGCAACGCTGGACAACAGAGTGGCTCGGATCATGCGGGAGGCAGCCTTTCAAACTTCGTTGTGCAGCGCACTATATGTGATGAGATATTATCACAAGGCCCTTTCGTCGACTCCCGGAAACGATTCGGCTCTGCGTGGTCAGCGGTGCCCTGTACAACCTTGCGGGCAGATGAACGGTGCGCGGAACGGCGGTCAGCGGCCGGTCGTACCTCGTGCGATCCGCAACCGCAGCGCCGCGCCGAGCGCCCACCACGCGACCGCCCACAACCCGCCGAAGGTCCAGCCGGCCAGCACGTCGCTTGGCCAATGCACGCCGAGATAGACGCGGCTGCAACCGATCGCGGTGACGAGCAGGACTGCGGCGCCGACGATGTAGCGTCGCACCGAGCGACGATCGGTGATCGGCTGGAGCAGCAGCGCGAGCGTCAGATAGACGCACGCGCTGTTGGCGGCATGGCCGCTGGGGAAGCTGGCATTGTAGACCTGGACGAGGTGGTCGGTCACTTCGGGCCGCGTCCGCCCGACCAGCGCCTTGACCGCTGTGACCACCAGCGCGCCGCTGATCGTCCCGCTCAGCACCAGCCCGAGCGTCAACCAGTGCCGCTGGAGTATGAGCAACCCGGCCGCCAATACCGCGATTAGCAGCAGGACGGTCGGTCCGCCGAGCGCGGTCACGTCGAGTGCGGTCTGCGTCAGCCACGCCGGCCCCGGCGGCACGCCGTGCGCGACCCCGCCGCGCACCCACAGCAGCAGGGCGCGATCGAAGCGGAACTGCACGCCGTGATCGAACAGCGCGCCGACCAGCAGCAGCATGCCCCCCGCCAGCGCCGTGGCGGCCACCGCGATGATCGGCCAGGGGGGATGTCGCGGATCGGATTCGGGCAACGTCATGCACTCTCCTTTGCCGCGCGCTCGCGCCGACACAAGCTGGGGATCCGTTGCAACGCCGGAGCGCGGCGCGAGTTGCTAGGAGCGCTGCCGCCCCCGGGCTGGCGCGCGTACCGCCACCGGCGGGCCGAAGCCGAGCTCGAGCAAGTTGGCGACGCGGGTATCGCGCGCGGCGGCGCTGCGCTCGCCGAGCACCACGACGATGATCCGCTTGTTGCCGCGCTTGGCCGAGGCGGCGAGATTGTAGCCGGCGTCGCTGGTGTAGCCGGTCTTGATGCCATCGACCCCGGTGACGCGCCCGAGCAGATGGTTGTGGTTGACCATCCTGCGCCGCTGCCAGGTGACCGACCGCGTCGCGAAGGTGCGGTAGGCGGTCGGGAAGCGGCGCAGCAGCGCGATCGACAGCATTGCCACGTCGCGCGCGGTGGTGCGGTTGCCCGGATTGCGCAGGCCGGTCGCATTGGCGAACTGCGTGTCGCGCAGGCCGAGCCGCTGTGCGGTCGCGTTCATCTGCGCGACGAAGCGCTGCTCGGTGCCGCCGAGCGTCTCGGCCAGCGCGACGGTGACGTCATTGGCCGAATCGACCGCGATCACGCCGAGCGCGGTCTGCGTCGACAGCGTCTTGCCCGCCGCGATGCCGAGCCGCGAGGCGGGCTGGCGCGCGGCGTGGCGCGAGATCAGGATCGGCGTTGTCGGCCGCAGGCGCCCGTCCGCCAGCGCCTCGAACGCGAGATAGAGGGTCATCATCTTGGTCAGCGAGGCGGGCGCCCGCACCGTGCCGGCGGCGTCGGCATAGAGCGTCTGGCCGCTCGCCGCGTTGAGCACCAGCGCCGACACCCGCGCGGGCTTCCGCGCCTCGGCAGGCGCCGTGGCCAGCGTTGCCGCGAGCGTGGCGGCGGTGATCGTCCCTTGGAGCGCTTTCGTCAGCGCCTTCATCCGCATGTCATCGTTTCTATGTCGTCTCGTCTGTTGGGCGACGCGAGCGCGTCGTGCTGCGGGCGCATTGGACATGGCTGTACGAACCGCAGCTGAACGCGTCCCCCGCGCTGCGCCCAACCGTTCGACAGATCCTATAGAAGGAAGAAACCGATCGACGCGGCCACCATCACCAGCGTCGCCACCCCGCCGAGCAACGCCATCGGCCGGCCGAGCGTGAGCCGCCCCATGATCCGCCGGTTGAGCGCGATCAGCAGCATCACCGCCATCAGCGGCGCGGCGAGCAGGCCGTTGACCACCGCGCTCCAGTAGAGCGCCTTGATCGGGTCGATCGCCGTGAAATTGATCGCCGCGCCGGCCAGCGTCGCGACCGCGATCACCGCATAGAAAGCGCGGGCTTCGCGCGGCTTGCGGCGCAGGCCCGAGGTCCAGCCAAACATCTCGCTGACACCGTACGCCGCCGACCCGGCGAGCACGGGAACCGCCAGCATGCCCGTGCCGATGATGCCGAGCGCGAACAGGCCGAAGGTGAACACCCCGGCGATCGGCCGCAGCGCCTCGGCGGCTTGTGACGATGTCTGGATGTCGGTCATGCCGTGCGCATTGAGCGTCGCGGCGGTCGCCAGGATGATGAACCAGGCGATCAGGTTGGAAAACCCCATCCCGACGATCGTATCGGTGCGGATCCGCGCCAGTTCGGGGCCGGCATCCCGCGGTGCGATGCACAGCGGCTTGGCGTGGCGGCGGTGCTGCTCCTCGACCTCCTGCCCGCTCTGCCAGAAGAACAGATAGGGCGAGATCGTCGTGCCGAGGATCGCGACCAGCGCGGTGGCGTGCGCGGCATCGAAGCTGAAATGCGGGATCAGCGTCGCGCTGAGCGCCGGCCAGACCGAGACGTGCGCTGCGAACACCACCCCGACATAGGCGAACAGCGACAGCGTCGTCCATTTGAGCACCGCGGCGTAGCGCGGATAGTCCATGAACACTTCGAGCAGCACGCAGACGATGCCGAACAGCACGGTGTAGAGATGTTCCGGCCCGCCGATCAGCAAGCCGACCGCGGCCCCCATCGCCCCGAGATCGGCGCCGAGATTGATGACGTTGGCGACCACCAGCAGAAGCACGACCCCGCGCAACAGCGCAGGCGGGTAATGCCGCCGCAGGTTCTGCGCGATGCCGACCCCGGTGACGCAGCCGATCCGCGCCGCAATCTCCTGCGTGACGACCATCAGCGGGTAGCTGAACAGCATGACCCAGCCGAGGCTGTAGCCGAATTGCGCGCCGACCTGGCTGTAGGTCGCGATCCCGCTCGGGTCGTCGTCGGCCGCCCCGGTCACGAGTCCGGGCCCGAGCGCGCCGAGCAGCCCGGCCGGACGCGGCTGCGCATCCTCGAGAACCGAGGGGATCGGCACCGTCGCGGCGGGATCGGACACTCACGGGCTCCTCGAGCCGGAACGGCGCGGCTCACGCGCGCCCTGCGTAACAGGTGCGGCAGCGAACCGCCCGTGAATAGCGCGACACGAATTCCGGAGGTGGTGGGCCCAATGGGATAGGCATAACCACCAAATTACAGTCGCTTAGTTTGTCTAACCGCCTAACTTAACGTTTAAATCCCCCTCGCGACCTTGCGATCTTGTCTAACTTTTTTCGATAAGATGCGGAAGCGCTGCGTCGATCGCGGCCGTGGCCTCCGGCACATAGCTTTCCCACATCGCCCTACCCTCGAACCGAGAGTTCTCAGGGATGCCGGCCAGTCGGCAGAGTGCGCGCGCTGCCGCCTCGATCGCTTTTTGCAGATCCATCGAAGGTCTCCTTCGGCGCTATAATAGGGACGAATTCGCCTCAACGCATTGGCCATTATCGACGGAAACTTGTCGCGACTCAGCTAGAACATTGTGAGAACAAATGCGAAAGCCTATATCGGCCTTATGGACGATACGACTCACGATGGCCGGTGCCGGTTGTGCACCGCGAACGACCTTGAGGGCCTCCGCGAGGAAATGGCTGAGGCGCTATGGGAGAGCCGTCGGCACGGCACGCTCGACGATCGCACGTGGGCCGAGGCCGGGGCGATGTGGCAGAGCATCTTTCGCGACTTCGGCTCCACTGCGGTCGACGCCATGCTTGAGCGCCATCGGGTGGCCGCGTGAAGCCCGGCCCGATCGGCACGCCGGCCGAGATCCTTGAGCGTCTAGCACGCGAACAGGACTTCAGCTTCGCCGCCCTCTCGCGCATGCTCCGTCGGCGCCGCGGATACCTCGCCGACTTCGTTCGTGAGGGGCATCCCTCGACGCTGCCGGCGATCGACCGGAACCTGCTTGCCGCGCTCTTCCGCGTTCCAGCGTGGTGGTTCGGGGAGGATCCTGTTGAGGTCTAGGGAGGATCGCAGACGCTTGCTGCGCACTTCGCCTCCAGCTACCGAATGGTCATGACGACAATACCGCCAGCCGGCACGAGGCAGACCATTCACTCGTTGACCGGCCTGCGCGGCGTAGCAGCCGCCGCAGTGGTACTGCATCATTGCTGGAGATGGTCGCTCGCTGATCGCACGGCGACGGGCGGTATACCTGGTCAGTGGGCGGTTGATCTATTTTTCGTTCTCTCAGGTTTCGTTCTCGCCCTGAGCTACCTGAGCCGCCCGATCAACTGGCGGAAGTTTGCGGTCGCTCGGTTTGCTCGAATCTATCCCCTGCACATCGTCACCGCGCTGGCGATGGCGCTCATCCTCGTCATTCAATGGAAATTGGGCGGTTCACCCCGAGACCCGTCGCTCACGATTGGACAAGGGATACGCGAGTTCAGCATGTTGACCGCGATGCCGATCGTCGGGCGCAACCTGTTCTGGAACAGCCCTTCCTGGTCGATCAGCGTCGAGGTGTGGACCTACATTCTCCTGTTTCCGATCATCGTCGCTGCAAGCCGGAGGGTCCGTGTTCCGTGGATAATTCTCACGGTTTCCGTCTTGTTGGTCGGCCTCACAGTCGCCCTGTACATACTGCCTTTGAGTGTGCCCCCGCATCGCGGATGGCTGGCCTTAGCTCGGGCAATGATCGAGTTTGCTGGCGGGTGGGCAGCCTACCTGATCTGGAAGTCGTCTAAAAATCCCATGCGAGGCTGGCGGACGGATGCCCTCGCACTAGCGACCGTCGCGACGCTGTGCTCAGTGCCGGTGACCCACATTGAACCATGGATCCTCATCCCGCTCTTCCCACTCCTGGTCGCCGGCCTCGCGACAGGGCGCTCAATCAGCGCTGCCGCATTGTCCGGGCCGAGGCTCGTATATCTCGGGGATATATCGTTTTCGGTTTATCTCATGCACATGCTAGTGATCGAAGCTCTGCGTCCGATCCTTGGCCGTTTCGGTCTAGAATATTCGTTCGTAGCTCTGGTGTTGACGGTGATGCCGATCACGTTCGCTGTCTCGACACTTACCTATCGCTTCCTCGAAAAGCCTAGCCGCGATAAAATTCGGCTCTGGCTCGACCCGAAGGACAAGCCAGAGCCGCCAGACACCGCGGCAAGCTTTTAGTCGAAGGCGTTAGCGGCAGGCCTGTGCAAATTAAGGCAGCGTCACTCCACGCGCCGCCATCAGGTTTTTGATCACCGTGCGAGCCGCCGCCGCTTCGGACGTACCCAGCGGACGCGGGTAAGCGTGGACACACCCGATCGAACCGCGGAGCGAAGTTCCTAGCGTTCCAGCTGCCCCGATCACCGACCCGATTGAGAGGTCAGCTGAATTGGCCGGGACCATCGCCGTGGATAGGGTAGCCGAATAGATATCGACCCCATCTTGCCGCAAAATGACAGAGGTGCCCGACACTTCGGCTTCGACCAAGGCCCACTGATTGACAGCAAGAGTGGCGGTCGGATTAAGCGCGGCTACCGCGCTTCCGGTTTTATCGTAGTTGGTCCAGCGGAGACGACCGGTCAGTATGTCGAAACCGAAAACTTGCTGGTTGAGAAACCCGTTTCGCCGCGCGACGATGATGCCGCCCCCGGTGCTCGTAAGAAGCTGCACCGCGGCCAGAACGTGCATCGCCGGTTGGTTCATCACAGGCTGGTACGGGAATGTCGTGCCCAACTGGCCTGCGCTATTGTTCTGCAGGCCGGTCGCGACGCGGATCATATCCGTCGCCGTCTCGCTGGTCGAAATACCCAGGAACCCGTTAAGCCCATGGCCAGACGTGTCGAGCAGCGTCTGCCCCGAACCTTCAAGCAGGTCGTACCGGGCAAGCGCGATGTCGGTCACGTCCACCGCTGCAGCTACCGTCAGATTGAAGTTGGCCGAGGCCGTGTAGCCCCGGAATACCGACGTGATGGTGATCGGGTAGGTTCCAGGAGTCAGGCTCGCAGCCACCACCACCTTGCGGCCGGAAATAGCAAATTTCCCGCTCGCATCGGTAATGGAAAGCGCCTCACGGGGCTGGCGAGAAGTGATTAACGCCACGAGGTCGCCAACGGCCAGGCCAGCCTTCACGCTCGTTCGGTTAAGGGCCAGTTGCGGGTCGGGGCTGCGCTGCTTGTAGCCACCCGAACCCCACCCAAAGACACGCTGAAATCCGGCATTGTCGTCAGAGCTAACCGACGAATTGCTGCTCGCGCCACCCCCCGCGACCTCCGCGAACATCCAGGAAAGTTCATCGGTGCCGTTGAAGACCGCCATCGGCTCGTCGAGCGGGTATCCCGTCGCAGGCGCACGGACAAGCTGGCCCGTAGACCAAGCGCCGCCCGAAGGGCGAGTATACTGATAGATGGTCCCCCCTCGCGTTCCGTCCGGGCTGATCGAGGCCAAAACCTCGAGGCCCGTTCCGCTGGCGCGGATGCCATAGCCATTATACCGGTTTTGTTGAAGCGCGATCGGTGTCGGCGCGCTGAGCGCCCCGCCGGCAGCGGCGCGGATTGAATGATAAATAATGGTGTTCGTCGCCGTCGAGCCGTCGCCCCAGATCAGATGGAGATTGCCCGCCGAGTCCCAGCAAATTTGCGGAATATTGGCGCTGCTCGCGGGGTTGACGTTCGTGGTCGCGTCAGTGGTGACGACGCGATAGCTTGCCTGTGCCGTCGCCAGCGAGATCGGGCGGCTCGCGATCGGGGTAACCACCGATCCGTCCATATTGGCGACATCGCCGTTCGCTGGGTTGTACCGGTACAGGTAGATATCGCGCCGATAGTCGTCCCCGTAGTTGCCGCGCGTGCCCACGATCCAGATGAAGCCATCGGGACCGAGCTTGGTGTTGCCGATGTAGAAGCGGGTATCGACCCCGTAATCGACGAGTGTCTCTTCCGCGCCGAATACCGGCGAGTTTCCCGTCACGGTTGGCGCGAGATAGTGGACGAGGGTCATTTTGTTGGACGCGCCGATTTCGGAGCGGGCAAAGAAATGCAGATCGGTGCCGACAAAGACCGGATGCGGGTAGGTCAGCGTCGCGCCGAGATCGCCGATGGCCTTCCACGAGCTTGCGTCGCGCGAATTTTGGCTGATCCGCACTCGCATCTTGTTGCTGTGCGGGCCGAAGAACGCGAACAGGTAACCGGCCGGGCTCACGGCCAAGGCGGGGCACCCGTGATCATCGTTCCGAAGCACGCTGGTGCCGGCAACGGCAGACCCTGCCCAAGCCTGCGCAGCGTGGTCATAGGTGTCGACCTGGCAGACGCGCTGGATGCCATCCCATCGCTCCCAAGCGGCGAAGGTCTTATTCGCCGTCGCGTCGTAAACCGCATTCGGATTGGTCGCGATACCGTAGAAAGCGAACGTGCTGCCGTCAGCCGCCATATAATCGACCAGCGACGACCCGGTGTCATCGTTCAAGATCGTCCCCGTAGCCGAGGTTGCCGCGCCCGCGACATACCCGGCCGGCGTCGAGATCAGCACCGTGAACGTCTCGTCGCCCTCGACGACAGTATCGCCGTTGACGCTGATCACGATCGTGCCGGCCGCCACGCCATCGGCCATACTGACGTTGCCGCCCGCTGGCAGGGTGCCGCCGGTGTAATCGGTCGCATCCGTCCCACCCGCGGTGAAGGACCAAGGCACCAAGGCCGCGCCGATCGCCGTCGAGCGGGTCACGGTATAGGTGTAGAGCGAGGCGCCGCTGTTGCCTTCGGACTTGGACTGGGCTGCGGAGATCGTGACTGTCGGCATCGCGCTCGCTGCGACGGCATTCGACGTTGCTCCAGCGGTGCCACCGGTGTTGGTGGCGTAAACGCGGCAAGTGATGCTATGCCCCGCGTCCGCGGTTACCAGGGTATAGGTCGCGTTCGACGCGCCACTGATGTCAACGCCGTCGCGGCGCCAGGCGTAGGCGTAGCCCGTCGGCGAGCCGCTCCAGGTACCGTTGCCAGTCGTGAGGACAGAACCCACCAAAGCATTGCCGGTGACCACCGGTGCGACAGAGTTCACCGGAACAGGCACTGCCGCTGCGATCACGGCCACCGTTCCGGAGCTGGTCGCCGCAGTTGAACCCCCAGCGTTGGTTGCGGTCACGACGCATGTCATGACTGCGCCGATATCGGCAGCCGTCAACGTGCGTGTCGAATTGACCGACCCGGCGATCGCTACACCACCACGATACCAAAGATAAGAGTATCCCGTTGGCGATCCCAACCACACGCCGGCCGTTGCCGTCAGGATTTGACCTTCTTGAGCCGTGCCCGAAACTGCAGGCCGGGACAAATTGATAGGAGCAAGCGGCCCGCCACTGCCCGGATAAGGGCCGACCGGCGCACCAGGTGGGAAGATGGCCTTGCTCGGATTGACGGTGACGTAGCCGCGCGCGCGTGCGCCGGGGGTGCGTGCCATAGAAATTATCCTCGATGAAAAGTGGTCAGGGTGCGGGGGCGGCGAAGCCCGGCGAGGGTCAGTCTATTTCGGCTGCGGACAGCCCGCCGGCGCTTTGCCGGTCTTGAAGATCGCATCGGTACACACCCAAAGGCGCGTGTTCGCGACGATGCGGGTGTTGAGCTTCTCGACCGCGCCGACGGCTTCGCCGAGCCTGTCGTAGAGTTCCTCGAGCACGGCGCCGCTGATCGCCACATCGTCACCCGGCGCGGCGCGCGCGCCGAGCGGCTCGAGCCTTTCGGTCTGCGCCAGTTCAGCGGCTCTCTGCGGCATCTCCGGCCGCGCGGTTCGCGCGCGCGATGCTTTCATTGAGGCGGTTACGCAGCCGGTCGACAGGAGCGGCAGGGAGATAGCGAGGATTGCCACCAGCAACGGGCTGCGGCGCTTGCAGGGTCGAAAACGCATCATGGATTTCCTTCGTCGTCAGATCGATATGGACGGTCGCGTCCGTAGTCGCGGCCTCGGTCTCAGCGCCGATCGCGTTCGCGGTGTGCTGAGCGGTCTTTTCGTCCTTGCGCGCGACGGCGACCGGTGTCGGATCGGTGCGCGGCCAGACCTTCGCCAGCGCGAACACGACCAGGCCGAAGATTGCCGCCGCGACGATGACGACCAGGAGCACGGCGCCGAGCCGCTTCAGCCTGGAGGCCGACACCGGATTGAGCTCGGTGAGCAGCCCGGTCACTTCGGCAGCCCCGTCAGGCAGAGCGCGCGCTCGGCGCGGCGCCGGTTCGCGAGGCCTGCCACCACCTTGCCGCCGGCCTTGTTCCACATCAGGAATGCGTCGCAGGCCGCCGCCCACTGGCCGGCGTCGAACCGACGATCGACCGTCGAGCCGCAATAGGCAGTCGTCCCGATATTGTAGGCGAGGCTCGTCGCAGCCGACCATTGATAGTCGTGACCGCGCAGGCCAGGCGAGCAGGCCGCAACCGCCTGCGCGAAGCCGGCGAGGCGCTTGTCGAGCTTGACCGCGCACCCTTCCGGCGTCTCTTTCGGCGATCGGGCCGTCACGCCGAGTGTTTCGCCATCGCACTGCGTCCAGACGCCGACGATGTCGAGATAGGGGACAAGGTGCTGCTGTCCGCCGCTCTCCCAGCCCGAGACGAACGGGGCGAGGATCGCGGCGCCCGCGATGCCAATCGCGGCAGCGAGCGCGGTCAGGGGCTTCTTCTGCGGCGCACGCACGGGGTCGGCCGCTGCTTGTGGCGGTTTCGTCATAGCACTTCCTTTGAAATGGCCGCGTCGAGGCGCGACCGGTTACTGCGCGGGTGTCGTGCCGGTGATGTCGCCGAGCCACCGGTCGACGTATTTCTTGGCAATCGCGATGATTCCGGCGCCGAGCACGCCCAGGCCAGTGCCCAGCAGCAGCGCGACCAGCGGCGTCGGGCGCACCGCGATGACGGCCGCCGCGGTGAACATCAGCGCGATCGCAGCGACCGGGAGATCGAGCGACCAGCGATGCCGTACATAGTCCTTCTGGACCGCCCAGAAGCGGACCGCCAGGCACGCGCACAGCGCCGCGATCATGCTGCCCGCCTCGAACGGATAGCCCAGCACGATCCAGATCGTCGGTTCGCCCACCATCGCCCCCTTGGTTCCCGCAGCCGTCACCGCGATCGGCGCCGCCGCCGCGAGCGGCAGCACAGCCTTCCAGATCATCGCGTCGACACCACACCGATCGCGGCGATCAGGCTGAGCAGCGCGATGGCGGCAGGGCGCTTGAGCATCGGCAGCGACGCCCACATGTCGATCGGGAACGGCCGACGGCGCAGCTGCTCGACCATGCCGCGCTCGGAGACCTTGAACGTGGCGATGGCAGCGACCCCGCAGAGCGCCGCGACCGGATCGAACACGCGCTGGAGCGTCAACAGGAGCGCCGTCGCGCTGGGATAATCCGGGTTCCATCCCCATAGCACCGCAGCGGCGAGCCCGAACCGGATGAAGCCGGCGAGACCGAGCAGGAAGCCGATCATCCGCCAGATCGTTACCGGATGCCGCCAGCTGTCCTGTGCGCGGTTATTCCACATCGACACCGCCATGTTGACCGCCAGCATCGAAAACAGGACGAAGCATGCCGTCATGAAGGCGAGGTTGACGACGACGAGCCAGCCGTGGCCGTCGAAGCTGGGAGGCGCGGCCGTGCGGGGGCCGCTCGCGACGGCTTCCGCCGCGATGCTATCGTTCGACATCAATTCCCTCCGATGCTTGATGGCCTCGGCCGGCGTCCCGCGCGGCCGGCAGAAGTATACCGATCAGGTCCGGGCTAGGCCCACGGACGCATGCGCGCGGCGCCAAGCCGCACGGCCGTGGCAACCTGAATCTGCAGCTCGGCGGCAGAGAAGTCCGTCAGCGCGCGAGTGTACCGAGCTACGAACTCGAAATGCTGCCGGGCACCGTCAAAGACCTCGCTTAGGCCACCAATTACCGGCTGAAGCATCGACATGATCGCGCCCGAGATGCCGAAAAGCTGCGCTGGCGTTACCGGCGTCTCGACGGTTGCCACAACGGTTCCCGCGGCATCGTAGAGCGTCGAAATGAGCGCACCTGCGCCATCGTACGAATGTGCGATCAGGTGATGCACCGACGCAGCATTTTGATCGATCGGGGAAAGCGCAACGTCGACCGCTTCACCGCCGCCGTTGGTCCGGTGCTGGAAATAGTCGGTCACATTGGCCGGCGCGCCCCAGCTCGTTGCGCCACGAGCATAGAGATAGGTGCCGCGCGCGTTGGCACCGTATGCCGTGCGGTGCCCGATGTAGCCGGTAATCTTCTCGAACTCGGCCCCAGCGTCGCCGACGATCGCGCCAGCGGTGAGCAAGGTCCAGGGCGCGTTAGCTTCGTATGCCGGGAAGCTGATGAACTGGGCGCCGGACAGTGATACGCCGCCTTTCGGAAGCCGCGAAAAGGCGTTGTTGCTGTCGACGAGAAAGTCGAGATTGCCAGGCGGACCGCCCAGCGCATCGGCGAACGAAGTGCCGCCGCTTTCGCCGAACATATACAGGGCGGCCAAGCCACGATCGACGAAGCCGCTCGCATGAAGAAGGATAACTTCCTCGGTTTGCAGCGCAGGGGCCGACCTGTCGCGAGACAGGATCATAGCGGGACCTGAAAACATGGATCGTTCCTATCAGAAGAGGTTGAGCGGGAAGGCGCAAAGCCACTGGTACTGATTGCCGCCGCCGATCGTCGGGAGCGCGACGTCGTTGCGGATCGTGCAGCGCGCGCCGATCACCGGGCCGTCCTGCGCCGTGTTTCCGCTGTTGCGCGTGATCGCCGGGGCAAGGCGGGGGCGAGGACCAGTCGGAGCGCGCGCAAATGTGAATCCGATCAGGCTTCCCCAGACTTGAACATTCGTGATCGCAGGTGGAGAGCCGCTGCCATCGTCGAACGCGAAGCCCTGATTGGCGAGACCGGCGGTCTTCACGACGGTGTCCGAGGTGTCGATGACAAGCGCACCGGACAGGACCGAGATTTCGACCACCAGCGTGGTTGCGCTGGTCCAGTACCAGCCGACCGGGAGCAAAGGTGCGTAACCGATGCCGCAGTGCTCTTCCGACACAGCGTTGGCGATAAGCTGACCGACCAGATAGCGGCCCCGGCTCGTGTTGTGGATCACGTCGGCGTACGGGAGCTGATATCGCGGGCCGACCAGGCGGATGTTGTCGGCCCCATGCGCTTCGACGATTCCGAAGCGGCTGCTGTTCTCCCACTCCGCGCCGGGCGGGGTGCTGCTGTGCTGCATCGCGAACACAACGGGCGGCTCGACCTCGCCGGTGCGCGCCATGATGTCGGCACGAAGCTCACGGAACAGCTTCTGCACCATCATCTTGTAGACCCAGGCGCCTTTCCCGGTCCCGCCCGCCGCGCGATCGAGCGGCGAGCCGCCTGTATCGCCCTCACCCTGATCCCAAGCGATCACGGTGCGGATCGACGTTCCGCCGAGTGCGCGGATTGCCGTGACCGCATCCTCGACCGAGTTGATCGCATCGTTCCAGACATCCTGACCACGCGACAGGCCCGCGATCGACTGGCCGCCGAATGCCGCGACCATGCTGACGATCTTGGGCGTCTTGCCGGTCGCTGCCGCCACGTCTCGGATCAGATGGTTTGCGAAGCTCGAGCAGTATGTTTCCTTGCACGATGAGCCCGGAACGCCCGGTGTGGTGTTGGTATGCTCGACCAGCGGGACGAGCGTCGTGGTTCGCGCCTGACCACGACGCCGCGGCCCGTCGGTGCCGTCGAGCATGAGACTGTCGGAGGGATGGAGCGGCACGGTGGAGATCGCCACGTCGCTGGCATCGCCGTTGAACGCTTCCACCGGCGACTGGCCGAGCCCGATAAAGATTATCCAGCGGCCGTCTTCGACGAACCACGCGAACTTGCGCGCGGCAATCGTGGGCGTGGCGACGTAGGTCGATACGGATCGAGCAGGCTCGGCCGCGGCGGGGAACCATGTGCCTTCCGAGCGCACGCCAGCGACAGCCCATGCGCGCCCGTCATCATCGATCTTCACCAGAACCCATTGCCAGCCCGCCGCGCGACGAGCGTCATACGTGATGCCCGCGACCTCCATCTGGCCTGCCTCGAGGATCGAGGTGCGCAACGCGCCGTTATCCGCCATCATCGCCAGGAACAGGCGCATTACCCCGTCGGCGTCCTCCACTGCCCATGTCCGGAGGGGTTCTCGGCCGTCGACCATTGCCCCGCCCGTATGGATCCTGCCGAGGTCGATCCACGCATCGCCGCTGGCACCGTGCCCCCACTCATACTTCCGGCCCGAATTGAACACGTAGACCTGCAGGCCATAGGTTCGCTCATCATCCGGGATCGCGGCGAGGTCGGCATCGGTGCTGACGATCCGGTAAGCAGCTCGTGCGATCTTCGCGTTCGCTTCAGCGCGCGCGAGCAGCGGCTCGAACTGCTCGATACCGCTCAACGTCACCGACAGCGCTTCCCCGTCCAGCGTCGCAACGGCATCGGCCGCGCCTGGCGAAGGATCGTCGGCGAGCGATGCGGCTGCCAGCTGCGTCGCGCCAGGCGCGACGAAGAACGTGCCCCCCATCCAGCGCCCTTGCGTGCGCCCGACCGGCGTGACGAGCAGATCCCAGGCGAGTGCGACATCGGCACCCAGCTCGTTGCCAGCCGGGAGGGTCGCCCCGAGCCTGTCTCCCGGAATTTGGAGACGGACATAGGAGACCGGCAAAACCCCGCTGGCGTCGACATCCATGAGACGCACGCCGATCGCCGTGGCGCTGTCGACCTTCGGCAGGTCGATCAGTGGCACCCCCGCCGCGTCGTTCGCGATCCGCACCTGCGCATGCAGATCGGCGCCGGACAGATCTGCACCGCGAAACGCGATCACATAGGCAAAGGGGGTCCATCGGTTGGCGACAAGCGTCACCAGCGCGGGCTTGATCATACTGTGCTCCTAGGGGCGATAGACTGTTGCACTCGCGGACAGGCAGAGGCGGCACCGAGCGACGGGCGTCACCCAGCGGGGTCGGTCACAATCTTTGCGAAGGGTTACTCGAGCGCGGTTAGGCGCTCGTCATAGGCGTGCAGGGTCGCTGCCTGCGCATCGATCAGGGCTCGCTGCGCCTCCAGTGTAGATTGGGCGGCCGCGAGGTCGCCAGCGGTAGCGACCCCCGCGACAGAGAGGTCACCGGCGGTCACAGGGCCTAGGACGAGACGCTCGGTCGGCACCCCGCCGATGATGTACGAGATCGCACCGTCATAGGACGTACCGGGGCTCACGCTGGAAATCTCGCGCCGACGGACCCCCGGCCCAGCCAACTCCGATCCGATCCAATCGGCATCAGTGCCGCCTGCCAACCGGTATTCGAACACGATTTGTTCGACATAGTCGCTGCCTGCGGCACCAGCGAAGACGATCGCGGGTTGCGATCCGCTCATCGAGGCGATCGTCTCCCCGGTGAAGGACCAATCCGAGGCGATAGGGGCTCCACGCGTGGGCGGCGTCTGCTGCACCGCTACCGCGCCCGGCGTAAGTTCGTCGACCGCGGGGTTCCACGAAAAGGCTTGCGCCGCGATCTCCTTGATCGAGAGCGTGTTCCGCCAGCTCGCGGCGAGACTGTAGCTGTTGATCCGGAACACCACGCGCTGCCCGCGAAGGTGCCGGGCCGAGGTCCAGCCGATCCAGTCGCCTTCCTCGAGGTGCGCGAAACGCGGGCCGAGCGTGAACGAAGCGGTTCGCTCCATCCGCGCCAGGCGCCGCCTGATCTCCCCGCAGCGCTGGGCTTGCGTGTTCGACGTGACGGCGATCAGCGAGAGCGGTTCCTCGCGCGGGCCGCCATCGATCGCGAGATCGGCGAGGTCGCGGCGCAGCGGGGCGGCATGATCCGCCCAGCGCTGCGCCGGCTCGACATAGCGCGGCACCACACTGTTGATCCGCTGCGTGTCGCTCTCGAACGCATTGAAGGTGATCGTCTCGCCCACGACGAAATCGTCGTCGGTGATCTCGGCGACCACGCTGCGCGCCGAGCCGGGCTCCACCTGTACGCCACCTTGCCGCTGGATGATGATGCCGGCGCAGCACGCGGCAAAGGTCTCCTCGGTCGAGATGTAATCGTCGTTCGCTCGCACGACGAGGTTGCAGCGGTAGCGCTTTTCGGAACCGCCGTTCTTCAGCGCTACGGGCTCGTCGCAGGTGTTCGCGAACGAAAAGCTGTCCTCCGGGGGCGCCTCGATCGCCGACAGGCCGCGACCGATCAGCAGCATTCCCGGCTCGTCGATCCGGTCGCAGGCGTGGATGCCGCGTACCCAGTTATACCGGCAGTCCATCGGATTGTCGGACCACTCGCGGGTCGACGGATCGTCCCACCGATGCGGACCCGCACCGCCAACGCTCGAGTCGAAGCGCGGTAGATAGAGCAACGCCCCCTTCACCACCCAAAGGAACGACGGCCGGCCAGATGTCCAGATCGGCGTCTTCGAGTCCGGCTTGTCGGCCTTGTACGCGACGATCACCGTCGCGATCCCGGCGAGGTTGTCCGACGGCGCCCAGCCGCCATTGGTGGTGACGATCGACGGCATCACCTGATCTTCGGTGCCCTCGCGCCAGTAGACTTCGAGCTGCCCGCCATAGCCCGCGACCGGCCCATCGCCCGCGAAGGCTACATAGACGTCGCCGATATAGAAGCCGGTGAGCGAATGGCAGCGATGATCGGCGACCGGAATGACCAACGCCTCCCAGTCGGTGCCGTCCGATCCACCATAGTTGAAGCCGTCCGCGAACGATCCGCCGGTCGCGATCTCTCCAAACAACGCCTCTCGCGGCCCCTCGCCGATGGAGATCTGCAGAACCGATGCCTGGCGGTCCTGCGCATTCTGTTTGGGAGCAAACAGCTTGGTCAGCACCATTGAGGCGATCGTAGTGATGGCAAACGATATTACCGCCGTCACGATCGCACCGCCGAGGGTCGCAGCGAAGGCCGTTCCGAAAACGGCGACCGTAATCGGGTCGCCGTATGCCGGTGTGCTCGCCATCGCCAGACCATTGGCGATCGAGATGCCGATCCGCGATCGGAGCGGGAGCAGGTTCTTCATATCGAAGACCAACTTTTCACCAGCATCGAGCGCGGCATCCGTCGCAGCCGATCAGGCCCCGGTGCGACAATCGTGTCACCTTCGACAACCACGAGGATCAGCCCATTCCCCGCGGTGATCCCGCCGATATCGCCGCGCTTTGCGAGAGCCGGCACGATGGGCTCGAGGTAGGCGTCGACTGCCGCCTCCAGTCCGCCAGCGGCATCGAGGGCGGCATAGGCTTCCTCTTCGCTCGACCAGTGCATCCCTGCGAGCAGATCCACGCCCCCCTGCGCGACGATCGCCGCAGCAGCTGCGCTGACGCAATCGTTCGCATGGTCACCCCAGGCGAACGGCATCGACTGGCGCGCGGTCAAGAACTCGTGAAGGCCGGCGAAATCGCGCATTACTGCGCTTCCTCGAGCGAGAAACGGCCGCCGGCCGCGCCCCCGCCAGGTAGCGCACTGGAAGCGGTCGCCGGGCGCTTGCCGCCCCAATACAGGTTCTTCTGCCCGGCATAGGCGATCGACTTGAAGCCACCGTCGTCGGCCTTGATCAATCGCTGGTCAGCGTCGGTGCGCATCCGCCCGCCGCGCCGGCCCAAGCCGCGCGCGGCCGTCTCCACCATCGCCTTGATGGTCGACGCACCGCCCGGCGTCTCCTCCACCGGAACCTGATCGAGTGTCCCGCGCGTGAACACCTCGGCATGCAACAGCGTGTGACCCGAGCTGTCGAAGATCAGCCGTCGAAGCACTGCAACAACGCGCCGGAGCGTCGAGGCGTCGAACATGGCCACGACTTCCGGTTCGACGCCTGACAATTCCAGCGTGACGTTCTGCTCAGCGCCCCCGAGAGCCCCACCCGAGACCGATGCGAGCCCCGCGTCCCCGATGCCGTCGAAATCCTCCCCATCGAGCGTCTGCACGCCATAGCCGCCCCATACGCGGATCGGTTCCTCGGTCATGATCTCGACCGCGCCGGTCGTGATGGCGTCCCCCTTCAGGATCGCAGCGACGGCATCATCGGAAAACAGCTTCATGGGAGAAGATCCTGAACGGCTTCGATCACGCCGCCCGATGGGGTGTATCCGCCCGGTACCTGCACCCCGAGCTGCGTCGAGCTGCTGACGATCCGCATCAGGCAGGATGCGTGATCGATGTAGGCAGCGGCACCAGGTGGCACGATCGTCGGCACGGGCGGCTCGACCGTGAGGGTCACCGAACCGTCCGCACCGACGATACCGCGCTCGACCGCGCGCACGAGCGCGCGCCGGCCGAGCGATCCTGCTACCGCGCCGGCAGCGTCCCAGCGGAAGCCGACATAGTCGCCGCGCGAGAGCACGACGTTGGGGAGCATACCATTGAGCGTCAGCAGTGCGTCGCCATCCGACGTGATCGCCTGCGACCATGACGACGGCGCGGGGCCGAACGGCCGACCATCGCTGTGCAGTCGCGGATAGGGTCGGCTCAGATCGCGCGCGTAGAAGGTCCGCCGCGAGCCTCGCATGCTGGCGATGAAGGCGCGCCACTCGTCCGAGTCCGCCTCGGCCATGTTGGTGAGACTGACCTTCATGCGCCATAGCGGGAAGCCCGCCGCGACCGCACCGATGCGACCGCTGTTTTCGGGGCTCATGTAATCGACCTGTTGCGGTTCAAACGAAATCGAATCGGCGCCGACTTTGGGCATGGCGCGAGGATAGGTGATCATGATCATCACCCTCTCCGAAGGACGCGACGATCGGTTGCATCACCGACCGCGGTAACCGCACGACGCTCGAGACTTCGATCAAGCTGATCGAGCTTGGCCTCGATCCTCGGCACAGCATCGGCGTCCGCGCCACGGAAATCGTTGTGCATGATGATCGGCGCAGCCGTTCGATCGCTTTCCTTGTTCGGGACCACCTTGATATGCTCCCCTCGATTGACGCGCGCCGCTGGCATGCCGTTGATGCTCATCAAGTTGGTGTCGATGCCACCGCTGCCGCCCACCTGGACAGTGCCGCCGCCGGCGAGACCCTTGATGCCGTTGCCCGCGCTCAGCCCCTTGAAGAGCGAACTGCTGATACTGGATCCGCCGAGCGTGTGGCCGCCGCCGAAGATGGACGTGATGCCGCCGAGCAGCGAACCGAGGAACCCGCCGCCACCACCCGACCCCTTGCCAAACAGCGACGATTCCGCCGACTGCAGGCTGATCTTAAGCAGGTCCGCCAGGATCTGCTTGGCAACGCTGCTGAAGACGTCGCCGAGGCTCTTCGAATTGACGATCGCATCGATCAGGCCGTCGTTGAGCGACTTGATGCCGTCGACCTCGATCTGCTGGAAGTCCTCGGCGATTTGCCCTGCGGTGCGGTGCAGGCTGTCGCCGAAGGCCTCGAGCGGACCGGCCGTAGCGCGTCGATTGCTCTCGGCATCTTGGGCCTTCAACGTCGGGAGCTGGGCAAGGCGCGCGGTCGCGATGTCCTTTTCGGCTTGGGTGGAGCTGTTGAGCGCCAGAACTGCCTCCAGGGCGGCGCGCTGGCGGTCGTATTCGATGTCGAGCAGGTTCTGCTGCAGAACGCGGCGCTCTGCCTGAGTTTTCGCCTCGCCCAGCTCACCGCGATTAAGATCGGACTGCAGGCTTAGCGACGCATCCTTGAGATCCAGCGCCTGCCGCGTCCGATCGTCGTCGAGCTTCTGGTCGACCAGATCCAGTTCGAGGTTGGTGTTGTAGTTCTTACCGAGCTGCAGGCGCTTCGCATGGGCGGCGCTCAGTTCGCCGAGCGCGACCTTCGATGCCAGCTCTTCGGCGTAGGCTGCTGCGGCTTCATGGATCCGCTTGCGCTCGAATTCGGCGCGCGCCTCAATGTCGGTCGTCAGGTCGCTTTCAAGGCTCCACTGATCCTTGTGGAGGCCCGACATTTCACGGTTGTAGCGTTCCAATTCTTTCTGGCGGTCGTCTTCAGCCTTCTTCGCAGCGCGGGCCGCTTTTTGAGCGTCCGACTTGGCCTTAGATGCAGCCGATGCGCGGGCAGCATCGGAAGTTCCTGCACCAGCGCCATGGGCGCCCACCTGACCGGCATAGTCGCGCACGCTCTTCTGCTGCGCATCCATCCAGCCCTTTTTGCCGTAGTTGGCGCGCGTCTGAAGATCGTTGCGAGCGCCGGCAATGTTGACGAGACTATTGCCGACCTGATTTGCGTTGCCCGCCCCGATTCCCTGCATGACTTGCAGGCGATTCCAGCCGATCGACACATAATCGAAGAACTTGCCCATCTCGTTGATGGCCGACGGGATCTTGGTGATCAGCGCCTCGAGCGCATTGGCCAGATCGTAGATCGCGCTGACGTTCTCGGAGACCGCTTTCGCGATGCTCGCCTCGAGGACCTGCTTGACCTCGGCGATCTTGTCGGCCGTCTTGTCGGCGTTCTGGATGTCGTCATCGGAGAGGACGAGCCCAAACTGTTGCGCGGCGTCGCGCATCTCGTTGATGGCGCCGGAGCCTGGTGCCAGCAACGTGTCGAGCTTTTGGCCAGTCTTGCCGAACAGCGACACCTCCAGCGCCGCTCGCTGTGCGGGGTCTTTCACCTTTTCGAGTGCATCGGCGATCAACGGGATTGCGTCGCCCGCGGTCGCGGCGCTTTTCAGGACGTCCTTCCCGAGCAAGTCGCTCAGCTGCTTGAAAGCGGCTTTCGGCCCTTCCACACCCGCGCGCGCCTGGCCCATGGTGACGGTGAGCTTGGCGAGCCCCTTGTCCATTTCCTCTTGCGAGATACCGACCTGCGTCGCGGCGTAGCGATATTCCTGCAGGTCTTTCGACGTCACGCCGAGCTGCTGCGAGACCTCGTCCAACGAGCTCGCATAGTCGAGCGCACGCTGCGCGACAGCGACTAGGGCACCGAGCGACAGGCCTGCGGCGAGGCCGGCCATGGCCGTTTTGACGCCGCTCGACGCCTTGGAAAAGCTGCTTTCGATCAAGCCCGCATCGCGCTTTGCGGTCACGGCTGCGCGCTTCGACCCGGCCTCGAATGCTGCCGTGTCGATGCCGAGCGTCACACGCAACGCGCCGATTAACCCTCCCGCCATGTTACTCCACTTTCCTGATTTTCATGGGCACGCCTTGCGCCTGCAGCGTCAGCATGGCGTCGAGCACCAGTTCGGGCGCCACCGGCGCCGCGTCATCCACCGGCGCGAGATATGCGCTCAGCGTTTTCAACTTCTTCTGGCGGGCAAAAAGCTCGCTGTAATATCCGGCCGCGATGGCATTTTCGTATGCTGCTTTGGCCGCGTGGGCGCGCCCCTTCATCACCGCGACGAACGATCGCGGCGACTGAGTCCAGAAGCGATCTGGGCTCAATCCTTCGCCGCACCATGCGACGAAGAAGGCTTCGATGCTCCACGCGGCTTCCGGGGGTGCGCCGGTTTGGCCTTTGCATCCCCCGGCTTGGCGCGGGGGAAACCCTTCTCGAACAGGGTTCCCATCGCGATGCCGACCGCGCCCGCGCTCGGGCCGTTCACCACGCCCATCGCCTGGTCGATGTCGACCTCGGGGTGGTGGGTGCGCAGCAGCCCCCACACGACCCGCGCGACAAGCGAATTGGGCGGGACGGCGCGCCGCGCAGTCAGCTGGTGGAGGATCTCATCGAACGCGCGGTTCGTGTGGCTCTCGATCGCGTCGAGCGCGCGGAAGTCCAGGGTCAGCCGCAACACCTCGTCGCCAACCTTCACCGCCTCCTCATGGTAGAAGGCATGCAGCATCAGGCGCCGCCGCCGGCGCCCGCTGCCTCGGTCGGCAGGCTGATATACTTGATCGTCAGCGTGCCCTTCCGAACATCCTCCATCGGATTTGTGCGCTTGTAATCGCGCACGAGGCAGTTGCCGGAAACCTCATAGCTTCCGGTCGCCGTGGTGCAGACGATCTTGTACGGGCGCGCTTTGCCGTCGGCCATGGCAGCCTTGCAGGCGAGATCGCTCGGCGAACCGAGCACGAGGTTCATCACGAAATCGACCTCGTTGCCATCCCGCACCGGGCTGGTGATGTAGGTCTTGATCCCATCGGCCGACTTGAAGTTGGTCGTGTCGATCAGGTCCCGCACGAACGATGGCAGGTCGCCCATGTCGGTGATGAGGGCCAGTTCGAGCAGCGTCATCGGATTGCCGAGGCTGAACGTCGAGCCGAAGCCGGTGGATTCTTCAGACATTTATGTGCCCTCCTTCAGGCGGTCGCGTAGTGAAAATTCAGGTCGATGCTGTGGCGGTAGATGAACTGCGTGTCGGTCCGCTCGCTCAGGTCGCGCGCGGTCACGAAGGCACGGGTGAAGCGGATGCCGTAGAAGGTGCCGCCCGAGACGAGAGCGCCGGGGCTAGCGTCGGTGCCGATGATCGCCTCCTTCAGCGCCTTTGCAGCCGCATAGGTCAGCGCCCAGACATCGACCTGGACGTATCCGGGCTGCAGTCCAGCAAAGCCGGAATAGGTCTGCACCCGCTCGTCGGTGACGATCTGCAGCGTGATCGCGGGCAAGCCGTCCTTTTGCGGCCGGTCGATCCATGTGACACGGCGCTCGACGAGATCCGTGACGGGCGCTGCGGCGAGCAGCCGCGCCCGCAAGGCACCTTCCATGTCCATCGGGCTTAGCTGTCGTCTTCGACGACGACGGCGCACGGATTGATGAAGCATGCAACTCGCAAAAGGGCGGTAAATGCCCATAGCCGCGCGCGAGTGCGCTTCACGTGCTTCACCTTCAACGTCATCGTCACGTTGCGAGCTGCCTTGCCCATCGAGATCGAGGAGACTGTTGCCATGACGCTATCCTTTCGCTGCGAGCCGCGCGGCTTTCGCCGCCAGCCGACTTCGTGATTTCTCGATTTCTGTCGCAAGGTTCTCGCGGATGATCGCGAGAGCCTGATCCTGCGTCTCTTCCCACGCTGGTCGCGCGAACGGATGAGCCGCACCTTCAATCCAGCCGAACTCTTGCGGGATGCCAGCCGGGTCCGCCGTGCCGACGTATATCTCCGAGGAAGATTTTCCTTCCTTCTTCGCCAAGCGCTGTTGGCGCTTGGTGAGCTTCGTTCCTGACCGTATCGAGATCTTGAGAGCCCCGGTCAGCTTCGGCGCTTTCGCCACCATCGCGGCCTCGATCGGCGCCGCCGCCTGCTTTAGCACTCGTCGCAGCGTCGCCTTGGCAGTCGATTTCGGCAACTCGGTCAGTGCAAAGTCGAGTTCGGCAAGTCCTTCGATCTTAACTTTGACCGACATCAGGATTTCCGAATCGCGGTGATGTCGCGGCCCGTTCGATTGAACGGCACGTTCGACGAGATATCCCACACAGCGTTTTCATAAACGATGCGATCAGTTGTCCTGATGTCGCTCGTCTTTGCATTGTCACGAACGCGAAAGGTCGCGACGAGCGAGGCTTCTTCCTGTGCCGCCTGCCGGCGTTCTTCGGCGCGCCCATAGGTGATCTTGGCCCACGGCTTGCACCATTGCGACCACGTCTTCACCTCGCCACCGTAATCGTCTGTCTCGGTCGTGGCGCGCTCGACAACGACGCGCCGGTCCAGCTCGCCAGCATCGAGCCCGATCACATCCACACCCGCAAGGGCGCCAGAAGGCGCTCGACAGTGGTCGACATCGGCACCTCCCCGATCTGCCCGGAAGCCGCCGACTCGCGAAAACGATACAGATCGCCGACCATCAGGAGGATCGCGGCGCGGATCTGCCCCGGCAGGGTCTCATACCCTGCACGGTAGCGGATCCGCACCGCCTCGCGCTGGAACTGCGGCACCGGCCATGAAGCGTCGAACGCGGGCACGAGCTTCTCGCCGAGCTGCTCATACAGATCGTTGGCGATCGTCAGTTCGCTGCCGGTCTCGCTGATCACCTTCACCGACGTGACATCGACGATCGGCGGATATCGCAGGCGCACGACGCCGCAACCGAAATGGTCGAACCGTGCCTCCAGCGTCTGGACACCGACGGCCCGGCCAAGCCAACCGGTCGGGCCGTCGATCATCCCGGTCGCGGCTGCGATCATCGCCTCGACCATCGACTTCTGATCCTCGTCCCCTTCCAATTTGAGATGATCGTCAGCCTCGGCCCAGGTGACGACCGGCTCTGGCGGAACGACGACGAACGTGCGCATCAGGCGATGACCGTCGCCGTCTGCAACGATGCGCCCGACGCGGTTTTGGCGGGATTGAGAGCATTCGTTGCGGTCACCTCAAAGGTCAGCCGGGCGCCGATGTCTGCCGCCTGCGGCGTGCCGGTGATCGACGGCGCGATCGTGAACGTCGGGACACAAACGAACCCGCGCGACCGAGCTGCGGAGCGGGCCATGGTCAGGCGCCCTTATTGGCGGGATCGGCCGCCTTCTTGTTGCCCGGCTCGGGCGCCTTCTTCTCGTCGCCCTGCGGAAGCTGCTTCTGCGCATCGCTGGTCAACCGCTCGATCTCCTTTTGTGACGCGGCGAGCGCCGTTTCGGCTTTCGATGCACGATCACGGGCTTGCTCGAGCGCAGCGTCGTGCGCTTCTTTCAGCCGGGCAACGAAGTCGGCTGCACGGTCGCTCAGCTCGCGGAACTGGTCGGCAAGGGCAGCATCGTGCGAGGCGACGAGACGATCGATTTCGGCCTTGGCGAGATCTGCGGCCTCGTCGCGCGCAGCGGCGACCGCGAGATCGAGCAGCGACGGCGCGCCCTGGTCGTCGCCGCTGGTATCGCGCGCGAAATCCGGCTGATAGCCGTCCCGCACTTCCTTGGCGGTCGCCTCGCGGACAAGATCCCTCTTCTCCAGCTCGCTGAAGCGCTTCTCGGACATATCCATCAGGATCATCCTTTCGGACACGCTGCCGTCATCACCGTGGTGATGCTGCAGCACGAAAGCATTTTTCATGGTTGGTCTCCTCGGTTCATCGAAACCGCGGCGCACCGCGGCTTCGGTGAACCGGGCCGGTGTCACCCGGCCCGATTACAGGACTGCCGATTAGAGCAGCGCGCCCTTCACCAGCGCGCCGGGACGCCGCACGACGAGCGCGAGGCGCTTTTCCGCACGAACGGTCAGCATGTTTTTGATGAAGTTGTCGCGATCCTGATCGGAGATGCGGACCTCGGTCTCCATGCGATCGAAGATCTGCGCGGCGAGCTTGAACGCGCCGGTCAGGAAGTTGCCGGAGCCGATCCGCTTGGTCGAGACGACGGGGCGGCCCCACAGGATCGGCCCGGCGAGGCCTTGCGGGTTGGCGAAGATGTAGCCGCCAGCCGCATCCTTGGTCAGCTCGATGCCGGTCCATGCGGTCGGATGGATGACGATGCCATCCGGCGCATAGTCGGCAAGCTCGACCTGCAGCAGCGCGAGGCGCAGCTGGTCGATCCGCGTCGCGCCGGGGATCACGATCGGTGCGGCATACGGCGTCGCCTGCGTATAGAGACCGTTCAAATGCTGACCGGTGCCATCGCCGAGCAGCAGCTCGGTATCCTCGGCATCATCCAGGCCGAAGCGCAGCTCGCCATCGATCAGGCTTTCGAGCTGAGGGATATCGTCCATCGCCTGGCGCGAAACCGGCACCCAATGCGCGATCGTCTTGACGGTCGCGGCCGCCACGTCCCAGGCATAGGCCGATTCGGGCTTCTGCGCGGTTTCCGCGACGCCCGCTGCGTTGTTGGTGCGGGCCGTCTGATACGCATACTCGATCGCATTGCCTTCGGTGCGGCCGGGGGTCAGCAGATCGCGGATGCGCAGCCCGATTCGCTGCAGGCCGACGATATCGGTCTGCCGGTCGGGACGGATGAGACTGCCGCCCGAACCGTTCGCGCTGGTGATCGCCTTGACGCTGATCCCGATCGTGCCCTTCGAGCCACCCTCGGCATAGGCCTTGATGTCGGCGTGATTGGCGACCTCGTGACCGAGCGACTTCAGCTCGGGCGCATTGTCATCACCGCCGCCGCGCTTGAGCTGCGCGAGCTTCTGCGACAGCTCGGTCACTTCGCCGCGGATGCCCGCCAGTTCGCCAAGGGCCTTGTCCGCCTTTTCCTTGGTCTCGGTCGAGACCTTCTCGCCGGCCTCGCTCTTGGTTTTGAACTCGGTCGCGAAGCCTTTCACTTCATCGAGCGCGCTCGCGAGGCGCTGGTCGAGCGTGGCGGGATCTGCCGCGTCATGCTTGCGTCCGAATTCGGGGACGGTGCGCGCAGCGCACGCGATTTCACTGGCCGCGACGGCGGCCAGCATGGCTGGGGTCTTCATGATAGGTTCCTTGTTAGGCGGACTTCAGGGAGAAGCCGGCCAGGGTGTCCGACAGGGCCTTAAGCCCCGGGTTGCTACGCACATCGCGCTCGGACTCCCTCCGGCGCATTTCGGTCAGGCCGTGGGCGACGACGCCCGCGGCCCGGCTCTTCGAGAAGCCTACCTCCCGCAGGTACTTCTCCATTTCGCGCTCGGTCGGCAGTTCGCCGTGCGCGAGCTTGAACTTCACCGCTTCGACCCGCGCATCGTCGTTCGCAGGGAAGGTCACGAGACTGATCTCGACCAGGTCGAGCTTGGTCAGTGTGCGGACGCCGGTCTTCTCGTCATAGCTGCTCTCGCGCACCCAATAGCCAATCGACAGCCCGGTGACCGCGCGCGCTTTCATCAAGGCATGCGATTCCCGCGCCTGCCCCACGTCGGCGATCAGGAGCGTGCCCGAGCCCTTCAGGCCGTGATCGTCTTCCTCAAGATCGTCCCAGATGCCGATCGGCGTGTCGCTACGATGCTGCCACAGAACGGGCACCGGCCGGCCCTTGGCCTTGATCTCGGCGAGGCTGTCGATGAACGCGCCGGGTGCGACGACTTCCTGATAGCTGTCGAGCACGCCGAATACCGAGCCGTAACCGGAAAAGCTGCCATCCTCGCCGACCGACTTCACCGACAGGTCGAAATCGCGGACCTTCAGGGCACCGCTATGCTTGCGCCCGAAGGCTCCGTTGATCTGCATCGTCAGTCCTCCAGTCGTGGCCGGCCATTGTGGCCGAGTATTTCGGTTACCTTGGCCCCTATCGCGGCCTCGAGATCGTTTCCTTCGACGCCGAGCAGACCGAAGAGTGCCGAGCGCAATTGCTGATCGGACGTCAGCGCACCGGCCTCGCCGAGCTGGTCGAGCCGTACGAGGTTCGATTGCACCGTGAGATATTCGCCACCCGGACGGTGATCCAAATTCTCGCGCGAGCGCATCTCGTTGCGATCCATCACGCCGTTCTGCCCGAAGGCGGAATAAAGCGCCGCCCGGCCGGCACTGTCGGTCGCCATCACGGCTTCGCGGTTGAATTCGGGATAGACCAGCTTGCGTTCGGCAGGCGTCAGCAGCTGCAGCTTGGTCGCCTGTTCGATCCGCCGCAGCAGCGGGTTGAGCCGCAAGGTCTGCCAGCCGAGCAGCAGCTGCTCGATGCCGCTGCCCCACATCGTCTGCCCCTGTGCGGAATGACCGATCAGGACAGGCAGCATCCCGAACAGGCGGCAGATTTCCTCGACATCCCAGCGCCGGCTTTCGAGCAGCTGCGCATCCGCCGCGCTCATCTGAAGCGGGACGAATTTGAAGTCTTTCTCAAGCGGCATGACCTTGCCGCGCGTGCCCTCGCCCGTGAAGCGCTCGAAGATCTCGACCAGGTCCTGCCGCTGCTCGGCAGTCAGCTTGCCCGAACCGGTCTCGATGAAGCCCGAATTCTGCATGCCGCTCGCGAATGCGTCCGCTGCTGTGCGGCCTGCCGCCATTGCGGTGCCAAGCGTGCGGCGCCCCATGTCGATCGGAGATAGGCCGACGTCACCGCCGAGCGTGATGCCGCGCAGGTGGAACACCTTTTCGGCCGGCATTTCCTCGGTCTTGCCACGATCGTTGTACCGATAGACCTTCACCCCGTTTTTGCGAACGACCTCCATCTTGTCGGGCCGCAACGGCGTCAGCGTCGTCACGCGCTGCCCGAGCGTCTCCTTTTCGGCATAGGCGTTGCCGAAAAGGTCCATCGCCGCGATCTGCCCAGCCCAGAACTCGGCCGGTGTCTGGTCCGCGTTCGGCTGCTCGTGCAGCAGATCGTAGAGCCAATGGTCATCGCGCGACGTGCGACCGCCGCCGACCGCCTTGCTGAAGACGCCGGTCCCCATCGACCCGACCAGTTCGGACTTAAGCGAGATGCACGCCCATGCCGTCGCGAGGCCTAGCGTGCTCGACGGATCGACCCGCTGTCCCGCGGTGTTGCCCGACCCGAGCGCGATCTTCTGCATGGTCGCGACGTCGGCCGAACCGCCGCTCAGCTTTTCCGACTGGACGCCTGCGCCGAATGATGCGCCGCTGACGAACGACCAGGCAGACGATAGCCAGCTCGCCATCAGGCTGCTTTCATCGCGGCGATGAAGTCATCGACGCCGCCGCCGGCATCGCTGGCTTCAGGGTTACGGGTCATCAGCATGACGGCATTGAACATCGCGGCGAGCGGATCAATCTTTGCGCCTGGCGCCGACTTGACGATCGCGACGGCGCTCGCGCCGCGCGGCTCCATCTTCGCGTTGCCGACGCACCATTGCATCAGCTTGGTGCCGCCGTGCCGCATGGTGCGGGCGGCCAGCTTGCGCGCCGAGCCTTTCACGGCGCTGCTCAGCTTGAACCCCTGCATGATCGCGGTCATTTGCTCTCCGGTAAATTCTCGGGTCGATAGTTCGTCGACCAAGGCGGTGACGCCGACCGGGTCGAGCCCGATCGCGTCGCGTTCCGGGAAGAGCCCGGCGTCTCGCACCTGCACGAGGACCTCCACGACGCCGCGGATATCTTCGGTTAGATCGTCGTCTTGTTCTTCGTCGCCGCCCGCCGGGTCGATCGCGAGGGCGTTGTCGGGCAGCTCGCAGCGGGTCAGCGAACCCTCTGCGATCAGCTCGTTGAGCTTGGTCGCGATATCGTTGCGGCGCATCCATACGATCGACCATGCCCAGGCATGGCACCACACCAGCCAGCGCTTCGACCCCTTCTCGCGGCCGATCAGGCAGAGCCCGAGCAGATCGTCCAGGCCACCGCCGTCCACCCCGGCGACGATCACTTCGGAGCGGCGGATCAGCTCGGCGACCGAGACGAGCGTCATATCCGCCGCGGCATCCCAGAACTCGGCGCCGGTCCAGCGATCCCGACTCAAGCGCGTGCCGATTTCGATATTGAGATGCTTCGCGAGGAAGATCTGCAGCGCGCCCTCGTCTCCTCGCGACGCCTCGACCAGCTTCTCGGCGATCCATTCGGGATCCACCGAGCGACCGATGTTGGGGTTCGTGACGTAGAAGTTCGCCGGGTCGCGATACCCTTGGCTTTCGACCATCGCTGGCGGACACTCGTACAGCATGCCGATCTTGCGGGGATCGACGATCGTCCCGTCTCGGATGCCGCGGTACAGGTCGAGCTTTTCCTTGAAGACTCCGCGCGGGGCTTCATCGCTGTGGGTCGAGAGGAACACGACGAAGCCCTCGGGCCTGCTCACCAAGCCACCGGTCGCCTCCATCAGCATCGCGGCGGCTTTAGGGTTCTTGCCGAACAGCCATAGCTCTTCGACCAGAACGAACCCGGCCTTGGTGCCGCCGAGCACTTCCGAATCTGCGGCGATGACCTTCAGTTCGGCATTGTTGCCGAGGTGCTTGATCGTGCGCAGATGCTCGATCGGCTTGAGCAGCAGCACCAGCTCGGGGTCGGCACGCACCATGCCAACCGCCGGGGTGAAAACGTTGTTCGCGATCTCCTTCGTAGGCGCCAGCACGAGCAGCGCGTTGGCATGTCGCCAGTTGAGCACCAGGGCGGTGACCATGATCCCTGCGGCGATCGTCGACTTGGCGTTCTTCTTACTGATGAGCAGCAGGAATTCGTTGATCAGCTGGCGGGCATTCCCGGCATCGTACGCACCGAAGATCGCGGCGACGAAGTCGAACACGAACCGGTCGCAGGCCTCGCCGAAAGTCGGTTGGCCGGGCACGTCAACAATGCGCAGGCCCTTGAAGATCTCCAGCGCGCGCTCGGCCTCATCGGCGAAGAGCGGGGGGAACGGGATCAGGCTGCGCCGCTCGACGATCCGCGCTTCCCAATCGGTGCAGGCGGTCGACCAGACGGGCGCGAGCATCAGTTATACAGGGTCGGAGACGGTCGCGGCGCGTACTTGCCGGCGACATCGGCGGCCGCTTCCTTCGCCGCTTCCTTCTTGCCGAGGGGCTTCGGCTTGCGATCGACATGCGCCGCTCGCTGCGCGAGTGCTTTCATGTCGAGCTTGGCGATCTTCTTTTCGAGAAGCGCCATCGCGGCGACGTTGCCGGCCTCCACCTGGCCGACGATCGCGGCCATGTTCTTCATGTCGAGACGCATACGGGCCGACCGTTTCCCCGACAGCTCATGAAAATAATGGCGGTTGAGCGTTCGGGCGTTGATGCCGAGCGCAGTCGCGATGTCGTCTTCGCCCTGCCCGCACGCCAAGGCGAGTTGCACGAACCGGCGGTTTTCTGCGGTTGGCACGTGCGGCGGACGCCCCCGCTTCCCGCGCGAGGCTGGCACCGGATCGCCGAAGAGGTCGGTCAGGCCCTCTATAAAAACGTTCGCCAGAAAAAATTCCTCTGCGTGAGATGGACAGCGGTCCCCAAGCATCGACCGGTTCTGACTTTTGACCCGCCCCCACCCCCTGACCGAAAATTTCATGAAATATTATTACGTCGTGAAATTTTTCAGAATTTAAGGGTCTCGTTGATTTTGAAATTTTATTGCGCGTAACTTTATTGCGAGTTACCGGAATTTATGTACCGCCAATACCGCGCTCCTCGCGCTGCTTCGCTCCGTCATGACAGGGCTTGCAAAGGGTCCAGAGGTTGCGGATGTCCCAGAACAGCGCTTCGTCCCCGCGATGCGGCTTGCGATGGTCGGCGACCAACTGCGAGGTATCGCCTTCCAGCTTGCCGCAGCCTGGCCACTGGCAGGTGAAGTGATCGCGCACGAGCACTTCCATGCGCAGGCGCTTCCAACGGGCGAGCTTGTACCATCCGCGCGATGACACGGTGCGACGCTCGCGCTCGTACGCTTCCTGACCGGGGAGGCGTCCGATGATCGGCCGCAGGCCACCAAGCACGGGCTTGAGACTGCTGAGCTTCGCCATTGGTATGCCTACAACGCGGAACGACCGGCTAAGCCGCGAGGCTCGCCGGTCGTTCCAAGGTTCGGGAGAGTATGCTGCGCCGTGTCCGAAGGCCCGACCCAGTGTGACGTGGAATAGCCTGAAAACGCCTTCAATGTGGACATTCAATATTTGCATCACGGATGATTTACCGGCTTGACGCAAGGGGACGCCAGAAATCCGCCATTCACGCGACGGCAGACCGCACCGATGGCGCGCTCATAGCGCTTGCGTAGGCCTTCCGCGCCGCGCGTCAGACCCATAGGACCGCGCAGCTTCATCCATGGCACCTGCTTGGCACCACGCGCGAGCTGACTGATCACCAGCCCGACCAGCTTGCGATCGATCGGCGTCAGACAATCGACCCACCCGAACGCCTCTTCCATCTCGGCCACTTCGAGGCGCGTCAGCGAGGCGGGCCGGATCTCCACGTCCGAGCTGGTCTGATCGCCGCCCCGCGCATCATAGTCACCGGGCTCGGCTGCAACGTCGGGCCATGCCGACCGAATGCGCATCCATCCGCGCTCACGATCCGGGTTGCGCCAGCAGACGAGCATCGCTTCGATCAAGCGCTCTTCTACATCGCCGAAGGATAACAGGCCGCCGCGCGCCCTTTCCTCTCTTGGATCACCTTCGCTCCCAACAATGGGAGCTTCAATGGGAGGATAGAATTTATAGATATCAGTCATTTACTATTCTTTCGGGAACATGGGAGTGAATGTGCGGGGTAATCCCGCATGCGCACCCGCGCGCACATGCTATGTGAAAGGGCCGCAATCTGGCTCCCAAGCTCCCGCGATCCTCCCGCCCCCGCAGAAAACCGCGCTTCCCGGCGCCTCGCGATCCTCCCGCAATGGGGAGCATGGGAGCATCACGGCGGTAGATCGTCGTCGTCGAATATCGAGGGCGACGCCGCTTTTGCGGTAGGAACCGTGCCATCTGGGTAGCGGGGTGCGGGGAGATCGCGGGTTACGGCGCGGCCATTCTCGTCCACGAAGTCGCGGCGATCGAACTGCAGCGCGATGTCGTCCCACCACACTGTGCTGGACTTCCGCTTCTTGAAGCCCTTCTTTTCCATCTGACCGGCGAGATACTTCGGCGACCACGGCTTGCCCGACGCAGGCAGCTGCTGCGCCCATGTTTGCCATGCGGCGAACACGTCGTGCAGCGCGGTCGACCCGATCTGCTGCCCCTCGATCCGCTTGATACACAGCAGCACGAACTGACCGAGGATGTCGTTCTCGGCCTGATAGGCCTGCGTCGCCTCCCGCACGGCCTCAGGGCGCGGCAAGCCGCTTGTCAGGTAGGCCAGGGCACCGCGCACGATCCGATTGAGGATGCCGCTCCCCTCTGACTTCAGCTTGGACTTGAGCATCGGATCAACCTTGTCGTCGGTGATGATCACATCCCACGGCACGATCTCGACGCGGCGCTGAATACCGTGATCGGTGCCGATCTTCGGGCGATGGTTCGCCGACACGGTGTTGTTGAAGCCGATCAGCAGCTGGAACGGAGGCTTGAGCAGCTCGCGCACGTTGAGCGGCTCGTCGCTCGTCATCGACTTGATCAGGCCGTCCGAGAATTTCGAGCCTTCCTCGGGCTCGTTCGCATAGACCATGCGCCTACCGGCAAGCGCTGCCAGATCCGGCGACGCATCCGATCCCTTGCGATACTTGCCCTGGTCGATGAACGTCTCGATCGCCGCGGCCCAGGCATAGTCGCCGAGGATATGGGCGATCGTGTTGATCCAAACGCCCTTGCCGTTCGATCCCTGCCCGTAGAACACCGCCATCTTCTGAGCATCGGCCGTGCCGAGCGCACCATAGCCCGACCAGACGTCGAGGAAGTTGCGCATCTCGGGATCGGGCTGGACGTCCGCGAGGAAGGAATCGAACCTCGGGCTGGCTGCGTCGGGCAGGTATTCGGCCGTACCGATCTTGGTCATACGATCGCGGCGCCGATGCTGTCGCAACTCGACGGTCGCGCCGGCATCGCCGCGCGCAAAGACCAGCGTGCCGTTGGCGACGTTGAGCATCAGCGGATCCGCGTCGAAATCCTCGGGCCGCGCAGCCAGGCGCGATTGCGCGAGACCGGCGATGCAGTTGATATGCCCCGCGCTCTCCGACGTGCGGCCCCACGCGTTGATCTTGTCGGAGAACAGCACGATGTCGCCGTTGCTCTTGACGTTCGCGATGTAATCGAAGCGCTCGCCGGGATTGTCCGACTGCCGAGCCTGCTGTCGCTGGAGGAACCACAGCACGCTTTTGCGCTTACGCTGCGCCTGTCCGCTCTTGCTGCGCGCGAACATGTCGTCGTCCTCGTCGCGATCCTCTTCGTCGTCGACCGGGAAGCCGCCCTCGGGCGGGAAAGGGACGCCGCTCGAGCGCACCAATTCCGCCTCTTCCTGTATCGCGCGCATCGTCGTCTGGATCGCGCGGCCGAGGAGCGCGAGCGCCATATCCCGGTTCCAGCGCGTGCCATCCCACGCCAGCCAACCCCAAGCGTCGACGTAGAGGAAATTGCGCCCGTAACGCTTCAGGAAGCGCTCGAGGTTGCCGAGGTCGGTCTGTGGCAGGATCGCGCAACCCTGCGTCAGTTCGCGCTCGGAGCGCCCCCCGGACCCCATTTTATCATTCACCGAACCCCCGCCTCCCGGATGGGAGCTTGGCTTGCCATTCTCAGTGTCGGGGGCGGGGGGAGAAAGCCGGGAGGATCGAGAAGGGGCGCGTTCCCGGCGGGAACGCGAGGCGGCCGCGATCTCGGAGAGATCGCGAGGGCTTGCTAGCCCGGCTGTCCATCCGCTGTTGATCGTGGCCATCACCTCACGATCGCTGTCACTGCCAGGGTTCGACAGGCATGCGGCCTCGATCGCCGCGCGCGCAATGCCGGCGTCGAGCGCACCGGCTGCGACCAGCGACGCGATCTTGAGCGACGAGATGTTGAACTGCGGATTATGGTTGCCGTGCGGCGCGCTGCGAATCGTGCGGCATTCACCGTCGAGCGCGGCCATCGCGTATTTCCGCACGTCGACGTCGACCTCGGCCGCCGCGCCCGCCGGCGCCGATCGCGCGGGCGCGCGCTCAGTCGACGGCGCAGGGCGCGCCTTCGGCGCACGCAGGATCTCGATCAGCGCGGCCGGAGCATCGGCGAAGGCCGCGTCGTCGCGCCAATCGCCACGGTCAAGCCACCGATAGCGCGCACCGGTGTCCACCATGACTGAAGGCGGCGCGATGACATACCCGCCGAGCCCGCGCACATCGACATGGGCCGGGAGGTTTCCGCGATTGCGGATCGGCTCCCCTGACGGTTGGCGGAGGTAGACGTGGACGCCGTCGCTCTGCGTGAGCGACGTGACCGACTGGGGAAGCGGGCACCCCATCTGCGTCTCGAGGTCGCCCTTCAATCGCTCGAGAGTGTAAACCTCGCCGGTGCCGTTATCAGTGCGGGGATCGAAATCGAGCGCGAAAAATCCGTTCACGCCCATCGGCAGGCCGATCAGCGCATTCGGATATTGCTTCCACCATGCGAGGATCCGCTGCTCATCGCAGGTGGCATCCTTCAGGCCTTGGCCGGTGTAGGGTGCTTTGGCCTTGAAGGTGCGCTCCTTGCCGCCCGCTCCGCCGATGACGCGCGTTTCGTCGCGCTCCCGACATGGGAACACCGCCCACCCGCGGCGCGCATATTGGAGCGCCGCCGAGCACATCGGCGACGGTAGGCTGGCAACGGACACTGGATTGGCACCCCCGGAAAATTGCTTGTGATCGATAGGACTTGAAGGCCCTCAAGGCGGCGCGGCGCCCACTTCGCCCGTCACGCGGGCGACATTCCAGCCAGGCGGATGCTCGGTCAGCCAGTTCGACGCGTCGATCGACGCGTTCGCCTCGAGGCGAACCGAGCGTTGCGCCCTGGCTGTGTTGATGCGGTTGCGCAGATCTCCGGGCAGACGGTCCCAGCAAGACTGACATACCGCGTGCCAACGGCCTCGAGCGTTCCCGCAGCCCGTTACCGGGCAAGCGAAGGTCCGGCGCTTCATGCGACCAACTCCCGGTCGAACTTGGACGATTCATTCCCCCAGGCGGTCCAGCCCGGCCGCGAGCTGCGCGCGAACAGCTCACAGCGCTCGTGCACCCCGCGCTCCGGCCCGCCGAGCAGCTGCTCGATGTCTGTGCGGACGCGATCGGGCTTGCGGCTGTGCTCGCGGATCGGCTCGACGATAAGCTGGCGCACGGCGCAGCTGGCGCGTTCCATCCGGCCCATCATGCCGAGCAGGCAGATCTCCGGGTTGGCACGGGTCCAATAGCCGGTGCCCATGAAATAACCTTGCCCGCTCTTGTTGAGCTTCGCCCACTCGAACGCGACGGTCACATAGCGGAAGCCCCAGCGACGCAGCGCGTCGAAACCGCGATCGAGCAGCGGATCGACACACCACAGGAAGATCGCGCAGTCCGGCGCAGCGAGATCGCCGACCGGCATGGCGATGATCTCGTCGGCCGTCATCGTGTCGTAATGCTGGTTCGGGTTGCGCCCCTCCCCGGCTTCCGACCAATTCTCGAACCCCCACGGCGGATCGGCTAGGATCACGTTGTGCCGGAACATCGGCAGCGATCCGAAGGGCCATGCTCGAGTCATGCCGGCATCCCATCATGCTGGACGCCGTCGAGCTTGCGGCCAGACGCCTTCTTGCCGGCGCGGTACATGTCGGGCTCGTCGTCGCTGTGAAAGTTGAAGTCGCCCCGGACTGTCTCGAATGACCAGCGCTCGTCGAACCAGGTCGCGGTATCGACGGTGCGGCGATCGAGCGTGGACTCGGCATTGTCACCGGGGGTCCACTCGCCCCACTGCTTGAACAGCATCGGCACGCCCGCCGCCGCGCACTGGTCGCGCAGAGATCGCGCCCAATCCGGATGCATCGGCCGCGCTCCGGGGCCGCTCTCGCCACCGACGATCACCCAATTGATCTTGGGGCTGTCTGTGAAGTTGCCCCGCAATGGCTGCACGTAGTCGCCGAGGCGGTTGGACAGATCGGTCGGTCGATCGCCAAACTTGCGCAAATCGATGTGCGTTAGAGCGATCGGCCCAAGCAAAGGTTCACCGGAGATGAAGCGCACAGCCGCCGGCGTCGCCAACAGGTCGGGTACGCGCTCGTCGGCGCGCCGCTGATCCTCGACCGAGACGCCGAGCCAAACGTTCGTAAGGGGCCACGAGGCGAAGCCAAATCCAGAGCCGGGGACGAACCTCAACCCGGTTTCATAGGTATCCCGGCCGTCCGGCACGATCTCGGCTGCAATTGCGGCGACGCGCCCAACCACCGCAGGGTCGTTCATATATTCCCGCATCCGCGCCGACCGTTTCGTCAGGATCTGGTGCGAGTGCTGCGGCGTCAGCGCGCAAACGGCGAACACCTTGTCGATCCACGCGATGGGCACGCTCTCATGGAACAGGTCGCCATGCGCGTTCCAGAAGATGCGGCGCGGACGCTTCCACCCGAGCGGCTGCAACAGAGCCGTCTGATTGAAGCGCACCTCGCCCGTCCACACATGGCCGGCCTTACTAGGCTGTGTCAGTCCGGTGCTTGGGTGCCCCGGCAGATTCCGCCCCCCTGCCCGCATAGCATAGCAATTTGTGCAGCCCGGCGAGATCACCGTGCAGCCGTTGACGACGTTGAGCGTCGCATCGGTCCATTCGATCTTGGTGCCATCACTCATCGCCGGCCTCCGCATGCGCTTCGCGATAGGCCGCGAGCATCACATTCGCGGCTGCGGCCGGGCGCGACTGATTTTCGTTGGCAGCAAACCCGCGCGCGAAATCGCGCAGCCAATCCTCCTGACTGCCCCCCCCAACCACGGACACGAAGAGATCGACCTCAAGGGCCGCACCTTCCTGCGCGCAGACCGCGACGATCGCCGCGAACATCGTGCCGCAATATCGCAGCACCTGTCCGTTGAACCCGCGCGCGAGAATATCCAGCGCACGCCGGGTCGCGCCATCGCCGTGTTGACGCCAGGCAGCGCGGACGCCGTTGACGTTAGAAATCATGCCGGGCTTCCAGCTGACATAGTTCTGGTGCGGCGCGAGGCTCAGACCGACATGCTCGATCGACTGCATAATCGCGAGCGCGTCCATGTCGCCGGCCGCGAGCGCCGCGCGGAAGATATCCAACGCCGCGAGAGGGCGCCGCTGCTGGTTGAGGGCGACGAAGCTAGCGGCCTCTTCGCGCGCGCCTTGGCTGGCGACGATCACGCAGGGCAGATCGTAGATATCGCGCCGTGCCCGCGCCGCTGCCAGGCGATGCTGCCCATCGATCACCCACAGGCTGTCGTCGTTCCGGCGCGCCACCACCAGCGGCTGGCATAGCGACCAATCCCACTCGACGGCGATGCGACGGATCAGCCCTTGGCTTTCCCCAGTTGCGATCGACCGCTGATAGGCCGGGTCGATCTTCAGCTCCGCAATCGTGCAATTCGCCAGCACCGGGCGGCGCCCGAGCTGCGGATTGACCTTGAGCGGCTTAGCGGCGACCCCAACCATCACGTACCTCCCTTTACGATCGCACGCATCGCGGCATGCACCCCAGTCGGATCCGCGCCTTCGCGGTGAAGCCCGGTCGCGACCATGTCGGCGAAGGCTTTCGCCCAGCTCTTCAAAAAAGCTGCTTCGCCCGCCTCAATTCGGTCTTTCGAGACCGCCGCATCGACAGCGCCCACGTAGCTGCGCGCCAGCGCCAGCACGCCCGCGCGCTCGGCGACTATCGTCTCGCGCTCGACATCGGCGATGCTGCGCTCGTCGGTCACGCGGAAATCCCTTCGAGCCCACGCGAGATGACCTGCATCAGCGTTGCACCAGCCGGTTCCCCGCGAGCCCGCGACGCGCGCACCACGCCTGCCCACAGTTCGGGCCAGGCGGAGCGCACGCGCGTGATCAGATCGGCCGGCGTCTCGATCAGGCCGGTCGCGAGGATCTCGGCCGGGGCGGCGTCGGCCGGGAGCGCATGCGGCACCGGCGCGCGCTGCGACCCGCTCCGCGCGGCCGCCCGGCGCCGGGCCGCCTCATCGGCTTCGCGCGCAGCGGCGTCGCTGATCGACGGCCGTGCCGGCGCGATGCTGGCCGCGCGCGCCGTGACGAGTCCCGCTGCGCCTGCATTCGCCATACCGGGCCCGCGCCCGTTGGGCGGCACAGCAACGTGCCGAGGCGGAAAGCCATCATAGTGCGCTGCGATGAAGTCCCGCACCCGCGCGATCGTGCGCGCCGTTGGGTACGCCGAATGCTTGAGCGAGCAGATCGTCTGGGCCGAGATGCCAGAGGCCCGCGAAAATTCGGTTTCCGACACGCCAAGGCGATTGCGATAAGCAACAATCTCGCGCGCCAGCTCGGGACCGCTCGGATTGCTCACAGGCCCATTCCCGTCTTGGCGCCGCTCTCGAGGATCTCGACCTGACGGATCGCGAAGTCTGCGTCCCACCGGATCGAGATCATGTTGGCCTCGCTAAGCTTCGCCAGATGCTTGTGCGCGGCTTTCGCGCCCCGAACCCCGATCAGCGCAGCCAGCTCTTCGTTGCTCGGACAGCGCGCAGCATCGTCCGCCAGTCGGGCAAGGATATCGAATAGGTGCCGCGTTTCCGCCGCCAACGTCGTGCTGATCGGGACGATCCGCGCCTTGTCCAAAGGCAGCGCGGTCCGTCGGGCCGCATAGTCGAACAGCGGACCGCCGACCGCATGGCGCGTCCGGCGCAAATGGATCAGCCCTTGCGCCATCAACATCATGGCACGCGCGCCAACGCCGCGAGGTACCGATTGACCGCGCGCATAGATGCACATGCGGTCCGACGCGGCTTGGGCGACCCAGCCATTCAAGCTATCGGCCGAGGCTGCGAACGGGCCAGCGGTGGATATGAGGCATTCCGCGCCTTCGAACGGCCGATGCTCCACGTAAGATTCCTGTCCCATCACAACACCAACCAGGCCAGTGCCCAAAGCAAAGTCGCCAAAGCCAACCCGCGCGCCACGCCTGTCGCGGCGTCGAGCTTGCGCACCGTCGAGGGCTCGGGACTGTGGCGAGGCTTCATGCTGCATCGGCCATCCCGGCTGCGCGCTCGGCGATGGCATCGAACCACCCGCCTACCGCTTCGCGATACCAATCACGCGGACTCATCGCGCGCGCAGTGCGCCGCAACAGGTCGATCAGCAGGATTTCGCCGGGAAGCATCGAGCCATCCAGCAAGCAGGAGAGCTGGATCGCCTCGATATGAAGCCGCCACGCCGCCTTGTGGAGATCGCCACCGCACTCGCGGCCAATCCAATTCGCCAGACGGCGCGCGCCTTCGTTCGGAACGCATGCCACGAGGTGCATCTTCATCATCGTCCACCCTCCGCTTCGATTGCTGCGAGCACGGCGTCGAGTTGCACCGCGACCTCGATCTGTTCGCGCACTTGGCGGCGCGTTTCGCGCGCCTCGGTCGGCGTCACGATATGGTCGGAAAGCGCCGCGCAGATCGCGCTGGCGATGTCCCCGCCTTCCTTGGTCAGTTTGGCGAGCAGCAGCAGGAGATCGCTGTCGCTCGGAAGAGATTCGGGCAGGCGCACGAGCGCGAAACCCATGCTTGCCGCCAGAGCGCGCGTGACGTGAGGCCAGCCATCGCGGTCGCGGGCGAGCGGCTCAAGATCCTGCACCACATCGATAGCCACGAAGCTGTCCGCGCGGTTGACGGACTGATTATCACCTAGCGCCGACTTTCCGACACGACAGAAACTGGCGGAAGCCTCGAGGCCACCGCAGCCTTTGATCATTTCGGCAGTCGCCTGCTTGAGGCGGATGACCTCTGGGGTCATCGAAGCGCCACACTGGAAATTGCGGAAATCGTTCCGGATGACGAGGCATTGCGGTCGGCACTATTACTTGTGACATGCTCACCGCGTGGCCCACCACCATCTACTTCGGCCACAGCCGCGGCGTGCCGCCGCATAATAAGCGCGTCCAATGCCAAGCGGGTCCGCTCATCGACCGCCAGATCACCGTTCTCGAACCGTGAGATGGTAGACTGATGGAGACCAAGCATCCCCGCGAGTTCGGATTGAGTGACCGCGAGGGTCTGCCGGGCTGTTCGGATGTCGTCCATGGCGCGTTTATATGCACGTGAGCATATCTAGGTCAACGGCAATATGCGCACAGGAATTAGCAGCGCGCGAAGCTTCGCGATATGCGCAGCGCATGAGCAGCGATATCCTATCGGCGAACATCCGCACGCTGCGTGAGCACTTGGGGCTCAATCAGGCGGAATTCGCAGAGCGCGTCGGCGCGAAACAATTTCAGGTCTCTAAGTGGGAAACCTTAGGCCAAGAACCGACCGCCCGCACCCTGATCGCAGTCGCAGCACTGGCCGGTGTCGATCCGATCGAATTCATGGATACGCCATGGTCGCCGCTTGAAGGTTCCCGTCCGTCTGCCTCCACGCTCCCGGCTATTAATGCACCGGTTTTCGAGGATGATGTCGTTGAAATCGTCTCGCTGGATCTATCCCTATCCATGGGGCCAGGAACGTTGATCGAGGATTTCGTCGAGAGCGAGACGATCAAGATGGATCTTGCTTTGGTGCAAGGCATCACCCGCACACCGTCAGACCGCCTCCGTTTGGTCAAAGGTATTGGCGACAGTATGGAGCCCACACTTCGAACAGGCGACCATGTGCTGATCGACATCAATGAGAAATCACTTTCCAAAATCAGCGGAATTTACTGGATCGACTATCATGGCTCTCATGGCATCAAGCGATTGAGGCCTGCGAGCAGGCAGCGTGTCCGAATTATCTCGGACAATCCCGGCGAAGAGGACTTTGAGGTCGATGCCGAGGATCTGCGCATTGAAGGCCGGGTGATCTGGTTTGCACGGGAATTGTGATGTTTTCTCTTATTGCGATGGCGATCCTCGTCCAGGCGGCGCCGCTCGATAAAACCGTTCAGATCGGGGGAGAAGGCTTTCGCGTCGAAGTGGAGGGCGAAGAGGTCAGGGTGATACCCAAACGCTCGCTGAAAGCCGTCACACTCGCGCGACGCGACAATATGCGCACGGCAGTTCAGACCGCGACCGGCTGCGCGATCACCGACGAATTCTTCACCGGTGCCGCGAACGGCTACATGGTTGGCAGATTAAAGTGCGCGCCCTCTCGGCAGTAGTTGTCGGCGCACAGCATCCGAACGCCAAAGGACCTACTCGGCGTTTCGCGATATCGCTGTGTCGACCCGGCGAGAAGGTCGAACTCAAGCGCGAGCCTACAAACCCGAAAGATCCGCACGCCGTGGCGGTATTTAACGCCATTGGTATCCAGATGGGATACCTGTCGGCGGAGCGCGCCCCTTGGATCGGGGGCTTGATGGATAAAGGCCGAAGGGTCGACGCGATCTTTCAATCCTCGACCGACTATGGCGCGGTGGTCCGAATCGCGTTCGATGGCGCCACACTAGAACTGCCAGCCCCTAACGACATCCCAGTGGTCGACCCGGAATTTTTCGCTGATCCAGATTATCCGGACGAGTTTTGAGGCGACACATATTCTCATGCGCATCTTTTGCACTTGAGATTATTCCTACGCGCATATAGTTTGCCGACGTCAGCCCGATCTGGGCGATGGAGGCGATCATGCAAACCACCGATCACACGCAATCACCGTTGGGCGCACCAACCGCCTACACGCCGCCGGCCTGGGCAACCGAAGCCCATAGTAACACGCTCCTGCGAACGGTCGGCCGGCATCCGCTGCCACCGTTCGACCTTCCGGAGCCTCGCGCTCCGTTGGTGACGATCGAGGATGATCCCGATTTCCAGATGCTCGAGCGCGGGACGCTCGGCGTCGTCGTGCTGCTCGTCCTCTATATGGTGCTCCAGTTCGTCCGCGCGTGGATCGAGGGTCGCCTCTGATGGCCCGCCTTACCGAATGGATGTGGTGGGTCGGCTCCATGGAGGCCGTTGAAAACGAGAACACCTACGAGATCGACCAATGCCGGTCTCGTGACGAGGCCATCCTCGCCGGGCAGCGCGAAACACCCGCAGGAAACAGCTTCTGCATTGTCGAGGCGCGGTGCTGGGATCGTGCAGACAAAGGCGCCGATGATGTCGAGCGCTTCGCCCGCGAGCGCAATCACGAGACGATCGTTGCCGAGTTGAGGCGCCCGCAATGATGCGCCACCTCATTCCCCATTTCGACTTCGGCCCATGGGGGGGCGGCGCGTTGACGTTCGACGACTGCCAACGTGAGGACGCGGTCGAGGGCCGCTGCATTGTCTTTCAATGGCTCGGCTTCCTGATCGAGATCGGCATCGGAGCAGTCCGATGAGATCGCCGTATCGCTGTCAGATTTGCGGCCGCAGGAAAGGCCTGCGCAAGAACGGTACGATTGTATATCACCACGTTCGAGGCCTCCCTTGTGCTGGTGCTGGCGCCGTCCCGATTGAGGAGAACGACGACCGTCTACGTCAGGTCGCCCGCGAGACCGAGGGCGCCCTGCGCAGCGCGCGAGCGACGATCCGTGCGCTCGAGGCGCGTCGCGCCAACTGGATCGACCCTTCACTGCTGAAGCGCCGAGACGACCTGCGCACTCGGTTGGACACTTTGCACCGCCGCATCAAACGCCTCGACGGCTGGGCTGATCTCGCAGACAGGCAGATGGCACGATACGGCTGGTGCCAGCGGCCACCGGCCTATCTTTTGGCCCGCCAGGTGCAGCGGTGATCAGCACCGCGACCCGACCACAATATGCCGATCAAACGTCAGCGCTTAACGCCGTGGCCGAACGCCTGCTCGCCGAGCGTGTCGCGAAGTATCCGGCCATGGTGGCGGCAGGGAGAATGTCTCAAGCGAACGCCGACACAGGCATCCGCACAATGCGCGGAGTCGCCGATCATTGGCGCGCCATGGTCGACGGCACACCCGCACCCGAACGCTGTGCATGTTGTGGCGGCGCGAGCTATCGCGAGCAGCGCGACACGCTGATCGCGGCCAGTGCGCGCACTGCCCAGATTGCAGCGAACGCTCCCGACGATGCGCGAAAGGCCGATCGCGCCGCCGCCGTCGCGGCGCTGCTGTGGCATGCCGAGATCGCCCTCGCTGCCGAGCGAGCTTGCTGGAACACCAATGCGCAAGCGGCCTGATTCGACGCCCGCAGCAGCCTTGTTACAAGGCTGCTCTCAGAAGGGCGACAACCGCATGCCCGGTCAGCAGGCCGGGGACTGGCCGCCTCGGCACTGCCCGGAGTGCATGCGGCTCTTTGAGCCCAAGGTGTCCAATCAGCTATTCTGCAAACCGGAGCACAACGCCGATTGGAACAACCGTGCCACAAAGCGCGGCCGGGTGCTGACCCCGCTGTCGATCGTCGCGCGCGTCACGCGAAACGGGACGCGCGGCACGCCGGAAGCGCGCGAGGCTGGCCGGGTGGCCTCGTCGCACCACAACGCCTTAATCCAACGCTATCGCGACGAGGATCGCGAGGCCGGCCGCATGGAATGGCCGGCCTTCATGATCCTGCGCGTTCGCCAGGGGTTCGATCCATTATGACCGCTGCAGCTCGCTTCACTCAGCAGGACATCACTCGGGTCATGAAGGGCGCCAAAGCGGCCGGCTACGCTCGAGTCCGCGTCGGCATTGACCCATCCGGCAATATCGTGGTCGATGCCAGCGATGAGCCAGAGGTGTTGCAGCCGATTCGCGCAAACCCCTTGGACAGGCTGCTAGGCAATCGATGAAGACGCGCTACGCAAATGTCACCGTCAGCGCCGATCGGCACGGCAAGCTGCGTGCCCGCTTCCGTAAGGCAGGCCATCCCGTCGTGTACCTAAAGACGCTGCCCGACCAACCCGGCTTTGAGGCCGAGCTTCAGGCGATCACCGCCGCGCAGCCGATCCGCGATCCGCGCGTGATGCCGCGCAGCGTCAATGATCTGGTTGCACGCTATTACCGCTCGGCCGACTTCGCGGCGAAGGGCGGTGCAGACGACAAGCGACGCCGGCGTGGCATCATTGAAGGGTTTCGCGAGGAGTACGGCAACGACATGGTCGCCGACTTCAACTTTGAACACATCGAAGCGATCCTGATCAATAAGACCGAGAAGAAGGCGAACGCGAAGGGACGCATCGTCGGCGGTCAGGTGGCGGCCACCATCCTGCGCAAGCAGCTACGCCGGCTGTTCGCACTGGCGAAGAAGCTGGAGTGGATCCCCGGCAACCCGGTCGAGGATGCCGACCAGGTCGGCCAGCGGAAGCTGACAGGGTTCTACTCGTGGACCGAAGCCGACATCGCGGCATATCAGCAGCGGCATCCACTCGGCAGCAAGGCTCGACTGGCGCTCGAGATAATCCTGTGGACCGGCCAGCGCCGCGGTGACGCGCGGCTGTTCGGTCCCAAACATATCGTCGACGGCAAAATCAATTTTCAGGCCGGCAAGAACGGCGCGGACCTCTGGATGCCCGTCGCGCGCGATCTGCGCCGTGCGATCGACGCCACGCCGAGCGTCGGCATAAAGACATTCATCGTCACGGAGCATGGCAAGACGTTCACCAAGGATGGCTTCGGCAACAAGTTCCGGGAGTGGTGCGACGCCGCCGGCCTGCCGCAGTGCACGGCGCACGGCCTTCGCAAAGCCATCTCGCGACGCATGGCGCAGACACGCGGGACGGACGCGGAAATGATGGCTGTCGGCGGCTGGAAACAGTCCGCCGAAGTCAGGCTCTACACCGAGGCGGTTGAGCAGGAAGCCTTGGCTAAGGGCATGATCGATCGAATCGACCAGCGCTATTCGACGGGCGGCGACAACTAAGCGCTACGAACCTCGATAAGCTGCGTTCCAGTCGGTATACCCTAATCCAGACACCGCGGAACAGCCGACGATATAACGATATCGTTATATCTCCCGATCATGCCTCCAACAAATACAGAACACCGGGTCAAACACCGCTTACGAGGCCCTCAGATGGCCTACAGCGCATGGTTAACGTTTTTGGCTGTTTTGGCGCAAAAAACGTAAGACAGGTCTCACGCCCAAAAAAACGCATCAGTGGCTTGGCACGAAATCGAATCGGCGGTATAACAAAAACGGGCCAGCAAGGTGCGCTAACACCAAACTGGCCCGTTTCGTTGAAAGTGCCTCCAGCTCTGGCCAGCTGGCGGCGTCGTGATCACGGTGTATTTTCTACACTCATCGAGAATCGGCGTCAACTCTGGCTAGAGCTTTTTAGAAAGCTCCAAGACCATGAAGCGTGAATTTTCTCCTCCGATATCGCCTGAAATGGCAGCTCACATCAAATTCCTGATCAGGGAACGCGGGCTATTCCAGCATCAGGCGGCCGCACTGGTTGGCGTCAATCAAGGGCGAATTTCGGAAATCGTGAACGGTAAAGTTCACCCCGAAGTGCCCCCAGCTCAAGGCGCATTTCCTTTCTGAGTTCGGCTGCCTGCCGCAGAAAGGGGGTGATTACCTTGGCAACTCACGAACGCGGGCGCGATGCTGGCAGTGGCCAGTTCATTCCCGTCAAAGAAGCAGAGCGACGTCCTCGAACGACGGTCGTTGAAACATATAAGACCAACAAAAACGGCCCTAAAAATTAGGGCGTGAGCAACAGATGTGTCGCTCGGCCGATAGCCGGGCGGCACATTTGCGCGAGTTAAGGCTGTCCAATCCTGTCGCTTTGGGAACGGAGATTGGCTAACCATCGGACGCGAGGTTTGTCTAACCTCGCGAGAAGCCGCAGAAATCCGCCATTCTTTGGAGGTGGTGGTGGGCCCAATGGGACTCGAACCCATGACCTACAGATTAAAAGTCCGTTGCTCTACCAACTGAGCTATGGGCCCACACCGCGCTCGCGTTAGGAGCGGGCGCCGGGCGGGTCAAGCCAGCCGTGCACGCCTGGTTGCCCGCGCGTGCAATTGTGCCACGCTGAGTCCGCGCTGCGGATCGCGCCAATCGGGCGCGATCGCCAGCAACGGCCGCAGCACGAAATCGCGTTCGCGAAAGGCGATGTGCGGGACGATCAGCCGCTTGCTGCGCCACGTGCCGCCCGACCATAGCACGATATCGAGGTCGATCACCCGCGCCCCCCAGCGCGCGCCGCGGCGGCGGCCGAACGCCTGCTCGATCGCCTTCAGCTGCGCGAGCAGGACGGGCGGCGCTGCCGCGCTCTCCACCAGCACGACGGCATTGGCGAAGCGCCGGATCGAGGGCCCGAGCGGGGCGCTCGCCACGATCGGCGACTGCGCGATCACGCCGGGCAGCGCCGCGATCGCCGCGCGCACTTCGTCGCTCGGGCTGCCGTGGCGGCCACGCCGGTTCGATCCGATCGCGAGGGCATAGGTTGAGTTGCGCATGCAAACACGCCTATCGCACCGCGATGAACTTCGCACCCAGCCCGATCCCGCAAACCGAAGCGCCGCGCGATTGCCCGCTTTGCCCCCGCCTCGTCACCCTGCGCGAAACGCTCCGCAGCGAACATCCCGACTGGTGGAACGCCCCCGTCCCCGCGTTCGGCGATCCGGAGGCGTGGCTCGGCATCGTCGGACTCGCGCCCGGCCAGTTCGGCGCGAATCGCACCGGACGGCCATTTACCGGCGATCGCTCGGGGCCCTTGCTGTTCGACACGCTCGGCAAGTTCGGCCTCGCGACCGGCGACTATCTCGGCAAGCCCGACGACGGAATCGTGCTGACCGGGGCGATCATCGTCAACGCGGTCAAGTGCCTCCCCCCTGAAAACAAGCCGACGCCCGAGGAAATCCGCACCTGCCGCCCGTTCCTTGAAGGCCAGGCCGATGCGCTCCCGTCGGCGCGTGTCTACATCGCGCTCGGGCAGGTGGCGCATCAATCGGCGGTCAAGGTGCTCGGCGGCAAGCTGCCCAAATGCCGCTTCGCGCACGGCGCCGAACATCGCATGCCCGACGGTCGGATCCTGCTCGATAGCTATCACTGCTCGAGCTACAATCAGAGCACCGGGCGGCTGACGTCGGAAATGTTCGAGGCGGTGTTCGCCCGCGCGCTGGAACTGCGCGACGCGGGGTGACGGCACGGCCTAGGCCCGTGCTCAGCCGAGAAACGTGCTCAGCACGTCGGGATGGAAGCCCCATCCGGCAAAACCGCACACCCCCATGAAGATGCCGCACAGGCCGAACGCCCAGCCGGCGGCGAGCAGCCAGAAACTCTCCGCCAGCGCCGCCACCGCCGCCATCGAGATGGCGGTGGCGATCAGCGCCTCGCTCGCGTCGAACTGATCGTCATGGACGTTGTAGGCATCGTAGCGATCGGCAAAGGCCTGCGCCTGCTTGGCGAGCGCGGGAACCTCGGCCGAATATCTGACGATGTCGCGATCGAACCCGGCGATCGCCACCGTAGCGGCGGCATGCGCGGCGGGGGTCGTCGCGATCACCGTCATCTCGGCGCGCGCGGTCTGCGCGATGTGGATCTTGGTCTTGGTCGCCTGATATTCGCCCCAGCGATCGACCGAATCGGCCTTCGCCTGCGCCATGTTCTGGACGATGTTGCCGTCCTTGATGTTGCCCAGCCCCATGAACACCGACAACGCGACGACGGTGATCGCGACCATGCGGTTGAGGCGTTTGTCCTTGGCTTCGGCGCTGACTTCGATTTCCATGCGGCGCGTTTACGCCCCCGCCGCGACTGCGGCGAGTGACGTTTGCGTCATCAGATATCCTGGACCAGCCGCCCGTACAGATCGGGCCGGCGATCGCGGAAGAAGCCGAATGCGGCGCGGTGGCGCTTGACGCGATCGAGGTCGAGCGTCGCGGTGATGACGCCCGTTTCCTCGCGGCCAAGCTCGGCGAGGATGTCGCCGCGCTCGTCGGTGATGAAGCTGGTGCCGTAGAATGTCTGGTCGTGCTCGACGCCGATGCGGTTGGCGGCGACCACCGGCACGACGTTCGACACGGCATGCCCGACCATCGCGCGGCGCCACAGCCGGGCGGTGTCGAGCGAGGTATCGTGCGGCTCGCTGCCGATCGCGGTCGGGTAGAACAGGATCTCGGCGCCCATCAGCATCATCGCGCGCGCCGTCTCGGGATACCATTGATCCCAGCACACGCCGACGCCGAGCGTCGTCGCGCGCCCGGAGTCGGATGGGCCAGGCCACACCTTGAAGCCGGTATTGCCCGGGCGGAAATAGAATTTCTCCTCATAGCCCGGGCCGTCGGGAATGTGGCTCTTGCGATAGACGCCCATCACTGCCCCGTCGGCGCCGATCATCGCCAGCGAATTGTAGTGATGCGGGCCGTCGGCCTCGAAGAAGCTCGTCGGGATGAACACGCCGAGCTCCTTGGCGAGCGCCTGCATCGCCAGCACCGCCTTGTGCGACGCGGTCGGCTTGGCGTTGGCGAACAGCCCCTCATCCTCGACGCGGCAGAAATATTCGCCCTCGAACAGTTCAGGCGGCAGGATCACCTGCGCCCCCTTGGCTGCGGCTTCGCGCACCAATTCGCTGACATGCGCGATATTGGCGTCGATATCGGCGGAGAAAGCGAGCTGCAGCGCGGCTACGGTGATCTGGGTCATGCGCCGCCATATCGTGCTTCGCGCCGCGGATTCAAACAGCAATCAACCGCGCGACGCCAAAACGCCGCGCGGCAGGCGTCAGGCCGGGATCTGCTGCGAGATGCAGTGGAAGCTGCCGCCACCGGTCAGGATCGCGTCGGCGCGCAGGCCGACTGCGGTGCGATCGGGGAACAGCGCCTGAATCGCCGCGACCGCCGATTCGTCGTTGGGCGCACCGTACAGCGGCACCACCACCGCAGCATTGCCGATGTAGAAGTTCATGTAGCTCGCCGGCACGATCTCCTCGTCGCGCAGCACGCGGCCGGGCGACGGGATGCGCACCACCGTCAGCCCCGCGATCGCTTCGGCCGCCTGCGCGGCATGCTGGTAGACCAGCCAGTTCGGGTCGTTCTCGGCAGCCTGCGGGATCGCCAGCACGCCCGGCGCCACGAAGCGCGCGAGATTGTCGACATGCCCGTCGGTGTGATCGTGCATCAGGCCATCGCCGAGCCACAGTATCTCGGTGAAACCGAGATCGTCGTGCAGCCGCCGCTCGATCTCGACCTTGCTCAGCGCGGGGTTGCGGTTGGGGTTGAGCAGGCACTGCTCGGTGGTGACGACCAGCCCGGTGCCGTCGCCGTCGAGTGCACCGCCCTCGAGCACCCAGTCGCAACTTTCGACCGCGATCTGCCGCGAAGCGGCGAGCCGCAGCCCGACATCGTCGTCGCCCGGCAGATCATATTTGCCGCCCCAGCCGTTGAAGCCGAAGTCGCGCGCGCTGGCGTCGGACAGCAGGATCGGGCCGGTATCGCGCAGCCAGATGTCGCCGAACGGCTCGACTACCACCTCGGCACAGTCGCCCGCCATCGCGCGCGCGGCCTCGGCAGCCTCTTCGTCGGCGGCGACCAGGATGACGCGTTCGCCCTTGCCCTCGGCATGGACCGCGCGCGCGAAGGCGGTGACTTCGTCGCGCGCGGGCTCAAGATCGTCTTCCCACAGCTCGGGATGGCTCGGGAAGCCGATCCAGACGGCCTGGTGCGGCGCCCATTCGGCCGGGGGAAGCGGATGCGTCATCGTTTATTGTCCTGCGCGACTCTTGTCGCGAATGGCGCGGAATTCCGCGGTCTTGTACCAATTGGGCCAGTCGGTGCCATCGGCGAGTTCGCGCCCCAGCCCGTAATAGAGCTGGAGATCCTCGACCGCGCCCGACCAATCCCAGGCCGCATTATATTCGTCCTGCGGCTTGTGATAGCGGTTTTGAATGTAATCGAGCGCCGCGGCATGTCCCGCCGCGACACCGCCGACGCGCAGATCCTCGCCCGACCCGCCATCGAACATCGGCACGCCGAGCTTGGCGAAGCTGAAATGGTCCGAGCGGAAATAGCCACCGCGCTCGGGATTGGGTTCGGGCTTGAGCACGCGGCCCTGCGCCGCCGCCAGCCGCTTCATGCGATCCTCGAGCTCGGACTTGCCCGCCCCCGCGACGACGAAGTCTTTCGCGCGGCCCTTGACGTTGAGCCCGTCCATATTGACCCCGCCGACGGTCCGCGCGAGCGGATAGACCGGATGCTCGGCATAATACCGCGAGCCGAGCAGCCCGCATTCCTCGCACGTCACCGACATGAAGACGAGCGAGCGCTTGGCCGGCCCGGCCTTGGCATTGGCTTCGGCGAGCGCGACCAGCCCGGCGACGCCGCTGGCATTGTCGAGCGCGCCGTTGCAGATCGAATCGCCCTTCACCGCATCGCAATGCCCGAGATGGTCCCAATGCGCGGTGTAGAAGACGTAGTCGTTAGGCGCCGTGGTGCCCGGCAGGATGCCGATCACATTCTTCGACGCCTGGCGCTTGATCGTGTTGGCGAAGGAGACCGAGGCGGTCACGCCGAGCGGCACGGCCTTGAAGCCCTTGACCTTGGCGGCGGCGCTCAGCGCGTCGAAATCCTTGCCCGCGCTGGCGAAGACCTGCTTGGCTTTGGCCAGCTGCATCCAGCCGATCGCCTCGCTCTGGTCGGCATGGTCGCCGGCCTCGTCGAGCTCGAGTTGCGGCCCGGTCCAGCTCGACTGGACGACACCCCAGCCATAAGCGGCGGGCTCGCTGTCGTGGACGATGATCGCTGCGGTCGCGCCGTGACGTGCGGCTTCCTCGAACTTGTAGGTCCAGCGGCCATAATAGGTCATCGCCTTGCCCTCGAACAGGCCGGTGCGCGCCGGGCTCTGCCAGTCGGGGTCGTTGACGAGGATGACGACGGTCTTGCCGTGCACGTCGATGCCGGCATAGTCGTCCCACCCGCGCTCGGGCGCGGTGATGCCGTAGCCGACGAACACCACCGGGCTGTTCGCGATGCTGATCTTGGGCGTGACGCGATAGGTCGCGAGCACGACATCGCTGCGATAGGTCAGCGCAACCGGGCTCTTGCCGCCGCTGAAGCTGAGCGGCGTCACGCCCTGCGCGGTGAGCTCGACCAGCGGCACCGCCTGGAACCAGCTGCCATCGTTGCCGGGCTTGAGCCCCGCCGCCTTGAACCGCTCGACGATATAGTCGGTCGTCTTGGCCTCGGCCGCGGTGGTCGGCTTGCGCCCCTCGAACGCGTCGGAGGAGAGCGTCTTGGTGACGTCATTGAGCGTCTGCACCGCGATCGCAGGGGACGACGCCTGCGCGAGCGCGACGCTCGGGGCCACCACCATTGCCAGAGCCACTATCGCAGATGTCCGCATGCCGCCGTCCCGTCCTGATAAGCCTGCGCCCGGTTCTGGCAGGCGCCCGGCGATCGCGCAACCGCGTCGCAAGCCACCCCTTTCCTCGACAAGAAGCTTCTCTATGCTGCGGTAATCGCGCCGCTCTGGCGCCGGACGGGGGTCTGCACATGTCGAAATATTGGTGTCTCGCGGCAGCGGGCGTAGCGCTTGCCGCGCCGGTCCATGCGGCGAGCGATGCGGCGAAGAAAATCGGCGCGCGCGAGGATGTCCAGCAGATCAGCCTCTCGCCCGACGGCAAGCGCTTCGTCGCGCTGCTGAGCGATCCGAAACGCGGGGCACGGGCTGCCGTCTTCACGGTCGACACCACTGCGCCGCCGTTGGCGCTCATCGCGTCGGCGGGGGAAAAGGAGCACCTCGATTAGTGCCAATGGGCCAGCGACGAGCGGCTGATCTGAGGGTTCAGGCCGCCGCGCGCATCACCGCGCCGGTGCTGATGTTCCACGGCGACATGGACCAGAATGTCGGGATCGGCGAATCGCGGATGATGGCGAGCCGCCTGCGCGGCGCAGGCAAGTCGGTCGAACTCGTCGAATTCAAGGGCCTCAGCCACCAGCTCGACGACGGCGAAGCGCGCACCACGCTGCTCGACCGCAGCGACACCTTCCTCCGCGAGAAACTGGGAATCCAGTAGCAACGAAAAAGGGCGGCCCCAGCGGGACCGCCCTTCGTTCGTCGCGAGTCGATCGAAAGATCAGCGCGAGTAGAATTCGACGACCAGGTTCGGTTCCATCTTCACCGGGTAGGGCACTTCGTCGAGTGCCGGCACGCGCGTGAAGGTGACCTTGGCGGCACCGTCGGTCGCGACATAATCGGGGATTTCGCGCTCGGCGAGCTGCTGTGCTTCGAGCACCAGCGCCATTTCCTTGGCCTTGGTGCCCAGCGTGATCTCGTCACCGACGAAGCAGCGACGCGACGCGATGTTGCACTTCACGCCATTGACGCGGATGTGGCCATGCGAAACGAGCTGACGCGCAGCCCACACGGTCGGTGCGAACTTGGCGCGATAGACGATCATGTCGAGACGCTGCTCGAGCAGGCCGATCAGGTTCTGGCCGGTGTCGCCCTTCATGCGGGCGGCTTCAGTGTAGCAAGCGCGGAACTGCTTCTCGGTCACGTCGCCATAATAGCCCTTGAGCTTCTGCTTGGCGCGCAGCTGGATGCCGAAGTCCGAGACCTTGCCCTTGCGGCGCTGGCCGTGCTGGCCTGGGCCATATTCACGCTTGTTGACGGGCGACTTGGGACGACCCCAGATGTTCTCGCCCATCCGGCGATCGAGCTTGTACTTTGCGCTTGAACGCTTCGACATGTGATATTCCTTGGCAAGTGCTTCGTGACAAGACCGCCTGCAAGCAGACGATCGATACCCGGTATCGCTCTATCCAGATCTGTGAGGATCGAGGCAGGGCCACCACTTCACCGGGGTGTGGGGCCATTTGCGAAGGTGGGCGCCTAGCGGGAGGGGCGCACCGAGTCAAGCTAGACAGCGATCGCGCGCCCCGCCAAGATCGGCGGCATGACCGAGATCACACCCGGCCCCGACTGCACGACCATGGCGGAGGTCCGCGCCGGCGTCGACCAGGTCGACCGCGAGTTGGTCGCACTGCTGGGGCGGCGTTTTGCCTGTATGGACGCCGCCGCGCGGATCAAACCCGCGCGCGGCGCGGTGCGCGATGAGGATCGCAAGGCGCAGGTCATCGCCAATGCGGTGGCCGCGGCGGAGGCCGCCGGCGCGCCCGAGCGTGTGGTCGCCGACCTGTGGGAGCAGTTGGTCGAAGCGTCGATCGCCTACGAACTCGAAGCGTTCGATCGGCGATGATCCTGTGCGGTCAGCGGGGCGACGATCCCTGCTGACGGTACGAATCGACATTGCGCGCATTCTGCTGTGCGATGGCGTCCCATTCGGCCTTGGTATGGCACGTGCTGGTCGAAAGGCGCGTCCCGGTGTTGGCGTCGGCGCGGCAGATCTTCTTTTCCTTCACCTTGGGCGTCGGTGCCGGATCGGGGGTCTGCGCCATCACGGGAGCGACCAGCAAAGCCGTGGCAAACATCAGCAGCATCGTATGCCCTTCATATTCGAGGATTCTCGACAGCATAGGACATGCGATATCGCTGGCAAGGCAGGATCGTGAACCGGTCGTCGGGTCCGCCCGCACGAGCGAAGCCCTCAAGACCCGCGCGGCGTCTTCCCCGACAATGCCGACAACACCCCGCGCAGCGTGCGCACTTCCTGCGCCGACCAGCCGGGCTTGGTCAGCAAGGTGCGCAGCGTCCGCCGCGTCACCGGCGTGCGGTCGGGCGGGTAGAAGAAATCGGTCGCGACGAGCATCGCGTCGAGCTGGCCGATCATCCCGTCTAGCTCGGACTGCGGTGCGGGTTCGTGCAGGTCGACCGCAGGCGGCTGGGCGAGCCCCATGCCCTTCGACCATTCATAGGCGACCAGGATCACCGCCTGCGCCAGGTTGAGCGAGCCGAACTCGGGGTTGATCGGCACGGTGATGATCGTCCGCGCGAGCGCAACGTCGTCGGTTTCCAGCCCCGAGCGCTCGGGGCCAAACAGGATCGCGGCGCGGCCCGGCCCGGTATGGATCGCCGCAGCCGCTTCTTCGGGCGTCACCACCGGCTTGGTCACGCCGCGCTTGCGCACCGTCGTGGCATAGACATGCGAACAGTCGGCGACGGCATCGGCGACGGTTTCGTAGACCTGCGCGCGCTCGAGCACGATGTCCGCGCCCGATGCCGCCGGCCCAGCCGACGGATTGGGCCAGCCGTCGCGGGGCGACACGAGGCGCATCTCGACCAGCCCGAAATTGAGCATCGCCCGCGCGGCCTTGCCGATATTTTCGCCAAGCTGCGGACGGACGAGGACGAGAACGGGCGGCGGAGTGACGGGAACGCTGCTCACCCTTTGCCGACCTCGCTCACGGTGCCGGCGAATTCCTCGAAATCGCGCGCCTCGGTGAAGTCCTTGTAGACGCTGGCGAAGCGGATGTAGGCGACCGAGTCGAGGCCTTTGAGGCCCTCCATCACCATTTCGCCGATCCGCCCCGAGCGCACTTCGCTCTCGCCCTGCGTCTCGAGCTGGCGCTGGATTCCCGAGACGAGCTTTTCCAGGCGGACCGCCTCGATCGGACGCTTGCGCGCCGCGATCGAGACCGAGCGCAGCAGCTTCTCGCGGTCGAACGGTTCGCGCTTGTCCTCGCTCTTGATCACGGTCAGCTCGCGCAGCTGGATCCGCTCGAACGTGGTGAAGCGCGCCGCGCACCCCTCGCATTGCCGCCGGCGGCGGATCGCGCCGGCGTCCTCGGTCGGACGCGAATCCTTTACCTGGCTGTCTTCATGTCCGCAAAAGGGGCAGCGCATCGTTTATTTGTTCAACTTTCGATAGGCGGCGTAGCCCGCGCCGAGCAGAGCGCCGGTCACGAGCGAAAACGGCAATACGATCGCGGCGAGCGCACCGACGACGGCGCCGCCTACGATGCGGTTGCCGTCCTCCCCGCCGAGCAGCTTGCTCGTCTGGTCGACGGCGCTGTCGAGCACCTCGACAACGTCTTCGCCGAAAGCGCGCGCGGTGTCTTCGAACGTGGTGCCGGGTTTGTCGTCGCCAGTGTGCTCGGTCATGTCAGCTCTCCGGATAGATCGGGAACCGGTGACATAGTGCAATAACACGCTCACGTACAGCGGCTTCTACCGCAGGGTCGCCGCCCTCGCCCTTCTGGCGCAGGCCATCGAGCACATCGGCGACCATATTGCCGATCTCGCGGAACTCGGCGGGGCCGAAGCCGCGCGTCGTGCCCGCTGGGGTACCGACACGGATCCCGCTGGTCTTGGTCGGCGGGAGCGGATCGTTGGGGATGCCGTTCTTGTTGCAGGTGATGTTCGCGCGCTCGAGCGCTTCGTCGGCATCCTTGCCGGTGACGCCGAGCGGGGTGAGGTCGATCAGCGCGAGATGCGTGTCGGTCCCGCCCGAGACGATCTCGGCGCCACGCTCCTTGAGCGTCGCCGCGAGCACCTTGGCATTCTCCATCACCGCGGCGATGTAGCTCTTGTAGCCGGGCTCGAGCGCCTCGCCGAACGCGACCGCCTTGGCGGCGATGACGTGCATCAGCGGACCGCCCTGCAGCCCGGGGAACACCGCCGAGTTGAACTTCTTGCCGAGCGCCTCGTCATTGCTGAGGATCATGCCGCCACGCGGGCCCCGCAGCGTCTTGTGCGTGGTGGTCGTCACGACATGCGCGTGCGGCAGCGGCGAGGGGTGCAGGCCGGCCGCGACCAGCCCGGAGAAATGCGCCATGTCGACCAGGAAATAGGCGCCGACCTCGTCCGCGATCGCGCGGAACTTGGCGAAATCGATCTGCCGCGGATAGGCCGAGCCACCCGCGATGATCAGCTTGGGGCTATGCTCGCGCGCGAGGCTCGCGACTTCGTCGAAGTCGATCAGGTGGCTGACCGGATCTACGCCATATTGCACCGCGTTGAACCACTTGCCCGACATCGCCGCGCGTGCACCGTGCGTCAGATGGCCACCGGCATCGAGGCTCATGCCGAGGATCGTCTCGCCCGGCTTGACCAAGGCGAGCATCACAGCACCATTGGCCTGCGCGCCCGAATGCGGCTGGACGTTGACATAGGCGCAGTCGAACAGCTGCTTGGCACGGTCGATCGCCAGCTGCTCGACTTCGTCCGACGGGTGGCAGCCCTGGTAATAGCGCTTGCCGGGATAGCCTTCGGCATATTTGTTGGTGAACACCGAGCCCTGCGCTTGCAGCACGGCCTTCGACACGATGTTCTCGGAGGCGATCAGCTCGATCTGCGTCTGCTCGCGCGTCAGCTCGTGCTGGACGCCGGCGAACACCGCGGGGTCGGCCTCGGCCAGGCCGCGCGTGAAGAAGCCGTCAGGCTGGACGTCGTGGAGCGTGGTGGGGTTGGTGCTCATGCCGGATCCTTTGCGGGAGCTGGAGCGCCGAGCTTGTCGACGCGGGTTTGATGGCGGCCACCGGCGAAATCGGTGGTGAGAAAAGCGGTGATGCAGGCCTTGGCCATGTCCTCGCCGACGAGCCGCGCGCCGAGCGCGACGACGGTCGCATCGTTATGTTCGCGCGCGAGCGCCGCCGACAGCGGTTCGGAGACGAGCGCGCAGCGCACCGCCGGATTGCGATTGACCGCGATCGAGATGCCGATGCCCGAGCCGCACAAGGCGACGCCGCGCTCGACCGTGCCAGCAGCGACCGCTTCGGCCAGCTTGAAGCCGAAATCGGGATAGTCGACGCGCGCATCGCTGTCGGGGCCGAGATCGACGACGACATGGCCCTGCCCGGCCAACCAGGCAGCAAGCGTGGCCTTGAGCGCGAAGGCGGCGTGATCGGAGGCAATGGCGATGCGCAAAGCGGGCGCGCTCCCAATTCGGTTGAGCGAATGCGCTGCCTTTAGCCAAGCATGTCGGCGATTGCCACACACAACCGTGCAGAATTGCCACAGGGCAATTGCGGTGCGCCGCGCACCGGGCTAACACCTTGAGCGGTGATGGATTCGACGCCCCAAGCATCGGTTAAGCCGGATGCCGCAACGACCGATGCGGCGCGTGCGCGGCTGGTCGAGGCGCTGATCGCGACGGGCGAGGAAGATCGCGCGGCGTTCCGCGATCTCTATTCTCTCACGTCGGCGAAGCTATTCGGCATCTGCTACCGTATCTGCGGCGAAAGGCAGGCTGCAGAAGACGTGTTGCACGACGTATACCTCACCATCTGGAAGCGTGCCGGGGCGTACGAACCGTCGCGCGCGAGCCCGATCACCTGGCTCGCGACGATCGCGCGCAATCGCGCGATCGACTGGCAGCGCGCACAGTTCGTCCGTCGCTCGACCCCGATCGAGGATGCACCGGAGATTCTGGACGCCGCGCCATTGGCCAGCGAGACAATGCTCGCCGACGAGGCGTCGCATCAACTTTACGGGTGCCTCGACGCGCTCGAGCCGCGCCAGCGCGATGCGATCCGCACCGCCTTCTTCGACGGCGTGACCTATGCCGACCTGGCCGAGCGCCAGGCGGTGCCGGTCGGCACGATGAAGAGCTGGGTCCGCCGCGGCCTCGCCAAACTCAAGACGTGCCTCGAAGGATGAGCGACCTGCTCCCTCCCGATCCGCTCGCCGGCTCCGGCGACGCGCCCGACATGACCGCGGGTGAGTTCGCACTCGGCCTGCTCGAGGGCGACGAGCGCGCCAGCGCGATCCGCCGTGTCCTCGCCGACCCGCGCTTCGCGCGCGAAGTCGAGGCGTGGCGCGTCCACCTTGCACAATTGTTCGACCTGTGGCCCGCGATGCCCGCACCCGACGGCTTCGCACGGATCGAGCAGGCGCTCGATGCCACGGCACCGGCCGGCGTAACCGCGCTACCGGTGCGCGCGCCGAGCAAGTTCTGGCCCGGAATCGCCGCGCTCTCGAGCATCGCCGCAGCCGCGTTGCTGGTGACGCTGTTCGTGCGTCCGTTGTCGGCGCCTCCGACGCCGGCACCGCAACCGACCACGCTGGCGCAGGCGCCGCTGCCGACGCTGGTCGCGTCGATCGCGCCGACCGCCAAAGGCACCCCCGTCACCGCCATTTACGACGCACAAGCGGGCGCGATCCGGTTGACCGAGGCAAAGCTCGCCGATGCCGGCCGCAGCGCCGAATTGTGGATCATCCCCGCGGGCGGCACGCCGCATTCGCTCGGCCTGCTGCAGACGCAGGGCGGCACCGCGCTGACGCTCACCCCGGCCAATCGCGCGCGAATCCTGGCCGGAGCAACCTTGGCGGTCTCGCTCGAGCCGCTCGGCGGATCGCCCAGTGGCGCGCCAACGGGACCCGTGGTCGCTGCGGGTGCGCTCTCGCGCGTTTAAAAATAGGGCCGATTGCATCCCGTACCGATGCGCAGGCGTATCTCCGCAACACCTGATCTTCGGGTTATAACAGCAGGAGAATTGCCATGTCCCGCACCGTTCGTGCCTCGATCATCGCCGCCGCGCTCGCGCTCAGCGGCGCATCGCTCGCTTATGCGCAGACCAACCCGATGGTCGGCGGCGCCGCGATGTACCCCACCAAGACGATCGTCGAAAATGCCGTCAATTCGAAGGACCACACAACGCTGGTCGCCGCGGTCAAGGCCGCCGGCCTGGTCGAGACGCTCAGCGGCCCGGGTCCGTTCACCGTCTTCGCGCCGACCAACGCCGCTTTCGCCAAGCTGCCCAAGGCGACCGTGCCGACGCTGCTCAAGCCCGAGAACAAGGCGATGCTGACCTCGGTGCTGACCTATCATGTCGTACCCGGCACGATCACCGCGCAGGACATCGCCGCCAAGGCGAAGGCCAACATGGGCAAGGCGACCTACACCACCGTCCAGGGTGGCACGCTGACCTTCATGAAGTCCGGCAATGGCTGGGGCATCATGGATGCCAAGGGCCACAAGGGTAAGGTGACGATCGCCAACGTGATGCAGTCGAACGGCGTGATCCACGTCATCGACACGGTGATGATGCCCTAAAGAAAGTCTGCGGCCGGTGCATCTTTGGTGCAACCGGGCGCGTAGCTGCTGCTGTCCCTGCCCCCCGGCAGGGACGTGTAACGCCAGTCGCCGGATCCCCTCCTTTGCGGCGAATGGTGAGCGTAACAGGACCTGCCGGCCTTCCTTTGTGCCGGCAGGTCCTTTTCATTTGTACGCAAGCGCGTCATGGAAGCGTCATCGGATCGTCGTACTGCGTGCGCGCCGCCCGCGCGCCGCTTTCTGGCTTGGACGTCCGGCAGGAGAGTAAGTTCATGGCCAGTGCCATTCGATCGCTCAAGGACCGCGTCGCGCGCCAACCCGGCAAGCGCACGCCGAAGAATCGTGCGGTGCGCAGTGCGGTGCTGCAGCACAAGCATCTGACCAAGCAGGGTTTGCTCGAGCGCGCGTTCACCTTCGCGTTCCGTGGACTCGTCTATGCGCAGATCTGGGAAGATCCCGCGGTCGACATGGAGGCGCTGGCGATCACGCCCGACAGCCATGTCGTGACGATCGCCTCGGGCGGCTGCAACATGATGTCGTACCTGACCGCCAATCCGCGCGCGATCACCGCGGTCGACCTCAACACCGCACATATCGCGCTGAACAAGCTCAAGCTCGTCGCGGCGCGCCATCTGCCCGATTACGACGCCTTCCATCGCTTCTTCGCGCAAGCGAACAGCCGCCAGAACGTGCTGGCCTATCGTACCTATATCCGCCCGCATCTCGACGCGGCGACGCTCGAATATTGGGAAGGCCGCGACATGATCGGCCGGCGGCGGATCGGCGGGTTCGCCAAGAACGTCTACAAGCGCGGGCTGCTCGGCAATTTTATCGGTGTCGCGCATCTGCTCGCGCGCCTGAACGGGGTGAACCCAAACATCCTGCTCACGGCCAAGTCGCTCGAGGAACAGCGCGAGATCTTCGACCGCGAGTTCGCGCCCTTCTTCGACAAGGGTTTCATCAAGTGGATCACCGACCAGCCCGCATCGCTGTTCGGCCTGGGCATTCCGCCGGCGCAATATGAAGCGCTCGCCGGCGACGAGAAGATGGCGGTGGTGCTGCGCGAGCGGCTCGAGAAGCTCGCCTGCGACTTCGACATCAAGGACAATTATTTTGCGTGGCAGGCCTTTGGCCGCGGCTATGGCAAGGATCCGGCGGCGCCGTTGCCGCCCTATCTGCAGCGCGAACATTATGAAGAGATCGTCGAGCGCGCCTCGCGGATCGAGGTGCGCCACACCAATTTCACCGATTATCTGCGCGCGCAGGGCGATGCCTCGCTCGACCGCTACATCCTGCTCGACGCGCAGGACTGGATGACCGACGTCCAGCTGACCGACCTGTGGAGCGAAATCACGCGCACCGCCAAGCCCGGCGCGCGCGTGCTGTTCCGCACTGCGGGCAACCCGACGATCCTGCCTGGCCGCGTGCCCGATGCGATCCTTGGCCAGTGGCAGTATCGCGCCGAGGATTCGCTCGATTATACCAAGCGCGACCGCTCCTCCATCTATGGCGGCGTCCACCTCTACGTGCTCGGATGAGCGAGCCCGTGATGGCGTCGGGGCACGCCGGGCACATGGATGCGATCTACCGCTCGCAGCGGCACATCTATGACCTGACGCGCAAATATTATCTGCTCGGGCGCGATGCGGTGATCGCCGGCATCGCGCCGCCACCGGGCGGCACCGTGCTCGAGATTGGCTGCGGCACCGGCCGCAACCTGATCGCGGCAGCGCGGGCGTGGCCCGAGGCGCGCTTCTTCGGGATCGATATTTCCGAGGCGATGCTCGAGACGGCGCGCGCGAAAGTCGCCGCGGCAGGGCTGTCGGGCAAGATCGTGCTCGCGCAGGGCGACGCGACCGCGTTCGACGCGGCGGCACTGTTCGGCGTGGCGGCGTTCGACCGGATCTTCCAGAGCTATACGCTGTCGATGATCCCCGACTGGCGCGGCGCGATCCGCGAGGGTGCCGACAAGCTCGCACCCGGCGGGCGGCTCGACGTCGTCGATTTCGGGCAGCAGGAGCGCCTGCCGCGCCCCTTCCGCGCCGCTTTGTTCGCCTGGCTCGCCAAATTCGACGTCGCGCCGCGCGCGACGCTCCAACCGGCGCTGATCGAGGCGGCGAGCGAGACCGGCGGCGCGGCGCGCTTCCAGCCGCTCTATCGCGGTTATGCCTGGTCGGGCAGTATCTCGCGGCCCGCCGGATGAACCCGCCGCAACTGCCGCGCTGGCTCGGCCTGGCCGGGCTGCTGCCGCAACTGGCGGCGGCGGCGGTGGTGTTCGGCGGCGACGACACGCTGCGCTTCTCGGCGCTGTCGCTCGGCTATGCCTATGCCGCGCTGATCCTGAGCTTTCTCGGCGGGCTGTGGTGGGGCATTGCGGCCAGCCACGCGCGCGCGCCCGAATGGTTGTGGGTCGCGGCGATCGTGCCGTCGCTGATCGCTTTGGCCAGCGCCGTTCCGTGGGCGGTGGGCGAGCCGTGGCCCGGCCCTTCGCTGTTGCTGCTCGGCGTGGCATTGATCGCCGCGCTCGGCGTGGATCTGCTCCTCGCCCGACGCGGCCTCGTGCCCGCATGGTGGATGCGATTGCGGATCCCGTTGTCGCTTGGCCTGGGGCTGCTGACGCTGGCGATCGGCGTCGCCTGATCAGCGGCCGAACAGAAGCCACAGCAGCAGGATCACCGGGATCGGCACCCCGATCATCCACAAGATGCAGCCCTTACCCATAGATTCCTCCTCTTTTATCAAGGAGGTAACGAAGCGGGTAGCGGGCGGTTCCAGGGCACTCGCGGGTCCTGTGATTCTGCGCTGAGACCCCATCCGGGAACCGTCGGTCGCTGTCCACCTCAGCGACTCTATGCACACGACGTGACTATGTGCGGCCGGATGGTGAGGGCACCATCAAGAGGATCGTCGTCGCTTAGGCCGCCTTGCGCATCTCCAACCGGCTCCAGATCTCGACCAGCGCATCGGTCAGATCGCGCATCATTGCGGCATCATGCGCCGGGCCCGGCGTGAAGCGCAGCCGCTCGGTGCCGCGCGGGACGGTCGGGTAATTGATCGGCTGGACGTAAACGCCATATTCGGCGAGCAGGATGTCGCTGATCTTCTTGGCCTTGACGGGATCGCCGACCATCAAGGGCACGATGTGCGTGGTGGTATCCATCACCGGCAGCCCAGCCTCGGCGAACAGACGCTTGAGCAATGCGGCTGACGCCTGCTGCCCGTCACGCTCGACGCTCGACGCCTTGAGGTGGCGCACCGCGGCGAGCGCGCCGGCGACGAGCACCGGCGACAGCGAGGTCGTGAAGATGAAGCCCGGCGCGTAGGAGCGGATCACGTCGATGATCGTCTGGTCGGCGCTAATATAGCCGCCCATCACGCCGATCGCCTTGCCGAGCGTCCCCTCAATGATCGTCAGCCGATCGGCAACGCCATCGCGATCCGAAATGCCGCCACCGCGCGCGCCGTACATGCCGACGGCATGGACTTCGTCGAGATAGGTCAGCGCATTGTAGCGGTCGGCGAGATCGCAGATTTCCGCAATCGGCGCGACGTCGCCGTCCATCGAATAGACGCTCTCGAACGCGATCAGCTTGGGCACTGAAGGATCAGCAGCCGCCAGCAGTTCCTCGAGATGCACGACGTCGTTGTGCCGGAAGACGTGCTTCTCGCACCCCGAATTGCGAATCCCGGCGATCATCGACGCGTGGTTCAATTCGTCCGAGAAGATCACGCAGCCCGGCAGCACCTTGGCGAGCGTCGCCAACGTCGCCTCGTTCGAGACGTAGCCGCTGGTGAACAGCAACGCGCCTTCCTTGCGGTGCAGATCGGCAAGCTCGGCCTCGAGATCGACATGATAATGCGTGTTGCCGCCGATATTGCGCGTGCCGCCCGAACCCGCGCCGACGTCGTGCAGCGCGCCTTCCATCGCCGCGATCACATCGGGATGCTGGCCCATCGCGAGATAATCGTTCGAGCACCACACGGTGATCGGCTTGGGGCCGTTATGCCCGGCAAAGCAGCGCGCGTTGGGAAACGCACCCTTGTTGCGCAGGATATCGATGAAGACGCGGTAACGCCCTTCGACATGCAGGCGATCGATCGCCTGCGAGAAGATCCGGGAGTAATCGACTCCGCGAGGCGGTGTGTCCACGTCCATCGCCGCGATCTAGCGACTGAACGCGCGAAATTCCAGCGGCTTTACGCGATCACGGTGATCGGACGGGTGGTCATAATGTCTCAGTCCGCGTGAGCCCGAAGCGCGCGAGCGCCTGTTCGAGCGCCGCGCCCGCTGCGCCGGGCGCGGTGAACACCGCCCGCCCCGCGCCCGGCGACTCGGGCCACGCCTGCCCTTGCGTCAGGAAGGCGATGCGCCGTGCGATCCCGGCACTACCGTCGACAAAGGTCACCGGGTGCGGCGCGGCGGCCGCCAGTTCGTCGGCGACGAGCGGGAAATGCGTGCAGGCGTTGACGATCGTGTCGATCTCGGCGCCCCCCGGCTGACCGAACAGGCCGTCCAGAATCGCGGCGTAGCGCGCCGGATCGATCGGCTGCCCGTGCAGCTTGGCCTCGGCAAGCGCGACCAGTTCGGCCGAGCCGTGGCGCAGCACGCGGCAATCGCCGGCAAAACGCGCGGCGAGATCGTCGACATAAGGCTGGCGCACCGTCGCATCGGTGCCGAGCACGCCGATCACGCGCGTCACGCTGTGCAAAGCGGCCGGGCGAATCGCGGGGACGGTGCCGACCACCGGCAGATCGAGCGCGCTACGCACCGCCGCCAGCGCGATCGTCGACGCAGTGTTGCAGGCGATGACGATCAGCCGCGGCTGGTAGCGCTCGGCGAGTCGCCCGAGCAAGGCGGGCACGCGCCCGGCAATCTCCGCCTCGCTCTTCGTGCCATAGGGAAAACCCGCCGAATCGGCGACATAGACGACCGGCATCTGCGGCAGCAGCGCACGGGCCGCACCCAGCACCGACAGGCCGCCGACCCCGGAATCGAAAAACAAGACCGGGCGTGTATCCATGCCGCGTGCCATAGCCCAGCCACCGGCTTTGACAAACCGGCCGCTTGAGCAAGATTGTGTCGGCAATGCCTGCGGCCATGCTATAGCGGTGGCGCCTTGGGGGGTCTCGAAACTTGCCGACCGAATATCTCTGGATGATGCCTGCTACGGCGCTCGTGCTCGGCTATCTGCTCGGGTCGATCCCGTTCGGCGTCCTGCTCACGCGGCTAGCCGGCGCGGGCGACCTGCGCCAGATCGGCTCGGGCAACATCGGCGCGACAAACGTGCTGCGTACAGGGCGCAAGGGGCTGGCGGCGGCGACGCTGCTGCTCGATGCGTTCAAGGGTTTCGCCGCGGTGTGGATCGCCGACCGCTATCTCGGCGGCAATGGCGTGATCGCCGCCGCCGCGGCGTTCCTCGGCCATTGCTACCCGGTATGGCTCGGCTTCAAGGGCGGCAAGGGCGTCGCGACGCTGCTCGGCATCGTGCTCGCGCTGCACTGGCCGGTCGCCTTGGTCTATGCCGCCTTGTGGATCGCCTTGCTCGCGCTGTTCCGGATCTCTTCGGTCGCCGGGATGCTCGCGGCGGCGAGCGCACCGCTCAGCGCGGCCTATTTTTCCAAGTTCGACATCGTTCTGCTGCTGCTGGCGCTCGCCTTGCTCGTGGTGTGGAAACATCGCGCCAATATCGAGCGGCTGTTCAGTGGGGTCGAGCCGCGGATCGGCGGGAGCACATCGGGGGCAGCGTAGATGGCACAGCGGGGTGGCTGACGGACGACGCGAAACGAGCCGGGGAGATGCCGGGGCGATCGCACGGCTCCGCCTGATCCGCACCGCGCAGATCGGCCCGGTGACCTATGCCCAGTTGCTCGCCCGCTTCGGCAGCGCCGAGGCCGCGATCGACGCGCTTCCCGGCCTTGCCGCGCGTGGCGGCGGCAAACCCCCGCCGGTCGCCCCGATTGCCGTGGCCGAGCGCGAATGCGCGATGGTCGCCCGGCTCGGCGCGCGCCACCTGTTCCGCGACGACGCGGACTATCCCGCCCTGCTCGCCGAGCTCGACGATGCGCCGCCGGTGATGATCGTGCGCGGCAATGCCGATCTGCTCGCGCGTACCACGATCGCGATGGTCGGCGCGCGCAATGCCTCGGCTGCGGCGTGCCGTTTCGCGCGCCAGCTTGCCGCCGAACTCGGCCAGGAGCGGTTGACGATCGTCTCCGGGCTGGCGCGCGGGGTCGATACCGCGGCGCATGTCGGGTCGCTCGCCAGCGGCACGATCGCGGTGATCGCCGGCGGAATCGACGTCGCCTATCCGCCCGAAAACGCCGCGCTCCAGGAACGGATCGCATGCGAGGGACTGCTGATCGCCGAGCAACCACCCGGCACCGAGCCACGCGCGCGCCACTTCCCCTATCGCAACCGCATCATCGCCGGGCTCGCGCTCGGCACCGTCGTGGTCGAGGCCGCGCCGAAATCGGGGTCGCTGATCACCGCGCGGCTGGCGGGCGAGCTCGGGCGCGAGGTGATGGCGGTGCCCGGCAGCCCGCTCGATCCGCGCGCGCACGGCTGCAACGGGCTGATCCGCGACGGTGCCACGCTGGTGCAGAGTGCCGCCGACGTGCTCGAGACGGTGCGCCCGATCGATGGGCGGATGGTGCGCAGTGGCCGCACGCCCTTTGCCGCGCCCCCGCCGGAGGATGCGAGCGACGTCGAGCGGGACGCGGTGACCGACCTGCTCGGGCCGATTCCGGTCGCGATCGACGAGCTGATCCGCCAATCGGGCCATTCGCCCGCGATCGTCCAGACCATAGTGCTCGAACTCGAGCTGGCGGGGCGACTGGAGCGGCATGCCGGCGGTCGGGTGTCGCTCAGCTGACACGCGGCAGCGCGCTGACGGAAGGATCGAATCGCCGAGAATTCGCCCTCTTGCGCTACCGCAGCATAAGGCAACGAGGCACCCTCGCATCGATCAAGCCGCAATTCGGCGCCCTTCGCACGGTCCGCAGCACAGATCATCGCGCCTGAGGCCCGGCTCGGAGACTTCGGCTTGCGCCGATTGTTACGGCAGCGCAGCAAGCCGCCATGGCCCGAGACGACAGCTTGCCTTTCCTTCACAGTCCGACCCGCTTCCTGATCCACTATGTCGCGGCGCGGCCGTGGATCTTCCTTACGCTCGGGCTTTTGGTGGCCGCAGCGTCGATCAGCTCGATCGGCGTGCAATATGCGATGAAGCTGCTGATCGACGCGATGACCGGCGGTCTGCGCACGCGCAGCACGGTTTATGCTGCACTTGCACTGTTTCTCGCGCTGGTGATCGGCGAGAGCCTGTTGCAGCGCGCCGCGGCTCTGTCGCTCGGCCAAGCGACGGTCAGCTCCGGAGTCGGCATCCGGCTCGACATGGTCAACTATCTGACCGGGCACCAGATGCCCTTCTTCCAGAATCAGCGTGCCGGCTCGCTCGGGCACCGCATCTCTGGGCTGGCCGGGATCTTCGGCGCGATCATGCATCGCCTGCTGCGCGAGGTAACGCCGCCGCTGATCACCTTTGCCGGCGCGATGCTGATCTTCGTCACGATCGACGCGAGGATGGCCGCGATCCTCGGCGCGGTCTTCGTCGTCGTCACCGTCGGCCTGGTCCTGCTGGGCCTGCGCGGCCATGTCCATCACACCGCCTTTGCACAGCATGCCGGCACCGCCGGCGGCGAGCTGATCGACATGATCGGCAACATCTGGGTGGTGAAGGCGTTCGCCGCGCGCGAGCGCGAGCTCGATCGGCTCGAAGGCTTTCTCGACAAGGAAGCCGATGCGCAGCGCCGCGGCTGGTTCTTCGTCGAGCAGATGCGCGGGCTGCATGATCTGGCGCTGGCGATCCTGGTCGGCGGCACGCTGATCTGGGCGATCGGGCGCTGGTCGACCGGCGCGATCTCGACCGGCGACGTCGTCATCATCAGCACGATGACCTTCCGCATCCTCCACGGCTCGCGCGATCTCGCCATGGCGGTGATCGATACCAGCCAGCAGTTCAGCTATCTGCGCGAGACGCTCGACATCATCGGCGTGCCCCAGACGTTGAGCGACGCCCCCGGCGCCGCGCGGCTGCGCGTCGGCGAGGGGCGAATCGATCTGTCCAACGTCACCTTCGGCTACGAAGCGCGCGATCCGATCGTCCATGACCTGTCGCTGAGCGTGCCCGCCGGGCAGAAGCTCGGCATCGTCGGCGCGTCGGGCGCGGGCAAGTCGTCGCTGCTCCAGTTGATCCAGCGCTTCCACGACCCGCAGATCGGCCATCTCGCGATCGACGGGCAACGCATCGACCAGGTCACGCAGGAATCGCTGCGCGACGCAATCGCCGTCGTGCCGCAGGAGGTGCTGCTGTTCCACCGCTCGGTGATGGACAATATCCGCATCGCACGGCCCGATGCGAGCGACGAGGACGTCCACGCCGCCGCCGATGCCGCCGGCTGCGACGACTTCATCCGCCGCCTGTCGCACGGCTACGACACCGTCGTCGGCGAGCGCGGCGCCAATCTCTCGGGCGGGCAGCGCCAGCGCATCGGCATCGCGCGCGCCTTCCTCAAGAATGCGCGGGTCGTGCTGCTCGATGAGGCGACCAGCGCGCTCGATTCGGAAAGCGAGCTCGAGGTGCAGGCCGGGCTCGACGCGCTGGTGCGCAACCGCACGGTGATCGCGGTGGCGCATCGCCTGTCGACGATCGTCGGGTTCGACCGCGTGATCGTGGTCGACAAGGGCCGGATCGTCGAGGACGGCCCGCCGCAGCAATTGCTGCGCCAGAAAGGCGGCGCCTTCCGCCAGCTCTGGCTGATGCAGGTCGAGGGGCTCGATCGGCCTTCCAGCCGGTCGCTCGATCTGGCCGCGGCGGGCGAGCGGCTGCGCGACATGTCGATCTTCCATGGCCGCAAATGGGGTGGCGCGATGATGACCGCCTGGAGCAACCGGGCCGTGCGCGACCGCGGGTGACCCCTGGCCTGCGGCGCGCGCGGCGCGTTCACGCGACGGGCCCCACAAATCGCTATCCCCCGGCGCCGCGGCTATGGCAGAGGACCCCCGTGATGCGCGCCCTGCTCCCTCTCGCCGCGTGCGAGTCCTCGGCGCTCCGGCGTCACGCCCGACCGCATCGGAGCATTCGACGCGGCCGCCCGACGGCTTGACGCCGCCCCATTTCGCTCTCCATCCTCGCGCGTACACGTAAGGACGCTTTGAACCACCATGCAGCTTGTCATCGTAGAATCGCCCGCCAAGGCGAAGACCATCGAGAAATATCTCGGTTCGGACTATCGCGTCCTCGCCTCCTACGGCCATGTCCGCGACCTCCCGCCCAAGGATGGCTCCGTGAACCCCGACGAGGGCTTCGCGATGGAATGGGAAAATTACGCCGACAAGACCAAGCAGCTGAAGGCGATCACCGATCTCGCCAAGACCGCCGACCGCCTGATCCTCGCGACCGATCCCGATCGCGAGGGCGAGGCGATCAGCTGGCACGTCCAGGAAGTGCTGCGCAATCGCAAGGCGCTCCCCAAGGACGTTCAGCGCGTCACCTTCAACGCGATCACCAAGGCGACGGTGACCGAGGCGATGAAGCATCCGCGCGAGCTCGATACCGATCTGATCGACGCCTACCGCGCGCGCCGGGCGCTCGATTATCTCGTCGGCTTCACGCTCTCGCCGGTGCTGTGGCGCAAGCTCCCCGGCGCCAAGTCGGCCGGCCGCGTCCAGTCGGTCGCGCTGCGGCTGATCGTCTCCAGAGAGCGCGAGATCGAAGCCTTCCGCGCGCAGGAATATTGGTCGGTCGTGGCCGAGATGGAGCAGGACGGCACGCCCTTCCAGGCACGGCTCGTCCAGTTCGAGGGCAAGAAGCTCGACCGCCTGTCGATCGGCGAAGAGGGCACCGCGATGCGCGCCAAGGCCGCGGTCGAAGCCGGTCGCTTCACCGTGCAGACGGTCGAAGTGAAGCCCGCGACGCGCAACCCGCCGCCGCCTTTCACCACCTCGACGCTCCAGCAGGAAGCCTCGCGCAAGCTCGGCTTCTCGGCTGATCACACGATGCGGATCGCGCAGGGGCTCTACGAAGACGGCGCGATTACTTACATGCGAACCGACGGCGTGCAGATGGATTCGAGCGCGATCTCGGCCGCACGCCTCGCCGTCGCCAACCGCTATGACGCGAGCTACGTCCCCGACAAGCCGCGCGTCTATCAGACCAAGGCGAAGAACGCGCAGGAAGCGCATGAGGCGATCCGCCCCACCGATTTCGGCAAGGACAAGGCCGGCGGCGGCGACCACGCCCGGCTCTACGACCTGATCTTCAAGCGCGCGCTCGCCAGCCAGATGGCGTCCGCACGGATGGAGCGCACCACGGTCGAGATGCTCGACGGCACCGGCCAGACGGGCTTGCGCGCGACCGGCCAGGTCGTGCTCTTCCCCGGCTATCTCGCGCTCTACGAAGAGGGCTCGGACGATACGCAGGACGAGGACGCGCGCCGCCTGCCGCGGCTTCGCGAAGGCGACGCCCCCGCCAAGAAGGGCGTCACCGCCGAGCAGCACTTCACCCAGCCGCCACCGCGCTTTTCCGAAGCGTCGCTGGTCAAACGGCTCGAAGAGCTCGGGATCGGGCGCCCGTCGACCTATGCCTCGATCATCAAGACGCTCAAGGACCGCGAATACGTCCGCGTCGAGAAGAACCGCTTCTTCGCCGAGGAATCGGGTCGCCTCGTGACGGCGTTCCTCGAGCGCTTCTTCGAGCGCTACGTCAGCTATGACTTCACATCGGGCCTCGAGGACGAGCTCGACGAAGTCTCGGGCGGGCGCGCCGAATGGCAGGCGGTGCTCGAGGCGTTCTGGCGCGATTTCAAGCCGCGCACCACCGAGGTGATGGAGCAGAAGCCGTCCGAAGTGACCGCGGAGCTCGACAAGTTCCTCGCCCCCTATCTCTTCCCGCCGATGGCCGATGGCAGCGATCCGCGGCTGTGCCCTAATTGCGGCAAGGGGCAGCTCGCCCTGCGCGGCGGCAAGTTCGGCGCGTTCGTGGCGTGCTCGAATTATCCGGAGTGCAAATACACCCGCCGCTTCGGCCAGCCGGGCGCCGATGGCGAGGGTGTCGATACGGGGCCGGAAACGCTCGGCAACGATCCTGAAAGCGGCCTGCCGGTCGAGCGCAAATCGGGGCGGTTCGGGCCGTATATCCAGATCGGCGAGGGCGAGACGCGCAAGATGGCGTCGATCCCGAAGGATATTGGCGAGCTCGATCTCGAATGGGCGCTGAAACTGCTGTCGCTGCCGCGCACCGTCGGCACGCACCCCGAAACCGGCGAGCCGATCACGGCGGCGATCGGTCGCTATGGCCCGTATCTGAAGCACGCCGGCAAATATGCGCGGCTGACCTCGACGGCGGACGTGTTCGAAACCGGCATGAACGCCGCGGTCGTCAAGCTCGCCGAAGCCGCAGCAGGGGGCGGACGTCCGCAGCGCGGCGCCCAGGCGCCGCTGAAGGTGCTCGGGCCGCATCCGCGCACCGAGGCCGAGATCAAGCTGATGGAGGGGCGTTACGGCGCGTACGTCACCGACGGGACGACCAACGCGACATTGCCCAAATCGATCGAGAAGGATGCGCTGACGCTCGAGGAAGCGGCGCAACTGATCGACGCGCGCGCGGCGGCCGCGCCACCGGCGAAGGGGAAGAAGAAGGCAGCGGCCAAGAAGGCGCCTGCGAAAAAGGCGGCCGCCAAGAAGCCTGCGACTGAAGCCGCCGCGGCGAGCGCGCCCGCCGCCAAGAAGGTACCCGCGAAGAAGCCTGCGGCGAAAAAGCCCGCGGCGAAGAAAGCCCCTGCCAAGAAGGTCGTGGCAGCAGCGGAGTGAGGATCAGGCCGCGCGGCGCTGTCGGCTGACGAGCACGGCACGCGCCGCGGCCTGCGCGGCGGCGATCTCGCGCGCGGTCATGTCCTCGGCGATGTCGCGGCGGCAGTCTTTGGCGATCTCGCTGCCGGCGACGGCCGCGAGGTTGAACCATTTGTGCGCTTCGACCAGGTTGATACCGACCCCGGCGGCGCCGCTCGAATAGACCATGCCGAGTTCGTAGCAGGCATCGGCATCGCCAAGGGCCGCGTCGACGGCACGACTTTCCATGAGGAATTGCGCGTGTTTCTGGCCGCTGGCCATGTCGTAAAACCCCCCGTTAACCATTGCTGTCGGACCAACCATGACGAAGCAACGTCACCAAAAGGTTAACGGGCGTTAGGCATGATCCCGGGGTGGCACGGCAAGGTTGTCGATCAGCCGGGTCGCGCCGAGTTTGGCGGCGGCGAGCAAGCGCCGTTCGCGGCCCGGGTCGGGATCGGCAGCGAGCGTTTCGGCATCGACCAGCGCGACATAATCGACGACGAAACCCGCAGCGACCAACGCCTCGCGCGCCGTCGCCAGCGCGGCATCGGGCGCGTCGCCGCGCGCGATTGCGCGCGCCGCGACGCCGAGCGCGCGCGGCAAGGCCACCGCCGCGCCGCGCTGCGCATCGTCGAGATAGATGTTGCGCGACGACAGCGCGAGCCCGTCATCATCGCGCTGAGTCGGTACGCCCTGGATCTCGAGCCCGAAATCGAGATCGGCGACCATCCGCCGGATCACCGCGAGCTGCTGGAAATCCTTCTCGCCGAACAAGGCGATGTCGGGCCGGACCTGGTTGAACAGTTTGGCGACGACGGTCGCGACGCCGTCGAAATGTCCCGGCCGCGCGGCACCGTCGAGTCCTTCGCTGACCCCGCCGACCGAGATCGTCGTGGCGAAGCCCGCCGGATACATCTGCTCTACCGACGGCAGCCACAGCAGGTCGCAGCCCGCCTCGGTCAGCATCCGCGCGTCGGCGCTTTCGCGGCGCGGGTAGCGCGACAGATCCTCGTTCGCGCCGAATTGCATCGGATTGACGAAGATCGACGCGACGACCTTGCGCCCGGGCCGCTTGGCCGCCTCGATCAGCGCGATGTGGCCGCGATGCAACGCGCCCATCGTCGGCACCAGCGCGATGCTCGCGCCTGCTTCGCGAAAGCCGGCAATCCCAGAACGGAGCGCTTCGAGGGTACGGATGGTTTGCACGGGGCTTTGGCCTTCGGTAAGGACGCGTCTGACGAAACGGGCGATAGATGGGCGCGCCTTCTATGAGGCTCGCCCCCACCGGACAATATGGGAAGACATCACGTTGGCGACTGCTGCGCGAAAGCCACACATCATTGTCTTTGCCAACGAAAAAGGCGGCACGGGCAAATCGACGACCGCGGTCCACGTCGCGATCGCGCTGCAGGCGCGCGGCGCACAGGTCGCCGCGTTCGACCTCGACCATCGCCAACGCACGATGGGCCGCTATTTCGACAATCGCGCGGCAACGGTGCAGCGCACCGGGCGCGAATTGCCGATCCCGCGCCACGCTACGCATGACGGCGAGAGCGACGACCGCTTCGCCGAGGTGTTCGACTCGCTGTCGCAGGGCGCCGACTTCCTGGTGATCGATACCCCCGGCCGCGACGACCCGTTCGCGCGGCTGGCGGCGAGCCGCGCCGACACGCTCGTCACGCCGATGAACGACAGTTTCGTCGATTTCGACCTGATCGGCCAGGTCCATCCCGAAACCTACAAGGTCACCCGCCCGAGCTTCTATGCCGAGCTGATCTGGGAAGCACGCAAGGCGCGCGCCAAGGCCGACGGCTCGACGATCGACTGGGTGGTCTTGCGCAACCGCGTCCAGCACATCGAGGCGCGCAACATGCGCCGTGTCTCCGAAGCGCTCGACCAGCTCGCCAAGCGCGTCGGCTTCCGGATCGTCCCGGGCCTTGGCGAACGCGTCATCTACCGCGAACTGTTTCCGGCCGGGCTCACGATGCTCGATTCGGGCGAGTTCGGGTCGATGGGGCTGGCGCATGTCGCGGCGCGGCAGGAGCTGCGCGAGATGATGGGCGCGCTCGCCTTGCCCGAAACCGTGTTGCCCGTGTTCGCCTGATGGGCAAATTCCTGCTCATCGCCGCGTTGCTGATCGGCGGCTGGCTGCTGCTGCGGCCGCGCCCGAAACCGCCGGTGCGGGTCGACGAAGCCGAGGCACGCGCGGTGCTGGGGGTCGATGCCGGCGCCGATGCCGACGCGATCCGCGCGGCGCATCGCCGGCTGATCAGCGCGGTGCATCCCGACCGGGGCGGCTCGGCAGACCTGACGCGGCGGATCAACGCGGCGCGCGACGTGCTGCTGCAGCGGTAACATCCCCGACCATTTTCAGATCTCGCGCCGCCTCGGCGCGAGGCACGGCGAGTAGGAGCCCCCATGACGCATCGTTTCGATCCCACGTCGCTGCGCGAATATGACATCCGCGGTATCGTCGGCAAGACGCTTGGTACTGCCGACGCCGACGCGATTGGCCGCGGCTTTGGCACGCGCGTGCGCCGTGCCGGCGGCCGCCGCGTCGCGGTCGGCTATGACGGCCGGCTCTCCTCGCCCGAGCTCGAGGCGGCGCTGATTGGCGGCCTCACTGCGGTCGGCGTCGATGTCGTGCGGATCGGCATGGGGCCGACGCCAATGCTCTATTATGCCGAGGCGACGCTAGAAGTGGATGGCGGCATCGAGATAACCGGCAGCCACAATCCCGCTGAGTATAACGGCTTCAAGATGGTGCTGCAGCACAAGCCGTTTTTCGGCGCGGACATTCAGGAGCTGGGCCGGATGGCGGCGGACGGCGACTGGGACGTGGTCGCCGACGCCGCCGACACGGGCGTGGTCTCGACCGCCGACATCGAGGACGATTATGTCGGCCGGCTCGTCGCGGGCTATGCCGGCGGCAGCTACAAGATCGGCTGGGACGCGGGCAACGGCGTGTCGGGCCCGATCATCGAGAAGCTCGTCAAGCTGCTCCCGGGTGAGCATCATCTGCTGTTCACCGATGTCGACGGCAATTTTCCCAACCATCATCCCGATCCTACCGAGGAAAAGAACCTCGCCGATCTCAAGGCGCTCGTCGCCGAGAAGCAGCTCGATTTCGGATTGGCCTTCGATGGCGATGGCGACCGGATCGGCGCGATCGACGGTCAGGGCCGCGTGATCTGGGGTGACCAGATTCTCTCCATTCTGGCTGAACCTGTGCTGAAGGAACTGCCGGGCGCGACGATCATCGCCGATGTGAAGGCGTCGCAGATGTTGTTCGACCGTGTCAGCGAACTCGGCGGCACGCCGGTGATGTGGAAGACCGGCCATTCGCTGATCAAGATGAAGATGAAGGAAACCGGCAGTCCGCTCGCCGGCGAGATGAGCGGCCACATCTTTTTCGCGCATGAATTCTACGGGTTCGACGACGCGCATTATGCCGCCGTTCGCCTGATCCGCGCGGCGCACATGATCGGCACGTCGATCACTGACCTGCGCGGCGCGATGCCCGCGCTCGTCAACACCCCCGAAATGCGCTTCCAGGTCGACGAGAGCCGCAAGTTCGCGGTCGTCGACGAAGTGCTCGCGCGGCTCGAGGCCGAGGGCGCCGACGTCAACAACACCGACGGCGCGCGCGTCAACACGCCGGATGGCTGGTGGCTGCTCCGGGCCTCGAACACGCAGGATGTCCTCGTCGCGCGGGCCGAAGCCAGGGATCAGGCTGCGCTCGACCGGCTGCTCGCGATGATCGACGACCAGCTCGCGCAAAGCGGTATCGTCCGCGGCGAGCAGGCGGCGCACTGAGGCACCGGCGGCGGCATCCCACCAACGGGGCTGGCATTCCCAGCCCCGAACCGCCACCTAGGCGCGATGCCTCCCCCGCCTCCCCAGATCATCCGCGTCATCGACCTCGAAACCACCGGCGAGGCCCCGCCCTTGCACGGCGTGTGCGAGATCGGCTGGCAGGACGTCGCCCGCGGCGCCGACGGCCACTGGGATATCGAGGGCGAAGGCGGCGCGCGGCTGGTCAATCCGGGCCGCCCGATCCCGCCCCTGACGCAGGCGATCCACCACATCCTCGACGAACAGGTCGCCGACGCGCCCTATTGGCACGACGTCGCACGCGGCGTGCTCGATCCCTATCCGCGCCGCGTCGCGCTCGCGGCGCACCGCTCGGCCGCCGAGGAGCAGTTCTGCACGCCTGCGCTGGCCCGCAACGCGCCCTGGATCTGCACGTGGAAATGCGCGCTGCGGCTGTGGCCCGACACGCCGGGCTTTTCGAACCAGATGCTGCGCTACTGGCGCAAGCCCGCAGGCCTCGAGCATGAGCGCGGCCTGCCCGCGCATCGCGCCTTCCCCGATGCCTATGTCACCGCCTTCCACCTGCGCGACATGCTCAACCTCGTCGGCGTCGACCAGCTGATCGCCTGGTCGCGCGTCCCAGGGCTGCTGCCGCGGGTGATCCGGCCGGGGCCCGATCGCGGCAAGGACTGGCACGAGCTGAGCGACGATTCGCTGGCGATCATGCTCGGCGATCGCGACGAGAACGTGCGCTTCACCGCCGAAACCGAACGGGCGCGTCGGCGCGGCGGCGGCGCGAGCAGCTGAGCGCAGCGCCCGACTGCGCGCCTCTCCTCGCATCGGTTGCCACCCGTAACGAAATTGATCTGAATTAACACAGCGGCGCTGGTCACACTTTGTTGCGCTGCGTAAGGATTGCCCCATGTTCAAGCGTTCGCTCCTCGATTTCGGCGTCAACGAGGGGCGAATGGGCCGTTTTCTGCTCCTTTGCATGGGGTTGGGCTTCGGCGCGCTGATCATCGCCGGAATCGCCGCAGCCTGGTCGACCGCGCAGAACGAAGGTCACACGCGCGACGTCAACCATACCTACGAAGTAGAACTCGCAATCGGGCAGGCGCGGATCCTGATCGAACAGAGCGAAACCGCGCGGCGCGGCTATGTGCTGACCGCCAAGCCGCTCTATCTCGACACCTATCGCAAGGCGGTGGACAAGGTTCCCGCGGCGATTGCGCGCGTCGCGACGCTGACGCGCGACAATCCGCGCCAACAGCGGAACCTCGTGCAGCTGCGCGCGCTGGTCACGACGCTGACGCAAGCGCGCGCGCGGACGATCGTGCTGACCGGCCGCGGCGATCGCGCCGGGGCGCTGGCGGTGTTCGAGGGAGAGAGCAGCGCGCGCCGGATGCTGGCGGTGCGCGCGCTCAGCGATGCGATGGTCGCCGAGGAACAACGCCTGCTGGCGATCCGCGATGCCGCGCAGCAGGCGAGCGTTCGCGTGTTTTACGCAACGTTGCTGGTCGCCGGCTTGCTGCTGGTGCTGGTCGCGTTGATCTCGATGATCACGGTGCGGCGCTATACGACCGATCTCGCCGCCTCGCGCGACAGCCTGCGCGACTTCGCCGACACGCTCGAGGATCAGGTGCGCGAGCGGACCGCCGACCTGACGCGGGCCAATGACGAGATCCAGCGCTTTGCCTACATCGTCAGCCACGATCTGCGCAGCCCGCTCGTCAACGTCATGGGCTTCACCGCCGAGCTCGAAAGCGCGACCCGCGAGATTGCCGCGCTGATCGACCGCGCCGAAGCGCAGGCCCCCGATATCGTCACCGAGGATGCCAGGCTCGCCGCGCGCGAGGATCTGCCCGAGGCAATCGGCTTCATCCGCACCTCGACGCAGAAGATGGATCGGCTGATCAACGCGATCCTCAAGCTGTCGCGCGAAGGGCGCCGCGTGATCGCGCCGCAACCGCTCGACCTGACGGCGATGACCGAAGGGATCAAGGCGAGCCTGCATTCGCAGCTCGAACAGCGCGGCGCGACGCTGCTGATCGAGGCGCCGTTGCCCAAACTGGTCAGCGACCGTCTCGCGATCGAACAGATCTTCTCGAACCTGATCGAGAATGCGGTGAAATATCTCAGCCCCGATCGCCCCGGCCACATCGTCGTGCGCGGCAAAGCGCAGGGCAAGCGCGTGATCTTCGAGATCGAGGACAATGGCCGTGGCATTGCGCCGGGCGATCACCAGCGCGTGTTCGACCTGTTCCGCCGTGCCGGAAACCAGGACCAACCCGGCGAGGGGATCGGGCTCGCGCATGTGCGCGCCTTGGCGTATCGTCTCGGCGGCGTTATCGACCTGTCGTCCGAGCTCGGGCGCGGGACGACCTTCCGCCTGAACGTGCCCAAAATCTTCGTCGACCCAGCCCAATCCGACTCGCGGGAAACCTGACATGACCGACCACAAGAGCGTCAGCATCGTGATGATCGAGGACGATGAGGGGCATGCCCGCCTGATCGAGAAGAACATCCGGCGCGCAGGAATCCTCAACGCGATCACCCATTTCACCGATGGCACGACCGCGCTCGACTATCTGTTCAACAGCGACGAGGGGCCGCAGCATAACGGCCCGGCGCTGGTGCTGCTCGATCTCAACCTGCCCGACATGAGCGGGACCGACATTCTGGCGAAGATCAAGTCGGCTGACGGCCCGCTGCGCCGCACGCCGGTGGTGGTGTTGACGACCACCGACGACAAGGTCGAGATTCAGCGCTGCTACGATCTGGGCTGCAACGTCTACATCACCAAGCCGGTCAATTATGAGAGCTTCGCGCAGGCGATCCGCCAGCTCGGGCTGTTCCTGTCGGTGATCCAGGTGCCCGACCTCGAGCCCAAGGGATGAGCGAGACGGCCGGTCCTGCGGTCCTCTACATCGACGACGATGCCGGGTTGCGGCGGCTCGCGATGCGCACGCTCGCGCGCCACGGCTATCGGCTGACCGTCGCCGAGGGAGGCGCCGAGGGGATCGCGCTGGCGCAGGCCGCGCTTGCCGCGGGGCAGCCGTTCGACCTGATCGCGGTCGACCATTATATGCCGGGAATGGACGGGCTCGAGACGCTCGAGCGACTCCGCATCCTGCCGGGGATGCCGCCGGTGGTCTATGTCACCGGGTCCGAAGAGGGCCGCATCGCGGTCGCCGCGCTCAAATCGGGCGCGGCCGATTATGTCGTGAAGACCGTCGGCGCCGACTTCTTCGACTTGCTGGCGAGCGCGTTCGGCCAGGTGCTCGAACGCGCCGCGCTCGAGCGCGACAAGGCCGCGGCGGAGGACCAGCTGCGCGCGAGCAACGCCCGGCTCGAGGCGTTGCTGCGCGAGGTCAATCACCGCGTCGCCAACTCGCTGCAGATCGTCTCGGCGATGGTGCGGATGCAGTCGACCGCGCTCGCCGACGAAAGCGCGCGGCGTGCGCTCGAGGATACGCAGCGGCGGATCGCGGCGATCGCGCAGGTCCATCGCCGGCTCTACACCAGCAACGATGTCGAGCAGGTCGACATGCGCGAATATCTCGGCGCACTGGTCGACGAGCTGGGCGAGACCTGGTCGACGCCCGCCGCGCCGCGCCGGCTGTCGCTTGCCGCCGATCCAATTCGGCTGTCGACCGATCGCGCGGTGTCGCTCGGCGTGATCGTTACCGAGCTCGTCAGCAATGCCTGCAAATATGCCTATCCGGCGAGCGGCGGCGAAGTGCGCGTCTCGCTCGCGGGTGACGGTGACGGGCATTTCCGGCTCGCGGTCGAGGATGACGGCGTCGGCATGGTCGCCGATGCCGCGCCGCGCGGGACCGGGGTCGGCACCAAGCTGATCCGCGCGATGGCGCAGAGCCTGCAGAGCAATGTCGAATATGACACCGGCCGCGCGGGCGTGCGCGCGACGCTGCGCGCAGCGGTCGACTGACCCACACGCGTTAAGCACAGCCGTCAGGCGAGCGGCGGCAGCGCCCAGTCGATCGGCGCGCGGCCGTGCGCGACGAGGAAGGCATTGGCCTGCGAAAAGGGACGGCTGCCGAAGAAGCCCGCATAGGCCGACAACGGCGACGGGTGGACCGCCTTGAGCACGAGATGCCGCCCGCCCTCGCTGACGTCGCGCACGAAACGCGCCTTCTTCTGCGCATAGCTGCCCCACAGCAGGAACACCGTCGGTGCGTCGTTCGCGGCGACCTGCGCGATCACCGCGTCGGTGAAATCCTCCCACCCCTTGCCCTGATGCGATCCGGCAGCGCCCGCGCGAACGCTCAGCACCGCGTTGAGCAGCAGCACGCCCTGCCGCGCCCAAGGCTCGAGGAAGCCGTGGTCGGGCGGCGCGATGCCGAGATCGCTCGCCAGCTCCTTGTAGATGTTGCGCAGGCTCGGCGGGACTTTGACGCCGGGCAGGACGGAAAAGCTCAGCCCGTGCGCCTGCCCCGCGCCATGATAGGGATCCTGCCCGAGGATCACCACGCGCACCGCATCGAGCGGGGTCAGCGCGAGCGCGCGCAGCCGGTCGTCGGCGGCGGGGAACAGCGCGCCCCCGGCCGCCGCCTCGCGCTCGAGAAACTGCTCCAGCGCGACCATCGACGGCGCGGCGAGCGCATCGCGCAACGCCGCGCGCCAGCTCGGATCGAGCATCGTGGCGTCGATCATCGCCGGCTCAGCGCTTGCGGACGAACTCGGCCCGCAGCACCAGGCCCTTGATCCCGTCGTAGCGGCAGTCGATTTCCTGCGCGTCGCCGGTCAACCGGATCGATTTGATCAGCGTGCCGCGCTTGAGCGTCTGCCCGGCGCCCTTGACGGTGAGGTCCTTGATCAGCGTGACCTGATCGCCATCCGCCAGGATGTTGCCGACCGAATCGCGCACGACGACGCTCTCGTCGTCGGTCGCGACCGCAGCCCCGGCGGCAGCGACCCACTCGCCGCTCGCCTCGTCATACACATAGCTGTCTGTTTCGCTCATGATCAGCTCTTGATCGTGACCATCGGGACCGGCTGGCCCTTGCTGGTCGGGTTCGAGGCATTGGCCTTGGGCGCCTTCTCGGCCTTGGGCTTGCGCACTTCCTTGTTCGATTTCTTCTGGCTCTTGGCCATGATCGTTCCTGACCGGGGCGGAAGGCCCCGCACCCCTCTAGCCGGAATGCCCGTCGGCGTCCGCATCAAAGCGCGCGGGCGGATTGAGCGAGGTTAACGCGATTTTATTCACGCGGGCGGCAACCTCTAAGCGGCAAGGCCGTTCATGCAGCACGCCGGACGTGCCCCCCTTCGCGTCCGGCGAACCCCCTCCTCAAAATGCGCCCGGGACCTCGCGTTGCACCGTGTCCGGATGGTCGGGCGTCAGCAGTTCGAGCGGCCTCGACGGCGCGCCGGCGCGGAGCGAGCGCGCCGACGACGATGCCGCGACCGTGCCTGCGATCGGCGTGCAGCTGCGCCCGGCGATGAAATCGAGCGCGGCGCGCGTCGAGCTTTCGAGCGGGCTGCCAAGCGGATGGGTGAGATCGTCGCCCGCCTGGCAACTCGCCGGCACGATGCTGGCAAGCCCGTCATAATAGGCCCCCTGCCGATCGGCATTCTGCAGCGCGAAGGCGATCACACGCAGCCGATCGTCGCATTGTGCCCGGTCGAGCGCGATCTGGCCGACCGGCTTGCCAAAGGTATTGGTGCCGATCAGCCCGGCATTGGCGCGCAGATACGGAATCTGCGCCGCGATCACGAGCTCGCTCGCCGAGGCGGTGCTGGTCGTCCCAATGAAGGCGACCCGCGTCGGCGCGATCGATTCGGGCTGCGGCACGAAGAAGGCGGTGGTGTTGTTCGACGACTTCTCGGGCCGGAAGGTCATGTAGTCGATAACGTTGGCGGTCGATCGGTTGGCGCCGAGCAAATTGCTCATCAACTCGGCGATCGAGACCAGCCCGCCGCCATTGTAGCGCATGTCGACGATGACGTTCGTCACACCGGCCGCGCGGAACGATGCGAAGGCGGAGCGCAACGCGGGGTCTGCGGTCGAGATGAAGGTGCGCAGGTTGAGATAGCCGACTTTCTGTCCGGCATCGGTGAGGATCTGTGCGCCGTAGCGAATCGACACCGGGGCCAGCGCATAGTCGGCCTTGCTGAGCGTGACATCGCGTGTCCCGGAAGCGTCGGTCACGCGCAGCACGCGCAGCGTGCCGGTCGTGCTCGGCCCGAGCGCATCGGTCACCCCGGCGCCGCCTTGTGCCGCGATGATCGAAGCGACCGTTCGCAGATCGTTCGCGCTGGTGCCGATCGCGATGATCTCGGCGCCGCGGTCGACCCCGTTGTTGAGCGCGGAGGTGCCCTCGAAGCTTTCGGCGACGAACGCGCGGCGTGCGGTTGCGTCGATCGACAGGCGGAAGCCGAAGCCTGCGCTGGATCCGCTGGCGTAGAAGGCGTCTTCCCCGGCGATCGAGGTGAGATAGGTGAAGAAGCGATCCTTGCGCTGCGCGCGTGCGGTCGCTGTCAGGGCATCGATATAGGCAGAAACGCTGGTGTAGGGCGTCGGATCGAGCGTGGCGGGCAAGGTGTCGGGGAAGAGGTACCATTCGCGCAGCTGCGCAGCGGCCCAATCCTGGCGATCGCGCAGTGTACAACTCGCGACGCTGGTCGCGCTGGCGCTTGGCGCGGGCGTCGGCGTTGTCGCCGTCGGGGTCGATCCACTCGTTCCCCCGCCTCCACCACTACAGCCGGTCAGCACCATGGCCAACGCAAGGACGGTCGAAAGACGCGATCGGAACATACACACTCTCCGACCCGCAGCCTAAGCGGAGTTGGAGCGTTTGTCAGCGGAACATTGCAGTGCCTTTTTAAGCGATTGGGGCCGTCTCGGCGCGCCAGCGGTTACCCGCTCCGATCAGGCGATCGGAGCGAGCGAGACGGCGGTCGAGGCCAGCACGGCGGTGAGGGCGAGCGCAGCGACGAGCGAGACGGCGACGCGCTGGAGCGATTCGAAGTTGAGCGACATGAGACTGTTCCCTTTGCTATCTGGCGATCCGGACCATCCGGCCGCCGATACAAAGAGTTCTGCAGAGACCGTGCCAGTTTTCTAATATACTGTTTTATAGGGATATTCTACCGCTTCACCGACTGACGCCGACTAGCGATCGGCACATCGCACCAAAAGTCGGTAATTTTTGCTATGCGGCGCACATCCGGTTGCGACCGGCATCCTTGGCCGCATAGAGCAGCTTGTCGGCACGGCCGAACACCGACCCGAGCAACTCGCCCGGAACCGCCGGCGAAAGGCCGGCCGAGAAGGTTACCGCACCGAGCGGCACATCGCTTTCGCGCAGACGATAGCGTTTGGCCGCGACAGTCAGCCGCGCTGCCTCGAGCGTCGCCTGCGCCATCGCGAGATCCATGTCGATGAACAGGATGACGAACTCCTCGCCGCCATAGCGCCGACGAAGTGCCCCGGGCACGCCTCCTGCAACGCGCTGGCGATCGCCTTGAGTACACGGTCGCCGACCGAATGGCCGAACTGATCGTTGACGCGCTTGAAGCGATCGACATCGCACACCGCCAAACACAGCGGAACCGGGGCGGTACTGTGCCGGGCAAAGGCCTCTTCGAACGCGCGCCGATTGGGCAAGCCGGTAAGCGGATCGCGGCGCGCATCGCCGCGCGCCTCCTCGAGCTTGGCCCGCAGCTGCTCGGCCTCGCTATTGGCCTCCTGCAACCGCGCTTCGGCCGCCTGCACCCGACTGAGCATGACCGAGGTCAGGCGCGCCAGCTCGTCGCTGCTCTGGCCACCGCGCAGCGCATCGGCACTGGCGGCGAGATCGCGCCCGAAGCCCTCGGTCTCCGCGCGCATCGAGCGAACCATGTCGTTGAAGCCTTCGACCTGCATCTGCGTCTGCGCGACGAGGCCGTCGGACAGCGTCGCCACGTAACTTGCCTCCGAGGTCGGCACCGTGCCGCCGAGCATCTGGATGTCGCGCGCGGTCAGGCGGATCCCGCCCTCCGTCAGTGCCGCGACCGAGCGCGCCAGCGCGCCCTCTGGCTGGCATATGACGTCGTGCGCGAACGCGTAATGCGCCGGATCCGCACTCAGCCGGTGCAGCGCGAGAAATGCGCGGATGCGGTCGAAGACCTGCTCGAGACGGTGCTCGACCGCAACCAGCCGTGTCTCGCTTGCCAGCTCCATCGACTCCCAGTCCCTCAATACCTGCTACAAGCGCTGCAGGCCCTGCTGCGCGCTTGCATCGCTGAGCTACGACGAAACTGCTAAATTTGGGTGACCGCCCGCGCAGAAAAGCGACGCGGGGCCGGTCGGGGCAGAAACGGGATACCCATAGTGGCGGAGTGAAGCGCCCCCCCCCAAACTGCCGACGACGACACGCGCGGGCTGGCGAAACGCGGCCGGCGGCTCTAGGCACAGGCGATGCGCGTCACCGACACCGATCTTGCCCTTGCCGCCGCCCTTGCCGATGCGGCGGGCGCGGCGATCCGCCCCTTTTACCGCAGCGAGTACGGACTTGAGGCGAAGGACGATGCCTCGCCCGTGACGCTCGCCGATCGCGCCGCCGAGGGGGCGATGCGCGCGCTGATCGAGCGCGCCTTTCCTGCCGACGCGATCATCGGCGAGGAATATGGCGTCAAGGAGGGCACCAGCGGTCGCGCCTGGGTGCTCGACCCGATCGACGGGACGCGCGCCTTCATTTCAGGGCGGCCGATTTTCGGTACGCTGATCGCCTTGGTGATCGAGGGCTGGCCGATGATGGGGGTGATCGACCAGCCGATCCTGCGCGAGCGCTGGACCGGGGTGATGGGCAAGCCGACGCTGTTCAACGGCAAGCCCGCTGCGACGCGGCGCTGCGCCGATCTCGGCAAGGCGTTGCTCGCGACGACCTCGCCCGCTCTGTTCGATGATTCGCAACTCCATGCCTTCGAGCATCTCGACGGCGCGGTGATGAGCACGGTGCTCGGCGGCGATTGCTACAATTATGGCTGCGTCGCGAGCGGCTGGCTCGACGTGGTGGTCGAGGCGCAGTTGAAGCTCCACGACTTCGCCGCCTTGGTCCCGGTGGTCGAGGGCGCGGGCGGGCGGATGTGCGACTGGCAGGGCGATCCGCTCACCGCCGATTCGGTCGGCGAGGTCGTCGCGGCGGGCGACCCGGCGCGGATCGAGGAAATTCTCGAGGCGCTCGCCTGCCGCGGGCATTGAGCGGGCAGCGCACGAGGTACGCGCTTGCCGCCCTCGTCGTGTTCGCGATCGAGGTGGTGATCGCGCTGTACCTGAACGACGCGGTGATCCGACCCTATCTCGGCGACAGCCTCGCGGTCGCCTTCGTCTATCTGCTGCTGCGCGCGGCGCTGCCGGTGCGGGCGCCACTCGCCGCTGGCGTGGCGTTCGCGATCGCCTGCGCGATCGAGGTAGGGCAGGCGTTCCACTTGGTCGATCGCATCGGCCTGGGGCACAGCCGGGTCGCGCGCGTGCTGTTCGGCACGCACTACGATCCCCGCGATTTCGTGGCCTATGCGATCGGGGCGGTCACCGTGCTGCTGGCGGAAGGCGCGATCGCCGCATATCGGCGGCGCTAGCGCAGCTTGCCTTTCGCGCGACTCTCCCGTATGCGCCGCTCCTCCTGCGAGTAAGAGGAACTGCCCGGCCGGTATGGGCTGCCGTGGCCGTTCATAGATCGTCGCATATTTGGAAAGGACGAAAATGCCCAAACTCAAGACGAAGAGCGGCGTCAAGAAGCGCTTCAAGCTCACCGCAACCGGCCTGCTGAAGCATGGCGTCGCCGGCAAGCGTCACCGACTGATGAGCCACAACAGCAAGTACATCCGTCAGAACCGCGGCACCAAGCTGCTGTCCAAGGCCGATACGGCAACCGTCAAGGCGTGGGCGCCTTACGGTCTCGGCTGAGCGGAAGGAATTAGAGAATGGCACGCGTAAAACGGGGTGTAACCACCCACGCAAAGCACAAGCGGATCCTCAATCTGGCGAAGGGCTATTATGGCCGTCGCAAGAACACGATCCGTATCGCCCGTCAGGCTGTCGAGAAGGCCGGCCAGTACGCTTATCGCGATCGCAAGGTTAAGAAGCGCAACTTCCGCGCGCTCTGGATCCAGCGCATCAACGCGGCTGTCCGCGTCGAGGGCCTCACCTATGGCGTGTTCATGCACGGCCTGAAGCTCGCCGGCGTCGAACTCGACCGCAAGGTCCTCGCCGATCTGGCGATGCACGAGGGTGCCGCGTTTAGCGTCATCATCGCGCAGGCAAAGGCGGCTCTGCCCCAGGCCGCCTAACGGCGACCTGTTGCGAGACAAGATCGGGGCGTCGGTGGCAACACCGGCGCCCTTTTTCTTTGCACGCGATCCCAACTCCCGTTCGGGCTGAGCTTGTCGAAGCCCTGTTCTTTCTTCTAACGCCAGCCTGACGAAGAGCGGTGCTTCGACAGGCTCAGCACGAACGGACAAGCGATGACCGACCTCGACCAGATAAAGACCGACCTGCTCGCCGCGATCGATGCGGCGGCGACGCTCGATGCGCTCGACGCGGTGCGGGTGCAGGGCCTCGGCAAGCAGGGCAGCGTGACCGCGCTGCTCAAGACGCTCGGCGGCATGTCGCCCGACGAGCGCCAGGTGCAGGGGCCGCGCATCCAGGGCTTGCGCGAGGCGGTCACGACCGCGATCACGACGCGCAAGGCTGCGCTCGACCGCGCCGAGCTCGACGCGCGGCTCGCCAGCGAGACGCTCGACATGACGCTTCCTGCTGAAGCGGCGCCGCACGGTTCGGTCCACCCGGTCAGCCAGGTGATGGACGAACTCGCCGAAATCTTCGCCGATCTGGGCTTCGCGGTCGCGACCGGTCCCGAGATCGAGGATCAGTGGCACAATTTCACCGCGCTCAATATGCCCGAGAGCCATCCGGCGCGCGCGATGCACGATACCTTCTATCTCAACGCTGCCGAGGGTGAAGAGGCCAAGGTCCTGCGCACGCACACCTCGCCGGTGCAGATCCGCACGATGATGAGCCAGGAGCCGCCGATCCGCATCATCGCGCCGGGCCGCGTCTATCGCTCGGACTGGGACGCGACGCACACGCCGATGTTCCACCAGATCGAGGGGCTGGTGATCGACAAGGGCATCACGCTCGGCCATCTCAAATGGACGCTCGAGACCTTCCTCAAGGCGTTCTTCGAGCGCGACGACATCGTGCTCCGGCTGCGCCCGAGCTATTTCCCCTTCACCGAGCCGTCGGCCGAGGTCGATGTCGGCTACACCACGGTCAAGGGCCGCCGTACGCTCGGCGGCTCGGAGGGTTGGATGGAGCTGCTCGGCAGTGGAATGGTCCATCCCAAGGTGATCGAGGCGTGCGGGCTCGATCCCAAGGAGTGGCAGGGCTTCGCCTTCGGGGTCGGGGTCGATCGGCTCGCGATGCTCAAATACGGGATGGACGATCTGCGGCCGTTCTTCGAGGGCGATGCGCGCTGGTTGAAGCATTACGGTTTCTCGGCACTCGACGTGCCCACGCTGAGCCAGGGAGTCGGCGCATGAAGGTCACCCGCGACTGGCTCAAGCAGCATATCGACACCGATGCATCGCTCGACACGATCGTCGAGACGCTGACCCGCATCGGCCTCGAGGTCGAAGGCGTCGAGAACCGCGGCGCGACACTCGCCGCGTTTAGGGTGGCCAAGGTGCTCAGCGCCGCGCCGCATCCGCAGGCGGACAAATTGCAGGTGCTCTCGGTCGACGCCGGGGACGGCCCGCTCCAGGTCGTCTGCGGCGCGCCCAATGCGCGCGCAGGCCTCGTCGGCGTGTTCGGCCCGTCAGGCGCGACGGTGCCGTCGAACGGCATGGTGCTCAAGGTCACCGCGATCCGCGGCGTCGAATCGAACGGCATGATGTGCTCGACGCGCGAGCTCGAGCTCGGCGAGGACCATGACGGCATCATCGAGCTTCCCGCCGATGCGCCGATCGGGATGGCCTATCCCGATTATGCCGGTCTCAATGACGCGGTGATCGACATCAACGTGCTCCCCAACCGGCCTGATTGCATGAGCGTGCGCGGGATCGCGATGGACCTGGTCGTCGCCGGGCTCGGCACGGCCAAGCCGCTCGCTTATGCGCCGGTCGAGGGCGTGGGCGAAGGCCCCGACGTGCGCACCGACGATGCGCAGGGCTGCCCCGCATTCTTCGCACAGAGCGTCAGCGGCCTCACCAATGGCGAGGCGCCCGAGTGGATGCGCCGCCGCCTCACCGCGATCGGCCAGCGGCCGATCTCGACGCTGGTCGACATCACCAATTACGTGATGTTCGACCTCGGTCGGCCGCTGCATGTCTATGACCGCGCTAAGCTCTCGGGCGGCTTGGTCGCGCGAAAGGCGACCGCAGGCGAACAGGTCGTCGCGCTCAACGGCAAGACCTATACGCTCGCCGAGACGATGACGGTGATCGCCGACGCGGCGCATGTCCACGACATCGGCGGCATCATGGGCGGCGAGGATTCGGGCGTTTCGGCCGAGACCACCGAGGTCATCATCGAATGCGCCTATTTCGACCCCGAGCGCATCGCGCGCACCGGCCAGGCGCTCATGCTGACCTCGGACGCGCGTTCGCGCTTCGAGCGTGGCGTCGATCCGGCGTTTCTCGAAGAAGGCCTCGCGATCGCGACGCGGCTGGTGCTCGATCTGTGCGGCGGCAGCGCCAGCGCGCCGACCTATTCGGGTGGGCCGCCGCTGGAGCGGAAGCGGATCGCCTATGATCCGGCGCTCGCCGAAACGCTCGGCGGTCTCGCCGTTGCCGAGGATCGCCAGCGCGCGATCCTGACGGCGCTCGGCTTCACCGTCGAGGCCGACTGGACCGTGCTCCCGCCGCCAGCGCGCCGCGACGTCGATGGCCCCGCCGATCTGGTCGAGGAAATCATCCGCATCGAGGGGATCGACTCGGTCGCCCCCGTCCCGCTCCCGCGCGCGGCCGGTGTCGCCAAGCCGACCGCAACCCCCGAGCAGCGCCTCGAGAGCCGTGCGCGCCGCGCGGCCGCCGCGCGTGGGCTAAACGAGACGCTGACCTGGAGCTTCCTCTCGGACGCGCAGGCGACCGCGATCGGTGGCGGCGCCTGGACGCTCGCCAACCCGATCAGCGAGGAGCTGAAGGTTATGCGCCCCTCGCTGCTGCCCGGTCTCTTCTCGGCGGCCGAGCGCAACATGAAGCGCGGTGCTGCGGGCGTTCGGCTGTTCGAGATCGGTCGCCGCTATTTGGCAGGTGGCGAGCATCCGACGCTCGGCGTCGTCCTCGCCGGCGAAAATCGCGCGCGCGGCTGGCAGGAGGGCAAGGCGAAAGCGTTCGACGCGTTCGACGCCAAGGCCGAGGCACTCGCCTTGCTCGCCGCGATCGGCGCGCCGGTCGAGAATCTGCAGGTGATGGGGGATGCGGGCGAAGCGTGGCATCCGGGCCAGTCGGGTACGCTCCGGCTCGGGCCGAAGACCGTGCTCGCGGCGTTCGGCATGGTCCATCCGCTGACGCTGCGCGCGTTCGATCTCGACGGCCCGGTCGCGGCGGTCGAGCTGTATCTCGATGCGCTTCCCGCCAAGCGCTCGACCGGCTTCGCGCGCGCGGCCTATGCCCCGCCGGCGTTGCAGGCGGTGCGGCGCGACTTCGCCTTCCTCGTCCCCGAGACGCTCGCCGCCGAGGCGCTGGTGCGCGCGGTCAAGGGTGCGGACAAGGCGAGCATCGTCGCGGCGCGGCTGTTCGACGTCTTCACCGGGACAGGTGTCGAGCCGGGGCATAAGAGCCTCGGCGTCGAAGTGACGTTGCAGCCGGGCGAGAAGAGCTTTGCCGAAGCCGATCTGAAGGCGACTGCCGACAAGGTGGTGGCCGCCGCCGCCAAGCTCGGCGCGAGCTTGCGCGGCTGAACCTATTGCTCCGCCGTCACCCCGGTCTTGTGCCGGGGTCCACCGCCGTCCGAACATTTCGGCTGCTGCGTTAGCGGCACGGTGGACCCCGGGACGAGCCCGGGGTGACGGTGGAAGGTCTATCTTCTGTCTCATCAAGGATGCTGTCGATGCCTGAAGCTGCCCTGATCGAAATCGGCTCGGCCGAACTCTCCGCCGCGATCAACCCCTACGGCGCTGAGCTCACGCATCTCCGCGACGCCGATGGTCGCGAACTGATGACCGACGCCGACCCGGCCTTCTGGACCGGCCATGCGCCGATCCTGTTCCCGATCGTCGGCGCGCTCAACGACGACACGCTCCGCCTCGATGGCGAGAGCTACACGATGGGCAAGCACGGCTTCGCGCGGCGGAGCACCTTCGCGGTCGTCGAGCAGAGCGCGACCCGCGCGGTGTTCCTGCTCGACGACAGCGCCGAGACGCGCGCCGTCTATCCGCGCGCCTTCGCGCTGCGGCTCACCTTTTCGATCGACGGCGCGACGCTGTCGATCACCGCCGAGATCGAAAATCGCGAGACCGAGCGCACCCTGCCGGCAAGCTTCGGCTTCCACCCCGCCTTCGCCTGGCCGCTGCCCTATGGCGAATCGCGCGCCGAGCACCGCATCGTCTTCGCCGCCGACGAGCCCGAGCCCTTGCGTGAACTCACCCCCGGCGGGCTGATCACCGCGCAGGAGCGCCCCTCACCGCTCGACGCCGATCGCACGCTGCACTTGCGCGACGACCTCTTCGCCGACGACGCGCTGATCTGGGATGGCGTCCGCGCGCAGAGCGTGCGCTATGGCGCCGAGACCGGCCCGCAACTCCGCGTCGATTTCCCCGATACGCCGATGCTCGGCATATGGACCAAGCCCGGCGCGGCGTACATCTGCATCGAGCCGTGGCACGGCATCGCCGACCCCGAGGGCTTCACCGGCGACTTCACCGCCAAGCCCGGCGTGTTCGCGCTCGCACCCGCGAAAACGAAGACCATCGCGATCCACGTGACGCTGGAGCCGTAAACCGCTATCGCGCGCAGATGAATCACACGTCCGACCGCCGCACCTTCGCGATCATCTCCCACCCCGACGCCGGCAAGACCACGCTGACCGAAAAGCTCCTGCTGTTCGGCGGCGCGATCCATCTGGCCGGTGAGGTCAAAGCGCGCGGGCAGAACCGCCGTGCGAGATCGGACTGGATGAAGATCGAGCAGCAGCGCGGCATCTCGGTCACCTCGTCGGTGATGACCTTCGAGCGGAATGGCCTCACCTTCAACCTGCTGGATACGCCGGGCCACGAGGACTTTTCGGAGGACACCTATCGCACGCTGACCGCGGTCGATTCGGCCGTCATGGTGATCGACGCCGCGCGCGGTATCGAGGCGCAGACGCGGAAGCTGTTCGAGGTGTGCCGGCTGCGCTCGGTGCCGATCATTACCTTCGTCAACAAGGTCGACCGTGAGGGTCGCCCGCCGTTCGACCTGCTCGACGAGATTGCCGAGATGCTCCAGCTCGATGTCACGCCGATGAGCTGGCCGGTCGGCATGGGCAGCGATTTCGAGGGCGTCTACGATCTCCACGCCAACAGCCTGAGCCAGCCCGAGGGGCCGAGCCGCGAGTTCATGGGCAAGGCGCTGAGCTTCACCGGGCTCGACGATCCCGAGCTCGCCAAGACGCTGAGCCCGGCGGGCCTGAAGCTGCTCCAGGACGAATCCGAGCTCGCGCTCGGCGGTTATGGCGCGTTCGATGTCGAGGCGTATCGCGGCGGCGACCAGACGCCGGTCTATTTCGGATCGGCGCTCAAGGAATTCGGCGTTGCAGAGCTGATCGATGCGCTCGGCCGCCACGCGCCGGGTCCGCGCCCGCAGCCGGCCGAGCCCGCCGAGGTGCTACCCGAGCGTGCCGACGTCACCGGCTTCGTGTTCAAGGTCCAGGCCAATATGGACCCCAACCATCGCGACCGCATCGCCTTCATGCGGCTGTGCTCGGGCACCTTCAAGCGCGGCATGAAGCTGACGCCAACGGGGCACGGCAAGCCGATCGCGATCCACTCGCCGATCCTGTTCTTCGCACGCGAGCGCGAGCTCGCCGACGAGGCGTTCCCGGGCGACATCATCGGCATCCCCAACCACGGGACGCTGCGGGTCGGGGACACGCTGTCCGAGCGCGCCGACGTGCGCTTCACCGGGCTGCCGAACTTCGCGCCCGAAATCCTGCGGCGCGTTGCGCTGAAGGACCCGACCAAGACCAAGCAGTTGCGCAAAGCGCTCGACGACATGGCCGAGGAGGGGGTGACGCAGGTCTTCTATCCCGAGATCGGTTCGAACTGGATCATCGGCGTGGTCGGGCAGCTCCAGCTCGAGGTGCTGCTCAGTCGGCTCGAGGCCGAGTATAAGGTCGATGCGGGGCTGGAGATGGCGCCGTACGACACCGCACGCTGGGTTTCGGCGGCGGATCCGGCTGACCTCAAGGCGTTCATGGACCTCAACCGTACGGCGATGGCGAAGGACCGCGACAACAATCCGGTCTATCTGGCGAAGACCGCGTGGGACGTCGGCTATGTCGCCGACCGCTATCCCAAGGTGAAGTTTGCGGCGACGCGCGAGCGCTAGCCGCCGCGCGAATCGTCGGCCAGCGCGGCGGCGAGCCGATCGCGCACCGCGACGATCGCCGCGCTCGAATCGGCCGCGCCCATTGCAGGGGACACGGCACGCTTGCCTTCGGCCAACAGCGCCTGCTGGACGCCGCGGATCGTGTAGCCGTCCTGCGAGAGCAGCTTGGCGATGCGGTGAACCAGCGCGACGTCCTCGGGCCGGTAATAGCGACGGTTGCCGGCGCGCTGGAGCGGGCGCAATTGCGGGAAGCGCGTTTCCCAATAGCGCAGGATATGCTGCGCCAGGCCGGTCTCGCGCGCCAGCTCGCCGATCGTGCGATACGCGCCCGCGGCTTTGTCAGAGCCGGCGTCCGCCGCGGACGGCGAGCCCGGTTCCTCGGGCTTCACCGCCACGGCACTGCTCAGTCGGCTTCGACGATGCGGTCGCGCATCATCTGGCTGGCGCGGAAGGTGAGCACGCGGCGCGGAGCGATCGGCACTTCGATGCCCGTCTTCGGGTTGCGGCCGACGCGCTCACCCTTGTCGCGCAGCACGAAGGTGCCGAAGCCGGAGATCTTGACGTTGTCACCCTTGGCCAGCGCGTTGCACATGTGGCCCAGGATCTGTTCGACCATCTTCGACGAATCGGTTCGGGACAGCCCGACCTGATGGTGGAGTGCTTCCGCCAGGTCCGCGCGCGTCAGTGTCCCCGCAGTCGTCATTCGCTACCCTTCCTCAAATATGGCCGTTTCGGTCATGTTACCACAAGCTCCCTAACTAGGGAAAGCGCTTACTTTCAGACCGTAACCTCAATTTTCAGAAGCGTACCACCGCGGCACCCCAAGTAAACCCGCCGCCCATCGCTTCGAGTACCAGCAGGTCGCCCTGCTTGATCCGCCCGTCCTTGACAGCGGTGTCGAGCGCGAGCGGGACCGACGCAGCCGAGGTATTGGCGTGCTGGTCGACCGTCACGACGACGCGTTCGGGAGCGAGGTGAAGCTTGCGGGCGGTCGCATCGAGGATACGGGCATTGGCTTGGTGTGGCACCACCCAGTCGACGTCGGCGGCGGTCAGCCCGGCGCGCCCGAGCGTCTCGGTCATCACCGCGGCGAGATTGACGACGGCGTGGCGGAAAACCTCGCGGCCCTTCATCCGGACCTTGCCGACGGTCCCGGTGGTCGAGGGGCCACCATCGACATAGAGCAATTCGTTGTGGCGCCCGTCGGCATGGAGCTTGGTCGCGAGGATGCCGCGCCCGGAGGGATCGGCCGAATCGATCTCCTGCGCCTCGAGCACGACCGCGCCCGCGCCGTCGCCGAACAGCACGCAGGTCGCGCGATCCTCCCAGTCGAGAATGCGGCTGAAGGTCTCCGCGCCGATCACCAGCGCGCGCGTAGCGACACCCGAACGGATCATGCTGTCGGCGACTTGGAGCGCGTAGAGGAAGCCCGAGCACACCGCGGCGACGTCGAAGGCGACGCAATCGTCGATGCTGAGCATCGCCTGCACCTTGGTCGCGCTCGACGGGAAGGTCTGGTCGGGGGTCGCGGTCGCCAGTACGATCAGGTCGATCGCCTGCGCCGAGATGCCCGCCGCGCCGAGTGCCGCGCGGCATGCATCGGCGGCGAGCGTTGCGGTCGTCTCGTCGGGGCCGGCAATGTGGCGGAAGCGGATGCCGGTGCGCTCGACGATCCATTCGTCCGACGTGTCGACGGTCTCGGCCAGTTCGGCGTTCGACACGCGGCGCGCGGGCAAGGCCGAGCCGGTGCCGATGATGACGCTACGCAAGGACATGTGGGGCATTACGCTGCCTTCTGTTCGAACGCGCCCAGATCCTGCGCGATTCGCCGGGTCAGATCGTCGCGCACCATCTTTGCCGCGGCGGCGATCGCGGTACACACACCGATCTCGCTGGCGCCGCCATGGCTCTTCACGACGAGCCCGTTGAGCCCGAGGAAGACCGCGCCATTGTGATTGTTGGGGTCGAGATGGTGGCGCAGCAGATCGGTCGCGGGCTTCGAGATCAGGAAGCCGATCTTCGAGCGGGTCGAGGATTGGAACGCGCGCTTGAGCAGATCGGCGACGAAGCGCGCGGTGCCCTCGGCGGTCTTCAGCGCGATATTGCCCGAGAAACCGTCGCAGACGATCACGTCGACATCGCCGCGCGAGAGCTTGTCACCCTCGATGAAGCCAGTGAAATCGAGCGGCAGATGCGTCGCGGCGCGCAGCGCGGTGGCCGCGTCGCGAATCGTCTCGGTGCCCTTCTGGTCCTCGCTGCCGATGTTGAGCAAGGCGACGCGCGGACGCGCCAGATCGAGCGTGGTGCGCGCATAGGCTGCGCCCATCACGGCAAACTGGATGAGATTGCGCGAATCGCACTCGGTATTGGCACCAAGGTCGAGCACGACGGTGTCGTTCGGGCCGAGCGAGGGCATCAGCCCGGCGAGCGCGGGACGGTCGATCCCCGGGATCATCCGCAGCGACAGTTTCGACATCGCCATCAGCGCGCCGGTGTTCCCCGACGAGACGCACGCCGCGGCACGGCCCTGCTTGACCATGTCGATCGCGATTCCCATCGACGTGGTCTTGGCGCGACGAAGCGCCTGGCTCGGCTTGTCGCTCGAGCCGATCACGTCGGGGGCGTGGACGATTTCGGAATAGGCGGCCAGATTGGGATGGCGCTCGAGCCCCGCCGCAACCGCCGTTTCGTCACCGACGAGAATGAAGCGCATGTCTTCGAAGCGGCGGCGCGCACGCGCCACCCCGGCCAGCATCACGGCCAACCCTTCGTCGCCACCCATCGCATCGATCGCGATCCGGGAGCTGTTCGTCACGCTGGCCGCTCCCCGTTCACGTGTTCGAGCGATGCGCCGAATCAGCCTTCGACCGAGATGATCTCGCGGCCGTTATAGTGGCCGCACGACGGGCACAGATTGTGCGGACGCTTGAGCTCACCACAGTTCGGGCATTCCTGGAACGAGGCGACCGTCAGCGAATCGTGGCTGCGACGCATGCCGCGCTTGGACGGCGTGGTTTTTCTTTTGGGGACGGCCATTTCGGCGAAACCTTATTCTTGTCTGACAGGTGCGATATGCCCGAACCGGGCTCTCCACAACCAACGCCTGAGGTTGGCCGCGCAAGCGGCACCGATGCCAGACAAATCGCGAAGATGGCGGGCTATAGCGATTCTGCGCGGCGTTGCAAGCTTCGGGAATGAATGCCAGGGCCATCGCAACGACATTTATGGGGGAAGACCGATGGGCTCGATCATGCTGCCGATCACGCTGGTGACGGCCGGCGCCGCGGCGATCATCAATCTGTGGCTGGCGATGCGCACCGGCGCTGTCCGTACCAAGGCGAAGGTCAGCATCGGCGATGGCGGCAACGAACTGCTGATTCGCCGGATGCGCGCGCATGCCAATTTCGTCGAATATGCGCCCTTCATCGTGATGCTGATCGGCCTGATCGAATTCACCACCCGCTCGAGCATCTGGCTGTGGGTCGCGAGCGCACTGTTCCTGCTTGCCCGACTCGCGCACGCCTTCGGCATGGACGGCGTGCGATTCGGCCGCGAGGCGGGGACGGCGATCACCTTCCTGCTGCTGCTCGGCCTCGGCGGCTATGCCGTCACGCTCCCGTTCATCGCGCCGCCGACGCACAGCGTCCCCGCCGTCAGCGCGGCGCCGGCCGGCTGACGCTCAGGCGGCGAGCGCGGCGTCGCTGACGAACATGTTGGTGCGCCGCTCATGCGCCAAGTTGCTTGCCGGGCCGTGGCCGGGCAGGAAGACGGTATCGTCACCGAGCGGCCACAGCTTGGTGACGATCGATTCGATCAGCTGCGGATGGTTGCCGCGCGGAAAGTCGGTGCGTCCGACCGATCCGGCGAACAGCACGTCGCCGACGATCGCCAGCTGCGATGGCCCATGATGGAAGATGACATGGCCCGGCGTGTGACCGGGCGTCTCGTAGACGTCGAGCACGAGGTCGCCGACCGTTACCGTGTCGCCTTCGACCAACCAACGGTCTGGCTCGAAATTGACCCCCGGGATGCCATAGTCCGCGCCGCTCTCCGACAGGCTGCAGGTGAGGAAGCGGTCTTCCTCGTGCGGCCCCTCGATCGGCACGCCGAGCTGGTCGGCGAGCGGCTTGGCCTCGCCGCAATGGTCGATATGGCCGTGCGTCAGGATGATCTTCTCGACCGCCACGCCATGCTGCTGCGCCGCCGCGAGCAGCTTGGGCAGATCGCCACCGGGATCGACGAAGGCACCGCGCATCGTCGCGGTGCACCACAGCAAGGTGCAATTCTGCTGAAGCGGCGTGACCGGGATGATGGCGGCGCGCAGCGGCGGAACGGGGGGTTGGGTGCTCATATCGCCCGAGATACGGCGGGTGCCGCGGAAAACCAAGGGTTGCCCCCGACCGCCTCGCCGGGGCATCTGCGATTGAGCCTATGATTTCTCGCCTTTCCCCTCCCTACGTCCTGCTCGACGATGCCCGTGACGGCGCCGCGCCGGCGCGGCTCTATCGCGATCCGGTGCGGATCGTCGCCGCGCGGACACTCGTCGAGGTCGCCCCGGCACTCGAAGCGATCCGCGTCGCGCGCGACTCGGGGCTGCACGCCGCCGGGTTCCTCTCGTACGAAGCGGGTGCGGCGTTCGAACCGGCGCTCGGCTCCCCGCCGTTGGCGACGGGCGCGCCATTGCTGTGGTTCGGCCTGTTCGCGGGCTATGAGGAGATCGCGCCCGACATGGTGCCTGCGCTGCTGCCCGATCCGGCCGGCGCGTGGAGCGGTGCCCCCGCGCCCGCGATCGACCATGCCAGCTACGCCACGCAGTTCGCATCGGTGCAGGCGCACATCACCGCCGGTGATCTCTATCAGGCCAATCTCACCTTTCGCGGCGAGCTGCCGGTGCTGGGCGACTCGCGCGCACTCTACGCCCGGCTGCGCGCGACCGCTCGCGCGGGGTTTGGCGCGCTGATCGAGACCGGCGCCGAGACGATCCTGTCGCTCTCGCCCGAACTTTTCTTTGCGCTCGACGGCGAGACGCTGACCTGCCGCCCGATGAAAGGCACGGCCCGGCGCGGCGCAACGCCGACCGAGGATGCGCAGGCGATCGAAGCGCTCGCCACCGACCCCAAGCAGCGCGCCGAGAATCTGATGATCGTCGACCTGATGCGCAACGATCTCGCCCGCGTCGCGCGCGCCGGATCGGTCGCGGTGCCGCAGCTGTTCGCGGTCGAAAGCTATCCGACCGTCCACCAACTGGTCTCCACGGTCACCGCCCGGATCGCGCCCGACACCGATGCGGTCGACGTGCTGGCTGCGCTGTTCCCGTGCGGGTCGATCACCGGCGCGCCCAAGATCGCTGCGATGGCGGCGATCGCCGAGATCGAAGCCGCGCCGCGCGGGCTCTACACCGGCGCGATCGGGCGCTTCGATGCCGGGGGCGACGCGATGTTCAACGTCGCGATTCGCACGCTGACGCTGCCGCACGGCGCGCGCGCGGCGACCTTTGGCGCAGGCGGCGGCATCGTCGCCGATTCGCGCGTCGCCGAGGAATATGACGAAGCGCTGGCCAAGACCGCCTTCCTCGCCCCCAGCCCGCGCCATTTCGACCTGATCGAGACGATGGCGTTCGACCCCGAACAGGGGATCGTGCGACTCGACCTGCATCTGCAGCGCCTCTCGGCGAGCGCGACGGCGTTCGGGTTCGCGTTCGACCGGCACGGCGTGCGCAACGAACTGCAGGCGGCGACCTTCCGACTGCGAACCGCGCGCAAGGTCCGGTTGATGCTCGCCCCGAGCGGCGCAGTCGCAATCGAGGTCGCGCCGCTGCCCGCGCCGCACGAGGCCGCGATGACCGTCGCAATCGCCCCGCTGCCCGTGCCCCCCGCGGACATCCGGTTGCGCCACAAGACCAGCGACCGCGGCTTCTACGATTCCGCGCGGCGTGCCTGCGGGGCGGACGAAGTCGTCTTCGCGCGGCCCGACGGGCGGCTGACCGAAGGCAGCTTCACCTCGCTGTTCGTGCAACGCGGCGACGTGCTGGTGACCCCGCCGCTGGCCGACGGGCTGCTCCCCGGCATATTGCGCGCCGACCTGCTGGCGCGGGGCCTCGCAGTCGAGGGAGCAGTGTTTGCAGCCGATCTCGCGCAGGAATTTTTCATCGGCAATGCTCTGCGCGGACTGATTCGTGCGCGACTGGCGGTTGCGGGGGCGGCGTCGGCGCGATAAGCGCTCGCGCGACGCCATCGCCGCATCGCGGCATTTCCGCTAAGGTCTTTCTCATGCAGCCATCCGCCGCGCTCGCCCGCATCAAGCCTTCGCCCACGCTCGCGATCACTACGCGCGTGCAGGAACTGAAGCGCGCCGGCGTCGACGTGATCGGCCTCGGCGCGGGCGAGCCCGACTTCGACACGCCCGATTTCATCAAGGACGCCGCGATCCAGGCGATCCGCGACGGCAAGACCAAATATACCAATGTCGACGGCACGCCCGAGCTGAAGGCCGCGATCGTCGCCAAGTTCGCGCGCGACAACGGTCTGCACTACACGCCTGACCAGATCACGGTGAACGTCGGCGGCAAGCACACCTTGTTCAACGCGATGGTCGCGACGCTCGATGCCGGCGACGAAGTCGTCATCCCGGCGCCCTATTGGGTGAGCTACCCCGACGTCGTGCTGTTCGCGGGCGGCACCCCGGTGTTCGTCGCGGCGGGCGCATCGCAGGGCTACAAGCTGCTGCCCGAGCAGCTCGAGGCCGCGATCACCCCGCGCACGAAGTGGGTGATCCTCAACTCGCCGTCGAACCCGACCGGCGCCGCCTACAGCGCGGCCGAGCTCAAGGCGCTCGGCGACGTGCTCGAACGCCACCCGCACGTGTGGATCTTCGCCGACGATATGTACGAGCATATCCTCTATGACGGTTTCGAGTTCGCGACGATCGCGCAGGTCTGCCCGTCGCTCTACGAGCGCACGCTGACCGCCAATGGCTGCTCGAAGGCCTATGCGATGACCGGCTGGCGGATCGGCTATGCCGGTGGCGCCTCGTGGCTGATCAAGGCGATGGCCAAGCTCCAGTCGCAATCGACCAGCAACCCCTGCTCGATCGCCCAGGCCGCCGCGACCGGCGCGCTCAACGGCGACCAGAGCTTCCTCGCCGAGTGGGCGCGGGTGTTCCAGGGCCGCCGCGATCTCGTCGTGTCGATGCTCAACCAGGCGAGCGGCATCACCTGCCCGCGGCCGCAGGGTGCGTTCTACGTCTATCCCGAGCTGTCCGGGCTGATCGGCAAGTCGACGCCCGGGGGCAAGCTGATCGATACCGACGAGGCGTTCGTCGGCTATCTGCTCGACGACGCCAAGGTCGCGGCGGTGCAGGGCGCGGCGTTCGGCCTGTCGCCGGCGATGCGGATTTCCTACGCGACCTCGGACGCCTTGCTGACGCAGGCATGCGAGCGGATCCAGACCGCCTGCGCCGCGCTGCGCTAGGGTCGCTGGCGGCTCTCAACCCCGTTCTGGCTGGAACGGGGCACCGCGTACAACGCGCCAACAGTCAGTTTCTGTTAACGCTGGGTTGCCGATAGATCGCTTGCGAAACGACCCCGAGAAGCCGATTGCCGCGCTGCAGCGAATCGGCACGGGGCCGGACGCGAAAGGTCAGAAGCAATGCGTAGCGTCTTGAAGTCCGATTTCCTGTGGAAGTTCGTCGGTGGGTTCGCGCTCGGCGCGCTCGCGCTCGTCACGCTGCACCCGATGGAATCGGCGCACGCCGCGACGGCGAGCCACGTCGCCGCCGCACGCTGATCCTCAGGCGTCGAGGCTCTTCGACGCCTGCTCGAACATATCCTTCGACAATCCCGGCGTCCGGACGATCCGCGCCAGTTCCGCCCGCATCAACGCCCCCCTCGCCGCATCGTAGCGCTGCCAGCGCCCGAGCGGCGGGATCAGCTTGGCCGCAGTCTGCGGGTTGATCCGGTCGAGCGCGATCAACTGGTCGGCCAAGAAACGATAGCCCGATCCATCCGCGACATTGAACGCACGCTGGTTGACGCCGAACGCGCCGATCAGCGCACGCGCGCGATTGGGGTTGGACAGCGTGAAGTCGCGGTGCCGCAGCAACTCGGCGACGATCGCGCCGGTGTCGTCGCGCGGCGCCATCGCCTGCACCGAGAACCATTTGTCGAGTACCAGCGGATTGTCGCTGTAGCGATTGTAGAAGATGTCGAGCGCCGGCGTCCGCTGCGCCGAATCGCCCGCCACCAGAGTGGTCAGCGCGCTCTGCCGATCGGTCATATTGTCGGCCGCCTCGAACTGCGCAAAGGCGAGGTCGCCGGCATCCGCCGCCCCCGATGCCGCGATATAGCCGAGCGCCACCGATTTGAGCCGCCGCAACCCCTTGGCCTCTGGCGAATAGACATAGCCGCGTGTCGGCGCGCGCGCGCCGTCATAGGCGGCACGCCAGTCCTGCGCGAGCGTGCGCCCGATCTCGCGCCGCAACGCCTCGCGCGTGCGGAAGATCGCCTCGGGATCGACCACCGCCATCTGGTCGCCGATGAAGCTTTCGGACGGCAACAACACCGCCTCGGCAACAAAGGCCGGATCGAGCTGCGGATTGGCGAGCGTCCCCGCGACCGCCGCGACGACCGCGGCGGTGTCAGCGCGGCTGTTGCCGGCGGCAGCGACCAGCGTGTCGAGCATCAGCTGCTGCAGCGCCTCGTAGCGCGCGAACGGATCATCGTCATGCGCGCCGAGAAAGGCGAGATCGGCGGCGCTGCGATCGGTCTCGAGGATCGCGGGCGCTGAAAAGCCGCGGTTGATCGACAGCACCGGCCGCTCGACGACGTCCTCGAACACGATCCGCGTTTCGGCCTCGGTCAGCAAGATCGTCTGCTCGGGCGCGACGGCATGGCCGGTCTCCGCACCGAACAGCTTGAGCCGCAGCGGGAGCACGACCGGCAGCTTCTGCTCCTGCCCCGGCGTCGGCGGCGTGCGCTGCTGCAGCACCAGTTCGGCGCGGCCCGATCCGATATGATGTTCCAGCGAGGCGGTGACGCGCGGCGTCCCGGCCTGGCCGTACCAGCGGCGGAACTGCACCAGGTCGATCCCGCTCGCTTCCTCGAGGCTGGCGACGAAATCCTCGCAGGTCGCCGCCGTGCCGTCGAAGCGGTCGAAATAGAGATCGGTGCCGGCGCGGAATTTGTCGGGCCCGAGGATCGTCGCGAGCATCCGGATGATCTCGGCGCCCTTGTTGTAGATCGTCGCGGTGTAGAAGTTCGAGATTTCCTGATATTCGTCGGGGCGGATCGGATGCGCGAGCGGCCCGGCATCCTCCTGGAATTGCGAGGCGCGTAAGCCCCGGACGTCCTCGATCCGCTTGACCGCGGCCGAGCCCTGGTCGGCCGAGAAGGTCTGGTCGCGATAGACGGTGAAGCCTTCCTTGAGGCTCAGCTGGAACCAGTCGCGGCAGGTGACGCGGTTGCCCGACCAATTGTGGAAATATTCGTGCGCGACGACCGCGGCGATCGCGTCATAATCATAATCGGTCGCGGTGTCGGGATCGGCCAGGATGTAGCGCGAATTGAAGACGTTGAGGCCCTTATTCTCCATCGCGCCGAAGTTGAAATCGTCGACCGCGACGATGTTGAACACGTCGAGATCATATTCGCGGCCATAGACGCGCTCGTCCCACGCCATCGACAGCTTGAGCGCCTCGAGCGCATGCTCGGTGCGCGCCAGGTCGGCGGCGCGGACCCAGATGCCGAGCTCCACGTCGCGCCCCGACATCGTCACGAAGCTGCCGCGATTGACCGCGAGATCACCCGCCACCAGCGCGAACAGATAGCAGGGCTTGGGGAAGGGATCGCGCCACTCGGCCCAGTGCCGCCCGTCGGGCAGGTCGCCGGATGCGATCGGATCGCCATTGGCGAGCAACACGGGATAGCGCGCCTTGTCCGCCGCCATCCGCACGCTGTAGCGGCTGAGCACGTCGGGGCGATCGGGGAAATAGGTGATCCGGCGGAAGCCCTCGGCCTCGCACTGCGTGCACAGAATGCCGCCCGAGGCGTAGAGCCCCATCAGCTGCGTGTTGCGCTCGGGCACGATCTCGACCTCGGTCTCGACGACATGCGCCGATCCGGCGAGCGCGATGACGAGCACGGTGTCCTCGATCGTCCAGTCGTTGGTCGCGACGCCGTCGACCTTGACCGACAGCAAGGTCTGCCCCGCCCCGTCGAGCCGCAGCGGCCGGTCGTGGAGATCGCCGCGCTGGACATGCAGCGTGGCGCGGACGCGCGTCGCCGCCGGGTCGAGATCGAAGTCGAGCGCGATCTCGGGCACCTGCCAGTCGGGCGGGCTATAGTCCGCGCGGTGGGTGACATGGGGCAAGGCGGAGCTGGTCTGGATATCGAGCATCCCGCTCGATGTAGGATGCACGCCCGGTGCTCGCTACCGAAATCGCTGCGCTTGTGCGCGCGCCGCGCTGTGGTACCGCACCGCGACTTGAGATGAGGATCGACATGCGGGTGCGGTTTCTGGCGGTAGCAGCCCTGATGATGGCGAGCGCGAGCATGGCGCAGGATGCGCCGCTGCCCGACGACCAGGCCGCGCTCAAGGCGCATGTGCTGTTCCTCGCCGCCGATTCGCTGCGCGGCCGAGAGGCCGGCAGCGCCGAATATATGATCGCCGCCGATTATGTCGCGGCGCAATTCTTCGCCGCCGGGCTCACGCCGGCGGGCGATCGCGGCAGCTATATCCAGAAGGTCCCGCTGGTCGGCTACCGCGCCGCCGACAAGGGCGATGTCGTGCTGACGCATGCCGGCACGGCGCCGGTGAGCCTGGTGTTCGGCGAGGATTACACCCCCGGCGTCGTCGCCAGCGCGGCGCAGACGGTGCGCGACGCGCCGGTGGTGTTCGTCGGATACGGGCTGGTCGCGCCCAATTATCAGCGCGACGATTATGCCGGGGTCGACGTTCGCGGCAAGATCGTCGCCTTCTTCGGCGGCGCGCCGCTGCGCTTCCAGAGCGAGGAGCGCGCGCATTTCCAGAGCGTCGCGACCAAGGCGGCGATTGCCGCGGCGCACGGCGCGGTCGGCGCGATCGTGCTGACCCGCGCGCCCTTGTGGCAAGCCGGCGCCGGGTTCGACCGGACCCGCACGACCTGGGCGCGACCCGACGGCACTGGCGAGCAGGCCGGCGTCCCGATCCTCGCGACGCTCAGCGCGAGCGGATCGGCCAAGCTGTTCGCGCGCGCCAAGACGCCGTGGGCGACGATCGCCGCGCGTGTCGCCGACAGCAATCAGGTCTTTCGCGCCGAAGCGCTCAACATCACCGCCGCGGTCGCGCTGAAAACGCGCTTCGAGCCCGCCGCCAGCGGCAATGTCGCCGGGATGATCGCGGGCAGCGACCCCAAGCTCGCGCGCGAGGTGGTCGTGCTGTCCGCGCATCTCGACCATCTCGGCGTCGGCACGCCCGACGCGAAGGGCGACGCCATCTACAATGGCGCCGAGGACAATGCCGTCGGCATCGCCGCGCTGATCGAGGAAGCGCGCCGCTTCAAGGCATCGGGCAAGCGCCCGCGCCGCTCGATCCTGTTCCTCGCGGTCACCGCCGAGGAGAAGGGGCTGGTCGGCTCGGACTATTTCGCCAAGCATCCGACCGTGCCGATCGAGCGGATCGTCGCCGACGTCAATCTCGACATGCCGATCCTGACCTATGCGTTCGAGGACATGACGGTGTTCGGCGCGGATCGCTCGACGCTCGGGCCGATCGTCGCCAAGGCGGTCGCGACGCTCGGCGTGGCGATGTCGCCGGATCCCGACCCCGGCCAGGGGATCTTCGTGCGATCGGACCATTACCGCTTCGTCCAGCAGGGCGTGCCCTCGGTCTTCCTGTGGCCGGGGCAGAAGGGCCCGGGCAAGGCCGCCACCGCCGACTTCATGGCGAATCGCTATCACAAGCCGTCGGACGACGTGTCGCAGCCGATCGACTGGGCGCAGGGCATCCGCTTCGTCGACGCCAATTATGCGATCGCCCGCGAGATCGCCGACGGCGACGCTCGGCCGCGCTGGAACAAGGGCGACTTTTTCGGGCTGCTCTACAACGGCTATGGCGCGAAGTGAGGAGCGCGCTTGCGCTCTGGCTGCGCTTCCCCGGCGAAGGTCGGGAAGCGCAGTGATAGGGCGGAGCGGAAAGCGATGAACCCATGCGGCTACTGATTTTCGGGCTCGGCTACACCGCCCAAGCGCTGGCGACCGAACTGCGTGCGGATGGCCATGCCGTCGTCGGCACCACCCGCGACGGTCGCGACGGAACGATACGCTTCGACGACAGCGCCGCGGTGCTGCGCGAGATCGCGATGGCGACGCACATCCTGTCGTCGGTCCCACCCGCGGACGAGCGCGACCCGGTGCTCGTCGGCTACGGCGACGCGCTCGCCAGAAGCGACGCCTGGCTCGGCTATCTTTCCTCGACCGGCGTCTATGGCGATGCTGCCGGAGCGTGGGTCGACGAAAGCGCACCGACCGGGACGGGCCGGCGCAGCGCGCGCGCCGATGCCGACGCGGCGTGGCTGGCGCTCGGCGCCCGCGTCTTCCGCCTGCCCGGCATCTACGGGCCCGGCCGCTCGCCGCTCGACCGCGTCGCGAGCGGTGCCGCGCACCGCGTCGACGCGCCGGGGCAGGTGTTCAGCCGCGTCCATGTCGCCGATATCGTGGCGGGGGTGATCGCGGGCTTCGACGGGCCGGCGGGCGCTTACAATCTCGCCGACGATCTTCCCGCCAGCCAGAACGACGTCGTCGCCTTCGCCGCGCGGCTGCTCGGGCGCGCTGCCCCCGATTTCGTCGCGCTCGAGTCGCTGTCGGCAATGGCGCGCGGTTTCTATGCCGAGAACCGCCGGATCGCGAACGGCAAGGCCAGGCGCGTGCTCGGCTGGCGCCCGGTCTATCGCGATTACCGCGCCGGCCTGCGTGCCCTCAGCGCGATGACCAGCCCGCCGATCACCAGCGCCGACCCCGCCGCGGCGAGCCACGACCAGACATAGCCTTCGAACAGCGTCGACAGCAGCATTGCGATGACCGGGGTGATCACCCCCGAATAGGCCGCCTTGGCCGGGCCGATCACGCGGATCACGCCGAAATAGAGCGTGAAGGCGATCGCCGAGGCGAACACGCCGAGATACAGCGTGGCCGCGAGATAGCTCCAGCTGAGCTCGACCACCGGCGGGCCGGTCAGCGTCCAGGCGACAGCGGCATCGAGTGCGGCGCCGATCAGCATCGCCACGCCGAGCATCGGCGCCATCGGATAGGCGCGCGCGGTCTGCGTCCCCTGCATGATGTTGGCGCTCGACGCCGAGCAGATTGCGAGCAACGTGAAGCCGATCCCCGTCAGCACCTGGCGCGGGCCGTGCGGATCGACCTGCGCCTCGCGCACGAATAGCAGCGTGACGCCGACCATCGCGACGCCCATGCCGATCACCAGCTGGCGCCCGAGCTTCTGGCCGAGGAAGATCCGCCCGAACACCGCATTGGGCACGAGCATCAGCGCGAAGACGACCGCGACCAGCCCAGAAGTGACGAATTGCTCGGCACGGTAGACGAAGTTGAAGTTGAGGCAGAATTGCGCGAGCGCGAGCAAAGTCGCGAAGACCAGCCCGCGCGCGTCGAGCCGGATGCCCTCGCGCTTGATCGCGGCATAAGCGAGCATCACCACCCCGGCGACGAGGAAGCGGTAGGTGACCGACCAGCTCGGCGGCACCACGCCCAGTTGATGGCGGATGACCAGCCAGGTCGAGCCCCAGATCAGCGTGACGATCCCGAACGGGATGAGGATCGCCAGCTTGCTCGAGTTAGGCTGTGCCTGCGCGCTCAAAGCGCCGCGATCGCGTCGGCGAGCGGGCGGATGTCGTCGGGCCGCTGGTTCCACGACGTCACCAGTCGCGCCTCGCCCGGCCCCCAATCGTAGAAGTCGAAGCCCAGCGCGCGCAGTTTCTCGGCCTCGGCGGCGGTGACGCGCAGGAACATCTCGTTCGCCTCGACCGGGTTGATGAGCCGGTCGCCCGCGGCGGTGGCGAGCAAAGCCGCCCCGGCATTGGCGTTCCGCGCGAGATCGAGCCACAGCCCGCCCTCGAGCATCGCCAGCAATTGCGCGGCGAGATAGCGGCCCTTCGACAGCAGCAGCCCGGCGCGCTTGCGGCGATAGAGCGTCGCGTCGGCGAGTTCGGGCTTGAAGAAGATCAGCGCCTCGGCGCTCATCCCGCCATTCTTGACGAAGCCGAAGCTCAGCGCGTCGACGCCCGCACGCCACGTCACGTCGGCCGGTGCACAGCCGAGATGCGCGACCGCATTGGCGAAGCGTGCGCCGTCCATGTGCAGCCCGAGCTTGCGCTCGCGCGCGAGGTGGCCGATCGCGGCGACCTCGTTGGGGGTGTAGACCAGCCCATATTCGGTCGCGTTGGTGATCGAGATGGCGTGCGGCTGAACCTGGTGGACGTCGTTGCGCGTCGCATCGAGCACCGCGGAGATCGTCTGGGGCGTCAGCTTGGCGCCGGTCCCTTCGGCGAGCAGCAGCTTGGCGCCGTGGGTGTAGAATTCGGGGGCGCCGGCTTCGTCATTCTGGATGTGCGCGTCGCGGTGGCACACGATCGCACCGTACGGCGGGCACAGAGCGGCGAGCGCGAGGCAGTTCGCCGCCGTCCCCGAGGGCACCCACAAGGCGCGCACCGGCGTCTCGAACAGCTCGGAGAAGCGCGCGTCGAGCTGTTTGCTCCAGCCATCGCCGTCATAAGCGGTGTCGAGCACGTTGGCGTCGGCCATCGCGGCGAGGACGGCGGGGTGGACCGGGGCGGCATTGTCGGAGAAGAAGCGCATGCCCCGTTCTTGCGGGGCCCCTCGCACCACGTCAACTCGCGCGATCAGCCCTCGTCGTCATATTCGCGCGGATCGCGCGGCGGCGCGCGATCGTCATAGCGGTCGCGCCGCCGCCGATCGCGCTCGTCGGGGCGATTCGGCTGGAAATCCAGTTCGCCACCGCGCAGCCGCACGCGCCCGATCCCCGGAATCTCGCCCTCGACCGGCGGGATGTTGGCGGGGTCGAGGAAATTGTCGAGCGTTTCGCCAAAGCCGTTGCCCGCGTCGGGATCGACGATGTCCGCTTCGGGCGGCGGCGCCACCACCGCCGCGCCGACGCCGAGCGCCTGCTGCATGAAGTCGCGCCAGACGCGCGCGGGAATCCCGCCGCCCGACAGGCCCGCATTCGGCGTATTGTCGTCATTGCCGACCCACACCCCGGCGACGATTCCATTGGCAAAGCCGATGAACAGCGCGTCGCGGCTGTCCTGCGTCGTCCCGGTCTTGCCGTAAGTCTTGACCGACAGCGCCGCCGCCCGCCCCGTCCCCGTCTCGGCCGAGGCGGAGAGCAGGTCGAGCATTTCGTCGTGCACGGTACCGTCAAGCGCATGCGTCCGATCGGTCAGCGTCGCGAGCACGCCGCGCTCGGGCGGATCCTCGAGCCCGCGCGCGCGCACCGGATATTGCTCGGCAGCGACCGCGGCATAGGCCGAGGTCAGCTCGAGCAGCGACATGCTCGACGTGCCGAGCGCGATCGTCGCTTCGTTCGGGATCGGCGAGGTCACGCCGAGATCGCGCGCCGCCTGGATCACCTTGGCGACGCCGACCTCCTGCGTGATCCGCGCCGCCGCGACGTTCGACGAGCGCGCAAACGCCTGGCGCAGCGTGATCGGGCCGAGATAGCGCCCGTCGGCATTCTTGGGCGACCAGTTGGCGATCGTGATCGGCTTGTCGTCGATCACCGAATCGGGGGTCATGCCGCGGCGCATCGCCGCGAGATAGACGAACAGCTTGAACGCCGAGCCCGGCTGGCGCTGCGCCTGCGTCGCGCGGTTGAACGGGCTCTCGCTATACGATCGCCCACCGACCATCGCGACGACCCGCCCGTCGGGCCGCATCGCGACCAAGGCGACCTGCGCCTGGCGCAACCCGGCACGCTTCACCGCGCGCTCGGCGGCGGCCTGCAGCCGGCGGTCGAGCGTCGTCTGCACCGTCGTCTCGGTCGCGATCTCGCCGGCATGGTCGCGCGCGGCGGGGAGCACCCAGTCGGCGAAATAGGTGCCGTTGGGGAGCGGCGCCTTGGCCTCGGGCACGACGCGCGCCGGGCGCACGTCGGCGGCCTCGTCGCGGTCGAGCAACTTGGCATCGACCATCGCCGCGACGACGAGCTTCGCGCGCGCGCGCGCGCCCGCCAGGTTGGTGGTCGGCGCGAGCTTCGACGGCGCCTTGACCAGCCCGGCGAGCATCGCCGCCTGGCCGATCGACAGATTCTCGGGCTTGCGCGCGAAATAGTGCCGCGCGGCGGCGCGCAGGCCATAGACGTTGTCGCCGAAATAGACGTTCGACAGATAGCGCGACAGGATCTGGTCCTTGGTCAGCCATGCCTCGAGCCAGAAGGCGATCATCACCTCGCGGATCTTGCGCGCGGCGGTGCGGTCCGAATCGAGGAAGGCATTCTTGGCGAGCTGCTGCGTGATCGTGCTGCCGCCCTGGTCGCGTCCCTTCGACGTCACGTTGTGGAAGAAGGCGCGCGCGATGCCGCGCGGGTCGACCCCCCAATGCGAGCGGAACCGCCGATCCTCGATCGCGAGGAAAGCGTTGGTGACGTTCGCGGGCAGCTTGGCGGCGTCGACCGGCGCGTCGATCACAGCGCCACGCCGCGCGAACGGCTTGCCATCGTCGGCGAGCAAGGTGACGCTCGGCGGCGTCGGCGGCTGGAGCGATTTCGACAACGGCGCGGTAACCGCGAGCCAGCCGACCGCGAAGACGAACAGGATGATCAGCGCGGCGATCGCGCGCATTACCCATCGGAAATAATTGCGACGCGCAGCGACCGGCATCGCCGCGGCATAGCGCGCATAATCGAAACTGCCGTTCGGCGCGTAGGGCGAATCGGCGCGACGATCGGGTGGCGGCAGGCCGTCGGTCAGCTCGAGCGCGTCGTCGGCGTCGGGCGTCCGGGCGCGGCGATCGGAGGAGAAGAAACGCATGATCAGATCCCGCAACGGCGAAAGCGTGTATTAGGTGTATATGACAGGAGGTGCAAGCGCAGCCGGTGCATCGCCAGCGCCCTAGCAGCCGTGCGGCAGGCATGCGAGGAAAGTTGCCGACCGCATCGTGACCACTCCCTTGCCCGAAGCGCACGTCGCGGGATAGGGTCGCGCGCGCGCCACTTCCTCCTTGAGGCACCGACCTGACACCGCTATCAGACGCGCGTCAGGCCGCTCCTGCCCGTCTGCCGAAAGCCATGATCATGTCCGACGCCTCTTCCGCTTTGCCGCTCGTCGTCGGGATCGGCGGGACGATCGGCGGGATTTCCTCGACCGAACGCGCGCTGGCGATCGCACTCGAAGCTTCCGGCGCCGAGGGTTTCCGCACCCGGCTGTTCGGCGGCGCGGAGATGGGCGCGCTGCCGCTCTACGACCCCAAGGCGACGAGCCGCACGCCCGAGGAACGCGATTTCGTCGACACCGTGCGCTCGGCGTCCGCGCTGATCATCGCCTCGCCCGGCTATCACGGCAGCATTTCGGGCGTGGTCAAGAATGCGCTCGACCTGCTCGAGGAAACCGCGCGCGACGAAGCCCGTCCCTATCTGGCGGACATGCCCGTCGGGCTGATCGCGACGGCCTATGGCTGGCAGGCGACGGGTAGCACGATCGCGGCATTGCGCTCGATCGTCCACGCGCTGCGCGGCTGGCCGACGCCGTTTGCCGCCGCGGTCAATTCGCAGGTCACCAAGTTCGACGAAGCCGGCGGCGCCAACGATCCCGCCGTGGTCGAGCAGTTGCGGATGGTCGGCAAGCAGGTCGCGCGCTTCGCGCCGCTGGCGATCCAGCATGGGTGACCTGCTCCGCCAGCCGGTCGGCCGTCGCGGTGCGCTTGCTCTCGGAGCTGGGGCGCTCGGCGCAGGCGCGCTGGCGAGCAGCCCCTTGTGGGCGCAATCGCTGATCGATCTCGGCCTGTCGGAGCATAATGGGCGGCGTGCGCTGACCGACGCCTTCCCTGGCAAGACCGGGATGATCCTGCAGCGCACGCGCGGGCCGCTGCTCGAAACGCCGATGGCGGCGTTCGACGGCGCGCTGTCGGACGATCCGGCGACGCCCAACGACCGGTTCTTCGTGCGCTGGCATTATGCCGACATTCCGCTGTCGGTCGATGCCGCGGCGTTCCGGCTGACGATCAAGGGTGCGGTCAAACGCGCGCTGTCGCTGTCGCTCGACCAGCTCCAGGCGCTGCCGGCGGTCGAGATCGCCGCGGTCAACCAATGTTCGGGCAATTCGCGCGGCTTCTTCGCGCCGCGCGTGCCCGGCGCGCAATGGGGCAATGGCGCGATGGGCCATGCGGTGTGGACCGGCGTCCGCCTCGCCGACCTGCTCGATCGCGCTGGGGCGCAGGGCAGCCACGTGAAGTTCGCCGGGCTCGACCGGCCACCGGGCGACGCGCCGTGGTTCGCCAAGACGCTCACGCTCGCACAGGCGCGCAGCGCCGACGTGATCGTCGCCTACGGCATGAACGGCGTGCAGCTGCCGCTGCTCAACGGCTTCCCGCTGCGGCTGATCGTGCCGGGCTATTATTCGACCTATTGGGTCAAGGCGCTCGATTCGATCGAGCTGCTGACCGCGCCCGACACCGGCTATTGGATGGACAAGGCCTACCGCGTCCCGACCGCACCGCGCGCGAGCGTCACCCCCGGCGCGAAGGACTTCCCGACCACGCCGATCGGTCGGATGCTGCCGCGCGCCTTTTTCACCAAGGCCGATGCGCAGGCCGTCCGCGGGATCGCGATGGGCGGCGATGCCGGCGTGGCGAAGGTCGAATGGTCGATCGACGGCACGCGCTGGCACGCAGCGCAGCTCGGGCGCGATCACGGGCAGTATGGCTTCCGCCGCTGGGCCGCGACGCTGCCGCACGGTGATCATCTGGTGGCGGTGCGCGCGACCAACGCCAAGGGGATCACGCAGCAGTCCGACGCGATCTGGAACCCCGGCGGCTATATGCGCAACGTGATCGAAACCGCGAAGGTCTCCATCGCATGAAGCGCGTCATCCCAGCTATCGCCCTGCTCGTCACGCTTGCTGGCTGCCAGCGCTATGCCGCCCCGCACGAAATGCGCGGCGGCGATACGCCGCAGAGCATCGCGATCAGCTCGCAGAGCATCACGCTGCCGACCGAGACGGTCACCCTGCCCGCCAGCGCCGACATCATCACGACCAACTGCACCGCGTGCCACTCGGCCGAGCTGATCCTGACGCAACCCAAGCTCACCCCTGAGCAGTGGGCCGCCGAAGTGACCAAGATGCGTGGCGCCTACAAGGCGACGATCGCCGAATCGGACGATCCCAAGCTCGTCGCGGCATTGGTCGCGCTGCAGGGTGGCGCGCCCGCTCAGCCGTAGGCGCGCCAGAAGAACACGCCCGTCGTCACCGCTGTGACGAGCAAGGTCCAGCCGCGCACCACGCCCGCAGGCAGGCGCTTGCCGATATGCGCCCCGCCCCAGCCGCCGAGCATCCCGCCCGCGAGCATCGGCAGGCACGCGCTCCACGCGACCAGCCCGACCGCGATGAACACGATCGCCGCGGCGGCATTGGCGACCGCGAGCATCAGCGTGCGCGGCGCGAACAAGGCGCGCGGCGAGACTCCGGCGAGCAAGCCATAGATGGCGGTCGTCATCAGCCCGACGCCGCCGCCGAAATAGCCGCCATAGATGCCGAGCAGCCCTTGCGCGACGATCAGCGTCCGCGCGCCGATCGCCACGCGTCGCCGCAGCGCATCCGCCGCACTCGCACCGAAGGCGAGCACGCCGAACGCAAAGAGCAGCAGCCAGGGGATGACGAGGTCGAAGACATGCGTCGGCGTCAGCGCGAGCAACGCGCTGCCCGCCAGCCCGCCGCCGAAGGTGATCGCCGACAGAATGCGCAGCCGCACGCCGCCGATCGGCGCGAGTTCGTCGCGAAACGCCCAGGCGCTGGTCGCAGCCCCCGGCAGCAGCGCGACGTTCGAGGTCGCATTGGCGGTGTTGGCGGGAAGACCGAGCGCGATCAGCGCGGGGAGCGTCGCGAAGGTGCCGCCGCCGGCGAGCGCGTTCATCGCCCCGCCGAGAATACCCGCGCCCGCGGCGAGCGCGATTGTGGAAGCCGTCACACCAATATCCGTTCGCCCTGAGCCTGTCGAAGGGCTGTCCTTCTCCTCAAACGCCGGAAAAAGGAAGGCCGTGCTTCGACAGGCTCAGCAAGAACGGACGGTGGCCGAGCGTTCGGTCAGCCCAGCGCCGCCAGCTTCGCCTCGGCCTGGCGATCGAGCTCCGCTCGGCTCATCTTCTCGCTCGCGGTCTTCAACTGGCCGCACGCCGCATCGATGTCGCGCCCGCGCGGGGTGCGCACCGGCGCGCTGATCCCGGCGTCGAACACGATGTTCGAGAAGGACTTGATCCGCTCCGGCGTCGAGCATTCGTACGGCGCGCCGGGCCACGGGTTGAACGGGATGAGGTTCACCTTGGCCGGCAGATCGTACTTCTTGAGCAGCCGCACGAGCTCGCGCGCATCGGCGTCGCTGTCATTCTTGTCCTTGAGCATGACGTACTCGAAGGTGATGCGGCGCGCATTGTTGGCGCCGGGATAATCGGCGCACGCCTGGAGCAATTCCTCGATGCCGTATTTCTTGTTGATCGGCACCAGCTCGTCGCGGACCTCCTTGGTCACTGCGTGTAGCGAGATGGCAAGGTTGACCGAAATCTCCTCGCCGGCGCGCGCCATCAGCGGCACGACGCCCGAGGTGGAGAGCGTGATGCGGCGTCGCGACAGGCCGAGCCCGTCGCCGTCCATCACGATCTTCAAGCCATCGCGGACATTGTCGAAATTGTAGAGCGGCTCGCCCATCCCCATCATCACGATGTTGGTGAGCATCCGCCCCTCGGGCTGGCTCGGCCATTCGCCGAGCGCGTCGCGCGCGAGCATCACCTGGCCGACGATCTCGCCTGCCGTCAGATTGCGCACCAGTCGCATGGTGCCGGTGTGGCAGAAGCGGCAGTTGAGCGTGCAGCCGACCTGGCTCGATACGCACAAGGTCCCGCGATCGGCATCGGGGATGAAGACCATCTCGTAATCATTGCCGTCGTCCGAGCGCAGCAGCCATTTGCGCGTCCCGTCGGTCGACACCTGCGCCTCGACCACTTGCGGGCGCGAGATGACGAAGCGCTGCTCGAGCCACGGCTGCATCGTCTTGGCGATGTCGGTCATCAGCGCGAAGTCGCGCACGCCGCGATTGTAGATCCAGTGCCACAGCTGTTTTGCGCGCAGCTTCGCCTGCTTGGGCTCGAGCTGCGAGGTCTCGAGCGCGAGCCGCAGATCGGCCTTGGACAGGCCGAGCAAGTCGATCCGCCCATCGCTGCGCGGCACGAAGGCGCGGGGCACGGGCACGGGGTCGATATGGCCGGGAATGGCCATCAAAGTCGTCGCAGAGTTGGGCATCGTGCCGATATAGTCGATTTGCAAAAATTTTTCCACCCGCGTGGCAGGCTACACCGCCGTCTGATTGACCACTCGGCATGTTCGCTTTATGTTCCGAGATTGAGGGGGTGCTCATGATCCATGGAAGCTGTCTTTGCGGCGCGGTGGCCTTCGAGATTTCGGGCCTGCCGCGCTCCCTCAGTTATTGTCATTGCAGCCGATGTCGCAAGGCAGAGGGGGTGTTCGCGGCGGTGCTGATCGGCGCTGCCGAGGACTTCCATTTGATCCGTGGTGAGGGTCAGATCGCGCGGATACCGCCGCAGGAACCGTGGACTCACGCCCGGGCGTTCTGCCGGGCATGCGGATCAGCGCTGGGCGAACTGCAATCGGGGTCGATCTACGTCGTCGCCGCATCGGCGCTGGACGATGATCCGGGGCTTCGCCCAACGGCGCATTTGAACGTCGCGTCGAAACCGGCCTGGTATGAGATCGATGACGACCTAAAAAAGTTCGACGGCAATTATACGCCGTAGCGCGATTGGGTTTGAGCCGCGACAGCGATCCGCCCGTGCAGGTGGCGTGGGCGCATCACCGCGCGACACACCCCAACGCCGCGGCATCGATCGCGGTCGCCGCGCCACGCAACGTATAGACGTCGGCGAACGGCGTGCCGGTCCGCGCAAGCGTCTCGACGCTCATGCTGCGGCTCGACCGGATCGCCGCGACGATCGCGGCGTCGGTGCGCGAATCGGGTGCCCAGGCGTCGGCGCTGCCCGCGACCAGCTCGAAGCGGCGCTCGCCGACCGAGAGCGTGACGCGCGACTGCGGATTGCGCTCGCGGCTGAGGCGGATGTGCAACTGGTTGCGGACCCCCTGGCCCGGCCAGGTGGAGACACTGGCGAACGGCCGCCAGCGCGAGGCGCCACCGGCCTGCGCTGGCTGCGCGATCGCGTAGCAGCGTTGCGGAAGATCGCTGAACGCGCCCCAGCGATCGAAGATGCCGAGCGAGTCGCGCGCCGCCGCCGGGCTCGCGAGCAGCAGCGCGAGGGCTCCCCAGCGCATCACGCTGGCGCGTGTCCCGCGCCGCGGTGGACGACCGACTCGACGCCCTGCTCGATCAACACCACCGATCCTTGCGGCAAACCCGGCGCCGCGGGCGCTCCGAAACCGGCCAGATCGGGCGCACCGGTCATCACGCCGCGCAGAACGCGGCTCGAAATTCCGTGCATGATGACGAGCCGGTCGCCGGAATCGCCGTCGGTGTCGGACAGCCATCCTGACACACGCGCCACAATTTCGGGATAGGTTTCGCCATCTTCTGCCGGGAAGAGCAGCCCATGCTCGCGATCGACGACCTTGGCGCCCTCCGCCGCGAGGGCGGCATAATAGCGCCCGCCCCAACTTCCCGTGCCGATCTCGACCAGCCGCGGGTCCGTCCGCGCGGCGTGCCAGTCGAGCTCGAGATGCTCGGCGATCACCGCCAGAGTCTGCAGCGCGCGCCCGGTCGGCGAGGCCCATAAGGTGAGCGCCGGCCGCGCCCCCAGTTGCGCGCGCAACGCCCGTCCCATTTCGTCGGCCTGCGCGAAACCGGCGCGCGTCAGCGGGGTGTGCGGATGGTCGCCCTGCAGCCGCCCGGCGGCATTGAATACCGTCTCGCCATGTCGCGCGATGAAATCCCGCCCTGCTCTTTTGGGGCCGCTTCGTGGTCGCAATGGGGCGTTGGATTCCATGGCCCGGCTTTCAACCCCGTGTGGCGCAAAAGCAACGGTTTTCCTTGTTGTCTGAGGTTCATGCAACTCCCGTCGCCGCCGCCTATTTGAGCATCCCCACCAGGGATCGGTGGATGTGTACCAACGGAGTTACCCCAATGCGCAAGATCGCTCTCACCGCTGCAACCGCAGCCCTCACGCTCGGCCTGGCCGCCCCCGCCTTCGCCCAGGACGGCCCGCCGCCGTCGCGTGACGATGCAACCTTCACCGGTCCCCGCGCCGGCGTCATCCTCGGCTATGACAAGCTCCAGCCGGGCCGCGGTCCGAACTCGGACATCGGCAGCGACCGCAAGGCCGACGGCCTCACCTACGGTGGCGACATCGGCTATGACGCGGCGTTCCACGGCGTCGTGATCGGCGTCGAAGGCGAAATCACCGGCTCGACCGCCAACGTCAGCAACGCTCCGGCCAGCGCCGGCGCGCTCGGCTATGGCCGCGTCAAGGAAGGCCGCGATCTCTATGCCGGCGCCCGCCTCGGCTATGTCGTCGCCCCCAAGACGATGATCTATGCCAAGGGCGGCTACACCAACGCGCGGCTCGACTTGACCGCGAACGACGGCACGACCACGACCGGCAACCACTACAACCTCGACGGCTACCGCGTCGGCGCCGGTGTCGAGCAGAAGATCGGCAACACCACCTACGCCAAGGTCGAATATCGCTATTCCAACTATGGCGATGCGCGCCTGGAATATGCCAACGGCGCGAACACCAACAATTTCGACGTCAACACCGACCGCCATCAGGTCGTCGTTGGCCTGGGTGTCCGTTTCTGATCCAGAACGGCAAGATTTTGCCGGCTGATGAAGGGGGTCGGAGCGCTTGCTCCGGCCCCTTTTATGTTTAAGGAAAGGGATACGGCGTATTGCCCCCGGATGTGCTGAAAACGCACAGATTCGGTGGGAAGATTGGGCGAATTCGGCCCGGGGGAACGACATGAAGGCGACGATCGAACGCGCGACCCTGTTGAAGGGCCTCAGCCACGTCCAGTCGGTGGTCGAGCGGCGCAATACCATTCCAATCCTGTCGAACGTGCTGATCGAGGCGACGGCCGAGGGTGGCCTCAAGCTGATGGCGACCGATCTCGACCTGCAGATCAATGAGACGATCGCCGCCGCGGTCGACCAGCCCGGCGCGACGACGGTGTCGGCGCACACGCTGTTCGACATCTGCCGCAAGCTGCCCGAAGGCAGCCAGGTGTCGCTCGCCGCGGCCGAGGGCAAGCTCACCATCATGGCGGGCCGCGCGAAATTCCAGCTCGGCACACTGCCGCGCGACGACTTCCCGGTGATCGCCGAGGGCGAGCTGCCCGTGTCGTTCGAACTGCCCGCCGAGACGCTCAAGCAGATCATCGACAAGACGCGCTTCGCGATCTCGACCGAGGAAACGCGCTACTATCTCAACGGCATCTTCTGGCACGTCTCGGACGATAGCGGCGCCGGCGGGGCGGGCCCCGTGCTGAAAGCCGCCGCGACCGACGGTCACCGCCTCGCGCGCGTGACGATGCCGCGCCCCGATGGCGCCGAGGGCATGCCCGACGTGATCATCCCGCGGAAGTGCATCGCCGAGCTGCGCAAGCTGCTCGACGAGGTCGACGGCTCGGTCGGCGTGTCGCTGTCGCCGACCAAGATCCGGTTCGATCTCGGCCAGGCGCTGCTGACCTCGAAGCTGATCGACGGCACCTTCCCCGATTACAGCCGCGTCATCCCGACCGGCAACGACAAGATCCTCAAGATCGATCCGCGCAGCTTCGAAGAGGGCGTCGACCGCGTCTCGACGATCGCCACCGAGAAGACGCGCGCGGTCAAGATGACGCTCGATCGCGACAAGATCATCCTGTCGGTGACCTCGCCCGAAAACGGCACCGCGGCGGAAGAAGTGCCCGGCGACTATGTCGCATTGGGCTTCGAGATCGGCTTCAACAGCCGCTATCTGCTCGACATTCTCGGCCAGCTCGACGGCGACACGATCGAGGTCCACCTCGCCGACGCCGCCGCGCCGACGCTGATCCGCGAGAATGACAAGTCGGCCGCGCTCTACGTGCTGATGCCGATGCGCGTCTGAGCGGCGAGCGGTCCGCGCGCCCGGCTTGACCGATCGCGCGGGCGTCTTTATTGACAGCAGTGTCAGTAAGGAGTCGAGTCGATGGCCAAGCTTCCCGCTTTTCCCGGCACGAGCGGTCGCCGCGATTGGCGCACCGCCTTCGACGCGATCCGCAAGTTGATGGCGGATGGCGACGACACGACGCAGGTCTTCCGCATCATGCGCGCGCTCAACGTCGGCAATGCACCGATGAACTATGCGCGGCTGATCGCGACCGCCGAGGGCGGGCGGCTGGCGTGCGAGCAGGTCGAGCTCGCCGAGCGGCTGTCCGATCCGGCGTTCGTCGCGCAGTTCGCGCCGGGCACCGTCGGCGCGGCTTATCGCCACTTCCTCGAGACGACCGGCTATTCCGCCGACGGGCTGGTGCAGGTCAGCCAGGTGATCAGCGAGGATCAGGTCCGCCATCCCTATGCCTGGTTCGGGCGCCGTGTCCGCGACACGCACGACATCTGGCATGTGCTGACCGGCTATCAGGCTGACGAGAGCCTGGGCGAGGCGTGCCTCGTCGCCTTTTCCTATGCGCAGGTCGGTGGCCTCGGCTGGGCGTTCATCGGCGGTGCGGCAGCGCTCAAGAGCCTGCGCGTGACACGCGGGACGCTGTTCGCCCGCGCCGTGTGGGAAGGCTATCGCAACGGCCGGCGCGCGCGCTGGATCTCGGGCGAGGACTATCAGCGCCTGCTTGCCGAACCGCTCGCCGCGGCGCGGTCGCGCCTGCGGATCGCGACGCCGACCGCCTATCTGACCGCGCAACGCGAGCTCGGCCCGGCGATGGCTTCCTATCTCAGCGCGCGCCGCGATGCCGCCGCGCCGGCCGAGCGTCTCGCCGCCTAGCCGCGCCCATGACAAAAGGCGGGTGGCGTCGCGCCAAAACCGGCTAAGGCGCTGAGCAATGCTGACGCGCCTGATCCTGAGTGACTTTCGCAACCACCGCGACCTGACGATCGCCGCCGCCCCCGGCTTCGTCGTGCTGACCGGCGAGAATGGTGCGGGCAAGACCAACGTGCTCGAGGCGGTATCCCTGCTCTCGCCCGGCCGCGGGCTGCGGCGTGCGGCGCTGGGCGAGATGGCGCGGCAAGGCGGCAGCGGCGGCTTCGGCGTTGCCGCGGACCTGATCGGCGACGTCGCGATCGCCACCGGCACCCAGCCCGCCGCACCCGAACGCCGCATCGTCCGCGTCCAGGGATCGCCCGTCGCGGCGACCGCGCTCGCCGAATGGCTGACGGTGCTGTGGCTCACGCCAGCGATGGACCGGCTGTTCGTCGAGCCCGCCGGCGAGCGGCGGCGCTTTCTCGATCGGCTCACGCTCGCGCTCGCGCCCGGCCATGCGGTCCATGCCAATCGCTACGAAGCGGCGATGCGCGCGCGCAATCGCCTGCTCGCCGACGATCTGCCGCCCGATCGCGACTGGCTCACCGCGCTCGAGGCGCAGATGGCCGAGCATGGCGTCGCGATCGACACCGCGCGCCGCGAGACCGTCTCCGCGCTCGCCGAACGGCTTGCCGCGCAGGTCGACGGCCCGTTCGCGCGTGCGGGACTCGCGCTCGAAGGCTGGACCGGCGGCGGCGCAACGCTCGCCGCTGACCTGGCGAACGGACGCGGGCGTGATGCTGCGGCCGGCCGCGCGCTGGTCGGGCCGCATCGCAGCGATCTCGTGGTCACGCATCTCGGCAAGCAGCAGGCGGCCGGGCTGTGCTCGACCGGCGAGCAGAAGGCGCTGCTGCTCGGGCTGATCCTCGCCCATGCCGATCTCGTCGCCGAGCGCACCGGCAGCCCGCCAGTACTGCTGCTCGACGAGGTCGCCGCGCATCTCGATCCGGTGCGTCGCGCAGCGCTGTTCGAGCGACTCGCCGGCAAGGGCCAGGTGTGGATGACCGGGACCGAGGATGCGCTGTTCGCCGATCTCGGCGCGCCGGCGGTGCGCTTGACGCTCGGCGGCTGAACCGCGCCTGTCAGCGGAACTCACGCGGCGTTCAAGCGCTCGGGGGCATCTGACCTCCCTTGGCGGGGGCCATGGAGAGTATCCGATGACGACATTTCGCAAGACCATTCTCGCCGCAACTGCCGCAGCGATCGCGCTTGGCGCAGGCGTAGCCCCCGCATCCGCGCAGGACCGCTGGGACTGGGGCGGCGGCCGCCACGGTGACCGCGAGTACCGCCTAATCGGCGCTGGCGTGCCAATCCTCTATCCCGAATTGCGCTCGACCAACCGTGGTCGCGCGTTCGTGATGCGCAATTTCGACTATAACCGCGACGGTCGCATCCAGCCGCGCGAGGCCGACGCTGCCAACCGCGCCTTCGCCCAGGTCGCTGGACCGCGCCGCGACCGCTTCGATTGGGAAGCGCGCGATCGTGTCGTCGTCGTCGAGCAGCGCGGCCCGCAGGGCGGCGGCTGGGATCGCGGCGCGATGCGCGGCTACGGCTTCCGCCAGACGTCGCGCGGCGCGATGATGCGGCTCGACGAAGACGTGCTGTTCGCGACGGACAGCGCGGTGCTGCGTCCCGGCGCGATCGACAAGCTGCGCGGGCTCGCCAATTATCTGCGCGCCGAGTCGGGCGTGCGCGTCGCGATCGACGGCTATACCGATTCGCGTGGCACCGATGCGCACAACCAGGCGCTGTCCGAGCGCCGTGCAGATGCGGTGCGCACCGCGTTCGACCAGATGGGCGTGACGCGCGCGCGCTTCTCGGTCGTCGGGCATGGCGAGGCCAATCCGGTCGCGCCCAACACCACGCCGCACGGCATGCGCCAGAACCGCCGCGTCGAGGTCACCCTGCTCGGCCAGCGCGCCGACCGCTTCTGATCCTTTTCCCTCCAACCTGCGGCCCCGGCGATCCTCGCCGGGGCCGTTTTTCATCGTGCAACAGACGCACGCATGATTGCGCCGCGCGGATGCCGATTCCCGTTGTAGCGCTCCCGTAACGAGCAGATATTCCGCCTCGCGCATCAGGCGATGCACTGCGGCCCCGGCATCCTATCGGGGGCGTCCGAAGGCAAACTTCCCTCATGAAATCGCTGGATCTGTGGCTCGTCGGCTTTGGCTTGCGCTGCGCGGGGCTGCTCGTCTGCGAGCTGGCCTGTTTCGGCTTCATCATCCCCACGCTGTTCAACCTGCATAGCGATGCGGCCGATGTCGCCGCCGCGCTGATCGCGCTCGCAGCGCTCGTCGCCGGCTTCCTGTCGGTCACCGCGCTGACGCGCGAATTCACTCTCCTCCTGCTGGACCCAAACGATGACAAGGATAGGGACCATGACTAAACTCGTTCGTTTCGCACCCCTGCTGCTGATCCCGTTGATCGCGATCCTGCCGATGAGTTCGTGCAGTCGCGTCGAGCCGGGGCATGTCGGCATCAAGGTGAGCAATTTCGGCAGCGCGGCGGGGGTCGCCGATCATGCGCTCGGCGTCGGCTGGTATTTCACGCCGTTCGGCACCAACATCTACCAATATCCGATCTACACCTCGACCTATGCCTGGACCAAGTCGACCACCGAACAGACCGGCATCGACGAGGAGTTTCCCTTCCAGGATCGCAATGGCCTGAACCTGTCGGCCGACGTGTCGGTGGCGTATCGCGTCGATCCGGTGAAGGCGCCGATCCTGTTCCAGAAATATCGCATCGACATGGCGGGGATCGTTGCAGGACCTTTGCGCAACGCGGTGCGCAGCGCACTCAACGAGGAAGCCGCCGCGCTCGGGGTCGAGGAAATCTATGGGCCCAAGAAAGCCGCCTTGCTGTCCTTGGTGCAGCGCGACGTCGATCGCTATCTCGAACCGGTCGGGCTGCACGTCGAGCAGCTCTATTGGGCATCGAACATCCGCGTGCCCGATCAGGTGCTCGGACAGATCAACACCAAGATCGCCAACGAACAGGCGGCGCTCGCCGCGCAGGCGAACGTCGCGACCGTGAAGGCCAATGCCGATGCGCGCATCGCGGACGCCGAAGGCAAGGCGAAGTCGTCGCAGATCGAGGGCGACGCACTGCGCGCCAACCCCGAGATCCTGCGCCAGCGCGCGATCGAGAAATGGGACGGCAAGCTGCCGACCTATAGCGCGGGCGGCGGGCAATTGCCGTTCATTGTCGAGAAGTGAGCGCATCCGGCCCGGGAGCGCGAGTCCCGGGCCGGGAAATGCCATTTTGCTTCCGTTTTCCGGCCATCGACCCTATATGCTGGGCATGGCAGAAGACCCAAATACAAATGATTACGGCGCCGACTCGATCAAGGTGCTCAAAGGCCTCGACGCCGTTCGCAAGCGCCCCGGCATGTATATCGGCGATACCGACGACGGCTCGGGCCTCCACCACATGGTGTTCGAGGTTTCCGACAATGCGATCGACGAAGCGCTCGCCGGGCATTGCGACCGGATCGACATCACGCTGAACGCCGACGGCTCGGTCTCGGTCGAGGATAACGGCCGCGGCATCCCGACCGGCATCCACACCGAGGAGGGCGTGTCCGCCGCCGAGGTCATCATGACCCAGCTCCACGCCGGCGGTAAGTTCGAGAACACATCGGACGACAACGCGTACAAGGTTTCGGGCGGTCTCCACGGCGTCGGTGTCTCGGTCGTCAACGCGCTCAGCGAATGGCTCGACCTGACGATCTTCCGCGACGAGCAGGAGCATTACATGCGCTTCGCGTTCGGCGATGCCGTCGCGCCGCTCAAAATCGTCGGCCCGGCGCCGGGCAAGAAGGGGACGCGCGTCACCTTCTTCCCGAGCCCGGCCACCTTCAAGATCACCGAGTTCGACTTCGACAAGCTCGAGCACCGCTACCGCGAGCTCGCCTTCCTCAATTCGGGCGTGCGGCTGTATCTCAACGATGCGCGCCATGCCGATCTCAAGACGGTCGAGCTCTATTACGAGGGCGGGATCGCCGCGTTCGTGAAGTATCTCGATCGCAACAAGGTGCCGCTCATGCCCGAGCCGGTGGCGATTTCCGGCACGCGCGACGACGTGACGATCGACGTCGCGCTCGAGTGGAACGATTCGTATTACGAGAACGTCCTCGCCTTCACCAACAACATCCCGCAGCGCGACGGCGGCACGCACATGGCGGCGTTCCGCGCGGCGATGACGCGCACGCTCAACAATTATGCCGAGAAGTCGGGGCTCCTCAAGAAGGAGAAGGTCACGCTGACCGGCGACGACATGCGCGAGGGGCTCACCGCGATCGTCTCGGTCAAGTTGCCCGATCCGAAGTTCAGCTCGCAGACCAAGGACAAGCTCGTCTCGTCCGAAGTCCGCCAGCCGCTCGAGTCACTGATGGCCGACAAGCTCGCCGAATGGCTCGAGGAAAACCCTGCGCACGGCAAGGCGATCGTCGCCAAGATCATCGACGCTGCCGCCGCACGCGAAGCCGCCAAGAAGGCGCGCGAGCTGACGCGGCGCAAGGGCGTGATGGACATCGCCTCGCTGCCGGGCAAGCTCGCCGACTGCCAGGAGCGCGATCCCGCCAAGTCCGAACTGTTCCTGGTCGAGGGTGACTCGGCCGGCGGTTCGGCCAAGCAGGGGCGCGATCGCCACTTCCAGGCGATCTTGCCGCTGCGCGGGAAAATCCTCAACGTCGAGCGCGCGCGCTTCGACCGGATGCTGTCGTCGAAGGAGATCGGCACGCTGATCCAGGCGATGGGCACCGGCATCGGCCGCGACGATTTCAACGTGGAAAAGCTGCGCTACCACAAGATCGTCATCATGACCGACGCAGACGTCGACGGCGCGCATATCCGCACGCTGCTGCTGACCTTCTTCTACCGCCAGATGCCCGAGATCATCACCGGCGGGCATCTCTACATCGCGCAGCCGCCGCTCTACAAAGCGACGCGCGGGCGGTCGGAAGTGTATCTCAAGGACGACAGCGCGCTCGACGAATATCTCGTCGAGGCGGGCGTCGCCGGCACCGTGCTCGAGGGCGTGCAGGGCGGTTCGCGCTCGGGCCAGGATCTGCGGATGCTGGTCGACCATGCGCGGCGGATGCGCACGCTGATGCGCTACATCCCGCGGCGCTACGATCCGACGATCGTCGAGGCACTGGCGATGGGTGGTGCGCTCGATCCGGCGCTCGATCTCGAGGCGCGGCGTGAAGTCGTCGTGCAGGTCGTGCGCGGGCTCGATGCCGGCGATCCCGAGGCGCGCTGGTCGGCGCGGCTCGCCGAGGATGGCGGCTTCCATGTCGAGCGCGTGTGGCGCGGCGTGACCGATCATCACATCATCGAAGGCGCGTTCCTCGGCTCGGCCGAGGCGCGGAAGCTCCACGGCCTCGCGGTCGAGCAGCAGGAAGCCTACGAACAGACCGCACGGATCGTGTCGTCCAAGGCCGCCGCCGCCGCGCAGGCCGAAGCCGATGCGGCCGAGGATGAAACCGCCGCAACCGAGGCGCCCGCGCAGGCGCCGGTGGCGACCGCTGCCAAGGGGTCGACGATGGTCGCACGGCCGTCGCAGCTGCTCGATGCGATCCTCGCTGCGGGCCGCAAGGGTCTGGCGATCCAGCGCTACAAGGGGCTGGGCGAAATGAATGCCGAGCAATTGTGGGAGACGACGCTCGATCCGCAGGTCCGCTCGATGCTCCGCGTCGAGATCGAACAGGCCGATGTCGCCGACGAGATCTTCACCCGGCTGATGGGCGACGTGGTCGAGCCGCGCCGCGAATTCATCCAGGAGAATGCGCTGAACGTCGCCAATCTGGACGTCTGATATCTGAACCAAGGGGGAGACCGGGCATGCGGGCATTTCTGACGAGCGTAGCGGTAACGGCATTGATCGTGACGGGGGGCGTTTCGGCAGCAGGCGCCGCGGGAGTGCCGGCCTCCACCCACAGTGTAAAGCAGTCCGAGAGGGCCGTTGCCGCCGGGCTCGCCAACGCCGCGCGTGCAGACCAGGCGGGTGACGACGCCCGCCGCAAGGCTGCCGAAGTGCTCACCTTCTCGGGCGTGGGCCCGGGTGACGAAGTGCTCGATCTGCTGCCGGGCAACGGCTATTGGACGCGGATCTTCTCAGGCGTCGTCGGCAAGACCGGGCATGTCTATGCGGTGTGGCCGGCAGCGGCGGCGAAATATGCCACCAAGGCGGCGCCCGCGCTCGAGGAACGACACCTGTCCAACGTCACGACGCGCGTGCTCGGCGGAAGCGGGATCGTCGCCGCGTCCGAGCCGGTCGACCTCGTCTGGACCGTGCAGAATTACCATGACGTCGCCAATGACGGCGGCGGCGAAGCGGCGCTCGACCGGCTCAATGCCGAGGCTTTGCGCGCGCTGAAACCCGGCGGCACCTATGTCGTGATCGACCATGCCGACGCCGCCGGCACCGGCCTCGCCGGGACCGCGACGACGCACCGGATCGACCCGGCCGTGGTCAAGGCGCAGGTCGTCAAGGCGGGCTTCGTCTTCGTCGGCGAGAGCGACGTGCTGCGCAATCCGGCCGACGATCACACCGCCAAGGTGTTCGACCCGGCGATCCGCGGCAAGACCGACCAGTTCGTCTTCAAGTTCCGCAAACCGCGCTGATCGGCGCGGGCGCGGACACAGAAAGGCCGCCCGGACATCGTCCGGGCGGCCTTTTTGATGCGGTGCGCTTACTCGGCGGCGGGCAGATAGAGCTCGCTGCCCTTCTCCTTGAACACCTCGCTCATCGCCGCCATCCCCGCCTCGGCATCGGCATGCGTCGTGCCCTTGGCGAAGGCGGCACGGTCCGCGTCGGCGACCTGCGCGCTACCGGCGGCGAGGAAGCTGTCGGCCGGGCCATTCTGCTTGGCGGCGAAATCGCGGACTTCCTGCGTGATCTTCATCGAGCAGAATTTCGGCCCGCACATCGAGCAGAAATGCGCAGTCTTGGCGCCCTCGGCCGGGAGCGTCTCGTCATGATATTGCTCGGCGGTATCGGGATCGAGCGACAGGTTGAACTGGTCGCGCCAGCGGAATTCGAAGCGCGCGCGGCTGACCGCATCGTCGCGCATCTTGGCGGCCGGGTGCCCCTTGGCGAGATCGGCGGCATGCGCGGCGAGCTTGTAGGTCACCACGCCGACCTTGACGTCGTCGCGGTCGGGCAGGCCCAGATGCTCCTTGGGCGTGACGTAGCAGAGCATCGCCGTGCCATACCAACCGATCATCGCCGCACCGATGCCGCTGGTGATGTGGTCGTAACCCGGCGCGATGTCGGTGGTGAGCGGCCCCAATGTGTAGAAGGGCGCCTCGCCGCAGACCTCGAGCTGTTTGTCCATATTTTCCTTGATCTTGTGCATCGGCACATGGCCGGGGCCCTCGATCATCACCTGGACGTCGCTCTTCCACGCGCGGTGGGTGAGCTCGCCGAGCGTGTAGAGCTCGCTGAACTGCGCCTCATCGTTGGCGTCGGCGATCGAGCCGGGGCGCAGGCCGTCGCCGAGCGAGTAGGCGATGTCATACGCCTTCATGATCTCGGTGATCTCGTCGAAGCGCTCGTAGAGGAAGCTCTCCTTGTGGTGGCTGAGGCACCATTTCGCCATGATCGAGCCGCCGCGCGAGACGATCCCGGTGACGCGCTTGGCGGTCATCGGGATGTAGGCGAGCCGCACGCCGGCATGGATCGTGAAATAGTCGACGCCCTGCTCGGCCTGCTCGATCAGCGTGTCGCGGAAGATCTCCCAGGTCAGGTCCTCGGCGACGCCGCCGACCTTCTCGAGCGCCTGGTAGATCGGCACGGTGCCGATCGGCACGGGCGAGTTGCGCATGATCCACTCGCGCGTGTCGTGGATGTTGCGGCCGGTCGACAGGTCCATCACCGTGTCCGCGCCCCAGCGGATCGACCACACCATCTTATCGACTTCCGCCGCGACGTTGCTCGCGACCGCCGAATTGCCGATGTTGGCGTTGATCTTGACCAGGAAATTGCGGCCGATCGCCATCGGCTCGGATTCGGGGTGGTTGATGTTGTTGGGGATGATCGCTCGGCCACGCGCGACCTCGTCACGGACGAATTCGGGGGTCACGTAATCGGGGATCGACGCGCCGAAATCCTGGCCGTCGCGGATCAGCGCTTCCTTGGCCGCCGCGCGCCCGAGATTCTCGCGGATCGCGACATATTCCATTTCGGGCGTGATGATCCCGCGCCGCGCATAGTACATCTGGCTGACGTTGGCGCCGGCCTTGGCGCGCAGCGGACGCTTCACGACGTTGGGATATTGCGGCACGCCGGCCGAGCGGTCGGGTCCGGTCAGGCCGTTATCCTCGGGCTTGATCGCGCGCGCGTCATATTCCTCGACGTCGCCGCGCGCGAGGATCCATTCGCGGCGGAGCTGCGGCAGGCCGACGTTGATGTCGATCGCCGCCTTGGGGTCGGTGTAGGGGCCCGACGTGTCGTAGACGCGCAAGGGCGGCTCGCCGCACGACGGCTCGAGCAGGATCTCGCGCATCGCTACGCCCGCACCGGGAATGTTGGGGGAGGGAACGTGGATCTTGCGGCTGCCACGGATTGCGCCGGTGGTGACGCCGATCTCGGTACGGGCGGGAATGTCGGCCATGCGTTTCGCTCCAAAGTGAGGAGCGAGGACGGTTTCCGAAAGTCCGGCGACCGCTCCCTCCCTCCGCCCGTGCTAACGGGATCAGGTTGATACGGGTCGAGGGCTCGTGCCCTCCTCTCAGCCGCCGATCAGCAGCCCCCCGGGGAATATTGCGTTCTAGGCGTCCGCGGCGACAAAGGAAAGCCGCCGTAGACGTCGTTCGATGCGTCCGCGGCGGCAAGGCCACCGCGGACAGGCGATCATGCGCTGGCGGCGCTGGTCTTGATGTTGCCGTTGAGGCCGTTCGGGAAGAATCCCCCGCCGACGACAGCATTGCTATTGAGATAGACGATATTGAGCACCTGGCCTGCGGTGCGGCCATAGACCAGACCGTTGCCGTCGACCGGCACGAGGTTCGACGTCACCGCATCGCCGACGATGCCCTGATCGTCGTCGACCGAGCCGTCGAGCCGGTCGCGCGCATCGCTGATCAGCCCCGCCTGGACGCGCAGATTGGGGAGCGTCAGCCCCTTGCTGTAGAGCACGGTCCGGATCAGGCCGGCATGATAGGCCTCGGTCGCGAGGATCCCGGCTGCGGCGTCGAGCAGCAGCACGGTGTTGATCTGCGACGCGGCGGCCTTGTACGCGGTCACCCCGACGTCTTCGAAGACGAACGCGCCGAGCAGGAAATTCTCGTCGCTGGCGTAAGGGTCGAACGTGCCGTTGACCGAATCGACCGCGCCGCTGGCGTTGGTCGCGATCCCAGCCGCCCGGCCAAGTGCAGTGAACGCGCCGCTCGCGCCGCCGTCGATGTTGATCGCGGGCTGCGCCACCGCTGCCGGCCCCAGCGCCGAGCGCAGGAAGGCGACGTGCGAAATCTCGTCATTCGCGATCTCGGTCGCATATTGCTGGACGATCGGATCGGTGAAATTGACCTTGCGCCCGCCGGTGACCGCCCCCTGCACGGTCTGGTTGCCGTCGCCCTTGGCGAGCAACGCGTTGGGCAGCCCCGCACCGGTGACCGCGAAGCTGTAGAATTGCGCCTCGAGATATTCGAGGTTGAGCGCGAAGTTGAGGGTGTCCTGGTCCTTCAGCGTGTCGGTCGAGCTCGGGCTCGGCGTCGCGGTGGCGGTGGCCGTCGCGCCAGGGTCGGTGCTGCTCGAGCCGCTGCCGCTGCAGGCAGACACCAGCGAGGCGCCGCCGACCGCGAGCGTCGCGACGCCGGCACTGCGCAGGAAATTGCGGCGTTCGGCGCGGCGGCGTTCGCTCGCGTCGAGGACCTGCAGGAGGATGTCGGTATCGATCACTGGGGGAACTCCCGTTCGGGCATTCTGGACTACAGAATCGGATTAGTTGGCGGTGCTCGTGGCGTACGTGCCGTTGAGACCGTTCGGGAAGAACCCGCCTTTGCTCACCGCCGCGCTGTTGAGATAGACGATGTTGAGGACGTTGCCGATCGCGCGGCCGTAGACGAGCCCTTCGGGCCCGGTCGGCACGATGTTCGACGCGGTCAGGCCGACCAGCGCCGGGGCATTGGCCGACAGCTGCGTGCCCGCCGTCACCGCCGTCCCAGGTGCGACGAACTTGACCGGCGAAATGCCCTGATCGTCGTCGACCAGCCCGTCGAGCTTGTCGCGCGCGTCCGAGATCGCGTCGGCCGAGGTGCGCAGCGACGGCGTCGCCAGCCCCTTGCTATAGAGCACGGTGCGGATGATCGAGGCGTGATACGCCTCGGCGGCGAGGATGCCGGCGGCGGCATCGAGATAGGTCTTGGTGGTGATCGCCTGCGCCGCGCCCTTGTAGGCGGTCACGCCGACGTCTTCGAACAGATAGGCCGCGAGCAGGAAATTCTCGTCGCTGGCGTAAGGATCGAAGGTGCCGTTGGTATTGTCGATCGCGCCGCTGGCATTGGTCGCGAGCCCCGCCGCCCGCGCAGCGATGGTGAACGCGCTGGTCGCAGTGCTGCCGATATCGATCGCGGGCATGGCGACCGCCGCGGTGCCGAGCTGCGCGCGCAGGAAGGCGACATGCTGCGTCTCGTCGCCGGCGATCTCGCGCGCATATTGCGCGACGAGCGGGTCCCGGAAGCTGACCTGGCGACCGCCGGTGACGGCGCCCTGCGTCGTCGTGCTGGCGCTGCCCGGCGTCAGCTGGCTGTTGGGCAGGCCGGTGCCGAACACTGCGAACGAATAGAATTGCGCCTCGAGATATTCGAGGTTGAGCGCGAAGTTGAGGATCGCGGCGTCGCTGGTCGCGTCGGCCGACGCGCTGCTGCCGATCGCGACCGCGGCGGCACCCGCCGCGACGACCGCGCCGGCGCCGAGCGCGGTGCGGAAGAACTCGCGGCGCTCGCTGCGCCGGTCGGCGCGCGCTTCGAGCTGCGCGATCAGGGCATCGCCATCATGGTCGCCCGCGGATGGAGAGAAATCGGTCATTGGGGCGAACCCTCTTGCTTGAAACGCCAGATTGCGCGGCTGGCGTGGCACCTCGCGCGCCACGACGCAAGCCGAGAATTACCGGTTTACCGCAACTTCGCGCGGTTCCACCGACACGCCGAAGCCCGCCGCCGCACTGCAACCAAGCAGGCGACGACGGGCCTCGCGCGACCGGTGAAACCCGCTCGGATCAGAAGGTGTAGGCGATCCCCGCGGCGCCGAGCCACTGGTTGGGCGACCCCGCGATCCGCACGATCGGGCTGTACGAGAAATCGCCAAGCGAGCGCGAATAGGTGCCCCCTGCGATGACCTTGAAGCCGTGCAGCAGATCGCCGGTCAGCGAATAGGTGGCGAAGCCGCCGACCGAATAGTTCTTCCAGCCCTTGCGCGCATTGTAGGTCGGCAGGCCGCTGGCGAGGCTCTGCGTCGGCGTGATGCTGAAATAGGTGTCGGCATAGCCCTGCCCGACATGCTGCGCCGAAGCGAGGATGCCGACTGCGGCCTTGCGGCTGAGCGGGGTGAGGTAGGTCAGCGACGGCTGCCAGATCTCGCTATTGTGCGCACCGGTCACGCCCTTGCGATAGCTGACCGAGACCGACAGCTTGTCGTACGGGCTGGTGATGATCCCGGTCTTGCCGATCCCGACGTAGCCGCCGAGCTCGAGCGTGGTGCTGCGCTTGCCGAGCGCGCGGACGCGGACGTCGTCGATATTCTTGAGGCTCGAACGATCGAAGTTGATCACGCCGATCGGGCCGAACTGCAGATCGATTTTCTGACCCGGGCGATTGGGGATGAGATCGACGCTGGCGCGATTGCCGATCACCGAGAAGTTGAAGCCGCCGACCGAGCCGATCGCGGCGGGTGCCGGCACGAAGCGATAGTCGTTCGAGCCGTCATAATCGGGCAGGAACGCGCCGGCGACGCCGACCGTCACATTGTCCTTGGCAAGATCAGCGGCGAGCTGATCATTGTCGGCAGGCGCCGGCGACGCGCTCTGCGCATAAGCGGGCGCGGCGCTGGCCAGCATGAGGGCAGCGGCAGAGAGAAGAAAACGACGGTCGATCACGAGCGGCTCCGAATTGCAGAATTTGAGGCCGTAACGCAGGCGCAACGCTTTGGGTCCGCGCGCAGACGTCAGAGTAAGTAATGCATTTTGATCTGTTGCCGATCTGCATCACTTGTCAACGCGAAGCGGGCAGCCGCGAAGCGCGGCGGGCCGAAACTGACGGCGGGATTGCGCGAGAAACCGAAGCCTTCGCGCGGGATCCCGGCAAAGGTGTCGAGCTTCTTGTTGTTGTTCTCGTCATGGATCACCGCCACCGCGTAATCGCCGTGCGGCAGCCCGTCGAAGCGCAGACTGGTCTCCGACGCGGGGATCGACCGCGTGACCGCCTGCGCATCGTCGATGCAGGCCGGGAAATTGTCGGGATCGGCGGTCAGGCAGATCCGCACCATGCCCTTGTGCGAGCGCAGGTTGGTGACGTCGACCGACAGCTCAGTCGTCGCGACCGCGCCCGGCAGCGTCAACAGCAACGCCGCCGCCGCGCCGCTGACGCAGGCGAGCTTGCGCATGGGCCTTGGCAAAATCGCCGACACCCTTGTCGGTGCCGCAAAGCCGATCCCAAAATCGGAAGTAAAGACCATAGTTTCCCCGATACAGCTCGTGGTGCCGTTGGTGATGACTGGCCGTGATCAGCCACCTCCCCAGTGGACCGTTCCACATGAACCGGGGAAAAACTTCCCACCCCATATGATTGGTCACCCCCATAACCGTCATCGTCGCGAGGACCAAGCCGAGGCAGCCGATATGAATGGGAATCACGAACACCAGTAGCGGAATTATCACAGCCCCGCTGATCGCCTCGATCGGATGGAACGCCATCGCCGCCCAGGCAGTCGGCGGTCGGCTGTCATGATGCACCGCATGCGCGAGCTTGAAAAGACGCGGCTGATGCATCCAGCGATGCGTCCAGTAAAACCAGGTGTCGTGCGCGACGAGATAGAGCACAACCGACAGCGGCGCATACCATAAGGGGAAAGCGTGGAGATCGGCATAGATCCGCGTCCAGCCGAGATTCTGCCAGCCCCAGGCAACGACGCCGGCCGGCACGCCGTAGATCAGCGCCGAGGCCAGACTCCAGGCGACCTCGCGGCGGATCTGCGGCGACAGGCCGGTATAGAGGCCGGGATGGCGCGCCCGCGTCGCCGCGGCGAACGCCCCCGAGACGATCAGGTAGCGCACGCCGACGATCAGCGACATGGCGAGCGCCGAGGCGAGAATGGCAAGGACCATGGGGACCATGCCGTGCTGTGTAGCGGCAAAGCGCGGCCCCGTCAGGCAGATTCGCTACGCCCGATGACGGCGGGAGCGCTTGCGCCGTCGCGCTTTTCGGCTATCGCTTGGTAGCATGCCGGCAATCCTCTCCTGCGACATCGCCATCGTCGGTGGCGGGCTGGCCGGTGGCTTGATCGCGCTGGCGCTGGCCAAGCGGCGCCCCGGGCTCGACGTGCGCATCATCGAGCATTCGGACCGCTTCGGCGGCAACCATCTGTGGTCGTTCTTTGCCAGCGACGTCGCCGATGCCGACCGCTGGATCGTCGCGCCGCTCGTCGTGCATAGCTGGCAAAGCTACGACATCGCCTTCCCGGCACATTCGCGCACGCTCGACAGCGCGTATCATTCGATCGAATCCGAACGGCTCGACGCGGTGCTGCGCAGCGAATTGCCCGCCCACGCGCTGATGACCGGGCGCAAGGTGCTCGCCGCGGGCCCGACCGCGGTGGTGTTCGAGGATGGCGACCGGCTCGAAGCCAAGGGCGTGATCGACGCGCGCGGGCCCGGCGATCTCGGGCTGCTCGATCTCGGCTGGCAGAAGTTCGTCGGGATCGAGTTTGCGCTCGATACGCCGCACGGCCTGACCCGCCCGATCGTGATGGACGCGACGGTCGAGCAGATCGACGGCTATCGCTTCGTCTATACGCTGCCGCTGGCGCCGACGCGGCTGTTCGTCGAGGACACCTATTATAGCGACACGCCCGATCTGTACCGTCCCACGCCCGGCAGCGGCAGCAACGCCGATCCGATCGCCGACCGCGTGCGCGCTTATGCCACGGCGCACGGGTGGGACACGCACAGCGTGGTGCGCGAGGAATCGGGCGTGCTGCCGGTGACGATGGGCGGCGATTTCGAGGCCTATTGGCAATCGGGCGGCAACAAGGTCGCCAAGGCGGGGATGCGCGCCGGGCTGTTCCACCCGACGACGGGCTATTCGCTGCCCGACGCGATCCGCATCGCCGCGCTGATCGCCACGGCGAGCGACCTGTCGGGCGCAGGCCTCCACACGCTGACGCACGACTATGCGCGACGGACATGGCAGGCGCGCGGCTTCTACCGTATGCTCGACAGGATGCTGTTTCGCGCCGCCGAACCCGAGGAACGCTATCGCGTCCTCGAACGCTTCTACCGGCTCGACCCGCGCTTGGTGCGGCGCTTTTACGCAGGACGATCGACGATGATGGACAAGGCACGGATCCTGACCGGCAAGCCGCCGGTGCCGATCTCGCGCGCATTGCGCGCGATCGGCGTCCTGCCGGGCGGGGTGAAGGCATGAGCTCGCAACCGCTGCCGATCTCCGGACGTAGCGCGATCGTCATCGGCGCCGGCTTCGGCGGCCTCGCGCTCGCAATCCGCCTGCAGTCCGCCGGGGTGCAGACCACCCTGCTCGAAGCGCGCGACAAGGCCGGCGGGCGCGCCTACGTCTGGGAGAAGGACGGCTTCGTGTTCGACGCCGGCCCAACGGTGATCACCGATCCGCCATGCCTGCAGGAATTGTGGGCGCTGACCGGGCGCGACATGGCCGACGACGTGACGCTCGTGCCCGTGACCCCGTTCTACCGGCTCAACTGGCCCGACGGCACGGTGTTCGATTATTCGAACGACGAGCCCGCGCTCAATGCCGAGATCGCCAAGCTCAACCCCGACGATGTCGCAGGCTATGCCAAGTTCCTCGAATACGCCGCGGGCGTGTACGAAGAGGGCTATCGCAAGCTCGGCCATGTCGCGTTTCTCGACTTCGCCGCGATGATAAAGGCCGCCCCCGCGCTCGCCAAATATCAGGCGTGGCGCTCGGTCTATTCGGTCGTCTCGTCCTACGTGAAGGACGAGCATCTCCGTCAGGCGCTGTCGTTCCACACGCTGCTGGTCGGCGGCAACCCGATGAACACCTCGGCGATCTACGCGCTGATCCACAAGCTCGAAAAAGACGGCGGCGTGTGGTTCGCGATGGGCGGCACGAGCAAGCTGATCGACGCGATGGTGACGCATTTCGAGCGGCTCGGCGGCATATTGCGGCTGAACGATGCAGCGGTCGACATCGCCACGCTCGGCGACCGCGCGACCGGCGTCACCACCGCGAGCGGCTGGCACCAGGATGCCGACATGGTCGCCTGCAATGGCGACGTGATGCACATCTATCGCGACCTGCTCACCTCGTCGCGCAGTGCGCAGCGCACCCGCAAGGCGCTCGTGCGCAAGCGCTTCTCGCCGTCGCTGTTCGTCGTGCATTTCGGGATCACCGGCACCTGGCCCGGCATCCCGCACCACACCATCCTGTTCGGGCCGCGCTACAAGGGTCTGCTCAGCGACATTTACGATCACGGCGTGCTGCCCGAGGATTTCTCGCTCTACCTCCACCACCCGACCGTCACCGACCCGTCGATGGCGCCCGAGGGGATGTCGACCTTTTACGCGCTTGCACCGGTGCCGCACATGGGCAAGTTCCCGGTCGACTGGGACGAGGTCGGGCCGATCCTCGAAAAGCGCATCCTCGACGAGATCGGGCGGCGGCTCATCCCCGACATCCACTCGCGGATCGTGACGAAATTCCATTACGCGCCGAACGATTTCGCGGCGGACCTGAACGCGCATCTCGGCAGCGCCTTCTCGCTCGAGCCGATCCTGACGCAGAGCGCGTGGTTCCGCGTCCACAATCGCGACGACCATATCCCGAACCTTTATTTCGTCGGTGCCGGCACGCATCCGGGCGCGGGGATTCCCGGCGTGGTGGGCAGTGCCAAGGCGACCGCGACGTTGATGCTGGAAGGCGAACGATGAAAACGCAGATTCTCCCCTCCCTGGAAGGGAGGGGCCGGGGGTGGGTCGGCCCGTTGTCGGGCGTGACCTCGCTCCATCAGCCAACCCACCCACAACCCCTCCCTTCCAGGGAGGGGAGCCAGTGATGAAGCGGCTCGCCATCTATTGCGGTTCGGCCACCCCGGCCGACCCTGTCTATGTCGACTGCGCCCGCCAGGTCGGCCGCACGCTTGCCAAACGCGGGATTGGCGTGGTCTATGGCGGCGGCAAGCTGGGGCTGATGGGCGCGGTTGCCGACAGCGCGCTCGAGGCGGGCGGCGAGGTGATCGGGATCATCCCGCAGGCACTGGTCGATGCCGAGGTCGCGCATCGCGGGCTGACCGAGCTCCACGTCGTCGACACGATGCACCAGCGCAAGCAGGCCTTCACCGATCTCTCCGACGGCTTCGTCAATCTGCCCGGTGGAACCGGCACGATGGACGAATTGTGGGAAGCGCTGAGCTGGGCGCAGATCGGCTATCATGCCAAGCCGGTCGGGCTGCTCAACATCGCGGGCTATTACGACCATCTCGTCGCTTTCTATCACCACATGGGCACGGTGGGTTTCCTGCGCCCGCAGCATCACGGCATCCTGCTGATCGATACCGCGCTCGACGGATTGCTCGCGCAGATGGCGGCGCATGAGCCGATCGTGACGGTCACCAAGATCGGCGCGAAGGACTTGTGAGCGACACCGCCTTGCCCAGTCGCGATGCGATCGTCGCGACGGCGCAGGAATCGATCGCGCGCGGATCCAAGAGCTTTGCCGCGGCGAGCCGGCTGTTCGATCGGCCGACGCGCGAACGCGCTTGGCTGCTCTATGCCTGGTGCCGCGCGTGCGACGACATTGCCGACGGCCAGGAACATGGCGATGCGATGACCGGCGTCACCGACGGTCCGGCGCGGCTGGCGGAGATTTCGGCAAAGACCGAGGCGGCGCTCGCCGGCGTGGTGGTCGGCGATCCCGCCTTCGACGCGCTGCGGCTGTTCGCCGCCGAGACCGCGCTGCCGCCCGCGCTGGCGCGCGACCTGATCGACGGCTTCGCGCTCGACGCGCAGGGGTGGCGGCCGCAGAGCGAGGCCGATCTCTACCAATATTGCTACCATGTCGCGGGCGCGGTCGGCTGCATGATGGCGCTGGCGATGGGGGTGGCGGCGAGCAACACCGCGACGCTCGACCGCGCGTGCGATCTCGGGCTCGCCTTCCAGCTCGCCAACATCGCGCGCGACATTGCCGAGGATGCGCGCGCAGGCCGTTGCTACCTGCCGCAGGACTGGCTCGACGAGGTCGGCATTCCCGTGGAGGACCTGCTCGCGCCGGCGCATCGCGAGCGGCTCGCGCAGCTCGGCACGCGGCTGGCGACGCGCGCGCTCGCTTATGAAGCGAGTGCGCGCTTCGGCACCCCTGCCCTGACGTTCCGCTCGGCCTGGGCGGTGCTCGCGGCGGCCGACATCTATGGCGCGATCGGGCGGCGCGTCGCTGCGCTCGGGGCCCGTGCCTGGGACGGGCGCGTGTCGACCTCGGGCGCAACCAAGCTCGCGCTGATCGCGCGCGCGTGGCAGCAGGCGCGGCGCCGCGCCACGCTGTATCCGCCCACCCCGCGCGACCCGATGCTGTGGACGCGCCCACGACCGAGCCAGCTGGAATCCGCCTCCGACCGATCGCGCGTCCGGTCAGGCGCACCGGCCGCGGGATAGAGGCTGCATCGTTCGGGTAAAAAGGCGCGGATCGCATCGCGCGGATAGGCGCTGGCGGATCGCTATCCTATGAGCCAACAGAAGGGCGAGCGCGACGTTGCTCCGACCGCGCTCGCGGTTGCGCCGAATTTCGCGAAACCCAGAAATTCCGAGGTATCTCACCCAAGTGCCGGCTCGATGTTGAAGAAGTTGCTCAGCCGCCGCAGCGCCGGCGAAGCCGTTGTCCCGCGCCCGCGCATTCCCGCCGGGCAACGGGTCTATGCGATCGGTGACATTCACGGCCGACTCGATCTGCTCACCGATCTGCTCGACCGGATTTTCGCGGATACTGCCGCGCGCCTACCGGCACAAACGCAGTTGATCTTTCTCGGCGACCTGATCGATCGCGGACCCGAGTCGGCGGGTGTGATCGCGCGGCTGGTGGGGCTGGCGTCGAGCGAACCGCACACGCGCTTCCTGCTCGGCAATCACGAGGAAGTGTTCCTCAGCGTGCTCGACGGCAATTACGACGCCCTGAAATTCTTCACCCGCATCGGCGGCGATGCGACGATCGCCAGCTATGGGATCGACGTCGGCGATCATGCTGCGGGCACGTCCCGCGAATTGCTCGATCGGCTGCGCGCCGCGGTGCCAGCCGAGCATCGGGGTTTCCTGCAGGCCTTCGAGGAGCAGATCGTGATTGGCGACTATGCCTTCGTTCATGCCGGGGTACGCCCCGGTGTCGCGCTGGCCGCGCAGACATCCGAGGACCTGCGGTGGATCCGCGGCGATTTCCTCGACGCGAAGAGTGCGTTCGAGAAATATATCGTCCACGGCCATACCGTGACCGACGATGTCGACGAACGCGCCAATCGGATCGGGCTCGACACCGGTGCCTACCGGTCGGGCCGGCTGACGGCGATGGGCTTCGAAGAGGACCGGCGCTGGGTGCTGCAAACCGACTCGCCCTGACCCCACGACCGACGCCGCTATCGGAAGCAGAGTCTCGCTGGCCGGTACCAAAGCGGGGTCGTCGTAATCGGGGTATCAGCCGTGCGGCGCAGGCCGGGCGTTTTGCGCCATCGGCGCGCCATTTGCGCGACAGGCGGCTGCCACGACGGGATAGTCGATATCGCCGTTGCGGGCGAGCGCCGCCGGCATTGCACGCTGGCACTCGCCGATCGAGCGATACTGGACCTGTTCGACGCGAGCCTGCTGGCAGGCGGTGCTACCGTCGCCACATCCCAGGATCGCCATGACGTAGAAAAGCGGGTCCATAACCGTCTCCGTTCGAAGGTAAAAACCGACGAACTGCCCGACTTGTTCCATGAGACGCTTCCGGTGGCGCTTGACCACGCCTACATGTGCCCAGGATGCCACCTGATACCGCCACCTCCTCGTCCACGCCCGAACGGCCAATGCTCCCGACGCTGCGTCGCTTCCTGCCCTATCTGTGGCCGGCCGACGCGCCGATCCTGCGCTTGCGAATCGTCGGCGCGATGCTGCTCGTCATCGTCTCCAAGGTCACGCAGGTCTACGTAAGCGCCTATACGCTGAAATGGGCGGTCGATCGGATGGCGCAGGGGCAGCGCGGCGCGGTGTGGATCGTGATCGCGCTCGTCGCGGGCTATGCCGGTGCGCGCTTCTCGACGACGCTGTTCGACAATCTGCGCAATGCCGTCTTCGAGCGGGTCGGGCAGGATGCGACGCGGCGGCTGGCGGCGAGCGTGTTCCGCCATCTCCACCAATTGTCGCTGCGTTTCCATCTCGAGCGGCGGACCGGCGCGGTCACCAAGGTAGTCGAGCGCGGCACCAAGAGCATCGATACGATGCTCTATTTCATGCTGTTCAACATCGCGCCGACGATCCTGGAACTGCTGCTGGTCCTCAACATCTTTCGCTCGAGCTTCGGCTGGGGGCTGGTCGCGGCAACCGTGGTGATGGTGGCGACCTATATCTGGTTCACGCGGATGGTGACCGATTGGCGCGCCGCTTTGCGGACGCGGATGAACGATCTCGACACGGGTGCGGTGAGCCATGCGGTCGATTCGCTGCTCAACTTCGAGACGGTCAAATATTTCGGCGCGGAGGAGCGCGAGGGCAAGCGCTACGACGCGGCGATGGCGGCCTATGCCAATGCCGCGGTGACCTCGGAAAATTCGCTCGCCTGGCTCAACGTCGGGCAGGCGCTGATCACCAATGTGATGCTCGGCGGCGGGATGGCGTTCGTCGCCTGGGGCTGGGGCCGCGGGCAATTCTCGGCGGGCGACGTGGTGTTCGTCTCGACCTTGCTGTCGCAGCTGTTCCGCCCGCTCGACCTGCTCGGCATGGTCTATCGCACGATCCGCCAGGGCGTGATCGACATGGGCGCGATGTTCGATTTGATCGATACGCCGTCCGAAGTGGTCGACGCGCCCGGCGCGCTGCCCCTCACGGTTTCGCGGGGGCATGTTCGCTTCGAGAATGTGCGCTTCGGCTATGACAAGGGGATGCCGATCCTCAAGGGAATCGACCTCGATATCCCGGCGGGCAAGACGCTCGCTGTGGTCGGGCCGTCGGGGGCGGGCAAGAGCACGCTCGCGCGGCTGCTGTACCGCTTCTACGATCTGACCGGCGGGCGCATCACCGTCGACGGGCAGGATATCGCCGAGGTGACGCAGGCATCACTGCGCTCGGCGATCGGGATCGTCCCGCAGGACACGGTGCTGTTCAACGACACGATCGGCTACAATATCGGCTATGGCCGCGAAGGTGCCGGACAGGACGAGATCGAGAATGCCGCGCGCGGGGCGGCGATCGCCGGCTTCATCGAGCGCCAGCCGCAGGGCTATGGCACGCGCGTCGGCGAGCGCGGGTTGAAGCTGTCGGGCGGCGAGAAGCAGCGCGTCGCGATCGCGCGGACCTTGCTCAAGAATCCGCCGGTGCTGATCCTCGACGAAGCGACGTCGGCGCTCGACAGCCGCACCGAGGGCGAGATCCTCGACACGCTTCAGGCGATCGAACGCGGGCGCACGACGATCGTCATCGCGCATCGGCTGTCGACCGTGGTGCATGCCGACGAGATCGTCGTGCTCGAAGCGGGGCAGGTGGTCGAACGCGGGAGCCATGCCGCGCTGCTGCGTCAGAACGGGCTCTATGCCGAGATGTGGAACCGCCAGGCGCAAGAACGCGCCGAGGAAACACTCGCGGCCGAGTAGCGGCTAAAGCAGGTCGCGATATTCCGGATGCTTGTCGATATAGGCGGCGACGAACGGGCATTGCGGAATGACCTTCAACCCGCGGTCGCGCGCGCTGTCGAGCGCGGCGCGGACCAGCTTGGTGGCCGCGCCATGCCCGGCGACCGCCTTCGGAACCAGCGTGTGGGTGAAGACGATCGTCTCGCCTTCCATCTGATACGCCGCAACCGCTCGGTGACGGCCGACGGTCAGCTCGAATTCCTGCTCGGCCTTGTTGTCGCGGACTGTTTCCATGCGCCGCCGCTTGCACCGGGAGCGTGGGCGCACGCAAGAACAAGTGGTAAACATCTTGTGATTTTCGGGATCCAGCGTTACATGTAACGCTTGACGGACGGAGCGAAGCGATGGGCGTGGAACGACCGATGACCAGCGCCGAGCGCGTCGCGAAGCGTCGCGCTGCCCTACGCGCGCAGGGGTTGCGACCGAAGACTTTCTGGTTGCCGGACACCACGACGCCGGAATTTCAGGAGGAAGCCCGCAAGACACGAGAGTGGTTATGGGCGCGTGTCGAGGACGACCGCGAAGCGATGGCGTTCGCTGGCGCGATGACTGCCGTCGTGCTCGAACGCCTCGACCGCGAAACCGAGCGTTAAAGCGCGATCATGAAGCGGGGTGAAATCTGGAGTGCCGCGACGGGAAGCGGCTATGGCGGCAAGCCTCGCCCGGTCGTGGTCGTGCAGAGCGACGCGTTCGGCGATACGCCGCATCGTCTCGTGGCATTGTGCCAGACCGCAACGGGGGAGGCACGCGACCTCCGCCCGCGGATCTTGCCCGACGCGCAGAACGCCCTTGAAGCGATTTCAGAAGTCGCGGTCGACATTTTGGTGACCGTGGATCACGAGCAGTTTGGCCGAGCGATCGGCCGTTTGTCCGAGACCGACATGCAGCGTGTCGATCAGGCACTCCTCCTTATTCTCGGTTTTGCGTAAATGATCGATCCCCTCCCAGTCCTGCAATCGACCTTCGGCTTCCCCGCCTTTCGCGGCGTGCAGGGGTCGGTGGTCGAGCGCGTGCTTGCCGGCGAGCGGACGCTTGCGGTGATGCCGACCGGCGCGGGCAAGTCGCTCTGCTATCAGTTGCCCGCGGTTGTGCTCGAGGGGACGTGTGTCGTCGTCTCGCCGCTGATCGCGCTGATGCATGACCAGTTGCGCGCCGCGACCGCGATCGGGATCCGCGCCGCGACGCTGACCTCGGTCGATACCGACCAGGCCGAGACGATCGCGCGCTTTCGCCGCGGCGAGCTCGACCTGCTCTATGTCGCGCCCGAGCGGGCCTCGGGCGGCGCTTTCCGCGACCTGTTGTCGCGCGCGCCGCTCGCGCTGTTCGCGATCGACGAGGCGCATTGCGTGTCCGAATGGGGGCATGATTTCCGGCCCGACTACCGCTTGCTGCGGCCGTTGCTCGACGCATTCCCGGACGTGCCGCGGCTTGCGCTGACCGCCACCGCCGACGCGGTGACGCGCGCCGACATTCTCGAACAGCTCGGCATCCCGCATGAGGGGATGATCGTCGCGGGGTTCGACCGACCCAACATCCAGTATCGCATCTCGCCGAAAGACAATGCCACGCGCCAGATCGCCGACCTGATCGCCGAGACGCCGGGCGCAGGCATCGTCTATCTGCAGAGCCGCGCGGGCACCGAAAAGATGGCCGAGGCGCTCGCCAAGACCGGGCGGCCGACGCGAGCGTATCATGCCGGGCTCGACCCGCATGTCCGCGCGAAGAATCAGGCCGATTTCGTCGCGAGCGAAGACATGGTGATGTGCGCGACGGTCGCGTTCGGCATGGGGATCGACAAGCCCGACGTGCGCTTCGTCGCGCACGCCGGCCTGCCGAAATCGATCGAGAGCTATTATCAGGAAACCGGTCGTGCGGGGCGCGACGGTGATCCCGCGGTGGCGCATCTGTTCTGGGGCGCCGAGGATTTTGCGCGCGCGCGCCAGCGGATCGGCGAGGTCGAGCCGGCGCGCCAGCCGGGCGAGCGCCAGCGGCTCGCGGCCCTCGGCGCGCTGGCCGAAACCGCCGGGTGCCGACGCCGCATCCTGCTCAAGCATTTCGGCGACGACAGTCCCGAAAATTGCGGCAATTGCGACAATTGCCTCAACCCGCCCGCCGCGGTCGATGCGACGGAGGTGGCGAGGAAGTTCCTCTCCGCGGTCTTTCGCACAGGCCAGAGCTTTGGCGCGGGCTATATCGAACAGATCCTGATCGGACAGTCGAACGAGCGCAGCCTGATGAACGGGCATGAGGCGCTCGCGGTGTTCGGGATCGCCTCGAGCCCCGAGGAGGCCGCGCTGATCAAGCCGGTCGGGCGCGCGCTGCTGCTGCGCGATGCGCTGCGCGCCAACGATTTCGGCGGGCTGGAGTTCGGGCCAGGCGCACGCGGGATCCTCAAGGAAGGCGAGCAGGTCGCGCTGATCGTCCCGCCCAAACGCGAGCGGCGACGGCGCGGCGGCGCGGGCAGCGTGCCCAACCCGACCGGCGATCCGCTGTTCGAGGCGTTGCGCACCAAGCGCCGCGAAATCGCGCTCGAGGCGAGCGTGCCGCCCTATGTCATCTTCCACGATTCGGTGCTGCGCGAGATGGCGACGACGCGGCCGTCTTCGCTTTCGGCGATGGGGCACATCACTGGGGTCGGCGCGCGCAAGCTCGAGGCCTATGGCGAAGCGTTCCTGGCGGTTATACGACGTACCTGAATCGGCTGCGGGGCGCGGGCAAATGGCAGGACAGCTACGTCGACGCGTGATCGCGGTAGCGCTATGCGGCATCTCGCCTGTGGTTCACCACACACAGGCGCTGGCAAGCCCGATGCCCGAGCAGCGTCGCCCCATATTGAGGGACGACGCGGAAGCCCGCCGCGCGCGCTCCACTGCGATCCTGCAGCGCGAGCAGGTTCCCATAAATCCCGGACTTCCGGTGATCGAATCACAAACAGAGGTGCGGCTGCCCTCGACCGAGGAGGTCGCGATGCGGGCCGCGGCAACCCTCGTCGTCGCGCTCAAGGCGGAAGGTGTGCCAGCGGACGCGCTCGAGTCGGTGGTGCGCGCCTATGGGCTGACCAGCTGGCTGTCGCCCGAGGAACGGAAATTTCTCGCCGAGGCGCGGCCCAGCCAGCGCGAGCGCGATACCCATCTATGGCGCTACGAGGCATCTAACGTGCTCCTCTGGTCACTTGGATATGTCCCCACGCTCGATGCGCCGCGGGAACAGTGCGACCCGGGCAAGCTGGTCGCGCTGCTCAAAGGACGGTCGCGCGCGCAGTTCGTCGCGGCGGCGCGGCTTCGGTCGCCGGCCGAAATCCTCGATCAGGCCGACCTGATCTATCGGTATCGCTGGGCGCTGGTCGACGCGGGCATCAACGGCCGGACACCCCCGGCAGGCTTGAGCAACGACGTGGCGATGGAACGACATCAGGCGCTCAACTGGCTTCTCTACCACTCCGACACAGCGTGGGACGACATAACGCTGGATACATGATCTGCCGCGCGGCTAGAAGCGAGCCCATGACCATCCTCCGCACCATCGACCCGACCATCGCGGTCGCCCCGCAAATCTCGCCCGACGCGATGGCCGAGCTCGCCGCCGCCGGCTTCACCGCGATCGTCAACAACCGCCCCGATGGCGAGGACATGGGCCAGCCGACCGGCGCCGAGATTGCCGCTGCCGCCGAGGCCGCAGGGCTGACCTACACCGCGATTCCCGTGACGCATGCCGGCTTCTCGCACCCGCAGATCGACGCGATGGCGGCGGTGCTGGCCGAGGCGAAGGGTCCGGTGCTGGCGTACTGCCGCTCGGGAACACGCTCGTGCAACCTCTGGGCGCTCGCGGCGGTCAAGGGCGGCATGCATCCCGATACGGCGATGGCGAAGGCCGCAGCTGCGGGATACGATCTCACCGGACTTCGCCCGCTGCTCGACGCGCTTTCCACGCCGGCGTGACCGCGGCGCGATGGACTGGACGCAACTCGGACTAAGCGTCGCCGGCGTGCTCGGCCTGGCGCTGGTCGCGCGCTGGATGCGGCTCGGTGAGGCTCGCATTTCGAGCACAGCGCAAGCGCGCGAGACCGCCGAGCAGATGCTCGCTGGCTTCGTCGCGCATGGTGCGGTGATCGGCACCGACGGCAATGCCGCGCTGGTCGCCGGAAACGGAGCGCTCGCCCTGCTGAAACGCCACGGTGCAAAGGTCGCCGTTCGGCGGCTGATCGCGCCATTGCGGCTGACCCAGGCGATCGAGGGTGTGCGCGTCGAGACGGGCGAACGCCAGTTCGGCGCGGTGCTGCTGTTCGGCGTGCTCGAAGCCGATGTCCGCGCGATCGAGGACAGCGTTACGCACGGGACGACGTACCACTGATCGGCCGCGCGATATTGCCTCTTTACGGATCCCACTGACACTGGTGTAAACAGTGGAAATGGACCTGCCCGATCCCGTCCACTACGCCGTCCCCGGCTTCATCGCGCTCGTCCTTGCCGAGATGGTCGTCGCGCGGATCAAGGATCGCAGCCGCTACGAGCCCAAGGACACGCTCGTGTCGCTTGCGCTCGGCCTCGGCAGCACCGTCGCCGGCGCGTTGTCGGTCGGACTGGTCTTCGCGCTGTCGCTCTGGGTGTGGCAATTCCGGCTCTTCGACATCGGCTATGCCTGGTATTGGTTCGTGCTGGCCTTCGTGCTCGACGACCTGTTCTATTATGTCTTCCACCGCTCGGCGCACCGTGTCCGCTGGTTCTGGGCGAGCCATGTCATCCACCATTCGAGCCAGCATTATAATCTGTCGACCGCGCTGCGGCAGACTTGGACGGGCTTCGTCTCGCTGGGCTTCGTGTTCCGCCTGCCGCTGCTGCTGATCGGCTTTCCGCCGGCGATGCTGGTGTTCGTCGCCGGGCTCAACCTGATCTACCAGTTCTGGATCCACACCGAGATGATCGACCGGATGCCGCGCTGGTTCGAGGCGGTGATGAACACGCCGTCGCACCACCGCGTCCATCACGCGACCAATCCGCGTTACCTCGACACCAATTATGCCGGCGTCTTCATCGTCTGGGACCGCCTGTTCGGCACCTTCGAACCCGAGCGCACCGACGACCGACCGCGCTATGGGATCGTCAAGAATTTGGGCTCGTTCAATCTGTTATGGGCCGCGACGCACGAATGGATCGGGATCGCGCAAGACGTCTGGCGGGCGCCTGGGCTTCGTGCGAAGCTCGGCTATCTGGTGATGCCGCCGGGGTGGAGCCACGACGGCAGTCGCGACACGTCCGAGACGATCAAGGCGCGGTGGCGATCGAGCGATACAAAGGCGCGCTAAAGCGCCGCGAGCAGGAGAGAGCGCGTGGAAGAAGCCGATATCGTGGTCATCGGGGGCGGATCGGGCGGCGCGGCGGCGGCCGGGCGCTTGAGCGACGGCGGGAAAGTCTCGGTCGCTCTGCTCGAGGCGGGCGGTCGCAACACCGGGCTGCGTACGCGCATCCCCGCCTTCCTCGCGTTCCAGACCGACAAGACGAATTGGAATTACGAGACCGTCCCGCAAGCCGGGCTCGGCGGCCGGCGCGGGCATCAGCCGCGCGGCAAGGGGCTCGGCGGGTCGAGCGCGATCAACGCGATGATCTATATCCGCGGCAACAAATGGGATTACGACAATTGGGCGGCGCTCGGCTGCCCCGGCTGGTCGTACGATGACGTGCTGCCGTGGTTCAAGCGCAGCGAGCATAACGTCCGCGGCGGCGACGCCTATCATGGCGGCGACGGGCCGCTGTGGGTGAGCGAGCAGCACCACGCCAATCCCGGTAGCCGCGATTTCGTCGAGGCGGGCGCATCGTTGCAGATCCCGCGCAACGAGGATTTCAACGGCGCGCGGCAGGAGGGGATCGGGCTCTACCAAGTTACGCAGAAGGGCGGCGAGCGCTGGACTTCGGCGCGGGCGTATCTCGGCGACGCGCCAGCCAATCCGGCGCTGCACGTGCTGACCGGCGTCACCGTCGAGCGCGTGCTGTTCGAGGACGGTCGCGCCTGGGGCGTCGCTTATCTGCAGGGCGGTGAATCGAAGGTGATCCGCGCGCGCAAGGGCGTCGTGCTCGCGGCGGGCGTGTTCGGGACGCCGCAGATCCTGATGCTGTCGGGGATCGGGCCGGCCGCGCATCTGCGTGAGCAGGGCATCTCGGTGCGGGTCGATCGTCCGGCGGTCGGCGCGAACCTGCAGGACCATATCGATTATGTCGCGGCGTTCGAGACGCCGGGGAAGGGCTTCGTCGGCAATTCGCTCAAGGGCAAGCTCGATATGGCGGGGGCGCTGTTCCAGTGGCTGCGCAAGCGCGAGGGGATGATGACGACGCCGTTCGCCGAGGCGGGCGCGTTCCTCACCACCGATCCGCACGCCCCCGCGCCCGACGTCCAGCTCCACTTCGTCGTCGCCGCGCTCGAGGATCATGGCCGTACGCAGGTGCCGGGGCATGGCTATTCGTGTCACGTCTGCGTGCTCCGCCCCGAAAGCCACGGCACGGTGCGGCTCGCCTCGGGCGATGCGCGCGCCGCGCCGCTGATCGACCCGGCCTTCTTCAGCGATCCGCGCGACATGGCGACGATGATGCGCGGGGTGCGCGCGATGTACCGCATCCTCGAGGCGCCGCCGCTGAGCGATCACCAGGGCCGCGATCGCTATCCGATCGACTTGCGCGACGACGACGCGCTCGAACGGCTGATCCGTGCGCGCGCCGATACGGTCTATCACCCGGTCGGCACCGCGCGGATGGGATCGGACGATGCCGCGGTGTGCGACCCGCGGCTGCGCGTGCGCGGGGTTGAGGGGCTCTATGTCGCCGATGCCTCGATCATGCCCAAGCTCGTCTCGGGCAACACCAATGCGCCGTCGATCATGATCGGGGAACGCTGTGCCGATTTCGTGGCCGCAGACCTCGCCTGATCGGATACAGCGGGCGGCATGGACCGCAAGGATTGGAACAGGATCGGGCTGGCGGCGGCAGTGCTGCTGGTGCCGGGCGGCTTTCTGCTCGGCGCCGCACTCGCCGCGCGGCGGTTGCGTGAGATGGCACCTGACAAGCAGCAAGTTGCGCCCGACGAACAGCTTGAGGGCAATGCCTCGCGCGACTAGGCTAGCCGCGTTCGCGTGACTGGCGAAGCAGGTGGGGCACCACCGTGGAGCGCGAACCCGGCCGCCGCTCGCCTGGGCACCCTCGCTTGAAAGGAGCCTGCATGCGCGACCCGGTCGAAATTCCTAACTGGTATCGCCTTGACGATCGCCTGACGACATCTGGCCAGCCGAGCAGCGAACAACTCGCCGAGATCGCAGCGCTGGGCGTGCGCGATGTCATCAATCTCGCCTTGCACGATCATCCGCGCGCGCTGCCCGACGAAGCGGCCACGGTCGCCGCGCTGGGCATGCGCTATATCCACATCCCGGTCGTGTTCGATGCGCCGACCACGGCCGATTTCGAGCAGTTCTGCGCGGCAATGGCGGATCGCGGCACGCGGCCGGTGCACGTCCATTGCATCGTCAACGCGCGCGTTTCGGCCTTCCTCTACCGCTATCGGCGCGACGTGCTCGGCTGGGACGAAGCGCAGGCGCGCCCCGCGCTCGACGCGATCTGGCGCCCGGGTGGCGTTTGGGCGCGCTTCATCGGCGATACCGCGCGTGCGGATCTGCCGCACCAAATGATGGCGCCCCCTCCGCAGACATAAAAAAGGGCCGGTGCGTTGCCGCACCGGCCTTAGGTTGTCCGCAGGAGGAACATCGTGAGGGGGGCGGATCGTTCGGGGCCCGCCCCCCAATCTGGTCAATAATTGTAGGCGCGCTCGCCATGTTCGGAGATGTCGAGGCCTTCGTGCTCGACTTCTTGCGAAGGGCGGATGCCAACGGTGTATTTGAGGATCAGGAAGAGCACGGCCGAGACGCCGCCCGACCACAGCAGGGTGATCCCGACCGCTTCGGCCTGGGTCACCATCTGCGCGGCCATGTCGTACACGCCGGGCTTTGCGACGGGGCCGGTGTAATCCAGGAAGCCCTGGCCGCCGAACGCCGGGTTGGCGACGATACCGGTGCCGAGCGCCCCGAAGATGCCGCCGACGCAGTGGACGCCGAACACGTCGAGCGAGTCGTCATACTTGCCCCAATTCTTCACCGTCGTGACGAAGAAGAAGCAAAGCGGCGAGACGAGCAGCCCGAGGATGATCGAGGTCATCGGCGAGGCGTAGCCCGAGGCCGGGGTGATCGCGACGAGGCCCGCGACCGCGCCGGTCACGGCGCCGAGCAGCGACGGCTTGCCGTGCTTGACCTGGTCGATGATCGCCCACGACACGCCGGCTGCTGCCGTTGCGACGAAGGTGTTGATGAAGGCGAGTGCGGTCAGGCCGTTCGATTCGAGGTTCGAGCCGGCGTTGAACCCGAACCAGCCGACCCACAGCAGGCTGGCGCCGATCATCGTCATGGTCAGCGAGTGCGGCGGCATCGGCTCCTTGCCATGACCGACGCGCTTGCCGATCACGATGCAGCCGACGAGCCCGGCGATCCCGGCATTGATGTGCACGACAGTGCCGCCGGCGAAATCGAGCGCGCCCTTGCCCCACAGGAAGCCGTAATCGGTCGGCGCGGCAGGGAGGAAGTCCGGGCCGGCCCAATACCAAACCATGTGCGCGATCGGGAAATAGACGATCGTCATCCACGCCACCATGAAGATCATCAGCGGCGTGAACTTCACGCGCTCGGCAAAGGCGCCGACGATCAGCGCGGGCGTGATGCACGCAAACGTCATCTGGAAGCAGACATAGGCATATTCGGGGATGTAGACCCCGTTCGAGAAGGTCGCCGCGAGCGAATTGGCGTCGACGCCCTTGAGGAACAGCTTGCCGAACCCGCCGACGAATTGCGAGCCGCCGGTGAACGCCATCGAATAGCCCCAGCTGACCCACACCAGCGCCGCGATGCAGACGATCATGAAGACCTGCATCAGCACCGACAGCATGTTCTTGGTGCGCACCAGGCCGCCGTAGAACAGCGCGAGACCGGGCACCGACATCATCAGCACGAGCACCGAGGAGGTCAGCATCCAGGCGGTGTCACCCTTGTTGACCATTGCGGCGGTCGGCACGAACGGCTTGACCGCCGCGGCGGCGGGCGCCTGCGCCCAGGCCGGCAGCGCGGCGAACGCCGCGGCGGCCGCAAGCCCTGCAAAACCCAATTTTGTCGACTGCTTCATCGATACCCCCTGAAAAACGGACCCGCTCACAGCGCGATCTCATCGGTTTCGCCGGTGCGGATGCGGACGGCCTGTCCGACATCGAGCACGAAGATCTTGCCGTCGCCGATCGCGCCGGTGTTGGCCGAGGCCTGGATCGCCTCGACGACCTTGCCCGCCAGGTCGGAGCCGCAGACGACCTCGATCTTGATCTTGGGGACCATGTTGGTGCTGTATTCGGCGCCGCGATAGATTTCGGTCTGGCCCTTCTGGCGCCCGAAACCCTTGACCTCGGTAACGGTCATCCCGGCGACGCCGATTTCGGTCAGCGCCTCGCGCACCTCGTCGAGCTTGAAAGGTTTGATGATGGCAATGACGAGCTTCACGCAAGAACCCCCCTGGTTATTGGTCCTGGGAGAACACTCGCAATTGCCGTGCCAGACTCAAAGCGGCGCGCTTTGGCGCGCAGTGGCGTCGATCGGGCTTAGGAAAGCGTAAATTTTTGTGCAGATGCGAAACGATGCCTAAGAATCAGGCAGTGTCGGCGATGATCGCCCGCGCTTCGGCGACGTCATCCTCGTCGACCATCACGCGGACGGGGATGAAGAACTGGCTGCCATCGGCAATGCTGGCGTTGCCGTCGAGCGCGAGCGCCATGATGCCTTCCGACTCGAGCCGTCCGACGACGATATAGGCTTCGTTGCGCGCGAACCGAGCGACCTCGACCAGACTCATCGCCTGTTGGTCACTTCGAGCGGATCGAAGGCAGGCAAGACGGTCTGGACGCGCACCGGCAGGCCATCGATGCTGTGCGAGCGCCCGGCGATCAGCGCGAGCCGCGCTTCGGGATCCTGCTGCGCATGGAACTTGACCAGCGTGTCGCGTGGACGATCGAGCGTCATCCGCGGGACACCCCAACCGCAGCTGGTCTGGACGCTCTCGACCGTGATATCGAACACTTGCCGCGCACCCGCGAGCCGGGGGAACTCCGCCGCCGCAGCGTCGAAGCCGGGCTCGCCCGCGACGACGAAGCTGCCCGTGCCGTAGAGCCGCAGGATCAGCGCGGGATTGTCGAACGCGCAGAACATGATCGTGATGCGGCCATCGGCGACAAGATGCGCCTGCGTCTCGTTGCCCGATCCGCCGAGGTCGAGGTAGGCGACGCGATTGGGGCCGAGCACGCGGAAGCTGTCCATGCCCTTGGGGCTGAGGTTGACCCGCGCGCCCGCCGCGGCGGTCGCCACGAAGAAGACGGGCTGCTTCGCGATGAAGGCGCGGTGCGCATCGCCGATGGCCGAGAACATTTCCATGCCGCGCGTGTAGCACCTTCAGACGATGCGGGGAATCCGTGGGCGGCCGAGCGCGCATTCGAGCGCGTCGCGATCCCAGTCGGCGAGATCGGCGGCGGCGGCGTAGGTCGATTGGCAGAAGGCGAGCAAGGTTGCGCTCGGGTCGGCGGCCGCACGCACGACATCATAGTCGAGCAGGAACTCGCCGAGATCGGCGTTCCAGCCGGCTTCGGCGGGTTCGACGTGCACTTGTGCATAACCGGCGGGCGAAGGATAGGCGTAAGCGTAGAACGCGGCACGCGGATAGGCGTCGCTGCCCGGCCAGAAGCCGACGCTGGCTTCCTCATGGCTATAGGCTTCGCACGTAACCGCGTCGGGCAGGCCGGGAAAGCCGCCGGGATGGCGCGGCGCAGCGCGGCCCGAGAAACGCGTCGCGGCGAGATCGAAGCTGCCCCAGAAGAAATGGACGGGCGAGGCCTTGCCGAGGAAGCCCGTGCGAAACTCGCCAAAGACGCGCGCGACCTGAATCAGCGCACGCCAGAAAGCACGGACGGCGTCGGCATCGTACGGGCGCTCGGCAGTGTCTTCGGCGAAGGGCGGGACGTCGGCCATTTCGCTGGGTGTGCCGTCGAACTGCGCGGGGACGTCGAGCTCGGTCAGGCAGGTGATCACGGTCTGGTGGAAATGCGCGATGCTGCCCGGCCCCAGCCCTATCCCGCGGCTGCGCCCGTCGCTGGTCATGAAGACGAGCCGGTCGTGGAGCAGGTCGAACTCGATCTCCAGGATCCGGTCGCCCACGGGAATCGCCGATGTCGTCAGCCCGCGCGCCGAGACATAGAGCGGCACGTGCCAGCTATGGTTGAGCCACGGGGTGAGCGCGAGCCGAACCTTGCCGATGATCTGCGTGCGGAGTTGGAGCGCGATCGCAGTTCCGCGCCAGGCGGACCAGTCGAGCTCGGGCCAGGGGGCGATCGTTGGTTCGGTCATCCTGCTCTCCCGTCGCCCCGGCGCGGGCCGGGGCCGCTACGATTTTAAACGATACGCCCGGCATTCGAGCGGCCCCGGCCTGCGCCGGGGCGACGCAATCACATCGCGGTCCCGCCCACCGTCAGCCCGGCGACCAGCAAGGTCGGCTGCCCGACGCCGGCTGGCACACTCTGCCCGCCCTTGCCGCACATGCCGACGCCCTCGTCGAGCGCGAAATCGTTGCCGATGCCTTCGACGCGGGTGAGGCAGGAGGGGCCGTCGCCGATCAGCGTCGCGCCCTTGATCGGTGCGCCGATGCGGCCGTTCTCGATCTTGTACGCCTCGGTGCAGCTGAACACGAACTTGCCCGAGACGATGTCGACCTGCCCGCCGCCGAACGACTTGGCGAAGATGCCGTTCTTGACCCGGCTCAGCAGCTCGGCGGGGTCATCCTTGCCGCCGCGCATGAACGTGTTGGTCATCCGCGGCATCGGCGCGTGCGCGAACGATTCGCGGCGGCCGTTGCCGGTCGGCGCGACACCCATCAGCCGCGCGTTGAGCCGGTCCTGGATATAGCCTTTCAGGATGCCGTCCTCGATCAGCACGTTTTCCTGCGTCGGCGTGCCTTCGTCATCGATCGACAGCGAGCCGCGCTTGTCGGCGATCGAGCCGTCGTCGACCACGGTAACGCCGGGCGCTGCGACGCGCTCGCCGATCCGCCCCGAGAAGGCGCTGGTGCCCTTGCGGTTGAAATCGCCTTCGAGCCCGTGGCCGATGGCTTCATGCAGCAGGATGCCGGGCCAGCCCGGCCCGAGCAGCACGGTCATCTCGCCCGCGGGGGCGGCGACCGAGTCGAGATTGACGACGGCCTGTGCCAGCGCCTCGTCGATCGCGCGGTTCCAGGTTTCGGGGGCCATCAGCTCGTCGTAGAGGTAGCGGCCGCCGAGCCCGAAGGTGCCCGTCTCGCGCCGGCCGTTCTGCTCGACCACGATCGAGACGTTGAGGCGGACGAGTGGGCGCACGTCGGTGGCGATGAAGCCATCGGCGCGGACGATCTCGACGACATTCCAGCTGCCCGACAGCGAGACCGAGACCTGCGCGACGCGCGGATCGCGCGCACGCGCGGCGGCGTCGATCGTCTGGCAGAGGTTCACCTTGTCGGCGAAGGGGACGAGATCGAGCGGGTCGGACGCGGTATAGAGGTGGCGGTTGGTCGCGCGCGGCGGGCCGGCCTTGGGCGCGCTCGACGGGTCGATCAGCGCCATCGTCTCGCTAGCGCGCTTGATCGCGGCGGCGCTGAGCTCGTTGGCGTGCGCGAAGGCGGTCATCTCGCCCGACACCGCGCGCAGGCCGAAGCCTGAATGCGTGTCGTAGCTCGCGGTCTTCAGCCGACCGTCGTCGAAGCCGAACGCCTCGGACTTGCGATATTGCAGATAGAGCTCGCCATCGTCGGCCTTGCCGAGTGCGGCGGCGGTGAGCGCCTGGGCTTCGGCCGGGTCGAGCTGGCCGTCATGATACAGGAACGCGCGGGGGTCTGTCGGACTGGTCATCCGACGAATATAGGCAGGTTAAAGCCCTGCGCCATCCCCGTGATCATGCAAAGTCGTCGGATCGACGCCATCGGCGGGTCCGCCGATCAGCACGAAGCGGCGGTCGCAATAGCCGCAATCGACATAGCCGCTCTCGTCAATCTCGAGGAAAACGCGCGGATGGCCGAGGCTTGCGCCACCGGGAATGTCGGTCGCGCCGTCACAGATGTTGCGGGCATGCGTTACGCGCAGGATTTCGGGCGGTGCGATCATGGGCGTGCGTGTAGCAAGGTCGATGCTTCGCTTCAACGCCCCTTGTCCCTGCCGTCTGGCGGGGGGCGCCTTCTTGCTCCCCTCCCGCTTGCGGGAGGGGCTGGGGGAGGCCCTTGCCACGGGCGCCGCGCTTGCGGCACGCCCCTCCCCTAACCCCTCCCGCAAGCGGGAGGGGGATGACCGGCCCGCGTTCGCACGCTATGCGCTTCTCATGACCGAGGCCGCCATCTCCATCGCGAACCTGTGCAAGACCTACAAAGGCGGCAAGCGCGCGCTCGACGACGTGTCGTTCGATGTGCCGCGCGGCCAGATCTTCGGGCTGCTCGGCCCCAATGGCGCGGGCAAGTCGACGCTGATCAACATCCTGGCCGGCCTCGTCAACAAGACCAGCGGCAGCGCGACGATCTGGGGCTTCGACACCGACCAGCATCCGCGCAACGCCAAGGCGTCGATCGGGATCGTCAACCAGGAGATCCTGTTCGACCCGTTCTTCACGCCGATCGAGACGCTCGAGATCCAGGCCGGCCTCTACGGCGTCCCCAAGGCGAAGCGTCGCTCGATGGAATTGCTCCGCGCGGTGCATCTCGAGGACAAGGCCAACGCCTATGCCCGCACGCTGTCAGGGGGCATGAAGCGCCGCCTGATGGTCGCCAAGGCAATGGTCCACACGCCGCCGGTGCTCGTGCTCGACGAACCGACCGCGGGGGTCGACATCGAATTGCGTCAGCAGCTCTGGGCCTATGTCCGCCAGCTCAACGATTCCGGCGTGACGGTGGTGCTGACGACGCATTATCTCGAGGAAGCCGAGCAACTCTGCGACCGGATCGCGATCATCAACCACGGCAAGGTCATCGCCAACAAGCCGACGCGCGAGCTCGTCGGCATGGCGACCGAGAAACTGGTCGAGGTAACGGTCGACCGCGACGTCACGGTCCCGCCGAGCGCGGTCTGCTTCCAGAAGATCGAACTGAAGGGCACGCGCACGCTCGCCATCACCTACGCCAAGGACAAGGTGAATGCCGGCGAGGTGCTCGCCGCGGTGCAGGCCGATGGCTACGGCATCGTCGACGTATCGACGCGCGAGGCCGATCTCGAGGACGTGTTCCTCAATCTGACGCGGGCGTCGAACGCGGCGTGATCGTCGCCCCGGCGGAGGCCGGGGCCGCTGGCGTTTGCGCAAGACGCCAGCCACGCGCATCTAACAGAGCGGCCCCGGCCTCCGCCGGGGCGACGGTATGAGAGAGACGCGCGTGCCCGAAACCAAGATTTCCGACGTCCTGATCATCGGCTCGGGTGCCGCCGGCCTCACCGCCGCGCTCAACCTCGCCGATCGCTTCAAGGTCACGGTGCTCGCCAAGGGCGCGATGAACGAGGGGTCGACCGCCTGGGCGCAGGGCGGGATCGCCGCGGTGCTCGAGGAAGGCGATACGTTCGCGAGCCATATCGAGGACACGATGATCGCCGGCGCGGGGCTCAACGACCGCGCCACGGTCGAGTTCGTCGTGACGCAGGCACCCGCCGCGATCGCGCGGCTCGAGGAACTCGGCGTGCCGTTCGCGACCGAGGGCAATGCGCTCCACCTGACGCGCGAGGGCGGGCACAGCCACCGCCGCATCGTCCATGTCGCTGACGCAACGGGCTGGGCGGTGCAGGAAGCACTGCAGCGCGCCGCGACCGAGCATCCCAACATCACGCTCGTCCCCGACATGGTCGCGATCGATCTCGCGACGGGCAAGCATGAGGAGCGCTATTCGGGCGCCGGCCATGTGTGGGGCGTCTACGCCGTCAACCGCGCAACCGGCCGCGTCGAAGTCTACACCGCACGCGCGACGATCCTCGCGACCGGCGGCGCGGGCCGCACCTATCTCTTCTCGACCGCGCCGCGCGGCGCGACCGGCGACGGCATCGCGATGGCGTGGCGCGCGGGCTGCCGCGTCTCGAACATGGAGATGATGCAGTTCCACCCGACCTGCCTCTACAATCTCGAGGTCAAGAACTTCCTGATCACCGAAGCCGTCCGCGGCGAGGGCGGGCATCTGCTGATCCCAGAGACGGGCTATCGCTTCATGCCCGATTTCGACCCCCGCCTCGAACTCGCGCCGCGCGACGTCGTGGCGCGCGCGATCGATCACGAGATCAAGCGGCTCGGGCTCGACTATGTCCACCTCGACATCAGCCACAAGGGCGAGGCGTTCATCCGCGAGCACTTCCCCAACATCTACGAAAAGCTGCTCGGCCTCGGCATCGACATGACCAAGGATCCGATTCCGGTGGTGCCCGCGCAGCATTACACCTGCGGCGGCGTGGTGGTCGATCTCGACGGGCGGACCGACCTCCCCGGCCTCTATGCCGCGGGCGAATGCAGCGAGAGCGGGCTCCACGGTGCCAACCGCCTCGCGTCAAACTCGCTGCTCGAATGCTTCGTGTTCGGCGAGGCGTGCGCCAACCATATCGCCGAGCATTGGGACGACCTCCCCGCCCCGCCGCCGATCCGCGCGTGGGACGAAAGCCGCGTCGAGGATTCGGACGAAGAGGTCGTCATCAAGCAGAACTGGACCGAGATCCGGCGCTTCATGTGGAATTATGTCGGGATCGTGCGCACCACCAAGCGACTCGAACGCGCGCAGCACCGCATCCGCATGCTGACCGATGAAGTGAACGATTATTACGGGCATTTCCGCGTCACGCCCGACCTGATCGAGCTGCGCAACCTGCTCCAGACCGCCGAGTTGATCGTTCGTTCCGCGCTCCACCGGCACGAATCGCGCGGGCTGCACTACACGCTCGATTACCCGGACTTGCTCCCCAACGCGGTCGATACCATTTTGACACCGTAGACTAACGGACTAGCCAATGCGCCGCTCATATCGTTCTGTCGTGCCCACCGCGCGCTTTGTCGCACGATGCTGCGACAGGAATTCCGCAACCACATTGTGGCCTTATCGCCGAGGTTGAGTGCGGGACAAGAATTGGGGTCTAACTCGGTGTTGCGTATCCTTCCTTATCGCTTTCCCAAGCCCGCGGCGGCCTTGCTTCTGGCAATTGCGCTGTGCGCCTGTGGCTACGACGCCAACGTCCATGTCGCGCGCCCCGCGCCGGCGGTCTCGTACCCGTTTGCGACGGTGCCGGTCGTCGTCGCACCGACGAGGCCCCGCGTCGTGGCGCCCCCCCCGGCGCTGGCTGCCAATGTCGCGACGCTGGTGCGCGCCTTCGACGGCCGCGTCGGGGTCGCGGTGCGCAGCGTCGAGCAAGGCTGGTCGGTCGACAGCGGCGGCGACCAGCGATTGCCGCAGCAGAGCGTGAGCAAGCTGTGGGTGGCGATGACGGTGCTCGACTATAAGGACCGCGGGCGGCTGCGGCTGACCGACCCGATCGTCCTGCGGCGCGACGACATCACGCTGTTCCACCAGCCGATCGCCGCGCTGATCAAGGGCGATCAGGGCTATCCGACGACCGTCGGCGAATTGCTCCAGCGCGCGCTGACGATGAGCGACAACACCGCCAACGATCGCCTGCTGCGCTACGTCGGCGGGCCCAATTCGGTGCGCGATTTCATCCAGCGCAAGGGCCTGGGCGACATCCGCTTCGGCCCGGGCGAGCGGCTGCTGCAGAGCCAGACCGCAGGGCTCGTCTGGCAACCGGACTATGCTTTCGGCGGCGGCTTCCAGCGTGCGCGGGATCGCCTGCCGCGCGCCGACCGCATCGCCGCGTTCGACCGCTATGTCGCCGATCCGCCAGACGGTGCGGCCCCGGTCGCGATCGCCGGCGCGCTCGCCAGGCTCAAGCGCGGCGACCTGCTGTCGCGCGAATCGACCGACTATCTGATCGGGACGATGGAATCGTCGCATACCGGCAAGCAGCGGATGCGCGGCGCCGTGCCGCCGGGCTGGAGCTTCGGCCACAAGACCGGCACCGGGCAGGATCTCGCCGGGCGGACCGCGGGCTATAACGACGTCGGGCTGCTGATGGCGCCCGATGGCAGCAGCTACGCGATCGCGATCATGATCGGCGATACGCCGCGCCCGATCCCGGCGCGCCAGGCGCTGATGCAGGCGGTGGTGGCGAGCGTCGTCGCGAACCATCGCGGCTGAGCACCGTCAGTCGGAATCGTTCGCGCGATCGGGTGCGGCGGTGATGGTGAAGACGAGCGTCGTCTGTGCCGTGCCGGCGAAAGCGGGGCCGGGGCCGGGGCCGGGGTTGCGCAACATCTCCGGGGTATAGCCGCTCCAACCATAGGAGGCGGCGATCGGCGCCATGCCGGGAATCGGCAAGACGGGCTCACCGTTCGCAACCCGATCGTGCGCGATGCGCCACGCGCCCGAGAAGATCGGATTCGCGGGGGTCGGCGCTTGCTGGAAGATCACGGCGCGCATCGGATCGCGGTCTTCGCGCCGGACATTGAGCACATCGATCGTATAGCGCATGGATCGGCTCCCATTCGTACCGCGATCGTAACGGTTTGCGCGCGACGAGTCATCCCCGTGCGGAGACACCACGCTGCCAGGGAATCGGCTCGTCGCAGCGAAATCCTGCGGGGCGATACGGGGGCTTTGTCCTTCCCCAAGCTTGGGCTATCCCCGCCGCATGCCGCATCTCTATCTTGTCGATGGCTCGGGGTATATCTTCCGTGCCTATCACCGCCTTCCCCCGCTCACCAACAAGCATGGCGAGCCGGTCGGCGCGGTCTATGGCTATACGACGATGCTGTGGAAGCTCGCCGACGAAGTCCATGCCGCGGATGGCCCGACACATATGGCGGTGATCCTCGACAAATCGTCGAAGACCTTCCGCAACGAGCTGTACGATCAGTACAAGGCGCACCGCCCGCCGCCGCCCGAGGATCTTGTCCCGCAGTTCCCGATGATCCGCGACGCGACGCGCGCCTTCTCGCTACCATGCATCGAGACCGAGGGATTGGAGGCCGACGACATCATCGCCGGCTATTCTCGCGCTGCTTTGGCGCAGGGATGGGAAGTCACGATCGTATCGTCCGACAAGGACCTGATGCAGCTGATCGAGCCCGGGCTCGACATGTACGACACGATGAACAACCGGCGGCTGGGCGCCGAGCATGTCGCGGAGAAATTCCACGGCATCACGCCCGCGCAGCTCGGCGACGTGCTCGCGCTGATGGGCGACAGCGTCGATAACGTGCCGGGCGTTCCCGGCGTCGGCCCGAAGACCGCCGCCAAGTTGATCCTCGAGCATGGCGATCTCGAAGCGGTGCTCGCTGCCGCGCCGGGGATGAAGGCAGGCAAGCTGCGCGATAACCTCATCGAACATGCTGCGATGGCGCGGCTGTCGAAGGAGCTCGTCACGCTGAAATGCGACGTCGCGCTGCCCGAGCCGCTCGACGAACTCGAACTCAAGGGCATTCCCGACGCCCCTTTGCGCGCCTTCCTTGAGCATCACGGCTTCCGCTCGCTGCTCGCCAAGCTGTCGGCGGTTGCCGATGCGCCGGTGCCTGCGCCGAAATCGGTGCCGACCGAGCAGGACCCGCCGTGCAACCATGACGGCTACGAGACCGTGGTCGACGAAGCCGCGCTCGACAGCTGGATCGCCGCGGCGCGGCACCAGGGGTGGATCGCGATCGACACCGAGACGACGGGTATCGACGCGACGCGCGCCGAACTGGTCGGGGTGAGCATGGCGCTGCAGCCGAACAAGGCGTGCTACGTCCCGCTCGCGCATGGCGGATCGGGGCTGTTTGCCGAAACGCCGGTGCAGCTCGACCGTGACATTGCGCTCGCCAAGCTCAAGCCGCTGTTCGAGGACCCAGCCGTCCTCAAGATCGGGCATAACCTCAAATACGACATGATCGTGCTCGGGCGCCTCGGCGTCGGCGTTGCGCCGCATGACGACACGATCCTGATGAGCTTCGATCTCGATGCGGGCCTGCATGGTCACAGCATGGACGAACTTGCCGCGACGCACCTCTCGCACAGCTGCATCGCCTTCAAGGACGTGGTCGGCGTCGGCAAGTCGCAGCGCAGCTTCAACGAAGTCGATCTCGATGCTGCGACGCGCTACGCCGCCGAGGATGCCGACGTCACGCTGCGGCTGTGGCGGCGCTTCAAGCCGCGGCTCGTCGCCGAGAGCGCGACGCGCGTCTACGAAATGGTCGACCGCCCGCTCGCGCCCGTCATCGCGCAGATGGAAATGCACGGCATCAAGGTCGACGCCGCCAAGCTCAGCAGCCTGTCGAACGATTTCGCGCAGCAAATCGGCGCGCTCGAAGTCGAGATCCACGCGCTCGCGGGCGGCGCCTTCACGATCGGCAGCCCCAAGCAATTGGGCGACGTGCTGTTCGAGCGGATGGGGATCAAGGGCGGGCGCAAGGGCAAGTCGGGCGTCTATTCGACCGACGTGACCGAGCTCGAACGCATCGCCGCCGACAAGGATTCGCCCGGCAAGGACATTGCGACGAAGGTGCTCGAGTGGCGCCAGCTGTCGAAGCTCAAATCGACCTATACCGATGCGCTCCAGGCGCAGATCAACCCGGCGACGGGGCGCGTCCACACTTCTTATTCGCTGACCGGCGCGCAGACCGGGCGGTTGTCGTCGACCGATCCGAACCTACAGAACATCCCGATCCGCACCGAGATCGGCCGCCAGATCCGCGATGCGTTCGTCGCCGAGCCGGGCAACGTCCTGCTCGCCGCCGACTATTCGCAGATCGAGCTGCGGCTCGCCGCGCACATGGCCGATGTCCCCGCGCTGAAGCAGGCCTTCTCCGAGGGTGCCGACATCCACAGCCTGACCGCGATGGAGCTGTTCGGCGAGGTCAATCGCGATACGCGCGGACGCGCCAAGACGATCAATTTCGCGATCCTCTACGGCATCAGCCGCTGGGGTCTGGCGGGTCGGCTCGACGTCACCGCGGACGAGGCGCAGGCGATGATCGATCGCTATTTCGAGCGTTTCCCCGGCATCCGCAACTATATCGCCGCAACCACCGAGTTCGTCCGCGACACCGGCTACACCTCGACGCTGTTCGGGCGGAAGACGCACTTCCCGCGGATCAAGTCGAAGCTCCAGCACGAACGCCAGGGCGCCGAGCGCGCCGCGATCAACGCGCCGATCCAGGGCACGTCAGCCGACATCATCAAGCGTGCGATGGTGCGGATGGGGCCCGCGCTGGAAGCCGCCGGGCTGGGGCATGTGCGCATGCTGCTGCAAGTGCATGACGAACTCGTGTTCGAACTGCCCGAGGGCGACGTTGCCGCGGCCAGGCCGATCATCGAGCAGGTCATGGCGACCGCTGCCGAGCCCGCGATCGTGCTGAGCGTTCCGCTCGGCATCGAGATCGGTACGGGACTGAGCTGGGGCGCGGCGCATTGACCATCGCTGGGGGCTCGGTGGACCGCGCCGACGGACGGACCACCGACGAGATTGACGCGCTCGCCAAGGGCGGGCGCACCAACATCATCGGCTTCATGATGCGGCTCGTCGCGCGGCTGCCGTTCCTTTTCATCGCCGGGCGGCTGTACGGGCCCGACACGCTCGGCACCTTCGCCCGCGCCGTCCTGTTCGTCGAAGTCGCGGCGTTGCTCGCGACCTTCGGCTTGAAGCGCGGGTTGGCGCAGGCGATCGCGCAGAGCGACCGGCCGCACGTCCAGATCGTGTGGGACTGCCTCGTGGTCGCGGCGATCGCCTCGGCGTGCGCCAGCGGGATCCTGCTGCTGATGCCCGACGTAATGTTCCACGGCGGCAACCCGTCGGCGCTCGAACGCTTGCTCCCGTGCATCATCGTCGCGAGCGCCTGGTCGGACATCATGCTCGCCGCGCTCGCCTATCGCCGCAACGTCCAGGCGACGGTCACCGCGCGCGCGGTGATCGAGCCGTGGACGATCTCGATCGCTGCGGGCGTGCTCTATCCGGTCGCGCCGCATGACGGGCTGGTGCTCGCCTACATGCTGTCGATGGCGGCGGCGCTCCTCGCGTCGATCGTCCCGTTCATGCGCAGCTATGGCCGCCCGCATGGCTGGCGGCTCCACCCGGGCCGGACGCTCGCGCTGATTCGCCGCAATGCCCCGCTCGCCGGCGCCGATGCGCTCGAATGGGGCACGCGCAACGTCGACCGCTCGATTCTCTTCCTGATGTTCGAGCCGCGCATCGTCGGCATCTACTGGATGGCGCAGCAGGTCGCCTCGATCCCGGGCAAATTGAAGACCAGCTTCGACCCGATCCTTGGCCCCGTCATCACCTCGAGCCTCGCGCGCGGCGATACCGCGGGCGTGGCAAGCCAGGTGCGACAGGTCGGCTTCTGGATCCTCGCCGCGCAGACCGGCCTCGCGCTGATGGGCTCGATCCCGGGCGAAGCGGTGATGGGCACGGTCGGCCCGCAATTCGTCGCGGGCACGGCGGCGCTCGCCTTCCTGCTCTGGGCCGAGGCCGCGGCGTCGACCGGCGCAGTGTGCGAATCGGCGCTGGTCTACATCGCGCGCGTCCAGAACGTCGCGATCTCGATCGGGATGCTGCTGTTCCAGGTCGCGCTGAGCTTCGCCTTGATTTTCGCGATGCAGTGGGTCGGCTGGCCGGTCGCGTTCCAGGCAGCGGGGCCGGCGGTGGCGCTGTTCGTGTCGGTCGCGATCACCTCGGTGATCAAGTCGACCTATCTGTCGCGGCTGCTCGGGGCGGGGGTGGCAGGGTGGCGCTGGCCGATGCTGTGGGCGGTGCTCGCGACCAGCGCGGTCGGCTTCTTCTTCACCACGCTGCCGCACCGCTTCGAATGGGCGCAGCTCGCGATCGGCGAGCCGGCGATGGCGGGGATCTATCTCTTCGTGCTGTACCGCTGGGCGGCGGGCCCCGAGGACCGCGCCTTGTTCCGGCGGAAGCCGGGCGAGACGGCCGCCTTGCCGGACGTCACCGCACTGCCCGACTCTTCCCCGGCACAGGCCGGGGGCCAGGAGCGACACGCCGGATAGCGAGCGCGTTGCTTACCTACCACGACCTCCGCGCCTGGGCCCCGGCCTGTGCCGGGGAAGCGCGGTTTGGGATGAAGCGCCTCAATGCCGGAAGTGGCGCACCCCGGTGAACACCATCGCGAGGCCGGCGGCGTCGGCGGCCGCGATAACCTCGTCGTCGCGGATCGAGCCGCCCGGCTGGATAACCGCGGTCGCCCCCGCCTCTACCGCTGCGAGCAGGCCGTCGGCGAACGGGAAGAAGGCGTCCGAGGCGACCGCCGACCCGATCGTGCGCGGCGTTGGCCAGCCGGCCTTGTCGGCGGCGTCCTTCGCCTTCCACGCGGCGATGCGGGCGGATTCGAGCCGGTTCATCTGCCCCGCGCCGATCCCCGCCGTGCTGCCGTCCTTGGCATAGACGATCGCGTTCGACTTGACGTGCTTGGCGATCGTCCAGGCGAAGCGGCAGTCGATCAGCTCCTGCTCGGTCGGCGCGCGCTTGGTGACGACCTTCAGCTCGGGGTTGCTGGCATTGTCGCGGGTCTGGACGAGCCAGCCACCGGTGATCGCCTTGGCGAGGAGACCGCCACGCGCGGGATCGGGCAGTTCACCGGTCAGCAGCAGGCGCAGGTTCTTCTTGGCGGCGAAGATCGCCTGCGCTTCCTCGTCGGCATCGGGCGCGACGACGACCTCGGTAAAGATCCCTGCGATCGCGCGTGCGGTCGCGCCGTCGAGCGGACGGTTGAGCGCGATGATCCCGCCGAACGCCGAAACGGTGTCGCAGGCGAAGGCGGTGGCATAGGCCTCGGCGAGCGAGGCGCCCGTCGCGACACCGCACGGATTGGCATGCTTGACGATGACGCAGGTCGGCGCGGCGTCGCGGAATTCGCTGACGAGATCGAGCGCGGCATCGGCGTCGTTGAGATTGTTGTAGCTCAGCGCCTTGCCCTGCACCTGCCGTGCCTGGCCGATGCCGCGCGCGGCGGGACCACCCGCGGTGTAGAAGGCCGCCGACTGGTGCGGATTCTCGCCATAGCGGAGCTCGGGACCGCGCTTGAGCGTGATCGGCAGCGTTTCGGGGAAGGCCTCGCCCTGGTCGACGGTGCCGAACCATGTCGCGATCGCGCCGTCATAGGCGGCGGTGGTGGCATAGGCCTTGGCGGCGAGCTTGCGGCGGTCGGCGAGAGTCGTGCTGCCACCCGACACCAATGCATAATCGGCCGGATCGGTGACGATCGCGACGAACGCGTGGTTCTTCGCGGCCGAGCGCACCATCGACGGACCGCCGATATCGATATTCTCGATCACCTCGTCGCGCTCGGCGCCCTTGGCGACGGTCGCCTCGAACGGGTAGAGATTGACGACGACGAGATCGATCGCGCCGATCCCATGTTCCTCCATCGACGCGACATGCGCCGCGTCATCGCGCACCGCGAGCAGCCCGCCATGGACATTGGGGTGGAGCGTCTTGACGCGACCGTCCATCATCTCGGGGAAACCGGTGAGGTCGCTGATATCGCGGACCTTGAGCCCGGCGTCGCGCAAGGCCTTGGCAGTGCCCCCGGTCGAGACCAGCTCGACACCCCGGCCGGCGAGCTCACGCGCGAGATCGACGATGCCAGTCTTGTCGGACACCGACAGCAGCGCGCGGCGGATGGGGATCTCGGTCATGATGTACAGGCTCCGGGGGACGTTTGCGCGTCCCCTGCCCGCTCACCCTCCAAAATTCAACCAGCGCGCTTGAACGCCCAGCTGACACTCGCCCCGCCGGCGGGCGATTCGCCGGTGACGGCGAGCTGCATCGTGGCGTGCGGACGCCCCTCGGCGTCGATCCACACGCTTTCCTCGACCGCCAGCGTTCCGCCGCGGCAGCGGAACTGCCACAGTCCGCCGCCGGGCAACCGCAGCAGGGCCGCGAGGCCATCAGCGGTCGGCGAGACCTGGATGCCGAGCCCGAGATGGAAGCGGATCGCAAAGCCCGTCGCGGCGAGCTTGCGGCGCTTGGTCGCGGGGAGCAGCATGTCCTCGCCGCGCAGTTCGCGACCGTCGCGCGCGAGCACCAGCTGGCGACGATGGAGGAAGCCGAAGCGGCGGGCATAGCCGTCGTGGCTCGCCTCGATCCGGCTGCCGGTATCGCTTTCCTGCCGCGCCAGCTCAACCTCTCCGACACCGCGCCCGAGCGTGCCGTCGGCGTGGATCGCGGTCGAATTGCTGTCGCCGACGATCAACGTCGAATGCGCCGCGGTGGTGCGCAGCCCCTCGCTCAGCGCGGCCGGAAGCTGGGCGATCCCGGTCCGCGCGCCGCCGCAATTGACGACGATGCGATGGCGCCCGTCGGAAAGTTCGAAGGCCAGCGTCGAGGCGCAGCCGCCCTCGACCAGCCGCGCGATCGGCGGCGGCGCCGCATCGAGGATCACGACGGCGCTCCCCGCAGCGAGCCGCTGATAGCCCCAGTCGCGCGCCTGGCGCAGCGGGCGCGTCCGCACGCCCGAGGCGGCGATGATCTGGTCGAGCGTCTCGGCCCCGATCGGGCCGCCGCCCTGCCAGCTGCTGAGATCGCGGTCACCGTGACACACGCCGAGCAGCGCCGGAACGAGGCTGGCGAGCGCAGCGTCGATGCTCGCCGGCGCTTCGAGCCGCCGCGCGGCATAGACGTCGCGCAGTGCGGTGAGCAGCATGACGAGATCGACCTGCGCGTTGGGCGCGCGCGCGACGTTGCCGCCATCCTCGTAGATCGATGCGGCGAGCGCCTTGGCGAGCGCCGCCTCGACTGCGCCGCGCCGTGCATCGCCTCCTGCGATCAGCAAGTTTGCCGCGACCACGCCGCACAGCGCCGCGACGCGCGGTGCGCCCGGCGCGACCTTGTCGGCGCCGCGGTCGATATGCCGCGCCCCGCGCGCGAGCGTGTTGAGCACGCTGCTGCGATAGACGAGATCAGCCGACGAGAGGATCAGCGGGGCATGCGCCGTCCAGGCGAGGATGCGCCGCCCCCACAGATCGGCGCGCCACGCGGGCTCGCTGACCTTTTCGGCATGGACTGCGAGCCATTTGCGCATCAGCGCCTCGGCCACCGGGGTCGCCTGCGCGCGCGTGGCGACGGTCGAGAGATCGCGCAGCCATAGGAAACTGTGGAGATATTCGCTGAAGGCGCGCGAGAAATCGGGTTTGGTGAGATCGAGCGCGGCGATCTCGCGAGCTTCGCCGCGGAAAGTCAGCGTGCCGCCGAGCAGCGCGGTACCGCGCTTGGCGTCGCCGAGAAAGGGATCGTCGGGAACCGCGATCAGCTTGAGCGGATGGCGGCCCTTGAGGCGCATGCCGTGGATCGGGGTGCTCCAGGTGAGCCTGTGAAACCGTTCGGAGAGCCGCTCGGCCAGCGACAGGCCCTTGTCCCCGCCGAGGCGGATGAGGCGCTTGCCCTCATCGATGCTGTCGCGCAACGCGCCGTCGCCAGGCGGCGCCGGACTTTCGGGATTCGAGCGATCGCCGATCTCAGCCACGCAGGCCTGCGATGTTGGCGGCGTACGCATCGGGTCCGCCGCGGAAGGTCGCCGTGCCCGCGACCAGCGCATCGGCCCCGGCGGCGATCGCGCGCGGCGCCGTGGCGTGGTCGATCCCACCATCGACCTCGAGATCGACGGTGTAGCCGCCCTTGTCGATCATCTTGCGGATCGCCTCGATCTTGCGCAGCGAGCTTTCGATGAACGCCTGCCCGCCGAAACCGGGATTGACGCTCATCACCAGCACCAGATCGACTTCCTCGAGCAGATAGTCGAGCGCCTTGGCGGGCGTCTGCGGCGTGAGCACGACGCCCGCGCGCTTGCCGAGCTGGCGGATGTGCTGAAGGCTGCGATGCGTGTGCGGGCCGGCCTCGACATGGATGCTGATCGTGTCAGCGCCGGCCTCGGCGAACGCCTCGAGATAGGCGTCGACCGGCGCGATCATCAAATGGACGTCGAGCGGCTTGGTCGTATGCGGGCGGATCGCCTTCACCACGCCCGGCCCGATCGAGATGTTGGGGACGAAATGCCCGTCCATCACGTCGACGTGGATCCAGTCGGCGCCGGCGAGATCGATCGCGCGGACCTCCTCGCCGAGCTTGGCGAAATCGGCGGAGAGGATCGACGGGGCGATACGGACGGGAAGCTGGCTCATGGTCGTTCAGCCTCTAGCATGGTCGCAGGCGTGGGCAAGCAGCGCTTAACCCTGTCGGCGCAGGCGCGCGATGAAGAAGCCGTCATTGCCGCCGGGATCGATCATGCCGGGCAAGGTCCGCACCCAGCCGCCGGGGTTGGGGACGATCCCCGCCGGCAGTTCGTCTTGCGTCACGGGGACGAGACTGTAGTCGGGCCGCGCGGCAAGGAATTTGGTGAGCTGCGCCTCGCCCTCGGCGGGTTCGAGCGAACAGGTCGCAAAGACGAGCGTGCCGCCAGGCCTGACCCAATCGGCGGCGCGCGCGAGCAGTTTGCCCTGCAGCGCGGCCAGCTCGGTGATCTGCGACGGGCGCACGCGGTGGAGCACGTCGGGGTGGCGGCGAAAGATGCCCGTCGCGCTGCACGGCGCATCGAGCAGCACCGCGTCGACCGGCGCGGGCGGCGACCACAGCAGCAGGTCGGCGGTGATCACCGTCGCGGCAAGGTGGGTGCGCTCGAGATTTTCGTGAAGTCGCGCCAGACGACTTTCCGACGAATCGATCGCGGTGACGCTCCAACCGGCGCTCGCAAGCTGCATCGTCTTGCCGCCCGGCGCGGCGCACAGGTCGAGAACGGTGCCCGGGCCCTTGCCGAGCAGCCGGGCTGGAAGCGAGGCGGCGATGTCCTGCACCCACCAGCTGCCCTCTTCGAAACCGGGAAGTTCGGGAACATGCGCCGAGGGCAAGCGGACGTGCCCCGGCAGCAGCGACACGCCGCCGAGCGTCTCGGCCATCGCGTCGGTCGTCGCGGGGTCGGCGAGCGTCAGGTCGAGCGGCGGCGGCGCGGCCATCGCGCGCTCGGCCGCCTCGATGCCGTCGTCGCCCCACGCGGCGTGCCAGCGGATCGCGACGGGATCGGGCAGCGTCGGCTGCTCGGGCAATTGGTCGCCGCCGCGCATCAGCGTGCCGAACACGCCGTGGACGAGCTTGCGCGGACCGCCGTCGACGAGCGGCAGCACGGTCGAGATCGCGGCGTGCGGCGGCGTGCCGAGCGACAGCGCCTGGACGAGCGCGATACGCAACGCGAAGCGCGCCTTGGCGTCATCGGGCAGCCGCGTCTTGGTCGCCGAATCGATCAGCGCGTCGAGGTCGGGCAGGCGGCGCAGCACTTCGGCGGCGATCGCGTGCGCGAGCGCCCGGTCGTCGCTGCGCTCGATCCCGGCGGTGGCGCGGCCGATCGCAGCTTCGAGCGGGAGGCCCTGGCGCAAGACGGCGTCGAGCAAACGCAGCGCGGCCCGGCGTGCGGGGACGCCGGGCGGGTCGACCGGTTCGGGTTTGGGCATGTAGCGGCGCGGCGGCGGAAGGGTCAAAAGCTTGAACTCTGTCTAAAGGCCGCCGATGTAGCGGGGGCGCACCTGTCGTGCATCAAGGACACTCCATGGCCGTTCGCCCGCCGCATGTGAAGCCACCCGCCTATCTCAGCAAGAGTCCGCCGGTGCCCGAACCCGATCCCGTCCCGCTCGCGCCCAAGGGCCAGAGCGCCAAGGGCGACCCCGACGGGCTCGACCCGACGCGTTATGGCGATTGGGAAATGAAGGGCATCGCGATCGATTTCTGAGCGGGGCGCCTGTTTTGACCTCCAACCGTCACCCCGGCCTTGAGTCGGGGTGACGAAGTCAGGTGGCGAGCAACGTCGCCAGCTTCACCACGGTATTCCAGTTGCGCGCCGTGGCGAGCTTGGGAAATTTGAGCTTCGCCATCGCCTGCGGGAGCTTCGACTCACCGATCCCGTCGACATAATCGACATAGAGCTCGCGACCCCGCGCAACGAGCGTCTCGCGGCCGTGATAGACTTCGGGCAGCGCGTCGAGCCGATCGACGGGCACCGAGTCGCGGTGGAACAGCACAACGACATGATTCGGCCGCGCGAGCGTCGCTTCGGCAAAGGGATTGGCAGCGAGGATCGCCTGCAAATCGACGGCACTGCGCACGACCACGTCGGTCTTGAGGCCGTACACCTCCAACGCCGCCTCGATTGCCGCCTCGACCTTGGCGCCATCGATCTCGTCGCACGCGAACACGACATTGCCCGAGGCGAGTAGCGTCGTGACGTCACGATAGCCGAGCGCTTCGACCAGCGCCTTCAGATCGGCCATCGGCAGCTTGCGCCCGTTGAGATTGACCCCCTTGAGCAATGCCGCCCAGCGCATCATTCGCGCGTCAGCGGGCGGGCGAGCAGCGCGCCGATCACCGCCTGGACCTCGGCGCCGTCGAGCAAGGCACACACCGCCTCGACCACGGGCATCGCGACGCCAGCCTCGGCCGCCGCCTCGCGCAGCACCGGCGCGGTGAAGGCGCCCTCGGCGACGGTCAGCCGATCGGACAGCAAATCAGCGGCGCGCTTGCCCTGCCCCAGCCCAAGCCCAAGCGAGAAATTGCGCGACGCGGTCGACGAACAGGTCAGCACGAGATCGCCGAGCCCCGACAGCCCGCTCAGCGTCTCGACCTGCGCCCCGCGCGCGACGCCGAAGCGCGTCATCTCGGCAAACCCGCGCGCGATCAGCGCGGCGCGCGCATTCTGCCCGAGCCCCGCGCCCTCGACCACGCCGCACGCGATCGCCAGCACGTTCTTGACCGCGCCGCCAATCTCCGCGCCGATGACGTCATCCGAAGCATAAGGCCGGAAGCTCGGCAAGGCGATCTGTTCGGCCATCGCCTGCGCCCGCGCCAAGTCGGCCATCGCCAGAGTCACTGCGGTAGGCAGGCCACGCGCGACCTCTCCTGCAAAGGTCGGCCCCGACAGCACACCGATCGGCGATCCGGCATTTTCCTCGGCGGCGACTTCGCTCAGCAGCTTGAGGCTCCCGGCTTCGATGCCTTTTGAACAAAGCAATAGCGGCTGGCCATGCTTCGGCAGGTCGCGCACGATCCCGCGCATATGCTGCGCGGGGGTGACGATCAGCACGATCTCGGTTTCGCCGATCCAGCTTATGTCCTGGTTCGCCTCGATTCGCGACGACAGCGTGACACCCGTGAGAAAGCGAGCGTTGGTGTGATGCGCGTTGATCTCGGCGATCACGTCGGGCTCGAACGCCCATAGCCGCACCGCGTGCCCACCTTGCGCGAACACTTGCGCCAGCGCAGTGCCCCACGCGCCGCCGCCGATGACTCCGATCTTCATGCCTTCACCCCTGCCCCACGCACCGCCTCGGCGCCCGGATCGAGCGGCCAGCGGGGCCGCGGCGCGATGTCGAGCGGATCGGTCAGGCCGGCGGCAAAGCGTTCGGCGCCCGCCCAGCCGATCATTGCAGCATTGTCGGTACACAGCCACAAAGGCGGCGCGACGAAGCGCAGACCGTGCTCGCTCGCCAGCCCGCTCAGCGCGGTGCGCACCGCGGTATTGGCGGCAACCCCGCCCGCGACGACCAACGCGGTCGCATCGCCGGCGTGTTCGAGCGCGCGGATCGTACGGTCGAGCAGGCAATCGACCACCGCCGCCTGGAACGAAGCGGCGATGTCGTCGACCGCCCAGGTCTTGGCATCATGCGCGCGCACCACCGCGCTCTTCAGCCCGGCAAACGAGAAATGCGGTTCGGCCGAGCCTTTGAGCGGCCGCGGCAGCGGCACGATCGGACGCCCGCGCGCGGCGGCGGCCTCGACCGCGGGCCCACCCGGGAAACCGAGCCCGAGCACCTTGGCGGTCTTGTCGAACGCCTCACCGGCGGCATCATCGATCGTCGTCGCGAGCCGGCGATAGCGCGCGACCCCCTCGACCAGCAGCAACTGGCAATGCCCGCCCGAGACGAGCAGCAGCAGATAGGGAAAATCGAGATCGGGATCCGACAGCCGCGGCGAGAGCGCATGGCCCTCGAGATGGTTCACCGCGATCAGCGGCTTGCCCGCGGCATGCGCGAGCGCCTTGCCCGTGACGAGCCCGACCATCACGCCACCGATCAGCCCAGGCCCGGCGGTCGCCGCGATCGCATCGACATCGGCAAGCGTGACGCCAGCATCGGCGAGCGCCGCCTCCACCAAGGGGGCGAGCACCTCGACATGCGCGCGCGCGGCGATTTCGGGGACAACGCCGCCAAACGGGCGATGCGCCGCCTCCTGCCCGGCGAGCCGGTGCGCGAGGACGCGGCGGTCGGAAGTGACGAGCGACGCCGCGGTTTCGTCGCAGCTCGATTCAAGGCCGAGGATCAATGCCATGTGCAGGCCTTTAGCCACTTGCGCACGGCTTGTCGAAGCCGGGACGCTTCGCCACAGTGGCACGAAAAGGGAGAGACGGTTTCGTGACGCACCCCCAGCTCAAACTCGGCACGCGCGGATCGCCGCTCGCGCTCGTCCAGGCCAATATGGTGCGCGATGCGCTGTGCACCGCGCATGGATGGCAGATCGACGCGATCGAGATCGTGCCGATCAAGACCACCGGCGACCGCGTCCAGGACGTCGCGCTCGCCGAGATCGGCGGCAAGGCGTTGTGGACCAAGGAACTCGACCGGGCGCTGCTGTCGGGCGCGATCGATTTCGCGGTGCATTCGATGAAGGATGTCGAGACGGTGCGGCCGAGCGCGATCGCGATCGCCGCGATGCTGCCACGCGCCGATGTCCGCGATCGGCTGATCGGCGCCGCCAGCATCGCAGCGCTGCGCCCCGGCGCGGTGATCGGCACGAGTTCGCCACGCCGCGTCGCGCAATTGAAGCGGCTGCGCCCCGATTTCGAGACCGTGCTGTTTCGCGGCAATGTCGATACCAGGCTCGCCAAGGTCGCGGCGCGCGAAGTCGATGCCTCGATGCTCGCCGCGGCGGGGCTCGACCGGCTCGGCCGCCCCGACGTCGGGGTCGGAATCGAGACTGACGTCATGCTCCCCGCGCCGGCGCAGGGCGCGGTCGGGATCGAGGCGCGCGCCGACGACACCCGCGTGCGCGATTGGCTGGGGGCGATCGACCATGAAGCGACGCATCTGTGCGTGCTGGTCGAGCGCGCCTTGCTCGCCGCGCTCCAGGCCGACTGTCATTCCCCCGTTGCTGCGCTGGCGACGCTCGATGGTGACAGCATCCTGCTGCGCGCCGAATTGTTCGCCGAGGATGGCAGCGCGCATGTGACCGGCGAGATGCGCGGAGTGGTGGGCGACGGCACCTTCGCCGATCGGGTCGCGGCGGATCTGCTCGCGCGGGCGCCCGAGACGGTGCGGCGGCTGTTCGCGGCGTGACTCGCACGCTGGCGGTGCTGCGCCCCGAGCCCGGCAACGCCGCGACCTGCGCGCGCGCCGCTGCCGCGGGGTTCGCGACGCTGTCGCTGCCGCTGTTCGCGGTGCAGGCGATGCCGTGGGCGGTGCCCGATCTCGCCGCGTACGATGCGCTGCTGCTCACCAGCGCCAATGCGCTGCGCTTCGGCGGACCGGCGCTCGCAGGCTTGCAGACGCTCCCGGTGCTTGCCGTCGGCGCGCATACCGCCGCCGCAGCGCGCGCGGCGGGGTTTGACGTCATGGCAAGCGGGAGCGGCGACAGCGCCGATATCGTTGCGCTCGCGGCGGCGCAGGGCGTGCGCCACGCCCTGCACCTGACCGGGCGCGATCGCACGTTGGAGGTCGGCGGGATCGTCGCCAGCATCGTCGCCGTCTACGAAAGCGCAGAAATCGCCCTCGCTTCGGACGCGGCGCGGCAGCTGACGGGCACGACAGCGTTGCTGCACTCGGCGCGCGCGGCGCGGCGTCTCGGTGCCCTGCTCGCGAACGCCGGGATCGATCGCTCGGCGGTCGCGCTCGCGGCGTTCAGCCCCGCCATCATGGCGGCTGCCGGATCGGGCTGGCGCGCGATCGCGACCGCTACGGCGCCCGACGACGATGCGCTGTTCGCCGCCGTGCGGACGCTCCCCGTAACGACCGGCGATTGACCGCCCGGCCCGCCGCCCCGATAAGGTGCGAATGGACGACCCCGCCCTTCCGGTTCCCGATGCCGTATCGCCCGGACTCGCCAGCGTCGATTCGGCGCCTGTCGACCGGCCGCCGCCACGCCTTTTGCCGCCCTATACCCCGGCACCGCCGCCGCCTGCGGCAAGGGGCATCAGCTGGCGCGCCGGGATCGCGCTCGGCCTGCTCACCTTTCTGATCGGCGTTGCGCTCGCCGCCTTCATCATCACGCGATACCTCGCGCCGAGCGATAGCAAGACCGCGACGGTGACGCTCCCGGTCAGCAACGGGCAACCCCCGCTGGTGATCCTGCCGAGCAAGACCGCGGTGCCGGCGGCGACGATCGATCTCGCCGCGGTGTCGAGCCGCGAAGCCGAACTCGCCGCGAAGATCGACGATCTCGAGGCCCGCGCGGCCGCGATCGATCGCGATTCGCAGCGCGCGGCGGGCTATGCCACGCGCAGCGAGGGCTTGATGGTGGCCTTCGCCGCGCGCCGCGCGATCGATCGCGGGCTCAATCTCGGCTTTCTCGAAAGCCAGGTGCGCGAACGCTTCGGCGCGACACGCCCCGCCGCGGTCGCGACCATCGTCCGGGCGGCGCGCGATCCCGTCACGCTCGAGGATTTGCGCGCCGGGCTCGATGGCGTCGCGCCCGAACTGATGACCGGCGCCGCCAGCGTCGGCTGGTGGCAGAGCCTGCGCACCGAACTCGGCAACCTCGTCGTGCTGCGGCGCGCGGGGACGCCGTCGCCGCTCCCGGTTGACCGGGTCGCGCGGGCACGGCGCTTGCTCGAAGCCGGTCAGGTCGAGGCCGCGCTGGCGGAGGTTTCGCGCACCCCCGGTGCCGCGCAGGCCGAGCGCTGGACCAGCGCCGCGCGGCGCTACATCGACGCGCGCCGCGCGCTCGACACGATCGAGACCGCCGCGGTCCAGGTGCCGGGTGTCGCAGCGACCGCCGCGCTGGTCGAGCCGCTGCCGGCCGCCAGCGACGATTCCGCCGAGAGCCCCGCGCCGACGCCGACCGCCACCGCTCCGGCGGCTGCCGCGCCGACCCGCTAGCGGCCGATCCGCTCGATCAGCGCCATCGCGCCGTGCGGCGCGCGAACCTTGGCGCCGTTGATGAAGAAGACGAAGGTATCGCGCGGAGCCTTGGCCGCAGGTTTGGCGACATAAGGCAGCCCGGTCGGCGATTCGCCCGCCGCCCAGCCATGCGCGACCTCCGCCCAGCGGTCGAGCGCCGCGGGCGCATAGCCGGCAGGCTCCTCCTCGACCGCGGCCTCGAGCCGGGCGTAGACGAAATCGCCCGAGACGTCTGCGAGCGCAGGATAATCGGTCGAATCGGCATAGGCGATCGCCACCCCGGCAGCGCGGCAGAGCGCGACGAATTCGGGCACGTGGAAACTCGCATGCCGCACCTGCACGGCATGGCGCAGCGCGATGCCGTCCTGATGGCGCGGCAACAGCTCGAGGAACGCGCCGAAATCCTCCGGGTCGAACGCCTTCGTCGCCATGAACTGCCACAGGATCGGACCGAGCCGGTCGCCCAGCTCGACGATCCCCTGCCCGGTGAAGCGCGCGATCGACTCGCCAGCCTCCGCCAGCACCTTGCGATTGGTGCAATAGCGCGACGCCTTGAGCGCGAAGACGAAGTCATCGGGTACCGCCTTGGCCCACGCGGCGAAGGTCGCCGGCTTCTGCGATGAATAATAGGTGCCGTTGACCTCGATCGCGCTGAACTTGCCCGCGGCATAGTCGAGCTCGCGCTTGTGCGGCCATTTCTCGGGAAAGAAGGTCCCGCGCCACGGTTCGTAGGTCCAGCCGCCAATGCCGATTCGGATCTCGCTCTTCGTCATCCGCGCGGCTTAGCCCAGACGGCCGTTCGGATCGACGGTTGACCGCTCCGAAAGCATCGGATAATCCCGATGGATGATCACCGCCGATGCCCTTTCCGCGCTCGGCGCGCTCGCCCATCCGACCCGGCTCGCCACGTTCCGCCTGCTCGTCGCGCACGCGCCCGACGGGCTGTCGACCGGAGCGCTCGTCGCCGCCACGGCGCTCAGCCAGAGCACGCTGTCGACGCATCTCGCGGTGCTCGTCAACGCGCGGCTGGTCGTGACCGAAAAGCGCGGGCGGCAGATGATCCAGCATGCGCAGGTCGCGGTGCTGCGCGACCTGATGCTGTTCCTCGTCAAGGACTGCTGCCAGGGCCGCCCCGATCTGTGCGCACCCCTGCTCGACGACCTTGCCGCCGAACTCGCTGCCGAACCGGAGCCCGTATGACCGCTATCCTGATCTACCATAACCCCGCCTGCGGCACCTCCCGCAATGTGCTCGCGCTGATCCGCAACAGCGGCGCCGAGCCGCGGGTGATCGAGTATCTCAAGACGCCGCCGACCCGCGCCGAGCTGGTTGATCTGGTCGCGCGCGCCGGGATCACGCCGCGCGCGCTGCTGCGCACGAAAGGCACGCCCTATGCCGCGCTCGGCCTCGACGATCCTGCGCTGTCCGACGATGCGCTGATCGACGCGATGATCGCGCATCCGATCCTGATCAACCGGCCGCTCGTCGTCACGCCGCTGGGGGTCAAGCTGTGCCGCCCGTCGGAGGCGGTGCTCGACATCCTGCCCCACCCGCAGATCGGCGCTTTTGCCAAGGAAGATGGCGAAGCCGTGATCGACACCGACGGCCGCCGCGTTTCGTGATGATCGCAGCGCTGCTGATCTTCGTCGCGACGATCACGCTCGTCATCTGGCAGCCGCGCGGGCTGCCGATCGGCTGGAGCGCGACGGGCGGAGCGGTGGTGGCGCTGCTCGCCGGCGTCGTCACGCTGGCCGACGTGCCGATCGTGTGGGGCATCGTCTGGAACGCCACTGCGACATTTGTGGCGATCATCGTCACGAGCCTGCTGCTCGATGCCGCCGGCCTGTTCGAATGGTCGGCGCTGCACGTCGCGCGCTGGGGCGGCGGGCACGGCCGGCGGCTGTTCGCGCTGGTCGTGCTGCTCGGCGCAGCGGTGTCGGCGCTGTTCGCCAATGACGGCGCCGCCTTGATCCTCACCCCGATCGTGCTCGCGATGCTGCGCGCGCTCGGCTACGGCCCCAAGGCGACGCTCGCCTTCGTGATGGCGGCGGGGTTCATCGCCGACACCGCCAGCCTGCCGCTGGTCGTCTCAAACCTCGTCAATATCGTCTCGGCCGATGTCTTCCGGCTCGACTTCGGCACGTATGCCCGCGTGATGCTGCCGGTCGATCTCGCATCGATCGCGACCACCCTGCTCGTCCTCTCGCTCTATTTCCGCCGCGACATCCCGCGCAGCTACGACCTTGCCTGCCTGCGCGAACCGGCGGCGGCGATCACCGATCGCGCGACCTTCGTCGCGGGCTGGCTCGTGCTCGGCCTGCTGCTGGTCGGCTTCTTCGCGCTCGATCCGCTCGGCGTGCCGATCAGCGCGGTCGCGGCGGCGGGCGCGCTGCTGCTGCTCGCGGTCGCCGCCCGCGGCAAGGTCATCGCGACGGGCGCGGTGTTGCGCGGCGCCCCGTGGCAGGTCGTGATCTTCTCGCTCGGCATGTATCTCGTCGTCTACGGCCTGCGCAACGCCGGGCTCACGCGCGAGGTCGCGCGCCTGTTCGATCTCGCGGCGACCGGCGGCGTCTGGGGTGCGGCATTCGGCACCGGCATTACTGTCGCCATACTATCATCGCTAATGAACAACATGCCAACGGTGCTGGTCGGCGCGCTGTCGATCGAGGCGAGCCATGCGACCGGCGCAGTCCGCGAGGCGATGATCTACGCCAACGTCATCGGCTGCGACCTCGGGCCCAAGCTCACCCCGATCGGGTCGCTCGCCACACTGCTGTGGCTCCACGTGCTCGAGCAAAAGGGCGTACGGATCGGCTGGGGCTATTATTTCAAGGTCGGAGTTACGCTGACCGTGCCCGTGCTGCTCGTCACGCTGGCGGCGCTGGCGCTGCGCCTGACGCTGGCCTGACCGCTCCGCTTCTCGAACCGGCCCGCAGTGTGGTACGATCACGGCGGCGGTCTTGGACCGCAAGCCGGGCTCACACCGCCGCGCTGGCGATGCCGGGGGGCAAGCCGTCGACGTCGAGCCGGCGGCTGATCCGCAGCAGCGTGCTGTCGCCCGGATAGGGTTCGATAGTGAAGCCCATGTCCCGTTCGACCTCGATCGCGGCATGGTTTTCGCGGCTCTCGATCGCTTCGAGCGTCCTCACGCCCTTGGCATCCGCAAAGCGCGCGATATGGGCGAGCAACGCCCAGCCGATACCGTGCTGCTTGAAATCCTTGCGAATCGCGATGGCGACCTCGCCACGATCGAAGCGCGCGTCGCAGGCGAGCATCGCGGTCGCGATCATCATCGCCCCGTCTTCGGTGAAGGCGAGGAAGTTCTCGGACCAGCGGTGATCGACATGCGTCAGCGCGCTGATCTGGCTCGCGCCGACTTCGTTCAACTGCGCAAGAAAGCGGAACTCCAGGTCCTGCCGCGTGACGTGCGTGAAGAATTCGGCGACGGTCCCATCGTCGTCGGGCCGCGCTGGGCGGACGTGGAACGCAAACCCCGTGCGGGTACTGAGGCGCTGGCTCGGCGACTTCATCGGACGACCTTTCGCGATGGCTGGGGCCACCCGGCACCGGCCGATCCCGCATCTACGCTTCGCAGCGCGCAGGGCCAGCCTCGGACATTACGGATTCCCGGAGCATTGCCAGGGTGCCGCACCACCGGTGCCGCGCGCGACTCGGCGCGCGGCAACAGGATGTGCGCGTCCCTTGAGCATGGCGCCGAGGTCGATTCGCGACGTGGCGCGCCCGGCGGTGCGCCGGGGTGCGCGCTGGGCACGGCGAAGCGAACCGCGAGCCGCTACCCCGCCGCGGGCATTGGACTATAATTCTAATGGGGCCCCGCGCTGTCATGCCGACGCCGGGCGAGAGCGAAACGCTATCGTGGTGCAAGACGAATCGATACTGGCGCGCCGCGCCTTTCTCAAGACGAGCGCGCGGGTCGCCACCGCGGCGATTGGAGCGACCGTCCTGCCATCGCTGGTCAGCGCCGCGACCGTGGCAGACGGAGCCGACCCGCGTGGCTTCCGCGCGGCCTTTTCGCCGCTCACCCTTGCACGCCCGGGCGTGTTGCGGCCTGCCCTGCTGCGGCAGGCGCTGACCGCGCTCGATCGGCTGGGCACCGCCATCCCGCGTCGCGACCGGATCGCGATCGCCGATTTCGACGCGCCATCGGCGCAGCCGCGCTTCTACCTGGTCGATCTCGCCGGTGGCACGCCACAGGCGTTGCGCGTCGCGCATGGCAGCGGGTCCGATCCCGACCATAGCGGCTGGTTGCATCGCTTCTCGAACACACCAGGGTCGAACGCTTCGTCGGAAGGCGCTTTCCTCACCGCCGATTATTATGTCGGCAAACATGGCCTGTCGCAGCGATTGATCGGGCTCGAGCCCTCCAACAACAATGCGCTCGAGCGCGCGCTGGTGATCCACTCGGCCTGGTACGCCAATCCCGAGATGCTCGCCCTCCACGAACAACTCGGCCGCAGCCAGGGCTGCTTTGCGGTCGGCGAGCGCGATCTCGCGCAGGTGTTCGATCGCCTCGGGCCCGGCCGGATGGTCTACTCCGCCAAGATCTGACGCGCGCCAGGCGGCGGGCCACGCCGCGGGCACCGCGCGAGGAAAGCGCGCGGGTGGGTTGGCGGCAGCGGCTGGCTCTTGTACGGGGCCGGCATAGAAAGGTCGTGTCCCATCCGCCAGATCGCCGCCCTGCCCTATCGCACCGATGGAAACGCAATCGATGCGCCCGTAGAGGTGCTGCTGGTCACCTCGCGCGAGAGCAAGCGCTGGGTCATTCCCAAGGGCAATCCGATGCCGGGTTCGCTCCCGCACGCCGCCGCCGCGATCGAGGCAGAGGAAGAGGCCGGCGTGAGCGGGCTGGTCTGCCCGACACCGCTGGGATCGTATCGCTATCGGAAGCGTCGTCGCAACGGCGCGTCGCTGATGCTCGACGTCGACGTGTTTCCGCTCGCGGTCACGCGAGAGCTCGATGCCTGGAAGGAGCAATCGCAACGCGAACGGCGCTGGTTCGTCCTGCCCGAGGCGGCGGACGCGGTCGACGAAGCCGATTTGCGCGACCTGATCCGCTCCTTTGGCCCCACCAGCTTCAAGACCGCCGCCAGCCGCCAAGGTATGATGGCAACCGTAGCCCAGAAATCGAAAGTCAGTCCGATGTTCGCTTGGTTCCAGCGTCTCCTGCCGCGTACTGGCAATTTCTTCGAGCTGTTCGAGGCCCACGCCGTCGCGGTGATGGCCGGCGCCGACGCGGTCGCGCGCTTGATGCACGACGGATCGGGCGCGGCGTCGGACCATATCCGCGAGGTGATCGAGCGCGAGCAGGATGCCGACGACATCCACCGCGAAGTCCTGCTGACGGTGCGCCGCACCTTCCTCACGCCGTTCGATCGCGGCGCGATCACCAGTCTGATCGGCGCGATGGACGATTCGATCGACGAGATGCACGCCGCCGTCCAGGCAATCGACCTCTACGAAGTGCGCGGCTTCGAACCCGAGATGCGCGACATGGCGGCGATCATCGTCGACGCCGCGCGGCTCACCGCCGAGGCGATGCCGCTGCTGCGCGATGTCGGGCGCAACGGCGCGCGACTGCACGAACTGACCGAACGACTCGTCCGGATGGAGAGCCATGCCGACGAGATCCACACCGCCGGCGTCAAGCGCGCGTTCAAGGAGTTGGGGACGACCGATACGCTCGGCTTCATCGTCGCGCGCGAAGTCTACAAGCATCTCGAACGGATCGTCGATGCGTTCGAGCATGTCGCGAACGAGATCGACGGCATCGTCATCGATCACGCCTGAGCGATCCGACAGATGCATTCCCTCGCCTTGCCCCTGCTGATCGGCCTCATCGCGGTCGCCTTGGCGTTCGATTTCCTCAACGGCCTGCACGATGCGGCCAACTCGATCGCGACCGTCGTCTCGACGCGGCTGCTCAAGCCCGTCCATGCCGTGCTGTTCGCCGGCTTCTTCAACTTCGCCGCCTATTTCCTGACGATCACCTTCCCCAGCCTCCACGCCGTCGCCTCGACGATCGGCAAGGGGCTGATCGCGCAGGACCTGATCACCCCCGGGGTGGTGTTCGGCGCGCTGGTCGGGGCGATGTTCTGGAACGTCGTCACCTGGCTAAAAGGCATTCCCTCCTCGTCGAGCCACGCGCTGGTCGGCGGGCTGATCGGCTCGGGCGTGGCGCATGCCGGGATCACCGGGGTGCAGTGGGCCGGGCTCAACAAGACGCTGATCGCCATCGTGCTGTCGCCGGTGCTCGGCATGATCCTGTCGATGCTGATCATGCTGGTGTCGAGCTGGCTGTTCGCGCGCGCGAGCAATCGCACCGCGGAGCGTTCGTTCCGTGCGCTGCACCTGATGTCGTCGGGCGCCTATTCGCTCAGCCACGGGCTCAACGATGCGCAGAAGACGATGGGCATCATCACCGTGCTGCTCTTCTCGACCGGCTATTACACGGGCGAGTTCGAAGTGCCGCACTGGGTCGCGATCAGCTGCTATGTCGCGATGGGGCTCGGCACGCTGACCGGCGGGTGGAAGATCATCGAGACGATGGGATCGCGCATCACCAAATTGTCGCAGCACCAGGGTTTCAGCGCCTCGCTCGGCGGCTCGATCATGGTGTTCGCCGCCTCGCTGCTCGGCATTCCGGTGTCGACCACGCATACCATCACCGGCTGCATCATCGGCGCCGGCGTCGCGCGGCGCGCCTCGGCGGTGCGCTGGGGTGTCGCGCAGAACGTGCTGGTCGCGTGGATCATCACGATCCCCGCCTCGGCCGCGGTCGGCGCGGCCTTCTATCTGCTGACGACCTTCTTCTAAGCCGTCCGACGCGGCACCTCGCGCCGCCGCCGCCATGCGAAAAACCCCGGCCACCCTGACGGGGGACCGGGGTTTTCCGTAGACCGTCCCCCGCCGGGGAAGGGGATGGCCCGCTCGGCCCCGGCACCCTGGATAGGGGGTCAGGTGCCAGGGCCCGTCAGGTGTTAGCCGAGCAGCTTGAGCACGCCCTGCTGGCTCTGGTTCGCCTGCGCGAGCAGCGCGGTCGAAGCCTGGCTGAGGATCTGCGCCTTGGCGAGGCTGGTCGTTTCGGTCGAGAAGTCGACGTCTTCGATCCGGCTGCGTGCATCGGTCAGGTTGGCGACGCTCGAAGTGAGCGTGTTGACGACCGAGGTCAGACGGCTCTGACCGGCACCGAGCGAAGCGCGCGTCGTGTTGACCGCCTTGAGCGCGGTGTCGAGCGTGTCGAGCGCCGTGGTCGCGCTCGCCGTCGTCGTCACCGAGACGCCGCCCGAGATGCCGCCGCCCGGCTGCGCTGGCGTGTAGATCAGATCGCCGCTGGCCAGCGTCTTGTTCGTGCCGATGTCGGATGCGGTCGCAGCGGTCGCGCCACCACCGAACTTCGCACCGTATGCGACGTCTTCCTGGGTGACGGTGTGGACTGTGCCGAAGCGCGGATCTGCCGTCGCGTCCGCACCGATCGTCGAGGTCGTCGCCGTGGTCGCGCCCGTCACCGCGCCGCTGACGGTTGCGAGATTGAGCGCGCTGATGTTGAGGGCCACCTTGTCGGCAGAGCCCGAACCGGTCTGGATATTGATCGCCTGCGCGGCGCCGAACAGCGAAACGCCGTTATATTTGGTCGCCGAGATGTTGGTCAGCTGCTTCTGCAGTTCGGTGACTTCGGTCTGCATGTTGGTACGATCGTCGGCGCCATAGGTGCCCGATGCCGACTGCACTGCCAGCTCGCGGATACGCTGCAGGATGTTGGTTGCTTCGCCGAGCGCGCCATCGGCGGTCTGGGCGAGTGCGATACCGTCGTTGGCGTTGCGGATCGCCTGAGTCTGGCCCTTGATCTGCGAGGTCAGCGACGAGGCGATGGCGAGGCCGGCGGCGTCGTCCTTGGCCGAGTTGATGCGCTTGCCGGTCGACAGGCGCTCGATGCTCGTCGCGAGCGCGGCGCTCGCCGAGTTCGAAGCGTTGGTCGCCTTCAGGGCGGAAACGTTGGTTCCGATAACGGTCATGGTACTAATCTCCATCTTGGTCGGCAATCCCGCCGCCCCCTATCGGAGAGCCGAGCCGCCAAGGGTGGTAACGACCGGTCGCGCCGGCGATTAAGCGCTTTTGCGAAACCGCTGCTTTTTTTTGCGTCTTTTTCGGAACTTTCCGCCACTTTCGCCTAGCGGCGGTCAAAGTTTGCCGCTCCGGCAACATCCTTAACCACTCATTTACCAAAAATACGGCAATTGGAGGCTCGTTCAGGGGGACTTCCATGCGATCCATCGTTCCGTCAGCCGCGATACTCCGCCAGCATTATGCGCTGGTCTCCACGCTGCGCGCGCAGGGCTTCGCAATCGGATCGCTCGAGGCCGGCAAGCTCGCGCGCGACGATCTCTATCTGGTCGCCGAAGGCGAGACCCCGCCCGCCGCCGCACGCACCGTCGTGCTGGGCAGCGACGGCCGCTCCATTATCCCCGCGCGCGACGGCAGCCCGGCGCGTGTCGCCTTCGACAGCCGCGACGCCGCGGTCGGCGCCGGCTTCGTCCGCGCACTGCTCGCCGAACCCGAAATGCCGACTGCCGCCGACCCCGAGAGCCTCGCCCTCTATGCGCTCGCCGATCGCGTCGCCGCCGCCGACATCACCGTCCTGATCAACGGCCCGACCGGCACCGGCAAGGAGGTGCTCGCGCGCGCGATCCACCTCAAGTCGAACCGCGCGGCGGGCCCGTTCATCGCGATCAATTGCGCGGCACTGCCCGAGACGATGCTCGAGGCTTTGTTGTTCGGTCACCAGAAGGGCGCCTTCACCGGTGCATCGGCGACCGGCGAAGGCTTCTTCCGCGCCGCGCACGGCGGCACGCTGCTGCTCGACGAAGTCGCCGAGTTGCCGCTGTCGCTCCAGGCCAAACTGCTGCGCGCGTTGCAGGAGCGCGAGATCGTCCCGATCGGCGCGACCACGCCGCAGCCGATCGACGTCCGGGTGATCGCCTGCGCCAATCGCGACCTGCAGGACGAAGTCGCCGCCGGCCGCTTCCGCGCCGATCTCTATTATCGCCTCTCGGTCTTTCCGCTGACCACCAAGCCGCTCGCCGATCGCCCGCAGGACATCCCCGCGCTCGCCGCGACGCTGATCCTGCGCCACGCCGGCACGCGCGCGATCGTGCCGTGGCCCGACATGTCGGCGATCGACCTGCTGCTGCGCCACGACTGGCCCGGCAATGTCCGCGAGCTCGAAAACGTCATTCAGCGCGCTTTGCTGTTCGCCGGGGGCGACACGATTTCGGCCGAGCACATCGTATTCGACCGGCCGAGCGCGCTCGCCGCGGTCGCCGCCAACGATCAGCCCGCACCCGTCACGCTCGGCAATATCGTCCAGATGCACGAATTCCAGGCGATCCGCGAGACGCTCGCCGCCTGCAACGGCAGCCGGATCGAGACGGCGAAGCGGCTCGGCATTTCCGAGCGCACGCTGCGCTACCGTCTGGCCAAGGCGCGCGAACAGGGTGACGACATCGTCCTCGCCGCCAACCGGGCAGCCTGGGCATGAGCATCGACGCAATCGGTGGTGGTGGCGCGATGGGCGTCGACCGGGTGATGGCGCTGCGCGCGCAGATCCTCGAACGCAACCAGGCGCTCGCCCGCGCCGGCACCGCGGGCGCCGCGGCGCCGGCGGCGCCGGCCAGGCCCGCCAATTTCGCCACGACGATGGAAGATGCGCTGAAGAGCGTGAACCAGGGTCAGGTCGAGGCGAGCAAGCTCTCCGAAAGCTATGAGCGCGGCGAGACGATCGACATCGCCAAGGTGATGCTCGCCCGTCAGCAGGCCTCGGTCGGCTTCGAGGCGACGCTGCAGGTCCGCAACAAACTCCTGTCCGCGTACAAGGACATCATGAGCATGCCGGTATAATCGATGAGCAACGCTCTCACCCCCGCTCCGCAAGGGTCGACTGGTTCCGGGCTCGCCGCCATGGTGCCCGAACGCTTCGCCAACCCGCTCCACCAGCTGCAGGGCCTGCTCGCGCAGCCCGCGGTGCGCCGCAGCCTGCCGATGGCGCTGCTCGTCGGCCTGATCGGCGCCGCCGCACTCGCCTGGATGATGCTCGCCACCCCGACGCAGAAGGTGCTGTTCGCCGGCCTCGCCGATGCCGACAAGGCGTCGGTCACCGCCGCGCTGCAAGCCGCCAACATCACCTCGAAGATCGACGCGGGCACCGGATCGCTGACCGTCAACGAGGACGATTATGCGCGCGCGCGCATCCTGCTCGCCGGCCAGGGGCTGCCCAAGGCGGCACCTGGCGGCTACGCGATCCTCGACAATCTCCCGATGGGCGTCTCGCGCGCGGTCGAGGGCGAGCGCCTGCGCCAGGCGCGCGAGACCGAGCTCGCGCGCTCGATCCAGGAAATCGATGCCGTCGCCGAAGCGCGCGTCCATCTCGCCACGCCCGAGCAGTCGGTGTTCGTGCGCGACAATGCCGCGCCATCGGCCTCGGTGATCGTCAAGCTGCAGCCGGGCCGCTCGCTCGGCGACGCGCAGGTCTCCTCGATCGTCAATCTCGTCGCCTCGTCGGTGCCGGGCATGAAGCCCGAGGGCGTGACGATCGTAGACCAGATGGGCGGCCTGCTGACCAAGGGCAACAATCAGAGCGCGCTCGGCATCGCCAGCGACGAGCGCGTCGCCTTCCAGCGCCGCGTCGAGGAGAAGTATCGCGCACAGGTCGTGCAGATGCTCACCCCGCTGATCGGCGCGGGCAATTTCACCACCGAAGTGCAGGCCGACGTCGACCTCAACGAAACGCAGGCAACCAAGGAAAGCTACGACAAGCAGGGCGTGCTGCGTGTCGAGCAGGGCCAGTGGACCGGCAATGGCAAGGAGGGGCAGGCGCCCGGCGGGATCCCCGGCGCGCTGTCGAACACGCCGCCGCCCGCCTCGACGCTCAGCGCGCCGCAGCCGACGCCGACCCCCACGCCGTCGCCCGCCGCAGGATCTGGCGTCACGGCGCCGGGGACGACCGGCCCGGTGGTGGCGGCCGCGGCCGGCGCGGTCAGCGATGCGCTCAAGGCGAGCGACCAATATTCACGCGCCTACGATCTCGGCAAGGAAGTCTCGGTCAGCCGCACCGCCCCCGGCACGATCACGCGCCTGTCGGTCGCGGTGCTGCTGCGCGATCCTGAAACCGGCAAGCCGCGCAGCACGGTCGAGATCCAGCAGATCACGCAGCTCGTCCAGACCGCGGTCGGCTACAGCCAGGGCCGTGGTGACCAGGTCACCGTGATCAGCCGCAAGTTCGCCGGCGCCACCGCGCTCGACGACAAGCAGCCATGGTATGATGCCGGCTGGCTGCCGGTGGTGGCGCGCAACGTGACCGCCCTGGTGATCGCCTTGCTCGTCCTGTTCCTCGGAGTGCGGCCGCTGGCCGCGGCATTGCTCAAGAAACGCGACGATACCGCCCAGCCGCGCGCCGCGCTCGGCCGCGAGATCGGCGCTCGCGACGGCTATGACGGCGGCCAGATCCCGCCGCCACGCAGCGACCAGCCGGTCAGCATCGACGCGCTCGAAAATGCCCGCAACTATGACGACCGGATCGGCATGGTGCGCGGCTTCACCCGCGACAATCCGGCGCGCGCCGCGCTCGCCGTACGGGACATGATCAAGTCATGAACGCACCAGCCCGTATCTATACCGGCGTCGAACGCGCCGCCGTCCTGATGATGCTCGTCGGCGAGGAGGAAGCCGCCGCGATCCTGCAGAAGCTCGATCCCGAGGAAGTCCGCCAGCTCGGCAAGGCGATGTTCGCCGTCGCCGACGTCAGCGAGCTCGAGGTCGAGGGCGTGCTCGACGATTTCGTCGGCAAGGCCCGCGAACGCACCGCGATCGGTTTCGACCCGCGCCCGCGGATCGAAGCGGTGATGACGCGCGCGCTCGGCCAGGAGAAAGCCGACAGCGTGCTCGCGCGGATCGTGCCGGCCCAGGAATCGTGCCAGCTCGACCTGCTCGACTGGCTCGACGCCGGCGAGATCGCCGCGATGATCGAGAAGGAGCATCCGCAGATCGCCGCGGTGATGATCGCCAATCTCGATCCCGCGGTTGGCGCGCAAGTGCTCGAGCTGATGCCCGACGCGGTGCAGCCCGACATCCTCCACCGGCTCGCCCGGCTGGGGCCGATCACACCCGAGGCGGTCGAGACGCTCAAGACGATGCTCGCGAACCGCACTGGTTCGTCACAGGCGCAGGCCGGCGTTACGCTCGGCGGCACCAAGGACGCCGCCAAGATCCTGTCGAGCGGACGCAAGGCGACCGAACTGCGCGTCATGCCCAAATTGTTCAAGATCGACCGCGACGTGGCCAAGGCGATCGAGGAAGCGATGTTCGTGTTCGACAATTTGCTCGAGCTCGACGACAAGAACCTCGGCACGCTGATCCGCAACATCGACAGCGACATCCTCACGCGCGCGCTGAAGGGCGTCGACGAGAGCATCCGCGCGCGCTTCCTCGGCTGCATGTCGAGCCGCGCGGCCGACGGCATCCGCGACGAGATGGAAGCGCGCGGGCCGATGAAGCTCTCCGAAGTGCTCGAGGCGCAGAAGGTGATCATCCAGATCGCGCGCAACCTCGCCAAGGACGGCACGATCCAGATGGGTGCGGGCGAAGACGATTATGTCTGAGTTCACCGCAGGCTTTTCCGCGCGCGGCCAGGGCGTCGCCGAAGCGCTCAAAGCGGCGTTCGCGCCGCGCGTCGGGTTCGCCCCCGCCGACCTGCGCGACCGTGTCGCGCGCGGCCCGGTGTCGTTCGCGCCGCAGGCGTCGAGTGCGGGCGTCGGCGAAAGCGGCCCACGCCACTTCGCCCCGGCCGACCCCGACAGCAACCCGACCGAAGGCTGGGATCCGTTCGACCCGAGCACGGCGAACCAGCCCGCACCGTTCGTCGACCCGATCGAGGTGGCGCACGCCAACGGCTATGCCGCTGGCGTCGAAGCGGCGCTCAGCGAGATCGCGGTGACCGGCGAGCGTGACCGCACCTTGCTCGCCACGCTCGCGCAGGCGCTGCAGGCCGATGACCGGATCGATCGCGATGCCGTCGCGCGGCGCTTGCGCCAGACCGTGCTGTACCTCGTCACCCGGCTGGTCGGCGAAGTCGGCATCGCGCCCGACCTGCTCGCACGTCGGATCGAGGCGGCGACCGACCTGCTCAGCGATGCCGCCGAATCGGCGATCCTCCACGTCCACCCCGACGACGTCGCCTTGCTCGAGGGCAAGCTGCCGCGGCAGATCTTCGCGGTGGGCGACGACGCCATCGCGCGCGGCGCATTCCAGCTCGAGAGCGCCTCGACGATCATCGAGGACGGCCCCGACCTGTGGCTCGAGCAATTGGCGCACGCGATCGACCGCGTCGCGGTGCCGGAGGCGTGATGGGTTTCACGGTATCGCTCCCCTCCCTGGAAGGGAGGGGCTGGGGGTGGGTCGGCCCGTTATCGAACGCCACGCCCGCCTCAGGCCGACCCACCCCCGCCCCCTCCCTTCCAGGGAGGGGAGAAAAATGCTGAACCGCTTCACCGGCGATTATCTCGATTCGCTCGGCCTGCCCGGTTTCGCCCCCGCCCCCAAGGTGTCGGGCCGGCTCGCCTCGTTCGACGGGCTGTTGATGGAAGCGGTCGGACTGACGCTCCCGGTCGGCACCGTCTGCCAGGTCGGCGATCGCCATGCCGGCGTCGAGGCCGAAGTGATCGGCTTCCGCAACGGCCGCACGCTGCTGATGAACCTCGGCGGCCCGGCCGCCTTGCTGCCGCAAGCCCCAGTGCGCCCGACCGGCCCGCCCGGCGAGGCCGAAGTCGGCGCCGCGTTGCTCGGCCGCGTGGTCGACGGCGCCGGCAAGCCGATCGACGGGCTTGGCCCGATCCGCGCCGCAGGCCGCTGGCCGCTGGCCGGCAAGGCGCAGTCGCCGCTCGATCGCGGTCGCGTGCTCCATCCGCTCGATGTCGGCGTGCGGGCAATCAACGGCCTGCTCACCGTCGGGCAGGGCCAGCGGATCGGCATCATGGCCGGCTCGGGCGTCGGCAAGTCGGTGCTGCTCGGCATGATCGTCCGCGCCGCCGAGGCCGACGTGATCGTCATCGGCCTGATCGGCGAGCGCAGCCGCGAAGTCGCCGACTTCCTCGAGACCAAGGTCGCGGGCGAGGCGCGCAAACGTGCGGTCGTCATCGCCGTGCCCGCCAACCATTCCCCCGTGCTGCGCATCCGCGGCGCGCTGCGCACCCACGCGATTGCCGAGGCGTTTCGCGCCGAAGGCAAGAAGGTGCTGCTGATCATGGATTCGCTGACCCGCGTCGCGCATGCCGGGCGCGAGATCGGCCTGGCGCTCGGCGAACCCGCGAGCGCGCGCGGCTATCCGCCCTCGGCGATCGCGATGCTGCCCAATTTGATCGAACGCGCCGGCACCGACGTCCATTCGGGCGGATCGATCACCGCGATCTACACCGTGCTCGCCGATGGCGACGACGGCAACGATCCGGTCGTCGATTCGGCACGCTCGATCCTCGACGGCCACGTCGTGCTGTCGCGTCAGCTCGCCGAGCGCGGCGTCTATCCCGCGATCGACATCGGCCCCTCGGTCAGCCGCGTGATGACCGACATCGTCGACAAGCCGCACCTGAAAGCCGCGCGCACGCTGCGCCGCCACCTCGCCACCTATGAGGAAAATCGCGATCTCGTGCTGATGGGCGCCTATCGCGCGGGCGCCGATCCGGCGATCGACACCGCGATCGCCTGCCACCCCGCGATCATGGAATATATCAAGCAGGACCCCGACGAGATGGTCTCGCTGGCCGACGCCGCGGTCGAGCTGATCGGCGTATTCGGCGCCGACTGAGATGGCCAAGCCGACCAAGCTCGAGCGCATCCTGCGCGTCCGCACGCTCCAGCTCGGGCTGGTCCAGGCCGAGGAAGCGCGCGCGCATGATCGCACCGCGAGCGAAGCGGCGTTGCAGGGACGCATCGCGCAGCTCGCCGCCGGTGTCGCGCCGGCGCCGGCGCCTGCTCCCGTCGCCGGCCTCTCGCTCGTCGCGGCGGCGCATTTTCGCGAGCGGCTGCACCAGTCGGCGCAGGCCGCCGAAGGCCGGCTGCGCGCCGCGCAAGCCACCGCCGCGCGCGCGGTCGAAGCGACGCGCGAAGCCCGCCGCGACCAGAGCGCCGTCGAGAAACTGATCGCGCGCGCCGATGCCACCGCGGTGATCAAGGCGATCCGCGAAATGGAAGCGGCACCGCCGACCCGGAAGATCCGGCACGATCCTTGCTGATCTCCGCGCAAGGGCCGGTTGGGGCCCGTCCGGAGCCGCAATGATCGATTCGCCATCCAGCCTGTCCAGCGCTGCAACCGTCATGCCGCCACCCGCGGTTTTGGCGCACAAAGCCCCGTCGGGACGCTTCGGTCAGACGCTCAGCGCGTTTCTCGATGCGCGTGACGCCACTGCAGACGCCGCGCCGACGCCGGGCGCCGACCGGCAAGCGGTTGCCGACGACGGCAAACCCCTGCCCGACCCAGCACTGCCCGACCCGGCCGAGCCCGACCCAGCCGAGCCCGACCCGGATCCGACGCTCGCGCTGGCCGCCTGGCTTCCCGTGACACCGCCGGCAGTCGCCACCCCAACGCCGGCGCAGCCGATCGCCACCGGCGGCGCGACGGCAGCGGCAACCGTATCGCCCGGCACGCCCTCGCTGCCGACAACGCCGCTCGCCACCCCGGGCGCCCCCGCGCCGACCGATGCGCCAGCCCCGCCGCTGCCACCGGCCAAGGCCGATCCGTCGCTCGACACGCTGATCGCCGATGCGCTCGCCCGCGCGCCGCGCCTCGAAGCGACCGCGGGACACGACGTGGCAGCGCCCGACGCCCCCGTCGCGCTCGCCAGCATTGCCGATGCGCCCCCGGCGATGGCGGTGAGCGCCACCCCACAACCCGCCGGGCAGCTCTTCGCTGCGGCAATGGCGGCGAGCGCGTGGCACGATCGGTCGCTGCAACGCGCCGAGCAGGAACCCGCCGCACCCGGCGTGCTCGGCCTCGCCGCGCCGATCGCCAATGCCGAGCGCGCGACCGTGCTCGCCACAAGCGACAGCGCGGGCAGTGCGCTCGACCTGACGCAGGATCATGGCTTGCAGAAGATGATCGACCAGATCGCGACGCTGCGCGACGAGGCCAGCGATGCCGCCACCGCGCGCGACACGCGAATCCGCCTTGTCCCCGATGCGCTGGGCAGCGTCGACGTCTCGGTGCGCAGCCACGGCGATCGCGTCCATGTCCACTTCGCCGCCGAGCAGGAAGCGACGCGCGCGCTACTCGCCGATGCGCAGCCGCGGCTGACCGAGCTCGCTGCCGCGCGCGGCGTGCGGATCGGCGACACCAGCGTGTCGGCGGACTCGGGTCGCGGCAATGGTGCTGCGCCACAGCCGCGCCCCACCCCGTCCAACGCCCCGTCCACCACGCCGCCGCCGCGCGACACGGACGCCGCGACCGCAATCCCGACCGACGCCCGCGTCGCGTAAGCCTTGAAGGAGCCGATCCATGAGTGAAATCGTCGAAGAAAAAACCAAGAAGAAGAAGGGCGGGATGATGAAGATCGTGCTGCTCGTGGTCGGTGCGCTCGTGCTCGTCGGCGGCGGTGTCGGCGGCGCGCTCTATGCGATGAATGCCGGCCTGCTCGGTGGCGGCAAGGGCCTGATCGAGCCGAGCGGGCCGCGACTCGTTCCCAAGACCGAGCAGAAGCGGGCCGGATCGGGCGAAGGCGCCGAGGCCAAGGAAGGCGGCCACAAGCCTCCGACGGGTACCGGCGGCGACAAATACGCCTCCAATTATTACGCGCTGGACAAGGAGTTCACCTCCAACCTGCAGGACAGCGTCCACTTCATCCAGGTCGGGATCGCGGTGTCGACGCCCTATGACGACACCGTCATCGAGAACATCAAGACCAACGAGATCGCGGTCCGCTCGTCGATCCTGATGGCGCTCGGCGACACCACCGAGGACCAGGTTTTCACGAGTGCCGGCAAGCAGGTTCTGCAGCGTCGCGTGGCCAAGGCGATCAACGACACGCTCAAGGAAAAGGAAGGCTTTGGGGGCGTCGGTAACGTTTACTTTACCAATTTCGTTGTTCAGTGAGACATGGTTAACGAAGACCTTCACAGCGCGACAGGCGCCCAGTCGGTACAGGAACGGCGCGAGCGCCCCCGCCGACACGCGGCGCATGCCACGCTGGGAACGGTCAATCTCAACCCGTTCGGCGATCTGCACACGGTGCAGCATCTCTCGGCGCGGCTCGCGCGCGGCGTGCGCGGGGTGTTCGAGCCGCTGCTGCGTCGCGAATGCCGCACCTGGGCCGAGCCTTTGGTCGTCCAGCGGCTCGCCGATTACCGGGCGGAGCGCCCCGACGGTCTGACCGCCTGGCTGCCGTTGACGATGACCGCGGCGGGCGCGCTGCCCACGGGCCAGGCGCTGGCGGTGCTCGACGGGCGCTTCGTGCTCGAACTGCTCGACCTGTTCTTCGGCGGCACCGGCGCGGTCGCGGCCGACATGGCGGCCGAATTCACGCCGGCTGCCGAGGCGATGATCGCCCGGCTCGGCGCGATGCTGGCGGTGCCGATGCACGCCGCGTGGGAGCCGCTCGCCAAGATCAGCTTCGCGCCTGGCCATGTCGAAGCCAATCCGTCGCTGATCCCCGAGCTCGATCTCGACGAGGCCGTCGTCGTCACGCGCTTCGGCATCGCGGTCGGCACCGCCAAGCCGGTGTTCCTCGACCTGCTCTATCCCGTCGCCGCGCTGAAGCCGCACGGCCCGTCGCTGACCGGCAAGGTCCACGGCAAGACCGCCGAGCCCGACCCGGCGTGGCGCACCGGACTCACCCGCGCGGTGATGGACGTGCGCTTCGAGGTCCGCTCGGTGCTGGCCGAGCCGATGGTCTCGCTCAGCGTGCTGATGGACCTCAAGGCCGGCGACGTGATCCCGATCACCGTCGGGCACGACGTGCCGGTGATGGTCGGCGGCGACCGGCTCGGGGCGGGGACGGTCGGCACGTCGAACGGCAAGGCCGCGATCCGGCTGACCAGCATTTCGAACGACATTGAACGTGATCTCAGGGGTGGACTGCAATGAACGACATGACTTCCGGTCTGCCAGGCGGGATGCCCGTCGACGCCAGCCTCGCGGCCAATTTCCGCCTGCTGCAGGATGTCGACGTCAAGCTGACCGTCGAGATCGGCTCGACCTCGCTGACGCTGCGCGAATTGCTCGCTTTGGGCGAAACCAGCGTGATCGAGCTCGACCGCCAGGCCAACGAACTGCTCGACGTGCTCGTCAACGGCACGCTGATCGGGCGCGGCGAGGTCGTGATGGTCGGCGACCATTTCGGTGTGCGGATGACCGAGCTGGTCAGCCCCGAAAAGCGCGCGTGACGCCATGATGTGGTCGTACATTCTCAAGCTCGTCGTGCTGCTGCCGCTCGTCTGCGGCCTGATGATCGGCTGCCTCTATGCCTGGCGCCGGCTCGAGGCGCGCATGCCCGGGCAGCCGGCCAACCGCATGCTCAAGGTCGTCGAGACGATGATGATCTCGCCGAGCGTGCGGATCGCGGTGCTCGATTTCGAGGGGCGCAAGCTGCTCGTTTCGGTCAGCCGCACCGGCGTCGCGCTGCTCGACGGCGGGACCGGGAAATGAGCCTGCGCGTCGTTCGCAAGGGATCGGGGCCGAAACTGATCCGGCCGCCGGCGCCGCGCGTGTCGCACTGGGGCAAGCTCGCGCTCGTCCTGTTCGGCATCGTCTTCGCGCTGATCGTCGCGCATCCTGCCTTCGCGCAGGCCGCACCGCTCGCGACGCCGCCAGCGCCGGGCGCCGGCGACGCCGCGGATCGCGCGCTAAAGGATCTCGGCGGCGGCAATGCGCCGCTGGCGCTGTCGCTCCAGCTGCTCATCGTCATGGGGCTGCTGACGATCCTGCCGGGCATCCTACTGATGATGACGAGCTTCACGCGGATCATCATCGTGCTGTCGATCGTCCGCCAGGCGATGGGGCTCCAGCAGACCCCGCCCAACCAGGTGCTGATCGGGCTCGCACTGTTCCTGTCCTTCTTCGTGATGGCGCCGACGATCAACCAGATCAACGCCACCGCGATCCAGCCCTATGCCGCGAGCAAGATCGGCGCGACCGACATGATCAAGGCCGCCGGTATCCCGCTCCACGCCTTCATGACCAAGCAGACGCGCAAGAAAGACATCACGATGTTCGCCGGCATCGCCAAGAGCGGACCGTATCAGAATGCCGAGCAGATCCCCTTCTCGGTGCTGCTGCCGGCGTTCGTCACGAGCGAGCTCAAGACCGCGTTCCAGATCGGCTTCCTCGTCTTCCTGCCCTTCATCGTGATCGATCTTGTCGTCGCGACCGTCTTGATGTCGCTCGGCATGATGATGCTGTCGCCGACGATCATCTCGATGCCGTTCAAGCTCCTGTTGTTCGTGCTGGTCGATGGCTGGGCGCTGACGATGGGGTCCCTCGCCAACAGTTTCGTGAACTGATCCTATGGACGCAGACTATTTCCTGACGGTCGCCAACCAAACGATGTGGGTGCTCGCGCTCGCCTCGGCGCCGATCCTGATCCCGGCTTTGCTGGCGGGGCTGATCACCGGCATGATCCAGGCGGCGACGTCGATCAACGAACAGACGCTGTCGTTCGTCCCCAAGCTGATCGTCGTGGCGGTGTCGCTGCTGGTGTTCGGCAGCCTGATCCTCGGCCTGCTGTGCGACTTCACGCTCGGGATCTTCGAGCGGATTCCGGACCTGGTGCGATGACGATGGTGGGGGGGCGCACTTCTTCCCCCCTCCCGCTTGCGGGAGGGGATGGGGGAGGGCCTGTCACAAGCGCCTCGCATGGTTCCAGGTCATTCCCTCCCCTAACCCAGTTCGAGGTGAACGATGCCCCGCATCGTTCAGGTCATGCCGGGGGCATGGCCGACCTCGAACTCGCAAGCGGGAGGGGGATTTGAGTCCCTTGGGCTTCGGCCTGTCGATCGAGCCCCAGCTCTGGGCGTTGATCTTCGTGATGGTGCGCGTCGGTGCGGCGTTCGTCGCAGCACCGCTGTTCAGCGCGGTCGCGATCCCGCTCGTCGTGCGCGTCACGCTGTCGGGCGCGATCGGCGTGCTCGTGCTCGCCGCGCATCCGGTCACGCCGCCCGAACATGTCTTCGCGCTCGCGACGATCCTGGCGGTCGCCGCCGAGGCGCTCGTCGGGCTCGCGCTCGGCTTCGTGCTGCAGATCGCCTTTGCCGCGCCGATGATCGCGAGCGAGCTGATCGGCACGTCGATGGGGATCGGCTTCGCCTCCGCGATCGACCCGCAGAACGGCAAGTCGAGCCCGGCGCTCGGGCAATTCTTCTCGATGATGCTGACCCTGCTGTTCCTCAGCGTCAACGGCCACCTGATCCTGGTCGAGATGATCGTCAAAAGCTACGACGCGCTGCCCCCGGGCGCTGCCTGGCTGAAACCGCAGCAGCTCGAGAATATCGCCTTTTTCGGCGGCTATACCTTCCTCGCCGGGCTGCTGCTCGCGCTGCCGGTCGGCTTCCTGTTGCTGTGCCTCAACCTGATCGTCGCGATGATTTCGCGCTCGGCGCCGTCGCTCAACCTGTTCTCGGTCGGCTTGCCGGCGAGCCTCGCGGTCGGCGTGGTCGCGCTCGCGCTCGCCTTCCCCGCGATGGGCGACTATCTGCTCGTCATCGTCGATGAAGGCCTCGCCGCGACGCAATCGCTGGTGCTCGGCTGATGGCAGACGAGTTTGGTGAAAAGACCGAAGCGCCAACCGCCAAGCGCAAACGCGACGCGGCCAAGCAAGGCGACATCCTCAAATCGCGCGAGCTGGCGACCGCGCTGATGATGCTCGCCGGCTGCGGCTGGCTCGCCTTCATGGGCCCGTCGCTGATCGGCGCGTGCAAGGAGGTGATGCTGTCGAGCTTCGCGTTCGACCACCGCGACATCGAGGATTTCTCCCCCTTCCGCCCGCTCGTCCAGAGCGGCTGGAAGCTCGCGCCGTCGCTCGTCTCGCTGCTCGTGCTGACGATCGTCGCGGCGGTGGTGAGCCAGGCGGGGCTCGGCCATTTGACCTTCAACGGCGAACTGCTCGCGCCCAAGGCGGCGCGGATCAACCCCGCCTCGGGGCTCAAGCGGATCTTCGGGCCGCAGGGGTGGATCGAGCTTGGCAAGTCGCTGCTCAAGGTCGTCCTGCTCGGGGCGATCGGCTGGCACATGCTCGACCAGGTCGCGCACGCGACGATCGGGCTCGCCTCGACCAATATCGGCACCGCGGTCGGCGTGCTCGGCAGCACCTTCACTGGCGTGCTGTTCGCGATGGCCGGCGGGCTCGTCGTGATCGCCGGGATCGACGTCCCGCTGCAGATCGTCCAGCTGCTGCGCAAGCTGCGCATGACCAAGCAATCGATCCGCGACGAGCATAAGGAAACCGAAGGCTCGCCCGAAGCCAAGGGCGCGATGCGCCAGCGCCAGCGTGAAATGTCGAAACGCTCGATGCGCAGCGCGGTGAGCGAAGCGCATGTCATCCTGACCAACCCGACGCACTTCGCGGTCGCGCTGCGCTACGATCGCGCGACCGATCAGGTCCCCGTCGTCGTCGCCAAGGGCCGCGGCGTGATCGCGCTGGCGATCCGCGAGCTCGGTGCCGAGGCACGCGTGCCCGTGCTCGAATATCCCGCACTCGCCCGCGCGGTCTATTACACCAGCCGCGAGGGGCAGGAGGTCCGCGACGATCTTTACGTCGCGCTCGCCGCGATCCTCGCCTTCGTCTTCGGGCTCAACAGCCAGGCCGGCGGCTCGGCGCCGCCGCCGGCGGTGCTGGTCCCGCCGAGCGCGCGCTTCGATGCGAACGGCGTAAAAGAAAGCTAAATTTTACGGCTGTTTGGTCGTTGCTAACGAGTGAGCGCTTTTCCGGGACGACTGCCATGGTGACCACCACCGCCACGACCACCACGCCCACGACCCCTCCGGCCACGTCCACCGCGACGGTCTCGGGCTCGTCGATCCTGACCTCGCTCGGTGCCGGGTCGGGTGTCGACACCGCGGCGCTGGTCAAATCGCTCGTCGCCGCGCAATTCGCCGCCAAGAATGCGTCGCTCAGCGCGCAGGACAGCGCGCTGACCGCGCAGATCTCCTCGGTCGCCAAAGTGCAAAGCGCGATCACCAGCTTCGCCTCGGCGCTGACCTCGCTCGTCACCGGCGGTAGCCTCGCCACACAGCCGACCAGCTCGGATTCGAGCGTGCTGACCGCGACCGCGCTGTCCGGCGCGAAGCTGTCGGGCCTGTCGGCGCAGATCACCGTCAACCGGCTCGCCACCGCGCAGACCGCAGTGCTGACCTTTCCCACGCCCAATCCCGCCGCCAACCCGCCGGTGCCCGCCCCCACCTTCAAGGCTGGGACGCTGACGCTCAACTTCGGCACCGCCAACGGCACGACGCTCGACCCCAAGACGGACGACATTCCGATCCAGATCGCGGACGGCGCAAAGCTGTCCGACGTCGCCGCCGCGATCAACGCCAAGGTCAGCGGGCTCACCGCCACCGTCGTCACCAATGTCGACGGGACGAGCTATCTGTCGCTCAAGGGGCCGACCGGCACGGCCAAGGCCTTCACGCTCGACGGCGGCACCGCCAACCCGAACCTCTCCGTCGGGGGCAGCGGGTCGTCCGCGACGATCATCAGCGCCGCTGGCAATGCCAGCGTCACGGTCGACGGCGTCACCGTCGAGCGCGCCAGCAACACGATCAGCGATCTCGTCACCGGGGTGAAACTGACCCTCACCGGAGTGTCCGCGGCGGGCGCGGCCGGCACGCCCAAACCCGTCTCGCTCGGGAGCACGACCCCGACCGACGGCATCCAGCAAGCCGTCGGCGATTTCGTGACGACCTACAATCAGGTGCTTGCCGAGCTCAAGACCGAGACCGACCCAGCGACCGGTCCGCTGCGCAGCGATTACAATGCGACCGGCCTGTTGCGCGCGCTGCGCGGCTTGACGCTGACGACGCTGTCGACCGGCGCCGCCGCGGGCGAGCCGGTCAACCTCGCCTCGGTCGGCGTCGCCACCAACAAGGACGGCACGCTCAGCGTCGATTCGGGCAAGCTCGCCGCCGCGCTGCTCAAGACCCCGGCGGCGGTCGAAGCGCTGTTCGCCAACGGCACCGGTGCGAGCGGTGGCGGGCTGGCCGCCGCGCTCAACGCGATCACCACTGCTGCAACCGAGAACAAGGTCTTCGTCAACGGGCAGGCCGAGAGCACCGGGCTGACGGGAAGCACCGCGCTCTACACAGCGCGGCTCAACACGGTCAACGACGCCGAAGCCAAGGTGACCGCCGACACCGCAGTCTATCAGGATCGCCTGACCAAACAATATGCCGCCTCCGATGCGATCGTCGCCGCATACAAGGCGAGTGCGAAGGCGCTGCAGAGCCAGATCGACCAGTGGAACAAGACCGGCTGATGGGAGCCGCCTATGCCACGGCGTTCGGCCGCAACCCAGAGACGACCTATCGGCAGATCGAGCTCGCCGGCCAGACCGCCGCGGCCGATGGTCCCGCGCTCGTCCAATTGCTCTACGACGAGGCGATCCGCGCGCTGCGCGGCGCCGCCTGGGCCGCCGAGAACGGCAATTATGCGATGAAGAGCGACAAGGTGACGCGCGCCACCGCGATCCTCTTCGCGCTCGAGGCGGGGCTCGATTTCGACGCCGGCGGCACCGTCGCGCCAGCGCTCGCCAAGCTCTACGCCGGCGCGCGCCACACTGTCGTCAACGCCGCGATCGGCCAGGATCCGCGTCCCTTCCGCGAGGTGGCCGACACGCTCGACGAGATCGGCCAGGCGTGGAAATCGGTGCGCGCCGCCTGAGGCGCCCCCGCTGTGGATGGGTTCAGCCGAACCAGCGCTTGACCGAAAAATAGCCGATGATGCCGACCGTGATCGCGATGCAGATCCCGCCGATCACGTCGAACGCCCACGGCTCCTTGGCGAACGGCAGCCCTTCGACGTTCATGCCGTAGAGCCCGGTCAGGAAGGTCAGCGGCAGGAAGATCAACGCGACGATCGAGATCAGCAGCGAGCGCGAATCGATCTGTTCGGCGCGCAGGTCGGTCAGCGCCTCGTGCATCAGCGCCGAGCGTTCGCGGATCGCCTCCAATTCCTCGGCCATCCGCGCGGCGCGATCGGCCGCCGAATTGAGGTGCAGCCGGTCGTCGTCCTGCAGCCAGTCGCACGGCAGCGCGGCGAGCTTTTCGAGCGCGGCGCGCTGCGGGGTAAGGAAGCGGCGATAGCCGATCGCGGCGACGCGCACCTTGGTGACGCCGCGGCGCAGTTCGAACACCTTGTCACCGTCGAGATCGGCCTCGCAATCGTCGAGGCTGTCGCCGAGATTGCCGACTTCGGGGTCGAGTTCCTCGGTGATCGCCACCGCGAATTCGGCGATCAGGTCGCCGGGATCGCGGATCTTGCCGCCCTCGATCTCCTTGACGACGTCGTCGATCGCATTGACCGAGCGCCGCGTGACCGAGATCACCCGCCCCGCCTCGGCCCAGATCCGCAGCGAGGCGAGCGGGTCCGACGCGGTCATCTGCTCGTTCGAGCGCCCGCGCAGATTGAGGAACGCGCCCTCGCCGAGCGCTTCGCAGCGCGGCCGCGATTCGCCAGTGGTCAGCGCATCGACGACATAATCGGGCAGCCCGGCGACATCCGCCAGCCAGGTCTGCGCTTCCTCGTTGTTGGTGGTGAGGTGCACCCAGATGAGATCGCCCGGCGTATCGAGCGCCTGTTTGATGTCGAGGCGTTCGGCCTTCCCGTCCGCGACGCGATACGCAAATCCGCTCATGCCCACTCCACCCAGATCGACACCCCCGCGTCGCGCGTAACGGGCGGTATCTCGGAAACGATCCGCACCGCATCGGCGCGCGCGCGATCGAGGATCGCGGCGGGCGCGCCGGCCGGGGCGTAAATGCGGTCGGCGAGCGCCAGCGCGCGTGCCTGGCCGAGCGTCAGGTCGTCGGGGTCGGCCGACTGCAGGCGCAGCGTGATCAGGCGGTCGGTCGGTGCGGCGGGTGCCATCAGCCAGGTCTCGACCGCATCGGGGCTCGCCGCGAGCGGATCGAGCGCCGCACCCGGCGCAAAGGCCGTGCCCAGCGCGCGCCGGCGCGTGTCGAGCGCCGGAAAGGCCAGCCGGATCGCAGCGCGCAGGGCATAGAGCCGGTCCGCGAGCGGCCCGAGCGTCGCCGGGAGCAACGTCTCGAGCCGCTGGCGCAGCGCCGCCGCCAGCCCGGCCGAGGCGCCGCCCGTGCCGATCGCGATCAGCACCGGGCTGCGGTCGATGATCGCGGGCAGCGTGAAGTCGCACGCGTCGGGCCGGTCGACCGCGTTGACCAGCACGCCGCGCGCCTTGAGCCGCGCGATCGCCGCCTGCGCGTCAGCCTCCTCCTCGATCGCGACGATCGCGAGCGCGGCCGGGGTATCCTCGCCGACGATCGTCGCGCCGGCGCGTTCGAGCAGCCGGCGTTTCGCGTCGGCCGGCTCGCCCTCGCCGAGCAGGATCACCGGCCGTCCCGCCATCCGCACGAAAAGCGGAAGGCTGTGCAGGCTCACGCCTTCAGCCACTCTGGGATGCGCTCTGCAGCGAGGATCGTCTCGGGCAGGATGCGGTCGGCGACCACCGCGAAGCGATCGCCGTCGACCAGCACTTCGGGCACCAGAGCGCGGCTATTGTAGGTCGAGGCCATCGTCGCGCCATAGGCGCCGGCGGTGCGGAACACCGCGAGATCGCCGCTCTTCACCGCATCGATGTCGCGCGCCATCGCGAAGGTGTCGCCGCTCTCGCACACCGGCCCGGCGATGTTGGCGATCATCCGCTCGCCCGTCGGGTGGACCGCGGCGAAATCGTGCCAGGCGTCGTACATCGCCGGGCGCGCGAGATCGTTCATCGCGGCGTCGACGATGACATAGGGGTGGATCGCGCCGGGCTTGACCCAGATGACCTTGGTCAGCAGCACGCCGGCATTGCCCGCGATGACGCGCCCGGGCTCGAACATCAGCCGCACGCCCCAGTCCTTGGTGACGCGCGCGACCATCGCGCCATAGTCGGCGGGGCTCGGGAAAACCTCACCCGCGCGATAGGGCACGCCGAGGCCGCCGCCGAGATCGACGCGCTCGATCGGGTGGCCCGCCGCGCGCAGCTCGGCGACGAGCCGGCCGATCCGCGCATAGGCCGCCGCGAGTGGCGCGAGATCGCCGAGCTGGCTGCCGATGTGGATCGCCACCCCGCGCATCGCGAGGCCGGGAAGCGCTGCCAGCCGCGCGAAGATCGCCGGCGCCTGGTCGATCGGCACGCCGAACTTGTTCTCGCGCTTGCCGGTCGAGATCTTGGCATGCGTCCCGGCATCGACGTCGGGGTTGACCCGCAGCGTCGCATCGGCGCGCATCCCGCGCGCATGCGCCAGGCCGGCGAGCACGACGCCCTCTTCCTCCAGCTCGAGATTGAACTGGCCGAGCCCGACATCGAGCGCGGTCTGCAATTCGCCGACGGTCTTGCCGACCCCCGAGAACACCACGTCGGCCGCCGGAATCCCCGCCGCCAGCGCGCGCGCGAGTTCGCCGCCCGAAACGACGTCGGCGCCGTAGCCGGCATTGGCGAGGACGCGCAGCACCGCCAGATTGGGGTTAGCCTTGATCGCATAAGCGAGGTGGACGTCACCCGCCGCGGCGAGCCCTTCGCGAAACACGCGGGCATGACGTTCGAAGGTCGCGGTCGAATAGACGTAGACCGGGGAGCCGACCGCCTCGGCAATCGTCGCGAGCGGAACGCCCTCGCAGTACATTTCCCCGTCGACGAGCGCAAAATGATCCATGGAGTCGGGCCTAAATCAGTTGGGAGGCGGCAGGTCGAACTCGTCGCTGCGCCGTTCCTCGGAATTCTTGAGCACCTCGTCGCTCCGCGAAGGGCGCGCCTGGTTGCTCGGCTTGAGGAGATCGGCGGGGGTCGGCGTCGCCTTGGCGCCATAGGGCGCGACCGGCAGGGCTTGCCCCGCGGCCGGTTTCAATCCCGATGCCGAACCGCAACCGCAGAGCAGTGCGGCGCAGGCCAATCCGAGCGCGATCCTCATGCCGTCTTCCCCTCGCGTACCGCCGCGATCGCCGCGCGGACCCGGACCGGCGCGGTGCCGCCGAAGCTGGTGCGGCTGGCGACTGATGCTTCGACCGACAGCACGCCGTAGACGCGGTCGTCGATCCGCGCGTCGATCGCCCGCAGGTCGGCGAGCGGCAGCGCGTCGAGCTTGAGCCCGAGCGCTTCGGCACGCGCGACCGCCTGCCCGGTGATGTGATGCGCCTCGCGGAACGGCACGCCGGCTTCGCGCACCAGCCAGTCGGCAAGGTCGGTCGCGGTGGCGAACCCGGCTTCGGCGAGGCCGCGCATCCGATCGGTGCGGAAGGTCGCGCTTTCGACCATGCCGGTCATCGCCGCGATCGACAGGCCGAGCAGGTCGTGCGCCTCGAACACCGGCGGCTTGTCGTCCTGCATGTCCTTCGAATAGGCCAAGGGCAGGCCCTTCATCGTCACCATCAGCGACGTCATGCAGCCGAGGATGCGGCCGGCATGGCCACGCACCAGCTCGGCGGCGTCGGGATTGCGCTTCTGCGGCATGATCGAGCTGCCGGTCGACCATTGGTCCGACAAAGCGACGAAACCGAACGGCTGCGACGCCCACAACACGAACTCCTCGGCGAGCCGCGAGAGGTGCAGCGAGCATTGCGTCGCGCAGGTCAGATATTCGATCGCGAAGTCGCGGTCGGACACGCCGTCGAGCGAGTTGCGCGTGGGCCCATCGAAGCCGAGCGCCGCCGCGGTCATGTCGCGGTCGATCGGGAAGCCCGTGCCGGCAAGCGCCGCCGAGCCGAGCGGCGACAGGTTCATCCGCGCGCGCGCATCGGCGAAGCGGCTGCGGTCGCGCGCGATCATCTCGTGATACGCCAGCAGATGATGACCGAGCGTCACCGGCTGTGCGCTCTGCAGATGCGTGAAGCCGGGCATCACGCTGTCGGCATGTTCCTCGGCGCGCGTCAGCAGCGCATCCTGGAAGGCGGCGAGCGCGGTCTCGACCTCGTCGATCGCATCGCGCACCCACAGCTTGAAATCGGTCGCGACCTGGTCGTTGCGCGAGCGGGCGGTGTGGAGCCGCCCCGCCACCGGGCCGATCGCCGCGGCGAGCCGCGATTCGCTCTGCATGTGGATGTCTTCGAGCGCCATGTCCTCGGCGACACCGTGCGCCTCGTAATGGGCGGCAACCACGTCAAGACCCGCGGAAATCGCCGCCGCATCCTCAGCCGATACGATCCCGGTCGCGCCGAGCATCGCGACATGCGCCTTCGACCCGGCGATGTCCTGCCGCCAGAGACGCTTGTCGAACGGGATCGAGGCATTTATCGCACGCATGACGGCTGCCGGACCCTCGGCAAAGCGCCCACCCCACATCGCATTGGATGCATCGCTCATGTTGTTTCGCTCGGTGATCGCTTCGGTCCTGCTGCTCGGGCTTGCCGGGTGCGATAAGCAAGTCTCGTCCAACGGGCAAGCCGACGTCGCCGCGAACAGCACCGCGCCCGCCGCCGCTACGGCCCCGGCCGAGACCAGCAAGATCGACCGCAGCCACAAGGGCGAGGCCGCACCGACGCTCAGCTTCGAGGATCCGGCGGGCAAGCCGACCACCCTCGCGGTGTTCAAGGGCAAGCCCGTGCTCGTCAACCTGTGGGCGACGTGGTGCGGCCCGTGCGTCAAGGAAATGCCGACGCTCGACCAGGCCGCCGCGACGATCGCTGTCGCGACGATCAGCCAGGACAAGGACCGCCCGACCGTCGCCGCCTTCTTCGCCAAGGAGAAGTTCGCCCGGCTCCAGCCGTATCTCGACAAGGAGCTCGGCTTCAGCCTCGCCTATAACGCCAGCCTGCCGATGAGCATCCTGTTCGATTCGGCCGGCAAGGAAGTGTGGCGCAGCACCGGCGGGATGGATTGGACCAGCGCGACCGCGAAGGCCGCGCTCGCCGAGGCGAAGTAAGCCCCGGCCAAAGCGTCAGATGCAGCGCGAATCGCGCTCGGGCGCCGCGGCGGTGCGGGTCTTCCACTGGCCGTCGGGGCCCTTATACTTTTCGCCCGGCGCGGTCTGGCTGATCAAATTGCAGCCGCTGGTGAAGGCGAACTGCTCGACCGTCGCGCCCGAGCTCGCGCTCTGCTGCGTATAGGCCGCCTTGCGCTGGATGTTGAGGCTGTTGACCATCGCGCGCACCTCGGGGCTGGCCGCGCCGATCACGCCGAGATAGCCGTCGGGCTGCTCGCCGACCTGCCCCGCGGCGCGCGCCGCCTGATAGGCCGGGCTGCGCTGGGCGAGCGCGGCGGTCGCGGTGCCGATCAACCCGATAATGGCGAGCGTGGTGATCATGCGTTTCATCAGAAAATCCCCGGTTGTGCCTGGATCAAATTCTTGGCCTGACCGTCGAGACGGTAGACGACCTCCTGCGTGACGCTGATGTTGAGGTTGATCACGATCGGCTTGTCGGGCGCGCTCACCGTCACGCACGCGCTCTGCGCCAAAGCGGCCACCACCACAGCGGCCATCGTCATCGTTCTCGTCATCATGCCCGTGGTCGGTCGATCCTTGGTCTTCGTCAATGCTGTTTCGTTCATGGCACGATCCTGCTGTCGGAAGGCTGAATAGGGGTGGGCGGCTTGGCCCGCTTGTTCTGCTCCTCGAGCAGCGTCGGCAGGTTGCGTTCGATCAGGCGGCGCGGGTCGTAGAAGCTCTGCGCCGAATCGATCAACTGGCGGAAGGGCGCGCTGATCCGCACGTTGAACACCAGCGGCAGCTTCTGCAGCCGGTCGAACAGGAAGTTGCGCTTGGCGCCCGCGCCCTGCCCGATCCCGGCGAAGCGCACCTCGGTGATCATCTCGCCGGCGAGCGGCCCGTTCATCACGATCTCGAGGCTGCGATAGCGCAGCGATTTGAGCGCCTGGAACGCGAAATTGCCCCAGAAGCCGACATCCTTCTGCGTCACCTCGCCGACATAGGCGACCGTCCCGCCGCCGGGCCGGACGGTCAGCGTCCCCTGCTCGATCCGCCCGCCGGTCGCATCGAACACCATCGGCAGCGCGCCGTCGAAGATGCCGGTGGCGTTGAGGTTCTTGAAGTCGAACTGCTGGAGGAACTGGTCGGCCTGCATCCCGTCGACGCGGAAGGTCATCCGCCGCTCCTGCGTCTTGTCGAAATCGAGCACGGTCGGCTCGAGCGTCAGCGTCCCCGCGGCGAACGGCCAACGCCCCTGCTCGATCGCGATCCGCGTGCCAGGCAGCAACTGATAGCGCACGACGCCGTCATTGACCGCGATCCCGGGGTTTAGCGTCTTGATCGTCGCGACCTGGCCCGGCGCGCTCTGCAGCGCGAGCAGATCGGTGAAGCGGATTTCGCCCGCAATCCCCGTCGCCGGGCCGAACGCCGCCGCGAGATCTGTGCCGGGGGTCCGGAACACGCCGTCGCTCGTCACGCCCTGCGGCGTCCAGCGGATGTGGCCCTCGCCATTCACCGACCCGACCACGTTGGCGATCACGCCATAGGTCAGCGACGTCAGCGCGTCGGGTTGGAATTGCGGGCCAAAGACGATGCCGGGGACGGTGAGATCGGCATGCCCTGCCCCGGCGCCGAGATCATGCGCGATCGCGACATCGGCGACCTTCACGCTTTTGGTCGGCTCGAACAGCGTGCCGCGCGCCGCGATCCTATTGTCCGCCAGCGTCAGCGCGACACTGCGCGCGGCGAGCGGATTGAAGCGCGGGTTGGGCGCGCTGTCGGCGACCATCATGCCACCGTCGAGCGCCAGCACGTTCGCGGCAAAGCGCCACTGCCCCGCGGCCGACGAAAGCAACAGCGGCACCGCGCCGATCTGGCCGCTCGCTCCGTCGAAAGTGCCCGCGAACCCTCTGGCCGCAAGGCTGCCCCCGAGCGTCGCGACATCGAGCCGCGTCACTCGTTCGGGCGCCCCCAGCCGAACGCCCAGCCCCGTCGTCGCAAAGCGCCGCGCGCCGAGCAGCCATTCGCCATGCTGCAGCGTCACGCCGATCGGCGAGGAACCTAGCCGACCCGCGAGGTGGATCGGCCCGATCGTACCGCCGCCACGCACCGCGCCCTGATCGAGCCGCACCAGCGCACCGTCGCGCGGGCACAGCGTGATGCTCGAGCGCGGCAGATCGAGCCCGCCAACCGCCAGCCGCTCGAACGCCAGCGGCGCGCAGGCAGGATTGAGCGTCAGCCCGGCGCGGCCGTCCCAGCGCGCGTCGAGCGGCAGGCTGAGCGCGGTGACCTGGCCCCCACCGATCGGCCCGCTGAGCGCGGCGCGAGTCGTGATATGCGTCGCACCGCTGGTGGTCGCACTAAAGTCGATCGGCGTCAGCGCGAGCCGCGCAGCACCTGCGGCATAAGGCGCGACAATCGCCCGGCCGATCAACGGTGCGCCGAACCCGGCCTGACTCACGCGGACGCTGGCGTTCGGCAAGCCACCGCCGCCGAGCGTCACGGTGCTGTCGATCCGCACGCCGCCCGGCCAGCGATAGAGCAGCCCGCTCCCGCCAGCGAGCGTCGTGCGCGCGCCCGATTCCGCCGCGAAAGCGAGCCGCGATACGATCACCTGCCCGCGCCCGGCATTTAAGATCGTCGAGACGCGCGCGTCGACATCGCCCGATCGGCCCGCGGCCTTCAGCGCGTCGACCGCTTGTGCGACGATCGGGCCGACCGGCGTTCCCGCGCCCGCGCCGCGCACCGGATCGAGCCGTGCGCGCCATGCCGGCGGCAACCGCGCGCCACCGGCTTGCGCGCGCCCATCGAACGCGAGCCCACCGCCCGCATAGCGATACCGCCCCGCAAGCGCGGTCCGCGTCGCGGCGAGTCCCGCAGCTGCGGCAGCGCCCGAACGCAGATCGAGTTCGCCCGCAACATCGCGCGCCGACCCGCCGAAATCGATCGTCCCCGCCAGCGCCCGGACCGCGGCCCCGCCACCGTCGAGCGCGGCGATCGCCAGCCGCGCCGATCCGCGCCCGCTGTCGAGCTTCGCCGCGAGCGTCGCCGTCAGATCCGCGCGTGCCGACGTCATCCGCGCACCGCCGCAGGCACCGCGCGCGAGCGTCACCGGGCCGGTCATGCTCGGCCGCGCCGCGCGCACCTGCACGTGCAGCACCGCATCGAGCGCTTCGAGACGGCAGTCGCCCAGATCGAGCGCGGCCGCCTTCGCGCCAAGCGTTCCCGCAAAGCCATCGTCGAGTCGTCCCGCCCCGGCCAGATGCAGCGCAACCGGGCCGTACGGCGTCGCCAGCGCAATGCTGCCGTCCGCAATCTCGGCTTTGATCGCGGGAAGCGCGAACGGCTTGCCCGACGGTGCGGGCAGCAATCGGTCGATCGTCCCGAACGACACCTTCCCGCCGGCAAGCTGTGCGCGCAGCTGCACCCGGCCGGCCCGGATCGCGCTGACGCTCGCGCCCGAAACCCACAGGCTGGTATCGACCTCGACCCAATCGGCCAGCAGATCGGGATGGCGCGGGTCGCCGATGCGGACATTGGTCAGCCGCTGCGTGCGAAATCCGATCCGCGCGATCTCATAGCGCGCCGGGATACCGCGCGCCGCAAGTGCGTCATCGATGAAATGCTCGGCAACGGGTTTGCGCGCCAGCCATAGGGCCCCGAGCACCGCCACCAGCAGCAGCACCACGCCACCGAGCCAGCGCCAGCGGCCGCGGCGCGGGCGGGAAGCGTCCGCAACCGCCGCTGCGCCTGGTCCACTGTCGGTCACCCGCTCTCCCTATTGCGCGACGCAGTCGCTCGCAAGCGATCGCGCGGACGATCGGCAACCGGGAGGCCACTGCTGGCCAGACCTGGGTTCGGACGGGTGTCGGTTTCGCACGCCGCCCTGACCCGCTCGCCGTACCCCTGGCGACCGGCCGCGCTGCGCGTCCGGGGGTACTGTCGAGATTTCGTACGAGCCTGTCGTTGGGGCGTCGATGAACGGTCGAAAAGCCAAAAAGGGGCGCGAGTCCATTGCTTCTCGCCCGGAGACAAAATCACACCCAGAAGGCGTTATATACTGTATTCATGCTTCGTTTATCACAGGCATTTTATACGTTTATTGAAACCTCTGTCGAATCACACTATTGGTGCCACAGAGCCGGGTGGCACTACGACGATTTCGAATCGTCACCCGAATCGCGGGACCCGCCATGGCGATCGTTTCTTTCGAGCCCAATCTCATCTTTATCAAGACGCGCAAAACTGCGGGGACGTCGCTGGAGGTGCATTTTGCCGAATCGTGCGATCCGGCCGCTATCGTCACGCCCATTCATCCCCCCAACCCGCTGCATAGGCCGCGCAACTGGACCGATTATTATAACCACATGTCCGCCCGCGAGATCCGGGCGGCGCAGCCCGGGCGCTTTCGCTCCGCTTACAAATTCGCCTTCGAGCGGCATCCGGTCGACAAATGCCTGTCCTTCTACGCGATGCTCCGCCACTCGCCGCACCATCGCAGCGAGAACGGCCCGCACAGCTGGCGCGACTATGTCGAGCAAGGCGACTTCCCGGTCGACGACTCGCTCTACACCGATGATGATGGGACGCTGATCGTCGACCGGCTCTATCGCTACGAAGAGATTGGCGAGAGCCTGCGGCACATCTCGGACCAGACCGGGCTGCGCTATCGCCCGCTCACCGCCCGCGAGAAAAGCGGCTTTCGCCGCGACGGCATCCCGCGCTTCGCCGAGGTGATGGCCGAGGCGTCGACCCGCGACCGGATCATGCACGCCTTCGCCTCGACGCTGCGCCATATCGCCTATTGAGCCGCAGCCGAGCGGCCCACGCCGCCCGCCTGGGCCGGCGCAGGCCGCCGTTGCCGCTTATTGCAGCGGCGTCGTCGTCGTCGGCAGGTCGCCGGTCGGGATGACGTTGTTGCCGAACGAGCGAACCACACCGCCGGACAGGATATCCAGCGACTTCACACTTCCGAGAATCTGGTCGTTCGCGATGAACACGTCGTTGCCCGCGCCGGTAACCTTCACCCCGTCGGTGGTATTTCCGACCAGCAGCGAATTGAACAGCTTCACATGGCCGAAGCCCGGCGTGGAGGCGACGATGATGCCGTTGTTGTTTCCGGTGAACATGCTCTGGTCGACGGTGACACGCGCCTGATCGACCGATTGGACGAGAATGCCGGTATCGAAATTGCGGATATCGCAATCGCGGATCAGGACTTCCGCCGCTCGCGTGATTAGCACCCCGGACTGCGGCAGCACCGTACCGGTATTCTTCAGGCCTTCGAGGTCGAGCCCCTCGAGCACGATCTTGTCGGTCGCCGCGGCGTTGATGACGATGCCGTTGGTACCGGCAGCCAGCACCCCGGCTTCCACCCCGACCGCCCGCAGCGTGATCGACTTGGTGATCGTCACGCCACCGAACCCGCCCGAATCGATCACGTTGATTTCGCCGCCCGCTGCGGTTTTGGAGATCGCACCGGCAAAGGTCTTGCACGGCGCCGTGCGCGAGCATGGGTTGGCATCGTCGCCGACTCCGGAAATCCAGGTACGGGTCGCCTGCGCGAAGGCCGGACTGGCCCCCGCCACCGTCGCCACCGCGAGACAGGCAAATAGATTTCGAACAATGTTCTGCATAACCACCCCCTAAAAGACGAGCGAACGCACTGTACAAAGTATGGAAGCGATTAGCACATCGGCGGACCGAGCATAAGGTCCTTATCGGCGCCGTATTTTCTCGCTTTACGCGGTACACATTCGATATTTTCATTAATCCATGAAAATATACTATGTGAGCCGCAAGGCATTTGGCCCGCGCTACCTTCAACCATTGGGATGGCAGGCGTATGGCGAAGCCCACTTGGGCCCCGCGCGCCGCGGTCATACTCGCCAATGCCACGCGGACGGACGCTGGCGCCGCCCACGCGATCGATCGGACTTCTGGGAAAAGCGCTTCGAAAAGTCGAGCGCGAGATGGCTGGATGCCCCGTGAGGATTCGAACCTCAATAGGCGGTATCAGAAACCGCAGTCTTACCATTAGACGACGGGGCAACGCCGGGCTCGCGCTCTAGGAGGGGTCGCCGCGCCTGTCAACCGATCGTGTGGCGACACGGACCACATCGCCGGCCCGGATCGCTTGCCGCTCGTCCGGCCTTACGCTAGCATCGCGCCCAAGCACCGAACGGCGCGCCACCCGGCGCGGCGCGACGGCAGAACAGAATAAGCGAGTCACACGGCATGGCGGATCGATCGCCCGATATGCCGTACCGGCAGGCCAGGCCTGCTCGTTCGGCACCGACCAACGGCACGCCCGCCCCTGGCAGGCCTCCCGGCGGTACCCCTACCGCAAGCAAAGCCCCCGCGCGCAAACCGCCGGTCGACAAATCGCCGAACGACAGGGCGCCGAACGACAGGGCGCCGACCGACAAGCCCACGGCGCCCAAACCACCGGCTGGCAAGGGCGCCGCACGGACCGGCGCCGCGCGCGCTCGCGAACCGCGCCATTTCGCGGCGCTCGATCTCGGCACCAACAATTGCCGCCTGCTGATCGCGCGTCCGCAGGGCGACGGCTTCGCGGTGGTCGACGCCTTTTCGCGAATCGTCCGGCTGGGCGAGGGGCTCGCCGGATCGGGCCGGCTCAGCGACGCCGCGATCGAGCGGACGATCGCGGCGCTGAAGATCTGCGCCGACAAGTTGCGCCGCCGCAACGTACACCTGTCGCGCGCGGTCGCGACCGAAGCCTGCCGCCGCGCGAGCAACGGCGCCGACTTCATCGCGCGCGCCTATGCCGAGACCGGCATCCTGCTCGACATCATCAGCGCCGAGGAAGAGGCGCGGCTCGCCGTGCTCGGCTGCCACGCGCTGATCGAGCCGGGCGAGGACCCGGCCCTGGTGTTCGACATTGGCGGCGGATCGACCGAGCTGGTGCTGGTCGACACGCGCGGCGAGACGCCGAGCGTGCTCGACTGGCACAGCGCGCCGTGGGGCGTGGTGTCGCTGACGGAGAGCGCAGGGCACGGCCCGCCCGGCCAGGATGGCGGCGCCGAAGGGCGCGCGGCGGCCTATGCGCGGATGCGGTCATTGGTCACCGAAAGCATGGCGCCATTCGCCGCGCGGCTGCCGCGCGGGATCGCCGTGCCGCGGCTGCTCGGCACCTCGGGCACCGTCACGACACTGGCGAGCGTCCATCTCGGGCTGTCGCATTATGATCGCGCGCAGGTCGACGGGCTGATCGTCCCCGCCACCGCGATGCGCCAGATCAGCGCCGATCTCGCCGCGATGGACCTGCGCGAGCGCGCGCAGCTCGCCTGCATCGGCACCGAACGCGCCGATCTGGTGGTCGCGGGGTGCGCGATCCTCGAAACGATCATGGATTTGTGGCCGGCGCAGCGGCTCGGCATCGCCGATCGCGGCATTCGCGAAGGCATCCTCCGACGATTGATGGGAAATGCGGCATGAGCAACGATGGCGGCGGGCTCAGGGTCCGGGTCAAGACCGCGCGCAAGCGCACCGCGCAATCGACGCGCTGGCTCGAGCGGCAGTTGAACGATCCCTATGTGAAGCGTGCCAAGGCCGACGGCTTTCGCAGCCGGGCGGCTTATAAATTGAGTGAGCTCGACGAGCGCTTCGGCTTCCTCAAGGGCAAGCGCCGCGTGGTCGATCTCGGCCTCGCGCCGGGCGGCTGGGCGCAGGTGGTGCGGCGGCAGGTGCCCAAGGCGGCGATCGTCGGGATCGATCTGCTGCCGGTCGATCCGATCGAGGGCGTGACGATCCTCCAACTCGACTTCATGGACGATGTCGCGCCCGAGCGGCTGATGGCGGGCCTGGGCGGCACACCCGATCTCGTGCTGTCGGACATGGCGGCGAACACCGTCGGCCATCCGCAAACCGATGCGCTGCGCACGATGGGGCTGGTCGAGGCCGCGCTGGCGTTCGCGATCGACGTGCTCGAACCCGGCGGGGCATTCGTCGGCAAGGTGTTTGCAGGCGGCGCCGACACGGCGCTTGTCGCCGAGATGAAGCGCAATTTCACCACCGTGAAGCACGCCAAGCCGCCCGCGAGCCGCAAGGCATCGAGCGAATGGTATGTCGTGGCGCAGGGTTTCAAGGGGCGGGCCAAGGCCGCGCCGGAGGGTGACGATGACTGAGGCTGGGGCGGGAGTGCGCGGTGCCGGGAAATCGGCGGCTCGCGACTGGGCCCCGGCCTTCGCCGAGGACACGGACTGTAGGAAAGTGCGTGCCGATCAAAAGGCACGCCGTGGCAAAGCGACGTCGTCGGCCGACACGCGCGGGTACAAGCCCGCGCGGTCGCCGTCCGGGTTTCGGCTTGTCCTCCGCTAACGGCTTTGCCGTTAGCGTCGGGCCTCAACCTTCGTAATCGGCCCCGAGATTCTGGTTACGCGGCGGAGCGGCAGCCGTGAGGCGCAGCGCCTCGGCCGAAGCCGCGAGCGAACCGACCGCATCGGCGACGTCTTCGTCGTCGACCTGGACACGCTGCAGCCCCGAAATGACCGATTCCTTGAGCGTCGGCGGATGGACGAGTTCCTCGGCGATCTCGCGCAACGCGACGACCGGGTTCTTGTCACGATCGCGATCGACCAGCAATTCGGCGCCGCCCGAAATCTGGCGGGCGCGTTGCGCCGCGAACAGCACGAGATCGAAGCGGTTGGGAATCTTGTCGACGCAATCTTCGACAGTGACGCGCGCCATGAACGGCTTCCTTGCTTGTACGACGAGTGTCGGAAAGGCGGTGCCCTAGTCGGAATGCCCTACGGAGTCAAGAAAACGCGGGTGGGCGGGCCCGGCGGCACCGGGGACCAGCACCGCGCGAGCGCCGCAAGGCTGCGCTCGACCCAGGCGGCGAGCGGCGTATCGCGATTGCTGCCGATATCGATCCAGGCCGGACGCCCGTGCGCATACCCCGCCTCCGCGCGCAGCCAATATTCGGTCCCGTCGAGAACCATCGCGCCCGGCGCATCGATCCCCGACACATAGGGATGCGGCATGGCGACGGCTCGCATCGCCAGCAGCGCCGGAAGGACCGCCGGACACGTCCGGCTATCCGCCCAGACGATCGTCGCGGGATGCGACGGCTCGCGCCGCGTAAGACGCAGGGTATAGCCGATCGGAGCATCCGGACGCGGCTCGCTCGAGAACGCCGCATCGACACTCTCGCGAACGTGCGACACTATGGGCTCGCGCGAGAAATGCGCGAAGGCGCGCTCCCCGAACGGATCGGCCGAGGGAGGCGGCCCAGGCGGGGTCACAGCGACAGCGGCCTGGAGAACGAAAGCGAGCAGCATCGGCGACCTTTGGGTTGGGCGATCAGCCTAGTCTGCGCCGTGAGATGGGGTCAACGACTTGCGCAAACCCGGCATTGCCATCACCAAGGCGCGGATGTCCGACCCCGCCCCGCAACCCACCTTCACCGTTGCCGGCACCGCGCTGACGATGCTCGACACCGGCCCGCGCCGGCTCGACACGCTGATCGCGCTGATCGACCGCGCGCGGGCGACGCTGCGGATCATCTATTACATCTATGTCGACGACGACGCCGGCGCGAAGGTGCGCGACGCGATGATCCGCGCGGCAGCGCGCGGCGTGCGCGTGTCGCTCGTGGTCGACGGGCTCGGCAGCGAAGTCGCCGAGAGTCACAACTTCTTCGACCCAATGCGCGACGCTGGCGTCGAGGTGTGCCGCTTCGTGCCCCGCTGGGGGCGGCGCTATCTGCTGCGCAACCATCAGAAGCTCGCGCTTGCCGATGGCGAGAGCGCGGACGCACGCGCGATCATCGGCGGGTTCAACGTGCAGGACAGCTATTTCGGCACCCCCGCCGAGCAGGCGTGGCGCGATCTCGGGCTGCTGATCGAAGGGCCTGCGGCGCAGCGCATCACCGGCTATTATGACGCGCTGTCGGCCTGGTCGCGCCAGCCCAAGCCACCGCTGCGCGGCTTGCGGCGCGCGCTGTCGGCGTGGAGCGAGCCCGAGGGGCCGGTGCGCTGGCTGTTCGGCGGGCCGACGCGCAAGCTCTCGCCCTGGGCGCGCGCGGTGAAGCGCGACCTCGAGCGGGCGCGCAAGGTCGACCTGATCTCGGCCTATTTCGCGCCCAATCCGGGGATGCTGCGGCGGCTCGACCGCGCTGGCGTGCGCGGGCAGGTACGGATCGTGCTGGCGTCGAAGAACGATCATGGCGCGGCGATCTGGGCGTCGCGCTTCACCTATGCGGGGTTGCTGCGCAAGCGCGTGCAGATCTACGAATATCAGCCGACCAAGCTCCACACCAAGCTCTTCCTGATCGACGACGTCGTCTATATCGGCTCGGCCAATTACGACATTCGCAGCCTGTTCCTCAATCTCGAGATGATGCTGCGGATCGACGATCCCGCCTTTGCCGCGCATGTGCGCGGCTATGTCGATGGCGAGGTCGCCAATTCGCAGCGGATCACCCTGGCGGACTATCGCCAGACCGGCTGGTGGACGCGCACGCGCCAGTTCGCCGCCTTCTTCGTGATGACCGTGCTCGACTATAACATCACCAAGCGGCTCAACTTCGGGCCCGAGCGGTGAGCGCCGCATCCCGGATCGATCGCGATTTCGCGCTGCTGTTCACGGTGATGCTGACGATCGCTGCGGGCAATACCGCGATGCAGTCGGTGCTGCCCGCGCTCGGGCGCTCGCTCAAGGTGCCCGACAGCGCGGTCGCCGCCGCTTTCTCGGTCTCGGCGCTGCTCTGGGTGATCGCCGCGCCATTCTGGGCGAAGCGCTCGGACCTGCACGGCCGCCGCGCGATGATCCTGCTCGGCATGGGCGGCTTCTCGGTCTCGCTGGTCATCTGCGGGCTGTTCCTCGCCGCCGGGATCAACGGCTGGATCGGCGGGATCGCTGCCTTCTGCTGCTTCATCGCCGGGCGGCTGATCTACGGCACCTTCGGCTCCGCCGCCCCGCCCGCGGTGCAGGCGCTGGTCGCCGGCAACACGACCCGCGCTGAGCGCACCAAGGCGCTGACGCTGCTCGGATCGGCTTTCGGGCTGGGGACGATCCTCGGGCCGACGCTCGCCCCCTTCCTCGTGCTCGGGTCGGTCGGCGGGGTCGAGATCGGGCTCGCCGGCCCCGCCTTCATCTTCGCGCTGTTCGGCATCGGCGTATGGATCACGGTGCGGCGGATGCTGCCCGACGACCGGCCCGCCAGCGATGCGGCGCGCGGCGCCTTCCATGGCGCGGCCAACGCCTATCCCTCGATCGGCGGGCAGAGTTCGGGCGCGAGCATCACCGCCGCGACCGCGCCGCACAGCGAATCGGTCGGCTATGCCGATCCGCGGATCCGCGGCTGGATGATCGCCGGGCTCGTCGCGGGGCACGGCCAGGCGATGACGGGGCAGGCGATCGGCTTCCTGGTGATCGACCGGCTTCACCTCGCGCCGGCGCAGGCGCTGCAACCGACCGGGATCGTGCTGATGATCGGCGCGGGCGCGGCGTTGCTGGTGCAATGGGGAATCATCCCCAACCTCAACTTGAAGCCCCGCCCGATGATGCTGACGGGGCTGCTGCTCGCCGCGGCGGGCTGCGCGCTGACCGGCCTTGCCACCTCGCTCTATACGCTGGCCTGCGCTTATGCGCTGGCGAGCGTCGGGTTCGGCTTCACGCGCCCGGCGTTCACAGCGGGGGCATCGCTCGCGGTCGGGCACGACGCGCAGGGGGCGGTTGCGGGCAAGGTGACGTCGATCAACGGCGCGGCGTTCGTGCTCGGGCCGTCGATCGGGGTCGGGCTGTACCAGGTGCAGCATTCGCTGCCCTATCTGGTGGCTGGCGCGGCGATGGTCGTGCTGTTCGGCTATGCCTGGGTGAAGCTGCGCGAACGGTGAATCTTCCTCCCCTCCCTGGAAGGGAGGGGAGGAAGCAGGTCAGCGTTGGTCTTCCTTCGCGCGCGGTGGGAAGGCAAAGCCGATCGGCTGCAGCGACGTCGCATCCTGCTTCAACCGCGCTTTCATCGTCTCATACTCGCGCTCGAGCTCGGGCGTAACCGACGCGCGCGAATCGGCGAGCGCGGTCTCGAAATGCGCCATCGTCACCTGCCGCACCTCGAGCGATTCGCGCAGCGCGGTAAGCCCCGCGCGCCGCACCAGATCCTCGAGATCAGCGCCGGTGAAGCGATCGGTCCGCCCAGCGAGAACATCGAGATCGACATCCTCGGCGATCGGCATCTTGGCGGTCTGGATCGCGAGGATCCGCGCCCGCCCATCACGACTCGGCACGCCGACATAGATCAGCTCGTCGAACCGCCCCGGCCGCAGCAGCGCCGGGTCGATCAGATTGGGTCGATTGGTCGCGCCGATCACGACGACCGACTGCAATTCCTCGAGCCCGTCCATCTCGGCGAGGATCGTGTTGACGACCCGCTCGGTCACCTGCGGCTCGCCCATCCCGCTGCCGCGCGTGGGAACGAGCGAATCGAGCTCGTCGATGAAGATCACGCACGGCGCAACCTGGCGCGCACGGGCGAACAGCTTGGCGATCTGCTGCTCGCTCTCGCCATACCATTTGCTGAGCAGATCGCTCGACTTGGTCGCAATGAAGTTGGCCTGCGCCTCGCGCGCCACCGCCTTCGCCAGCAAGGTCTTGCCGGTTCCGGGCGGGCCATAGAGCAGGAAGCCCTTGGCCGGGCGGATGCCGAGCCGGCGGAACGCGTCGGGATCCTTCAACGGAAGCTCGACGCCCTCCTTCAACCGCATCTGCGCGTCGTCGAGTCCGCCGACATCGTCCCAGCGGACGCGCGGCGCCTCGACCATCACCTCGCGCATCGCGCTCGGCTGGACGCGCTTCAACGCATCGACGAAATCCTCGCGCGTCACCGCAAGCGTGTCGAGGATCTCGGGCGGGATCGTCCCCTCGGAGAGGTTGAGCCGCGGCATCAGCTTGCGCACCGCCTCGATCGCCGCTTCGCGCGCGAGCGCGGCGAGATCGGCACCGACGAAGCCGTAGGTCGTGCGCGCCAGCTCATCCAAATCGACGCGGTCACCGAGCGGCATGCCGCGCGTGTGGATGCCGAGGATCTCGCGACGCCCGCGCTCGTCGGGAACGCCGACGACGATCTCGCGGTCAAACCGGCCCGGACGCCGCAACGCTTCGTCGATCGCCTCGGGGCGGTTGGTCGCGGCGATCACCACGACGTTGGCGCGTGCTTCCAAGCCGTCCATCAGCGTCAGCAACTGCGCGACGAGGCGCTTCTCGGCCTCGCCCGACACTTGCCCGCGCTTGGGCGCGATCGAGTCGATCTCGTCGATGAAGACGATCGACGGCGCCGCCTTGGCGGCTTCCTCGAACACCTGGCGCAGCTTGCCTTCCGATTCGCCGTACGCCGAGCCCATGATCTCAGGGCCATTGATCAGGAAGAATTCGGCCGCCGATTCGTTGGCGACGGCGCGCGCGAGCCGCGTCTTGCCGGTGCCGGGCGGCCCGTGCAGCAGCACGCCCTTGGGCGGATCGACGCCAAGGCGCTGGAACAGCTCGGGGTAGCGCAGCGGCAGCTCGACCATCTCGCGCAGCTGGTCGATCGTCGGGCCCATCCCGCCAATATCATCATAGGTGACGTCGGCGCGGCGCGCTTCCTTGGGCTCCTCATATTCGGGGCGCAGCTCGATCTCGGTATTCTCGTCGACATGGACCACGCCCTTGGGCAGCGTCGAGATCACCGCGAGGCGGATCTCCTGGAGCGCATAGGCCGGCGCGCGCAGCATGTTCTGGACGCCCGGCGGCATGTTGTCGACGCGCTGCTGGCCTGCCGTCGCGACGACGTCGCCCTGCGTCAGCGGGCGGCCGAGGAAGGTGCGCTTCAGCGCGTTCGACGACCCCTGCAACCGCAGGTTCTGTTGCGCCGGCGCGAATACCACGCGCGTTGCCGGCTTCGACTCTATGGCGCGAATCTCGACGAAATCGCCCGAGCCGACGCCGGCATTGGCGCGCTGCAGCCCGTCGATGCGGATGATCTCGAGCCCTTCGTCCTCGGCATAAGGCGCAACCGCGCGCGCCGGGGTCGAGGCCTTGCCGACGATCTCGATCACGTCGCCCTCGCCAAGGCCGAGCGCGGCAAGCATCGCGCGCGGCACATGCGCGAGCCCACGCCCGCTATCCTCGGGCCGCGCATTGGCAACCTGCAATTTCCGAACCGGCGTCTCGGCGTCCGCCATGCTGTCATTCCCTCGCGTGAAATCGTTGAGCGCGCGAGATAGGGATGCTGTTCCGCAAATGCGAGGCGACCGGCATGCCGGCGTCGCACCGCGAACAGACAAAAAAAGGGCCGACCCCTTGGAGGGATCGGCCTTGAAAGTTTTAGGAGAGGATGCCTGAAAGGCACCCCCTATGTGCCGCGCGGCAGTTTATGTTGCAAGTGCGAAAGAACCGATCGCGAGTGCGGTTTCTGCAATCGCGGCCTTCCCTCTCCCCTGCAGCAATGGTAGCTTTAGAGCCGACGGTATTTTGGTGCAGTGCACAAGATAACGGTGTCGACGTGAGAGAGTGTCAGAAGATGCGCAGATTGCCGCCCCTCACTGCGATCGAAGCCTTCGTGCAGGTTGCACGCACCGGATCGATCAAGGCGGCATCGCAGGAGCTTGCACTGTCGCCGCCCGCGCTCAGCCGCCGCATCCAGGCGCTCGAACGCTTCATCGGGCGGCCGTTGTTCGAGCGGCGCCACCAGGCCGTCGTGCTCAATGCCGATGGCGACCGGCTGCTCCAGCAGATCGCGCCGGCGCTCGATCGCCTGTCCGACGCGGTCGAGGTGATGACGAGCAATACCGACGTGCTGCGGCTGCGCCTCGGCATCCTGCCGCTGTTCGCTTCGCAACGCCTCTTCCCCCGACTCGGCGAATTGCGCGCCAAGCATCCCGAGCTGCATCTCGACATCGACACCGCGGCGCATCTGCTCGCGCGGCTCGGTGAAGGGCTCGATGCGGTGATCGCGCTCGCGCGCGAGATCGACCCGACGCTCTATGCCAAGCGGCTCGATCGCAACCAGGTCTATGTCATCGGCGCGCGTGCGATGATCGAGGGGCCCAATCCGATCACCAACCCCGAACAGCTCGCCGGGCTGACCGCGCTGGTGCATCGCGACATGCCCGACACGTTCAGCGCGTGGCGCGCGGCGGCGGGGCTGATCGGGCTCGAGCCGCTGGCGGTCGATCATTTCGATTCGGGCGCGCTGATGCTCGAGGCGGCCGCACAGGGGCTCGGCATCGCCTTCATGCACGAAAGCCATTTCGAGGACGCGCGCGACGACCGGCTGGTCAAGCTGTTCGATATCGCGGTGGAGAGCCCTTACAGCTACTGGTTCGCCTGCCGCCCGCGTGCGCTGACACAGAAGCCGGTGCGGCTGTTCCACGACTGGCTGATCGCGACGCTCGCCGATCCGGAGGTGTGAGGGCCGACGCAGGCGCTCGCCCGCCTGCGCGAGAGGCTCTGCAGACTCGGGCCGCGTTCGTCACGCATCCCTGGTCGGAGTGGCGCGCAATGATGATCGCCCGGACCTGCCCTGAGGCGGGGTTTCCGGCTGCAGCCGTATCGAAGGCTGGAGTGCCGGCACGGCTGGGTCAGGAGGGAAGATACACGCCGACGATGGCGACTGACACGATTGCCGCGAACATCTTCCATCCGAAGTGTCGCCCGCGGGTTATCCAGGCGTTCCCGACAATACCCCATGCCAAGGGCAGACAGGCGCATAGGACGGCCACTGGCCGGGCGTGATCGTCGAACAACCAGGGCGACGCAGCGATGATCGCGCCACATACTGCCCATATCGCCGTACTGAATTGCCAGATCACGTTGACGAGAGCCTTGGCCTGGCCGCCAGGAAATTTGGCCGGGGCAATCAGGCGCGTCTGGCCCAGATAGCCATGAATCAAAGCCGCAACGATGCAAGCCACACCGGCTGGAACGAGAATGATCGGCACGATATGGTCTCCATACACGTGTGTATGGTATTGCGCCGGTGGCCCGCTCTCGTCAATACAGGACTGTATGGTTCCGCAACGACTGACCCGGCAGGATTGGCTCGACGCCGCGCTGACCAGCCTGGCACAGCAGGGGTATCAATCGCTCCGCGCCGAACGCCTGGCCAAGGCGCTGGGCGTGTCGCGGGGCAGCTTTTATTGGCATTTCGCCGACGTCGAGACCTTCGAACAGGCCGTGCTCGACCATTGGGAGACGGTGGCGGTCGATACGCCCTATGCAGACGCGATCGCCACGGCCCGCCGGGATTCGTCGATGGCGCTGGAGGCGTTGATTCGACGGGTGTTTCGATCGCCAGTGGCGTTGGAACGCGCCGTGCGCAGCTGGGCCGCGACATCGCAGATCGCAGCGGCAGCATTGCGCAGGGTCGATCAGCGGCGTCTCTCCATCTTGACCGAACTCATCGCGAGCGGGGAGGCTCGTTCGGAGCTGGCCAACGTGCGCGCTATCCTTCTCTACTGGACCTATATCGGACACGTCACCAATGCCGACATCACGGTCGACGAAGCGATCGTCACAGCGCTAATCGAACACTTCTGCGATATCCGACCTGGCGGCAGCGGCACGCACTGATGATCGGCCGGACCTGCAATAAGGGGCAGTTTGCGCCTCGCATTGCGCGTCACGCCTCGGCCCTCGACAATAAGGACCTGAGCTGGACAAAATTTCGGGAAACGAGGTTACCAGGAATCCAGTCTCTATGAAGAGGTAGGACGCTTGGGACCAACCCGTGGGAAGGAAGCCGTGCGCAGTTTGACTGGAAGAGGCACGGCACATGGGTACCCCGATGGACTGGTTTATCAAGGATGCGCCCGTTCGCACCAAGTTATTGGCTGCCTTTGGAGCGATGGTAGCGCTCAACGCCATCTGCACGCTAGCACCCCAATTTGCTGGCAAGGCCGCGCTCCCGATCGCGGCGACGACGACGTTGGCCGCCGCTCTATTGGGCTTGTTCTTTCGTCGGGTGATCTCGCTTCCCTACGTCGGCACGGTGGTCCGTATGGAAGGATTGGCCGCGGGTGACCTGAAGAGTCCGATTCCATTTTCCGACCAAAAAGATTGCGTAGGTCGGATGACCGCTGCCATGATCAAATTTCGCGATGATGCCGTCGGACTTGAAGCCGTCACAGAAGAAAAACTGCAGACCGATAGGGAGCAGCAGCAGGTTGTCGAAATTTTATCGAGCGGCCTCGCGAGCTTGTCCGGCGGAGACTTAACTTCAGACATCGACAAGGAATTTCCCCAAAGTTTTCAGGGGTTGAAGGACAACTATAACTCTGCTCTTGCCAACCTGCGCGGTTTGATCGGAGGCGTTACCGAAAGCGCCAATGGCATTCGCACGGGCTCGCACGAGATCGCGCAGGCGTCGGAAGACCTGGCGCGCCGTACCGAGGGCAATGCCGCCAGCCTCGAGGAGACGAGCGCCGCACTGGTGCAGATCGATACCCGACTGAAAGCGACGGCCTTGTCGTCAGGCCAGACGGTGGCACGCGCCGATCAGGCGATCGCCACGGTCGGCGGCGGTCGCGCAACTGCAGAGGAAGCGGTGCAGGCGATGGGCCGCGTCAGCGACAGCGCCAAGGGGATCGACAGCGTGATAGAGGGGCTCGACAAGATCGCCTTCCAGACGCGCGTGCTGGCGATGAACGCCGCGGTCGAGGCGGGGCGTGCGGGCGATGCCGGTCGTGGCTTCGCCGTCGTCGCCGATCTTGTTTCGGCCTTGGCGATGCGCGCCGAGGAGGAAGCCAAGCGTGCGCGTGACCAGTTGACCCTGACCCAGACCGACATCGTGACCGCGGTGAAAGCCGTGCAGAACGTGGATGGCGCATTGGCCAATATATCCAGCGATGTGGGCGAGGTGCATACCCTGCTCGGCACGATGGCGAATGACGCCACTGCGCAATCCTCGGCGATCACGCAGATCACTGCGGCGATCAGCGCGATGGACCAGTCGACCCAGCAGAATGCGGCCATGGTTGAGGAGACGTCGGCCGCGGCCCGCAACCTCACCATCGAAGTGACGTCACTTGCCGAGCAGGCGGCGATGTTCAAGACCGAGGATTCGGCGCCGGCACGCCTGGCGCTGCGACCTGCCGCAGCGCCGGCTGCGGCGAAGAAAATCGAGGCGGCGCCGTATCGCTCGCGGGTCAGGGCCTTGCCAGCGACGGCGCTCGCCGATGCCGGTCGGCAGAACGACTGGAACGCCTTCTAAAGCTTCACCGCGAGCCGACCTGGTCCCAAGACCGAAGTTGTGAAAAACCAGCGTCACGCCCCAGTCGGCGGGGCCCTTCTTCCTTTCTCGCGCCGCCAAGAAGAAGACCCCTCGCCCAACCCGCTCCCGCGAAGCGCGGGAGCGGGCTTTTCGGTCACGCGTGTTACTCGGCGCGCGCCTTGAGGATCTTGCCCGGGCTGCGCGGCGGCTCGCCCTTCGGCAGCGCGTCGACATGCTCCATGCCCGAGGTTACCTGGCCCCACACCGTGTACTGATTGTCGAGGAAGCGGGCATCGTCGAAGCAGATGAAGAACTGGCTGTTGGCCGAGTTCGGGCTCTGCGCACGCGCCATCGACGCGGTGCCGCGCACGTGCGGCTCCTTGGAGAATTCCTGCTCGAGATTGGGCTTGTCCGAACCGTGCATGCCGGTGCCGGTGGGGTCGCCACCCTGCGCCATGAAGCCGGGGATGACGCGGTGGAACACGACGCCGTCGTAGAAGCCGTCGTTCGCCAGCTCGGCGATGCGCGCAACATGGTTAGGCGCGAGATCGCCGCGCAATTTGATCACGACGTCGCCGCCGTCGAGCGTGAGCGTCAGGGTTTCGGGAAGATCGGCCATCGAAGGACTCCTGCAAAAGGGGATGCGTCGCCCTAGCGAGGCGACGCCCGGCTGGCAAATCACCGGCCGCGCACGCGCCCAACGAAGCGGCGTTGGCTTTGTTGCCGCACGGCGTTACGGGTCTATGCGCAAAGGCCGATGTGCCGCCGCAACCCGGCCGAGGAGGTCCATCATGAGCGAGATCGACCTGCCCGAGCCCGAGCTCGACACCGCGCAACTCGACGAGGACGACCGGCTCAAGCCCGCCTTCGTCCGCAAGGTGCTCGACGCGGTCGAGGCCGGCGACGCCGCCGCGGCGCGCGCCCTGGTCGAGCCGCTCCACCCGGCCGACATCGCCGATCTGTTCGAGCTGACCCCGCACGAGGACCGCGCCGGCCTGGCGACCGCGATCACCGACCTGCTCGACGGTGACGTCCTCGCCGAGATGAACGATTATGTCCGCGAGGATCTGATCGACGCGCTCTCGGCCACGCAGGTCGCCGACATCGCCTCCGAGCTCGACACCGACGACGCCGTCGCGATCATCGAGGACATGGAGCCCGCAGACCAGCGCGAGGTGCTCCGCGCGCTCGACCCCGACGATCGCGCCGCGATCGAGGAAGCGCTGAGCTACGACGAGGAGACCGCCGGTCGCCTGATGCAGCGCGAGCTGATCGCGGTGCCCGAACATTGGTCGGTCGGCGACGTGCTCGATTATCTGCGCCAGCATGACGAGCTGACCACCGACTTCTGGGAGATCTTCGTCGTCGATCCCGCGCACAAGCCGGTCGGCACCGTCGCGCTGTCGTGGATCCTGCGCACGCCGCGCGGCATCGCGATCGGCGACGTGATGCAGCGCGAGCAGACGCTGATCCCGATCGACATGGACCAGGAAGAGGTCGCGCTGCGCTTCCAGAAATATGCGCTGATCTCGGCCGCGGTGGTCGATCCGGTCGGTCGGCTGGTCGGCATGATCACGGTCGACGACATCGTCCATATCATTTCCGAGGAAGCCGGCGAGGATATCCTGCGGCTGTCGGGCGCGGGCGACGGCGACATCAACGAGCCGATCCATCTGACGGTACGGACACGGATCACCTGGCTGGTGGTCAATCTCGGCACCGCGATGCTGGCCGCGTCGGTCGTCGGCTTGTTCCAGGGCGAGATCGGGCGTTTCGCCTTGCTCGCGGTGCTGATGCCGATCGTCTCGGGGATGGGCGGCAATGCCGGCACGCAGACGCTCGCGGTGATGGTGCGCGCGCTTGCCACCAACCAGCTGACCGATTCGAACACCGGGCGGATGATCTACCGCGAATTCCGCATCGCCGCCGCCAACGGCACGATGCTCGGCACGCTGATCGGGATCGGCACCTTCCTGGTGTTCGGCAACCTGTCGCTCGCGATCGTCATCGCGATGGCGATGGTGATCAACAATCTGATCGCCGGCCTGTCGGGGGTGCTGATCCCGGTGACGCTCGACCGCCTCGACATCGATCCCGCGGTTTCCTCGGCGGTGTTCGTGACGATGATGACCGACGTGATGGGATTTTTCTGCTTCCTCGGTCTGGCGACGCTGTTCGGACTTGGCGGTTAGACCGCGCTACCCCATTTGCTCCTGGTGCCGCTTCATCTCACAAAGGTCGCGTTCGGCGCGACCAGCCTCGACCATCTCGCCGAACGGCTGCGCCAACGCGGCGCGGAAGGGCCGGTCTTTCTCACCACACGCTACCTGCCCAAACGCCACGCGGAGATCGAAGGCAGCGGCTCGCTCTTCTGGATCATCAAGCACACGCTCGTCGCCCGATCGCCGATCCTCGGATTCGGCGAGGCCGAAGGCGGGCGCGTCGCGATCCATATCGACCCGGAACTGGTGCTGACCGAGGGCCGCCCCAAGCGCGCGCATCAGGGCTGGCGCTACCTCGAAGCCGCCGACGCACCGGCCGATCTTGGCGCGGGGATGCGCGGCGGAGAGGCGATGCCGGCGACGCTGCTCAGCAAGCTGTCGGCGCTGGGGCTGCTCTGAACGGCAGCGAAGGCCGTCACGGCGCCGCCGGCGGTGGAACGCCACAGGCGACCGCCGCCCCGCCGGGCGTGCTGACCTTGCATTTGGGCGCGCCGTAGACGGTCGCCGCACCGAGCCCGGACGATACGACGTCGGCGGTGTAGCGCGCGCTCGCCTGCGCGCTGCCCGAGCCGTCGAGCCGCAATACCAGCGCATCGACGCGGAGCGCGCTTGCATCGATCGTTCCCGTCCCGTTGCCGAACAGCCGCGCCCGCGCTGCGCGACCGCCGAGCGTCATCGCTCCGGTCCCGACGACAGTCACGCCGAGTTGCTCGCCATCGATCGCCGGCGCGGTGATCGCGCCGCTGCCCAAGATCTGCAGGTCGATCCGCGCACCGCGCACCGGCCCTTCGATGACCAGCCGCCCGCCGCCCATCACGCTTACGCCATGGAGGTCGCCGGTCCGCAACGACACGACCGGCGCAGCGCCGGTGTTCGAAGGCGTTGATACACCGCCGGCCGACCGCGTCGCGCGTACCGTGAGCACCGTGCCGTCGACGTGCAGCTCGAACCCGACCGGCACCACCCCCGTGACCGTCGCGGCGGGCGCACCGCGCGTCGCGAGCCGGACGTCGAGCGGGCCCTCAATGCGAATACGGTCGAAATCCGCGATGAAATAGCGCCGCTCGGCGGCATGTGCGGGCGGGCAAACGAGCAGCAGCGGAATCAGGAAGGCGTATCGCATCGCGCGAGCATTCCCGCGATTGCCGCGGTAGACAAGCCCGTTCAGCCGCCGCAGCGCACCTCGCCCGACCCGATCTTGGTGGTCGAACAGGCTGCGGTGCGCCCGAGATCGACATTGCCCGATCCGATGAGCGACACGCTGGCCGGCCCCGCGACATCGGCGCGGACATTCCCCGAGCCGGTGACCGAGACCGAAGCCGTGCGCGCCTTCAGCCCGGCGGCCGCGACATTGCCCGAGCCGGCGACATTGATCGTCAGCCGCTCGACGCGGCCGCGCGCCTCGATATTGCCCGCCCCGGCGACCGACAATTTGGCCCGCGGTACGGTAAGCGTCGCAACGGTGAGATTACCCGAGCCGGCAGCATCGGCGTCGAAACGCGTCCCCTCGACCCGGTCGATCGCCAGATTGCCGGAGCCCGCGATCTGCGCCGCGACGATCCGCGGCATCGTCACGAAGACCTTCACGCGATCGTGCGAGCCGCCCCAGCTCCACCCGGCGAGGTTGCGCTTTCGGCCGACGCGAAGCGTATCGCCGTCGCGCACGATCTCGAGCTTGTCGAGTTCGGCCCGCGGACCCGTGGCGCGCACCGAAAAGGCCGATCCGACCCGCACGTCGACATCGTCCGACCCACGCAGCGACACGCCGCTGAAATCGGCGATCGTGAAGCTGCGCGTGTCGCCCGCGCCGGCGGGTGAAGCTTCGCTCTGTACCGAACAGGCGGCAAGCGGCAGGACGATCAGGACGGGAAGGACGCGCATCGTAAAGCTCCTGTGTGTTGCCTCAACAATACACTAATCACACGTCGATACAAGTCGGGCCGACGCAAACAAAAGGGGCGGCCGTTGCCGACCGCCCCTGGTGTGTCTCGGCGCTACGCTCCGAATCAGACCGGCGCCTTGTCCTTGTTGTGGATCGCGGCGGCCTTGCGCAGGATCTCGAGGATCTTTTCCTGCGCGGTCGGCTCGTCGACCTGCTCCATCGCGGCAAGCTCGCGCGCGAGGCGGCTGGTCGCGCCTTCGAAGATCTGCCGCTCGGAATAGCTCTGCTCGGGCTGGTCGTCGGCCCGGAACAGGTCGCGCACCACTTCGGCGATCGACACGAGGTCGCCCGAATTGATTTTCGCTTCATATTCCTGCGCGCGCCGCGACCACATGGTGCGCTTGACGCGCGGCTTGCCGGTCAACGTGTCGAGCGCTTCGCGCAACGTCTTGTCGCTCGAGAGCTTGCGCATGCCGACGCTTTCGGCCTTGTTGGTCGGAACGCGCAGCGTCATGCGTTCTTTTTCGAAGCGCAGGACGTAGAGTTCGAGCTGCATCCCGGCGATTTCCTGCCGCTGGAGCTCGATCACACGGCCAACACCGTGCTTGGGATAAACGACATAATCGCCGACGTCGAAGGACAGCGCCTTGGCAGCCATTCCGTAAGACCTTTCTGTGAACCGGGTATCCGGTGCAACGCGCCCGCAGCAAGAAAGCTGCATGGCCGCGCGCGGATGTGGTGTGGTTGTGCGTCTCCGTGTCGAAAACGCGCGCGATGGCGCTTCCGTCCCTGCCTGTTTAGCAGAGCCGCAATAAAATTACCACACAAACGTCGCACACGCCGTCGGCACTCCGCGCGATTACCGCCGGAAAGCGTCGCGGCCGATCGCTCGCCTCCGTTTCGGGACGTTTCAGTCGCCGGCGCCGGGCTCGGGCGAGAAGAACTCCATCTTGCCGGGCTTACCCTTGAAGGCGTCGGCGTCGGGCGGCGTCTGGCCGGCATTGCGCGTGACGTTGGGCCATTGGCCAGAGAAGGTCGTGTTGAGCTCGAGCCACTGCTCGAGGCCCGATTCGGTATCGGGCAGGATCGCCTCGGCCGGGCATTCGGGTTCGCACACGCCGCAGTCGATGCACTCGCTGGGATTGATCACCAGCATGTTCTCGCCTTCGTAGAAGCAATCGACCGGGCACACCTCGACGCAGTCCATGTACTTGCACTTGATGCAGGCATCGGTGACGACGTAGGTCATTAAAACACTCCCGGAGTACGAACGCTTGTGCTGCTATGCCCGAGCGCCAGCGGCGTCAACGCTTGCGCGCTCGGATCGAGCATTTTCGAGTAGGTCGCTGTAAAGCCCGCGCGCTTCCTCGGGCGGGCCGCGCCGGGCCGGCAGCGCTTCGACGCGGAGCGCCCTGACCCGCCCGCTTGGGCTGGCGAAGGCGATGACGCAGCCGATCCGCACTGGCGCTGCCGGCTTGTCGATCGCCCGTCCGTCGATTCGCACATGCCCGCTGGCCGCCATGTCCTGCGCGATGCCGCGCGTCTTCACGATGCGCGCGAACCACAGGAAACGGTCGATCCGCATCACAGGCTCGGATCCACCCAAGCCGTTACACCGCCTGTCCGCCGAGCGCGGCGAACGCGCCCGCCATCGCCCCCGCCATCGCCGTGTCGCGCGGCGGCGGCGCGGTCCGCACCGGCGGGCGTCCGCGCCAGCTCCAGCGCAAGCTGTCATCGGCGCTCGGTGCGGGCCGGAAGCCGAAGCCGCCCATCAATTGCTCGAGCGTCGCGCGCGTCAGCCCCATCGACAGCGCAAGCGCGGGATCGAGCACGAACGGTTTGCGCCCCTGGCTACCGCGCGCGTCATGCGCGGCCCGCGCGATGCGTTCGATCAAGTCGATCCGCACCGCCTGCGCGCCGACCGGGCGATAGCCGTGCGCCAGCGTCGCGCCGGGCGCGGCGCGGTCGAGCACCGTTGCCCCCTCGCGCGGCCCTACCCCGACGGGCTGCGTTTCGCGCGCGGCAAGCAGCACGCGCCGCCAGCGCGCCGCGCCGGGCTTGAGCAGCCGTGGGTCGAACAGGTCGAGCGCGCCGATCGTGAACCCCGCCCCGCGAAACGCTTTGCGCGCAACCGGATCGAGTCCCTCGACCGCCACCGCAATATCGGCGCGCGCGACGATCCCGCCATGCGCGACGAGCGCCGCGGCGACCGCGCGCGACGCCGGGCTCGCCGCCGGATCGCGCTGGACGCCGTCGAGCACGACCAGCCCCGGCACACTACGCTTGAGCTGTCCGGCGAGCCACGACCGCAACCGTGCCTCGATCTTGCCCCGCGCCTCGACAGACAGGCAGTCGAGCGCACGGTCGAGCATCACGCGCGGCCGCAGCAGCGTCGGCCCGGGCGCGAGCGTCGCGACCGCGAGTTCCCCCCACAGCAGCGTCGGCACCGCGCCGACCTCGGCGGACAGCCCAAGCTCGCTATCTTCAGCCTCGGCCAGCGCCAAACCGCGCCGCGCACGCTCGTCGCCCAGGCGGCGCTCGGCGGCGGCGAGCAGCAGCCGCTTGTCGGTCGCCCGCGCATCCGGCGCGACGACGAAGCGGAAACCATCGAGCCGACCGATCGCATGATCCTCGACCATCACCTCGCCCTGCGCGCCGATCGTCACAGGCAAAGCGCGCGGATCGGCGCCGATCTGGCGCATCAACAGCGTCGTGCGCTTGTCGACGAAGCGCTGCGTCAGGCTGAGATGGAGCGCGTCGGACAACCGCTCCTCGACCGCGCCCGCCCGCGCCGACCAATGCGCCGGATCGGCGAGCCAGTCGGCGCGGTTGGCGATGTACGACCAGCTCCGCGCCGCCGCGATCCGCCCGGCAAGCGTCTCGACATCGCCCGCGACATTATCGAGCCGCGCGATCTCGGCAGCGAACCAGTCGTGCGGGATATGGCCGTGGCCCTCGCTGAGATAGCCGAACAGCCTTGCAACGAAGCGCGTATGCGGATCGACCCCGAGCTTGCGGAAATCGGGCACGCCGCACGCCGCCCACAATCGCGCGACCATCGCCGGTGAGCGACACCGCCCGCGCACGCCCGGCTCCTCGGCCATCCGCTTGAGCACCGCGAGATCGGTCGATTGCGGCGCGGCCCACAGCACGCGGTGCGCGGGCCGCTGCTCGAGGCTTTCGATCAGCGCGTCGACGCTCGAATAATCGGGCTCGCCCTGTCGCCAATAGAGTTGCTCGAGCGGTGGGAAACGATGCTCCTCGATCGCGAACACTTCCTCGGGCGTGAACGCCCCCGGCCCTTCCTCGACCAACGCGCCGAACGTCCCGTCGCGCTGGTGCCGCCCGGCCCGCCCGGCGATCTGCGCCATCTCGGCGACGCGCAGCCGCCGCTGGCGATGGCCGTCGAACTTGTTGAGGCTAGCAAAGGCGACGTGCGCCACGTCCATGTTGAGCCCCATCCCGATCGCATCGGTCGCGACGAGATAATCGACCTCGCCCGCCTGGAACATCGCGACCTGCGCGTTGCGCGTACGCGGGGAGAGCGCGCCCATCACCACCGCCGCGCCACCGCGCAAACGCCGCAGCATCTCCGCCACGGCGTACACCTCCTCGGCGCTGAACGCGACGATCGCCGAGCGCTTGGGCAGCCGGCTGATCTTCTTCGCGCCGGCATAGCTCAAGGTCGAGAAACGCGGGCGGTTGATGATCTCGATCTTGGGCACCAGCGCCTTCAGCATCGGGCGCAGCGCTTCGGAGCCGAGCAGCATCGTCTCGTCGCGTCCGCGCGCGCGCAAGATGCGGTCGGTGAAGACGTGCCCGCGCTCGGGATCGGCGCCCAATTGCGCTTCGTCGAGCGCGACGAAAGCAAGGTCCTTGTCGAGCGGCATCGATTCGGCAGTGCACAGGAACCAGCGCGCGTCCTTCGGGACGATCTTCTCCTCGCCGGTGATCAGCGCGACGCGATTCTCGCCCTTGAGCTTGACGACGCGATCATAGACCTCGCGCGCGAGGAGGCGCAGCGGGAAGCCGATCATGCCGCTCGAATGGCCGCACATCCGCTCGACCGCGAGATGGGTCTTGCCGGTATTGGTCGGTCCCAACACCGCCGTGACGGAAGCCGCACCGGCCTGCTCTGCGATACGCTGCATGACCCGACTAACATCGCGTGCCCCGCCCCTGCGTGCAACCGCTTACGGAAAATTCCGCGCTCGCGCTCATGCGAAACTACGATAAATCTGCCACTTGCAACCGTTCCGAGCCCTGTCGCAGCAATCAAACGCTTCGTCGCGACGATCCCGGCACTCGGCGGCGGTTAATTTGACTTTAGCTTTTCGCCGCCACAGTCATCGGGCTCCACGCTGCGGGGCGTATAAGCGGCGGTTTCGGACATAGCGGGGGGCAGTACGCCTTGTTCTTGCGTAACGATCTTGGGCTTGAGCAAGCCGGCGGCACTACAACCCGGTCTTTCGGTCGCGCCATCGTGCCGGTCGCTGACCTCAGCGCCTTCGAAAAACTGCGCGCTGCAACGCTGGCGATCGACTGGGTGCCCGATCTCGGATCGCGCATCGGCTCGCTCGACTGGTGGCGCGGCGCCGCCACCTGCGCGGCGCTGTGCGCCGCTGCGATCGCGATCGCGCCGCCGATCACCACGCCGCTTGCCGGCACGATGCCCGCCCCGCTGACCGGTGCCGAGCGCGAGGAAGCGCGCGCGCAGGCGATCGCACCGCTCGCGCTGGGGGCGAATAGCGGGCGCCACATGGCGTCGAACGACCTCGTCGCGCCGCTCGCCGAAGCGCCCGAACGCCCGATCGAGGACCGCACCGCGACCGTCGGGCATGGCGACAGCTTCGGGGACATGCTCCAGCGCGCCGGCGTGTCCGAACGCGACGCGCAAGACGCCGTCGCGCTGATTTCGACGGCGGTACCACTCGCCGAGCTCAAGGGCGGCACCCAGGTCCCGATGACGCTCGGCCGCCGCTCGACCAAGGCGGTCGCGCGGCCGCTCGAAGCCTTGTCGCTACGCGCGCGCTTCGACCAGTTGCTGACGCTGCACCGCGTCGGCGCGCAGCTCGTGCTGACCAAGCAGGCGATCGCGATCGACACCACGCCGCTGCGTATCCAGGGCCCGGTCGGCAGCAGCCTGTACCGCTCGGCACGCGCCGCGGGCGTGCCCGTCAAGCTGGTCGAGACCTACATCAAGGCGATCGCGAGCAAGGTCGCGATCGGCCATGTCGGCCGCGATGATTCCTATGATCTGGTGATCGAGCGCAAGCGCGCCGCGACCGGCGAGACGCAGCTCGGCAACCTGCTGTTCGCCGGGCTCGATCATGGATCTACCAAGACCCAGCTCGTACAATGGACCGACGGCACTTGGTACGAAGCGAGCGGCCACGCCGAACGGCAGGGCATGTTCACGATGCCGGTGTCGATGGCGCGGATCACCTCGAGCTTCGGGATGCGCTTCCATCCGCTGCTCGGCTTCACGCGGATGCACAAGGGCATCGACATCGGCACGCCGTGGGGCACGCCGATCCACGCCCCCGCCGACGGCACGATCACCTATGCCGGACGCAGCGGCGGCTATGGCAATTTCATCAAGCTGTCGCACGGCGGCGGGATCGAGACGCATTACGGTCATCTCAGTCGCTTCGCGACGCGCGCCGGACAGCATGTCGCACGCGGCGACGTGATCGGCTATTCGGGCAATAGCGGCATTTCGACCGGCCCGCATCTGCACTGGGAAGTGCTGCGCGGCGGCGTCGCGGTCAATCCGCGCGGCTTCTCCTTCTCGAGCGTCGCGGCATTGTCGGGCGAGCAGTTGCGGCAGTTCCGGGCGAAGGTTGCGAACTTGCTCGCGGTGCGCCCGGGGGCGTGAGCGCTGCACTCGGCCGCCGCCTGTCCGGCAGGCGAGTCGGTCTCAGCGCCCCTGCGACCGCCAGCGTTTCAGCGTCCGCGCGATCATGTCGCCCTCGCCGCCGGTCTCGCGCCACAATTGCGAGAAGAGCGGGTCGTCCGACGCCGGGCGCTTGTCCGCGGCGAGCGCATCGAACGAGACGCGGATCGGAATCGCGACGCCCTCGCCGCAGATGATGCACTCGCGATTGCGCAAGGCGGGAATCGAATCGAGGAAACCGCGCGCGCCCTCGGGCATCGCCGCGCGGACGAACGCCTGGTCGCGATCGTTGTTGAGTCGCATCGCGATGATCGTGCCACACTGCGAGAGCACGCCCTCGGCGAGATCCGACGGCCGCTGGGTGATCAGCCCGAGCGAGACGCCATATTTGCGCCCTTCCTTGGCGATCCGCGACAGGATCCGCCCGACGCTCGACCCGGCGCCCCCCCCATCTCCGCTGCCCGCGGGAATGTAGCGATGCGCTTCCTCGCAGACGAGCAGGATCGGCCGCTGCGCCTCGCCGCGCGACCAGATCGCGAAATCGAACACCATCCGGCTGAGCACCGCGACCACCACCGAGGTGATCTCGGAAGGCACGCCCGACACGTCGATGATCGAGATCGGCTTGCCGTCGCCGGGCAGGCGGAAGATCCGCTCGATGAAGCTCGCCATCGTGTCGGCGACGAGCATCCCTGAGAACATGAAGCCGTAGCGCGGATCGGCCTTGATCTCGTCGATCTTGGTCTTCAGTCGCAAATAGGGGGCGGTGTCGCCCGCGCGGTCCATCTTGCCCATCTCGAGCCCGATCAGGTTGGTCAGGTCGCTCAACAGATACGGCACCGGCGCATCGACCGTCAGCTTGCTGATCTCCTGCCCCAGCCGCCCCTTGGCACGCGCCATCAACAGGCATTTGGCGAGGATGTCGGCGTCGATCTGCTTTTCCGAGCCCGACGAGGTGACGAACACCTCGCAATGTTCCTCGAAGTTCATCAGCCAGTATGGCATCTGCAGGTTCGACACGTCGTAGATCGCGCCATTGCCCTTGAACGCGGCGGCATATTCGCCGTGCGGATCGACCATCACGATATGGCCCTGCGGGCTAAGCTCGCAGATGCGGTGGAGGATCAGCGCGGCGCTGGTCGACTTGCCCGTGCCGGTGCTCCCCAGCAGCGCGAAATGCTTGCCGAGCATCGCATCGACATAGAGCGCCGCGCGAATGTCCTTGGTCGGATAGACCGTCCCGATCTCGATGTTCGCGCGGTCGTCGGCGGCGTAGATCTGCCGGAGGTCGGCGGTCGAGACCGGGAACACGCCGCAGCCCGGCGTCGGATAGCGCGTCACGCCGCGGCGGAACTTGTAGAGCTTGCCGGTCAGCCGCTCCTCGTCGCCCTCGCCGAGGAAATCGACCGTCGCGGCGACGCGGTGCTCCTGACCGTCGACCAGCTTGAGCGAGCGGATGTTGGCGATCAGCCACGTCCCGCCGACGCGCATCTTGATCTGGCTGCCGACCGTACCGGCCGCCGCGATCACCGGATCGCTGCTGTCCAGAATCGTATCGAGCGCCAGCGGATCGAGCATCACCACACTCGACGATCCCGCAATCTCGAACACCGTGCCGATACACACGCCCGTCGCCAGCGGTGCGGGCTGGGCAAAGGCTGGGGTGAAAGCGTGGCCACCCGGCATCTCGGTCATCTGGCGTCCATCCCCACGGGTGTTCTTGCAGCGAACGCCTTGCAGGACGAGCGGTAAAGATTGGGTGACGATCGCCTCCGGGATTGCGCTCAGAAGCGCCGCGCGATCACCCCTGCGCTCCAGCCGAACAGCACCGACAGCGCCACCGCGACGAGCCCGTACAGCACCGACTGCCGCTCGGCCGAGCGCGCGACGAAGCGTTCGAAGCCCGATTTGCGGATCTCGATGTCGCGCGTCGCCGCCGCCAGCACGCGGCCATCGCGGATCAAAAAGGTCTCGGCGGTGAAGCGCCCGACGGGAACGCGCGCCGGGATCGTCACGCGCGCGCGGTACAGCACGCCGTCAGTGATCTCGACCGCGCCGGGCGCCTCGAGATAGAGGCCGGTGCGGGTCTTCAGCTCGACCAGCCCGCGCGCGAAGCGATCCTGCTCCTGCAGCGGCGCGCTCGACGCGGGCGACAGCTGCAGGCTCGACAGACCGAGCTCGTAGATCGCGCGGGTGCGCGCATCGAGCATCCGCGCGATCGGCTTGGACGAGGCGATCGCGTAGAAGCTCGGCGCCGAGCGATAGCGCAAACGCGAGGCGTTGACCCACATCAGCCCGCCCAGCTTCTGCTTCTCGCGCACCAGGATCGACTGGACCGGCCCCTTGACGACGACGACGATGTCGGTCGGCTTGTCGTCGTCGGGCAAGCGCCCGCCGGGATAGAGGATCGCGCCGAACAGCAGCAGGTTGGCGCCGGTGAAGCTGTACTGGATCTCGATGTCGCGCTGCGACACGTCGGGGACGAGCACCGGCTTCGTCGCCGATTGCGCCATCAACAGCGGTGCGGCGAGCACCGCCAGCCAACGCGACCTCACGACAGCTCGACCGAATAGATTTCGTCGGGCCGCCAGCCGAGCCCGAGCGCGATCCGTCCCGCCACCAGCAGCACGATCACCGCGAGCGCGAGCCGCAGATATTCGGGCTTCACCTTGTTGGCCAGCCGCGCGCCGATCTGCGCGCCGGCAACCGAGCCGAGCAGCAGCAACGCCGCCAGCACGATGTCGACCGCCTTGGTCGTCGTCGCATGCACCATCGTCGCCATCGCGGTGACGAACAGCGTCTGGAACAGCGAGGTGCCGACCACCACCTGCGTCGTCATGCCGAGCAGATAGAGCATCGCCGGCACCAGGATGAAGCCACCGCCGACGCCGAGCAGGATCGTCAGTATGCCGACGCCGAAGCCGAGCAGCAGCGGCGCGAAGGGCGAGATGTAGAGGCCCGAGCGATAGAAGCGCGTCCGCATCGGCAGCGCGGCGACGAGCGGATGGTGGCGGCGCTTGCGCGGGCGTGGCGCCTCGCCGCTGCGCATCCGCCGGATCGCGCCCCACGCCTCGGTCGCCATCATGCTGCCGATCGAGCCGAGCAACAGAACGTAGACGATCGCGATCACCGTATCGATCTGCCCGCTCGCCTGGAGCAGGCGGAAGATCCACCCGCCGAAGATCGACCCGACCAGCCCGCCGGCGACGAGCACGCCGCCCATCTTGAAGTCGACGCCCTTGCGCCGGACATGCGCGAACACGCCCGAAACGCTTGCGCCGGTGACCTGGCTTGCGGCCGAAGCGGCGGCGACGGTCGGCGGGATGCCGTAGACGATCAGCAGCGGCGTCGTGAGAAAACCGCCGCCGACGCCGAACATCCCCGACAGCAGTCCGACCCCGCCCCCGAGCAGGACGATGACGAGCGCGTTGACCGAGAGATTGGCGATCGGCAGGTAGATGTCCATTGCCTGCAAGCGTTACCCGCTCGCGCGCCGCGCGCAAAGCGCGGCCTCTCTAAAAATCGCTGCCGAGCGTCAGCGCCGGGCCCGACCCCGGACGGGCATCACCCGCCACGCGCTGCCGCCAGTCGAGCGGCATTATGTAGCAATTGCACCAAGCGAAGGACAGACGTAATCGCCTCCGATGCGTATGATACCATATGCAGGACGGATACGATCAGACCCTAAGCGGGCTCTTACGCAAGCGGGCGGAACTGGCTGGCGAGGTCGAGACGCACCGCAGCCGATGGGAGGACGCCAGCGCGTCCCTAGAGGCTATAGACCGGGCTATCTTGGTATTCAGCCCCGGCCTCACCGCCAGCGAGCTACCGGAGCGCAAGCGGGCCCCTGTTGCGGCGGATGGCACGACCGATTTGCAGCGGTTCCTGCTCGACCTGTTGCGGCGCTCCGGGGAGCCTGTGCGGACGCTAGCGGCGGCTGCGGCGATGGGGGCGGAGCGCGGCATAGACCCGCGTGATCGGGTTGCTACGACGCTGCTACGGAAGCGTGTGGCGGACGCGTTTTATCGGCTGCGGAAGCGGGGCGTTGTGACTGGGGCTAAGTATGGGAGCGGCGCGGAGTTGGAGTGGCGATTGGTTGGCTAACTCTACGTTCAATGAGTTTAGAACCGAACCGGAACACCTAACTCAGAGACGTTTCTCGAATTGGCCGGCCAACGTATGGCGCTGGGATTGGTGCGCTTTTCGGCCAATACCCTACACCCTCTATATTGTGGAAGCGGCGCGAACGCCAAATATTAGTCCCTAACACCTTGCTCGGATCACCACCTTCGATGTGGTGCCCTGCGCTTACAAGGTAATCTAGAAGCTGGAACCGGGTCATCGGTCGACCAGCACGGATGATATAGCGCTCAGCCTCGTCCATCATGGCATTTACAGCTTGCGCACGTGCTACGCGACGGCCCTTTGAGTCGTTAAAGAGATCGTCGTGGGGGTCGTAATCAGGACTCCTGCGCTCAGGCGCGACATTCACGGTGTAATCGTGAATAAATTTATCGATGGCCTCCAGCTCACGGCGGAGCTGTTCGCGCCGCTCTTTGGCCTTCTGCAGCAGTTCGTCCATGGTAACCTCCGGGCGCCAATACATCACAAACGATGACATTTGTCAACTCGGAGTCCTCGCGAAGCCTTTGAAATTGGTTAAGCGAGTTTAAAGAGTTGCGTAGCGAGTTGTCATGTGTCACAAGACGATTGCGCGATTCTCGCGTGGAGGAGCGAAACAACGATTTTGGAGATCCAGCGAAGCGCTGACCCAGCAAATGGCTGGCGGAGAAAATAGGGACCAGCCAGAGGCTGGCCCCGAAACCCGCGGCTGACCGCGCGCCTCTTCTGTTGCAGGTCGAGAATCGCACGGTCTGTCGTTGGGATCAACCCTAAAACGACAGGAGGCCGTTTTGGCCGACGGATACGTATACACTCAGTGCATCACTCTTCGGAACGGAAAGCGGCTTTGCAAGCCGCCGGGGCAAGTGTTCCGTTTCAAGGCTAACGACAACTACAAGCCTAAAAAGGCTGCGGACGATCCGGGGAATAGCCCCGACCAAGAGCCGGATCAGAGCGTCGGTTAAAGCCGGAAGGGGCTGGCGGAAACGCCGGCCCCTTTTTTTATGCCGCCCGCTGCCAATACCCCGCCCACTTCCGCGACACCGGCGACACCATAGCAGCGCGCGCCACCTTCCCAGCCTGCTCACCGTTCGCAACGCGGCGGTTATCCTCGCGCCAAGCCATCTCACCGGCGTAGGCATAGAGATAAGGCCCCGCGATGTGGTGATGCACGCCGACTTCGGCACGACGCAGGCGGCTAAAGAAGCTCTCGGCTTGGTTGGTGCAGGCACCGTTGAGCGAGTACGCCTCGCTGTGGTTGATGCGGAACGTCTCGTAGCGAGCATGCAGCGCATCCCAGTGCGAAGCCTCGTCCGCATGAACGACCGCGCCAGGAGCGACGCGCTTAGCTACCAGCGCCACGCCTTCGGCCTCACGGTTGCCGACGAACGTAAGCGTCTCACCACCCCGCTCGCGCATCACGATAACCGACTGGCGCTTGCCCGACATTGCGAGGCGGGTGCGACGGTCGGCGCGCTCTGCCTTGATGTTGGCAGGCTTCACGTAACCGCCGAAATAGGCACCATCGACCTCTACAACGCCGTCGAGCGTCTGGCCTGCATCCTCAAGCGCCATCGCCTCGCGCAGCTTGTGCGAGAGGACGAACGCTGTCTTGTATTGCACGTCCAGGTCGCGGCTGACCTGCAGCGCCGACACGCCCTTGGCGCCGTTCACAAAGATCACGATTGCGGCGAGCAGATCCGTGTACGACAGCTTGCGGCTGGCGAAGATGGTGCCCGACGTGACCGAGAACTGATGATGGCAACCGACGCACTTGAAGCGACGGCGCGTGGTGATCGAATACGTCTCGGCACAGCCGCAACGCGGGCACGTCGCTTCGCCATCCGGCCAGCGCATCAAGCGGAACGCGTCATAAGCAGCATCTTCGCCCATCTTGAAAACAGCCTTGAGGCTGAGCGTGCGGGCGGCGGCGGAGAGGAGAAAGTGTTGCATGTCATCGTATCCAGTGCTTATGCATCGGATATAGTGGCATTGCCGTACTCTGTACAAGTGCAAACGTATCGCATATAGATACATTTGCGACGAATGGAGTGTTATTGTGGCTGATACGGAATGGGAAGCGAAAGTTAAGGGGCTGCTCAAGGCGGAATTGAAGCGCCGGAACGTGACCTACGTGCAGCTGGTCGAGAAACTTGCCGCGATTGGCGTCGTGGACTCTGAGCCGAATATCAGGAACAAGCTGGCGCGGGGAAAATTTACAGCGGTGTTCTTGATCCAATGCCTAGAGGCTATCGGTACATCATCCTTGCGGCTCTCGGATGGCTGACCTTAACCGGCGCGAGCGAGCATAAAGGCAACCAGCGGAATCAGGGACATGGCGAGAGCCAACACAAGCAGGGTGTAGCCCCCTCGCTTCCCGTCAAACCAGCGGACAACCCCGGCGATCCCAAGGGCACCAATTCCAAGTGCAAAGACGATCGCGGAAATGAAGCGGATTGCACGGTTGTCGCTACGAATGCCGCTCTCGACCAAGCGCGCGCCGCGGACTGGCAGGCTTGGGCCGCTGTCGGCGGGGTTGGCATCGGCCTTGCTACTATGATCGCTGCTATATTCGCCGCGCTGTTCGCCAAAAAAGCGGCCGATGAGACATGGCGCGGCGCCAACGCTGCTGAGAACACTCTTGCTCATGCACAGGACACTGCTCAACGACAGCTTCGCGCCTATATTTACGCTGTTAGCGCAGATGCTAAACATTGGCGCACCGCAAAAACTTTCACCGTTGAATGCGGCGTAACGGTAGAAAATAGTGGAACGACCCCAGCGGAAATTATCACCGAAAACATAACCACTCAAATATTCGTAAACGGTCAGCCCAAATCTAGATCTGGTGTTTTTAGGCCGGATTCCAATCGGCTCATTGGTCCGAACAGCTCTTATCCAATGAAATCCCAAGTCTCCATTGATGTTGAGGATTTTACAGTCCGCGAACCGCTGCGCATTAGCGTGATTATATACATCACTTACAAGGATTACACAGGAGCGCTGTGGAAATATCACGGGCTTTGGTGGTGCAGCGCTTTCAATCCAGTCAGCCTTGCTCAGGCCTCGATTCTCGACCTCGCTCCTAGAATGCAATTTGGTGAGGCCGTTAGTGCCGAGCAATTGGCCTTCGTTCGTGAAAACGCAGCCTACCTGCAGGGCGAAGATTAGCGCCAAAATAAAAACAGACACGCTTTTATGCCTCTCGTCTGAGGGCATCTGCAGCGGGCACCGTGGCGAACGTATCGCCGTTGGTGCAATTGCTACATAATGCCGCAGTCGAGCGCGAGCCGCACCGGTTGCCGCCCGATCGGCAGCGTAAGGCCGAGCGACGGCCCGATATCGAGCCGCGCGGCGCCGCGCTGCGCGCCGCCCCACGCGCCCGCGCCAAGCTCGAGCCGGACCGTGTCGGTCGTGAGCAGTGACCGCAGCGCGCGCGCGGCTCCATCGGCATAGGGTTCGGTCGCCACGCGGCGGATGACGCCGGCCTGGCCGTAAGCCTCGAGCCGGAAGCCCAGCGGGACGCCGACCGGGCCGATTCCGCCGACCACCCCGAGCGCCGGCCCGCCGCGCCCCGGTGCAAGCGCGAAACGCCGTTCGGCCATGAGCCGGATGGGAAGCCGGGTCGGCTGCCACTCGACCCCGAACGCAGCTTCGCGCAGCCCATTGCCGAGCGGCGTCGTCATACGCCCGACCAGCGCGATGCGGTGCGGTCGATCGAGCGCATAGGCAATTCGCACCCCCGCCTGCGACCCACCAAGTTGCCCGCCCAATGCCCCCGGCACGACCCCGGCACCGCCGCGTGCAACCAGCCAGGCGCTGCCCGACCAGCGCGACGCCATGCCGCGTGGCGGGCGCACCGACAACGCCTGTGGCAGGCCCGGCAGCAGCCCGGACGCCGCGACCGGGTGCGGATCGTCGGACTGAAGCAGCCCGGGCGCGACCGGCATCGGGGTAGGCGCGGCGCGCGGCGCCGGGCGGGCGCGGGCCACCGCTGGTCCAGGCGCAGCGATGCGGGCTGCTGCGAGCCGCGGGCCGACATAGCGTGCGGACGGTGCAACGAAGACCGCATGCCGCGTGGGCGGCGGAGGTGCCGCAGCGGCCACGGCGATCGGCGCGACCGTTGGCAACACGTCTGTTCCCGTCAGCGGCTGCGGCCAGATCGTGGCGATCCGTGCCATGGTCCAGGCGACCGCGACGACCAGCAGGAAGCGCAACGGGCGTCCGCGGCCCGCCGGGGTCATGATCCGGGCATCGCATCCTCGCCGCCGATCACAGCGGGGAAGACGTGGCGCGTCTTGTCCCACTTCAGCGTCGTGCCGCGCAACGATCCGACATAGGCGACCATCGCGCGCCGCGCCGCGAGCAACGCGACGAGATTGCTGACGAAGGCACGCGGTAGCGACCACGCCGCCTCGCGCCAGCCATAGCTCGCCCCGGTGAAATACGCGCGCGAGATGAGCCGCCACAATAGCAGCACCGCATTGATCCGCAGGATCGCCAGCACCGCCGCCGACGGCGCGCGCGCGGTCTCGCCGAGCAATGCGTGGCCGAGCAGCGCGGCAGCCCAGGCCACCAAGGCGAGATAGGCCGTTGCCAGCACGACCACCGCCAGCGGTGCGCGCCGGTCGCGCATCCGCATCCAATGCTCGTGCCAGTCGAAGCTGCCACTCCAACCGACCCGGTCCCAGCCCGCCAGCGCGATCCCGGTCATCCAGCGCGTCTTCTGCCGCACCGCCGTCGTGACCGTCGCCGGAAAATAGGCGCGCACCGCCACGAGCGGCCCGCCGGCCGTTTCGCGGACTCGCGCGAGCACGCCGCGCCCGCCGAGCGCGGCGACATACAGGCCGAGCTCATAATCCTCGACGATCGACCCGGCGTCGAACGGATCGCCGCCGCGCGCCAGCGCGATCCGGCCGAGCATCCCGCGCTCGATCGCACAGCCGACCCCGCGAGCGGCAGCCCTGCCCCGAGCGCCTGGCGCACCACCAGCTGTTTGCCATGCGCTTCGGCGAATTCGTCGGCGTAATGGCCCGACACCAGCCGCGCGCCGCGATCGATCAACGGCAGCACCGGCAGTTGCACCACGGCATAGTCGCCGATCAGCGCATCGATCACGCGCAGTTCGCCGGGATGCACGAAATCCTCCGCGTCGTGCAGCACGATCGCGGCCGTCCGGACACGCTCGCCGCGCTCGTCGCGCAGCAGCGCGTGCCACACCGTGTTGAGGCAGTCCGCCTTGGTCGTCGGACCATCCTTCGCGCCGATGATCAGTCGCACGCGCGCATCCTTGGCTGCGACCGCCGCAACCGCTTCGATCGTCGCGCGATCGTTGGGATGCGTGCCGACGTAAAGGCGATAATCGGAATGGTCGAAGCGCGTGAGCGCGCTGCGCAGCATCGCACCGATCACCGCCGATTCGTCCCATGCCGCAACGAAGACCGCGATCCGGCGCGGCTCGGCCAAACTATAGTCTGCGAGTGTCCGCGACACCGACCCCGCACCGCGCCGCCGCGCGAGCATCGTGAAGATCCACACCAGATCGACCGCCAGATCGTCGAGCCCACCGATGAGGAATCCGATCCCGGCAAACAGCATCGCCTCGCGCGCCACGGCATCCACCGCGCCCATGATCCAGGTTGCCGCCACGACCCGTGCTCCCCGCGACTCCCCCCTTGACGCCACCGAGTCGTTAGGCCCTATTTTCCAACAGCTTGCACGATCGAGCAAGTGTCGCGAGTCCGTCACCATTCGTCGCTGTACGAGCACGGTTCGTCGCACTATAGCTTTGCGGTAAGCGGTGTGGGGAAATGTGATGAAGCTCGGATTCCGGATCGCTCTGCTCGCTTTGGTGATCGCGCCGATCGCGGCGTTTGGCGATTCGAGCCCGCAGGTGATCCTCGCCACCCCCGGCATCGGCGACGGCGCGATCGAGCGCTTCACCGCGCGCTTCAACCAGCCGATGGTGCCCTTGGGCGATCCCCGCGCGGCTTCGCCGTTCGACGTGACCTGTGCGGTCGGCGGGCAAGGGCGCTGGGTCGACCCGCAGACCTTCGTCTACGATTTCGCGAGCGGCCTGCCCGGTGGGACGGTGTGCAAATTCGCGCTGCGCAAAGGGCTGAAGAGCGTCTCAGGCTACGCCGCGACCGGCCAGAGCGAGTTCACCGTCGATGCCGGCGGCCCCGTCGCGCGCGCGGTCCTGCCGGGTGGGGATTCGGATGAGATCGAGGAGGACCAGACCTTCCTCGTCGCGGCGAACCTGCCCGCGACCCCGGCCTCGGTCGCGGCCAACGCTTATTGCGCGGTCAAGGGGATCGGCGAGAAGATCCCGGTCGACGTGTTGCCCGCCGATTTGCCGGGCAAACTGCTCGGCGAAATGGGGACCGACAGCTGGCCCGTCCGCAGCTTCCTAGAAAATGGCGGCCTGCCCGCCGCGATCCCCGCCCCGGCCGATCGCGCGAAAGCCTATGCCGGCGTTACCGCGCTGAAGTGCCGCCGCCCGCTGCCGCCCGGCGCCGACGTCGCGCTTGTCTGGGGCGCCAACATCGCCGGCGCCGGCGGCAAGACCGCAGGCACCGACCAGCGGTTCGATTACACCGTCCGCAAGCCGTTCACCGCACGCTTCGAATGCTCGCGCGTCAACGCCGCCGCCGGCTGCAACCCGGTCGAGAAGGCGTGGGTGCGTTTCTCCGCACCGGTGCCGAGCGAACTCGCCAAGCAAGTCCGCATCGAGACCGCCGACGGTAAATTGCTGACGCCGACCCTGTTCGATACGAGCTCGGACTCCGAGCGCGGCGACGCCAAGACCAAGGCGACGATTTCGTCGGTCGGCTTCAAGAGCCCGCTGCCGCAGGCGCAGACCGGCAAGGTCGTGCTTCCCGCGGGCGTCAAGGACGAGAGCGGCCGCCCGCTCTCGAATGCCGAGCGCTTCCCGCTCGCCGTGCGGTTCGATGCCGCCCCGCCGCTCGTCAAATTCGCCGCGTCGTTCGGTATTCTCGAGTCGAAGCAGGGCGGCGTGCTGCCCGTCACCGTCCGCAACGTCGAGCCCGCGCTGCAGGGCACCAACGTCACTATCGGCGGGCAGGCGCTGCGCGTCGATGGCTCCGACGGCAAGATCGCGCAGTGGCTGCGCACCGTCGGCCATGCCGACGACGAGGCCAGTCACGAGGAAACGCGCGGCAAGGAGAAGGTGCGGATCAACGACACCGGGTCCAAGTCGATCCTCGCGGGCGAGGGCGCGCCGATGAAGATCGGCCTGCCCGGCAAGGGCAAGGATTTCGAAGTCGTCGGCCTGCCGCTCGGCGGCGGCAAGCCCGGTTTCTATGTCGTCGAGCTGGCGAGCCCGGTGCTCGGCCAGGCGCTGCTCGGGCGCAAGGCGCCGCGCTATGTCGCGACAGCGGCGCTCGTCACCAACATGAGCGTCCACTTCAAATGGGGCCGCGCGGCGAGCCTCGCCTGGGTCACCGCGCTCGACACCGGCAAGCCCGTCGCCAATGCCGAGGTGCACGTCACCGACAGCTGCACCGGCACATTGCTCGCGCGTGGCATCACCGACCGCAACGGCGGGCTCAACGTGCCCCCCGGGCTGCCCGAGCCCGAAGCCTATGGCGGTTCGTGCAACGGCGGGTCGAGCCCGCTGATGGTGTCCGCACGCGCCGGCGACGATTTCAGCTTCACGCTGACCGACTGGGGCCAGGGCATCCGCCCGTATGATTTCGACCTGCCCTATGGCTATTCGGCCCGCGGCGAGTTCCTCCACACCGTGTTCGACCGCGCGCTCGTCCGCCAGGGCGAGACGGTCCACATGAAGCACATCCTGCGCACCTCGGTCGCGAACGGCTTCGGCTTTGCGCCCGGTGTGACGGGGACGCTGCGGCTGCAGCATCGCGGATCCGACACGCAGTTCGACCTGCCGCTGACGATCGACGCGAACGGCATCGGCGAGAATGAATGGACGGCACCCGCGGGTGCGCCGATGGGCGACTACGACCTGTCGGTGATCGCGGACAACCGCACGATCGAAACTGGCCAGTCGTTCAAGGTCGACGAGTACAAGCTCCCGACGATGCGCGCGACGGTGACCGGCCCGAAGGACGCCGCGATCCGCCCGATCAGTCTCGCCCTCGACCTGTTCGTCGGCTACCTCTCGGGCGGCGGCGCGTCGAACCTGCCGGTCGACATGCGCGTCGGCTATTTCGCGCATGAGGGCACGCCCGACGGCTACGAAAGCTACAGCTTCGGCGGCAAGGCGATCGTCGAGGGCACCAAGCCGCTCAACGGCGACGGCGAGGAGGAGCAGGCGACGCTCCCGCCGACGCAGACGCTCCCCTCGACGCTCGGCGGCGACGGTACCGGCAAGCAGACGGTGTCGATTCCGCAGACGCTCGACGGCGTCACCGACATGCTCGTCGAGATGGACTATCAGGATGCCAATGGCGAAGTGTTGACCGCGTCGAAGCGCATCCCGATCTTCCCGAGCGCGGTGCAATTGGGCATCAAGACCGACGGCTGGCTGATGAAGCAGGACGATCTGCGGCTGCGCTTCGTCGCGCTCGACACCGCGGGCAAGCCGCTCGCCAACCAGGCGATCTCGGTCGCGCTCTACAGCCGCCAGATTCTCACCGCGCGGCGCCGGCTGATCGGCGGCTTCTATGCCTATGACAACCGCATGAAGACCGAGAAGCTCAGCCAGACCTGCAGCGCGACGACTGACGCGCAGGGGCTGGCGACGTGCAATCTCGACCCCGGCATTTCGGGCGAAGTCTATGCGGTCGCGACCACGAAGGACGCCGCGGGCAACGAAGCGCGCGCGACGCAGAGCGTGTGGCTCGCGGGCAAGGACGATTGGTGGTTCGGCGGCGACAATGGCGACCGGATGGACGTCGTCCCCGAAAAGCTCGCCTACAAAGCGGGCGAGACCGCGCGCTTCCAGGTGCGCATGCCGTTCCGCCAGGCAACCGCGCTCGTCACGGTCGAGCGCGAGGGCGTGCTCGCGAGCTACGTCACCGAGCTCAGCGGGGCGGATCCGGTGGTCGAAGTGAAGATGCCGGGGAGCTATGCGCCCGACGTGTTCGTCTCGGTGATGGTCGTGCGCGGCCGTACCGAGAGCGGGATCTGGAGCTGGCTCCACGGCCTCGCGCGTTCGGTCGGATTGTCGAGCGACCCGCCCGAGGGGCAGGAGCCGACCGCCCTGGTCGATCTCGCCAAGCCGAGCTACCGCATCGGCATCGCCAAGGTGAAGGTCGGCTGGGAAGCGCATCAGCTTCAGGTCGCGGTCAAGGCCGATAAGGCTCGCTACGCCGCGCGCGACGTCGCTCAGGTCGACATCCAGGTGAACGGGCCAGACGGCAAGCCGGTCCGCACCGCCGACGTCGCCTTCGCGGCGGTCGACGAAGCGCTGCTCCAGCTCGCGCCCAACGACAGCTGGGACGTGCTCACTGCGGTGATGGGCGAGCGCCCGCTCGCGGTGCTGACCTCGACCGCGCAGACGCAGGTCGTGGGAAAACGCCATTACGGCAAGAAGGCGGTCGAGGCCGGCGGCGGTGGCGGCGGCGATTCGTCGGGGCTCAACCGCGAGAATTTCCAGCCGGTGATCCTGTGGAAGGGCCGCGTCGCGCTCGACCAGAACGGCCATGCGCGGATCCCGGTTACACTGTCCGACGCGCTCTCCTCGTTCAAGCTGGTGGCGATCGCCACCGATGGGTCGCAGCTCTACGGCACCGGCATGGCGAGCGTGCGCACCGCGCAGGATCTGTCGATCTTCGCCGGCATTGCGCCGGTGGTGCGGACGGGCGATTTCTACGCCTCGAGCTTTACGCTACGCAACGGATCGGACAAGCCGATGACGGTGACCGCGAGCGTCGACCTCACCCCAGCCATCGCGCAGGGCAAGCCGCTGACGGTGACGATCCCGGCGGGCGGCGCGATGCCGGTCGCGTGGAATCTGACCGCGCCCGCCAATCTCGACTCGTTGCGCTGGCACGTCAGTGCGCGCTCGGCCGACGGCAAGGCGGTCGACCAGATCACCGTCAACCAGGCGGTGACGCCGCTCTATCCGCTCGAAGTCTGGGCGGGGACGCTTACGCGCGTGGGCGGCGACACGACGATCCCGATCCAGCCGCCGATGGGGGCGATCTCGGGCCGCGGGACGGTCGACATCCGGCTCGACGACACGCTCGCGCCGCCGCTCGCAGGGGTGCGCGATTTCATGGCGCGCTATCCGTACGATTGCTTCGAACAGCGGCTGTCGCGCGCGGTGGCGCTGGGCAACGCTTCGCTGTGGCAATCGCTCGCGAGCGATATCCCGGCGTATCAGGCCGATGACGGGCTGTTGCGCTACTGGCCGTCGGGTAGCCTGTCGGGCTCCGAGGCGCTCACTGCTTATGTGCTGGCGATGACGTCGGAGGCCGGCTTGCCGATCCCCGAGGGCCCGCGCGCGAAGATGATCGAGGGGCTGAAAGCCGTGCTCGACGGGCGCCTGCGGCACGAGGAATATGGCGATGTCCGGCTCCAGCGCGTCTACGCCTTCAACGCGCTCGCACGCGCCGGCGCGGCGACGCCGGCGATGCTCGGGCAGTTGAGCATGATCCCCAAGGAAATGCCGACCGCCTTGCTCGCCGACTATCTCGTCGCGCTCGATCATGTCGCCGGGCTCGCCAACGCCAATGCGCTGAAGGCCGCGGGCGAGTCGCAGTTGCGCACCCGGCTCGTTTATGAGGGCACGCGGCTCGATCTGTCGGACAGCAGCAACCAGCCTTGGTGGCTGATGTCGTCGGGCGACGAAGCCTCGATCAAGACGGTGATCGCGACGCTCGGTCGGCCCGGCTGGCAGGACGAGGCGGCCAAGATGATGGTCGGGGTCGCGCTGCGCCAGTCGCATGGCCGCTGGGACACGACGACCGCCAACGCCTGGGGCACGATCGCGGCGCGCAAGTTCGCGGCGCTCTATCCGGCGAGCGCGATCGTCGGGAATACGACGCTGGGCCTGGGCGCGCAGACGATCAGCAAGGCGTGGCCGCTCGCGACGACCGCGCGGACGGCGACCTTCCAGCTGCCGGCGACGCTCACCCCGCTCAAACTGTCGCAATCGAGCGGTGGCGCGGGGCCGTGGGCGAACGTCTCGATCTCGGCGGCGGTGCCGCTGACCAAGGCGTTGTTCGCTGGCTATGAGATGCAGCGCAATGTCGAGGTGGTGCAGGCGCGCACCAAGGGCGTGCTGACGCGCGGCGACGTCGTCAAGGTGACGATCACCGTCAAGGCGAGCGCCGAGCGCAACTGGGTGGTGATCAACGATCCGATCCCGGCGGGCTCCACGATCATCGGCGATCTCGGCGGGCAGTCGCAGATGCTGGCGGGGCAGGCGCAGGCGGGGCCGGGGACCAAGTTCCAGGCGCGCGATGCCGATGGCAAGCTGTGGGACGTGCAGCTGGGTGTCGTCCCCGCCTATGTCGAAAAGCGCAACGATGCGTGGCGGGCCTTCTACGGCTGGGTGCCGCGCGGGGCGTTCAGCGCGTCGTACATGCTGCGGTTGAACGGTGCAGGGCGCTTCAACCTGCCGCCGAGCCGGGTCGAGGCGATGTATTCGCCCGCGATCCGCGCCCAGCTGCCGCTTGCGCCGGTGACGGTGGTGCAGCGCTGAGCACGTGGAACGGTTGAGGAAGTCTCTGCTCGAGCTGGCCTCCCGTGTACGCGGGAGGCCGGGCGACTGGGCGCGGCGCTTCGATGCGTGGGACTCCAGCATCCGCGGGAGAACCGCGGCGGCCTGGAGGATGCTGCGCACCCGGCAGGGGATGACGCTCTCGGCGCTGGCACTGGCGCTCATCGCCTTCGTCGCGATCGATTACGCTACGCTCCCCCCGCCGCTGCCCGGCTATGCGCAGGTCCGCGCTGCGTGGCGTCCGTCCGAGGCGTGGCTCTACGACCGCAACGGCGTGCTGATCGACAGCGCGCGCGTAGATTTCGCGGCGCGACGGCTCGCCTGGACACCGCTGCCCCATGTCTCGCCGGTTACGCGCGACACGATCGTCGGCGTCGAGGACCGCCGCTTCTTCCATCATGGCGGCGTCGACTGGCTCGCCTTGCTCGGCGTCGCCCGCGACCGCGCGCAGGGGACGCGCGCGCGCGGCGCGAGCACGCTGTCGATGCAGGTCGCCGGCTTTCTCGCGCCCGATCTCGCCGTGCCGGGGCAGCGCCACGTCTGGGACAAGCTCCGCCAGATGCGCGCCGCCTGGGCGCTCGAATCGGTCTGGTCGAAGGACGAGATCCTCGAGGCGTATCTCAACCTAGCCGGTTTCCGCGGTGAAGCGCAGGGGATCGGCGCGGCCGCGCTCGGGCTGTTCGGCAAGACCCCCGACGCCCTCGCGCGCGACGACGCCCTGCTGCTCGCCGCGCTCCTCCCCGACCCACAGGCCGACCCCGCCAGCGTCGCGCGGCGCGCCTGCGCGGTCAGCCACGAACCCGATTGCGCGCGCTTTGCAGGCGAGGCTGCGTCGATGCTCGGCCCGGCGCGCAGCCTGCAACTCGATCCCGGCCTCGCGCCGCATCTCTCCGATCGGTTGCTCACCAAGCCCGGGCTCAAGGTCACCACCACGCTCGACCGCCGCATCCAGAGCCTCGCGATCGTCGCGCTCAAACGCCAGCTGCAAGGCCTCGGCGGCGCCCGCGCACGCGACGGCGCGGCGGTGGTGATCGACAATGCAAGCGGCGACGTGCTCGCTTATGTCGGCGGGATCGGCGGCGCCTCGACCGCGCCCGCAGTCGATGGCGCGAACAGCTATCGCCAGGCCGGGTCGACGCTGAAACCCTTCCTCTACGCGCAGGCGATCGAGAAGGGCTATCTCACCCCCGCCTCGATCCTCGACGATTCGCCGGTCCAGCTCGACACCGCCTCGGGGCTCTACGTCCCGCAAAATTACGATCGCGGCTTCAAGGGGCCGGTATCGGCGCGCGCGGCGCTCGCGGGGTCGCTCAACGTGCCCGCGGTGCGCACGCTGCTGCTCGTAGGGGTCGATGCGTTTCGCGACCGGCTGTGGGATACGGGGTACCGCGGACTGGTCGAGGATGGCGATTATTACGGCTTCTCGCTCGCGCTCGGGTCGGCCGAAGTGACCTTGCTCGAGCAGGCCGCCGCCTATCGCAGCCTGGAGCAGGCCGGCCGCTGGTCGCCGCTGCGCCTCACGATGGATGCGCCACGCGAGCCGCCGCACGCGATCACGACACCGCAGGCGGCGTGGCTCGTCGCCGACATGATGGCCGATTCGAATGCCCGCGCGGTGACCTTCGGGCTCGATTCGGCGCTGCACCTGCCCTTCTGGGCGGCGGTAAAGACGGGGACGAGCAAGGCGCTGCGCGACAATTGGTGCATCGGCTTCACGCGAGAATACACGGTCGCGGTGTGGGTCGGCAATCTCGAGGGCGATTCGATGCGCGCGGTCTCCGGGGTCAGCGGTGCGGCGCCGGTGTGGCGCGACATCATGCTCGCGCTCAACGCCGACACGCGCGGCAGCCCGCCCCCGCGCCCGACGGGAATCGAAGCCCGCGCGGTCACCTTTGCGAACGCGATCGAACAGCCGCGCACCGAATATTTCCTCGCCGGAACGGGACAGACGCAAATCGCGGTCGCGCCCGCCGAGTCGCGCCGCCCGCGGATCACCAATCCCGTGTCGGGCAGCGTCTATGCGATCGACCCCGACATCCCCCCTAACCGGCAACGCCTCTCGGTCGACGTGTCGGGCGCGGTGACGGCGCATCGGCTGTGGCTCGACAAGACCGATCTCGGTGCTGCCGATTCGCAGCCGCAGATCATCGCCGGACCAGGTCTCCACCGGCTGCGGCTGACCGATGTCGCCGGCCGCGTCGTCGATCAGGTCCTCTTCACGATCCGCTGAAAAAAACGACGGCCGCCCCCTTTCGGAGACGGCCGCCGCCCGTGACGAACTGTCTTAGCGGTAGAAGCCGCGGATCACCTGGACGACATAGCCGCGACGCGTGTCGACGAGGATCACGTCGTTATAATGCCGCACCCATTGCTGACCCCAGCCGGCGCGGGGCAGGCGATAGCGCCACGGATCGGCGATGATGTAACGCCCGCCATAATAGGTCGGTGCGATGCGCAGGCCCGGGCGGAAGGCGGTGTAGCGGAACGGCGCGTTCCAATTGCCGCGGGCATAGAAGTTCGGGTTGCGGTCGCGCCAGCCACGCCAGTCGTCACGACCCCAGGCGCGATCGCGATCGCGCAGATCCTCGCGATATTCCTGGCGCGCGTCGCGAACGTCCTCGCGCTGGTCGCGAATGTCGCGGCGGTCGCCGCGCATGCGCGCATCCTGCAGGTCGCGCTGTTCCTGGCGAATGTCGCGACGGTCACGCCGCAGCTCTTCGTTCGATTGCGCGCTTGCGGCGACGGGAACCAGAGTCGCCGCCATCAGAGCGGTGAGAATGAGCTTACGCACTGTATCCTCCATATTCCGGCGGGCCAAAGGAGCGGCCGGGCCATGGAGAGGGTTTTGGCAGAGCGCGACTGAACGGAACGCGAATGCGCTTGTCAGCAATCCGTCAGGAAAGCTTACGGCGTATCGCGACCGCCGCCGGTGTTGCTCTGCCCACCCTGGCCGCCACCGCCACCGACCGCGCCGACGGTGCCGATATTGCCGAACAGCTCGTCGAAGAAGCTGCGCTTCTTGCCGAGCGTCGGGGTGGTCTTGCCTGACGGGCTGATCGACGCGACCTGCTCGACGCCCGAGCGGCGTACCGCGGTGACGGTGCCCTTCTCGTCGAAGCTGATACGCAGCGTCGTCTGCTCGCGCACCTTAGGGTTGTTATAGGCGAAATTGCGCGTCTCGCGCGACACGTAGTACCAGTCGCCCTGGTTGAATTCTGAGGTGAAGGTCGGCTTGCCGAGCACCGCGAGCACCGACTGGCGATTGTCGGTGCCGGCCTGGACCGAGTTCACCAGATCGGCGTCGATGACATAGCCCTGGTGCGATTTGAGCGGCACGCAGGCGCTCGCCCCGAACACGCACGATGCGAGGAGGGCGGCAGCCGTCAACTGGCGGACGGACTTAAGGCTCATCGACACTCTCCAAGGCACGCAAAGCTGGCCACGACGCATTGCACCGATGGACACGAAGCCTCAATATGCCGGGAAAGGCGGCCAAACAAGGGCGCGAAGGGATACACAGATTTTGGGCTGGTTTTCGAAGCTATTGGGGCGCGCGCCGGACGACGTCGCGCAAGCGCTCTACGCGCGCGTGATAGAGACCGCGCGCGCGCCGCATTGGTATGAGGCGGGCGGCGTGCCCGACACGCTCGACGGGCGCTTCGACATGGTCGCGGCGATCCTCTCGCTCGTCCTGCTGCGGCTCGAGGACGAGCCCGTCGCCGGCGCGGCGAGCGCACGGCTGACCGAGCGCTTCGTCACCGACATGGACGGGCAGCTGCGCGAAAGCGGCGTTGGTGACATCGGCGTCGGCAAGCATATCGGCAAGATGATGGGGATGCTCGGCGGGCGGCTCGGCGCGTATCGCGACGGGCTGGCGGCCGACGACCTGCACGCCGCACTGGAACGCAATCTGTATCGCAGTGGTTTGCCCGACACGGCGGCGGTCGCGCATACACAAGGCGCCTTGCTGCGGCTGCGCGATGCGCTGGCGGCGCGCTCGACCGAGTCGCTGATCGCGGGAGACCTACCATGAGCCATCCGGAATTTTCGCGCCTCGAGCGAATCGACACGATCGGCGAGGGCGAACGCAGCATCGCGATCGTCGCGAGCGAGGCCGAGCGTGCGGCGCTGGCGGAACGCTTCGGGCTGCTGTCGGTCGACCGGCTCGAGGCCACCTTCCGCATCAAGCGCGATGCCGCCGGCATCGTTGCGCGCGGATCGGTGACGGCAGCCGTCGTCCAGGCCTGCTCGGTGACCGACGAGCCCTTGCCCGAATCGGTCTCGGAAGACGTCGCGCTCCGCTTCGTCACCGAACAGGAAGCGGCCGCCGAGGAGGAGATCGAGCTCGACATGGATGCGATCGACACGATGCCCTATGACGGCGCGGCGATCGATCTGGGCGAAGCCGCGGCGGAAACGATGGCGCTCGCGCTCGATCCGTTCCCGCGCGGGCCCAATGCGGCGGCGGCGTTGCGCGCGGCGGGCGTGATCAGCGAGGAAGAGGCCAAGCCGGCGGGCGCGCTGGCCGGCCTGAAGGGTCTGCTCGGAAAAGTCTAAGCGTTCAGTCCTCGTCCGGCCCCAACGCCGGATCAAGGTCGCGCGGGCGGACGAAGCGGGTCAGCCGCCCGCCGCCCTGGGCAAGCTCGGCCCACTCGCCCTCGAATTGCACTTCGGCAATCGTCGCAGTCGGATATTTCGCCTCGAGCGCGACGCGCAGCGCATCCTGCGACTGCGGCACGAGTAGCATCGCCAGATCCTCGAGCCCGGGATTGTGCCCGACGAGCAGGACATGCGCCGCCTCGGCGGGTGATTCGTGGACGATGTCGAGCAAGGTCACTGCCGACGCGAGATAGATCCGCCGCTCCCACGCCGGGCCGAGCGTGCGGCCATAGCCGCTCTCGACCTGCGCCAGCGTTTCGACCACGCGCACCGCCGGCGAGGCGACGACATGGTCGAACGTCACCCCAGAGGTGCGCAGATAGCCACCGATCAGCGCGGCGGCGCGCTTGCCCTTGGCGTTGAGCGCGCGGTCGTAATCGCGCAGGCTCGGCTCGTCCCACCCCGATTTCGCGTGGCGAAGCAGCGTCAGCGTCTTGGTGCCGGCGGTCATGCGGGTCTCCGTCAGGCGGGTTCGCGCGCCTCATGCCCCGTTTGCGTGGCGGAGGGAAGCGCTCCCGCACGCGCGACCGCTTCATCGAGCGTGACACGGCGGATCGTCACGCCCGGCGGGAAGGCGGTGAGCAGCCGCGACGGGCACGCCGCCGACAGCAGGACGAACGCGCCATGATCGTCGGCGCGGCGGATCAACCGGCCGAACGCCTGCGCCATCCGCGCGCGCACGATGCGGTCGTCATACGCGCTGCCGCCCCCCGCAAGCCGCCGCGCGGCGTGGAGCACGGTCGGCTTGGGCCACGGCACGCCCTCCAGCACAACGAGGCGGAGCGAGCGACCGGGCACGTCGACCCCGTCGCGGAGCGCATCGGTGCCGAGCAGCGATGCCGCGGGATCGTCGCGGAAGATGTCGACCAGCGTGCCGGTGTCGATCGGGTCGACATGCTGCGCGTAGAGCGGCAGCCCGTCGCGCGCGAGCCGGTCGGCGATCCGCGCATGGACGCCGCGCAGCCGGCGGATCGCGGTGAACAGCCCGAGCATCCCGCCGCCGCTCGCCATGCCGAGCCGCGCATAGGCGTTGGCGAGCGCGCCCATGTCGCCGCGCTTGACGTCGGTGACGATCAGCACCTCGGCCTGGGTGGCATAATCGAATGGCGATTCGGCGGCGAACCGGCTCGCACCGCGCAGCAAATGCGTCGCGCCGGTGCGCGCTTCGGCGACCGCCCAGCCCTCCTGCCCGTCGGCGCCGCCGCCGCGCAGCGTCGCCGAGGTGACGAGCACGCCGTGCGCCTGCTTCAGCACAGTCTCGGCAAAGGGTCGCGTCGGGTCGAGCCAGTGGCGGTGAAGGCCGATGTCATAATCGCGCCCCTCGACGCGATCGACCGCGAGCCAGTCGACGAAATCGGGCGAGGCCGGCCCGCCGATCCGCGCGAGCAGCGACAGCCACGCCGCGACCGTCTCGGCGCGCCAGCCGAGCGAAGCGACCGCGCCTTCGATTCGCGCGCGTGCGGGTCCGTCCATCCAGTCGGGCCCCTCGTCGAGCACCGCCTCGAGCCGCCGCCCGAGCGCGACGAGCGGGCGCACCAGCGAATCGAGCGCTTGTGCCGCAGGCGCGGCGGCATCGATCAGGCCGGGGTCGGGCTCGGCCAGTTCGGTCTCGAGCGCATAGCCCGCGTCGCCATCCGCTTCGGCGCGCGCATAGGTCAGCCCGCGCACCGCAGCGAGCAGCGTCTCGATCGGCCCGAATGGCGCGCCCTCGCCGATCCGCTGCAGCCAGCCGTCGCTCGCCAGCCCCTGCGCCGCCGCCACCGCATCGGCGATCGCGCGCGCGCCGCCTTCGTCATAGCTCGCGACGTCGGACAACCGCGCGGCAAGACCTCGCCGCCGCCCGCGCCCGCCCGATTCGGGGCCGAGGATCCAGCGGCGCAGCTCGATCGTCTCGCTCCCGGTCAGCGCGGTCGAGAACATCGCGTCGGCGGCATCGAACAAATGATGCCCCTCGTCGAACACGTAGCGCGTCGGGCGCGTCGTCGATTCGCGGCCTCGCGCGGCGTTGACCATCACCAGCGCATGGTTGGCGATGACGAGATCGGCGTCGGCGCTCGCGCGCGCGGCCTTTTCGATGAAGCACTTCCGGTAATGCGGGCAGCCGGCATAGACGCACTCGCCGCGCCGGTCGGTCAGCGCGGTCGCGCCGTTGCGGCGGAACAGCGTCGGCAGCCAGCCGGGCAGATCGCCGCCGACCATGTCGCCATCGGCGCTATACGCCGCCCAGCGTGCGACGAGCTGCGCGAGGATCGCGGCGCGGCCGGCGAAACCGCCTTGCAGCGCGTCCTCGAGGTTGAGCAAGCAGAGATAGTTTTCGCGGCCCTTGCGCGTGACGACTTTGGCGCGGCGGGTCGCTGCGTCGGGGAAGAGGCGCGCGCTTTCATGGCCCAACTGGCGTTGCAGCGCCTTGGTGAAGGTCGACACCCACACCGCGCCATCGGCTTTCTCGGCCCAGAGCGAGGCGGGCGCGAGATAGCCGAGCGTCTTGCCGATCCCGGTGCCCGCTTCGGCGAGCACCATGTTGGGCGCGCCATGCGCCATGCGCGGGCCGAACGCCTCGCGCGCGGCCTGGGCGTAGGCGCGTTGCCCCGAGCGTTGCTCGGCGCCGCTGCCGGTCAGCCGGGCGAGCCGCGCCTGCGTCTCGTCGGCGTCGAGCGTCACCGTCCGCGGCTGCGGTCGCGGCGCGCCTTCGGACCATTCGCCGAGCTTCGAGAACAGCCAGCGTTCGGCGACATCGGGGGTCTTGAGCCGCTGCGCGAGGATCGGCGCCCAGGTCCAGCGCAGCTTGAACAGCGATTGCGCCGCGGTCCAGGCGCCCTCGCGCTCGGGCCAGTCGGAGCCGGGCGTCGTCATGCCGAGCAGCGCCACCGCCGCCTCGCGCAGGAAGGCGGCGATCTGGCCATCCTCGCTCGGCGCCTCCAGTCCGGCGACGCGCGCGAGGCCGCGCGGCGTCGGCACCATGAAGCGCGCCGGGCAGAGGAAGGCGAACAGTTCGAGCAGGTCGAGCCCCGACAGGTCGGCATAGCCGAGCCGCTGCCCGATCAGCGCGGCGTTGAGCAGGATGACAGGGGTATCGGCGGCAATCCGGATCGCCTCGCCGCGCCCGATCGGCCGCGTGCCCGAATCGTCCGCGATCCAGATGCCGCTGTGGCTGGCATGGAGGGCAGGATAGGGAAGCGCGGTCACGCCGGGTATATCGCGTAGGGGGAACGGAATGGCAACGCTCGAGGGATGGGTTTGCTCGCGTCACCATCAGAAACCGCGCTTCCCCGGCGAAGGCCGGGGCCCAGGAGCGAAGGTCCCGGTCTTCGAGCGTAACGCCTGCGTGCAACCGTTCCACGCCTGGACCCCGGCCTTCGCCGGGGAAGCGCGGGTGAGGGCGCCGTTAAAGGATGCCGCGCCCGTCGATCGTCAGTTCAGGCATGGTGGCACTGCGTACTTCCCCTGCGAGCGGCACAACGCGATGCTCGCCGAAGCCCGCGTCCCCCGGCTTCCAGAATTGATGGATTTCGCCCGTCGGCAAGGCAACGACCCAATATTCTGGGATCGTTTCGTGCGCATACATCGCGCACTTCGCGCCCAGATCACGCGCAATGCTGCTGTCCGCCACCTCGATCAAGATAGCGATGTCGCGCAGTTCGTAGTACCGATCATCCAAACCGCCGATCGCGACAATGACGTCGGGCTCGGGCAGATTGTGCGGCGAGAGCGCAAGGGTCGCTTCCGAAAATGCCGCGAAATCGGATCCGATCGCTTCGAGCGCGAGCTGCAAGCGGAACATCAGCTGACTTTTGACGCGGCTGTGCCGACGGAATTCGCCGTTCATGACCTCGATGACCCCCTCGATCAATTCGGCCTTGTGGTACGCATCGAACACGCCCGCGCGGTCCAGCAGCTCGAAGTCCTCGATGCGAAGCTTCAAGCGGTGCGGCTCCGTCAGGGGCAGCTGCATGTTCATGGGCTGAGCATAGCATTTGCGCTTCCCGCACTAAAGCGTCAAACGCTGGCGCATATGACCGACACAGCCCTCCGCACCGCCGCATTCGATTCCAAGGCCTGGCCGTATGAGGAAGCGCGCAAGCTGCTCAAGCGCTATCCCGACGGCAAGCCCGGCAACCAGCCCGTCGTCTTCGAAACGGGCTATGGTCCCTCGGGCCTGCCGCATATCGGCACCTTCAACGAAGTGCTGCGCACGACGATGGTGCGCCACGCGTTCCAGGCGCTGTCCGACGCGCCGACGCGGCTGATCGAGTTCAGCGACGACATGGACGGCCTGCGCAAGGTGCCCGACAACGTCCCCAACCAGGCGATGCTGACCGAGCATCTCGGCAAGCCGCTCAGCCGCATTCCCGATCCGTTCGAGAAGTTCGAGAGCTTCGCCGCGCACAACAATGCGATGCTGCGCGACTTCCTCGATCGCTTCGGGTTCGAGTACGAATTCATCTCCTCGGCCTCGCAATATGAAGCGGGGGTGTTCGACGATGCGCTGAAGGGCGTGCTGCGAAACTACGCCGGGATCATGGGTGTCATGCTGCCGACGCTGCGCAAGGAACGCGCCGCGACCTATTCGCCGATCCTGCCGATCAGCCCCAAGACCGGAGTGGTGCTCCAGGTCCCGGTCGAGGTCGTCAACGTCGAGGAGGGGACGATCCGCTTCACCGACAGCGACGGCGAGGTGCTCGTCCAGTCGGTGCTCGGCGGCCACGCCAAGCTGCAGTGGAAGGTCGATTGGGCGATGCGCTGGGTCGCATTGGGCGTCGATTACGAGATGTACGGCAAGGACCTGATCGACAGCGGCGTGCAGTCGGGCAAGATCGCGCGCGTGCTCGGCGGTCGCCCGCCCGAGGGGCTGATCTACGAGATGTTCCTCGACGAGAAGGGCGAGAAGATCTCCAAGTCGAAGGGCAACGGCCTGACGCTCGAGCAGTGGCTCGATTATGGCACGCAGGAGAGCCTGTCCTTCTTCGCGTACCGCGAGCCGAAGAAGGCCAAGCAGCTCCACATCGGCGTCATCCCGCGCGCGGTGGACGATTATTTCCAGTTCCGCGCCAGCTACGCCGCGCAGCCGGTCGAGCAGAAGCTCGGCAACCCGGTGCACCACATCCATGACGGCGCCGTGCCCGACACGAACCCGCCGGTCACCTTCGGCCTGCTGCTCAACCTCGTCGGCGTGCTCGGCGCGGGCGCGACGGCGGAACAGGTGCACGGCTATCTCAGCAATTATGTCGAGGGCGCCATCACGCCCGAGCTCGACGCGCTGATCGGCCATGCGCTGGCGTACAATCGCGATTATGTCGCGCCGACGCTGCAGCGGCGCAAGCCCGAGGGGATCGAGGTCGCAGCGCTCGAACGGCTCGACCGCGAGCTCGCCGCGGCGCCGGCCGACAGCTCTGCGGTCGATCTGCAGAACATCGTCTATGCGATCGGCAACGAAGGCGGCTTCGATCCGCTGCGCGCCTGGTTCGGCGCACTGTACGAGACGCTGCTGGGGTCGAGCCAGGGGCCGCGGATGGGGAGCTTCATCGCGCTCTACGGCGTCGAGAATTCGCGCAAACTGATCGCCGAGGCGCTCGCGCGCTAGGCGATCGCGCTGGTCTTTGCGCCTCGCGGCGATAGGGTGGCGCGATGACCAAGCGCAGCCCTTCTGCCCCGTTCCGCGCCGCGCGGTCGGCGCTCCGTACCTTCCTGCACCAGGAGGCGGCGGGCGGGATCGTCCTGATGGCGACCGCGGCGCTGGCGCTGATCCTCGCCAATTCTCCGCTCGCCGACGCCTATTTCGCGCTGCTCCACCACGTAACCGGCCCGACGCTCGCCCCGGCGATCGGCCCGATGACGGTCCATCTGTGGATCAACGACGCGCTGATGGCGGTATTCTTCCTGCTCGTCGGGCTCGAGATCAAGCGCGAGCTGATCGACGGGCAATTGGCGAGCCCGGCACGGCGGCGCCTGCCGATCATCGCCGCCGCCGCCGGGATGGCGGTGCCCGCTTTGGTCTATCTCGCGATCACTGGAGGTGCTGCCGACCTGCGCCCGGGCTGGGCGATCCCGGCGGCGACCGACATCGCCTTTGCGATCGGCGTGCTCGCCTTGCTCGGCAGCCGCGTCCCGCCTGCGCTGAAACTGTTCCTGACGACGGTCGCGATCGTCGACGATTGCGGCGCGGTGGCGATCATCGCGCTCGCCTACAGCAACGGTATCGACTGGATCGCGTTAGCAGGCGCGGTCGGCGTGCTGCTTTCAATGTACACCTTGAAGCAGCGCCGCGTGTGGGCGCTGTGGCCGTATCTCATCGCGTTTGCGGCGCTGTGGTGGCTGATCCTGCTGTCGGGGGTCCATGCGACGATCGCCGGCGTGCTCGCCGCGACGATGATCCCGATCACGCGCTCGCCCGGCGCGCCCGACGACGAGCATTCACCGCTCCACCGGCTCGAACATGCGCTGAGCCCGTGGGTCGCGTTCGGCATCGTGCCGCTGTTCGCGCTGGCCAATGCCGGCGTGTCGCTTGGCGGCATGAGCTTCGCCACGCTAGGCGATCCGCTCGTGCTCGGCATCGCGGGCGGGCTTTTCCTCGGCAAGCAGGCCGGGATCATGGGCGGCGTCGCGCTGTCCGAGCGGCTCGGCATCGCCAAGCGCCCGGCGGGGATGCGCTGGATCCAGCTCTACGGCGTCGCACTGATCGCCGGGATCGGCTTCACGATGAGCCTGTTCATCGGCGGGCTCGGCTTCCCCGACAGTCCGCACCTGCAGGATGAAGTGAAGATCGGCGTGCTCGCCGGCTCGATCGTCTCGGCGATCGCGGGCTTCCTCATCCTGCGCTACTGGCCCGACCGGAGATCGCATGCGTAAATATTTCTCGCCCGCCCAGCTTGCCCATGCCCCCGCGCGCGAACTGCACAATGGCGGCTTCACCGCTTATGCCGAGACGCCCGCGCGCGCCGAGACGATGCACGCCGCGCTCGGCGGGACCGAAATCCCCGCCGATTTCGGGATCGCCCCGATCGCGGCGATCCATGCCCCCGACTATCTCGCCTTCCTGCGCGAGGCCCCCGCGCGCTGGGCCGCCGCCGGGCGACCGGGCGACGCGATCGGCTATGTCTGGCCGGTGGTCGGGCGCCGCGCGCTCACGCTGGATCGGATCGACGGGCAGATCGGCCGCTACAGCTTCGATGCCTCGACCCCGCTTACCGCGCAGACCTGGGACGCGGCCTATTGGAGCGCGCAGAGCGTGCTCGCGGCGACGCACGCGGTGCTTGGCGGCGACCGCGCGGCCTTCGCCTTGTGCCGACCGCCCGGCCACCATGCCGGCACGGACTATTATGGCGGCTATTGCTACCTCAACACCGCCGCGATCGCCGCGCAGGCCGCGCGCGACGGCGGGGCGCGACGCGTCGCGATCCTCGACATCGACTATCATCACGGCAACGGCACGCAGGACATCTTCTGGGAGCGCGGCGATGTCTTCTACGCGAGCGTCCATGCCGACCCGGCGACCGACTATCCCTTTTACTGGGGCCATGCCGACGAGCGCGGCGACGGCGACGGTCGCGACACGACGCTCAACCTGCCCTTGCCGCAAGGCGCGTCGCTCGATGCGTTCCGCAGCGCACAGGCGCAGGCACTCAACGCGATCGCGGCTTTCGCGCCCGATCTGCTCGTCGTGAGCTTCGGCGCCGACACGTGGGAGGGCGACCCGATCTCGCACTTCAAGCTGACCACCGCCGACTATGCGCTGCTCGCGCAGGACATCGCCGCGCGCGGCTGGCCGTGCGTGATCGCGATGGAGGGCGGCTATGCGGTCGACGCGCTCGGCGCCAACGTCGCGAGCCTGCTCAGCGGTTTCTGACGGCGCGCCGCACGCCAAAACGGAAAAGGGCGGCGCGATTCGCATCGCGCCGCCCTTTCTGTTTCGCAGAGGTACTGCCGATCAGAGCTTTTCGGTCAGTTCCGGCACCAGCTTGAACAGGTCACCGACCAGGCCGAAATCGGCGACCTGGAAGATCGGCGCATCCTCGTCCTTGTTGATCGCGATGATGACCTTCGAGTCCTTCATGCCCGCGAGATGCTGGATCGCGCCCGAAATGCCGACCGCGACATAGACTTCGGGGGCGACGATCTTGCCGGTCTGGCCGACCTGATAGTCGTTCGGTGCATAGCCCGCGTCGACCGCGGCGCGCGATGCGCCGACGCCGGCGCCGAGCTTGTCGGCGAGCGGATCGATCAAAGCATGGAACTGCTCGCTCGAGCCAAGCGCACGGCCGCCCGAGACGATGATCTTGGCCGAGGTCAGTTCGGGCCGCTCGGAGGCAGCGATTTCCGAGCCGACATAGGTCGATACACCCGCATCGCCCGTCGTTTCGACCGCTTCGATCGTGCCCGTACCGCCCTCGGTCGCGACCTTCTCGAACGCGGTGCCGCGCACCGAGATGACCTTCTTGGCATCCGTGGTCTGGACGGTCGCGATCGCGTTGCCGGCGTAGATCGGCCGCGTGAAAGTGTCCTCGCCCTCGACCGACAGGATGTCCGAGATCTGCATCACGTCGAGCAAGGCGGCGACGCGCGGTGCTATGTTCTTGCCGTTGGTCGTCGCGGGCACGAGGAACGCGTCGTGCGATTCCATCAGCTTGACGACGAGCGGCGCGACATTCTCGGCCAGCGCATGCGCATAGGCCGCGTCGTCGGCGACATGGACCTTGCCGACGCCGGCGAGCTTGGCGGCCGCCTCGGCAACCGCGCCGACGCCCTGGCCGGCGACGAGCAGGTGGACTTCACCGAGCTTCGACGCTGCGGTGACGGTGGAGAGGGTGGCGTCCTTTACAGTCGCGCCATCATGTTCGACCCAGACGAGCGTCTTCACTTTGCGACTCCCATGGACTTGAGCTTGCCGACGAGTTCATCGACGTCGGCGACCTTGATGCCGGCCGAGCGCTTCGCCGGCTCGACCACTTTCAGCGTGGTCAGGCGCGGCGTGACGTCGACGCCGTAATCGGCGGCGGTCTTCTGCGCCATCGGCTTCGACTTGGCCTTCATGATGTTAGGCAGCGAGGCGTAGCGCGGCTCGTTGAGGCGCAGGTCGACGGTGATGATCGCGGGCAGCTTCAGCGTCTCGGTCTCCGAGCCGCCATCGACTTCGCGCGTCACGGTGACGCTGTCGGTGGCGAGCTCGACCTTCGAGGCGAAGGTCGCCTGGCCGACGCCGAGCAGCCCTGCCAGCATCTGGCCGGTCTGGTTGTTGTCGTCGTCGATCGCCTGCTTGCCGAGGATGACGAGGTCGGGCTTTTCTTCCTCGACGATCTTGGCGAGCAGCTTGGCGACACCCAACGGCTCGACCTTGGTCTCCGAGACGATCAGGATCGCGCGGTCAGCACCCATCGCGAGCGCAGTGCGCAGCGTTTCCTGCGATTTCTGCTCGCCGATCGAGACGACGACGATCTCGGTGACACCCTTGTCCTTCAAGCGGATCGCTTCTTCGACCGCGATCTCGTCGAACGGGTTCATGCTCATCTTGACGTTGGCGAGGTCGACCCCGCTTCCGTCCGCCTTCACACGGGGCTTCACATTGTAATCAAGCACGCGCTTGACCGGCACCAGCACTCTCATCGGGGTTCCTTCCAAGACTATCTCTTGCTCGACGGCATCGGCGCCTCAAATGGCGGTTTCGCGCGGTTTTCGCAAGTCCGGTACGTCAGCCGCGGTTGCCGTAGCGGCACCATCCGCGACTCGAACGCACCTCAAACGCGAAAGGGCCCGGCCGTTTCCGTCCGGGCCCTTTCCTGGGTCGAATCAGGGGCGTGACGCGATCACGCGGCCTTCTGCACCTCGGCGACGATCTTCTTGGCGGCATCGCCCAGATCGTTGGCGGGGACGATCGCGAGGCCCGAATTGGCGAGGATCGCCTTGCCGGCCTCGACATTGGTGCCCTCGAGGCGGACGACCAGCGGAACCGAGAGGTTCACTTCCTTCGCCGCGGCAACGATGCCTTCGGCGATGATGTCGCACTTCATGATGCCGCCGAAGATGTTGACCAGGATGCCCTTCACGTTCGGATCGGCGAGGATCAGCTTGAACGCGGCCGTCACCTTCTCCTTGTTCGCGCCGCCGCCCACGTCGAGGAAGTTGGCCGGGAACATGCCGTTGAGCTTGATGATGTCCATCGTCGCCATCGCGAGGCCGGCGCCGTTGACCATGCAGCCGATGTCGCCGTCGAGCTTGATGTAGGCGAGGTCGTACTTCGACGCTTCGAGCTCGGAGGGATCTTCCTCGGTCTCGTCGCGCAGGTCCATCAGGTCCTTGTGGCGGAACAGCGCGTTGTTATCGAAGCCGACCTTGGCGTCGAGCACCATCAGCTTGCCGTCGTCGGTGACGGCGAGCGGGTTGATCTCGATCTGCTCGGCATCGGTGCCCATGAAGGCATCGTACAGCTTCGATGCGACGAACGACGCCTGCTTGGCGAGATCGCCCTTGAGCTCTAGCGCAGCTGCGACGGCGCGGCCGTGATGCGGCTGGAAGCCGGTCGCCTGGTCGATGTCGATGCTGTGGATCTTCTCGGGCGTGTCGTGCGCGACGGTCTCGATGTCCATCCCGCCCTCGGTCGAGGCGACCATCGACACGCGGCCGGTGGCGCGGTTGACGAGGAGGGCGAGGTAAAATTCCTTGGCGATGTCGACGCCGTCGGTGACGTAGAGGCGGTTGACCTGCTTGCCGGCGTCGCCGGTCTGGATCGTCACCAGCGTGTTGCCGAGCATGTCGGTCGCAGCCGCGCGAACTTCGTCAGCGGTCTTGGCGAGGCGGACGCCGCCCTTGGCGTCAGGGCCGAGTTCCTTGAACTTGCCCTTGCCGCGGCCGCCGGCGTGGATCTGCGCCTTGACGACATAGAGTGGCCCGGGGAGCTTTTCCGATGCTGCAACTGCTTCCTCGACCGACATTGCCGCGAAGCCCGCGGGAACGGGCACACCGAATTTCGCCAGGAGTTCCTTGGCCTGATATTCGTGGATGTTCATGAGCGCGTGCCTTTCCAAGGATCGGGTTTGCGGGGGGCTTAAGCACACACGGGGGTGCGAATCCACCCCTTCGCAGTTGCGAACACTCGCTATCGGACGCGTGGCGCGCTATATCGTCAGCATGTCGCTGATCTCCGGTCTGTTGCTCTTTCTTGCCACCGTCGCTGGGATGGAGCTGTTCGCTTATGCTGCGCATCGCTGGGTGATGCACGGCTTCGGCTGGTTCCTGCACGAGAGCCACCATCGCCCGCGCACCGGCAATTGGGAGCTGAACGACCTGTATGCGGTGATCTTTGCGCTGCCGTCGATCACGATGCTGGTGTTCGGCGTCCAGCTCGGCTGGTGGCAGGGTTTCACCTGGATCGGCGCGGGGATCGCGGCGTATGGTGCGATCTATTTCGGCTTTCACGACGTCATCGTCCACCGCCGGATCCCGACGCGCTATCTGCCTAAGTCGGCCTATATGAAGCGGATCATCCAGGCGCACCGGCTGCACCATGTCGTCGAGACCAAGGATGGCACGGTCAGCTTCGGCTTCCTCGTCGCGCCCAAACCGGAAGATCTGAAAGCCGAGCTCAAGCGCCGCAAGCGCGCTGGCGTTCGCGCGCCGGTCGGCCAGACGACGCTCATCCCGGATTGAACGAACCGCTGCTTTTCTACGCGCTGGCGGTGCCGGCGGTGGTGCTGCTCGGCCTGTCGAAGGGCGGCTTTGCAGGGCTCGGCGCCTTGTCGCTGCCGATGCTCGCGCTCGCCATCTCGCCGGTGCGGGCGGCCGCGATCCTGCTGCCGATCCTGATCGTGCAGGATATTGTCGGCGTCTGGGCGTTCCGGCGTGATTGGGATGCGGCGGTCCTCGGCTGGATGCTGCCGGGCGCGGGCGCCGGGATCCTGATCGGCTACCTGTTCGCGGCGCAGGTCTCGACCGCGGCGGTGCTCGCTTTGGTCGGGGCGATCTCGCTACTGTTCGGGCTCTACCGGCTGTCGAGCGAGCGGCGCGGCACGCTGGCCGTGGCTGCGCAGGCGCCCGGCTGGGTCGGATCGCTGCTCGGCATCGCCTCGGGCTTCACCAGCCAGATCGCGCATGCCGGCCAGCCGCCGTTCCAGGTCTACGTCCTGCCGCGCCGGCTGCCGCGCGACGTGCTCGTGGGGACCACCGCGATCTTCTTCGCCGCGGTCAATTGGGCGAAGGTCCCGGCCTATTGGGCGCTCGGCCAGTTCGACCGCGACACGCTCGGCGTCGCGGCGGTGTTGCTTCCGGTGGCGATCGCCTCGACCTTCGCCGGCGTCTGGCTGGTCCGCCGCGTCTCGCCCGAACGCTTCTACACCGCGATCTACGCGCTGATGGTGCTGGTCGGCGTCAAGCTGATCTGGGACGCGCTCGCCTGACTTAGTCGAACAGCGATGATACCGACGATTCGTCGGCGATGCGGCGGATCGCTTCTGCGAGCAGCGGTGCGATCGTGAGGTGCCGAATCTTCTTGGCGGCGGCGACGATCTCGTGGCTGCCGAGCGAATCGGTGATCACCAGTTCCTCGAGCGCCGAAGTCTCGACCCGCGCGACCGCGCCGCCCGACAGCACGCCGTGCGTGATATAGGCGGCAACGCCCGCGGCGCCTGCTTCCTTGAGCGCGGCGGCGGCGTTGCACAGCGTGCCGCCCGAATCGACGATATCGTCGATCAGGATGCAGAAGCGCCCCTCGACCTCGCCGATGATGTTCATCACCTCGGATTCGCCCGCGCGCTCGCGCCGCTTGTCGACGATCGCGAGCGGCGCATTGTCGAGTCGCTTGGCCAGCGCGCGCGCGCGCACCACGCCGCCGACGTCGGGCGAGACGACCATCAAGTTGCGATTGCCGTAGCGCGTCAGGATGTCGGCCGACATCACGGGGGCTGCGAACAGATTGTCGGTCGGGATGTCGAAGAAGCCCTGGATCTGCCCGGCATGCAGGTCGACCGAGAGCACGCGGTCGGCGCCCGCGACGGTGATCAGATTGGCGACGAGCTTGGCCGAGATGGGCGTGCGCGGGCCGGGTTTGCGATCCTGCCGGGCATAACCGAAATAGGGGACGACCGCGGTGATGCGCTTGGCCGACGCGCGTTTGAGCGCATCGATGCAGATCAGCAGCTCCATCAGATTGTCGTTCGCCGGATAACCGGTCGATTGCAGCACGAACACGTCCTCGCCGCGGACATTCTCCTGGATCTCGACGAAGATCTCCTCGTCGGCGAAGCGCCGGACGAGCGCGTCGGTCAGCGGCAGCTCGAGATACGCGGCGATATCGCGCGCGAGCGGCAGGTTCGAATTGCCGGTCATAAGTTTCATGGGCAATCGCTCCTCGCCGTTCGTCTGTCGATCCCTTAGAAGGGCAGCAACGATCGGGGAAGGGTCTGCGGGGTAATCCTGCCACGAGGCGCGACATTCGCGCAGCGCGAGGCTGAAGATCTCGCCGCCAATCGCGTCCGTCTTCACGGTCGACACAGCGGAACGCGGCGATGGTCGAGCAAATTGCGACGGCGCCGCGCGACCGCACTGGCGAGGTCCGTGCCTTTGGCGAGCACGCCAGCCGCAGCGCGACCCATAGCCTGCTCTGATCCCCACCGCCATTGAGCGTGCGCACTTACGGCCTTGAAAGCTGGGCCAGAGGATGGCTGTCGCGACCGACCGGCTTTGACAGCCCGCAACCAGGTAGGTGAAATTCCTGACTCGGAATCTCAAATGTGCCCTTTCCTGTTTCGAGCGGCCTATCAAAACAGCAATCGAACACCATTCCTATCCGACTCACCTATAACGAGAATAACCACATCCGGGCGTTGGGCATCGGAGGTCGCCACACTGTCAGGATGATAAATGAAGATACTGCAGAATGCGAAAATCTCTATCAAGATCGTGTCACTCTTGCTTTTCCTGGGGGCCATTACTCTCCTGATCGCATGGAACGGATCCAGCCAGCTTTCCAAGGCAGATACTGCTTACTCAGGTGCGATCCTGTCGCAGCAAGATACAACCAAATTGGTCCGTGCAAATCGCAATACATCCGACATGCTGTATTCGTCGTATCGGGCGTTGGTTTACGACGGCAACAGCAAGGCTGCCCATGACGCAGCAGCGGCAGAACAGGCTTCATTTGCAGCTGCGAAGAAGAATTTTGCAGAGGTTATCGCCGCAGAACCCGAGACGGCTACTGCCCTGAATAAATTCGTCGGGCAGCTGGATGATATCCATGGCTTTGCTACGACTGCTGCCAGGTATGGCCTAGCGAACCAAGACGCGGCCGCAGCAGCAGAGCTGGCGCGCGCAGACAGCGAAATGCAGTCCTACTACAAGGGCTTGGTTGAGTTCAACAATGCCCGCAGTGAATCCGCGAATGCGACATCGACACGTCTTTCCGCGGAAGCGGCAACGACTTCGTTTTGGATCATCCTAATTGCCCTGATCGGCGTTGCAGGCGGTATCGGATTGGCCGTTGTCATCACGCGATATGGCATCACTGGCCCGCTCTCTCGTCTTCAGACGCTGATGGGCGAAATCGCCGCCGGAAATTATCGGAACGACGTCGTCGGAACCGACCGCGGTGACGAAGTCGGCGCCATGGCCAAGGCGGTTTGCGTCTTTCGCGAAAATGGCCTCGCCAAAGAGGCCGGCGACAAGGCGAAGGCGCGGGCCGACGCCGAGCAGAAGCTCGTCGTCGATACCATCTCGATGCATCTTTCGGAACTCTCGGGCGGCGATCTGACAGCCGTGATCAAGGTCGAGTTTCCAGAGGATTATGCCGTCCTCAAAAGCAATTTCAACGAGGCGATGGACAATCTTCGCGACTTGATCGGCGCGGTCGGGGAAAGCGCGACTGCAATCCAGACGGGTTCGGGCGAAATTGCGCAGGCATCGGAAGATCTGGCGCGACGTACCGAAGGCAATGCGGCTTCACTGGAAGAGACCGCCGCCGCGATCACCCAGATCGATAGCCGCCTGAAAGCAAGCGCCACCGCCGCGTCGCGCACCGTGGAACGCGCCGACCAGGCGATCCACACCGTCGGTGGTGGCCGTGCGGTTGCTGACGAGGCGGTTCAGGCAATGGGACGCGTATCGGACAGCGCCAAGGGCATCGACAGCGTGATCGAAGGGCTCGACAAGATCGCCTTCCAGACGCGCGTCCTGGCGATGAACGCCGCCGTCGAGGCGGGGCGTGCCGGTGATGCGGGCCGCGGCTTTGCGGTCGTCGCGGATTTGGTCAGCGCGCTGGCGATGCGCGCCGAAGAGGAGGCAAAGCGGGCCCGTGACCAGCTAACCGTCACGCAGACCGACATCGGTATTGCGGTCCAGGCGGTGGTCAAGGTCGATGGGGCACTGACCACGATTACCAGCGATGTTGGCCAGGTTCATGAATTGCTCGGAACGATGGCTGCTGACAATCAAGCGCAGTCCGCCGCCATCACCCAGATCTCGGCAGCGATCAGCGATATGGACAAGTCCACCCAGCAGAACGCCGCGATGGTGGAGGAAACCTCCGCCGCCGCACGCAACCTGGCAGGCGAGGTCAACGGCCTCTCCCAACAGGCCGCACGGTTCAACGTCGGCAAGACTGCCGCCACCAATCGATCGAACCCGATGGCCAAGGGTGTCAAGACCAGTGCCAAGGTCTATGCGTCGCCGATCAAGCCCCTTCCGGCAGCGGCCGTTGCCGCAATGGTCCGCCCCGATAGCGACTGGGCCTCATTCTAGGCGCCAGCGTGGCCCGTCGACGCCACACGGCATCGGCGGGCTTCGCTTAACGACGGCAGAGGCATCTGGAGGACATATGAAATCGTCCCTGTTAGGGATCCTGGCCGTGGGAAGCACATTGCTATGCCAGCACAAGGCTGACGCACAGACGGTGGTGCTGAAGCCGCTGGCAGACGCGCGGCTGCGCCTTGAGGTCGTCGATCAAGCGCCCAATCCCAGCGAGGCCGAGGCCGTCACCGTGCGCATCCGGACCGGCGTCAGCGCAACCCGCGGCCGGGTTTCGGCGCTGATCGAGAACGAGGCAACGCTAGCGATCGTCGGGCAGTATTTTGACGGCGTGAAGGGCAATCCTGCCTATCCGGCGGTTGGCGACCCCCAGAATATCGAACTCAATCGTGCGCAGATCCGTTACGCGCTGCCGGGCCAGGGCTCGGTCACGGTCGGCCGCCAGCTTATCGAACTCGCTGATCAGCGCTTCGTCGGGTCGGCTGCATTCCGCCAGAATGAACAGACCTATGACGCCGTGCACGTAACATGGTCTGGCGTGCCCAAGGTCTCAGCCGATATCAGCTACGTTTGGAGCGTGCGAACGGTCAACGGCATCAACGGTCGCGGCGTCAAACCGCAGGCAATCTCCGGTCATAATCTGTTCGCGTTGCTGGGTTACGCGACGCCGTTCGGAACGATGACCGGCTTTGCCTATGTCGTCGATGCCGACGCAGCCGCAGTGCAGGCGTTTCGGCTGTCGAGCCAGTCCTATGGCGCCCGGTTCGCCGGCACGACCCCCATCGGCCGAGGCCTGAAGCTGGCGTATGTCGCCAGTTGGGCGCAGCAGAGCGCTTACCACCGCAATCCGAACCGCTATGTGGCGCAGTACTACCTCGCCGAAGGATCGGTCAGTCGCGGCATTGTTACAGCGACGCTTGGTTATGAAGTGCTTGGCGCCTCCAGCGGCGTCGCCTTTACAAGCTTTCAGACGCCCTATGCGGCGCTGTTCAAGTTCCAGGGCTGGAGCGATCGTTTCACGACAACGCCCCCGGATGGTGTGCGCGATCTCTACGCCACGCTCGGCGCCGGCTGGAAGAGGGGCGGCAAGGTTAAGGGGATCAACCTGCTGGCAAGTTGGCACCGGTTCGAAAGCGATCGGCTCGTCCGGCATTACGGGAATGAAATCGACCTTCTCGTCGCAGCCAAGGTCGGCCAAACCACGTTTTCCGCCCGTTCGGCGCATTACGATGCCGATCGGTTTGCCACCAACACCCAAAAGGTTTGGCTGACGGCGGAGTGGTCGCTTTAAAAATCTAAAAGGGCGTCGGCGAGGCAGACGCAACACGCGCTTTGGCGTGCGCCATAACCGAGCGCCGGAATGAACAGGTCGAACGCGGGATTGGGATCACGCCGCTTGCTCACGAGGCAAACCTTGAGCCGCGAGCAAGCGGTTGATCTCTCGTTGGTAGCAAGCGAACATCAGACGGCACCGCTCAATCGCTTGCTCCTGCGAGGTCCGCTCCTTAGGTCGTTGCAATGACCATCCGCACCCGTTTCGCCCCCTCGCCCACCGGCATGCTCCACGTCGGCAACATCCGCGCCGCGCTCCACAACTGGCTGTGGGCGCAGGCGAAGGGCGGCGAATTCTGGCTGCGGATCGATGACACCGATGCCGAGCGCAGCGAACAGCGCTTCGTCGATGCGATCCGTGCCGATCTCGCCTGGCTCGGGCTTGTCCCCGCTGGCGAGCGCCGCCAGTCGGAACGCTTCGCGCTGTATGAAGCCCGTTTCGCCGCGCTGCGCGACGCCGGCCGCATCTACCCCGCCTATGAGACGGCGCAGGAGCTCGACCTCAAGCGCAAGATCGCCGCCGGGCGCGGGCTGCCGCCGGTCTACGACCGTACCGCGCTGGCGCTGAGCGACGCCGAGCGCGCCGCGCTCGAGGCCGATGGCGTCAAGCCGCACTGGCGCTTCAAGCTCGACCATGCCGCGCCGATCGCGTGGGACGATCTGATCCGCGGACCCCAGAAATTCGACGCCGCGACGATGAGCGATCCCGTCATCCGTCGCGCCGACGGATCGTGGCTCTACATGCTGCCCTCGGCGATCGACGATGCCGAGATGGGGATCACGCATGTCGTGCGCGGCGAGGACCATGTCTCGAACACCGCGCTCCAGCTCCAGATGTTCGCCGCGATGGGCGTCACGCCGCCCGCCTTCGCGCACGCGGCGCTGCTGGTCGGCTCGGAAGGCAAATTGTCGAAGCGCTTGGGCTCGCTCGGCGTCGACCATTTCCGCGACGTCGGGATCGAGCCCGAGGCGGTCCGCGCCTTGCTCGCGCGGATCGGGACGAGCCTGCCGGTCGAGCCGCTGGTCGAGACGCAGCCGCTGATCGACAGCTTCGACTTCGCCAAATTCGGCCGCGCGCCGGCGCGCTTCGACGAGGCCGAGCTCGCCGGATTGAACGCCAAGATCGTCCACCAGCTCGATTATGCGCACGTCGCCGACCGGCTTCCCGCCGGTATGGGCGAAGCGGAATGGGCAGCGGTGCGACCCAATCTCCAGACCGTCGCCGAAGCGGCCGACTGGTGGGGCGTGATCGAGGGGCCGATTACCGCCGAGCGCGACCCCACCGATGCCGATTTCCTCGCTGCCGCCGCGCGGGCCGCCGAGTCGCTCGGCTGGGACAGCGACCCGTGGCACGCGCTGACCGCGGCGCTGAAGGCCGAAACCGGACGCAGCGGCAAGGCGCTTTTCCTGCCCTTGCGCCGCGCGCTGACCGGACGCGAGCACGGCCCCGACATGAAGGCCTTGCTCCCGCTGATCGGGCGCGAACGGACGCTCGCGCGCCTGTCGGGGGCGTGATGCGACAGGATATAATGTCTCTTGCCAGCATGATGGTATGATGTAACATCCTCTCCATGTCCGGCGCAGAATCGGACGGCACAGATGGAGACGGGACGATGTACGCAGATCGCTATGCCAACCGCCATGGTCTCAACCCCGGCGGAGTCGCCTTCGCGCTCGGCACCAGTGCCGTGTTGCTGTTCGGGCTGTCGCTGACCGCGCCACATTTCTTGCCCAATGTCGTGCCGACGATCACTGCGACCAACATCCCGCTCGATCCGCCACCCCCGCCCAAGCCCGAACCCAAACCGACCCCCGAAATCCGCCAGGCGGCGCAGCCGCTCAAGCCGCGGCCCGAATCGATCGACCTGACCAAACCGATCGTCGCCAGCAACCCCAGCGGCCCGATCGCGACACATGTCGATCCCCCGCCGCTCCAGCCGATAGCCGGCGGCACTGGCGATGGCGGTACGATCGTCACCCCGCCCGCCCCAATTCTCACCCTCCCGCGACTCGACTCGCGCTACGCCAGCGCCTTCCAGCCGGTCTATCCGAGCGACGAGCGCCTCGCCGGGCGCGAGGGCCGCGTCGTCGTCCGCGTTCTGATCGGCGCCGACGGCCGCGTGAAGCAGGTCGAGCCCGTCAGCCCGCTGAGCCCCGCTTTCTACGACGCGACCCGCAAGCGCGCGCTCGAGAAATGGCGCTTCACGCCGGCCACGCGCGACGGCGTCGCGGTCGAGGCGTGGCAGACGATGGCGGTCCGCTTCGTGCTCGACGAAGAGTGATCCAGCATGTGGGCGCGGCAGGGCTGGCATCGCCTCCCGGTCGCGCCTATCTCAGCCCCATGAATTTCCTGCGCTACATCTCCCCGCTGCGCGCCTGGCGCGACATGCGCACCTACATCGTGACGCGCCGGCCGCACCAATTGGGCTTCATGGGGCTGGCGCTGGCGCTGACCTATGTGATGGTCGTCGGCGTGATCTACGAATCGAAGATCCCGCCCAAGCCGTATCACCGCGACATCATCTATGTGCAGCAGTGGCGCGCCGACCGCACCGATGCCGAGATCATCGCGCAACAGAAGATCGACGGCGTCGAACAGACGCGCCAGGCCAACGAGCTCAAGCGGCTCGAGGCCGAACGGCGCGCGCAGTTCAAGAAGGTCAATGACGGGCTCAAGGCCTACGGGATCTAGCCGTGGCGCTGCTCCCCGACGATTCGCGCTGGATGGGCGCGGCGCTGGCGCTGGGCGAGCGCGGGCGCGGCCGCACCGCCCCCAACCCCAATGTCGGCTGTCTGATCGTCGCCGACGGCCTGATCGTCGGCCGCGGCTGGACCCAACCCGGCGGTCGCCCGCATGCCGAGGCGATGGCGCTGGCGCAGGCCGGCGAGAAGTCGCGCGGCGCGACTGTCTATACGACGCTCGAGCCCTGCGCGCATGTCTCGACGCGTGGCCCGGCGTGCAGCGACTTGCTACAGCTGGCGGGCGTCGCACGCGTGGTGATCGCGCTCGGCGATCCCGACCCGCGCACCGATGGCGCCGGCATTACGCGGCTGCGCGAAGCGGGAATCGCCGTCGACACGGGGCTGCGTGCGGCAGAGGCACGCACATCGATGGCCGGCTTCCTCGCACGTCGCCGGCTCGGGCGCCCCGCCGTCACGCTCAAGCTCGCGCTGTCACTCGACGGCGCGACCGCGCTGCAGTCGGGGGCGAGCAAATGGATCACCGGTCCGCAAGCGCGCGCGCACGCGCACCTCGAACGCACCCGCCACGAGGCGATCCTCGTCGGACGCGCCACGCTCGATGCCGATGATCCGTCGCTCGACGTACGCCTTGCCGGGCTCGAGCGCCGCTCGCCGCGGCGCTTCATCCTGTCGCGCACGCCCGATCTCGAGCATCCGGCCGGCGACGCCGCCCTGCCGTGGGAAAACCTCGCCGCGCCTGCGGCGATCGCCGAGCTCGACGGGGTCGATCATCTGCTCGTCGAAGGCGGCCCGACCACCGCCGCCGCCTTCCTTGCCGCCGACCTCGTCGACCGCCTCTTGCTCTACCGCGCGCCGATGCTCGTCGGCGGTGGCCGCACCCTGCCCGACATCGGCCTGGCCGACCTTGCGGACGCGCATGGCCGCTGGACGATGCGCGACGCGCGCACCCTTGGCAGCGACCGGCTCGAGGTTTACGAGCGCGTCAGGGAGTAAGGCATGTTCACGGGCATCATCACCGATATCGGCACGATCGACCGAATCGAGGAACGCGGCGATCTGCGCATCTTCGTGACCACTGGCTATGACATGGGCGATGTCGATCTCGGCGCGTCGATCGCCTGTTCGGGCGTCTGCCTGACGGTCGTCGACAAGTCCGCACCCGGAGCGTCTGGTTGGTTCGCCGCCGATGTCTCAGGCGAAACCGTGTCGCGCACCCCCGCCGCGCAATGGACCGCCGGTCGCCGCCTCAACCTCGAACGCGCGCTGAAACTCGGCGAGGAACTGGGCGGGCATATCGTCACCGGCCATGTCGATGGCATTGCGTCGATCGTCGAGACCAGCAACGACGGCGATTCGTGGAAGGTCGTCATCGCCGTCCCGGCCGCGCTCGCGCCGTTCGTCGCCCCAAAGGGCTCGATCACCGTCGACGGCGTCTCGCTGACCGTCAACAGCGTCGCCGACCAGGCCGACGGCAGCACGCACTTTGCGATCAACATCATTCCCCACACCCAGGCGATGACCACGCTGGGCGATCTTCACCCCGGCGCGCACGTCAATATCGAGATCGACGTCCTCGCCCGCTATCTGCAACGCATGGAGCATTATCGTGCCAAAGCCTGAAGTCGCGCGGCTGCGCCATGGGTTCCTGTCCTCGCCCGAGGAACTGATCGACGAGGCCAAAAACGGTCGGATGTTCATCCTGGTCGACGATGAGGATCGCGAGAATGAGGGCGATCTCGTCATTCCCGCGCAAATGGCGACGCCTGAGAAGATCAACTTCATGGCCAAGCACGGTCGCGGGCTGATCTGCCTCGCGATGACCAAGAAGCGCGTCGACGAGCTCGGCCTCGGCCTGATGAGCCGCCACAACGGCACGCGGCACGAGACCGCCTTCACCACCTCGATCGAGGCGCGCGACGGCGTCACCACCGGCATCTCCGCCGCCGACCGCGCCCGCACCATCGCGGTCGCGATCGATTCGTCGAAGGGCAAGGAAGAGATCGTCACCCCAGGCCACGTCTTCCCGCTCGTCGCGCGCGACGGCGGCGTGCTGGTGCGCGCCGGCCATACCGAGGCGGCGGTCGACGTCTCGCGCCTCGCCGGGCTCAACCCGTCGGGCGTGATCTGCGAGATCATGAACGAGGACGGCACGATGAGCCGACTCGACGATCTCGTGTCGTTCGCGCAGCTCCACAATCTCAAGATCGGCACGATCCGCGACTTGATCGCCTATCGCCGCCGCCACGACCATCTCGTCGAGAAGCGCGCCGAAATGCCGTTCGAATCGAAATGGGGCGGGACGTGGAAGGCGATGACCTTCCACAACAAGGCGACCGGCGACGAGACGATCGCCTTGGTCAAGGGCAAGATCGATCCGAGCAAGCCGACGCTGGTGCGGATGCACACGCTGTCGACCTTCGTCGACGTGTTCGGCGAGGAGAATGAGCGTTCGGGGCTGCTGTCGGGCTCGATGCAATTGATCTCCGAGGAAGGCACTGGCGTCATCGTCGTGATCAACCGCCGTATGTCCGACGGCATCACGCGCTTCATGAAGCTGCGCGGCGAGGGCAAGGGCGCCGGCGCGCCCGAGGTCGAGGAATTGCGCGACTATGGCGTCGGCGCACAGATCCTCGCCGAATTGGGCGTCGAGGAAATGGTGCTGCTCACCAATACGCATCACGCGCTGGTCGGACTCGAAGGCTATGGCCTGTCGATCGTCGACGAGCGCGCCATTCCGGGTACTGGGGGCGAATAATGGCCAAATTGCTCATCGTCGAAGCGCGCTTCTACGACCATCTGAACGACCTGCTGCTCGAAGGCGCCCGCGCCGCGATCGAGGCGGCGGGGCACAAGCATGAGACGATCACCGTCCCCGGCGCGCTCGAAATCCCCGGCGCCGTCTCGCTCGCGGCCGAGAGTGGTCTGTACGACGGCTTCGTCGCGCTGGGCGTGGTGATCCGCGGCGAGACCTATCATTTCGAGATCGTCGCGGGCGAGAGTGCGCGCGGGCTGATGGCGCTCTCGATGGACGGCCTCGCTATCGGTAACGGCATCCTCACCACCGAGGACGAGGCGCAGGCCCTCACGCGCGCGCGCAAGACCGAAAAGGACAAGGGCGGCGAGGCGGCCAAGGCGGCGCTGGCGATGATGGCGTTGAAAGCGCGCTTCGGCTGACCCGGTGGTGGTGACCGGGCCGATCCTGTTCACCGACCGGCTGATCCTGCGGCTCCCCGAGCCTGCGGATTTCGAGGGCTATGCCGCCTTCGCGGCAGACACCGAGACGATGGCGCATCTCGGCGGCGCGATGCCGCGCGCGGTCGCCTGGCGCGACTTTTCGGTGCGCGCCGGCGCGTGGATGACGCGCGGCTTCTCGATGTTCTCGGTGATAGAGCGCGAGTCTGGCGCCTGGGTCGGGCGGATCGGCCCATGGCAGCCCGAGGGCTGGCCCGGCACCGAAGTCGGCTGGGGCGTCGCCAGCGGTTTCGCTGGCAAGGGCTATGCGCACGAAGCGGCGGTCGCGGCGATCGACTACGCGTTCGACAGTCTTGGCTGGAGCGACGTGATCCACACGATCGCACCCGACAATCACCGCTCGATCCGGCTTGCCGAGCGACTCGGCTCGACCAACCGTGGGCCGACGCGCTTGCCGCCGCCGCTCGCCGATTACCGCGTCGACGCGTGGGGCCAGAGCGCCGCGCAGTGGCGCGCACGGCGCGGGCGATGAGCAAGCCGCCGCCCCCGCGCTACCGAATCTTCGAGCGCGACGGGCGACTCGTCACGATCGACACCTGGGCTGAAGACACCCCCACTGCGCCACGCGATCATCGCCTCGGGCCGATCGCGCCGGGCGATGGCATCGGCGCGCCGCTCGTCGCCGCGTTTCTCCGGGTTCGCGACGCGCAGGGCCGCCGCTTGCTGACGACCTCGCCAAATTGGGATCGCAAGGGGCCACGCGTCATCGCGCTGTCGCTGGTCGGCGAACGGCGCATCGGTGCGCTCGGTCTGCTGAGTGTCGGCGTGATACTCGTCCTGGTGCTTTTGGCGGTGATAGATCTCGACTTTCTGCTGCCGATCGTGATCGTCGCGGTCGTGCTGGCAGGCGCGATGTCGAGCAGCCGCACCGGACTCGTCACACGCTGGCTCGATACGCTCGGCGAAGAGGCACGACGCTAAGCCCTTCCCAGCGCGCGGTTCCTTACTTATACCCGTGTCAGTAAGCAGGAGCGCGACGATGGCCTACGCCCATACCTTCTCGGCCAATCCGCATTGGCTGCCGCGTCAGAAGCAGAGCGCGATTCGCGATATTCCCGGCGAGGATGGCCTGCCCTTCGTCGGCAACACCTTCCGCATGCTCAAGGATCCGGTGCGCTTCGGCCGCCACATGATCGACAGCTACGGACCCGTCTTCCGCAACAACGCCTTCGGCGGGCCGACCGTCAGCATGATCGGCCCCGACGCCAACGAACTCGTCCTGTTCGACCGCGACCGCGTCTTCTCGTCCGAACAAGGCTGGGGGCCGTTGCTCAACCTGCTCTTCCCGCGCGGGCTGATGCTGATGGATTTCGACAAGCATCGCGCCGATCGCCGCGTGATGGCGGTGGCGTTCAAGCCCGAGCCGATGCGCCATTATGCGCAGACGCTCAACACCGGCATCGCGCGCACCGTCGCGACCTGGGGCGATCGGCCGTTACGCTTCTACGACGCGATCAAGGAACTGACGCTCGATCTCGCCGCCGAAAGCTTCCTCGGCATGCCGCTCGGCCCCGAGGCGACGCGGATCAACCAGGCGTTCGTTGACGAGGTGCAGGCCTCGATCACGCCGATCCGCATCCCGCTGCCGGGCTCGCAGATGCGCAAGGGCGTGCGCGCGCGGGCTTATCTGATCGACCTGTTCGAACGCGAGATTCCGGAGCGCCGAGCGGGGGCCGGCCACGACTTTTTCTCGCAATTCTGTCGCGCGACCGATGACTTCGGCCAGCCGCTCGCCGCCGACGCAATCGCCGATCACATGAACTTCCTGATGATGGCGGCGCACGACACGATCACCTCGTCGGCGACCAGCCTCATCATGCTGCTCGGCCGCAATCCCGAATGGCAGGAGAAGTTGCGTGCCGAGATCAGCGACATCGGCATCACCAGCGCCGACGGCATCGCCTACAGCCAGCTCGACCGGCTGGTGCTCGCCGACATGGCGTTCAAGGAGTCGCTGCGGCTAATCCCGCCGGTTCCCTCGCTGCCGCGCCGCGCGGTCAAGCCGTTCGATTTCGGCGGCTATCACATCCCGGCGGGCACCACCGTCAGCGTCAGCGTCGCCTACACCCACACCATGCCCGAGCTGTGGCCCGACCCGCTACGCTTCGATCCGCTGCGCTTCACGCCCGAGGCGGTGCGCGCGCGCCACAAATATGCGTGGGTGCCGTTCGGTGGCGGCGCGCACATGTGCCTGGGGCTCCATTTCGCGACGATGCAGATCCGCATCCTGCTGGTGCACCTGCTCAGCCGCTACCGCATCGAGCTCGAGGACGGTGCCGGCGCCGAGTGGCAGGCTTGGCCGATCCCGCGCCCGAAGGACGGCCTGCCGCTGCGCTTCGTCCCGCTGGCATGACCGTCGCCGCGGTGCGCACCTGCGTCGGCAGCTGTCATTGCGGCGCGATCGGCTTCGAGATCGACAGCGACTTTGCCGAACTGACGACCTGCGACTGCTCGATCTGCCGGCGCAAGAACGCGCTGATGGTGAAGGTCCACGAGGATTGCTTCCGCCTCCTGCGCGGCGCGGACTCGCTGGTCGAATATCGCTTCCACACCGGCACCGCGCGGCACTTTTTCTGCGTGACGTGCGGGATCTATCCGTTCCACCGCAAGCGCGTGACGCCCGACTTCCTCGGGATCAACGTCTTCTGCCTCGAGGGCTTCGACCCGGTGGGTGTTCCGGTCCGTGCCACCATCGGCAAGGCGACGGCTTAGCCGGTCGACCGCGCCGCCCGCCCCAGGGCAGGCGACGCGGTCCGCCAGTTCCACTTAGGCGGTTGCCGTTTCCAGCGCGGGATAGTCGATATAGCCCTCGGCGCCCTGGCTGTACCACGTCCGGGGGTTGTCAGCGGCAAGCGGTGCACCGCTGCGCAGGCGCTCGGGCAGATCGGGATTGCTGATGAAGGTGCGCCCGAACGCGATCGCGTCCGCAGTCCCCGCATCGATCACCGCCTGCGCTTCTTCGACGCTGCGATAGTCCGAGTTGAGCACCAGCGGCCCCGAAAACGCCTGGCGAATCGCGGGCGACTGCTTGGGCACGTCGGTCCGGCCGAAGGTGCCCTCAGGCCCGGGCTCGCGCAGTTCGAGGAAGGCGATGCCGATCTCGTCGAGCGCCTTGGCCGCCGCGGTGAACAGCGCCTGCGGGTTGCTGTCGTCGACGCCCTGCGAATCGCCGTTGGGCGACAGGCGGATCGCGGTACGATCGGCGCCCGCGACAGCGGCAACGCGCTCGGTCACCTCGCGCATCAGGCGGATGCGATTCTCGATGCTGCCGCCGTAAATGTCGTCGCGGAAATTGGCGTTGTCGCGCAGGAACTGGTCGATCAGATAGCCGTTCGCGCCGTGAATCTGCACCCCGTCGAACCCGGCGCGCAGTGCGTTGCGCGTGGCATGCTCGTAATCGGCGAGCAGCCGCGGAATCTCGTCGAGCGCGAGCGGGCGCGCGGTCTCGAAGTCCTGCTTGCCTTCATAGGTGTGCGCCTGCCCGGCGGTCGCGGTCGCCGACGAGGAGACCGGCTGCCCGCCGATCACCGACGAATGCACCTGGCGCCCCATGTGCCACATCTGCACCATGATCTTGCCGCCCGCGGCATGGACCGAGTCGACGACGGGCTTCCATGCCTCGATCTGCTCGTCGGTCCACAAACCCGGCGCGAACGGCCAGCCGAGCCCTTCGCGGCTGATGCCGGTCGCCTCGGAGATGATCAGCCCGGCGCTCGCGCGCTGCGTGTAATATTCGGTCATCAGCGCGGTCGGCACCGCTTCCTTGGTCGCTCGCCCGCGCGTCAGCGGCGCCATCAGGATGCGATTGGTGGCGTGGATCGAACCAAGCTGGATGGGGTCGAACAGGCTGGGCATGAAAGGCGGTCCTCTTGCAGTGTCGCGCCCCAGATAGGGAGCAGCTGCGCCGCTTGCACCGGGCTCTTGCCCAAAAGAAAATCTGTCGCGGCGCAAACGCGCGGCGCTCAGTCGTGCGTCCGCCCGAAGTCGGGGGCGGGATCGTCCTGCCCCTGCTCGATGATCCCACGGCGGATCGCGCGCGTCTTGGAGAACAGGTCGAACAGGTCTTCGCCCTTGCCCCAGCGGATCGCGCGCTGCAGCGCGGAGAGATCCTCCGAGAAGCGCTGCAGCATGTCGAGCACCGCCTCGCGATTGGCGAGGAACACGTCGCGCCACATCGTCGGGTCGGACGCCGCGATGCGGGTGAAGTCGCGGAAACCGCCCGCCGAATATTTGATCACTTCGGAGCGCGTCACCTCTTCCATGTCCGATGCAGTGCCGACGATCGTGTAGGCGATGAGATGCGGCAGATGGCTGGTGATCGCGAGCACGCGGTCGTGATGGTCGGGTGCCATCATCTCGATATCGGCGCCCAGTCGCCGCCAGAATTCGGCGACGCGCTCGACGGCAAGCGGATCGGTCCCCTCGGGCGGGGTGAGGATGCACCAGCGCTTGTGGAACAGCGTGGCGAACCCCGCCTCGGGCCCGCTGCGCTCGGTCCCGGCGACGGGATGCGCGGGCACGATCGTCACATCGGGTAACGCGGCGGTGAGCGCGCGGACGACCTCGGCCTTGCAGCTGCCGACGTCGCTGACCACCGCCTCCGGGGGCAGGTCGCGCGCGAATTCGGCGGCGGCGGCTTCCATCGCGCCGACCGGTACGCACAGGATGACGAAGTCGGCGTCGATCACCGCCGCACCACTGCTATCCGCGACATCGTCGAACAGATCGAGCCGATCGGCGGTCGCGCGCACGTCGGAATCGGCGTCGTAGCCGGTCAGCCGGACGCTCGGCATCGTCGCCCGCACGGCGCGTGCGATCGAGGATCCGATCAGGCCGATCCCGATGATGGTGACGCGGGCAAAAGGCAGCATGGCGCGGCGCATGGCGGATCGCCGGCGTCATGGCAAGGTTTGCGCCTCTGGCGTTGTGCCATCTGCCTGCTAGGACGACACGAGCGGGGAGACAGGAATGCGGGGTGGCGAGACGGTCTGGCATGCGCTCGAGGCGGCGCGGCGCGCCAATCTGACCGAAGCGGGGATCGCCCCGCCGGTCGTCGGTGAAACGGGGCGGACTCGCCGCGCAGTGCTGCTCGCGCTCGGCGCGAGCGGCGTCGCCGCAGCCCTTCCGCGACCGGCCGTTGCGGCGCCCGGCGGCGGCCCGGTGGCGATCGTCGGCGGCGGCATCGCCGGGCTTACCGCGCTGTGGCACCTGACCCAGGCCGGGATCGACGCACGGCTATACGAGGCGCGCACCCGGCTCGGCGGGCGCATATACACCGCGCGCGAACCCGGCAAGCCGACGGTCGAAGCGGGCGGCCAGCTCGTCAATACCGATCATGCCGACATGCACGGGCTCTGCCGCGAATTCGGCGTCGGCTTGCTCGATCGCAAGGGCAAGCCGCATCGCAGCCTGATCCTCAGCGACGGCAAGGAAGTCCCCGAGGGCAAGCTTGCCGCCGCCTTGCGCGGGATTGCGGGACAGATCGACGCGGACTCGGTCCGGCTCGACCAGGATTACGCCAAGGTCGCGCTCGAGCTCGATACGCTGAGTTTCACCTCCTATCTCGACAAGCACGCCGCGCTGCTGCCCGAGCCGTGGGTGCGCCGCCTGATGGAGGCGACCGCGCGCACCGAATATGGCGTCGAGCCGGGCGCTGCCTCGGCGATCGAGCTGATCTTCAACCTGCCCGCCATCTCGGGCCGGCGGATCGACGTGCTCAGCCGCAGCGACGAACGCTATCTGATCGCGGGCGGCAGCAGCGCGCTCGTCACCGCGATGGCGGCGCGGCTGACCGGGCGGATCCTCACCAACCGCCGCGTCGCGCGGATCGATCCGTTCGGCCCCGGCGTGCGGCTGGTCTTTTCCGACGGCAAGACCGTCGACGCCGCCAACGTCATCGTGACGACGCCTGCCTCGATCACGCGGAAGATCGACTTCCGCATTCCGCTGCCGCCCTTGTGGACACGCTTCATCGCCGAGGTCGGGCTGGGCGTGAACATGAAGGTCCAGGCCGGCATGATCGCGCGCCCATGGGAGAAACCGATCGGCCGCGGCGGCGAGATCTGGCAGACCAGCCCGAAAGCGGGCGTCGCCAGCGGCTGGGACGGTAGCGCGCGCGGCACGGGGACGACCGGCGACGTGTGGACCTGGTTCCTCGGCGGCAACGAAGTCGCCGCCGCAGACGCGCCCGAGCCCTTCGCGCTCGCCAAGCGCTTTGCTGCGCAGGCCGAATCCGGCATCCCCGGAATCGGCGCGGCAACCAGCGGCTTTGCGCGGCGCACCAACTGGCACCGCGACCCGCTGTCGATGGGCGCCTATGTCAATTTCCGCCCCGGCCAGCTGACGCGTTTCGGACGGCTGATCTGGACCGAGGTCGACGGTATCGCCAAGGCGCCCGTCCCCGCCGGCCCGGTCGTCTTCGCCGGCGAGCATCTGTCGGATGCCTATCCCGGCTATATGAACGGCAGCGCGCAGACCGGACGGCTCGCGGCGCAGAGCATCATCGCCGGGCGCGCGCACGCGCGCCGCCTGAGTTGAGCTGCCCCAGTTGAGCGGCCCCGGTTGAGCGGCCCCGGTTGAGCGGCCCCGGTTGAGCGGCTTGAGTTGAACCGCGTGCGCGCCTAACCCGCGGACGATGAGCGACGATCCGCGTTTCGGCCTAGCCCGCCATGTCAGTCTGCCCGGGCCGTTGCGGCTCGACGGCGGCGTGCTGCTGTCGCCGGTCGAGATCGCCTACGAAACCTATGGCACGCTCGATGCCGATGCCAGCAACGCGATCCTGTTGTGCCACGCGCTGACCGGCGACCAGCACGTCGCCTCGCCGCATCCGGTGACCGGCAAGCCCGGCTGGTGGGCGCGGATGGTCGGGCCGGGCAAGCCGATCGACCCCGCACGCCACTTCATCGTCTGCGCCAACGTGCTGGGAAGCTGCATGGGCTCGTCTGGCCCGGCGACGATCAATCCGGCGACCGGTGCGCCGTGGGGAATGAGCTTCCCCGTCATCACGATCCGCGACATGGTGCGGGCGCAGGCAATGCTGCTCGATCATCTCGGGATCGAAACGCTGCAGGCCGTGGTCGGCGGGTCGATGGGCGGGATGCAGGCGCTGAGCTGGCCCGCGACTTTCCCAGACCGGGTCCGCGCCGCGGTGGTGATCGCCTCGACCGCGCGCCACACCGCGCAGAACATCGCCTTCCACGAAGTCGGGCGCCAGGCGGTGATGGCCGACCCGAAATGGCGTGGCGGCGCTTATTACGAAGCGGGCGATCCGCCCGCGGCGGGGCTCGCCGTCGCGCGGATGGCGGCGCATATCACCTATCTGTCGGAGGCGGGCCTCACCGAGAAGTTCGGCCGCCGGCTGCAGGCGCGCCCCGACCGGCCAGACGGCGCGATCAGCTTCGGTTTCGACGCCGATTTCCAGATCGAAAGCTATCTGCGCCATCAGGGAATCAGCTTCGTCGATCGCTTCGACGCCAATTCCTATCTCTATATCACGCGCGCGATGGATTATTTCGATCTCGCGGGCGAGCATGGTGGGCTTCTCGCGGGTGCCTTCCGAGCGACCAAGGCGCGCTTCTGCCTCGTCAGCTTCGACACCGACTGGCTCTACCCGACCGCCGAATCGCGCGCGATCGTCCATGCGCTCAACGCCGCCGGCGCGCCGGTCAGCTTCGTCGAGCTGTCGAGCCCCTACGGTCACGACGCCTTCCTGCTCGAAGCGCCCGAGATGAACCGCGTCGTCGATGGATTCCTGAGGGCCGGCACATGATCGAGCTTAGCGACGACCCGGCGCGGCTCGACCTCGCCCGCATCCACGGCTGGCTCGCGTCGAGCTACTGGTCGCCCGGCATCGCTCGCGACCTCGTCGAACGCGCGGTCGCCGGTTCGCATTGCCTCGGCGCCTACCGCAACGGCGCGCAGATCGGCTACGCCCGCGCGATCAGCGATCGCGCGACCTTTGCCTGGATCGCCGACGTCTGGATCGACGAAGCCGCGCGCGGCGCCGGGCTCGGCCGGCGGATGGTGCAATGGTTCATCGAGCACCCCGATTACCAGGGCCTGCGACGGATAGCGCTCGTCACGCTCGACGCGCACGGCGTCTATCAGGCGCTCGGCTTCCACGCACCGCTTCGTCCCGAACGCTATATGGAGCGGCTCGACCCCGCCTTCGCCGCGGCGTTGCGATCATGAGCAACACGCCCCCGCTCCGCCCCGATCTCGCGATCATCGCCGAGCATGTCGCGCCCGGCAGCCGCATCCTCGACGTCGGCTGTGGCGACGGCGCGCTGATGGCCGCGCTGCGCGACACCAGGGGCGTTGACGCGCGCGGGCTCGAGCTCGACGCGGGCAACGTGTCGGCGGCGGTGTCGCGCGGCCTCTCGGTGATCCAGGGCGACGCCGACACCGATCTCGCCGAATATCCCGCTGCCAGCTTCGATTACGCGATCCTCAGCCAGACGCTGCAGACTGCGCGTCGCCCCGACGTGGTGCTCGATCATCTGCTCCGCGTCGGTCGCCAGGCGTTCGTCTCCTTCCCCAATTTCGCGCATTGGCGCGTGCGCATGTCGCTGCTGTGGGGCGGGCGGATGCCGGTGACGCGGCTGCTGCCCGAGCGCTGGTACGACACGCCGAACATCCACCACGTCACGATCGACGACTTCCGCAGCTTCGTCGCAGAGCGCGGAATCGACGTGGAAGGCGCCTGGTTCCTCTCGGGGGACAAGCGCACGACTTCGGCCGCCGCCAACATCTTTGCCGAGCATGCAGTGTTTCTCTTGCGCAAACCAATCTGAATCAGGAACAAAAGTCAGCGACCTGGTGTTTCTTGATTTCGTCACACAACAGGTCGCTGACACCATGCCCGCCACTGCGCTGATCGTCGAAGATGAAATCTTCGTCGCCTTGGATCTCGAACGTATCCTGATGGATGCCGGTTATGCGGTGAAGGCGATCGCGGCGGACCGGATCGGCGCGCTCGATGCGGCGCCAGATTGCAGCTTCGCCTTGGTCGACATCAACCTGCGCGACGGGCCGACCGGACCCGAGCTCGCGCGCACGCTGGCGCAGGATTACGGTCTCAAGGTCATTTTCGTTACCGCCAATCCGGGCCAGATCGCGCATCCGAGTGGCGCGGTCGGCTACGTCCGCAAGCCGTTTCGCGCCGATGCGATTCTCGCTGCGGCAGCGATCGCGACGGCGCAGACCGACACGGTTCGCCACGAGGATTTCGTGCCACTGACATAGTCGCTCGCGCTCGACCGAGGGCTACCGTCGCGCCGTCTGTTGGACCGGCGTTATTATGAACGCTTCCGGCGCGCCATCCGCACCGATCGCGCCACAGACGCCCAGCTCAACTGCGATTGAGCAATCGCTCTGGCAGCGTGATCGCTACCCGCAGTCCCGTCGGTGGCCATTCCTGCGCGACGGTTCCGCCAAGCTGACGGACTGCACTCAATTCGATCAATTGCGAGCCGAATCCTTTCGTGGCGGGTGCGCGCACGGCTGGGCCCCCCGCTTCGCACCAGTCGATCACGATCCGGTCGCCGTCGCGTCGGCTCGTCACCGCGACCGTCCCGGCATCGTTGATCAGGCTGCCGTATTTGGTCGCGTTGGTGGCGAGCTCGTGGAACAGCAAGGCGATCGGTGTCGCCGACCGATCGTCGATCGCGACATCGTCACCCGTGACGATGATGCGCGCGGCAGAGCGCGCCTGGTAGGGCGCGAACAGTTCGTCGAGCAGTCCATGCAGGCTGGTCGGCTCGGCCGCGGGACGCGATTGCGCGCTGTGCGGACGGACGAAATCATGCGCCCGGCCGAGCGCGATGACTCGCGCGCGCAGATCGTCGGCGACCGCGGCGAAGCCGAGATGCGCGCGCGCCGAAAAGCCGATCAGGCCCGAGATCACCGCGAAGATGTTCTTGATGCGATGGCTGAGCTCCTGCGCGACGACCTCGCGCTCCTCGCTCGCCTCCTTCTGTTCGTGGATATCGGTGCAGGTGCCGAACCAGCGCACGATCTGCCCCGCATCGTCGCGGATCGGCAGAGCGCGGCCGAGCGTCCAGCGATACTGGCCGTCGTGGCGACGCAGGCGATATTCGATCTGATACGGCTCGCCGGTCGACAGCGATCGTTCCCACACGATCCTGGCCCGCTCCTGGTCCGCTGGATGGAACATCCCGTTCCACGCCTCGCCGTCGGTCGACCCCGCCGGCATGCCGGTAAATTCGTACCACCGCGCATTATAGTAATCGTGAAACCCGTCGGGCTGCGTCGACCACACCATTTGCGGCATCGTGTCGGCAAGCGTGCGGAAACGCCCCTCGCTGTCGCCGATCGCCACCCGCGTCGCGGCAGCAGAGCGACTGTCGTCCAGCCGGTGCATAACGTCCGCTGCGAGCACCTTGAGCCCCTGCTGCTGGAGGTCCGTCAGGCCGTCCCGCGGTGCCGTGTCGATCACGCATAGCGAGCCGAGCGGAACCCCGTCCGCGCGGACCAGCGGGACACCCGCATAAAATCGAATCCCGATCCCTTCGATCACCAGCGGATTGTCGTCAAAACGCGGATCCCGCGTCGCATCTGGGATGACCATGATGTCGTCGCCGAGCATCGCGTGTGCGCAGAACGACATCTCGCGCGGCGTCTCCGTCACGGCGAGGCCGGTGCGCGACAGGAACGTCTGCCGCTCGGCCTCGACGATGCTGACCAGCCCGATCGGTACACCGCAAAGTGCCGCGGCAAAATCGGTAATCCGACGCAGCGCCGCATCGTCGCGCAGCGATTCGATATCGTGCTCGGCGATCGCGGCTGCCCGCGATCGTTCGTCGAGGCGCCAGTCGGAATAGTCGCGCGCGGGCTGGGTCGAAAGATCAGTCATGCTGGTGCGTAACGCGGCAGCACGCCCACGGTTCAGAACGGGACGTCATCGTCGAGATCGTCGGCGAATCCGCCACGCTGGCCACCACCGCCGGCCGGCGCACCGCCGCCGCGCGACGCTCCGCCGCTGCGCTGGCCACCACCGCCGCCGCCATAGCCGCCGCCGCCGCCGCCGAAATCGTCATTGCCGCCGAAATCATCACGCTGGCCGCCACCGCCACCACCGCCGCCGCCGCCCGAACCGGGCGCGCCGTCGAGCATCGTCAGCACGCCGTTAAAGCCCTGCAGCACGATCTCGGTCGAATATTTGTCGTTGCCGCTGGCATCCTGCCATTTGCGCGTCTTGAGCGCGCCCTCGATATAGACCTTCGAGCCCTTGCGCAGATAGCGCTCGGCGACGCCGCCGAGTGCTTCGTTGAAGATCGCGACCGAATGCCATTCGGTCTGCTCCTTGCGCTCGCCGGTATTCTTGTCCTTCCACGTCTCCGACGTGGCGATGCGCAGGTTCACCACCTTGCCGCCATTCTGGAACGACTTGCTCTCGGGATCACGCCCGAGATTGCCGACGATGATCACCTTGTTGACGCTGCCGCCCGCCATATCCGTAAGTCCCGCTGCTGTGGGGCCGTTAAAGCCCGAATCCGATTGCGGCCCAATAAACCGCTCCTGCAGCGATGTAGGCGAGCGCGAACAAATAGCCAACCATGAACGCCGGCCACTTCCATCCATTGGTCTCGCGCCGGGTCACGGCGATCGTCGAAATGCATTGCGGCGCGAACACGAACCACATCAGGAAGGCGAGCGCGGTCGGCAGGCTCCAGCGCTTATGGAGCGTCTGCGCCATCTTGGTTTCGCTCTGCTCGCCGGCGGTATCGATCGCATAGACGGTGCCGAGCGCTGCCACCGCAACCTCGCGCGCCGCCATCGCCGGAATCAGCGCGAGCACGATGTCGCGGTTGAAGCCGATCGGGCGGAAGGCGGGCTCGATCGTGTTGGCGATCCGCCCGGCGACCGAATAATTGACTGGCGAGACCGGGCTACCCTCGGGCGGCTTGGGAAAGCTCAGCAACGCCCACAGCACGATCGTGGTGAAGGCGATCGTCGTGCCGGCGCGCTTGAGGAAAATCTCCGCGCGGCTCCACAGCCCGATCGCGAGATCGCGCAGCCGCGGCAGCTGATATTTCGGCATCTCCATCATGAAGCCCGACGATGCGCCCTTAGTCACCGTCCGGCGCAGCACGAAGGCGACGACGAACGCGCCGACCACTCCCATGATGTAGAGCCCGAGCATCACCAGCCCCTGCAGCCCGACGAACGGCAGCACCTTGGTGTTCGGAATCAGCGCGCCGATCACCAGCGTATAGACGGGAAGGCGCGCCGAACAGGTCATCAGCGGCGCGACGAGGATCGTGGTGAGGCGGTCCTTCTCGTCCTCGATCGTGCGCGTCGACATGATGCCGGGCACCGCGCAGGCGAAGCTCGACAGCAAGGGGATGAACGCGCGTCCCGACAGCCCGACGCTCGCCATCACGCGGTCCATCAGGAACGCCGCGCGGACCATATAGCCGCTCGCCTCGAGCACGAGGATGAAGAAGAACATGATCAGGATCTGCGGCAGGAACTTCACCACCGCGCCGACGCCGGCGATGATCCCGTCGGTGATCAGCGAGCGCAGCACCGAATCGGGCATCACGTCCTTGACCAGCGCCGACACGCCATCGAACACCGAGGCGATCGCATCGGCCGGCGCGGCACCGGCGAAGAACACCGCCTGGAACATCACGAACAGGATCGCGAACAGCAGGACCAGCCCGAAGATCGGGTGCAGCGCGACCGCGTCGAGCGCATTGCCCCAACGCCGCGCCGGCGCTTCCTCGACCGTCGCCGCCTGCGCGATTTTTCGCGCGCGGCGTTGCAGCGTGACGATGTCCTCGCCGATCGCATGATTGCTCGGGCGCAGCCGGATCGCGGCGTCCGAATCGACGATCCCGCCGAGCAGCATCTTGAGTTCGTCGAGCCCGCGCCGCCGGACAGCGACGGTCGGCACGACGGGAACGCCCAGCTCGGCCGAGAGTTTCAACGGATCGAGCGTCAGCCCGTCGCGCTCGGCAAGATCGAACATGTTGAGCGCGACCACCACCGGCAGCCCGAGTGCGATCAGCTGGAGCGTGAAGCGCAGATGGTTGTCGAGGTTCGACGCATCGACCACCACAATCAGCGCGTCGGGAAGCCGCTCTCCCGCCTGCGTGCCCGTCACGACATCGCGCGTCACGCGCTCGTCGGGGCTCGACGGTTCGAGGCTATAGGCGCCGGGCAAGTCGACCAGGTCGACGATCCGCCCGTCAGGGAGCGTCAATTTGCCCGAATGGCGCTCGACCGTGACTCCGGGATAATTGCCGACCTTCTGCCGGGCGCCGGTCAGCGCGTTGAACAGCGCGCTCTTGCCGGCATTGGGATTGCCGACCAGCGCCACCAGCGGCGCAGCGGTCATGTTACTGCGTGACGGGCGAGACGAGGATCGCGCCGGCGACCGCGCGGCGAAGCGCGACGGTCATGCGGCCGATGCGGCACGCGATCGGGCCCTTGCCCAGGCTCGCGCGGTGCAGCACTTCGACTCCGACGCCCTCGTCGAAGCCGAGCTCCCGCAGGCGACGTGCCTCGGGAGTCGAGAGATGCGTCCAGTCGATCGCCGCAACGGTCGCCTGCCGGCGCTGCGGCAACGATTCGAGACTGACCGACTCAGGAGTGGAAAGCTTCATGCTACGCAAGATATCCATCTGCGAGCGATTATCAATAACGGAACGGCGACGCCAGCTTTAATTGCGACGCACTCTCAAACAGCAACTCAGACCGCGGGATAGCGCAAGCGTCCGATAAAGCGCGACAGGCTTGGGCGAAGTTCTGACTTGGTGACGAACTTCGCCTTGGCGGTCTCGAAGCGCAAAATTCCATCGATCCGCCGCGCGAGGAAGGCACGCGTATCGGCGTAATCGTCGCTCTGGTCGTCGAGGAAGACGGTGACGGTCGCGGCATAGACCCCGCCGAGGATCGCGCGCTTGGTATAGTGGTTGTAGTCGGTCGCGGTGTCGCCCGCGGCGCGCCACATCACGTCGGCCGCATGCCAGCCGAGCTTGACCCCGCGCGCGACATTCTGCGGCAAAGCGAGGATCGCCAGCGCGCGGCGCAGCGCCTCGCGATCGGCCGCGGTCTCTGCGAGCCGCGCCTCGACCAGCGCGGTGATCTTCTCGCGCACCTTCATCGCGCCGAGGTGCTCGGGCGTGACGCGTGCGAGCATCGCGGCATCGACATGCGCGAACCACGCCTCGACCATGTCGACCGCACCGCCCGGAAAGGCCAGCCGCGCGACGTCGCGATCGACCGACAGACTGTCGGCAGCGAGGTCGCGCGCATCGTCGCCCCACCCATCGAAGCCGGCGTTGGCGGCGATCACGGGCGCCAGCGCGGCGCGGATCTCGTCGAGCGTCGCATCGTCCAGCGATGCTGCGGGGGCGATCGGATAGGTCATGCCCACGTATCTAGGCGCCTCTATGCCGCCTGACCAGACGCAGCGGCCGCCGGCCGGTCGAGCGCGTTGATCGCGGCATGGACTCGCCGCTCCGCCTCTTCACGCGGCAAACCCGGTGGAATCGGGTCGCCGAAGCGGAAGGTCACCGTACCGGGTATTTTCGGGCCGTCCTTCGGCCAGACCATCCCACTGTCGATCGCAACCGGCACAACCGGGATCTTGAGCATCTGATAGAGGCCGGCAAAGCCTGCGCGCAGTGCCGGCTGCTCGCCCGGCGAAACGCGCGTACCCTCGGGGAAAATCAGGATCGAGCGCTTCTCGGACAGCGCGCGGCGCGCATCGCGCAGCATCCGCCGCAGCGCGCCGGCCGAGGCCTCGCGATCGACGACGATCACGCCGTAGCGTTTCGCCGCCCACCCCCACACCGGAATGTCGGTCAGTTCCTGCTTCATCACGATCGCCGGATTGCGCAGCATCCGCCCGAGCTCGAGCGTCTCGTACATCGACTGATGCTTGGCGGCATACAGCACCGGCGCGCCGCCATTGGCCATGTCGCCGAAGCGCCCGCCCTCGATCCGCTGGTCGATCGCGAGGATATTACGCGTCGTCCAGCCGTGCCAGCGCGTCCAGAAATGCGTGTGCGCGACCAATGCGCGCCAGCTGATCAGCGCGCTGATCGGAGTCGTCAGCACGATCGGCACCGATCCCCCGTAGAACAGCACCTTGAACAGCAGATTGCGCAACGCGTTCATGTGGCGGCCCCGATCAGCAACGCCGCGCGCCGCACCAGCAATTTGTTATATTCGCCGAACAGCAAGCGATACCGCGGCGTGCTCGGCACGCCATCGCCGACGACGGTGGCGTCGCCGTCGAGGGCCGCGACGAGTTCGAGCTTGGCGCGCGCGAGGTGCCAGTCCGAGGTCACCAGCCGCACCGATGCGTAGCCATGTTCGCGCACCCAATCGGCCGTCTCTTCGGCGTTCGAACGCGTGTCGACGGCTTCATGGCCGAGGTCGATGCAGCAGCGGAACAGCGCCGGACTGACGCGATATTCGTGCGCAAGTTCCCCGGGGCGGACTTCCGGCGCGACGCCGCTGATCAGCATGCGCTTGCCGGCATGAGCCTTGAGCAGGGCCAGACCGCGATCGATCCGCCCGGCCCCGCCGGTCAGCACGACGATCGCATCGGTGTTAGGCCCCGCCAGCGGTGCGGGCATGGTCTTCAGAAAGATCGCGAAGCCCACCCCGTAAAGCAGCGCCAGCACGGCGAGGATCCGCAGGATCATAGCCGCTGGCCGAGTGTGCGCAGCACCGCCATCCGCGCGGCCAGCGTGGCGAGCACCGCAAAAGCGATCGGCAGCGCGCACAGCAGGATCCAGTCGCGCGTCGCGAGCAGCAGCCCGGCGAACAGGTCCGAGCCGAGCGCGCGGACCTGCCATCCGGCGAGCACCACTACGCCGAACGCCAGCCCCGTCCCGATCACCCCGCCGACCAGCGTGTCGAGCGCAATCCGCCGCTGGAACAGCCGCGCGACCTGGACGTCGGTCGAGCCGAGCATGTGCAGCACCTCGATCGTCGCGCGATGTGTCTCGAGCCCCGCCCGCGCCGCCAGGATCACCACCGCTGCGGTCGCCACCGCCATCAGCAGCACCAGCCCCCCGGCGAAACCGGTCAGCATCGCCATCACATCGCGCACCGGCGCCATCCAGTTTTCGTGCCGGTCGACGCGCGCCGACGGCGCCACGCCGCGCACCGCCTGCGTCACGCGTGCCACCGCCGCGTCACCAGCGACCGCGAGATCGACGTCGATCATCGCCGGGATCGGCAGGTCGGGGTCGGCCGCGTCGCTGCCGAGCCAGGGCCGCAGCAACGTCGCCAGATGCGCCCGATCGACCGCGACCGCACGCTTCACCTCTGGCGCGCGCCGCAACAAAGCCAGCGCGCGTGCGGCCTGGTCGAGCCGCGCGGCCTCGGCCGGATCGACGATCTGTACCGTCAGCCGCCCGGCGAGCTGGCGATCGAGCAACGTTGCCGCCCCGAGCGTGCCAAGCCCCAGCGCTGCCGACAATACCGTCAGGAACAACATGATCGCCATGATCCAGGTCATCGCCCGCGTGCTGTGGCTTTCGTCGAGCAAGCGCCGGTCGGCCGCCGCGGCGATCAGGGTGACGCTCACGCGGACGCGGCCGGCGGTGGAAAGCGCAGCGATCCGGTCGGATCGAGCAGCCGCCCCTTGTCGAGCCGCATCATGTGCGCGTTCTGGATGCGGCCGAGCAGATGGAAATCGTGCGTCGCCACCACGACGGTGGTGCCGAGCCGGTTGAGCGAATCGAACAGATGCAACAGCCGCTCGGCCATGTCGGGATCGACGTTGCCGGTCGGCTCGTCGGCGACGAGGATTTCGGGCCGCCCGATCACCGCGCGCGCGATCGCGACGCGCTGCTGCTCGCCGCCCGACAGCGTGACCGGCCTGGCATCGACCCGGTCGGCGAGGCCGACCCAGTCGAGCATCTCGCGCACTGGCGCTGCGACGTCGCTTTCGGGCACCCCCGACACGCGGAGCGGCAGCGCGATATTGTCGAACGCCGACAGATGCGGGACGAGCCGGAAATCCTGGAACACCACGCCGATCCGCCGGCGGAAGCCCGGCAGCCGCGCACGCGGCAAGGTCACCGCATCCTCACCGAACAACCGGATGCTGCCGCGTGTCGGGCGCTGTGCGAGGTAGAGCAGCTTGAGCAGCGAGGTCTTGCCCGCGCCGGACGCGCCGGTCAGGAAATAGAAGGCGCCGCTCGACAGGGTGAAGCTGACATCGGACAGCGTCTCCTGACTGGACCCGTAGCGTAGCCCAACATTTTCGAACTGAACGATATTCGCCATGTGGCGCGTGTTGCTCGCTATTTGCCTATGCCCCGCGCCTGCATCGCACGTTCCGCCACGCCGCCACAAGCACCAGCATCGCGGCTCTTGCGGTCGCCTGCGCACAGGCGTAGCTTTCCGGGATGCGTTGCCAGCTGTCGGCAACCGGGCCAAAGCCATCGCATGATCCTGGAATGCACCGAGTGCCACACGCGTTACCTCGTCCCCGATACCGCAATCGGGGTAGACGGCCGGACCGTGCGCTGCGCCAGTTGCAAGCATAGCTGGTTCCAAGACGGTATCCCCGCGCTCGACCTGGTCGCCCGCGCCGAAGCGGCCTCGCCCATCGCCCATCCGGCCGAGGCCCCGCAGGCAGCTCCCGTAGCCGCGGTCGATACAGCAGCGCCGTCGAACGACACCACCCGGTTCTCCAGCCCAGCAGCCGAGACCGCCCATTCCGACTATGACGCCTTCGCCCACCAACCGCCCTTCCGCGCACGGCGCAATCCGGCGCGACGCGCGACGCTGGCGGCGCTCGTCGCTGGCGGGTTGATGCTCGCCGCAGTTGCCGGCATCCTTTATACCGGCGCCCCCGGCATCGCGAGCGATCTGTTCCGCCCGGCCGCAGGCACCCCGCTCAAGATCGTCAGCAAGCCGATCGACCAGCATGTGTTCAACGGCAACGAGATCTTTGCGGTCAGCGGCACCGTGCTCAACCCGACCGACTCGCCGCAGCCGATCCCCGACATTCGCGCCGACCTGCGCGATGCGCAGCGCCGCATCGTGTTCAGCTGGATAATCCGGCCCGAGGCGACGATGCTGCCGCCCAAAGGCTCGATCGAGTTCAATAGCGCCAAGCTCGACGTTCCCGTCAACGCCAAGGAACTGGTGCTCAGCTTTTCCGGCGAAGCCGCACACTGACCAGCGCGAATCGCCCGCCGTGGAGCAAGGTCGCGGCGAGCATCCCAAGCCCCGAGGCATAGACTAGACCGATTGGTCCGGCGCCACTGTGCACCAGCCACCACCCCGCGCCACCGGTCACGACGAAAAACGCAAGAATGCTGTTCACACCCGCGGCGATCTGGTCGCCGAGCGAGCGCAGCGCATAGACGATCACCACCTGCACCCCGTCGAACAGGATGAACGGCGCCCATACCGGGAGCATCGCCAACGCCACCGCATGGACGCCGACCGCCGCCGGGAACAGGCCGACGATCGACCCGCGCGCCAGCACGATCAGCAGCGCCAGCGCAGCGGTCGCGAGCGCCGCCAGCCCAGCCGCGATCAGCACGCGCGGGATCGCCGCGACCGGGCGCCCCTCGCCCACCGCGTTGCCGGCGCGCACGCCCGCCGCCGACCCCAGGCCGAGCGCGACACCGAACACGACGTTGTGGACCGCAAAGACGATCTGGAAGGCGTGCGCGGTGACCGCGCCGAAATCAGTCGACAGCGCGATCAGGATCGAAAAGCCCGCCAGCTCGAGCCCCGACGCGATCGCCGGGACGATGCCGAAGCGCGCGAGATGCGCCGCGGCCGGGATCGCGGCGCGCCACGCCGCCCGCGACAGGTCGCGCACGCCGCGCTCGACCGCGCGCGGCGTCGTCCACGCCGCCGCCAGCATCGCCATCGCGCCGAGCAGCGACGCCACCGCAGTCGCCACCGCCGCGCCGACCGCACCCAGCGCCGGGAATCCCAAATGCCCGCCCGACCAGGCCCAGGCGAGCACGGCGTTGAGCGGCAGCATCCCCAGATTGACCACCATCACGCGGCGCGGCCGTGCGATCCCTTCGAGAAAGAAGCTCGCCGCGATGATGACGAGCTGCGGCGGATAGGCCAGCGCCATCACGCGCACGACGCGCGCCGCCGGCACCACCAGGCCCGGCGCGACGCCGATCGCGCCGAGCAGCGCCTCGGCGAACAGCGCGAAGCCGAGCGCAGCAAGCAAGCCGAGCAGAATCGCCCACAGCAGCCCCGCCCGAAGTGTCGCGCCGGTCGCACGCAGATCCTTCGCGCCATCGGCCCGCGCGGTAAAAACTAGCGTTCCCGACAGCCACGCCAGCCCGGCAACGATCGTCACGAAGGTCAGCGCGCGACTCGCCCCAAGCGCTGCAACCTGGTCGGTTCCGGTCAGCCCGACCACGACGATGTCGGTCACGCTGAGGATCGTCCAGTTGAGGCTGGTCAACATCACCGGCCACGCCAACGCCAGAATCTGGCGGGTTTCGTCGGCGATCGGAGAGGGCGCGCGGGGCATGCCGGCTCGCTACGCGCATCATCGCGATTGCGATAGGCGTTGCACTCCCCGAATCCCTTTGCTAGGGGCGCTCGCCTACCAGCTGCCGGGTCCGCCCGGCGATGTTACGTGCGGCCGTGGCGGAACTGGTAGACGCGCAACGTTGAGGTCGTTGTGGGCGAAAGCCCGTGGAAGTTCGAGTCTTCTCGGCCGCACCACTTTTTCTGGAAATCGACGCCACGCACGGGTCTCCGTGCCGTGGCGATCGAATTGCCCACGCAGATTGGGAATCTCCAGAGCTTTGCGGATCGTCCGCGTGCGCGTAGCGTTGTGCTCGAACCGGACGTACCGCCGGCCTTCGCGAAAGCCTCGATTGCCTAACACCGCCCATATCACCGCGATCGGCACTGCCGTTCCGGACCACGACATTCACGCGGCTTTCATCAGCTGGGCGCGCGCACGCTTGCCCGACGAACGCTCCGCCAAAATCTTCGATCGCATGGCCGGACGCGCCGGTATCGGACATCGCTGGTCGGTTCTGCCGGTCGGCAGCGACGGCGGATCGCCGGTCGATGCCGGCGGCTTCTATGCGCGCGACCTCCTGCCCGGCACCGCCGAGCGGATGCGGCTCTACGCGCAGGCCGCTCCCGAACTGAGCCTTGCCGCGATCGACGCGCTCGGCGCGCAGGTTACGCTCGACCGAATCACGCACCTCGTCGTCGCGAGTTGCACCGGCTTCGTCGCTCCCGGGATCGACCAGATCGTCGCTGCGCGACTCGGGCTCGATCCCTCGGTCGAGCGCCTGCTCGTCGGCTTCATGGGTTGCTATGCCGCGGTCGCCGCGCTGCGCAGCGCGCGCCACATCGTCCGATCCGACCCGGACGCACGCGTCCTTGTCCTGTGCGTCGAGCTGTCGACGCTCCACCTGCAGGACAATCCCGCGCTCGAGCCGCTGCTCGCCATGCTGCAATTCGGCGACGGCGCGGCGGCCGCTTTGGTCACTGCCGACCCGCACGGGCTAGCGCTCGGCCAGCCCTTCGCCACTACCCTGCCCGATTCGGCAGCGCTGATTCGCTGGGACATCACCGATAGCGGCTTTGCGATGCATCTGTCGGGCGAAGTCCCCGGGCGCATCGCCGCCGGACTGTCCGATCCGGCGTTTGCCGCATCCGCCACCGGGGGGCGTGCGCCCGACCAGATCGATGGCTGGGCGGTGCATGCCGGCGGTCGATCGATCCTCGATGCGGTCGAGACCAGCCTCGCGCTCCCCTCCGATGCGCTCCTGGCGTCACGGAGGGTGCTTGCCGACTATGGCAACATGTCGTCGGCCACCCTGATGTTCGTCCTCGCGCGCTTGCTCGCCGGTCCCCCGATTCGCGAGGGCGTCGCGCTCGCCTTCGGGCCGGGTCTTGCCGCCGAGGGTTTCGGCTTCCGGAGCGTGGCATGATGCTCGAACACCGCGCGATCGCCGAGGAGCTGATGGACGCCGACGATCTGGCGCCTGAGACCTATGCCGCGGTCGTCGGCGATCTCGCCAAGGTCAACGCCATCACCATGGCGGCGCGACCCACCCTCGATTTTCTCCGCCGCGCGACCATGGGAATGCGGCGCTTCAAGCTGCTCGACGTCGGGTTCGGCGATGGCGACATGCTCCGGCGGATCGCGCACTGGGCCGCGCATAGCGGGATCGAGGCCGATCTCGTCGGGATCGACCTCAACCCACGCAGCGCGCTCGCGGCGACCGCGCATACCCCCCCCGGCCTGCCGATTCGCTATATCACCGGCGACTATGCCGATCATGCTGGCGACGGCTGGGATTTCGTCGTCTCGAGCCTCGTCGCGCACCACATGACGCACGACCAGCTCGTCGGCTTCCTGCGCTTCATGCACGCCGAGAGCCGGCGCGGCTGGCTGGTCAACGATCTCCATCGCCACGGTTTCGCCTATCGCGGCTTCCCGCTGCTCGCCACGCTTGCGCGATGGCATCCGATCGTGCGGCACGACGGAACGCTGTCGATCGCGCGCTCCTATCGCCCCGCCGAATGGCCGCCGATCCTCGCCGAAGCCGCTGTCCCCGCGCGCATCTACCGCGCCTTCCCGTTCCGGTTATGCGTCGAAGCGCTGCGCTGATCGTCGGCGGCGGGCCGGCCGGCGCCAGCGCCGCGATCGTGCTCGCGCGCGCCGGCGCACCGCATCTGCTGGTCGAGCGCAGCCGCGAGACCGGAGACGCAATCTGCGGCGGCTTTCTCAGCTGGCGCACGCTCGAGTCGCTCGGGCGACTCGGCATCGCCCCCGAAGCGCTCGGCCCGGCGCGCGTGACGACGGTCCGCATCCTCGCGGGCGAGCACGTCGTCGAGGCACGCCTGCCGCGCCCGGCACATGGCGTCTCACGCCACCTGCTCGACACCGTGCTGCTCGAACGCGCGATCGCGGCCGGCGCCGCGGTCGAGCGCGGTGTCACGGTGCGCAGCCTCGACGGACTCATCGCGCGGCTCGACGACGGTGCCGCGCTATCGGGCGAAACGCTCTTCCTCGCCAGCGGCAAGCATGACGTGCGCGGCGCCGCGCGACCACCGGAGGCGCGCGGCGAAGATCCGGTGCTCGGCCTGCGGATCCGGCTCGCATCGACGCCGGGTCTCGATCGCCTGATCGGCGACACGATCGAATTGCATCTGTTCGACCGCGGCTATGTCGGGATCGTCCGGCAGGAGGATGGCAGCGCCAACGCCTGCATGGCGGTGCATCGCTCGGCGCTGGTCGCGGCGGGCAGCCCGGCGGCGTTGCTCGACCAGCTTGGGCGCGACCACCCTCACCTCGGCGACCGCTTCGCCTATCGCACCGGCAGCGAGCCGATCGATGCGATCGCCAACGTGCCCTATGGCTGGCGCGCGACGCTCGGCACGGCCGGGCTGTTCCGGCTCGGCGACCAGGCAGGTGTCATCCCGTCGCTCGCCGGTGAGGGGATGGGAATCGCGATCGCCAGTGGCATTCGCGCGGGCCACGCTTATCTAGGGGGTGGTGGCGCCGCGGCGCCGCGCTTCCAGAAGGATTTTGCCCGCGCCGCTGCCCGCCCGATTCGCCTCGCCGGCCTCGTCCGCGACGCCGCCGAACGGCCCGCCTTGACCACCCTCGCAGTGCCGCTGCTCGGCCGACTGCCACGACTGATCGACATTATCGCCTCGCTCACGCGGATCGGCCATTCGCCGCTTGACCGCGCGGCTCGCTAACAGGAAAATATCGCCATGGATCATATCACCCTGTCCGAGACCGAATGGCGCAAGAAATTGGGCCCCGAGGCGTATCACGTCCTGCGCGAGGCAGGCACCGAGCGCGCCTTTACCGGGCGTTACGACAACAACAAGGCCGACGGCATCTATCGCTGCGGCGGCTGCGCGTTGCCGCTGTTCGATTCGGCCGACAAATATGATTCGGGGTCGGGCTGGCCGAGCTTCACCCAGCCGATCTCGCCCGACCATGTCGTCGAGCATACCGATCGCAGCCACGGCATGACGCGCACCGAAGCGCGCTGTGCGCGGTGCGACGGCCATCTCGGCCATGTCTTCCCCGATGGGCCGCCGCCGACCGGCCTGCGCTATTGCATGAATTCGCTCAGCCTCGATTTCCGCGCCCGGGAGAGCATCGGCAGCGACGAGGCGAAGGACTGAGCGAGCCGATGGCTTGTCGGCGTGACCGGCACGGCCTAACGCTTGGCGCAGCTTCATGGCCCGCTCCTCCACTTCCTCATCGCGATCGAAACGCGCGCCGGCCTGGCGCCGCTGGACCGTCTTCGGGCTGCAGATTGGTGCGGGGCTCGCCGTGCTTGCCGCGCTCGTACTGGTCGTCACCGTTTACGTCTCGAAAGGGCAATTGCCGAGCTTCGACGAGCTGAAATCGTCGCCCAACGGGCAGATGATCCGCGTCCATGCCGCCGACGGCACGGTGATCGTATCGATGGGGCCGAGCTACGGCGAATGGCTTCCCTATGATCGCATCCCCCCCGTGATGCGCGACGCGATGGTGTCGGTCGAAGATCGCCGTTTCCGCTCGCATCTTGGCGTCGATCCGGTCGGGATGGTGCGTTCCGTGCAGGTCCGGTTCGAACGCGGCCACTGGACGCAGGGCGGCTCGACCATCACGCAGCAGCTGGCGCGGAACATCTTCCTCAATTCGAACAAGAAGTTCGGCCGGAAGATTCGCGAGGCGATCCTCGCGCTCGCGCTCGAGCGCAAGTTCAGCAAAGACGAGGTGCTCGAACTCTACCTCAACAAGGTCTATTTCGGCGGCGGCGCCTACGGCATCGACGCGGCGTCGCGCAAATTCTTCGGCCATGGCGCCGACCATCTCAGTCTGGCCGAGGCGGCGGTGATCGCAGGCCTGGTCAAGGCACCCTCCAATTACTCGCCGACCGCCGACATCGATGCCGCGCGCGGTCGCGCTGGCGTCGTGCTCAAGCTGATGCAGGAAACCGGCGCGATCTCGCCGAGCGAGGCCGCCGCCGCACAGATCGATGCGATTGCCTTCGTACCGGAAGCGCGGCAAAACAGCGTGCGCTACTTCACCGATTGGGCGTTGCCACAGCTCGAAATGCTGATCGACGAGACCCAGCGTCCGCTCGAGGTGTGGACCACGCTCGACCTCAAGATGCAGCGCGCTGCCGACGCCGCGATCCAGCAAAACGCTCCGCCCGGCGCGCAAGGGGCGCTCGTCGCGATCGATCGCGACGGTGCCGTCCGCGCGATGGTCGGCGGGACCGATTATGTCAGCTCGATCTACAACCGCGCGACGCAGGCGGTCCGCCAGCCCGGCTCGGCGTTCAAGCTGTTCGTCTACCTCGCCGCGCTCGAGGCCGGGCACAGGCCCGAGGATTCGATCGTCGACGAACCTGTTACGATCGACGGGTGGAGCCCGCGCAACGATTCACGCCGCAACAGCGGGGCGGTCAGCCTGCGGACTGCGTTTGCCTATTCGATCAACACCGTCGCGGCCAAGCTCGGCCAGGAAGTCGGCTTTGCGACCGTCGCCGACATGGCGCGGCGCTTCGGCATCACCACCCCGGTCAACACCCACCCCTCGATGGTGCTGGGCAGTTCCGAGGTCCGCCTGATCGACATGACGCGCGCCTTCGCCAGCGTCGGCAACAAGGGCGTCGCGGTCACGCCTTACGGCATCACCAAGGTCACCGCGTCGGGCGAGACGATCTACGCGCAGTCGGTCGATACCAGCCACGTCCTCGTCGCGCCCTATGTCGCGGCCGAGATGACCGACCTGCTGCAGACCGCGGTCAACACCGGCACCGGCAAGGCCGCGCAGATCGGGCGACCGGTCGCGGGCAAGACCGGCACCACCACGTCGAGCAAGGATGGCTGGTTCCTCGGCTTCTCGAGCGGCCTCACCACCGGCGTGTGGATGGGCCGCGACGACGCCAAGCCGATCGCAGGACTGCACGGCGGCACCGCCCCGGCGCGCGCCTTTGCCGCCTTCATGAAGCCGGCGGTCGCCAACCGCCCGGTCGAGCAGTTCGACACCAAGGTCACGCTCCCCGAATTCCAGCTCGAGCCCGACCAGGAATCCTATTTCGGCGAGGCCGATAACGGCCTGTTCGTCGACGAGAATGGCGTTCCGGTGGACACGGTCCGCGCGCCCGCGCCGGGCCAGCAAGTCGATGCCGACGGCAACCCGATCGAGCAGCGCGCCCCCGACCAGCGCACGCCCGACCCGCGCGTCGCGCGCGGCGCCGACCAGCAGCAGGACCGCCCCGACGACGGGCAGCGGCTCGACCAGGGCTGGCTCGACCATGTGCTCGGTCGCGACGCGCCGCGCCCGGCGCCGACCCCGACGCGCGTGCCGCGCGATCGGTCAGCCTATCCGCCGCCGCCCGACCGCGGCGACGAGCGTCAGGATTCGCGCCCGAACCAGTGAAGCGCCGCGCCGTTGACGCGCAGCCAGCGGCGCGATTCATCGGGGTCGCGCTCGTCGAGCAGGTCGACGATGCGCCAGAACTGCGCACTGTGATTCATGTGCAGCCGATGCGCGACTTCATGCGCGACGGTCGACCGCCGCACGAACGCCGGCATCAGGATCAGCCGCCAGCTGTAGCGGACCGTCCCCGAACTGGCGCAGCTCCCCCAGCGCGTCTTGGGATCGCCGATCGCGACCTTTGTCACCCCGACACCAGCGCGTCCGGCAAACTCCGCCGTCTCGTCGCTCAGCACCTTCAGCGCCTCGCGCTTCAACCAGCTGGTGATCCGCCGCGACAGGCCGTCGCGCGTGCCGCCGCAGCGCAGCAGTGTTCCCTCGCGCTTCACTGTGCGCGGCGCCGTCTCGTCCCACGCGATCGTCAGCACATCATCGCCGAACGGGATCTCGGCACCGGGGGCGAACGGCATCGCCTGCGGCAGCCGCGCATGCTGCTCGGCGATCCACGCCGCCTTGCCCTCGGCCCAGGCCAGCGCCTTCTTCAGCGGCGCGCGCGTCGGCAGCACCAGCCGGACCCGCCCGGTCGCGCTGTCGACCGAGAGCCGCGCGCGCCGCGCCCGCGCGTTACGGACGATTTCGATCGGCGGGGTCACCGCTGCCGGCTCACAATTCGCGGTCGACCAGATGATATTCGAGCTCGCCGGCGTCATCCTCGGAGATCGTCCAGCCGCGCACCGACTGGCCCGCGCGGTGGACCGACTCGCGATCGCCCGACACCAGATAGTGCCACTCGTGGAGCGGTTCGTTCGCCGCGCGCAGCCGATAGGCGCAGGTCGCCGGCAACCAGTCGATCGCGCGGACATTGTCGCGGCTCAGCCGCACGCACTCGCTGACATAGGCATGGCGGTGCTTGTAGTTCGAACATTGCGCGGTCGCGCGATCGAGCAGGCGGCACGACACGTTGGTCGGCAGCAACTCGCCCGTCTCCTCATCCTCGAGCTTGTGGACGCAGCATTTGCCGCAGCCGTCGCACAGCGCTTCCCACTGCCCGCGATCGAGCGTGTCGATCGGCTCTTCCCAGAATTTTCCGCTCATCGCACCCACCGATCGAGCTCGGCGGCGACATCGGCCGGCGCCTTGTCCTGCGGCAACAGCGCAACCGGCTTGCCCGCGGGATCCATCAGGAAGGCCATCCGGCCATGCGCGACGAGATAATTTCCCTCGGCATTGGGCTTCTCCGCCGCGACCATCACGCCATAGCCCTTGGCGACCGCGGCGATCGCATCGGCGGGGCCGGTCAGGCCGACCATCCGCGGATGGAACGCCGCGACATAGGGCTTGAGCACCGCCGGCGTATCGCGCTTGGGATCGACCGTGACGAAGATCGGCACGACGCTCGCCGCGCGCTTGGCATCCTTCGCTTCGAACAGCCGGAGCCCGGCGCCGATCGTCTGCAGGTCGGTCGGGCAGACATCGGGGCAGAAGGTGTAGCCGAAATACAGGATGCGATAGCGCCCGGCGAAATCGCGGTCGGTACGCGGCTTGCCGTCCTGGTCGATCAGGCGGAACGGCACGCCGATCCGCGCGCCGTCGAGCGGCGCGCGCGCGGGGGTGGCAGGGCCGCTACAGCCGATCGGGAGAGCGGCGAGCAGCAACGCGGAAAGCGTGCGGACAATCTGGTTCATGGTGTCGCCAGCCATGATCTGTTAGGCGTTTTCGCGCAAGCTTTGCGCCTCTTCCGTTCGTGTCGCACGACCCAGCCAGGACGTTTTCGATGACTTTCCGCTCCGCCTCGCTCGCCGTCTCGCTGCTCATCGCGAGCCCACTCGCCCTGATCGCCGCTCCTGCCGCTGCCCAGCTCGGCCAATCGGCGGGCTACAAATTCCTGCAGTCGGTCAAGGATGCCAAGAATGACGAGGTGATCGCCGCGCTCGAAAAGCCCGGCGTGACGCTGGTCAACACGCGCGACCAGACAAGCGGTGAGGGCGCGATCCACATCGTCGTGCGGCGCGGCGACATGCCCTACCTCGCCTATCTGCTGAGCAAGGGCGCCGACGCCAATCTGCGCGACGGCAAGGGCGAGACCGCGATGGTGCTCGCCGCGCGGATCGGACGGGGCGAGATGATCGCGGCGCTGGCCAAGGCCGGCGGCAATCCCAACCTCGCCAATGCCAGCGGCGAGACCCCGCTGATCATCGCGGTCCAGCGCCGCGACGCGACGATGGTGCGAACGCTGCTCGATCTCAAGGCGGATCCCGACCAGGCCGACCGGCTGCAGGGTTTCTCGGCGCGCGATTATGCGCACCAGGACACGCGCTCGCCCGCGATCGCGCAGCTGATCGACGCGACCCCCAAAAAGGCACGCCGCGCGGTGTCCGGGCCCAGCCTCTAGGGTAAGGTCATCGCTTCGGGGTCGGTCAGCGCGATCAGCCGCCGCCCCGCGCGTCGCCCGAAGGCGAGCGTCGCGCGCTTGCGCGTCGCGGCGGCGAGCGGAACGGTATGCGCCTCGCGCACAATCGCCGCATCGTAGCGATCGGCGACGATGATACCGGTGCGGTCCGGCAGGAAGGCCGGACCGTCGAGTGGGGTCGCATCGAAACCGGCGGGGATCGCCCAATAATAGCGATCGCAGCAGGCGAGATAGTCGGTCCATTTGCCGTCGCCGAGCAGGTCGGCGCGCGACACCTTGATCTCGACGATGATGATCTGCCCGCGCGCATCGATCGCCATCAGGTCGGCGCGGCGATTTCCGTCGAGCGGAACTTCGCCGAGCGCGACGAGATCGTGCCGCAGCAGCAGCCGCGTCGTGCCGCGCGCGACATCGGCGGCGCACAGCGGAGAGCCCGGGAAGTCGGCGCAGGCATCGATGGGGAGGTTCGGGGACGCGGAGCCGGGGAAACCGGACCCGGAAAGGCTGGAGTCGGAAGGACTGGAATCGGGGAAGGTCTGCAACATCCCCCGATCCTAGAACATTTCACGAACACGTCAATTTCGACGCGCGCCTATTACCGATAGAAAAGGTGGTTGCCGATCGCGGCGACCTGAACGCGGTGCCAGCTCGGGGCGACGCGGCGCGCGTGGAAATACATCGCGGTCGACGCCGCGCTGTCCCATGCATCGGCGAGCGCGACACGCGCGACGGCGACGGCGGTGCGATACTGCTTGGTCTGCGGGATCGCCGGGACATGGCCGCCACGAACGAACGAGAATTGGCCGGGCTGCGTCACGACCGAGCACACGCCCTTGGGGAAACGACCCGACTTCGAGCGATTGAGGATGACTTCGGCGACTGCGAGCTGGCCGTCGAGCGGCTCGCCCTTGGCCTCGAAATAGATCGCGCCGGCCATGCACTGGAGCTCTTCGCTCATCGTCTCGGGGACGGGCTGCGCGGCGACGGCAGCATCGAGCGTACCATAAGCGACGGTATCGCCGTCCTGAAGATCGCCGTCCTGAAGATCGTCGGGGGTGGTCGACGCGGTGGGTGCGGGATCAGCCGACTCGGTGGTGGCGATCGCCGGCATCATGCGGACGGTCTGGCTGGGCGAACCAGCGGGGGGAACCGAAACAGACGTCGGCTCGTTGATGGCACGATTGATTTCCTGGGCAAACCCAGGCGTTCCGAAGCCGATGAGAGCAGCGACGGTAAGGGTCAGCGTCGCGATGGATGCAACGCGGTTAGAAAACGACATGAAAACGACTAAAATGCGGTTGGTCCACGGCGAGGGCTGACCAAAAGTCGCCCGTCCGGACAGCCCCCCGACTGCGTAACCATCCCGGATCGCACCCGGTACAGCACAACGCCCTGAACTAAGGTGTCGGCCTATCCCCGCGCGGGGCTTCGCGGTCAACCGTCGAGGATCGTTTCTGCGGCGAATCGTTCTGCCGACGCGATGTCCAGTTCGATCACCCACAGGTCAGGGTCGCGCGCGCGACGGCGTTGCCAATAGGCGTCGCGCGCCGGAGCGCCGGCCAAATCGTCGGGTGCGTCGGTTGGCCCGGTTGCGACCAAGGCATAGGTTCCAAGCGGGCCGATCGCGCGTTCGACCATCCGTCCCGGCCCCGATCCGTCGTTGAGAATCAACAGGATAGACCCGGAATCAGGGTCGCCCTTGGCGCGCACCATGCCCATCCCGCCGGCATCGTTGACGCGCCGCAGCAGCGCCGAGACGAGCAGGCCGGTCGGCAGCAACCGCGTCATTGCGCGCGGTAGCCGGGCAATCCTGCCAGCGCGATCTGCGAGCGCATGAAGGTGCCCGTCCCGCGCGCGGCTTCCTCACCCTCGGCATCGATCAGCCGTGCCTCGGCGATGAACACGCGGCGATGGCCCGAGATCCAGCGGCCCTCGGCGACCACCGGGCCCGCGCGCAGCGGCTTGGTCAGCAACAGGTTGAACGCCGTCGTCAGCAGGAAGCGATCGGTCACCAGGCTGTTGGCGGCATAGAAGGCCGCGTCGTCGAGCATCTTGAAATAGCTCGTTCCGTGCGCCGCACCGGCGGCGTGGAACACGCGCTCGTCGATCTGGAAATGGATTCGCGCGATACCGGCTTCGGGGATTTCCAGCGTCGACTCGAACAGCCGGTTGATCGGCGCCGCGGCATAGAGCGCCTCGAGCGCGCGATAATGCGCCTGCGCGCCCGCCGGGACGGGCGCCGCCTCAGGCGGCGTCACGCGCTTGCCCCGCGGTCAGCAACGCGACCAGTGCGTCGCGCGACGCGGCGCCGCGCAGATTGGCGACGAACGCCTTGTCGCGCAGCGCGCGCGACACGCGCGCCAGCGCCTTGAGATGCGCGGCGCCGGCATCGGGCGGCGAGAGCAGCATGAAGACGATGTCGACCGGCAGGTCGTCGACCGAGGCGAAGTCGATCGGTTGCGCCAGGCGCGCGAACACCCCGCAGACATGGTCGAGACCGGGGAGCTTGCCGTGCGGCGTCGCCACGCCGTCGCCGAAGCCGGTCGATCCGAGCTTTTCGCGCGCGCCGACGACATCGGCGACTGCCGCCGGATCGAGCCCATAGGCGCTCGCCGCCGCCGCCGCGAGCTGCTGAAACAGCGCCTTGCGCGTCCCCGCGCCGACCCGCTCCAGCACGGCCTCGGGTGCCAGAATGTCATGCAAATCCGTCATATACGTCCTTGGGCCCGCCCGAAGCGGAAGCTTCGAGCGGGCCCATAGCGCCGATCGGTAACCGGCGAAAGCACGACCCTTTTGCTAGGACATCGCGCGGCTTAGGACTGGCGCTGTGGCTCGACCCAGCCGATCGTCCCGTCACCGCGGCGATAGACCATGTTGTAGGTGCCCGATCCGCTGTTGCGGAACAGCAGCGCCGCGGTGTTGCGCAGATCGAGCATCATCACCGCATCCGACACCGTCGCATCCGGGACATCGACGCGCGTTTCGGCGACGATCAGCGGGAAATCCTCGACTTCCTCCTCGGCGGTGTTCTCCTGGAACAGCGTATAGCCGGCATTGTCGGCATCGGCCGCCTGCGCCGCGGCGGCGGTGGCGCCGGCGTTGCGATCCTTGAGCCGGCGCATGTAGCGGCGCAGCTGCTTCTCGATCTTGGCGGCGGCGGCATCGAAGGCGAGATGCGCGTCGGCGGCATCGCCATGCGCCTTGAGGATCAGCCCCTGCATGACGTGTGCGACGATGTCGCTGGTGAAGCGGTTGTCGTGCGGTCCCTTGCCGAAGGTGACCTGCGCCGAGATGGCGCGCGCGAAATATTTGCTGGCGATGCCCTGGAGGCGCTCGTCGACATGGGTTCTGAGCGCCTCGCCCGTTTCGACCTGATGGCCGGAAACCCGAATATCCATGAGCATTCTCCTTAGCTGGCCGATGTCGCTTTGACGATCACCGGCGGTAGACGACGCCTGTCGGGCGCCTCGACCCCCTTAAACTCAAGACAGTGCCGGATCGCTCCCCCACAAAGGATTGACCACGGTTTTGAGAAACGCCGCATGCCGCGCCTGCTCACCCTCGGCGATCGCGAAGATCCGTGCCGGACGCACGACGGTCGGCGCCGCGATCACGCCCGGACCAGCGTCCTCGACCACCTCGCGGACCAGACCGAGCCCGATCTGGCGGCCCCCGGTCAGCTCGACATAGACCTGCGACAGCAATTGCGCGTCGAGCAGCGCGCCGTGGACGGTGCGGTGGCTGCGATCGATGCCGTAGCGGTTGCACAAGGCGTCGAGGCTGTGCTTGGCACCGGGATGCCGCATCCGCGCCATCGCGACGGTATCGACCATCCGGTCCAGCCCGACCGTCGCGCGGCCACAGCGCTGCAACTCGCCGTTGAGAAAGCCAAAATCGAAGCTCGCATTGTGCGCGACGAGCGGGCTGTCGCCGATGAAATCGAGCAAATCCTCGACGCGCTGCGCGAACAGCGGCTTGTCGGCGAGAAAGGCGTCGCTCAGCCCGTGGACGCGTTGCGCCTCGGGCGGCATCGTACGCTCGGGGTGGAAATAAGCGTGGAAGGTGCGGCCGGTCTCGACCTTGTTGACCATCTCGAGACAGCCGATCTCGACCATGCGATCGCCATCGGCAAAACTGAAGCCGGTGGTTTCGGTGTCGAAGACGATCTCGCGCATAGGTCTATGATAGTGGGGTCTCGCGCGGCGCGAGGCAAGCGATGATGGAGTCCACCGCACGGCGTGTCGCATCGAGCGAACCGCCGGTCGGCACAACGAAGTCGGCGCGCGCGACTTTCTCCCGATCCGGCAATTGCCTGGCGAGAATCGCGTCGAGTTTTTCGGGCGTCATGCCGGGACGCGTCAGCACGCGCGCGCGCTGGATCTCGAGCGGCGCCGAGACCACGACGACATGATCGACGCGCGACTCGCCGCCGGTCTCGAACAGCAGGGGCACGTCGAACAGGATCAGCGGCGCCTGCGCATGCCTCGCGACGAAGCGGGCGCGCGCTTCGCCGACCGCCGGGTGGACGATCGCCTCGAGCCGCGCGAGCGCGGTGGGATTACCGAGCACCATCGGCCCGAGCAGCGCGCGATCGACGCCGCCGGGCCCGGTCGCGCCGGGGAACGCCGCCTCGATCGCCGCGACGAGCGCGCCGTCGGGGCCTTGCAGCCGGTGCACCGCCGCGTCGGCATCGAACACCGGCACACCTGCCGCGCCGAACAGCGCCGCGACGGTCGACTTGCCCATCCCGATCGAGCCGGTCAGCCCGATCGTGATCGGACGCGGCGCGATCATGCGCTCAGCAGCGCGCGCAACCGGTCGTCGCTAGCCTCGTCGCGCGGCGGCGCGACGCCAAAGAACAGTTCGAACGCCAGCGCCGCCTGCCCGACCAGCATGTCGAGCCCGTCGACCGTATCGAGCGCGCGGTCGCGCGCAGCCGCCAGCAACGGCGTCTCGAGCGGGCTGTAGACGACGTCATAGACCACCGCATCGTCGGGCAACGGCGCGAGATCGAGATCGAGCGGCGGCTGTCCGACCATCCCGAGCGCGCTGGCATTGACCAGCAACGCCGCCGCCGGCAGCGTCGCGTCGAGCGGCAGCGCCTTGCCCTTCAGCCCGAACGACGACAGCAAAGCCGCCGCCTTGAGCACGTTGCGGTTGAGGATCGTCACCGGGCCGACCCCCAGCCGCGACAGCGCGAACAGCACCGCGCGCGCCGCCCCCCCTGCCCCGACCACGACGACCGGCGCACCGGTCAGGTCGAGCTGGTTGATCGGCGCATAGAAGCCCGCGGCATCGGTATTGGTGACGATGAACGCGCCGTCCTCGCCCCGGAACACGGTATTGGCCGCGCCGATCGTGTCGCGCACTCCGCCGGGATCGGGCAGATGATCGAACACCGCCAGCTTGTGCGGAATCGTGACGTTGCACCCGCGCCACGCCGGGTCCGCCATCCGCTGCGCGAAATAGCCATCGAGCTCGGCGGCCTCGACCCGGCACTGGCGATAGTCGGCGTCGAGCCCCAGCGCCGCGATCCACGCCTTGTGGATGATCGGCGACTTGGAATGTGCGATTGGATCCCCGATCACCTCGGCAAACATCATGACGCCATAACCCCGCGAACCCTCAGATAATCGAGCACCGGCAGCAAGGGCAGGCCGAGCACGGTGAACTGGCTGCCTTCGATCCGGCTGAACAGTTGCGCACCGGGACCCTCGATCCGGTAGCAGCCGACGCAATAGGAGATATCTGGCCATTCGAGGTCGAGATAGGATTCGATGAACGCGTCGGACAATGGTCGCACATGCATCTTGGCGCGGTCGACCACGCGCCACACCGGGCGCCCGCCTTCGGCCATTACCGCTGCGCTGACCAGTTCGTGCCGCTTGCCCGAGAGCCGCCGCAGGTGCGCGCCCGCCTCGGCGCGATCGCGCGGCTTGTCGAGCATCGACCCGTCCTCGAGCGCGACGACCGAGTCACAGCCGAGCACCAGCGACTGCCCGTCACCCGACGAGACCTTGATCGCCTTCAGCTCGGCCAGCGCATCGGCCATGTCGCGCGCCGCCAGCCCCTCGCCGAGCAAGGCCGTCTTGGCCGATTCCTCGTCGACGCCCGCCGACACCGCCACGAACGGCACCCCCGCCGCGGTCAGCATCGCGCGGCGCGAGGCGCTTTGCGACGCCAGGACGACCTTCATGATTCCCCCCGCGCGTCGCCGCGCCGCTCGCCGACCAGCGCGATGATCGCCGCCGCGGTCTCCTCGATCGAACGCCGCGTGACGTCGATCACCGGCCAGCCATTGTCGGCGAACATCCGCCGCGCGAACGCGACCTCGCGGGTGACCGCTTCCTGGTCGACATAGGCGGTCTCGGTCTTCTGGTTGAGCGAGAGCAGGCGGTTGCGCCGCACCTGGATCAGCCGATCGGCACTGGTCGTCAGCCCGACGACGATCGGGTTCTTGAGCGCATACAGGCTTTCGGGCGGCGGGCTTTCGACCACGATCGGGATGTTCGCAGTCTTGAAGCCGCGATTGGCGAGATAGATCGAGGTCGGCGTCTTCGACGAGCGCGACACGCCGGCCAGCACGATGTCGGCTTCCTCCCAATCCTCGGCGAGGATGCCGTCGTCATGCGCGATGGTGAACTGGATCGCATCGACCCGCGCGAAATAAGCGGCGTCGAGCACGTGCTGCCGCCCCGGCCGCGCCTTCGCCGCCTGCCCGAGCAAGCCCGAGAGCGCGAGCGTCACTGCATCGAGCGGCGCCACCGCCGGCAAACCGAGCGCGCGGCAGCGCGTCTCGAGCGTCTGCCGCGTCGCGCTGTTGACCAGCGTGAACAGCACCAGCCCGGGATTTTGCGAGATTTCCTGGAGAATGCGTTCGAGATGCGCTTCGGTCCGCACCATCGGCCAGAAATGCCGGATCGTCTCGACATCGTCATATTGCGCGAGCGCCGCCTTGGCGATGTTCTCGAGCGTCTCGCCGGTCGAATCCGACAGGAGGTGGAGATGCAGTCGCATCAGAGCGTGCCGCTGGGCGAAACTGTGGACAACATGGGGGCAAGCGCTAGCGCAACTTTGCCGATCCGCAAAGCCGGGCGTCGGCGGTGGATAAGCGACGATCTATCCACAATCGCGTAAACACCCCTAAGTATCTCCCACAGGCTGTGGATAACGGGGATGATCCATCCGACTCAGAGCGTCGCCGCAGATCGCCGCACGTCAATCTGTTGGCATTTTGGGGACGGCGGCATAAGCCCCGGTATCAACGTGCCAACAACCACTTCAACCTTTTAAGATTCTAGATTCTTATAGAAGTAGGGCGAGGAAAACCGATCGTGCAGACCGAAACGAAACCGCTGCTCGCGACGCTGAAGGGTGAGCGTCTGTCGACTCCGCCGATCTGGCTGATGCGCCAGGCCGGCCGCTATCTCCCAGAATATCGGGAACTTCGCGCCGAGAAGGGCGGCTTCCTCGCGCTCGTCAACGACAGCGCGGCAGCGGCGGAGGTGACGATCCAGCCGATCAAGCGCTTCGGCTTCGACGGGGCGATCCTCTTCTCCGACATCCTGATGGTGCCCTCGGCGCTGGGACAGGGCCTCAGCTTCGGTGTGGGCGAAGGCCCGGCCCTGACACCCCCGTTGGTCGATCATGCGCTGTCGAGCCTCCAGAGCGCCCCTGAGCGCCTGGATCCGGTGTATGCGACGGTGCGCCTGGTCGCCGCGCAGTTGCCGCCCCAGACCACCTTCCTCGGGTTCGCCGGAAGCCCGTGGACCGTCGCCACCTATATGGTCGCCGGACATGGCTCGAAGGACCAGGGCGAGACGCGCCGCTTCGCCTATCGCGATCCGCAGGCGTTCGAGGAGATCATCGCGGCAATCTCGGCCTCGACGATCGAATATCTGTCGCGGCAGATCGATGCCGGCGTCGAGGCGGTGCAATTGTTCGACAGCTGGGCGGGAAGCCTCAGCCCGGCGCAGTTCGAACGCTGGGTGATCGCACCCAATGCGGCGATCGTCGCCGCGCTGCATGCGCGCCACCCCGGCGTGCCGGTAATCGGCTTCCCCAAGGGCGCCGGCGAAAAGCTTCCCGCCTATGCGCGCGAGACCGGGGTCGACGCCCTCGGGCTCGACGAGACGATCGATCCCGAATGGGCGGCAAAGACCTTGCCGCAGGGGATGCCGGTACAGGGTAATCTCGATCCGCTCGTCCTGATCGCCGGCGGCGCGTCGATGGAGCAGGCCGCCGCGCGGATCCTTGCCGCCTTCGCCGATCGCCCCCATGTCTTCAATCTCGGGCACGGTATCCTGCAGGACACCCCCATCCCTCATGTCGAGCACTTGCTCGCGTTCGTTCGGAGCCAGCGATGACCGGAATGCTCGGCAATGCCTATCCGTGGGTCAAGGCGGCGCATCTGATTTTCGTGATCTTCTGGATGGCGGGGCTGTTCATGCTGCCGCGCTATCTGGTCTATCACCAGGAAGCCGCGATCGGCTCGCCCGAGGCGGCCCTGTGGGTCGAGCGCGAGACCAAGATCCGCACGATCATCCTGACGCCGTCGCTGGTGCTGGTGTGGCTGCTCGGGCTGACGCTTGCCGCCAATCTCGGACTGTTCTCGGGCGCGAGCGGGCTCGGCTGGTTGCACTTCAAACTGCTGCTGGTGGTGATCCTCAGCGGCTATCACGGCTGGGCGGTCGGCTATGCGAAGAAGCTCGCCAACGGCAAGCCGACGCTAACCGGGCGGCAATTGCGGTTGATCAACGAAGTGCCCGCGGTGCTGGTCACGTTCATCGTCATCCTGGCGATCGTCCAGCCGTTCTGATCTCCACTATCACCCCGGCCTTGTGCCGGCCCACCGTGGTGCGATCACCTCGGCTTCAGGATGTGCGGCACGGTGGACCCCGGGACGTGCCCGGGGTGACGGATGGGGGTGTGCATCGCCTCCCTTGACGCGCCCGCGCGCCAATCGTATCTCGGGAGTGTATTGCGATGCGGCGGGTCCACCCGTTCGGTTGCGATATCCTTCCTCAAGCATCGTCGCGTACCTGTGTCGCCGACCGAAGCTCCTCCCTTGCATCTTCATGCCCCGGACGCCCTCCATGCATCTCAAAGACCTTAAGAACAAAAAGCCGGCCGAGCTGGTCGCGATGGCCGAGGAGCTCGGCATCGAGAGCGCATCAACGCTGCGCAAGCAGGATCTGATGTTCGCGATCCTCAAGGTCCAGGCCGAAGAGGGCGAGGAAATCATGGGGCTCGGCACGATCGAAGTGCTGCCCGACGGCTTCGGCTTCCTGCGGTCGCCCGAAGCGAACTATCTTGCTGGGCCCGATGACATCTACATCTCGCCCAACCAGGTTCGTAAGTTCGGCCTGCGCACCGGTGACACGGTCGAAGGCGAAATTCGCGGGCCCAAGGACGGCGAACGCTATTTCGCGCTGACCAAGCTGACCGCGGTCAATTTCGACAATCCCGACGCGGTCCGTCACCGCGTCAATTTCGACAACCTCACCCCGCTCTACCCCGAGCAGAAGCTGACGCTCGATCCCGCCGACCCGACGGTCAAGGACAAGTCTGCGCGCGTGATCGACATCATCTCGCCGCAGGGCAAGGGCCAGCGCACGCTGATCGTCGCGCCGCCGCGCGTCGGCAAGACGGTGATGCTGCAGAACATCGCCAAGGCGATCACCGACAACCACCCCGAGGTGTTCCTGATCGTCCTGCTGATCGACGAGCGTCCCGAGGAAGTCACCGACATGCAGCGCTCGGTGAAGGGCGAGGTCGTCTCCTCGACCTTCGACGAACCCGCGACGCGCCACGTCCAGGTCGCCGAAATGGTGATCGAAAAGGCCAAGCGCCTCGTCGAGCACAAGAAGGACGTGGTGATCCTGCTCGACTCGATCACGCGTCTCGGCCGTGCCTACAACACCGTCGTGCCCTCGTCGGGCAAGGTGCTGACTGGCGGTGTCGATGCGAACGCGCTGCAGCGCCCGAAGCGTTTCTTCGGTGCGGCGCGCAACATCGAGGAGGGCGGCTCGCTCTCGATCATCGCGACCGCGCTGATCGATACCGGCAGCCGCATGGACGAAGTGATCTTCGAGGAATTCAAGGGCACGGGTAACTCGGAAATCGTGCTCGACCGCAAGGTTGCGGACAAGCGCATCTTCCCGGCGCTCGACGTCGGCAAGTCGGGCACGCGCAAGGAAGAGCTGCTGGTCGACCAGAGCAAGCTTTCCAAGATGTGGGTGCTGCGCCGCATCCTCATGCAGATGGGCACGATCGACTCGATGGAGTTCCTGCTCGACAAGATGAAGAATTCGAAGACCAACGAAGATTTCTTCGACAGCATGAATCAATAGCCGGATGCGGCCGGCGGCATGCTGCCGCCGGACTCGCACCGGCTCGGCCGGCGGGAGCCCTCGCTCCCGACCGACGGCATGGGCTTTGCCCATGCCCACGCCGCTTCCGCTCTAAAGCAACAACCCCCGCCAACTGCGCTGTTCGAAATCGAGCAACCATCGCTTGGTCGCAGGCCCCTCCCCCGCCGAATAGGCCCCAAGCCGCCCCGACGCGTCGAGCACGCGATGGCAAGGCACCACGATCGGGAATGGATTGCGGGCGCACGCCTGCCCGATCGCCCGCGCGCTCGATTCCGCGCGTTTCGCCAGGGTGCCGTAGCTAACCGTCTCGCCATAGCCGATCGCGAGCATTGCCTCGCGCAGCGCTTGCCCACGCGGCGTCAGTGACGGCGCGAGCGGTAGCGAAAAGTGCGTCAGTGTACCCGCAAACCACGCCTGCAGCTGATGACAGGCCAGCCGCACCGCACTGGTGTCCCCCTCACGCTCCGCGCCGTCTTCGCCGATCGTGATCGCATGCAGCAGCGCGTCGTCACCGCTGATCGCGATGATTCCCACAGGCGTTGCGATCCGGGCCGTATCGCGCGCATACATGGCAAGACTATGAAGCGTGGCCTCCGCCCGCTCAAGCGGAGAAGCGCGATGAAGATTACCGTAGATGTCGACTGCACGCCCGAGGAAGCGCGGCGCTTCATGGGTCTCCCCGATATGGCGCCGGTCCATGACAAATATCTCGCGATGCTGACCAATTCGATGGACGGCGTCGTGGTGCCCGATTTGATGGAGAATATGATGCGCAGCTGGATGCCGATGAGCGATGCCGGGCTCGGCATGTGGCGCAAGATGTTCGAGAGCGCGACCAAGTCGGCGTGAGCGAGCCGACGATCTTCGCCACGTCGAGCGGCGCGGCGCCGGCGGCGATCGCGATCATTCGGGTCAGTGGTGCGGTCGCGTTCGATGTCGCCCGCGCGCTGACCGGGAGCGTGCCGGCGCCGCGCCGCGCGGTGCTGCGGGCGTTGCGCGATCCGTCGAGCCAGGCGTTGCTCGACCGGGCGCTGGTGCTGGTCTTCCCCGCGCCGCGGACGGCGACCGGCGAGGATCTCGTCGAGTTTCACGTCCATGGCGGGCGCGCCGTGGTGGCGGCGGTCGAGGCGGCGATCGCGGCGCTGCCGGGCACGCGGCGGGCCGAGGCCGGCGAGTTCACGCGGCGTGCGCTTGCCGCCGGCGTGATCGATCTGACCGAGGCCGAGGGGCTTGGCGACCTGCTGGCGGCCGAGACCGAGGCGCAACGTCGCGCGGCGTTGCATGTCGCCGATGGCGGGCTGCGCGCGAGGATCGATGCCTGGACCGACCGGTTGGTCGGGATCGCCGCGCGGATCGAGGCGCAGCTCGATTTCTCCGACGAGGATGATGTCGCGACCGAGACGATGGCGGTGATCGCTGGCGATATCGCCGCCGTCGCCGGGGAGATCGACGCGCTCCTCGCGGTGCCGCCTGTCGAGCGCTTGTACGACGGGGTGCGGGTCGTGCTGGCGGGGCCGCCCAACAGCGGCAAGTCGACCTTACTCAACGCGCTGAGCGGGCGCGACGTCGCGATCGTCTCGGCCATTTCGGGGACGACGCGCGACCGGATCGAGGCGCCGGTGCAACGTGGCGGGATCGCCTATCTGCTGACCGACACCGCCGGCCTGACCCAGACGCCGGGCGACGAGATCGAACGGATCGGGGTCGGCCGGGCGGAAGCGGCCATCGCCGGCGCCGACATCGTGCTGTGGCTGGGGGATGGCCCTGCCCCCGGCCCCGATCATATCGCAATCCATGCGCGGGCGGATCTGCCCGATCGTGGCGTGGTCCCGGAGCGAGCAGCGCTCGCTGTTTCGGCAGCATCGGGCGTGGGGATCGTAGCGCTGTGGTCATTGCTCGAACGGCGTGCCACCGCGATGCTTCCGGTCGCGGACGCGTTGGTCACCAACCACCGCCAACGTGCGCTGTTGCTGGATGCGATGCATCATCTTGCCGCAGCGCAGCATGACGATCTCCTGCTCGTCGCGGAGGAGGTGCGCGGTGGGTTGCGGGCGCTAGATCGTGTGGCTGGACGGGCCGATACCGAGGCGGTGCTCGATGCGATCTTCTCGCGATTCTGTATCGGCAAGTGACGTTCCACGTGGAACATCGCGTTTCGACTTTGACACTGTGCGACAGGCAAACTAGCGCAGCGGAATGAACAGTTTCGACGTTATCGTCGTCGGCGGCGGGCATGCCGGGACCGAGGCCGCTGCCGCTTCGGCACGGCGCGGCGCCCGCACCGCCCTCATCAGCTTCGACCCTGCCAAGATCGGGGCGATGTCGTGCAACCCGGCGATCGGCGGGCTGGGCAAGGGCCATCTGGTGCGCGAAGTCGATGCCTTCGACGGGCTGATCGCGCGGGCGACCGATGCCGCCGGGGTGCACTATCGCATGCTCAACCGCAGCAAGGGCGCGGCGGTTCAGGGCCCGCGCGTGCAGGCCGATCGACGCCGTTATGCCGCCGCGATCCAGGCGATGCTGCGTGACCAAGCCAATCTGACGATCGTCGCGGGTGAGGTAGCCGCGCTCGCGCAGCGGCCAGATGGCAGCGTTGCCGGTGTCCGCCTGGCCGATGATACCGTGCTGAGCGCGGGTGCGGTGGTGCTCGCAACCGGGACCTTCCTTGGCGGACGGATGTTCTGCGGCGAGGATCGATCTGTCGGTGGGCGGATCGGCGAAGCGGCGGCGTCGCTGCTCGCCGAACAATTGCGGGCCGCTGCGTTGCCGATGGCGCGGCTCAAGACAGGGACGCCGCCGCGAATCGACGGGCGCACGATCGATTGGGCGGTGCTCGAAGAGCAGGCTAGTGATGCCGACCCTTGGACGATGTCCCCCCTGTCGCGCGGTCGCCCCCTGCCCCAACTGCATTGCGCAATCACCCGCACCAACCCCGCAACGCACGCAATCATCCGCGACGGTCTCGACCGATCGCCGCTGTTTGGCGGCGCGATTGCTGGGCAAGGGCCGCGCTATTGCCCGTCGATCGAGGACAAGATTCATCGCTTCGGCGATCGCGATGGCCATCAGATCTTCCTTGAACCCGAAGGGCTCGACGATCCGATCGTCTATCCAAATGGCATATCGACCTCATTGCCGTGCGATGTTCAGGCGGCGATGCTCGCGACGATCGCCGGCCTTGAGCACGCGCGGATCGTCGCACCGGGCTATGCTGTCGAATATGACTATATCGACCCCCGCGCCCTCGCCCCCACCCTCGAGGTCCGCGCGATGCCGGGACTGTTCTGTTGTGGTCAGATCAACGGGACGACGGGATATGAGGAAGCAGCCGGCCAGGGTCTGATGGCGGGTCTCAACGCCGCGGCGCGCTCGCTCGATCAGGCGCCGATCATTCTCGATCGCGCGTCGAGCTACCTCGGCGTGATGATCGACGATCTGGTGCTTCAGGGCATCACCGAACCCTACCGCATGCTCACGGCGCGCGCGGAATATCGCCTGCGTCTCCGCGCCGACAATGCTGAGACGCGGCTTGGACCGATCGCGGCGGAACTCGGATGCCTCGGTCCGGAGCGCCGCGCGCGGCTCGAGCAACGTGAAGAAGCGCGTGCCGATATCGAAGCACGGCTGGCCTTGCCCGTATCGGCCGATCGGCTGATCGCCAGGGGCGCGACGATGAACCCCGACCCACAGCCGCGCAGCGGCAGGGAGTGGCTTCGCGTCGCGGGGGTTCTTCCTGACATGCTGGGGCTCGAACTGCCTGCCGAACATGACCCGGCGCTCGTCGCCGAAGTCGTCGAGGATGCCCGCTATGCGCCCTATCTTTTGCGGCAGGAGGCCGAGATCGTCGAATTGCGCACACAAGACGGGATCGCCCTTTCCGATACAATCGCGTTCGGCGACATCGCGGGACTGTCGAGTGAGATGGTTGAGCGGCTCTCCGCCGCACGCCCGGCCACGCTTGGTGCAGCCGGACGAGTGCGCGGCGTGACTCCCGCGGCCCTGACTGCAATCCTGTTGCACGTTCGGCGGCGCGCCGCGTGAGCGAGGATGACGCAAAGGCGTGGATCCTAGCCCATTTCGGCGCGACGGCTGCAACGGCGATGAAGCAGCTCGTGGCGATCGTCGTCGCCGAAGCGGCCCAGCAGAATCTCGTATCGCCGTCGACCCTTGGTGCGATGTGGTCACGACATGTGGTCGACTCAGCGCAATTGCTCGATCACGCGACGAATTCGACTGGGCCGTGGATCGATATCGGAAGCGGTGCCGGTTTCCCCGGCCTAGTGATCGCGGCCCTGACCGACCGCCCAATCTGGCTGGTAGAACCACGCAAGCGCCGGGCGGCTTTCCTGCAAGACGCGGCACAAGCGCTGGGCGTTGCGCAGCGGACGACCGTCGTATGTGGCCGTATCGAAGCCGTTTCGGTGCCGGCAGCGATCATCTCTGCGCGCGCGGTAGGGTCGCTCGATGACCTCTTCAGCTGGGCGTCCCGCTGCGCGACGCGCGAGACACAATGGATCCTTCCAAAAGGCCGTTCGGCGCGCGAAGAGGTGGTAACTGCAGAGCAAGCATGGCATGGTCTGTTTCACGTGGAACATAGCATCACCGATCCTGAATCGCTGATCGTGGTCGCATCAGGGGTGGCTCGTCGATGAACGTGATTGCCGTTGCAAATCAGAAGGGCGGGGTCGGCAAGACGACCACCGCGATCAATCTCGGGACCGCGCTTGCTGCGACCGGGCTACGCGTGCTGTTGCTCGACCTCGATCCGCAGGGGAATTGCTCGACCGGTCTCGGTATTGCGCGCGCGGATCGGCATCATTCGACGTACGACATCTTGCTCGGTGAGACCTCTGTGGAGGTTGCCGCGATCGCGACGTGCGTGCCCAAGCTCGACATCGTCCCGGCAACGGTCGACCTTTCGGGCGCAGAGATCGAGCTGGTTGAATATGAGGAGCGGACGCATCGCCTCTCTCGCGCGTTGGCGCGATCGGACCATCGCTGGGATGTCGTCCTGATCGATTGTCCGCCATCGCTCGGACTGTTGACGCTCAACGCGATGGTTGCGTCCAATTCGCTGCTTGTGCCGCTTCAGTGTGAATTCTTTGCGTTGGAGGGGTTGAGCCAGCTGCTCAGCACGGTCGAACGGATTCGCGAGCGCTTCAACCCGGGCCTGTCGATCATGGGCGTCGCGCTGACGATGCACGATCGCCGCAACCGGCTGACGGATCAGGTGTCGAACGATGTTCGTGCGGTGCTCGGCCGCGTCGTGTTCGATACCGTCATCCCTCGCAATGTGCGGCTGTCAGAAGCCCCGAGCCATGGCCTGCCCGCGCTGATCTACGATCATCGCTGCCCGGGGTCCGAAGCCTATATCGCACTCGCGCGCGAACTGATCGCGCGCCTTCCCAAGACCGAAGCACCAGCAAGGGCCGCATGACCGAACCGAACGCGCCGCCTCCCCGTCCAAAACCGCGCTCGGGTCTGGGGCGCGGCCTCAATGCCTTGATGGGCGATCTTGCGCGCGAAGAGCCAGTTGGTGAAGGGAAGGAAGGCACCTCCCCTGGCGTGCGCTCGCTCCCGGTCGGATCCTTGACCCCTCACCCCGGCCAGCCGCGGCGCCATTTCGACGAGGCTGCGCTCGAGGAGCTCGCCCAGTCGATCGCACAGCGCGGTGTGCTGCAGCCGATCGTGGTGCGGCCGCACGGCACCGGCTATCAGATCGTCGCGGGGGAACGCCGCTGGCGTGCAGCGCAGCGGGCGCGGCTCCACGAGGTTCCGGTGATCGTGCGCGCATTCGACGATACCGAAACGCTCGAAGTCGCGCTGGTAGAGAACATCCAGCGGCAGGACCTAAACGCGATCGAAGAGGCCGAGGCCTATCATCGGCTGATCGAGGATTTCGGTCATACGCAGGACGCGCTCGGCAAGCTGGTCAACAAATCGCGCAGCCATATCGCAAACTTGCTGCGGCTGCTCGAATTGCCGCGGCCGGTGCAGGAGCGCGTCGTCACGGGTACGCTGACGATGGGGCATGCGCGTGCGCTGATCGGCGCACCCGATGTCGAGACGCTCGCTGACCAGGTCGTCGCGCGGGGATTGTCGGTGCGCGATACCGAGCGGATGGCACGGGCCGCCAAGCCGGCCGCGCGCGGACCGAGCGATGGTGCCGGCCGCGATCCCGATCTCGCCGCGCTCGAGCATCAATTGGCGGATCTGCTCGGCGTCTCGGTACGCGTCGCGCACGGTGCCAAGGGCGGCACGCTGACCCTCGCCTATTCGACGCTCGATCAGCTCGACATGCTGTGCCAGCGGCTCACCGGTGAGCGTATATGACGTAACCCTGGCAGCGGCGGCGCGTCGGCCGAAGAGGCTTATCCGCGCTGCCGCGCCGCCATCCGGGCGACGCCGACGATTGCGGCATCGGACAGGACTCCGCCAGCGTTGCCAGGCGCCATGGTCGCGCGCTCGGCGCGGCGGACGCGGTCGATCGCGTCGCTGATCTTTGCAGCCGACCAGATCCGTAGCGCGGCCGCGGTCGTCACGCGCTCGCGAAAAAAGACGCGTTCGATCACGCTGTTGATATTGGCGCCATTTTCAATCTCGGCGCGCAGTTCGGCAAGCGCCATCAGCCGCCGCACCAGCTGACGCAGCAACGGAATCGGCGATACGCCCGCGACATTGAGCCGCGCCAACTCGCCGGCAAGCACATCGGGACCGCCGGAAATCGCCGCGTCGATCGCGCGCGACATTTCGGAATCGCCAAGATCGGCGCCGATAGCGTCGAGCGCGGCGTCATCGAGCTCGCGCGGGCGTTCGGGCGCAGCGTCGAGGAACAAGGCCATCTTCTCCAACTCGCGCGTCATCACGGCGCGGTCGCCGCCCGCCGCCATCGCGATCCGCGCCGCGGTGCCACCGACGGTGCGCAACCCCTGCTCGCGCGCGATGCTGGTGGCGATCTTGTCGGCCTCTCCTCCTTCGGGAACGTAGAATACGCAGGCCATCGCGCGCGGGTCGCTGGTGGCGAGCTTGACCAGCGCTGAGGTTGCCTTGGCGCCCGGCGCGATCACCACCACCGGATTGCCGGCGCGTTCGGCGCCAAGCAGCAGCGTGCAGGCGGCGACGCTCTCCTCGCCGGCGCCGGCGACGCGGATGTGGCGCGCGGTGCCGAACAGCGACAGCGACGCCGCTTCGTCGGCGAGCCGGCCGGGATTAGTTTTGAGCAGCGCGGGCTCGAGATCGATGCGTTCGGCGTCGGGCCCGAGGGAGCGCGCCAGCCGCATCGCGATGTCACGTGCGCCCGCTTCGTCTGGCCCGTGCAGCACATACAGCCGGATGTCGGGATTGGCGCTATCGATCGCGCGGGTCAGCTGGTTGAGATTGGCCTTCATCGGGCAAGCCCATCCTGCGCCACGTCAGCGCGAATCCGGGGCGGTGCGCTGCACATAGGTGGCGACGCGTGCGACGATCTGGTCGGCGATGGTCCCCGACAGCCGTTCGAGCGCGGTGTTTTCGGCGGCGATCGTCGCATATTCCGAGGTGACGGCGTCGATCCCGGCATCGGAGCGCGCGGTCGCGTCGAGCAGGACCGCGCCGTTCGATAGATCGACCAGCTGGTAGCGCGCGCGCAGCGTGCGCCGCTCGCGCGAAATGCTGTTGTCGCGATTGACACCGAGCCCGACGATCTGGTCGTCGAGTTTGATCTCGAGCCGATAGCGCGGCGTGTCGCCCGCATGGAGGCGGTCCCGCAGCGCGTTGGCCATCAGCCACCCCGCCTTGCCCTCGATCGGGGCAACGTCGACCTGGGTCAGCGTCATCGCCACGGTGCCGCTCCCGCCGCCCGAATAGAGCGGATGCAGCCCGCACCCCGAGAGTGTCAGCGCGAGGGCCGCGAGGGCACCGATCCGCTTCATGCGACGATGTTCACGAGACGGTCTGGCACGACGATGACCTTCCGGGGCGCTTTGCCGTCGAGGATACGGACGATCTTGTCCGACGCGAGCGCTGCGGCTTCGACCGCATCGCTCGGATGGCCCTTGGGCATGGTGAGCGTGTCGCGCAGCTTGCCGTTGACCTGCACCGCGATGGTGACCTCGTCCTCGACCAGCAGCGCAACGTCGACCTGCGGCCAGGGCGCGTCGGCGATCAGGCCGTCATTCCCGGCGGCGGCCCACGCCTCTTCGGCGAGGTGCGGCGCCATCGGCGCGACCAGCCGCATCAGCGTGGCGATCGCGGTGTCGCGCGACGCCGAGGGCTCGGCACGTTCGATTGCGGCGGTCAGCTCGTACAGTTTGGCGACCGCCTTGTTGAAGCTCAACGCCTCGATATCGAGCGCGATTCCAGCGATGCTCTGGTGCAGCTTGCGGTCGAGTGCGGCGTTCTTCGCGCCAGCCTCGCCGGCGCGCTCGCCGTCGAACAGCCGCCACAGCCGCTGGATGAAGCGCCACGAGCCTTCGATCCCGCTCTCGCTCCACGGCAGATCGCGCTCGGGCGGCGAGTCGGACAGCATGAACCAGCGCGTCGCGTCGGCGCCGTACTGGTCGACGATGCCGGTCGGGTCGACGGTGTTCTTCTTCGACTTCGACATCTTCTCGACACGGCCGACGGTGACCGCCTCGCCGGTCGCTTTCTCGGTCCAGCCATCGCCATTGCGGACGATGTCGTCGAGCGACAGCCACAGCGGCTTGGTGATGCTGTCGACGCCGTCGCTGCCGAGCTCGGTGATCTGACGGCTATAGGTCTCGTGCGTGACCATGCCTTGCGTGAACAGGCCGGCAAAGGGCTCGGCGACGTCGAGCAGCCCGATATGCTTGAGCGCACGCGTCCAGAAGCGGGCGTAGAGCAGATGCAGGATCGCATGCTCGACCCCGCCGATATATTGCGCGACGGGCAGCCATTGCTCGGCGACCGCGCGGTCGAACGGCATGTCCTTGGGCTGGCTGGCGAAGCGGATGAAGTACCACGACGAATCGACGAAGGTGTCGAGCGTATCGGTCTCGCGCCGCGCTTGCCCGCCGCACGACGGGCACGCGACGTGCTTCCACGTCGGATGGCGATCGAGCGGATTGCCGGGGATGTCGAACGACACATCCTCGGGCAGCACGACGGGGAGCTGGTCCTTTGGCACCGCCACCGCGCCGCACGCGTCGCAGTGGATGATCGGGATCGGCGTGCCCCAGTAACGCTGGCGGCTGACGCCCCAGTCGCGCAGGCGGAACACGGTCGAGCCGGTCCCCCAGCCTTCGCCCTCGGCGCGGGTGATCACGGTGCGCTTGGCTTCCTCGACGTCCATGCCGTCGAGGAAGTGCGAGTTGACGAGCGTGCCGGGGCCGGTGGCGGCTTCGGTGCCCTCGAACATCGGGTCGGTCACGTCGCCGTCGGAGACGACTCGGCGCACCGGCAGATCGTACTTCCGCGCGAAATCGAGATCGCGCTGGTCGTGCGCGGGAACGCCGAACACCGCGCCGGTGCCATATTCCATCAACACGAAATTGGCGATGTAGACCGGCAGCTGCCACTCGGGATCGAACGGATGCGCCGCGGTGATGCCGGTGTCGAAACCGAGCTTCTCCTGCGTGTCGAGCTCGGCCGCGGTGGTGCCGCCGCGCTTGCACAGCGCGATGAACTCGGCCGCAGCGGGGTTCTCGGCAGCGAGCGCCTGCGCGATCGGGTGATCGGCGGCGACTGCGACGAAGCTCGACCCGAAGATCGTGTCGGGGCGCGTGGTGAACACCTCGACCGCGCCGCCGTCGGACAGCTTGAACCGGAACTGCAGCCCCTGGCTGCGCCCGATCCAATTCTCCTGCATCAATTTGACCTTGTCGGGCCAATGCTCGAGCCCATCGAGGCCCTCGAGCAGCTCGTCAGCAAAGTCGGTGATCTTCAGGAACCATTGCGACAGCTTGCGCCGCTCGACCAAGGCGCCCGAGCGCCAGCCGCGCCCGTCGATGACCTGCTCGTTGGCGAGCACGGTCATGTCGACCGGATCCCAATTGACCGAGCTTTCCTTGCGATAGACGAGCCCGGCTGCGAACAGATCGAGGAACAGCGCCTGCTCATGCCCGTAATAGTCAGGCTCGCAGGTCGCGAGCTCGCGACTCCAGTCGAGCGCAAAGCCGAGGCGTTTCAACTGCGCCTTCATCGTCGCGATATTCTCGCGCGTCCAGCCGCCGGGATGGACGCCCTTTTCCATCGCGGCATTCTCGGCGGGCATCCCGAAAGCGTCCCACCCCATCGGATGGAGCACTTCCATGCCGGTCATCCGCCGATAGCGCGCGAGCACGTCGCCCATCGTGTAATTGCGGACATGGCCCATGTGGATCTTCCCCGACGGATAGGGGAACATCTCGAGAACATAGGAGCGCGGCTTGGTGGAGCTATCGTCCGCGGCGAAGGTGGCGCGGTCGTCCCACACCTTCTGCCAAGCCGCGTCCGCCTTCAGCGCGTTGAAGCGTGACGCCATGAGGGTGCTGCCTCAGCCGGCGACGGCGGCGCGACGCAGATCACGCGCCTTGGTCAGGATGATGTCCTCAAGCTTCTGCACCGTCGCCGCCTGGACGGGGGCCGCCACCCACTGCCCGCCCTGGTTCACCTGGCGCAGCGCCGCGACGCGTAGGCCGTCGGCACGCAGATCCTGGTCGAGGATCGTCACCGTCACCTTGACGCGCTCGGACGGCGCGGCGGGGTTGATGTACCAGTCGGTCACGATCACGCCGCCGTTCGAATCGGTCTGCAGCAGCGGCATGAAGCTCAGCGTGTCGAGGCTCGCGCGCCACAGATAGGCGTTGACGCCGATCGTGGTGACCTTCGACGCGGCGAGATCGGCATTCTGCGGTCGAGCCTTATGGCCGCAGCCCGCCAGCGAGAGCGAAGCGGCGAGAGCGAGCGAAACCACCATCACGGTGCGGGGCGCGGTGCCTGGGCGGCGGATCATCGGCGGTTCCTGAACAAAACTGGATTTGGATGGCGCTATCTATAGAATGTCTCGCAGGCGCCGCAAGCGACACCTCCGGGGGACCGCGCCTGCCGAGTCGCCCCACTCTTCCGGGATGCGTCGAAAGGTGTGTCCTTCGAGACACTCTCGCGGAAAATTGCGTCGATACAGTGGCAACACGGAATTGAATCGTGATAGGCGCGTTGGCACATAAAGCGGGGTCCACAAGGGCTCGCATGAAGGGGTTGCACGGTGTCGTCTGTACGTTGGTTGGCCGGTTTAGCTATGGGGTCGCTCGTCGGCCTCGGCTTCACCGTGGCTCCAGCGCTTGGTGCGAGCGAGAGCTCTGCCGCGCGCTATGCGACCAAGCGTCCGGTGCTGTTGCGCGGCATCGGCACCTTCACCCCGGCTTCGGCCGATCCGCGCCTCACGGCGATCTTCGCGCGGGGCGGACTCGATACGAGCGGCTTCCGTTTCACGCCGTCCGACACGCGCCGCGATGGCGCGCGGGCGGTCAATGTTGCGATCCGCGCCCGCTCGGCGCGGGGCATCGCGGTGGTCGACCGGACTGCACCGCTCGCCCCATCGACGGTCAATCTGACGCCGATCGCCTATAACCTCAGCGTTGCTGTAGGCTGGAAGCGGTTCGCGCTTTCGGGCGACGTCGCGAAGATCGATCTCGCCGGCCTGCCCGGCAGCCGCGAATCGGCCGACGTCGGGGTGAGCTACACCGGCAACCGCTTCACCGGCCAGGTCAAGGCCGGGACCGATCGTCCGCTGGCTGGCGCGCCCAAGCTCGTCGAGGACATGCCGGCCTACTCGATCGACGTCGGCGGCTCCTACTCGTTGACGCGGCGCCTCGATGTCACCGCGGGCGTGCGCTACAAGGCCGACCGCGATCGCCTGATCGCGCAGCCGGCGACCGAAACCAACCGCCGCGACAGCCAAGCGGTCTATGTCGGAACCGCCTTCCGCTTCTGATGGCGCGACCCGCTGAAACGACAGGTCAGCGGGTGGCGTTGGGAGTCAGCCCATCGATCGCCGCCCAGCCGACGAATCCCAATGCCTTCATGCGCCGGTACCGCGCCGCCGTCATCCCGCCGAGCGCGATCGCCGGGATTTGTGCGGCCCGTGCGACCGTCGCGGCGCGCAACGGGCCGAGCGCGCGCGCGCCGGGGTGCGTTCGCGTCGGGTAGACCGGCGAGACGAGAATCAGCGCCGCACCCGCACGCCGTGCGGCGATCGCCTCGCGCACCGAATGCGCGGGGTGGAGCGCCCGCTGCTGCGCCGTCGTTCCCGCAGCGATCAGCACCAACCGCCGCCGCCGTGCGAACCGTGCGATCCGCGCCTTGAGCGCGGTGCGTTCGGGTTCGGCGGTGGCGAAATGGCGGAACACCACGCCGCTGCCGCGCGGCAGTGCCGCGAGCGCCGTCCAGAGCCCCTCGCCCATCCGCTCGTCGGTCATCAGCCATAGCGATGGTCTCGATGCGTGGCGGCTATTGGGGTGGCGAGCGGGCATTGCCCCGCCTATAGCGCGGGCGATGTCCAGCGACGACCCCACCCCCACCGCCTCTCCCACTGGCACGCCCGCCGAGCGCCTCGCCGCCGTCAAAGCCGCGATCGCGCATGCCGCCGGCCTCGCCGACCGCACGCCCGCCGACACCACGCTGATCGCGGTTTCTAAGACCAAGGCCGCCGACGAAATCATTCCGCTGCTCGAGGCCGGGCAGCACGATTTCGGCGAGAATCGCGTGCAGGAGGCGCAGGCCAAATGGCCCGATCTGCGCGCGGCCTTCCCCGGCGTGACGCTCCACCTCGTCGGGCAGCTCCAGTCGAACAAGGCCGAGGATGCGGTCGCGCTGTTCGACGTGATCCATTCGGTCGATCGGTCGTCGCTCGTCGCCGCACTCGGCCGCGCGATGGACAAGCTCGATCGCCGTCCGGCCTGCTTCGTGCAGGTCGATATCGGCGACGAGCCGCAAAAGGGCGGTTGCCCGATCGCCGCCCTCCCCGCGCTTCTCGACGAAGCCCGCGCGGCGGGTGTGCCGGTGGTCGGGTTGATGGCAGTGCCGCCGGTCGACACCGAGGCCGCCCCCTATTTCGCGTTGCTCGCCAAGCTGGCGCGCGAGCACGGTCTGGACGGACTCAGCATGGGCATGTCGAGCGATTATGAGGTCGCGGTGATGCTCGGTGCGACTCACGTCCGCGTCGGCACCGCACTGTTCGGCAGCCGCGCATGAGCTTCGACGCGATCCTGTTCGATTTCGATGGCGTGCTGATCGAGAGCGAAGCGGTCGGCAATCGCCAGATCGCCGCCTATCTCACCAGCATCGGCCACCCGACCACGCCGGCGGATTCGTTCGCCAACTTCATGGGGCTGTCGGGCGCGGCGTTCACCGATGCGATCGAACGCTGGATCGGGCGCAGCCTGCCCGACGATTTCCATGTCGCCCGCAAGGCCGAAGATGAGCGCGTGATGCGCGCGGGGGTCGACGCGGTCGAGGGCGCGGTGCGCTTCGTGCTCGACCTGCCGCCGACCCTGCCCAAGGCGATCGCTTCGTCGAGCTCGACCGCCTGGATCGCGCGGCATCTCGACCATATCGGACTGCGCGCCGCGTTTGGCGACCGGCTGTTCTCTGGCAAGGAGCATGTCGTCAACGGCAAGCCCGCACCCGACATCTATCTCCACGCCGCCGCCGCGCTCGGCGTCGAGATCGCGCGCTGCGTGATCATCGAGGATTCTCCGGTCGGCGCGACCGGTGCGGTCGCCTCGGGCGCGCATGTCGTCGGCTTCGTCGGCGGGACGCATTGCGGGCCCGACCATGCCGACAAACTCCGCGCGATCGGGGTGCACGACGTCGCGACCGACTTTGCCGAGATCGCACGGCTGATCGGCTGACCGCCGGCAGCGCGGGCCGGCTCCGCTAGAACTGATGTCCGGTGCGGTCGCGCTTGGTCGCCAGATAGCGTTCGTTGTGCGGGTTGGCGGGCAGAATGTGCGGCACGCGTTCGACCACGTCGATCCCTGCGTTGGTGAGCTGCGCGACTTTCAGCGGGTTGTTGGTCAACAGCCGCACCGCGGGCTGACCGAGCAGGTCCAGCATCCGCGCCGCCACCGCATAATTGCGCGAATCGACCGCGAACCCCAGCCGGGTATTGGCATCGACCGTGTCGAACCCCTGGTCCTGCAACGCATAAGCGCGCAGCTTGTTGATCAGGCCGATGCCGCGCCCTTCCTGCCGCAGATAGAGCACGATTCCCCACCCGCTCGCCGCGATCGCGTCGATCGCCGCGTGGAGCTGCGGGCCGCAATCGCATTTGAGGCTGCCGAGCATGTCGCCGGTCAGGCATTCGCTGTGCAGCCGCACCAGCGGCGGGCGGCCATCGGGCGTGCCGATCAGCAAGGCGATATGCTCGCCGGGCATTTCCGGCGTGCGGAAGGCGACGATCTCGGCAGTCTCGGCGCCGACCACCGGCAAGTGCGCGCGCGTCGCGATGGTCAGCCGCGCGGCTTCCTCATGCGCGTCGATATCGTCGGGGGTCAGCACCAACGCGGCGGTCTCGCCCGCAAGCGCGAAGAAGGCCGGCAACACGCCGCCGATCCGCGCGAGCCGCAATGCCGCTGCTCCGGCGTCGCTCTCGGCGAGATGGAGCGCACGGAACGGGCCCTTCATCGGCGTTTCGAGATCGAACTGCGGGTCGGCGAGCGCCGTCGCCATCGCGAAATCGATCCACGGCACGCGCTCGACCAGGACCGGCGCGTCGGGCGCTGCCGCCTCGAGCTGATTGGCGAGCTTGAGCGTCGCGGCGCGGCCTGCCGACAGCAGCAACGGCGCGCACGCTTGCGGATCGAAGGCGGCGAGCCGCACCGGGTCGGCGGTCTCGATCGGCAGCAAAGCGAGCAGGCCGTCGGCGCCGTCGATCGCGACCGCCCAGCCGCGGCGCAACGCGTCGATCGCTAGCGCGGTCTTGTGCGCGTCTCCGCGACGTGGAGCGCTCACAGCAGAAATTCGGTCATGATCGGCACATGGTCGGAGGGTTTCAGCCAACTGCGGCATTCCTCATAGACATGGTGACGCGTCGCCTTGGCTGCAACGTCGGCGGTCGCCCACATATGGTCGAGCCGCCGCCCGCGATCGTTGACCGTCCAGTCGGCGGACCGGTAGCTCCACCAGGTGTGCAGCCGCGCCGGTGCGGGGTAGAAATGCCGCCCGAGATCGACCCACGAATTGGAGGCTTTGAGCCGGTCCATCGCCGCCACCTCGATCGGCGTGTGGCTGACGACGTTGAGCAACTGCTTGTGGTTCCACACGTCGGACTCGAGCGGCGCGATGTTGAGATCGCCGACCAGCAGTGTCGGCACGGCGAGATCCTGCGACCACGCCGTCATGCGGTCAAGAAAATCGAGCTTCTGCCCGAATTTCGGATTGGCCGCACGATCGGGCACGTCGCCGCCGGCCGGCACGTAGACATTCTCGATCCGCAGCCCGGATTCGAGCCGCACGCCGACATGGCGCGCCTCGCGATTGGCCTGCCAGTCGAACCGATCGTCCTCGACCAGCGGCACCTTCGACAGGATCGCGACGCCGTGATGCATCTTCTGGCCGTGCAGCACGATGTGGCGATAGCCGAGCGCGCGGAAGGCGGCGGTCGGGAAATCCTGGTCGACCACCTTGGTTTCCTGCAGGCAGAGGATGTCGGGCGCCATCTCGCGCAGGAAGGTTTCGACGATCTCGATGCGCGCACGCACCGAATTGATGTTCCAGGAAACGATCTTGAGCGGTGTCGTCATGCAGGCGCTGTAGCCATCGTCTGGGCGCCGCGCCAGCCGCGGGTGCCGGATAGAGAAAGGCCCCCGCTCCGGGGGCATGGAGCGAGGGCCGACCTAGCGTTCGTCACGCAGGCGGGAAGCAAGGGTCCGGGCAACAGGGGGAAAAATCCCGGTAGCACCTCGCATCCGCAATTCCGGCTTTAGCGACGCGAACCTGTCGCCAATATGAACCGATCCGGGGACGGCCTATTTTCTGCCCGAGTTCGGTGTTGGATCGCGCCACTGGAACGTCGAATTGCTGACCGGCGCGTTGAACCGCTGATTCGACAGGCGGATCGTCGTGCGGTTGTTCTGCGAATCGAGCGCGACCCAGCCCTGCAGCATCAGCCCGCCCGGCGCGGCGGGGTTGCGCACGAACACCAGGCTGATTCGGCCATATTCGGGATGCTTGGGGTCGGCGGCATCGACCGCGACGAGGTTGGGATTGTCCGACGGCACAACCTTGGCGATCCCGCGCATGTCGCGCGACGGGTCGAGCAGAATGCCGAGCGGCGATCCGCCGATCGGCCAGCGCTGCTTCTGTCCGACCGAATAATCGAGGAACCACAGCGACTTGCCGTCGCCGACGAGGAGGATCGGCACGCCCTTTTCATATTGGAAGCGGATCTTGCCGGGCTTCTTGAGCGTCAGCACGCCGTTCAGCACCTTGCCGGCGCGATCGGTCTGGCTGAACGTCGCGGTCATGCTCTCGACCGATTGCAGGTGCGTCTGCACCGACGACAGGTCGGCGACCGGCGCGGCCGCCACCAGGGCAGGCACGGCAAGTGCTGCGAGAAGGGTTGGGTAACGAAGGGGCACGATAATCTCCTGACGGGGCCGCTTAAGCCCGTAGCGGCTTGAACCCGCTCTGAACCGGAAAGCCCTAGACCGGGTTCCCGTCGCGATCGCGCAACACCTCGCGGCGGCCGACATGGTCGGGGCGACCGACGATGCCGTCCTTCTCCATCCGCTCGATCAGCCGCGCCGCGCTGTTGTAGCCGACGCGCAGCTGGCGCTGCAGCCACGAGGTCGACGCCTTCTGGCTTTCGACGACGAGCTGGATCGCGGTGCGATATTGCTGGTCCTCGGCGGTATCCTCGCCGGTCGGCGCGCCGTCCATCGCGAAGCCATCCTCGGGCTCCTCGGTGATCGCCTGGTTGTAATCGGGCTGCCCCTGCGCGCGCCAGTGATCGGTCACCGCGCGGACCTCGTCGTCCGACACGAACGGCCCGTGGACGCGAACGATGCCCTTGCCGCCGGGCATGTAGAGCATGTCGCCCTTGCCGAGCAGCTGCTCGGCGCCCTGCTCGCCCAGAATCGTGCGCGAATCGATCTTCGATGTGACGTGGAAGCTGATTCGCGTCGGCAGGTTGGCCTTGATCACGCCGGTGATGACGTCGACCGATGGCCGCTGCGTCGCCATGATCAGATGGATGCCCGCCGCGCGCGCCTTTTGCGCGAGCCGCTGGATCAGGAATTCGACTTCCTTGCCGGCGGTCATCATCAGATCGGCGAGCTCGTCGATGATCACGACGATCTGCGGCAGCACCTGATAGTCGAGCGTCTCTTCCTCGTAGATCGGCGCGCCGGTGCCGGGCTCATACCCCGTCTGCACCTTGCGGCCGAGCGGCTGGCCCTTGGCCTTGGCCGCGCGCACCTTGTCGTTGAAGCTCGCCAGCGACCGCACGCCGAGTGAGGACATCTGGCGATAGCGGTCCTCCATCTGCTCGACGGTCCATTTCAGCGCACGCACCGCCTTCGACGGATCGGTCACGACCGGCGCGTAGAGATGCGGGATGTCCTCATACATGCTGAGTTCGAGCATCTTGGGATCGATCATGATCATCCGGCACTCTTCGGGCTTGAGCCGGTAGAGCAGCGACAGGATCATGCAGTTGAGCCCGACCGACTTACCCGAGCCGGTGGTGCCCGCGACGAGCAGGTGCGGCATCGGCGCGAGATCGGCGATGACCGGATCGCCTGCGATATTCTTGCCGAGCACCAGCGACAGCGAGCCCGGCTGGTCGTCGAGCGAATCGATCAGTTCGCGCAGGCCGACCGTCTCGCGCTTGGCGTTGGGCAGCTCGATGCCGATCACGGTGCGCCCGGGGATCGTCGCGACACGCGCCGACACCGCCGACATGTTGCGCGCGATGTCGTCGGCGAGCTGGATCACGCGGCTCGCCTTGATGCCGGGGGCGGGCTCGAGCTCGTACATCGTCACGACCGGGCCCGGCCGTACGTTGATGATCGATCCCTTGACGTGGAAGTCGCTCAGCACCGTCTCGAGCAAACGCGCATTGCGGTCGAGCGCGACCTTGTCGACCGGGCCGCCGATCGCGGGCGGTGCCGGATTGAGCAGGTCGAGCGACGGCAGGATCGACTTGTCGCCGAAATCCATCGACGTCTGCTTGGCGCGGGGCTTGGCGACCGTGACGGGCGTCATCTGGCGATCGGCGATCACCGGGCCGGGGCGCACGTCGGGGCTGGCCAGCGCGCGCGGCATCGACAGTTTGCGCGGCGGCTCGGGGGGCAGCACGTCCTGCTCGCCCTCGTAATCACCCCCGAATTCACGCCGCTGGTCGGTCAGCCGCTTGGGCTCGCGCGCGACGCGAACCGGGCGCTCGCTGACGTCGATCGTGAAGCTGTAGGCCCAGGCCGCCACTCCGGCGAGCGCGAACGCCGCGGCCACGCCGCGCGTCGTCCACACCACGGCGGTGGCATCGGGGATCAGGCCGATCAGCGCGTGGAGCGCATGCGCCAGGACCAGCCCGAGCGCGCCGCCATAGCCCGCCGGCAGCCACTGCACCGCGCCGCCCCAGAACAAGGCAAAGCCCGTGCCGACGAGCAGCACGCCACCGAGCGACGCGCCGAGCATCAGCCGCCAGCGCCCAACCGGCACCGCGCGCCACAACCGCAAGGCGATCAGCAGCAGCGTCGGCAGCAGCATGACGAAGGCCGGGCCGAGCAGCCAGAAGGCGGCGTCGGCGACCAGCGCGCCGGGCTTGCCCAGCCAGTTGCGCGCCGCGCCGCCCGAGGCGGTGTTGAGCGAGGGATCGCTGGCATGATAGCTCGCGACCGCGACGACGAGCAGCACGACCACGCCGACCAGCGCGATCGCGGCGATCAGGGCGCCGCTGCGCACGGCGCCGGCCTTGACGGTTTCACGCCATAAGGGTGGCTGCGCGCGGCTCGCCATGATCACTTGTCCCGATGTTCGCTGTCTGTGCTGCGGATTCATCGCGCGCGGCGGCTCCGGCGTCAAGACTTTGCGGGCTGGCGAGCGCCCGGACGAGGCGCTACAGCAGCGGATATGGACACAGCAGACGTCATCATCCTCGGCGGCGGACTCGTCGGCAGCGCGCTCGCCGTGGCGCTCGACACGCATGGGCTCAGCGCGATCGTCATCGACATTGCCGATCCCGCGGTGATTCTCGCCGCTGGTTTCGACGGACGCGCCTCGGCGATCGCCGGTGCGCCGTGGCGGATGTTGCAAGCGATCGGGGTAGCCGAGCGGTTGGCGCCCGTCGCCTGCCCGATCCAGGGAATCCGCGTGAGTGACGGGCTGGAACCCGGCGCGCTCGATTTCGAACCCGAGCCGGGCGATGGCGCGCTCGGCCACATGATCGAGAATCGCAAGCTGCGCGCGGCACTGTTCGAGGCGGCATCGGCTGCCCCCAATGTCGACGTGCGGATGCAGACGCGTGCGGTTTCGGTCGATCGCGGCGCCGCGGGTGTCACCGTCACGCTCGATTCGGGCGCGGTGATCAAGGCGCCGCTGCTAATCGCCGCCGAGGGCCGCAATTCGCCGACGCGCGAGGCGGCGGGCCTGCGCGTCGCGCGCTGGAGCTACGACAATGCCGCGATCGTCACCTCGCTGCACCATGAACACGCCCATGAGAACATCGCGTTCGAGATTTTCTATCCCGACGGCCCGTTCGCGATCCTGCCGCTCAACGACGACGAGCAGGGGCATCGCTCGTGCATCGTCTGGTCGGTGACGCACGATCAGGCGCCGGGGATGATGAAGCTGTCCGATCGCGGCTGGCTCGCCGAGGCCGACAAGCGCATCGGCGGTTTCCTCGGCAAGCTCGGGCCGCTCGGCAATCGCATGAGCTATCCGCTCGGCTTCCACCATGCCGCCCGGATCGTGTCGGACCGGCTCGCACTCGTCGGCGATGCCGCGCACGGCATCCATCCGATCGCAGGGCAGGGCGTCAACGTCGGCTTCCGCGACGTGGCGACGCTGGTCGAGGTGCTGGTCGAGGGCAAGCGCACCGGGCTCGATCTCGGCGATCCGCAGTTGCTCGCACGCTACGACCGCTGGCGCAGCCTCGACACCTTCATGGTGGCGGCGGCGACCGACGGGCTGACACGGCTGTTCGGCATCCCCGGCAAGACCGCCAATGCGGTGCGCCGGATGGGTCTGTCGGCGGTGCAGCGCGTGCCGCCGCTCAAGCGCCGCTTCATCGCCGAGGCGCGCGGCGAGAGCGGGGATGTGCCGAAGCTGTTGCAAGGGATCACGGTCTAGGCGGCTCGCTACAGCGTTCGTGGCAGCGTCGATTAAGTTCGCGCAGAGGCGCGGAGGGTAGTGTTGCCGGGGGTGCGCGCTCACTGAATAGCGCTTCCCCGGAGAAGACCGGAGCCCGGTCGAAATGACCAAGCGGATTGGGCGCTACGTGCGACCTAAGGCCTCGCGCTTCTAGGTCCCGGCCTTCGCCGGGGAAGCGATGAGCAGGGGGAGCCCCCTTACAACCCGAGCGCAGCCTCTCTACGCCTCCGCGCCTATGCGCGAACCAATCCGCCGACGAACCGCCGGACCACCAGTTCAGGCGTGCACAGTCCCATCCCCGCTCCGCGGGGCACTTGCCGTAGCCGCGATCCGCTCGCTCTCGCTGCCGATCCGCCGTTGCGTATCGATCTGCACGATCGCCGCTGCCTTCTTCGGGTCGAACAGCGTGGTGAAGAACATCCCGAGCATCATCGCAGCGCCACCGACGCGGCCCTTGCGCTTCGCTGCGGCCTTCATTGCAACGTCACCGAATCCTCACCGTCATGCCGCCCGAAGAATTGCATCAGCTGGATGATCAGCTCGGCGCGATCCTCGATGCGCCCCGCCTCGAGCAGCGCCTGCTTGGCCGCCACGTCGAACGGCGCGATCTGCGCGATGCCGTTGACCAGCGCCTCGTCGTCGAGCCGCGTCACCGCGTCCCAATCGACCGCATAGCCCTGCGCATCGGCAAAAGCGCGCGATTCGCTCTCGAGCGCGGAGCGGCGCGACAGCGACAGGATCTCGGGCTCGCTCGATCCCGCGATCAGCTCGGCCTCGACCTGGCGGAAGGCGGTCGTCACGTCCAATTCGCGCACGATGCGGAACAGCGACAGCCCTTCGAGGATGAGATTGTAGCGCCCGTCCTCGCTCGCCTCGAACTCCGAGATCTTGCCGACGCAGCCGATCTCGAACAGCGGCGGCTTGTCGGGCCGCGCGGGGACGTTGGGCCGCGGCTGGACCATGCCGATCCGCCGATCGCGCGCCATCGCGTCCGAGATCATCGCACGATAGCGCGGCTCGAAGATGTGCAGCGGCAGGTGCATGCCCGGGAACAGCAACGCGCCCGGCAGCGGGAAGATCGAGAGCCGCGTGATCGTCATCCGAACAGGATCGCCGAGAGCTTGCGCCGCTGCGCCGAGACCCACGGATCCTCGAGCCCGACGACCTCGAAGATCTTGAGCAATTGCGTCCGCGCCGCGCCCTCATTCCAGGTGCGGTCGGCGGCGATCATCGCGAGCAGCGTGTCGGCGGCGGCATCGCGGTCGCCCGCCGCCATCTGGCCGCCGGCGAGCTCGAAGCGTTTTTCGTGATTCTCGGGGTTCGCGGCCACCTCGGCGGCGAGCCCCGCGAGATCGTCGACCGGCTGCACGTCACGCGCCAGCGCCAGCGCGCTTCGCGCCCGTTCGATCTCGGGAAGCTTGGCGATCTCCTCGGGGAGCGCGGCGATCGCCGCCTCGGCCTCGTCGGTCCGGCCGGCCGCGACCAGCGCGCGCACCATGCCCGACAGCACCGCAGGATGTTCGGGCGCCATCTCGCTCAGCTGCGTGAACACGTCCACTGCGCGCTCGGCATCACCTTCGACCAGCACTTGCTCGCCCATCGCGATCAGCGGCTCGAGTTCGGCCTCGAGCCCCGCCGCCTCGCTCTCGAGCGGCAACTGCTTGAGCAGCTGGTCGAGCATCGTGCGCAGCTGCGTCTCGGTGCGCGCGGGCGTCAGGTCGGCGACGAGCTGGCCCTGGAACATCGCGTAGACGGTCGGGATCGACTTGATCTGGAATTGCGCGGCGATGAACTGATTCTTGTCGGTATCGACCTTGGCGAGCACGACACCCTTGTCGGCATAGGCGGCCGCGACCTTCTCGAGCAGCGGCGTCAACGCCTTGCATGGCCCGCACCACTCCGCCCAGAAATCGATCAGGACGAGCTTGGTCATCGACGGCTCGACGACGTCGCGGCGGAAGCTCTCCACCGCTTCGCGTTCGGCGGCGCTCATTCCCAGGGTGGCCAAGTGTCGCTCCAATGCTTGTGTGCTCCCCGTCTTATGTGGGCGCTGCGCGCGCGAAGCCAACCCTTTTCTCGCCGATCTGCGCAGGATCGCGATAAGGGGGTTGCCGAGTGCCAATGTCGCTGTTAGAGCCCGCCACCTTACCCGCCCAGTCAGCCACTGACCGGGCCGTAAACGCCAGAGCGGGCGTAGCTCAGGGGTAGAGCACAACCTTGCCAAGGTTGGGGTCGAGGGTTCGAATCCCTTCGCCCGCTCCAGTTTTCATTTCGAAAACCAGTAGGTTAGCGCCGAGGCAGATATCTGCTTCGGACCCGAACCGCTCGCTTCACCCCAGAGATAGTGCATCTGCCACCATGGTCGGTGTCGCGCGTGCTGCTTGTCGGTGGCGCCTGAGACGTTTCGCCTCCGCCTAGTGTGCGGTCAACGGCGTCCTCGGCTGGCGTATGGCGATCGATCCAACGCGCGTGGCGCGGGATGACGCTAGCGCCGAGGCGCGTCCGGGCCGTTGAACAGCCGTGCAGGGGCGCATGCCACGACGCCGACCCAGCGCTGCCGCCAGTGCCGGCATTGCCATCCCGGTTGCCGCTCGACCGCAAAGCTGTCGCGGCCGGCGACCGATCCATGGCGGCTGTCGTACAGCCAGAGAATCGCGGGGCGCGCGCCCGTCGCCGCGGCGAGCAGGCGCGGGCTCGGGTCTTCGCCAAGCCGCAGCGTGACCGGGACGACCGTAACGGGCACCCCGTCGCGCCGCAGGAAGTAGCCGCCGATCCGATCGAGCGATTCGCGCGCCATGATCTTGGTCGCGGGATGATCCCAGGCAAAGACGAGCGTCTCCGGGCGGGCGGCGGCAAGGTAGCTCGAGCTCCGCTCATAGCCATAGGTCGCGCGGTTGCTCAGGTTCTGGGTCAGCGTATAGGGCGCCGCGCTGCCCAGCCAGAACACCGTGACCAGCACGGCGAACGCCCGATGCGTGCCGCGGATATGGCGGATACACAGCACCAGGCCGAGCAACATCGCGGGCACCGCCGGGGTCAGGTAGCGATCGGACAGCGTCGGCTTGACGACCGCCAGCGCGATGGCGAACGCGACGCTGCCGAGCGCGGCGGTCACGCTCCACCGGATCGCCGGGTCGATCGCGCCGACCTCGTCGCGGACCGGATCGGGTCGATAGCGGATCGACCACCACAGCAGCACGATGCCCGCGCCGGCGATGATCGCAAACCGCGTCGTCTGCATGCCGAAGAGATAGGCCAGGAATTCGGACAGCGCATAGGCGTCGACCGGCAGATACCAGGCGACGTCTGGGCGCGCATATTGGGCGAGCCGGGGGGCGTGGTGCAGCATCCACGCCAGGGTTGGGACGAACGCGAGCAGCGCGGGCCAGGTGCGGACCGTGCGACCGCGGTGGACGTGCAGATAGACCAGCCCCTGCGCCGCGACGATCGCGACCGCGTAATAATGCGTCAGGATGGCCAGCGCCGCACAGATCGTCCAGGCCAGCGCGCGCCGCAGCGACGGCTGCTGCAGCAGCGCGACGTGGAGGATGGTTTGCATCACGCTGATCGCCAGCAGCATGGTGTAGCAGCGCGCGTCGAGCGTGATCGCGAGGCCTGGCCACCAGCAGAAGAGCAACGCCGCCCAGGTCAAGCGGGTCGCACGGCTCAGCCCGCGGACGGGCAACGCGAGCGGCAGCGCGGCGGCCAGGATCATGAACGCGAAACTGGGCAGGCGAAGTGCGATGTTCGACGGTCCCGCGACCGACACCCACAGCTTCATCACCGCGTAATAGAGCGGCGGGTTGCAATCGAGCCATGCCTCGTGCGCGAAGTCGGCCCAGGTCGCGCGGCCCGCGATCGTGGCGGTCCAGGTTTCGTCGAGCCACAGCGGCAATCCCACCTGCGGGACCAAACGCACCAGCGTCATCAGGATGACCGCGACCAGGACTGTCGCCGACAACAGCGTCGTTCCCGCAAGCATCGGGGCGGCGCGCCGGCGGATCGCCGCCGTCGCCGCCAGCGTCGCGGCCGGACCACGCTTCAGCATGGGAGGCCCTTGCGAAAGCGGACTTCCGGCGCGAGTCCCCGGTGGCTGGGGGCAATCCCCCCGCTGCGGTCGACGGTCGTTGGCGTCATGTCAGATCGTCAGTCCGATGCTGCTGCGCAAGACGTAGAGCGGGCGCTGCTTGGTCTCGATCAGGATCCGCCCGATATATTCGCCGAGCACGCCCAGCGACACGAGCTGGATCCCGCCGAGAAACATCACCGCGGTGATGATCGAAGGGTATCCGTTGACCGCCGGACCGTAGATCATCGTGTCGACGACGATGAAAGCGGCATAAGCGAACGCCAGCAGTGCGATGACGCCGCCGATATAGCTCCAGATCCGCAGCGGGACGGTGGACGATGCGGTGATGCCGTCGATCGCGAGCGTGAACAGCTTCCAATAGCTGAATTTCGTCTCGCCCACGGCGCGCCGATCGCGCGCATATTCGACCGAGGATTGCTTGAATCCGGACCAGGCGAAGATGCCCTTCATGAAGCGGTTGCGCTCCGGCAACATCCGGATCACCTCGACGACACTGCGGTCGAGCAAACGGAAATCGCCCGCATTTGCCGGAATGCGATCCGCTGAAATGAAATTGTGGAAACGATAGTAAAGCGAGGAGGACCAGCGCTTGGTCCTGCTGTCCGACCGACGATCCGTGCGCACGCCGTAGACCACTTCGAACCCTTCGCGCCACCGCGCGACGAGCGACGCGATCGCTTCGGGCGGATCCTGCATGTCGACGTCGATCGGAATCACGGCAAGTCCCGTGGCATAGTCGAGCCCGGCGGACAGCGCGGCTTCCTTGCCGAAGTTGCGGGACAGCGAGATCGCCTTCACGCGGCAGTCGAGCTGGCTTGCCGCGATGATGATCGGTAGCGTGGCGTCGGTGCTGCCGTCGTCGACGAACAGGATTTCCCAGCTGGCGACGTCGGTCAGCGCCTCCAGCAGCGGCACCGTTCGCGCCAGGAACGGACGGATTGCCTGCTCCTCGTCCTTGACGGGAACGATGATCGAAAGCCCGACCGGGGCGGTGCGCGCGGCGGTATCGGCACCGCGCTGGAAAGCGGCATGGTGGTCTCTGCCAATCAGTTGAAAGCTCATGCCCGCCACCCCTTCGCCCGCGACGCTATCGGCGAAGGATTAATCTCGCGCTAACGTGGTTGAAATTTTCTTACCAAAGACCGTTAATGCCGTGCGCGGCGCGCACCGCGTCTGGCACAGGGGCGTCCAGAGACTGTTTTTAGCGCGCGGTCTGCGGCGGCGAAGGCAGCGCAAAAGTGCCGACATCGGTGTCGTTTAGCGTGGATTTCCCCGCGCGCGCACTACGCCTGCGGCCTGCCCGCCGACCCGGTCAGGCTGCTGTTGACGAAAACCCTTGACGATCCCCAGCCTTCATAATTAGAACGAACATTGTAATTATAAAAAGACTGATCCGATCGGTCCGCTGGAGGGGAACCTGTATGAAAATCGTTGTGGGCGCATCGCTATTCGCTGTGGCCGTCGTTTTGGCCGGTACGGCATCGGCGCAGACCAACCCAGCGTCACCGCCGCTTGGTACACCCGATACCACGCCGATCGGCACCACGCCCGCCGCCGCCGCGGATGCGAGCAACGAAGATATCATCGTCACCGCACAGAATCGTCGCCAGTCGGTCCAGGACGTGCCGATCGCCATCTCGGTGCTGTCGGGCACGCAGCTCACTGCGGCCGGGGTCACGAACGTCACAGCGGTCGAGCGGGTTTCGCCATCGCTGCAGATCACCAGCGATACGAACCTGACCCGCGTAACGGTGCGTGGTGTCGGCACGCTGAGCGCCGGTGAAACGCAGGATCAGTCGATCGCGGTCAACATCGACGGTGAATATATCAATCGCCCCAACGTCCTCAACGCGGCGATCTTCGATGTCGATCGCGTGGAAGTGCTGCGCGGGCCACAGGGCACGCTGTACGGACGCAACTCGACCGGCGGCGCGGTGAACTTCATCACGCGCAAGCCGGGCCAGGAATTTGCGGTCGATGCCTCCGCCACCTACGGCAATTACAACCAGGTGATCGCGCAGGGCGGCGTGGATATCCCGGTCGGCGATATCGGCGGTGTGCGTCTGTCGGGCATCTATTCTGACCATGACGGCTACAATCGTCACCCCAACAGCGGCGCCTTCCTGTCGCTGCCGCAGTTCCAGGCCCGCAAGGGCGACCGCAGCGGCGACGATCACACCTGGGATGGGCGCGCCAGCATTCGCCTCAAGCCAATCGACGGCCTCGTGATCGATGCATCCTACGAACATGCCGAGCAGCGGATCATCACCGCGTCGCAGGCCTATACCAACCTCAACCTTCCCGCCAATGCGCCGGGCAGCAATTGCGAATTGAACGGCTATGTCCAGGTCGGCGCGCAGACGCCTGGCGTGCAGTGCATCCCGCAGAACACGAACTTCCTGCAATCGATCAACCGGGATACCTATGACGCGCCGCTGACCGGATTGGGCATCTTCAATCTGCGCTCCGATGCGGTGCGCGGGCGGCTGCTCTACAATTTCGGCCCGGCTACGCTGACCTACACCGGCGGGTATCGCACCACCTCGACCGACGGGGTGTTGGGGCTTGGCCCGGCGTATGCGAGCCGCAACTGGGGCGGGTCGGTCAAGACCCACAGCCACGAACTGCGCCTCAACGGCGATGTCAGCGGCATCCAGTGGCAGACCGGCGTCTTCTATTTTCGCGAGGCGCTGTCGAGCAACGGCGGGCTGTACAATCCCTTCGTTGGTCCAAAGGGAAGCTATATCAACTACTTCCGTCGCCCGACCCTGAGCGAGAGCTATTCGGCATTCGGGCAGGTCGAAGTGCCGCTTGCCGACAAGCTGACGGCCGTCGGTGGTCTGCGCTACACCAAGGACAAGCGCAGCGGTGCGTACAGCGACTACGGCTTCCAGTTCAATTCCGGTCTTGTGGAATTGACGGGCCCCTCGCCGACGACCCTCAATCTTCGATACGAGGGCAGCAAGGTCAACTATCTCGCCGGGTTGAACTACAAGCCAAACCGCAACACGCTGATCTACGGCAAGGTCTCCACCGGCTATAAATCCGGCGGGTTCGATTCGCGCGGTGGCTTCAAGCCTGAGACCAACACGGCCTACGAGGGCGGGCTCAAGCTCAACTACGGCCCGGGATCGCGCAACCAGTTCAACGTCGCCGGTTTCTATTATAACTATAAGGACCTGCAGAACGACGTGCTGCTCGACGCCGCGCTCGGCTCACAGACGTTCAATGCGGGCAAGGCGACGATTTACGGCGTCGAAGTCGAGAGCGTGATCCACCTGTCGGACAACGACACCTTCAACGCGACGTTCAACTATCTGTACGCGAAATATGATGATTTCGCAGCGTCCTACGCCGTGTTGAACCCAGCCAACCCGAACCAGACATCGCTGCTGACGGTCGACAACCCCAACCTCGCGGGGAATCGCCTGCCGCAGACGCCGCGGTACGTCATCGGTGTCGGCTACGACCATGTGTTCCGCCTCGGTTCGGCCGGAACGGTGACGGCAAGCGCCTATTCGCGCTTCAAGAGCGACTATTTCCTGAGCTTCTTCAACTACCGCGATACCCGCCAGACGGCCTACACCCAGACCGACCTGAGCCTCGAGTACAAGCCGGCAAACAAGGCGTTCGGGATCCAGGCCTTCGCCCGTAATCTCGAAAACGTGCGGCCGCTCACCTACGCCAACTACACCGCGGCCGGTCCCGACGATGTCTTCAACTTCCAGTTCGGCACGCCGCGGACCTACGGCGTCCGTCTCTCGGTCGACTTCTGATCCGAACCATCGCCGCGCCTGTGCGTGGCGATGATTCGTCGCCGACACCTCCTGTCCTCTTCCGGGGGCGGACAGGTCGGGCGGGCGGGCGGGCAGGGGGCGTCCGATCGATCGCCGGATGCCACAGCGAAGGGGTTCTCGATCGTGCGCGCTAAACTCCTCAGGCGGCTGGCCAAGGCGATCGGTGTCTGCGGGATAACCGCCGGCCTGCCGGTCGGTGCGCTGGCGCCCGTCGCTGCCCGCCCCGCGCCGGCCATGCCCGAGGCGCGTGTCGAAACCGGCACCGTGATCGGCAAGCGCGACGGCGCGGTCATGGCCTTTCTGGGCGTACCCTATGCCGGCGACACCGGCGGCGCCAATCGTTGGCGCGCGCCGCGATCCGCCCCGACCTGGCACGGCAAACGCGCCGCGACGGCGTTCGGTGCGGATTGTTATCAGGATCCGCCCTACATTCCGCCGGGCGGTTCACCCTGGTCGCCGGCCTATTTCCCGACCGGCACGATGAGCGAGGACTGTCTCGCGCTGAACGTCTGGACGCCGTCGCTTGCCGCGCGAAAGCCCGTCCTCATCTGGATCCACGGCGGCGGCTTTGCGGGCGGCTCGGGTTCGGTTCCGATCTACGACGGCGCGCCGCTGGCACGCCACGGCATCGTCGTCGTGTCGATCAACTACCGCGTCGGCGTCTTCGGTTTTCTCGCCCATCCCGGCCTGACCACCGAAGCGGGATCGTCGGGCAATTATGGATTGATGGATCAGGTCGCGGCGCTGCGCTGGGTCCGCCGTAACATCGCGCGGTTCGGGGGTGATCCCGATCGGGTGACGATCGCCGGCCAGTCGGCTGGGGCGGCTTCGGTCCACGCGCTGCTGGCGGCACCGTCGGCGCGCGGGCTGTTCCGCCAAGCAGTCGCGCAGAGCGGATCGGGCATGGGCATCGCCGCGCCACCGCTCGCCGATGCCGAAGCGCAGGGCGTGCGCGTTGCGGCCGCCGCCGGAGCCGCCGACATCGGCGCGTTGCGACGCTTGTCGGCGGAGGCCGTCGCCCGCGCGTCTCATGCGCCCGCGGTGGGACCGCCCGGGCTTCGCTTCGTTCCGATCACCGAGCCGAAGGTCTTGCCCGATCCGGCGGCCGAACGCGGCGATGTGCCGGTCCTGACCGGCCTGACCGCCGATGAAGCCAGCACCGCGCCCGACTGGCAGAGCGCGACCGCAGCCGGGCTGACGGCCTTGCTCGGCAAGCGTTTCGGCGCAGAGGCGCAGGCCTTCGCGCCTTTCTATGCCCGGAGCGCCGACACGACGCTGGCCGCGCGCAGCCTGCTGCGCGACCAGGCGACCGCAGCGATGCTGCTCTGGGCCGAAGCGCGCGCGCCGCGCTCCGCGCCGGTCTACGGCTATCGCTTTGATCATCCGCAGGACGATGCGATCGGTCGCCGTTTCGGCAGCTTCCATACGTCCGAGGTTCCCTATGTGCTCGGCACCGTCGCCGCGGCCATCCCGCAGCCGCGCCCGGCTGACCGTGCGCTCGAGACCCTGATGGGGCGCTACTGGGTGAATTTCGTCCTGCACGGTGACCCGAACGGACAAGGATTGCCGGCCTGGCCGACCGTCGCGGGTGGGCACATCATGATGTTCGATGCGCCGGCCCAGGCACGCGCGCCGATGGATCCGACCTTGCTTGCCACCTATCGCGCCTTCGCCGGCGCCGGGGGGAAGCTTGCGCTGTTTTGAAGGACGACGATCATGCCAAGAGACGAACCGGCTATCGTAAGCCGTCGCGCGGTCGTCGGCTGTGCCGTCGCTGCCGCGACGCTGGTGGGGGCCGGTGCGGGGGCAGGGGCAGGGGCGGCTAGCGCCGCCAGCGGCCGCGGGACAGGATCCGACGCTTCAACCGCCGCCGGCAGCCCCGCGGCGGACCGCACGGTGCGCACCCCTGCAGATGCGATCGTCGAAACCGTCAGCAGTCGTGTCCGGGGGTTCACGCGATCGGGAATCTACGGCTTCCGCGGCATCCCGTACGGCGGCAAGGTCGCGGGCGAGCGCCGTTTTCTGCCCGCCGCCCCGCCCGAGCCATGGACAGGCATCCGCTCCACGCTCAGCCTGGGCCCGGTCTGCCCCGAGCCGGCCCGCAACTGGTCGAACGACGAAATGGCGTTCATCGCCGACTGGAACGACGGGCATCCGGGCGAGGATTGCCTCACGCTCAACGTCTGGACGCCGTCGACACGGCATTCGCCCAAACTGCCGGTGATGGTGTGGCTGCACGGCGGCGGGTTCGTCACCGGATCGGGGCATGAGCAGCCCGCCTATGACGGCACGCGCCTGGCGGCCCGCGGTGCGGTGGTGGTGACGGTCACCCACCGGCTCGGTGCGCTCGGGTTCATGGACCTCTCGGAGATAGCCGGGGCGGACTATGCGGGGTCGGGCAACGTCGGCATGACCGACCTGGTCCTCGCCCTGCGCTGGGTGAAGGACAATATCGCGAACTTTGGTGGAGACCCGTCATGCGTGACGATCTTCGGCCAGTCCGGTGGTGGCGCGAAGGTGTCGGCACTGATGGCGATGCCGGTCGCGCAAGGGCTTTTCCATCGCGGGATCGTGATGAGCGGCTCCTTTGCGCCCGCGCAGCCGCAGGACCAGGCCCGCGCCACGGCGCGCGCGGTGATGAAGCGCCTCGGGGTCAGCGACATCGCGGGCTTGCGCGCGGTGTCGGCGGAAGCGCTGGTCGCGGCGGGCGAGGCCGAAGCGGCGAGCCGGGCGAGTGGCGGCCGGTCTCCGCCAGGGCTAACGCGCGGAGCGCTGCGCTTGCCGCGGACCTGGGCCCCCGTGATCGATGGCACGATCCTTCCCGACGCGGCGTGGGAGGCGAGTGCCCCGGCCGTTTCGCGCACCGTGCCGCTGATGGTCGGCAGCGTTCGCGACGAGTTCCGCCTGTCATCGATCGTCATCGACGAAGCCGGATTGCGCGCAAGGCTGGACGGGCTGTACGGTCGGGACAAGGCGCCGCAGGTCCTGAGCGCGTTGCGCGCGGACTTCCCGCAGCTCGGGGCGAACGATCTTGGGGGTGTCGTGAGCGGCATGGCCTGGCGCGCATCGGCGCTCCACCAGCTCGACCTGAAGGCGGCGCAGGGCGGCGCGCCGGGATATGGCTATTGGTTCACCTACGCGCCCGACCTGCTCGACGGGCGCATCGGCGTGCCGCACTGTACCGACATCGTCTACGCCTTCGACAATTGCGAGCGCGCCGATCAACTGACCGGCAACACGCCCGACGCGAACCGGATCGCTGCCACGATGGCGGACGCCTTCATCCGCTTCGCCAGGACGGGCAACCCGGCGGGTCCGCGGCTTCCCTGGCGCCCGCATGATCGCAGCGTGCCCACGATGGTGTTCGACCGCAGCGCGCAGCTGATCGCCGATCCTGCGGCGCGAACGATCGCCTATGCGCGATAGGGCGCGCTTCATCGGTCTGTTTTTTCGAGTATGTTTGGGTGCTCCGTCGTGTGTCGCGGATCGGAATGCGCTGGGCGATTACGGACGTCGGCTCGGTTGGTTGGGATGATGATGACATGACGAAACACCTGCTCCTGGCAACCGCCGTCCTGACCGCCGCGCTCGCCGCGCCGGCCGCTGACGCGCGGCTCACCCATCTGATCGTCGAGACCAGCGAGGCCGCCGCGCCGAAGCGCGCGGGCGCGCCCGCTTATGTGATCCTACGCGGGCATTACGACGGCGAACTCGATCCGCGCGACGTGCACAACCGCATCATCACCGACATCGCCGCAGCGCCGCGGCTCGCCAACGGCAAGGTCGGCTACCGTGCGACCTTTGCGATCGCGATGCCGACCGACGCCGCGCGGCGCAGCGGTTTCCTGATGTACGACGTCCCCAATCGTGGCAACGGCACCGTCGCCGCCGATCCCGACGGCCATATCCAGGTGATCAGCGGCTGGCAGGGCGACCTCGACACCGCAGGGGCACAGACCATCACCGTCCCGGTCGCACACGGTTCGCGCGGAAAACCGTTGAGCGGGCCGGTGCTTCAGCGCTTCGTCAACGTGCCGGCAAATGCGGGCAGCGTTGCCATCGCCGGCGGATTGGGGCGCCCGACACCGCGACCGCTGCCGATGTCGCTCGACGTCCACAAGGCGCGGCTGACCCGACAGCCCGACGAGACCGCCACCCCTGTCGTGATCGCCGGGACCGACTGGGCCTTCGCCGACTGCCGCACCACGCCGTTCCCCGGCCGCCCCGACCCGACGCAGCTGTGCGTGCGCGGCGGGTTCGATCCGAGTCAGGCCTATACGCTGACCTATCAAGGCAAAGATCCCAAGGTGCTCGGGATCGGTTTCGCCGCCGTGCGCGATCTCAACGCGTTCCTGCGGTTCGGCGTGGCGGATGATGCCGGTACGCCCAATCCGGTCGCACGGTCGGTGCGCTGGCCGATCGTGACCGGCACGTCGCAATCCGGCAATTTCATCCGCAGCTTCATCGCACTCGGGTTCAACCAGGCGGAGGACGGACACCGCGTATTCGACGGCGCCAATCCCAATGTCGCCGCGCGGCTGCTGCCGCTCAACGTTCGCTTCGGCCTGCCCGGCGGCGCCGCGAGCCCGTACGAGGCGGGCAGCGAAGGAACCCTGTGGTGGGGACGCTACACCGATCGCGCCCGCGCGCGCGGGGTTTCCAGCCTGCTGGACCGCTGTCATGTCACGTCGACCTGCCCCAAGATCGTCGAGACCTTCGGGTCGGCGGAATTGTGGGGCTTGCGCATGTCGCCGGACCTCGTCGGCACCGATGCCGTCGCCGACATTCCGCTCCCGCCCGAGGTGCGGCGCTATTATTTCCCGAGCGTCACCCATTCCGGTTCTTACATCGGCGGCTTCCCGGTGAAGGGCGAGGTGACGACCTATCCAGGCGCGCCGGCGTGTACGCTGGCGGCTAATCCCAATCCATCGAGCGACACCCGTCGCGCGGTATTGAAGATGCTCGCGGACTGGGTTGGCACCGGCAAGGAACCCGCCGCCAGCCGGTATCCGATGCTGGCGGCCGGCGATCTCGTCGCGCCGACGGCCAAGGCGATCGGCTGGCCCGCGCTGGCGGGCCTCCCCACGCCGGACGGCAAGATCAACGATTTCGTCGATCAGGATTTCGGCGAAGGCTTCGGCTATCGGGATCTGTCGGGTGTGATCACGCGGCAGCCGCCCCGCATCCGGGGCATCCTGCCCTCGCGGGTGCCCAGGGTGAATGGCGACGGCAACGAGACTGCGGGTGTGCCGTCGGTGCAGTTGCTGGTGCCGATCGGCACATACACCGGCTGGAACGTGCTCGCCGACGGCTATGGCAAGGGCGGTGGGTGCGGCTTTGCCGGTGGCTTCATCCCGTTTGCCCGCACCGCCGCCGAGCGTGCAACGACGGGCGATCCGCGTCCGTCGCTGACCGAGCGGTATCGCGACCATGCCGGCTTCGTCGCGCGTGTCCGCGCGGTCGCCGCGCAGCAGGTCGCAGCCGGCTGGCTGCTCGCCGAAGACGCCGGGCGCATCGTCGAGCAGGCGGAGAAGAGTGACGTCCTGAAGTAAAATGCGGTCCCGCGCCGGTCATCAGCGACCGGCGCGACTGCCTGGCAGCGTCACTTTGCGAAGAGCTGCCCCAGATCCTCGAACGCCTTCATCTCGAGCGCGAAACCGAAATACGGGACGGGGACGTGATGGCCGTCCACCGCGTTACCGCCCGCGTCGCGCGCCTGCATGCCGGGAAGGAGATGCGTCACGATATGGTGGCAATCGAAATCGAAGGCGATCCACAGGTCTGAGCAGCCGCACGGCGCATCGGGGGTCGTCAGGATGCGCGCTGCGCTGGTGAAGAAACCCCCGATGGCCGCATTCACGGCGAGCTCGGCGCCAATCTGATCGCAGGCGTCATCCCAGTACAGCCGCTCGTGATGCGCGACCGCCTCCATGAACAGCTGGGCCTTGTCGGGGGCTCGCGCACGATCGAACGAACGCGGGTGACCTTTGGCACTTGGGGGGTCGAAGGGACTGTGAGCTGCCAGCGTGGACAGTTTTTTCACTTCCGTCTATTGCTGCGACACCCTTCCATACAAGCCGCAAGGCGTCATGAAGTGGACGTACGATCCGACGCACAAGCAGGCAGCATGCTTCGCGCTTCGGAGTGTGAGGGGACTGACTCCTATGACAACAACCGTGATCCCGACGCCGCAACCCGCGACGGTGCCGACCCAGGACGGGCAGGTTTTTCCGGTTCGCCGGATCTTCTGCGTCGGACGCAACTACGCCGATCACGCGCGCGAGATGGGGAGCGATCCTGACCGCGAGGCGCCCTTCTTCTTCACCAAGCCGGCCGACGCGGTCGTGGTGTCGGGGCAGCCGATCCCGTATCCGCCGCGGACGAAGGACCTGCATCACGAGGTCGAACTGGTCGTCGCGATCGGCACGGGCGGCGCGGACATTCCGCCGGCACGCGCACTGGAGCATGTCTGGGGCTATGCCGTCGGCATCGATCTCACCCGCCGCGACCTGCAGGCGGCGGCGAAGGCGCAGCGGCGGCCGTGGGATATGGCGAAGGGCTTCGATGCGTCCGCTGTGGTGGGCGACGTGGCGTCGGCGGCCGTGATCGGGCACCCTGCGGCAGGATCGATCGACCTGTCGGTCAACGGCTACATCCGACAAAGCTCGGACCTTGCCGAGATGATCTGGTCGGTTCCCGATCTCGTCGCCGAACTCTCCGGCTTCGTGACGCTGCACCCCGGCGATCTGATCTTCACCGGAACGCCGGCGGGCGTCGGTCCGCTCGAGGTGGGCGATCGGGTCCGCGCGGCGATCGCCGGCGTCGGGACCTTCGAAAGCATCATCGCCTAGCAGCGCGGCACTGGCGGCGCGTGGCCGTTGTGGCGGAGGGTGCCGATCGGATCGTGCGCGACCCGATCGGCATTCGATTTCAGGACCGCTGACCAAAGGCGGGCAGGGCGTTCTGACCCGCGAGCAGCTGCTTCTTGTACCAGCCGTTGAGCATGACGCTTTCCTCGACATGCGGGCTCTGGTCGCTTTCGACGACGATCCAGCCGGCATAGTCGAGCGCGGTCAGCGCCGCGGTGACGGCCGGGAAATCGACCAGCCCGCCGGGCGTGCCCATTTCATAATACCAGCGGTCGATGCCGCGGTCCGCCCCGGCGGTGATGATCGGCGCGGGCCAATATTCCATCTCGGCGTTGGGCCGGGCGTAATCGTCGAAGCTGTCGACGACCTTGGCATCCTTGTACTGGACGTGCGCGACACGCGCGCCGTGTTCGCGCAGGAAGGCGACGGGATCGATCCCGGCGATCGTCAATTCGGCGGTGTCGAGCGCGACATGCACCAGGTCGGGATCGGTCATCGCGAGTAGCGTGCGGATATCCTCGGCGCGACGGATGCCGCCCAGGAAGTCGAAATGCACGGCCGTCACGACGCCGTTCGCCTTGGTCGCGGCACCTACCTTGTTGCAGCACTCGGCGATCACGCCGATCTTCGCTTCGGTGATCGGCGCCTCTTTCCAATAGGGGCCGCACGGCCGCATCACCAGGCACGAACCGCCGAGTTCGGCGAGGAACGCGGCAGTGCTGGCGGCGCTGTCGACCATCCGGCCGTGGTCGCCGGCTGCGGCCGGGTTGCCGTGCGCAAGTCCCGAGAAGTGGCTGCTGACGCAGCTGAGACCGCAATTCTTGAGATAGGCGACGAAGTTTGCGGCCGAGCCGAAATAGGCCGGGATGGTGTGCCCACCCAGCGCATTGTCGTTAATCTCGATCGCTTCGAATCCGCTGACCGAAATCGTCTTGAACGCGCTTTCCATCTGGTCGAGCCGCGCGAGGTCGGTCTCTACGGTACGCCACTGATTGATGGCGTAGCTCCAACGAAGATCTTTCATGTTCTGGTGTCCGATCAGGAATAAATGGGCGACAGGACGTTGTCGATGTACCACTTCGAGCGCGCCGTGCTCTCGGCGTAGTTCGCACCGCCGATATCGGCCTTGTCGTGCTCGACGGTCAGCCAGCCGGTATAGTTCTTGTCCTTGAGCGCCTGCATCAGCTTGGGAAAGTCGACCAGGCCCTCGGCCGTGCCCATTTCCCAGAACCAGCGGTCCGTCGTGCTCGCCGCGCGCTCGGGGTCGGGTGGCGTCTTATAGTCGTCGACCGTGTCGACATGGTGGGTGTCCTTGAAGTGGAACCCGGTCACGCGGTCGGCATATTGCAGATAGAGGTCGGTCGAATCGATGCCGACGATCTCATGCTGCGCGGTGTCGATGAACAGGCCGACATATTCGGGATCGGCATGCGCGTAGAAGGTGTCGATCTCCTCCTTCGAATGCAGCGCGCAGTAGAATTCGTGATGGCACGACAGCTTGATGCCATGGCTCTTGAGCATCTTTCCGACGCGGTTCCAGCCCTCGGCCATCGTCTTGATCTTGTCGTCGGTCACCGGCTCGACGAGCCAGTAGCGCGACACCGGCATGACGATGTACGAATCGAGCGTGATGCCGTCGTACATCCGCACCTTGTTCTCGAAATTCTTGAGCAGCGCGTCGTGCGTTTCTGCCAAGTGCGTGCGATCGTCATAGAAAGCGACGAACATGTTGACGAAGCGCTCGATGCCGCGGTCGCGTGCGAACTCCTCGGCTTTCTTGGCGGAGCCGAACAGCTCGGACTGGGCGAGTAGCCGGAACTCGAACGGATCGACACCCTGGAAACCGATCCCGGCCAGCTGCTTGTAGAAGCGATCGGCATATTGGACGCCGTGCTGTGGCGTAACCCATCCGCTCGGCGAGCGCATCGTCCAATGGTCCATGTAAGACCATTTTATGTTCTGGCCAGGGGCGGTCGTCGTCGTAACGACGGGCTGCTCGGTGCTCACGGGTAATACTCCTCAGGGATCGGCATACGCCGCGATGCGCGCGACGAAACGGCCGGATAGGGGGTCGGCGACGCGGTCAGGCCGCGAGCACGAGGTCCTTCGCGTCCTTGCTGGTCGGCACGAACGGCAAATACGAGATGCGCAGGCGCTCGGCGAGTTCGATCCGGTGCGGGCCAACCGGCAGGCCGCCTGGCTGCAGCACCGTGATCCGGGCTTTTTCGCCGAAGTTCCAACGGTCGCCATATTCGGCTTCCATCGCGTCGAGCGTCCAGCTGCGCCCGCGGACCGAGAAGCGGATCGCCTCGCGCGCGACGGGCGCGCCATCGACGGTGACGCCGATATCCTCGATCATCGACAGGCCGAGGCCGCGATAATAGGGCAGGCGGGCGAAGAAGGCGAAACCGACCGTCTCGCCATTTTCGACGACGTTTTCAAAGCCGTCGGTGCAGATCATCTGATTGTCGAACATCGCGCAGAATCCTTTCAGGCAGCAAGCGCTGCGGGGGCGGGCTCGCCCAGCAATGTCTTGAACATTTCCTGCTGGCGACGGACCTGCTCGACCGAATCGGGTTCCTCGGCATCCTCGATCCAGCGATTTCCCTCATATTCCGAGCAGATGTAGCCATCGTAGCCGCCCTGCTTGAGGACCGCGAAGATCTGGTCGTAGGGGATCGACGGTTCGACCAGCGCCTCGGTCATCTGGTAGAACTTGGCATGGACGTTCTTGATGCGCGGCATGTAGTCGAGCATGCGCTTGGGTTCGAACGCGGCGTTGTGGCGCAGCGTCTCGGCCATCGCAATCGCAGGGCCGACGCCCCCCATCTTCTGCACATTGAAGATGACATATTCGCTGAGGACACGGTCGTCATACGCCTTGACGATATAGTCCGCGATCCGGGGCGGTACGCCGAGGCGCAGGAACTTTTCCTTCCACACCGGCGGGAAGGCGAACAGGAACATGCCCATGTCGGGCAAGAAGCCGAGCGCGTCGGACCCCTTCTTGGCGAAGGCCTCGGCGTGGCGGATGATCCACGGATGGTCGAAATGCAGCGGCGCATGCACCTCGACCAGGATCGTGATGCCCTTTTCCGCGGCATGATCGGCGCACGCGACCAACACGTCGGGCGCGATCGAGACGAGCGCGCGGACATATTTCATGCCGAGCCGTGCGCCGAAGTCGACGTCCTTCTTGACGCTCGCGACCTGCTCATCGAACGGCATGTCGCGGTCCTTGTAGCGCTTATAGTCGAGCATGAAATCGTGGCACACCGGCGTCGTGCCATATTTGCGCATGATGTCGTGCCATTCGGCGACGGCGGCATCGGCAACGCCGACCTCGGGCCAGCCGTGGAAGCTCTGCTCGCCGATGACCTCGATGCCGTGCGCGCCCATGTCGGCGCAGGTGCGCACGCAACCCTCGAGCGTCATCTTGCCCTTGAACGTCTCGTTCTGGAAACTGTAGAGGCTCACGCCCCGCTTGATCTGGCTGTTCATAAAGTCCCTACCGCGGTGATTGCGCCGAAATCCGTCACGCGGGGAAAGCTGCAGCGTCGACCACAACGTGGACGAGTCAGGCCTCAACCGGGCCGATCTCGTCGCCTCTCCCAACGCCCTTTAATTAGAACGTTCATTCTATAAAAGCGCCGCGAGTGTCAAGCCGCGATTAGCGCTTTGCGAGATTTGACAAATTAGAACGTCGACACTCATTTAGGCGCAGAAACACAGGGAGAGCGAGCGTGAAGAGGATCTGGATCATGGGTTTGAGCGCGGTTTTCGCGGCGGCGGCGGCCGATGCGCAGGTCGCGCGCCGTCCATTTCTGCCGGCTGTGCTGCAGCTCGAGCTGGCCGAACGCGCGCGCGACGCATGCGCCGCGGGGGGCTTCGATGTCGGCGTGGCGATCGCCGACGCGAGCGGGCTGGTGCGCACCCAGGTGAGCGGGGACACCGCCGGTTCGGTGGCGATCGAGACTGCGCGGCGCAAGGCCATGTCGGCGGTCCTGGTCGGCTTTCCCACTGCCAAACTGGGCGACGCGGTGCGCGAGGCCCCGGCCTATGCCGACATGTTGCGCTCGCTCCACCCCGACATGATCTTCATCGGCGGCGGGGTGCCGATCCGGATCGACGGCCAGCTCGTCGGCGCGATCGGTGTGGGCGGCGCCTCGGGCGGGGCCGCCGACGAGGCCTGCGCCACCAAGGCGCTGACCGCGCTGGCCGACAAGCTCAAGTGACGCGACCCGCGGCACGCCATCGGCGTGCCGCGGGCCGAATCAGGCGATCAGCGCCGATCGCTCGGCGATGACGGCGCGGATGCGGCCGTGGAGGCCGTCCATCGGCCAGAACAGGATGCACACCGCCTGCGCGAGCAGCACGCCGATCGGCCAGCCATAATAAGACCAGCGGATCGCCGCGGCGGCGGTCGCGTTGACGGCGCCGGGCGCATAGCCGGTCGCGGCGAGCGTATAGGCCACCGCCGCGCTGCCGATCGCCATGCCCAATTTGGTCGACAGCGAAATCCCCGAGGACAGCAATCCTTCGTTGCGCCGCGCGAAGCGCCATTCGTGATAGTCGACCGAGTCGGCCGCCATGGTGAAGATCGCGGTCATCGTCACGCTGATCGAGATCGAGGCGGCGAGGAACAGCGCGATGAACAGGCCGGGGTTGGCCTCGGTCGTCGGCAGCACCAGATACAGCGCGATCGCCAACGCAATCGCGCCGAGACACCCGTTGCGGATGCCGGTGCGGCGCAGGATCGGCGGCGCGATAAACGCGCCCAGCACCAGCGTCCCCGATACGCCCGGCAGCAGTACCGAGATCATCCACGGTTGGCGCAGCACCGTGATCGCAAAATAGGCAGTCACCGACAGGATCGCGCCAAATCGCACGAAATTGAGCGCGGCGAACACGAAGGTCACTAGCCAGGCGCGGTTGCGTAGCATTTCCCCGACCGCGGGGAGCACCGCGAAGTCCGCCGGGGTCGCATCCGACACGCGCTCCTTGCAGGCCCGGAACAGATTGGCGATCAGGACGAGCGAGACGATCGCGAAAAGGCCTGCGACCAGCGCAAACCCGAGCCGCGCATCGCCGCGGCCGAGCAGGCCGACCAGCGGCATCGTCGCGGCGGTCGCGACGATGACCGACAGCGCGGTCGAGACCGAGCGATAGCTGCCGAGCTGGAGCCGCTCCGCCGGATTGGCGGTCATCATCGGCATCAGCGCCGAATAGGGAATCGTCCCGAGCGAGAAGAGGATCCCGAGCAGGTTGAAGGTGATGTAGGCGTACGCCAGCTTCGCGCCCATCGACCAGTCGGGCACCAGGAAGGTCGCGACGAAGATCAGCGCGAAGGGCAGCGCGTTGAACAGGAAGAAGGGCCGGGTCCGCCCCCAGCGCGTGCGTGTCTTGTCGACCCAGACCCCCACGCCGATATCGACGCCGGCATCGAGCAGCCGCGCCGTCAGGAACAGCGTGCCCACCGCCGCGGCCGGAAGGCGCGCCACGTCGGTATAATAAAAGAGCAGGAACGCGCCGACGACGTTCCACACGATGCTGAACGCGAAATCCCCGAGGCCGTAACTCAGCTTCTCGCCAAATCGCAGCCGTTCGCTCGTACCGGACCCGGCCATAGCGCTCCTCTCCATGGAAAGGGCACCCGGTCGTTGCCGGGTGCCCGGTAGGCGGATCAGAAGCCGAGCGTCGCCCGTGCCTCGGCCAGCGACTCGAGCGCCGGCTTGGTCGGCTTGTATTCGAGCCCGACGTCGCCGTCGTAGCCAAGCCGCTGCAACGTGCTGACCACGGTCGGCCAGTCAATCGTCCCGCTGCCGGGTTCGTTGCGGCCCGGCATGTCGGCAACCTGGACATGCGCCAGCAAATGCATGCGACCACCGAGAACGGTTTCGATGTCCTCGTCCATCACCGCCGAATGGTAGACGTCGAACAGCAGGCGCAGGTTGGCGCTGCCGACTTCCTCGATCATGTCGAGCGCCTCCGTCGTGCTCGACAGGAACATGCCGGGATGTTCGACCTTGGTGTTGAGCGGCTCGAGCACCAGCACGACGCCGGCCTCTTCGGCCAGTTTCGCGGCCTGCTTGAGCGCGGTCACCGCTTCGCCATGCTGTTCCTCGCGCGAGACGCCGTCGCGGGTGAAACCCGAGGCCACGACCAGCGGGGGCGAGCCGAGCTTCTGCGACGCCACCAGCGATTCGCGCACCGCCTGGAGGAATTCGGCATGTTGCGCAGGGTCGACCAGGCTGCGGCGCGGCTCGACGACGAAGCCGGTCAGACGGACGCCCGTCTCGTCGAGCGCGGCGGCGACGGCATCGAGGTCCTTGTCGCGCCACAGATGGAATTCGACGGCGGTGAAGCCGGCGTCGTGGGCCGCGCGGACGCGATCCTCAAGGGCGGGATGCTCGTTGGCGAACAGCCATTCGATACAGGGGGAAGCGAGCATACATTTCTCTCCAGAGCGGCCTGCGGCCGATTATCGTTTCTGGTCGCGCAACAAAACCGTTGCTCCTGCGACCGTCGCGTCATATTAGAACCAAAGTTCGTATTACTGATTAGGGCAATCCGCATCGTGCGGTCAACGGCCCAAATTCTGTCTGGCGGGTCGATCGCAAAACGCGACGTGAACGTGCGGCCCAGCCCTAGGAGAGGAAGACCAATGAGCCGAATTTCCGAAATCCGCTACGTCGGCTATGCCGTGCCCGATTTTGCCGCCGAACGCGCTTTCTATGCCGACGTCTGGGGGCTGGAAGAGGTCGCCGCGACCGACACGATGGCGTGGTTCAAGACCCGTGGGCATGACGAGCATCACGTCGTCCGGCTGCGGGCCGCCGAGCAGAAGCGGATCGACGTGATCGCGCTTGCGGCGGCGACCCGGGCCGACGTCGATGTGCTGCACGACAAGGTCGTGGCGGCGGGTTGCCGTGTCGTCTTCGCGCCGCACGACCTTGATGCGCCGGGTGGCGGCTATGGCTTCCGCTTCTTCTCGCCCGACGGGCTGCCCTTCGAAGTCTCGAGCGACGTGGCCGCAGGCGACAAGCGGACGCTGGCGCGCTGGGAAGGGATGCCGGTAAAGATCAGCCATATCGTGCTGCATTCGCCCGATCATCAGGCCGCGGTGCGCTTCTTCACCGACGTTCTGGGGTTCCGGATTTCCGATTGGCTTGGCGATTTCATGTGCTTCCTGCGCTGCAACGCCGCGCACCACCGGCTGGCAATTCTTCCCGGACCGCCGTCGCTCAACCACGTCGCCTACGACATGCTCACGGTCGACGACATGATGCGTGGGATCGCGCGGCTCAAGAAGCACGGCACCGACATCCGCTGGGGGCCGGGACGGCACACCGCAGGCAACAACACTTTCAGCTATTTCACCACGCCCAACGGGTTCGCGATCGAATATACGTCGGAACTGGAAGACGTCGACGACGCGCATCACGTCCACGGCGTCCACAACCCTGGGCCCCATACGATGGACCAATGGGGCATCGGCGTTGGCGGCCCGCAGACCATGCCGCAACCGAGCCCGGACGCCGGCCTGTTCCAGCCGGTCGAGGTCTGAGCGCATGGCCCTGTTCGAGTATTTTCCGAACTATATCTGGAATCTCTCGGTCGCGATCGCGATCGAGAGCGGCGCGCAGATCGGCGAGATCATCGACATGTGTCAGCCGATCCGCGACGCGGCGGCGGGGGGCGCCGACGCGGGCACGCCGCAGTTCATGGCGCAGTGGGTTGCGATGGCGGACAAGCTGCTCGACCTCGCGGCGGAGGACGAGGCGCGCGGGCGGCGCTTCTCGGCCTCGAACAAGCTCGAGCGCGCGTCGCTCTACCTCATCACTGCCGAGCGGATGCAGGGCCACGGCCATCCCGGCCGCACGCAGACCTATGCGCGCGCGCTCGAGGCGTTCGAGCGCTCGACCGCGCTCGGTCAGATCGATCGCGAACGCGTCGAGATCCCGCTGGCGACCGGCACCATGCCGGCGCTGTTCACGCGTGCAGCGGGGGCGGGGCCGCACCCCGTGGTCGTCTATTGCAACGGGCTCGATAGCTGCAAGGAGCTGCTCTATTGGTCGCGCCTCCCGCAGGCACTGGCGCGGCGCGGCATTTCCACGCTGTGCGTCGACCAGCCCGGAAGCGGCGAGGCGCTGCGGCTGCAGGGGCTTCCGGTCGATCCGCACAGCGAGCATTGGGCGTCGAAGGCGGTCGATTGGCTCGAGGCGCAGCCGGAGGTCGATCTCTCGCGGATCGGCATGACCGGCATCAGCCTCGGCGGTCATTTCGCCCCGCGTGCGGTGGCGTTCGAACCGCGCTTTGCCAGCGGCGCCGTCTGGGGCGCGAATCACGAGTGGGCCGAGGTGCAGCAGAAGCGCCTGCGCCGCGAGGGCGAAAACCCCGTGCCGCATTATTGGGCGCATGTGATGTGGGCGTTCGGCGCGCGCGACATGGACGACTTCCACGACAAGTCGGCGGCGATGACGCTCGACGGCGTGGTCGAGCGGATCACCGTGCCGTTCCTGGTGACGCACGGCGAACACGACCGGCAGATCGCGCTGGACTATGCGCACCGGACCTTGGCCGGCCTGACCGCCAGCCCGCGGCCCGAACTCAAGATCTTCACCGCACGCGAGGGCGGGGTCGAGCATGTCGGCGCCGACAACATGGCGTTCGGTCGGGATTACATCGCGGACTGGTTCAGCGAGACGCTCGGCACCACGGCGGGGTGAGGCTTTCGGCCGATCTTGGGGCGAGCCTTGACAGTAGATCAGATTCCGCACACTAGAACGCATATTCTATTATGACGGCGCAAAAAGCCGCGTGTTAGGGGAGGAACTTCACATGACGAGTCGATCGATCCGTATTTTGTTGGCGGGTACAAGCTTGCTGGCGAGCTCTGCCGCGGGTGCGCAGACGCAAAGCGGCGCGGTCCCTCCGCCGCCATCCGCCGCGCAATCGGATTCCGCCACTGCGGACATCATCGTAACGGCGCAGAACCGGTCCGAGAGCGTGCAAAACGTTCCGATCGCGATCAGCGTCGTTTCTGGGGAGGCGCTGCGCAAGGCCGGCGTCACCGATTTCGCGTCCGCTGAACGCGTCTCGCCGGCGTTGCAGATCACCAGTGACACGACAAATACGCGCGTCACCGTCCGCGGTGTCGGATCGCTCAACAACAATGAGGCGCAGGACCAGTCGATCGCGGTCAACATCGACGGCGAATATATCAACCGCCCGACGATCCTGAATGCCTCGATCTTCGACATCGACCGCATCGAGGTGCTGCGGGGGCCGCAGGGCACGCTGTACGGTCGCAACTCTACCGGCGGCGCGGTCAATTTCATCACCCGCAAGCCAGGCAGCGTGTTGGGTGCAAACGCCTCGGTCAGCTATGGCAATTTCAATCAATTGATCGCCGAAGGTGGGGTCGACGTTCCGTTCGGCGACGTCGGCGGGATCCGGCTGTCCGGCATCTACAGCGATCACGACGGTTATAATTATCACGCCAACCAACCGGTCTCGACCCCGCAATTCCCCACGCGCTACCAAAGCCGCAGCGGCTCGGACCATACCTATGGCGGTCGCGCGAGCGTGCGGCTCAAGCCGGTCGCAGGCCTGACGATCGATGCGGCGGTAGAGCATGTCGAGCAGGATTTCGTACCAGCCGCGCAGGCCTATGCCGACCTGAATCAAGCCGGCAACGCGCCCGGCGCCGGGTGCGCCGGTAATGGCTACGTCCAGATCGGGCAATCGACGCCGGGCACGCAGTGCATCCCGCAGAACACCAACTTCCTCGGCAAGATCAACCGCGAGTCGTACGACACGCCGTTGCTCGGCACGGGCCGGTATATCCTCCGCTCGACCGCGGTTCGCGGTCGCGTCGCCTATGATCTCGGTTTTGCCACGCTGACCTACACTGGCGGGTATCGCGACGTCGGAAACTCGGGCTACAACACGCTGTCGCCCGCTTATGCTTTCACCAATTTCGCCGCTTCGGTGAAGACCCAGAGCCATGAGTTGCGCCTGAACGGCGTGCTTAACGGCATCATCTACCAAGGCGGCCTGTTCTACTTCAAGGAAGACCAGGATACCGACGGCGGGCTGTACTCGCCCTTTATCGGACCCAACGGCAGTTACATCACCTACTTCAAGCATCCGACGACGAGCAAAAGCAAATCCGCCTTCGCCCAGGTCGAAGTGCCGCTTGGCGAGCAGTTCACTGCGGTCGGCGGACTTCGCTATACCGACGACAGCCGCAATGCGATCTATCGCAACTACGGTTTCGTGTTCAATTCGGGCGCCGTCCCGCTGACCAATGCCGCCCCGACCAACCTTGCGCTCAGCTATAGCGGGAACAAGGTCACCTGGCTGGCAGGCCTCAACTACAAGCCGAACAGCGACACGCTGGTCTACGCCAAGGTGTCGACCGGCTACAAGGCGGGTGGGTTCGACCCGGTCAGGTCGTTCGAGCCTGAGTCGAATACCGCCTACGAAGGCGGACTGAAGCTCAAGTTCGGCGAGCGCTCGCAGCATATCTTCAACGTCGCCGGCTTCTATTACGACTATCGCAATCTGCAGAACGACGTGCTGCTCGACGCCGCCGTCGGCGAACAGACGTTCAATGCCGGCAAGGCGACGATCTATGGCGTCGAGGCCGACACCGTCATCAAGCTTTCGCGCAACGATACCTTCACGGCGAGCTTCAACTATTTGCATGCCCGCTACAACCAGTTCGCCGCGACCTATTCGCTGATCGATCTGACCACCCCGGGCAACACGTCGCTGATCGATGCAGCGGGCAAGCCGGTTTTGTCCGATCTCAGCGGCAATCGTATTCCGCAAACGCCGAAATATGTCATCTCGGTCGATTATCAGCACGTGTTCGATCTGGGGAGCGCCGGCTCTCTAACCGCGGAGGCCTATTCGCGCTTCAAGAGCGACTATTATCTCGACATCTTCAATTATCGCGATTCGCGTCAGACCGCCTATACGTCGACCGATCTGAACCTCGAATATCGGCCGGCCAGCCGCAGGTTCGCGATCCAGGCCTATGTCCGCAACCTCGAAAACATCCGGCCGCTGGTGTTTGCCGGCTTCACCGCCGCCGGTCCCGACCGGGTCTTCAACTGGCAGTTCGGCACGCCGCGGACCTATGGCCTCCGCGCCTCGGTCAACTTCTGATCCAGCGCCATAATCACTCTGGCGAAGGGCAACATTCGTCGCCGCGCGGCACGATTGCGCTAGAAATAGAATAATCGTTCGGATATGTCCGGCGAAAGGCCATGAAGTGGCCGACAGGAGACGGATGTTGCCCGAAGTGTCTGGCGTGCGAACCTGGTCCCGCCGCGATTTTGCTGGCGGGGCAGCCTTGCTGGCGCTCGTGGTCGGCGCCCCGATCGCCACGCTCAAGCTGGTCGCGTCGGGCGACGACGAGGCGCCGACCGACCGCCAGCGGGCGCTGTTGCGGGACGTCAGCCAGCTGACGCTGCCGCGCACCGCGACCGCCGGGGCAGGCGATATCGCGGTCGGTGATTTCGTGCTGATGGCGCTGGCTGCCGGACTTGACGGCAGCCTGGTGCCGGTGGCGAGCGCGGCAGCCCCGCAATTTCCCCGCTATTTGCGCCGCGACGGATCGATCCGCCATGTCCCCTGGCTCGAGGAAGAGCTCGACCGCCACGCCCGTGGCGACTTCCTCGCGCGCACCGCGGCCGAACGCGCCGGCATCCTGCGGCGGGTCGATGCCGCCACTTATGCGGCAAATGCCGTCGCGTCGCCGTGGAAGCAGATCAAGTCGCTGATCCTGATCGGTTATTACACGTCGCAGGTCGGCGCCTCGAAGGAATTGCGCTACGAACTGGTCCCGGGCCGGTACGATAATGACCTGCCGCTCCATCCCGGAGATCGCGCCTGGTCGAGCGACTGGACAGCAGTGGATTTCGGATGATGCCTGACACCCCCCCCCAATTCGATGCGATCGTCGTCGGCTCCGGCATCACCGGCGGCTGGTCGGCAAAGCAACTTACCGAGGCTGGGCTGAAGGTCCTGATGATCGAGCGCGGTCGCAAGATCGAGCATGGGTCGGATTATGTGACCGAAACGCTGGCGCCGTGGGACCTGCCGTTTCGCGGTCTCGGCGATCCCGAGCTGTTCGCCAAGGAGTATCCGGTCCAGCGCATCAATCGCCACTTCACCGAATTCACCCAGAACCATTTCGTCAACGATCGCGAGAATCCCTATTCGACCGAGCCGGGCACCGATTTCACCTGGTTCCGCAGCTATCAGCTCGGCGGACGCTCGCTGACCTGGGGGCGGCAGGCATATCGCTGGTCGGACTATGATTTCGGCGCGAACAAGCGCGACGGGTTCGGCACCGACTGGCCGATCCGCTATGCCGAGCTGGCACCGTGGTATGACAAGGTCGAGGAGTTCATCGGCGTGTCGGGTGCGGCCGAGGGACTCGCGCAATTGCCCGACGGCAAGTTCCAGCCGCCGATGGCGCTCAACGTGGTCGAACAGGCCGCGCGCGCGCGGATCGGCGCGAAATGGCCCGAACGCCGGCTGACGATCGGCCGCACCGCCAATCTGACGCAGGAAAAGGAAGGCCGTTCGGCCTGCCAATATCGCTCGATCTGCGCGCGCGGTTGCTCCTACGGCGCCTATTTCTCGACGCAGAGCAGCACCTTGCCGGCAGCGATGAAGACCGGCCTGCTGACCGTGGTGACCGACTCGGTGGTCGAGGCGATTGAAACCGATCCGCGGACCGGCCGCGCGACCGGCGTGCGGTTCATCGATACCACATCGAAGCAGCGCAAACGCGCCACCGCGCGCGTCGTGTTCCTCAATGCCGGGGCGTTCAACAGCGTCCATGTGCTGCTTAACTCGGCGACCGAAGCGCATCCGGGCGGGCTCGCCAATTCGAGCGGCGTGCTTGGTACGCACATCATGGATCACGCCAACACCCTGTCGGCGCTGGCGCTGATGCCGGGCTACGAACAGCATACCAGCTTCGGCAACCGGCCGACCGGTGTCGTCATCCCGCGCTTCCGCAACATGGATACGCTCGACGGCAAGGGGCACAGCCGCGGCTTCTCCTTCCAGGGCGGCGCGTTGCAGAGCGGCTGGTCGCGCGGCAAGCGCGAAGCCGGGATCGGCGCGGAGTATAAGGATTCGCTGCGCGAAGTCGGTCCGTGGCGGATGGTGCTGGTCGGCTTCGCCGACTGCATGCCGCGCGCGTCGAACCGGCTGACGCTCAACCGCACGCAGACCGATGCCAACGGATTGCCCGTGCTCGACGTCGCCTTCGCCTTCGGCAAGGAGGAGCATGCCGCGTTGGCCGAGGCAAAGGCCGAAGCCACCGCGATGCTGACCGAGGCCGGCGGCACCGTCATCATGGGCTCGGACACGCCGGGGCCGGGCGGCACCGCGATCCACGAGATGGGCGGTGCGCGGATGGGCTGGGATCCGAAGACCTCGGTGCTCAACCGCTGGAGCCAGGCGCACGATGTGCCCAATCTGTTCGTCACCGATGGCGCGCAGATGAGTTCGACCGCGTGCCAGAATCCGTCGCTGACCTATATGGCGCTGACCGCGCGTGCCTGCGATGCGGCCGTGCGGATGCTCAAGGAGGGCGCGCTCTGAGCGGCTCCCGCGCGGTCGGGACCGCCAACAGCGTAGTGCCGCCGCTCGATGCCGACGCGATGACCGCGCGGCAGAAGTCGCTGGCGTTCTTCACGCTGATCTCGGCGCTGGTGCTGGAGATCGTCGATACGACGATAGTCAATACCGCGCTTCCCTCGATCCAGCACGATTTCGCGGCCAGCGCGGTGCTGCTGCAATGGGTGGTCGCCGGCTATTCGCTGAGCTTTGCCGTCTTGCTGATCCTCGGCGGGCGGCTCGGCGACCTGTTCGGCTATCGCGCGATGTTCCTGCTCGGAGTCGGCGGTTTCACGCTCGGCTCGCTGCTATGCGGCCTGGCGCAGGATGCATTGCAACTCGTCATCGCGCGCTTGGTGCAGGGCGCGGCGGGGGCGATCATGGCGCCGCAGGTGCTCGCGCTGATGCAGGTGATGTACGCACCGCTCGAACGCGTCGGGAAGCTGTCGTGGTTCGGCGTGATCGGCGGCCTTTCGGCGATTCTCGGTCCAATCCTCGGCGGTCTGCTGATCGCCGCCAATCTGTTCGGGACGGGCTGGCGTGCGGTGTTCCTGATCAACGTGCCGATCGGCGCGCTGGCGTTGGTCGCGGCGTGGTATCTCCTGCCCCGCGCGCGATCGGCGCGGGCGGCGGGGGTCGACGCCGTCGGTACGCTGCTGATGGGCGCCGGGCTCGCCGCGCTGCTGCTGCCGCTGGTGCGCGAGCGCGATGCCGTGTGGGCGTGGTGGAACTGGGCGTCGCTCGCGCTGGGGCCGCTTCTGCTGCTGCTGGGATGGCACTATCTCAAACGGCGCGTCGCCTCCGGCCGTCCGGCGGTGTTCGACCCGGCGCTGTTCGCAGTGGCGACCTTTCGCCAGGGCCTGCTGATCGCGGTCAGCTTCTCGGCCGGGATGACCGGCTTCCTGTTCCTCTTCGCTTATACGCTGCAGAGCGTGCTGGGGTATTCGCCGTTGCGCGCCGGCATGACGCACACGCCGTTCAGCATCGGCGTGATGATCGGCATCGGCCTGATCGGGCGGCGACTGGTGCCGCGCTATGGCCGCTGGGTGCTGGTGGGGGGGGCGGCGATCCTGGCGGCGTCGGTCGGCTTTATCATGCTGTGGATCCTCGGCGGGGGCGCGCAAACCGTACTGCTGGTGCCGGTGCTGCTTGCCGCCGGAGTCGGCATGGGCATGCTGTCGGGACCGATCCCGCCGATCGCGGTCGCGCGGATCGATCGCGCGCACGCCGGTGCGGCAAGCGGCCTGCTCAAGACGAGCCAGCAATTGGGCAGCGCGCTCGGCGTGGCGCTGGTCGGTGCGGCCTATTTCGCGGCGTCGGGCGTGGTCGGCGTGCCGCCGATTCTGGCGGCGCTGGCGCTGATCGAAACGCTGTTCGTCATCTGCGCCATCGCCGCGGTGCTGCTGCCGCGCGACGTCTTTCCCAAGCCGGATGGCGCGACGGTCGACGTCCGCGTCCCGGCCGTTTGATACAGGAGATCCGCATGCCGCGTCGCTTCGTAGACTTGTCCATCGCGCTCACCAATGACGTGGTCAGCGACCCGCCGTTCATGCGCCCAAAGATCGACTATACCACGCATGCCACGACGATGGCCGAGGCCAATCACTTCTTCCCCGGGGTAACCGCCGAGCAGATGCCGGGCGGGCTCGGCTTCGCGGCGGCCGAGACGATCACGCTGTCGACCCACAACGGCACGCATCTCGATGCGCCGTGGCACTATCATCCGACGATGGACGGGGGTGCACCCGCCGCGACGATCGACGAAGTGCCGCTCGAATGGTGTTTCCAGGCGGGCGTGAAGCTCGATTTCCGGCATTTCGCCGATGGTCATGTCGTCACCGCCGCCGAGGTCGAGGCCGAACTGGCGCGGATCGGGCACACGCTGGCGCCGCTCGACATCGTGCTCGTCAATACGGCCGCCGGGGCGGCGCTGGGCCGACCGGACTTCGTCAATGTCGGCTGTGGCATGGGCTATGAAGCGACGATGTACCTGACGACGCGCGGCGTGCGCGTCACGGGGACCGATGCCTGGAGCTGGGATGCGCCGTTCAGCTACACCGCGCAGCGGGTGGCGGAGACGGGCGATACCTCGCTGATCTGGGAAGGCCATAAGGCGGGGCGCGAGATCGGCTATTGCCACATGGAGAAGATGGCCAATCTCGACCAGTTGCCGGCGAGCGGCTTCATCGTCTCGTGCTTCCCCTACAAGATCAAGGGCGCCTCGGCGGGCTGGACCCGCGCCGTCGCGATCTTCGAGCAATGACGCGCCCGGCACGCTCGAACGGAGTGACGAAATGAAGCTTGCGACACTCGCCAACGGCACGCCCGACGGTCGCCTCGTTCGCGTGTCGGACGACGCCACCCGGATGATCGGCGCCGACCCCATTGCCGGCTCGCTGCGCGAGGCGATCGAGGATTGGGCACGCTGCGCCCCGGCGCTGGCTGCGCTCGACCCGACGGGCTCCGGAAGCGAGCGCTTCGATGTCGCCGCGACCCTGGCGCCGCTGCCGCGCGCGTGGCAGTTTCTCGACGGGTCGGCCTATCCGAGCCACGGCGAGCTGTTGCAGCAAGCCTATGACCTGCCCCCGATTCCGCCCGGGCCGCCACTGATGTATCAGGGCCTGTCGCACGAATTCCTGTCCGGCCATGCCGACGTCGCCTTGCCCGACGAAGCGCACGGGATCGACTTCGAGGCCGAATTCGCGGTTGTCGTGGATCACGTCCCGATGGGGACCGACGCGCAAACGGCGCTCGGTCATATCAAGCTCGTCCTGCTGCTCAACGACTGGAGCCTGCGCGCGATCGGCGCCGCCGAAATGCGCACCGGCTTCGGCTGGGTGCGCGGCAAGCCGGCCTCGAGCCTGGCGCCGATCGCGGTGACGCCCGATACGCTCGGCGCCGCCTGGCGCGACGGCCGGATCCATCTGCCGATGCTGGTCGACTATGCCGGCAGGCGCTTCGGGGCGGCCGGGGGCGGCGCGATGCAGATCGGGTTTCACGACCTCGTCGCGCACGCCGCGAGCACCCGCAGCCTCTGTGCCGGGACGATCATCGGGTCGGGCACGGTGTCGAACGAAAGCTATCGCGAGGTCGGATCGAGCTGCATCGCCGAGCGCCGCGCGATCGAGATGGTCGACAATGGCGCCGCGACCACAGGCTTCATGCGCTTCGGTGATCGCGTGAGGATCGAGGTGGTGGCCGACGGCGCGTCGATCTTCGGCGCCATCGACCAACGCGTCGTGCAGCGATAGCGTCAGGCGACGGCGGCTGTGACCGCCGGCCCTGCGCTCGCACCGGCGAGGAACAGGATCTGTCGGGCCTGCAGCGCGATCTGCTGCTTCAGGCCCGGATCCACGACACGTCCGTCCGCATCGAACGGCTTCTGTTCGACGGTGTTGATGGCCAGACCGACGGGGGTCGGCCAGCCGCGCATCGCATGCACGATGCCGCGCAAGGCCTGCAGCGTCACGCCGCACGCCTGCCACCCGGCGGCCGTCACCACGAGGCCGACCGCGCGGCCGTCGAAATAGACGCGCTCGTCTCGGTTGAGATCTTCGAGCAGGTCGATCGCATTCTTGACCAGACCCGACACGCCGCCATGATAGCCAGGCGTGCCGATGACGATGCCGTCGCAGCCACGGATCGCATCGACAAACGCTGTCTGCGCCGCGGTCCGCTGGTCGTTTTCGGGCGCGAAATGCGGGAGCTGCGCCAATTCGTCGCCGCCGAACATGTGCGTGTCGGCGCCCATTACGCTGCATTCGGCCAGCACGGCGCGGACGACACGCTCACCGGACGAACCCGGGCGGGTCGTACCGCCGAATCCCACGATCTTCGGAATTTTGCCGGCCGATACAGGGGTCACAGGAAGCACTCCGCTATTTCATATTAGAACAGCGATTATAATACAGACTGGCGGGTGCCTGTCAAATTTGCCGCGGCGCGAACTCTTCTTCGGCCGCGGAGTCGCGGGCGCCGCCAGAACAGTGAGAGCTGCCCGCACGATGCGCCAAAGGCGCGAAAAACGCCGAAGCGGGTGGCTTTGGAAAACCGACCAGCTGGTTGCGGGCGTGTCGCCAAGGGTCGTGATCTTGCGCCGCGATCCGATCGGGCATGCCGTGATTGCCCGAAGATGTCGCCGGGTTTCCGCGTCGGCGATGGCCGACGAAGCGCCGGGGCGCTATCCGGCCTTTTTGAGATACGCCGCGCACATCTCGGCAAGCTGTATCTTCAGTTCTGCCCAGTCCAGATCGCCGGCCGACTCGTCTGTCGAACCCAGGCTGAGCTGACGCGCAAGGGTGGCAAAGATGATGTGGAAGGTCGCGGTAGCGCGCTGCTGTGCATTATCGCCGCCAATTTCGTCCTTGAACGACAGGATCGCCGCAACCGCGGCGTTCTCCGATCGATGCGCACTGCGCCGACCCGATTCAGAGACCAGCGGGTCCTGCGCAGCCCGCTGCATTATGATCCGCAGCAGGGGCGAATGATGCCGCAGCACCTCCGAATAGGATTCGACAAAGCGCGGCATGAAGGTGTCGATCGACGATGCCGCGGCGAGCACCTCGGCGAGCATCGCGTCTTCATCGCACATGACGCGCTCGAGCTCGCTCGCGATCACCGCGCGAACCAGATTATCCTTGCTCTCGAAGCGCAGATAGATCGAGCCGACCGACACGGAACCGACCGTGCTGACTTCCTGCAGCGTGAAATCTTCGCTGCCGCGTTCTAGCATCAATTGCTCGGTGGCGGCCAACATGCGTTCGAGCGACGCCTTGCTGCGACCCTGCTGGGGCTTCCGACTGACAGAGTCGTCGGTCGATGCCGAAGGCTTTGCCGAACTTGGATTCAAGATGGTTGACATAAGCAGCGAACAAACCCTATCAAAATAAGAACGTCAATTCTAATTGTATGATCGGCATGGTGGGACCACCCACCAGCAAGGAGGGGTTACATGCGTTTCTCGGTATTTCTCAATGCGCGTTCGATGGCACCCGAGCAAGATCGTGCGTTGATCCAGAACCTCGAGCGTCATGCGACGCACGCGGCGAAGGCGGGATTCGAGGCGATCTTCATGCCGGATCACCATTTCAACGGCTATATGCCCGTCGCGAGCGACAGCTTCATCTTCGCCGGCTACCTCGCGGCCAAGCTGCCCGACATGTATTTCGGCTTTTCCGTAGTGTCGGTGCCGCTGCACCACCCGGTGCGGTTCGTCGAGCGGATCAACATTCTCGACCAGCTCACCGACGGCAAGCTGCTGATCGGCGTCGGATCGGGAACGACGCCCGAAGAGATGATCGGCTTCGGCGTCAACTACAAGGAATCCGGCGAGATTGCCGAGCGGAATCTCGCGCTGGCCGAGGCGCTGTGGGCGAAGGGCATGGACGATCCCGCCATCGTGATCGACAACGGACCGCATCAGGGCAAGGTCATCCAGCGGATCGCGCCTGCGGCCTATGGTGCCAAGCATGCGCGCTTGATGCCGGTGGCATTCCGCGAAAGCAGCGTTCGCCGTGCAGCCGAAAATGGTTGGCCCGCCTTCATCCCCGCCTTCACCCCACCCAAGATCGGCGGGACCGAACCGTTCGTTCACGTGAAGAAGCATTTCGAAAACTATAAGACGCAATTGCTGGCGGCTGGCCATGACGATGCCGTCGTCGCCGACGCGCTGTCGTGGACGACGCATACCTATCAGGCGGTGCATGTCGCCGAGAGCGACGACCAGGCGCGCGAAGAGCTCGAGATCATCCTGCGGGCGTATCAGGACGCGGTCGAGCGCGAGGCCGAATTCAACGCCCGCGCCGAAAGCGACGACGCCAACAAGAAGACTGACCGGACGCCCGACGCGCTCTCGGATGACTGGATCGGCACCTGGTGCCTGTACGGCTCGCCCGATACCGTTGCGGAGCATCTGGCGCCCTATGCCGAGCTTGGCATCGGCAATATCCTGTGTGGTACGACGACGGGGCCGCTGACGCAGCAGCGGCTCGATTTCGCGACGCAGACGGTCGACTTGCTCTCGACCAAGGTGATGCCGCGCCTCCGCTGATCGTCGCCCTTCACGACTGGCCGGGCGGGTTCGCGCCGGCGTTACCACGATAAGGAAGCCTGTAGATGCGCGATCTCTCAATCGACGAGTCGGCCTCGCTGACGGCCGGCGGGGCGATGTGGTCGAGCGTGGCCATCCCCGATGCCGGGGTGGTGTCCTTCACCATGGCGGACGGACCGATGGGCATTGCGAGCGGTCGGATCGACGAACGCGACGTATCGTTGCTGTCGCCGTGCCCGACCGCCCTGGGCGCGAGCTGGGATATCGCCTTGTGCCGTCGCGTCGGGATGCTGATCGGGGGTGAAGCCGTCGCGCGCGGCGTCGACGCGATCCTCGCGCCCAACCTCAACCTCGCGCGCAGCCCGCTGGCGGGCCGCGCGTTCGAATATTTCTCCGAGGATCCGGTGCTGGCCGGCGTGTTGGGGGCGGCCTGGATCGAGGGTGTTCAGTCGACCGGCACGGGTGCGGTGGCAAAGCATGTCGTCTGCAACGACAGCGAAACCGATCGCGACACGATCGACGTCCAGGTCGACGAGCGCACCTTGCGCGAAGTCTATCTGTTGCCGTTCGAACTCGCCGCACAGGCAGGCTGCGTCGGAATGCTGGCGGCCTATAACAAGGTCAATGGCGACTGGTGCGCTGAACAGGCGCATGTGCTGTCCGACATCATCAAGGGCGAATGGGGCTATGGCGGCCTCATCATGAGCGATTGGTTCGGCACGCACTCGACCGAGGCGGCGATCAACGCCGGGCTCGATCTCGAAATGCCGGGTCCGGCGCGTTTCCTCGGGCCGAAGGTCGCCGAGGCGGTCGCTGCGGGACAGGTCAGTCCGGCGCGCGTGGCCGATGCGGCGCAGCGCGTTGCGGGCGCTGCGGCGCGACTTGCGACCGGCAAGGCGGAGCCGCTCTCCAAGGCCGAGAGCGATGCGCTGCTGATCGAGGCCGCGGCTGCCGGCTTCGTGCTCGTTCGCAACGAGGGAGCGATGCTGCCTTTGCTGCCGGGCTCTGCGCGGCGCATCGCGGTGATCGGCCCCAATGCCGCGGCGCCCTGCTATCAGGGCGGCACCTTTGCCAAGATCGCGGTCACGCCCGACGCGGCGACCCCGATCGAAGCGATCCGCGCGCGCTACGGCGCCGCCTGCGAAATCGTGTTCGAGCCGGGTGTCGATCCTCAGCCACGCTTGCCGAACATGCCGGTCATGCCGGCCAGCGATATCGGCGACGGCTGCACCAGCGGCATGACGCTCGAATATTTCGCGAGCACGGACTGTTCGGGCGAGCCGCTGACGCGCGAGACGCGGGCGACCAACTCGATGGTCTGGTTCGTCGGGGTGCACGACCAGGGCCGGTTCGACCGGCCGGGCTCGGTCCGCGCCAGCGGACGTTTCATCGCGGAACAGGCGGGCGAGCATTTGTTCTACCTCGGCGCGACGGGTGAGGCGCGCCTGATGGTCGACGGCGTCGAGATCCTGCGGGCCGGGCGCGCGCTTCCCGCATCCGACGTGATGGGCGCGCTCAAGAGCGGGGATGCCGAGATGGTGGCGTTTTCGCTTGGCGCCGGGCAGGAAATCCACGTCACGATCGAGTTCCGCTACGAAGGCGCCCGGGTGCAGGGGCTGTGGTACGGCATCCGCCGTCCCGACAGCGCCGAGGCGATGCTGGCGCGTGCGGTCGCCGCCGCGCGCGATGCCGATGCGGTCCTGCTGATCGTCGGCGAGACGTCCGACTCGAGCGTCGAGAGCAAGGACCGTCCCGACACGCAGATCGCGCCCGAGCAGATCGCGCTGATCGAGGCGATTACCGCCGCCAACCCGCGCACCGCGATCATCGCCAATGTCGGTCATGCGTTCGCGACGGATTGGGAAGACCGTGCCGCCGCGCTGTTGCTCACTTGGTATCCAGGGCAGGGGTTTGGGGATGCGCTGGCAGAGGTGCTGGCGGGCGACCGCGAGCCCGGCGGTCGGATGCCGGTAACGATCGCGCGCGACGAGGCGGACTATCCCGGGCTGGACGTCAAGCCCGGCCCGGATGGCAAGCTGGCCTATGCCGAGGGCACGCATATCGGCTATCGTGGACTGGTGGCGAACGGCAAGCGCGCGCGGCATCCGCTGGGCAGCGGCATGGGCTATGCGCGCTTTACAGTCGAAGGGGCGAGTGCCGACGGACTGACGGTCACGGCGACCGTTCGCAACGTTTCGCCGCGGGCGGGTAGCGAAGTGCTGCAGCTATACCGGGACACGCCCGAGTGCGCGCTGATCGGCTTCGTCAAGGTCATGATCGCGCCCGGCGCCGAGGAAACGGTCACGATGACCGTCGACCGTGCACGGCTGCGACGCTGGCAGGATGGATGGGTGTTCCCGACCGGTCAGGTCGGCGTGCGGCTCGCCCGCTCGGTCGAGGATAGCGGGATCGCGCTTGATCTGACGATGCCTGGCTGAGCCCGTGGGCGGGCTGGTCGTCGATCAGCCCGCCCCGGTTCGTTTGAAATGATACGTCGCGACCGGACGGCGCGCCGAAGGATCGGTGCGCTGTCCGTTCGCGTGCGCGCTGATCATCGCGACGCGCCATCCGGCGGCGCGATGACCGGCGTCAGGCGCCCTCGGCCAAAGCGGAGCGGCCCAGGCCGGTGCGCAGCGCGACCACGAGGGCCCCGACCGCCACGCCGAGCGCGGCGAGCCCCGCCACCAGGAAGGCACCGTGGATCGAGCCGGTGGCGAGGTCGAGCCGGTGGACCAGCCACGGCGACACGAACTGTCCGAGGAAGAAGGCGCCGGTCCACAATCCCATGCCGCGCCCGCGATGCTCGAAGCTGAACTTGGTCTGCGCCCAGACGATCAGGGTCGGGATCGCCATGCCGGCGCCGGTCTGTTGCAGCACCAGCGACATGACCATGACGGGAACGGTGGTCGAAAGACCGATACCGGTCAGCCCGGCGCCGAGCACGACCAGGAACGCGCCGAGCTGCACCGCGTTCGACCGGCCGGCGAGCAAGCGGAACAGCAGCGCGCCGAACATCACGAACAGGCTGGGAATCCAGCTCAACTGGCTGACCCGCTGCGGGCTGGTGACGCCGATCTCCTGGAAGGCCAGGCTGCCGTTGACGATGAAGACGTAATAGAGCGCGGAGACGAACAGGGTGAGCGCGGCGACCTGCAACGCGGTCGTCATCGGAAAGGGGTGCACGACGCGCGCCGGCGCGGACGGCGCGACGACAATTTCGGGTCGCTTCGGCTCGAACATGTAGGCGAGCATTGCGAAGTAGATCGGGAAGGCGACGAGATAGACGAGGAAGCCGCCGTTCCAGCGCAACGAGGCGACGGTGCCGGTCAGCAGAATCACGCCGCTGGCAAGAAACGGTCCGGCAATGCCTTGCAGGAACAGCCAGTTGCGGCGGCCGCGGTCATCCCAATAGTCGCCGATCAGCGTGTTCACGATTGTAAGAATACCGGCCTCAGTAACCCCAAGCAGCAACCGCGATGCGAAGATCGTATCGAGATCGTTCAGGAAAAACGGGGCTGTGCCGAACAAGCCGTAGAAGAATGTGCACCACAAGAGCAGCGTGCGGCGGCCGAACCGATCGACGAAGAAACCGGCGAACGGTGCCAGCAGGGCGATGGTAAGGCCGGGAGCCGTCACCATCAGCGGGACTTTCGCCTTGGCGTCCGGGTCATCGGCGAAATGCTGGATCATCGAGGCCACGACGGGGAACATCGATACGATCGCGAACAGCGGCAGAAATCCCGCCATCACCACGGTGATGCCTTGGGGTTTTAGCGTCAGACTGCGGAAATAATCGGCGAGCGCCTTCATCAAAACTCTCCAGCTGGGTTTTATAACCCATGTTCTAATATCGTATAAGACGCGTATGGGTGCCACCGCAAGGACCGTTTCGACGGGATTCCCGCCTTGGCAGATGCAGCGTTATCCGCGCTTGAGGGTCGCGATATCGTCGCCGGAAAGCCGGCGGATCATGACGTTGCGGAACAGGATTTCGGCACCTTCGAGTTCCAGCGCGATCCGGCCGTCGCGCAGCGGTGCGCCCGGATGGCCGTCAACCGGGCGCTGACGCAGGCCGAACAGCGTGGTGACGATGCGCCCGTTGACGATGTGTGCCGCCTGATCCCCGAAAGCGATGAGATCGAGCGTGTTCCAGCCGTCGTGCAGTTCGAAATCGCCGGTTTTCTTGTACCATTGCCGCGCAATCCCGCCGGCCACGACGGGGTCGGGATAGGTTTTTGGCAGGAACGGCGGATAGGTCGGCCAGACCGGCGTGCCTCCGAGGTTGGCCCCCTCCAGACCCTGGGTGTTGACCAGGATGGCATCGCCGAGATCGCTCTCCTCCATCTGATATTCGATGCAGTCGGGATAAAGAACGGTGTCGCCCGGTGCCATATGATACAGGATACCGCTGTTGCGCTTGGCCAGCGTGCGCGGCGCGAAGCGTTCGATACCCCAGCGGAAGTCGAGCCGGAGATGATAATCGGCGTAGCTGTCGCGCGTCGTGAGGCGGCCAAATCCGCCGCCCGGGCTGCGCTGGTAGCGCGGTCCCATAAAATGCAGCACGCCGTCGTCGATCGCCACCGCGCCAAGCCGATCGACCGTGCCTACCCCATCCTGATAGAAGCTCCAGCCGGTCAAATCGACACCGTTGAACAGCAATTGCCAGGGATTGAGGGGGGCGGCGGCGCGCAAGAGCGCGGGAATCGACCCGCTGAGCACGGCACTCGCGCCGATTATGCCGCTCCGCAACAGCGCCCGGCGATCCACTCCCACGTTCATCCTCACGCCTCCACGCCATCCACCGGTTGACCGGTTCAATAGTTCAATACTAGAACGGTGATTCAAATAAACAAGGAGGGAGCGGATGATGCGACGCCTGCGCATGGGCATGATCGGCGGTGGACCGGGATCTTTCATCGGGCCCGTACATCGCATCGCGGCTGAATTGGATCGCGAGATCGAACTGGTCGCTGGCGTCTTCGCGCGCGATGCCGGTCGTTCGCGCTCGGCTGCCGAGGGCTATCGGATCGACCCCGATCGCGGTTATCCTGATCTGGCGACGATGTTCGCGGCCGAGCGGCAGCGCGACGACGGGATCGACTTCGTGACGATCGTCAGCCCGAACCACCATCATCTGCCGGCGGCGCGTGCTGCGATCGCGGCGGGCATTCCCGTGCTGAGCGACAAGCCGATGACCGCGACCTTTGCCCAGGCGCTCGAATTGGCAGACGTCGTGCGCGAAATGACGGTCCCCTATGCGCTCACCTATACTTATTCGGGCTATCCGCTGGTGCGCGAGGCGCGAGCGCGGGTCGCCGCCGGTGCGATTGGCACGATCCGGAAAGTCGTGGTGGAATATCCGCAAGGCTGGCTGGCGGGCGGGGCGAGCGGCAAACAGGCAGAATGGCGCGTCGATCCGGCACAAGCGGGCGAGGGGGGCTGCGTCGCGGATATCGGGGTCCATGCCTTTCACCTCGCGGAGTTCATAACCGGGCTTCACGTCATCGAAATTTGCGCGGATCTGGGCTCCGTCGTGCCGGGGCGCGCGCTTGGCGACGATTGCTCGGTGCTGCTGCGCTTCGAAGGTGGTGCGCGCGGGGTCTTGCTCGCGTCGCAGATCGAGATCGGGGAACTCAACGGCCTGCGTATCCGCGTCTATGGCGACCGGGGCGGGCTGGCGTGGCGGCAGGAGCATCCCAACACGCTGACGCTCCACGCGCTCGACGGCACAACCACGCTCCTTCGCGCAGGCGACGCCGGGTTGGGCCAGGATGCGCGTGCCGCGACGCGCACGCCGGGTGGTCATCCGGAAGGATATCTCGAGGCGTTCGCCAACCTCTACCGTGACTTTGCCACGCTGTTGCGGGGCGGCGACGCACCGCTGCTGCCGCGTCTGGACGATGGGGTGCGCGGAATGGCCTTCATTTCGACAACCGTTGCCGCAAGCCTGGCGTCCGCCGGCTGGACGCAGCTTAATCTTAACGGAGCGAAACGATGAAAACGATCAAGGGACCCGGCATTTTCCTCGCGCAGTTTGCAGGAGATGTCGCGCCGTTCAACACCCTCGACAGCATAGCCGATTGGGCTGCCGGGCTCGGCTATGTCGGCGTGCAGATTCCCAGTTGGGACGGCCGCCTCTTCGATCTGGCGAGGGCTGCGGAAAGCCAGGATTATTGCGACGAGGTGAAAGGGATGCTGGAGTCGAAGGGCCTCGCCATCACCGAATTGTCGACGCATTTGCAGGGCCAGCTCGTTGCCGTCCATCCTGCCTACGATGCGCAGTTCGACGCATTCGCGCCGACGCAGGTCCATGGCAATCCGACCGCGCGCCAGCAATGGGCGGTCGAGCAGCTCAAACATGCTGCCGTTGCGAGCCGCCGGCTCGGGCTCAGCGCGCATGCGACATTCTCGGGTGCGCTAGCGTGGCCGTATCTCTATCCGTGGCCGCAGCGTCCGGCAGGGCTCGTCGAGGATGCTTTCGATGAGCTGGCGCGGCGCTGGCGGCCCATTCTCGATGTGTTCGACGGTAATGGCATCGACCTCGCCTACGAGATCCATCCGGGCGAAGACCTGCACGACGGCGTGACCTACGAGATGTTCCTCGATCGCGTCGGCGGTCATCCACGCGCGCGCATCTTGTACGACCCGAGCCATTACGTGCTGCAGCAGCTTGATTATCTCGCGTTCCTCGACATCTACCACGAGCGGATTGCCTGCTTCCACGTCAAGGATGCCGAATTCCGGCCGAACGGACGGTCCGGGGTCTATGGCGGATATCAATCCTGGGTCGACCGGCCCGGCCGGTTCCGCTCGCTGGGCGACGGTCAGGTCGACTTTCCGGCGATCTTCTCCAAGATGGCGCACTATGATTTCGCCGGCTGGGCAGTGCTGGAGTGGGAATGCGCGCTGAAGCATCCCGAGCAGGGCGCCGCCGAGGGCGCGCCGTTCATCGCCCGCCACATCATCCGCGTGACCGACCACGCCTTTGACGATTTCGCCGCCGGAAGCGCCGACAGCATCCGCAACCGGCAAATGATGGGAATCCGCTAAGCGCGCAGAAGCCGTGCCCCGGCGTCGAAGCGAGGCCCCGTAGCGTACGACGGGGCATCGCGTCGACGCCTGTTCTGGGCCTTGCCACCATTGGGCACGTCGCCGGGCATGCAGCGGTGCGGCGACCTCGGCGAGCTCTAGGGCTCGCCGAATTAACGCTTTTCAAAAACTGGTCCTGCCGGTGAGGATTGAACTCACGACCTCAGCCTGCGGGACGGGCACGTGATGGCCGTCCACCGCGTTGCCGCCCGCGTCGGGCGCCTGTATGCCGGGAGCGAGATGCGTCACGATCTGGTGGCCGTAGAAATCGAAGTCGATCCACTGGTCTGAACCGCGCCCTTCGGGGCAGCCCATCACATCACCCCAGAAAGCCCGTGCGACCGCAATGTCGTGCACGGGAAAACCCAGATGGAAGGGAGGCAGCGTTATATGTGTCTCCTGATGGATGGTGAGGATTGGGGAAGCACGGCGCTGGCCCCGACCGCGACCTGATCGAGACGCGCGCGCGAGGCGCCGTCGCTCGCCTCGATCGACATGCCTTGCAGCAAGGTGTTCAGCGTCGTCGCCAGCGTTTCGACATCGGTGCCGGCCGGCAGCTGGCCATCCGACAGGCCCCGCTCGAGGCGTCCGAGGAACAGGCGGCGGCCCTCCTCGCGCAGCTGGCGCAAGGCGTCCGCGACGCTTTGGAATTCCGCCGGAACGTTGATCGCGCCCATAACCACGACGCAGCCGCACGGCGCATCCGGGGTCGTCAGGATGCGCGCTGCGCTGGTGAAGAAACCCCCGATGGCCGCATGGACGTCGGGCTCGGCGCCAATCTGGTCCCAGGCATCATCCCAGTACAGCCGCTCGTAATGCGCGACCGCCTCCATGAACAGCTGCGCCTTGTTGCCGAAGGCGGCGTACAGGCTGGGCGGATTGATCCCCATCGCCGCGCAGAGTTCGGCGATCGTGGCAGGGGCAAAGCCCTTCTTCCAGAACACGCCGAGCGCTGCCTCGAGGGCTTGCGCACGATCGAACGAACGCGGGCGACCTTTGGCACGATGGGGTTCGATGGGGCTTTGAACGGCAGGCGTAGACACTTTTTTCACTTCCGGGGTTGACGATTTGTAGCGAGTACTACAGATAAGCCTCTGTAGCGCACGATACAGTATGTGACGCGCATAGCTCAAATACAAGCCGTTTCAGGAGTTTCCCATGTCCAAGAACCTCAAGACCATCCCGACCAGCGATTTTGACGCCGTCGTTGCCACGGCGCAGGCCTATGTCGAGGGCCTGCGGATCGGCGACGCCGATGCGACGATGCGCGCCTTCCACGCGGACGCGGTCATGTTCGGCTTCACCAATGGTGAACTGCTGGGCGGCACCGCGCGCAACCTGCATGCCTTCGTGGCGGAGAACGGTGCCGCTCCTGACATCAAGACGCGGATCGACGTGCTGGCGATCACGCCGACGACCGCAGTGGTGCGCGTCGACATGGAAAAGGACGCGATCGGCGCCGACTATACCGACTTCCACACGCTGCTGAAGCAGGACGGTGGCTGGAAGATCGTCGCCAAGACCTACCACCAATACGAGGGCTGACCCCGCGCGGAGGGGCGTTGCTCGACGCCCCGCCCGCCCTTGCCCAATTTTTCCAACAGGAGCCGTCATGGCCAAGGTTTTCATCGTCGGCGCGGCCGGCAAGGTCGGCACGCGCCTGGCCAGGGTGCTCGCTGCGAAGGGCACCACCGCTATCGCGCTGCATCGCAAGCCCGAGCAGGCCGCTCCGCTGGCCGCAATGGGTGCAACACCGGTCCAGGGCGACCTGACCGCGCTGTCCGATGCGGCGCACGCCGCACTGATGGCGGGCAGCGATGCGGTCGTCTTCGCCGCCGGCGCGGGCGGTGCGGGGATCGAGGTCACCAACGCGATCGATGGCCGCGGCCTCGAACGCGCGGTTGCAGCGGCACAGGCGGCGGGCATCGCGCGCTTTCTGCTCGTCTCGGTGTTTCCCGACGCGCTGCGCGACGGTGATCGCAACGAAGGGTTCGAGAATTATGCGCGGGTCAAGAAGCTCGCCGACGCGCATCTCGTAGCCAGCGATCTCGACTGGGTGATCGTGCGCCCCGGCACGCTCAGCGATGACGCCGGCACCGGCCACGTCCGCGCCGATGCCGCGATCCCCTATGGCGACGTGACCCGCGACGACGTTGCGGCGACGTTGGCGGGCATTCTCGAACGGCCCGACATCTCGCGCACGATCATCGAGCTGACCGCGGGCGATACGCCGATCGGCGCCGCGCTCGATCGCCTCGCCGCGCGCTGATCGCGCCCCGCATTACCGAAGGATTTTATCCCATGCCGAGCGTCGAACACGCCGCCATCCTCGACACCGATGCGGACCGCGTCTGGAGCATCGTCAAGCGCTTCGGCGCGATCGCCGACTGGCACCCGGAGATCGCCGAGGGCCGGATCGACGGCGACATTCCCGACGGCACGCCGGGCTGCGTCCGCGTCCTGCGTCTCGCCGATGGCGGAACCCTGCGCGAACGCCTGCTGGCGATCGACGATGCCAACCGCAGCCTCACCTATCGCTTCGACGCGGCGCCGCTGCCGGTCGACGATTATCGCCTCACCGTGGCGCTGGTGCCGATCACCGGCGAGCCGCGCAGCTTCATCCGCTGGACCGCGCGCTTCGACGTGCGGCCCGGCCACGATCCGGCCGAACAGGTCGCCGTCATCCGCGGGCTCGTCGCCGGCGGACACGACGCCCTTGGCCAATTCCTGACACAGAAAGCAGTAGCATGACCGACACTTCAACCCGTACCGACCTGTTCGCCCCCGCCACGTTGGGCGCGCTCGACCTCGCCAACCGCATCGTCATGGCGCCGCTGACCCGCAGCCGCGCCAGCGACGACGGCGTGGTCGGCGAATTGCAGGCGACCTATTACGCGCAGCGCGCGACGGCTGGCCTGATCATCGCCGAGGCGACCAACATCTCCGCGCAGGGGCGCGGCTATGCGCTGACCCCCGGCATCTGGAGCGACGAACAGGTCGCTGGCTGGAAGCAGGTGACCGACGCGGTCCATGCGGCCGGCGGCAAGATCGTCTCGCAATTGTGGCACGTCGGCCGCTTCAGCCACACCAGCCTGCAACCCGGCGGTGCGGCACCGGTCGCCCCCTCGGCGATCAAGGCGGAAGGCCCGACCTTCACCGACACCGGCATGCAGGAAGTGTCCATGCCGCGCGCACTGGAGACCGACGAGATCCCCGCGCTGATCGCCGACTATGTCCGCGCGGCGGCGAATGCGAAGCGTGCGGGCTTCGACGGGATCGAGGTGCATTCGGCCAACAGCTATCTGCTCGACCAATTCATCCGCGACAGCACCAACACGCGCACCGACCGCTATGGCGGGTCGATCGAGAACCGCACCCGGCTGACGCAGGAAGTGGTCGAGGCGGTGCTCGGCGTGTGGGAGCCGGGCCGCGTCGGCATCCGCCTCTCGCCGACCACGCCCGATGCCGGCAACACCCCGCCCGACAGCGACGTGATGGCGACCTATGGCCACCTGATCCGCAGCCTCAACCGCTTCGATCTCGCCTATCTCCACTTCGTCGAGGGGGCGACCGGCGGCACGCGCAAGCTTCCAGCGGGCATCGACCTCGACGTGCTGCGCGCGCAGTTCGACGGCGCCTATATCGGCAACAACGGCTATGACCTCGATCTGGCGATTGCGCGTCGCGCCGCGGGCAAGGTCAATGCGGTGGCGTTCGGGCGGCCGTTCATCGCCAATCCCGATCTGGTCGAGCGCCTGCGCATCGGCGCCGACCTGATCGAGGCGCCCAAGGACGCTTATTATGGCGGTGGGGCAGAGGGCTACACCGACTGGCCGACCCTGGCGCGCTGACGCCGCATCCTCCCAACACTTCATATTCTCGCCGGCCACGCAGCGATCCCGCCGTGGCCGGCCACAAAGGACAGATGATGAGCCATCTCAAGAACAAGGTCGCCATCGTGACCGGCGCCTCCTCCGGCATCGGCAAGGCCGCCGCGCTGGCGCTGGCCGCCGCTGGCGCGAAAGTGGTCGGCGCCGCGCTCGACCAGGGCCTGCTCGACGCGCTGGTCGCCGAGATCACGGCGGCGGGCGGCACTGCGGCGGTGCGCGTCACCGACGTCGCCGACCGCGACGATGCCACGGCGCTCGCCGCCTTCGCCAAGGACAGCTACGGATCGGTCGACATTCTGGTCAACAATGCCGGCCTGATGCTGTTTTCGCAGTGGAGCGACCTGGCGGTCGACGACTGGGAGAAGATGATCGACGTGAACATCAAGGGCTATCTCCACATGATCGCCGGCGTGCTGCCGATCATGCTCGAGCAGAAGGCAGGGCAGATTCTCAACATGGCGTCGGTCGCCGGGCATCAGGTGGATGCCGGGGCGGGCATCTACAGCGCGACCAAGTTCTTCGTGCACGCGATGACCGAGTCGATGCGCAAGGATCTGGGCGTCCACCACGGCATCCGCGCCAGCACGATCAGCCCCGGCGTCATCGACACCGGCTGGGCCGACAAGGTCAGCGACCCCGCCGGTCGCAAGGTCGCGCAGGAGCTCAACAAGGTCGCGATCGCGCCCGAGGACGTCGCGCGCGCGGTGCTCTACGCGCTCGACCAGCCGGCGAACGTCACGATCAACGACCTGATCGTCTCGCCCACCAAGCAGAACTGGTAAAACACGACGATCGCCGCGCACCGCGGGCGACCGTCCATCCCCCATCGCGTTACGAGAGATGAACAATGTCGAAGCTCTTCACACCCCTGCCGATCCGCGGCGTTACCCTGCGCAACCGCCTGGCGGTGTCGCCGATGTGCCAATATCAGGCCGTCGATGGTTTTGCGGCGGACTATCACCTGATCCATTACGGCCGGTTCGCGCTCGGCGGCTTCGGCCTCGTGATGGTCGAGGCGACGGGTGTGTCGCCCGAGGGCCGCATCACGCATGGCGATCTCGGCCTGTGGAACGACGAACAGGTCGATGGTCTCGCGCGGATTGCTGCGTCGATCCAGCAGCACGGCGCGGTTCCCGGCATCCAGCTCGGTCATGCCGGGCCCAAGGCCTCGTTGCTGCGGCCGTGGGACGGAAATTCGCCGGTGCTGGAAACGCCGAAATTCGCCGATGAGATCCGCTGGCCGACGTTCGGCGCGAGTCCGGTTCCCGCCGCCGAGGGCTGGGACGCGCCGACCGCGCTCGATGACGCCGGGATCGCCAAGGTCCGTGCCGATTTCGCCAGCGCCGCGCGCCGCGCGCTGACGGCAGGGTTCGACGTGGTCGAAATCCACGCCGCGCACGGCTTCCTGCTCAACGCGTTCCTGTCGCCGCTGACCAACACGCGCACCGATTCCTATGGCGGCAGCCTCGAGAACCGCATGCGCCTGCCGCTGGAGATCGCCCGCGACCTGCGCGCCATCTGGCCCGACGACAAGCCGTTGTTCGTCCGCATCTCGGCGGTCGACGGCAGCCACGAGGGCTGGACGATCGAGGATTCGGTCACCTTCGCCAAGGCGCTGAAGGAGATCGGTGTCGATGTGATCGACAATTCCTCCGGCGGGTTCGGCGTGTTCCACTACCCGACCGGTTACGGCTTCCAGGTGCCGTTCGCGGCGCGGGTGCGCGAAGGCGCGGGGATCAAGACGATGGCGGTGGGCCTGATCGTCGACGCACAGCAGGCCGAAGCGGTCGTTGCCAATGGTGAGGCCGATATCGTCGCGCTGGGCCATGCCGCGCTGAACAATCCCAATTTCGCGTTCCACGCTGAACAGACGCTCGGCGCGGCCGATCCGGCCGCGCCATTTGCGAACTGGCCGACGCAGATGGGCTGGTGGCTCGATCACCGCGCCGGGCGCCTCGCCGCGCTCGGCCCAGTACGGGTTCAAGTACCGGTTCAAGCGCCGGCTCCGGTTCGCGAAGCCGCCTGACGACCGGTCATCCGACCGCACCTCCATCCTCCACGAAAGGACCGACCATGACCAAGCCGACCTATATCGACGACCATGAAGCGATCACCACGGTGCTGACCAAATATATCGACGGCTGCAAACAGGCCGACAGCGCGATCATGAAACCCGCTTTTGCTGCCGAGGCGACGATGTTCGGCGTGGTCGATGGCGCGCTGACAGGGGGCCCGATCCAGACCCTGTTCGACGGGATCGACGCCGGCTTCACGCCCGCACCCGAGGCCCGCTCGGCCTTTGCTTACATTGACATCAGCGGCAGCGCCGCCAGCGCGCGCATCGACAGCAACGACATGTCGGGCAGCCTGTGCTTCACCGACTATTTCAACCTGCTGAAGGTCGATGGCGAGTGGACGGTCATCAGCAAGGTTTATCACACCCATGCGACCCCTGCCGCCTGACGGAAGCATCCCTCACCACCGAAGCTGACGGTCGGGACGTCAGCCCGTCGGCGAACGCCGCCATCGCGTCTGATGGCGGCGTCGCGCGAGCGGGTCGGACGGGAGGGGGGGGCCTTCGCGGTTCAGGACTTCGGTTTCCAGAGCCAGTCGATCCGGTCGTCGCCCGCTTGTAGCGGCTTGCGGGCCCAGTTCGCCGCCACGTTGGCGTCGCCATGCCCGGTATAGCGGGCGACATCGGGGTAGGCGTATAGCGGTCGGGAGCGTTGCACGGCGCCCGCTGCATCGCGCTGCGTGGCGATGATGCCGTCCGGCGCATGGGCGTGCTCGACCCAGTTGACGATTTCGGTCAGCATGTCGAAGCTGTTCGGCGCATCGCCGCCGCGGCAGTGGAACATGCCGGGCACAATGAACAGGCGGAACCAGTCGCGCGTCGCAGCAAGCCCGCCGCCCCGCGTCCACACCTGCGCATAATAATCGATCATGCCGGCCGGGGGAACGCCATAGTCGTAGCTGCCATGATAGGCGATCAGTCGGCCACCCCGCTGGCGGAAGGCGTCAAGGCGCGGCGCTGCCCCTGGTGCGACCGCGTCATAGGTCGCGGCTGCAGCCTCGACGTCCCGGACGTCACGGTCCCAGTCGAACGTCCGATAGTCGTAGGTCGGCCTGGCCGAGGGGAAGTTCAGAAATCGCAGCGAGTGCTGCGCGACCGTCGCCATCAGCGGACCGTTCGCTAAAACGATAGCTATCGATATCGCGTTGCCGTTGTGCATCGATCATGGGAAGGTCGGCGGGGTCGCAAAACGCGGCTGGAGAAGCGTTTTGAGCAATCACCGCAAGCCGATGCAAGCACGGTCGCGTAAGACCTACGAGCTTTTGCTCGCGGCTGCGGAAACGCTCCTAGAAGAAGTTGGCGTCGAGCGAATTTCGAGCAATTTGATCGTCCAGCGTGCCAACCTGACGTCCCCGGCTTTCTACCGCTATTTCGATGACAAATATGCCTTGATCGAGGTTCTGGCGGAACGGTTGATCCAGCGTCAGAACGAAGCGCTTCTGCGCTGGATCGACCGCTACCGCGATGCGGGATATGATGTGTTGGTCGACCATATCGAGGACCTTGTCCGCGAAATGGACGCGATTACGTGCCAGCAACCGGGCGCAATCTGGATCATGCGGGCGCTCCGCGCGGTGCCGAGCCTCGCCCATATTCGCCTCGCATCGCATCACTTCGTCACCGATCTGATGACGGACGTGTATATGCCATATCTGCCCGGCGTGCCGCGCGACCTGGTACGCCGCCGCACGCGGCTGGCGGTTGAGATCGCCTATTCCGTCGACGAGATGCTCAAGGAAGACGGGGGCGTGCGCGACGAGGTCTTTGAAGACCTGACCTATATTTTTCGGTCGCTCTATTATCATCCCGATCTAGCGAGGTCGCCGCCGATGCCCGCCGTAGCCGCGCCGACTGGACAGACATCGCCGCTCAACGCCTCACGGACATCTCCTGACCTGTCATAAAAACGATATCAACTACTATCATATGCGCCGTCGACACGAATCAATCGGGGCGCACAATGATCCATTCCTTCGTTCATCGGTCGGCACTGGTCGGCACCCTGCTGGGTGGCGCGGCAATGGCCACGCCAGTCTTCGCGCAGCACAATATTGCCGCCGATCCGGCAGCCGTCACGGCAGAAGAGCCCGACAAGACACGCGTCGCCGATGGCAACGATATCGTGGTGACCGGGCGCGCTGGCACGTCGCGCCAGCGCAAGGTCGAAACGAGCTATGCCATCTCGACGATTTCGGACCAGGATCTGCGCATCCGCGCTCCGATCGGTGTCGCCGAAGCGCTCAAGCAGGTTCCCGGCTTCTACAGCGCGCCGACCTCGGGGGAAGTTTCCGGCGGCGTGCGCGTGCGCGGCATTCCGAGCGATGGCTATCAGACGGTCGCCTTGCTCGAGGATGGCATCCCGATCCAGGGCGACCCAGGTCTCGGTTGGCTCAACGGCGATCAGTCGCTGCGCATCGATCAGAGCGTTCAGCGGATCGAAGTGGTGCGCGGCGGGCCCTCGGCGATCTTCTATTCGAACGCGCCGGGCGCTGCGATCAACTTCATTACGCGCAAGGGTCGGGACACGCTCGAAGGGCTCGTCCGCTACGAAGCGGCAAGCTACAATTCGCACCGCGTCGACGGCTGGATCGGCGGACCGATCGGCGCGAGCGGCTGGCATTTCTTTGGCGGCGGCTATTATCGCGTGTCGGATGGCCCGCACAATTCAGGCTTTACGCAGGATCGTGGCGGCCAGTTCCGCGTCAATCTCTCCAAGGAATTCGAGCGCGGCGCGATTACCCTCGGCCTAAAGCGGATCGACGAGCGTGTCGGCTATTGGGGCGGCGGCATCTATGCTGGCAGTGCCGACGGAACGCCGAGAAACGTCGTAGGACTCGATAACAAGATCGACAATGTTGTCGGCCCCGACACCCGCTATTTCAACTTCCTGACGCCCAACGGCACGGTCAAGTTCGACAATGGCATCGGTAGCAGCATCAAGCTAAACCAGATCAGCTTCCAGGCGCATTACGACATGAGTGATAGCTTCAAGCTGGAAGAGAATGTGCGCTATCGCACGAGCTGGACGCAACGGAACAGCATCACGCCGTATACCGTCGCCGCATCGGCGAGCGCGCTGCTGACCAGCACCTTCGGCAAGCCTGCTACGGGGACGAGCTACGCCTTGGTCTATCGCGACAGCGGGGCTGCGTTCAATCTCGCCAACCAGAACGGCAACGGCCTCGCTCTGGTCAATCTCGCGCGCACGCACACCGTGCCGCTCGACGAGTTTATCACTGATACCCGGCTGGTCGGCAAGGTCCATCTGCTAGGCGCGCACAACCTCGCATTTGGCGTCTATTACGCCCGCGAGCAGGAGGATTATAACGCGCTCAGCGCTGCAGTGCTGACTGATGTCAAGGCGCATGCCGAAGTGCTCGATGCCTATCTCGTCGATGCGCGCGGCAACAAGCTGTTCAAGATCAGCGACAATGGCGTCATCCAATATGGCGCCGAATATGCCAATGCTAGCGGCAGCTCGGACAATATCGCCGCTTATGCCAGCGACGAGTGGCAGCTGACCCCGAAGTTCCGGCTGGAGGGCGGCGTGCGTTACGAGCAAATCAAGACGCGCGGGCAGGTCGAGGGCACTAAGAAGGCCAATCTCGGCCAGAGCGCGACGAGCGCCGACGACTCGGTCGGCGTCGGCACCGGCGTGTTCGCGCCCTTCTCGCGCAAATACGATCACGTCGGCTGGACCGCTGCCGCCAATTATCAACTCCGTCCGTTTTTCGGGGTGTTCGCGCGCTATACAGACACGTTCCGACTTCCCGCTGTGTCGAGCTTTATCACCAACGCTAATGCGGCACCCGTCGTGCAGACGCTCAACATGCTCGAAGGCGGCGTCAAATATTCGCGCGGCAAGGTCGATCTCTACGCCACCGCTTTCCGCACGGTGTATAACAGCTACGCGATCAGTGACTTTCAAAGGCTCGCCAACGGCCTGCTCTCCCCGGTGACGGTTTATGGCGACACCAAGACCACCGGCACCGAGATCGAGGGGACGTGGCGGCCGACCGACTGGTTCGATCTCCACGCCTCGTGGACATGGCAGGATAACCGCTTCAGCAAGTTCGTCTATACCAATAGCGCCGGCGTGCTGACCGATTATTCGCACCACCGCGTCAACGGCGTGCCCGACAATACCTTCCGTGTGACGCCCGGCCTGACGCTGTTCGACCGCAAGGTGCGGCTCCAGTCGGACGTCAACTACATCGGACCGATCTATACCGACGTCGCCAATCAGATCCGGCTGCCGAGCTATTGGTCGGTCGATTTCGACGCGCAGTTCCAGCTCACGCCAAAGCTGCAATTTGGGCTTATCGTGGCAAACGTCACCAACGCCTTCGGCCTGGTCAACGGCAACCCGCGCGCAGGGACGATCGACAACAGCCAAGCCGGCCAGCCGGTCTATATCGGCAGCTCGCTCTACCAGCGGAACTATCGCGGGTCGCTCACCTACCGCTTCTGATGCCTGTGCGCAGCGTGGACGTCACCACGCCGCGCCCCGTTTCCCAGCTTTGAAAGGATTTTGCCGTGCGTGTTGGTCTTACTCTGCTGGCGCTCGTCCTGGCGCAGACTCCGCTGCTTGCCGCCCCGGGCGACGCGCCGCGCATCCCGCTTGTCGCGAGCTTGGCCGACGGGCAGTGGCTGAAGGGCGATTTGCATCTGCACTCGCGCCACAGCAAGGATTCGACCAACAATCCCGAGGCGAAGATCATCAAGTTCGCCGAGGATATCGGGTTCGACTACCTCGCCATCACTGATCACGACAATCACGTCGCGGGCGATGTCGCGCACAATACGTGGAGCGATCCCGAATTCACATCCAAGTCGGTGATCCTGCTCTACGGCGCCGAATGGACGACCGAGCGCGGCCACGGCAACGTCTTCTCGGCCAAGCCGTATGATCATCAGCGGCTGTTCGACGTGCGCGATGCGCGCGATTCGAAGATCCTCGCGGTAAAGCGGGCGCTCGGTATCCACCTTTCGGGCAACCATCCCGCCGGCAAGGACCATTTCGGCTTCAGCTTCGATCTGCTCGATTCGCTCGAAGTGTGGAATTCGGCGATCTGGCCCAACAATACCGCAGCGCTGATGATCTGGGACGACATGCTCAAATCGGGCCGCAAGCTGACCGGGCGCGGCGGTAGTGACTCGCATCACGGCACGCCCGCTACGCCCGAGCAGAAGACGTCACACACGGCCGAGCGCAACGCGAATTATGTTGGCACGCCGACGACCTGGGTGTTTGCCAAGACTCGCGATGCAAAAGGCGTGGTCGATGCGCTGACCAACGGTCGCGTGTCGATCAGCGCGAACCCATACGACCCGCGCGTCGAGCTCCGCGCCGATCTCGACGGCGACGGGCGGATGGACATGATGATGGGCGATGATGCGCGACCGACCGGAAAGCCAGTCACCTTTCAGGTTCGCCTCGTCGGCGGTGGGATAGCAGGCGCGGTCTATCATGTGCGCGTGATCAAGAATGGCGAGCCGCTCGGCGCCTATGATACCGATCCCGCCAGCAACGCGGTCAGCTTTACCGACACGCCCACTGCGCAGGGGCGCAACTATTACCGCGTCGAGGTCGAAGGCACGCAAACCCCGTATCCGCAAGTGCCGGTTTCGACCGTGCTGAGCGGCAAGATGATCGCGCTTTCGAATCCCATCTATTTCAACTTTGATCCCGACTTTTGAGAGTTCGAGCTGAAGACTGATCCGGTGCGGCTGGCTACGGCCACCAAATTGACCTGCGGCCCGTTTCCTTGACCAGCTTTGAGCTGCGACATTGTTGTTTGGGGCAAGTAATCGCAATTTGGCGAGGCGCAGGTCGCGTTCGTGATGAAGCATGCCGAGGCGGCACGAGCGTTTGCGAGGGATACCTCAACGCGTTCAATCGTAACAAGAGTCATTGCGTGAGGCAAAAATACGTCAAATTGATGCCTTCGGTGATGCGGCGATTACGCTCGCTCGAGTTTCGAAGAAAAGCTCGCGGCTCGTGGCTCTCCGTTTGCACAAAACGATGTCGCAGCATGTCGTATCAGGAAAGCTGTGGGCCTCATCGGCGGCACGAGTTCGTTGATGACATTCGGAGCATCGGGTCATAATTGTGCGACGGGTATTCAGCGTGGCTCATGAAAGTGATCGAACTACCATATCGAGATTGCCGTTCCGATGACATATTGGTCCGCTCGAGTGCGCTAATCCAGCCGCGCCCTCTCGAGCATCCGACGATGAAAGAGAAGGCCTCGGCGAAGTCCGCGAATTAGAGCCGCCTACGCAAAGCCTGTCGTTCCTCATCAAACGTCCATGCCGGAAGTGTCTCGACCGCCGCGGCACGCTCCGCGGGTGTGATCCAGTCGATAATGATGTCAGCCTTCCAGACACGGAGAAAGCGCGGCAACGAAGCGCGCGCAACGCGCATCGTTCAGTCCGGCTATGTTTATCCGACCCGAGTCCGGCATGTAGATGCCATGATCCGCGCGCAGCATAGCGACCGCCAGGCGGTCGATCGGCAGCAAGGCGAACAGGCCCTGCTGGCGGGCGATACATTCCAATTTGGGATGCGCTGCCCCGAGCGAAGCCCGCAAGCCATTGATACGAAGACGCATCCCGTCGAGTTCGTCGCGCCAGTCGGCGGCGAGCGCCGGGTCTTCCAGGATCAGGCGGACCGCCGCCGCGCCATGGTCTGGCGGCATCGACCAGAGGCTGCGCGCGAGCACCAGCATCGTTTCGCGAACCGGCAGCGCGGCGGCGGGCGTCGCCGCCTGCACCCACAGCGCGCCAACCCGCTCGCGATACATCGCGAAATTCTTGTCGCAGCTATAGGCGACCAGTGCCTCGGGCACCGCATCCAGCACGGCGCGGGCGCCCGACGCGTCTTCCTCCAGCCCGCGCCCTAGGCCCTGATAGGCGAGATCGATCAGCGGCACGAGGCCGCGTACTGCGATCAGGGCGGCGAGCTCGACCCACTGATCGTCGGAAAAGGCGGTGCCGGTGGGATTGTGGCAACAGCCATGCAGCAGCACCACGTCGCCGACTTCGGCCTCGCCCAGCATGGCAAGGCAGGCATCGAAGTCGATGTCGGAACGGTCGGCGTCGTAATAGCGATGCGCGCGCACTGCCAGCCCTGCGGCGTGGAATATCGGGGCGTGGTTCGGCCAGGTCGGCGTGCCGATCCAGATCGTCGGCGCGCGCCGCGTCCGTGCAATCAACTCCGCCGCCAGCCGCAACGCGCCCGTCCCGCCTGGGGTCTGGATGCCGGTGATCCGTTGATCGCGCGCGCGCGCTGTTCCCAGCGCGATCGGCGCGAGCAGATCGGTGAAGCGCTGATCGCCCTCGGCGCCGAGGTAGCTCTTGCTCGGCTGTTCCGCGAGCAGACGCGCCTCGGCCGCCTTGACCGCGCGCATGACCGGTGTCGCGCCGGTCGCGTCCCGATAGACGCCGACGCCGAGGTCGATCTTGTCGGGCCGGGGATCGGCACGATGCAGACCGATCACGGCGAGCAGAGCGTCGGGCGGTTGGCGCTCCAGCGAGCTAAACATTGGTGTGGAGCCGGTCGATGCCGTCGTCATGTCGTTGCCTTCCCGCGTGCATAGGCCTGCGTACCGCGACTATGGATCAGGTCGCCGGGCAGGATCGTCTCGATCTCGATGTCTGGCTGGTTCGCGATCTCGGCATAGAGCGGGCCGAAATCGGTACTGAGGGTTTGCTCGAGGAGGTCTTCGAAGCTGTCGATCACGAAGTAATTCTGCTGGAAATCGTCGATCCGATATCGCGTGCGCATCAGCCGCCGAAGGTCGAACCCCAGGCGATTGGGTGAGGGGTCATCGAGCGCGAAGATCGACTCGCCATAAGACGAGACGATCCCGGCGCCATAGATCCTGAGATCACCGCCGGTCCGGATCAGGCCGAATTCCACCGTATACCAGTACAGCCGGGCAAGTCGGTCGATCATGCCCAATTGCGTTGCGCGCTGCCCGCCGCGACCATAAGCCTGCATATAGTCAGCAAAGACCGGGTCCGCGAGCAGCGGGACGTGCCCGAAAACATCGTGAAAGACGTCCGGCTCCTGAAGGTAATCGAGTTGATCGGGGCGCCGGATGAAGTTGCCTGCGACGAAGCGACGATTGGCGAGATGGTCGAAGAACACCGCGTCAGGCACCAGTCCGGGAACCGCGACGACCTGCCAGCCGGTTGCCTGCATCAACCGTTCCGACAGTTCGGCGAAGTCCGGGATGCCGGGCTTGGTTATCCGCAGGATGTCGAGCCCGTCGAGGAATTGCGGTGCGACGCGACCGGGGAGCATTCGCGCCTGACGCTCGAACAGCGTATCCCAAACCGCGTGTTCGGTCTCGGTGTAAGCGGACCAGTTCTGCGGAATGGTCCAGTCTTCGTCGCTTCCCGCCGGGCGCTCGATCATGCTACTCGTCATGCGGACAGTATCGCAAGGCCACGGTGAAATTGCGTTCCATTTATCTCGCTTCTATCAAAGAGGTTGATGAATATATTTCGCTGATTGGCCAAGAATGAAAAGTTCTGCTCATGGATAAGATTGATCGCGCCATCCTGTCGGCGCTGCAGGCGAACGGTGCCCTCAGCCATGCCGAACTGGCCAGCCGCGTAGGGGCGTCGACGGCGTCGTGCTGGCGCCGGATCAAGGCATTGGAGGCAAGCGGCGTGCTGCTGGGAACGGTGCGGCTGGTCGATGCCGCGAAGGTCGGTTGTGGCGTCAACGTGATGTGTCATGTGCGGTTGCGCAGCCATGCGCGCGACGACCGGGCCGGCTTTGAAGATTTCGTTGGGACCCGGGGCGAGATTCTGGAATGCTATTCGATGTCGGGCGAATGGGACTATCTTTTGCGGATCGTCGCCGCCGACATCGCGGGGTACGATCGCTTCCTGATGCGAACCCTGCTGGAACATCCATGCGTGGCAACCGCGTCCTCGCATTTCGCGATGTCGCAGACGAAATATACGACGGCATTGCCCCTCGAGTGAGACGAGAGATTTCACGCGGTCAGCCGTTGGAGCCTGCGAACGGTTGAACTTGCGTCGTTGCACTTTCACCCTCCGGTTTCGAGAACACCAAATCTCGGTTTCCGTGGAAACGGCCGGGCTCGGACACGCGGACCTGGGGGAACGGTCCCGACCCCAACGCGCGTGAGCAGCGGACGCGATCGGCGCATGCGAGGCGGCGATCACGTCCGGCGCTTCGGTCTCGACCATGCAAGCTTCGGTGCCAGGCCTTCCCGGAGACTGCCTGGCACCGATGGGCCTACCGCGCGCGCTGCAGCGCGCAGTGAAGGGCGATCACTTCGGAACGAGCGTGTCGATCAGGAAGGTCATGCGATTGGCCATCAGTTCGGGACGGCTGAGCGGGTCGCTGACACCGTGTCCGCCTTCCTGGTCCTCCAGATAATAGACCTGCGAGCCGGCATCCTTCAGCTTCGCGGCAAGCTTGCGCGCGTGCCCCGGACCGACCCGATTATCCGACGTCGCGACCGTGAGCATGAAAGGCGGGTATTTCTTGCCGGCAACGACGTTCTGGTACGGCGAGTAGCGATTGATCGCCGCCGCCATGGCCGGATCCTTCGGATCGCCATATTCGTTCGTCCATGCAGCGCCCATGCCCATGAAGGGCATGCGCACCAGATCGGTCAGCGGCACGTCGCTGACGACCGCACCGTACAGGTCCGGACGCTGCGTTCCCATCACGGCCGCCAGCAGACCGCCGTTGGAACTGCCGAACACCCCGATATGCGCCGGCGTGGTGAGCCCGTCCTTGATGATCGCCTGCGTCACAGCGGCGAAATCGTCGTAGCTGTTCTGACGCTTCTCGCGGATCGCTGCCTGGTGCCAGGCTTCGCCACGCTCGCCGCCGCCGCGGATCAGCGGCAATGCCAGCGCCCCGCCCCGTGTCAGCCAGGGCACGACAGACTTGCCGCCGATGGTGTAGCCGAGATATTCGGGGGCGAAGGAGATGCCGAACGCGCCATAGCCCGTCATCAGGAGCGGCGTCGCGCCGCCTGCGGACGCTTTCGGCCGGACGAGATAGTAATCGATCGGCGTCCCGTCCTTCGATATCGCGGTTTTGAGTTCGGTGACCAGACCGCTCGCATCGAACGCCGGCGCTTCGGCATACAGTTGCTGCGCTTTGCCACTGTCGTCGATCAGTTCGAGCCGGTTGGGAAGCAGATAGCCGGCACGACGAACGATCACCGCGTCGCTTCCAGGGTCGGTTGCACTGAATGCAATCGCCGTCCCCGCCGGCTGGGCTTCGTCACGGACCACCGTCCAGCCTTGCTTGCCTTGGGTTGCGGTCGCGATCCGCTGGACGCCACGCTGCGTCAGCACCAACTTCACGCCGCTGCGGCCCGGCGCGATACCGAAATACGTATCGGTCAGGAACTCTCCCTCGGTCGGCGAAAGGACGACGCCAAGCCGCTGCGTTTGCGGCGTGCCTGCCCGCGTATCGTAGGCAATGACCGTCTCCGCTGGCAGCGACCGACCGCCCACCGTGGCGGCTTCACCGAGCTGCGCGAAGATGCGGCCGCCACCGCTGTTGGTCAGGAGCATCTTCACCCGGCGCGGGATCGGCGTTGATTCGACCGATCCATCCCCCCGCACGACCAAATGCTCGAAGTTGGAATAATCGATCGCACGCATGATGACGCCGACGCGATCGGCACCATCGCCGGTCACTCCTATCGACATGAGCGCGTCGGTCGGCTGCGCGCGGTAGACGACTTTCGCCGCGGTGAGCGGTGTGCCGCGCGTCCACAGCGAGACGGTAGCCGGCCAGCCCGTCGCCAGTTTCGGCGCGCCGTTCAGGCTGTGCTCGATGAGAATCCGGTCCTTGTCGAACCAGGTTGCAGACGTCCGGTTCGCGTCGGTTCGGAAGCCATCGGCAACGAACTTGCCGGTTTCCAGATCGAATTCGCGCAGTTCGGTTTCATCGCCGCCCTGAGGCGACAGCGGAATGAGACAGCGCGAATAGGTGGGCGCCGCGCAGGAGATGGAACCGCCGCCAAAGTGCAGCTCATAGGCTTTTCCTTCGGCCTTGCGCAGCGCATCGACATCGAGAACGTCGCGCCAGTCACCAGGCGCGCCGTTACCCGTGCGGCGACCAACCGCCATGACGCCGTGCGGATGCGCAACCGAACGCTGGAAGCGCAGCGTGACCGACCCCATCAGCATGAAGTCGGGTGGGGGATCGCCGGCGGCCAGCAGGCGCTTCAGTTCGGCCTCGATCGCCGCATGGTTCGGCATCGCGGCGATCGCTGTCTGCGCCTTCGCGGTCTCCTGCTTGGCCCAGGTGAGCGCCTTGGGGTCGGTAGGGTTCTCCAGCCACTGGTAGCGATCCTGTGCCGCGACCGGCGTCGCGAGGCACGAAGCAACGAGCAGGGCGGCAAGTGTCGTTCTATTGCGCATCATATTCTCCCGCAGGCGGTGCGACCGCCGGCAATTCGATCGTGAAAAGGGTCGCAGAAGCGCCTACCGCGGCGTCGCCGAGCGCTCCGCTCCGTCACCGCGCATCCGTGCGGCCCTTCAGATATGTGTCGAACCAGGCGACGGTGCGTTCGGCGGCATCGATCTGGTTTTCGCGCTTGAGGAACCCGTGGCCCTCTTCCGCATAGACCTTGGAATCGACCGTCTTGCCCGCTGCCTTCAGTACGTCGGCGATCTGTTCGGCTTCATGGGCCGGTACGCGGATGTCGTTGGCGCCCTGGAGCACGAGCAGCGGCGCCTTGGTGTCCCGCAGATAGGTCAGCGGACTGACGCGTCGGTACACGTCCTTGTCCTTCGCCGGATCGCCGATCAGCCCACGCTGATATTCGCGTAGCGCCGGCGACCCCCGCTCCCACATCGTGTTCCAGTTGACGATGCCGTATTCCTCGACCCCCGCCGCCCAGAAGTCGGGCATACGGGCAACCGCCATCACCGTCATGAAGCCGCCGTACGATCCTCCGGTGATCCCGATCTTCTTGGGATCGGCATACCCCGACGCGACGAGAAACTTGGCACCCCAGGCTTCGTCCTCGAGGTCGCGCCCACCCAGATCGCCGCGATTGGCGGCCTCGAACGTGGCGCCATAGCCCGTCGACCCACGGACGTTGGGCGCGATCACCATATACCCGCGCGACGCGAGCGCGATCGCGGTGCGGTCGAAATCGTCGAACGTCTGGCCCGTCGGGCCACCGTGCGCGAGCACCACGACCGGGGCTGATCCGTCGCGCTTCAGGTTCCACGGCATCCACAGGATCGCGCTGATGACGGTGCCGTCCGCGCTCTTGTAGCTGACGACGCTGCTCTTCGGCAGCGCGGCGGGATCGATACTGGCGAGACCGAGCTGGGTCAGCCGCTTCGGGGTGCCACCCGCGACATCATAGGTCCAATAATCGAACGGCGCGCTGCCCGAGGAATGCGGAAAGAGCAGCTGCGCGCCATCGGGAGAAAACGCCGGGAGCGTTCCGGAAAAGTCGCTGACCTTCCCCTCCAGCAACGGCAGACGGCTCACCGCCTTGCTGGCGAGATCGTAGCGATAGACCTCGTCGCGTCCATCGACGTTCGATATCGCGAGCGCGGTCCTTCCATCGGGCGAAAACGCGCCTGCGGTCTGCGGCCAGGGGCTGGGTCGGATCAGGGTCCGCGTGCCGTCCGCGATATTCAACAGCACCGCTTGCCGCTGCCCGGCGGCGTTCTGGCTGGTCAGCGACAGCGTGCGATCGTCTGGCGACAGCGCGCTGAGGGATTCGAAGACGTGGCGCTCATCACCCGCGATCTTGACCGACGCGCCGGTAGCGACGTCGAACCGCCAGACCGAACTGCCGGTCATCGCGGCATCCGTCCGGTCCGCATACAGATAGCGACCGGTGCTGTCGAAGGCGCGCGCGAACCAATAGGTGCCCGCCTCGGTCTCGTGGCTCAGCACCCGCACCTTGCGGTCTGCCAGCGACATGACCGCGACGTTCGTGCTCGGCTCGGTCGCAACCCGCCGGTTGAAGGCGATCATGCGGGAATCGCGCGTGATCGCGAAGGGACCCGTATCCGATGCGTCGGGCGTCGCGGTCAAATTGACCGCAGCCCCGCCGGCCGCGGGGATCGACCAGATGTCGAAGATCTCGCGTCCGCCGACATCGGATGCGTAGAGCACGAACTTACCGTCCGGCGTCGGCTGCGGATAAAAGGTTTTATCCTCCGACTGCTGCAGCTGGAGCGGGAAGCCGCCCCCCTTCGGCACGCGCCACAGGTTGGTGCGACCGGTCAGATCAGTGGCCATCACCACCTGACCGTCGGGCGTCCAGGACGCAAACCAGCTCGATCGCGTGAAGAACAGGTCCGCGATCGGCACCGGGGTGGCGTCCGGCTTCGCCAGCGAGACGAGACCGCGCGGATCGGTCAGCGGCCGAACGGGGGCACCCGTCAGGACCGCTACCCCCGGGCGTTTGGGATCCAGCCGGATGTCCTGCCCGATCGCCGTCGTGGTAGTGGCAAGGAGCGCCACCGTGAAGGTTGTCTTCCACATAGCCGATTGCCTTTTCAACGTGCCGGTCCGCCGAAGCGTGCGCTGAGCTCGACACCGATCGTGCGGGGACGCAGGCGGTTCGCTACGATGTCGTTGACGCCGGGTGCGATCGGGGTGACCTGGCGGAAGGTGGTCGCACCCTTGTCGTTGGTGAGGTTGTCGGCGAACACCGCAATCGTCACCGCCTTGAGATCGACGCCGATGCGGGCATCGATCGCGTCGATGGTGTCACCCGGCAGATAAGCGGGGAAGGAAGGGAAGCGACGCGGCGAGGTATGTTGCAAGCCGATCCGCCCGAAACCCGCGACATCGTTCGAGATGGCATGACGATAATCGGCCGACACATTCGCCGTGAATTTGGCGACTTCGTCGACAGGCGTGCCTTTGAGGATCGCCGTTCCCGGCACCGCGGCGACATAGGCGGCATCGTTGTACGCGCCGCTTGCCGTCAGCGAAAGACCGGCAACGGGCCGCACGATCGCACTCAGCTCGACGCCCTTGGTGCGCGTTCCCTTGGAGTTGATCAAGCCGTTGAAACCCGTGGTGGCGATGGGCAGGCGCACGGCGACGTCCTTCCAGTCGCTCAGGAAAACCGAGCCCTCGAAGGTCAGCTTTCGGTCGAACAGGTCCGCCTTGGCGCCGATCTCATAGGTCCAGATCGAGTCCTGTGCGAGCACGGTCGGCAGGGCGATGCCCAAGGCGGCAGCGAGCGGTCCCACCGCGCTCGGCTGCACTTGGCCCGACCGGAAGCCCTTGGCTGCACTGGCGTATAGCGTCGCGTTCGCCATCGGATGCCAGGCGATGTTGAAGCGCGGGTTCCAGCTTTCATATTTCCGCGGTACTGCGGGGTCGACGACACCCGAATTGGTTTCGGAACCCCCGAACTTCTCGTAATAATAGCGCAGGCCCGCGGTCAGATCGATCGGCGCGAACGGCAGCGTATAGGTCCCCTCGCCGAACACGGCCCGCGCCTTCGAGTCCGTTACGCTGATATTGTTGATACCGAACAGCGCAAACTGGAAGTCATCGGTCCGTAACGCATCCCGCACATACCCGCCCACGGTCCACTTGAACGGCCCCGATCCCGACGATGCCAGCCGCACCTCGTGCGCCTTGACCTTGATGTTGATCGAAGCCTCGAGCGTTCCCCCAAAGAGATCTCCAGATTGCGGCAAATCGAAATCATTTTGCGAATAGCCGTAGAAGAGTTCGGCAAAACCGAGGTCGTAGCGAGCACTCGCGCCGTACAGGCGATATTTGACGGCGTTGCTCAAGACGGCTGACTGGGACTGCTGGCCATCGTCGGTGGCCTGGTTGCCACCTCCTGGGAAATCACCCCGGTAGAACCAGTAATTGCCGTTGATCGACAAGCGCGACGTCGGGTCGAACCGCACCTTCGCGCGGAAGGTGGTGAAGGTCTGGTCGTTGAGGTTGCGCCCGCCGGTTGTCGGATTGTCGATCCAGCCGGGGAAGCGTTCGCCCGTTCCCGATACGCGTACCGCCAGCACGCCGGGCACGATCGGTGCGTTGAACGCACCCTTGATTCCCCGGTTGGTGCCGCCGCCCTCGGTACCCGAAACGAAGCCCATACCCTTGGCTTCCCAATTGTTCAGGTCCGCGCCCTTGGTCAGGGTCCGGATCGTTCCGCCGAGCGAGCCCTCGCCGAAGAGCGTGCCTTGCGGTCCGCGCAGGATTTCGATGCGGTCCAGATCCCACGCTCGGACGTCCGGGCTGATCGGGACCGTGACACCGGTGAACGGCAGATCGTCGAGATAATAGCCATTCTCGTTTGCGCCAAGCGACGTCGAGATGCCACGGATGGTGATCTTCTGGAGACCGTTGCCAGTGTCGTAGACACCGACGCCGGGCGCTTCCTGCAGCACTTGCGCGATGTTGTTAACGCCGCGCTTTTCGAGCGAGTCACCGGTGATCGCCGTGATCGCGATCGGGATGTCGATCGCCCGCTCGTCGCGCTTACGCGCCGTCACGACGATATCGTCGCTGCCGACGGCTTGCGTCTGGGGCGGCGTTTCCTGTGCCGCCGCGCCCGACGAGACACCTACGGCCAGTGCGAGCACCGAGCACGCCTGCGCTGCCCGGCCAAAGATCGAAACCCCCATCTTTTGTCCCTTTCGTACCTGTTCTTCAGGTAGGACGCATTGGTTCCGTCACCGGACAGCAGTTTATGAATTTTTTATTGCGTCCGCGCTCCTTCAGGATCCGTCGCCACCGAGCTTGAACGATATCTCGAGTCCGATCGTGCGCGGTCTTGGACGCGGCGCGGTGATGTCGTTCGTACCATCCGCCAGCGGCTGGACCGTTCGGTAGGATAGCGCGCCCCCCTCGTTCGTGAGATTGTCCGCAAAGACGGCGATGCTGCCCGTGCCGAAGTCGAGGCCGACCCGCGTATCGACGAGGTCGATCACGTCACCGCTTTGAAACAAAGCGAAACTCCGACTGGTTCTCGGCGAATTGTGGCGCCATCCGGTCGTTGCGAAGGCAGTGCGACGATATGCGACGGGGTGGCGATAGCTGGCGGCGAGACTGCAGCTGAACTTCGGCACGTCGTCGACCGGCTGACCCCGCGTGATCAATGTTCCGGGAACGGCAGCGTTGTAGCGCGCACGGACGAAAGTGGCGCTTGACGTGATCGACAAGGCCGGATCCGGCCGGAAGGTCAGCGCCATCTCGGCACCGTCGGTGCGCGTGCCCGACGAATTGATGAGCCCGTTGAAACCGCTCGTCCCAATCGGTTGGCGAACGGCGACGTTCTTCCAATCGCTGTGATACAGCGCGAAATCGACAAACAGGCGACGATCGAGCAATTCGGCCTTGCCGCCGATCTCATACGTCCAGATCGCATCCTGCTTCAGCGCCGGGGGCAGCGAGACCCCCGCCGCCGCGGCGAGCTCGATCGAATAGCTCGGTTGCAACTGGCCCGCGCGAAAACCCTTGGCAACACTGGTGTAGAGCGTGGAGTCCGCGGTCGGATGCCAGGACACCGCCACCCGCGGATTCCAGCTATCGTACCGGCCGCCCAACCGACTGACCGCAACCGCATCGTCGGTCTGCCGTGCCGCGAGCCGCTCCGTATAGAGCCGCAGCCCCGCAGACAGATCGACCGGGATGGCCGGCAGCGTATAGCTGACCTCCCCGAACACCGCACGCGCCGAACTCGTCGTGCGCGAGACGTTCGCCACCCCGAAAAAGGGCGCTTCGAGGACATCGTGGCGGCGCGCGTCGCGCGAATAAGCGCCAATCGTCCATTGCACGGGCCCGGCGCGAGTCGATGTCAGCCGCGCCTCGTGCGTGTCGATCGAGATCGCGATCACCCCCTGAATCGGTTCGTCCACGAACAGACCCGAGATCGGAAACGCGAAGGCGGTGTGCGAATAGCCGTAGAACGCCTCCATTCCCGCCGCGGCGTAGCGGACGTTGCCCGCATATTGCCGGTAGGTCAGACGTGTCCCGACCGCGCTGGAACGACTAAACTGACCGTCGTCGGTCGCCGCGGAGCCGTTGATGGGGTTCGCCGCCCGGTAGTACCAGTAGCTGCCGCCCAGCGTGAGGCCGTCGAACGGCTTCAGGGTGACCCTGGTGCGCAGCGTGTCGTACCGCTCGGTGTTCAGATTCCTTCGGCCGGCCGAATCGTTATCGACCCAGCCGGGCAGCACCTCGTGCGTGCCGGCAACCCGTACGGCAAGCACGTCGCGGATGAGCGGCAGGTTGATCGCGCCCTTGATGCCCAGATTGGTGCCGCCGTCCTCGGTATCGGAGGCATAGGCGTCCGCTTTCGCCTGCCAGTGGCCAAGGTCCGGCGCCGCGGTGATGATCCGTACGGTCCCGCCCAGCGACCCCTCGCCGAACAGGGTGCCTTGCGGACCGCGCAGGACTTCCACGCGGTCCAGGTCCCACGCCCGCACGTCCGGCACGAGCGGAACGGTCACGCCGGTAAAGGGGGCATCGTCGAGATAATAGCCATTGGCATTCCCGCCGAGCGACGTCGAAATGCCTCGGATCGATACGATCTGCAGCCCGTTGCCCGTCGCATAGACCCCCACGCCCGGGGTCGCACCGAGCGCCTCTTCCGTACTGCGCATGCCCAGCCGCTCGAACGTGCTGCCCGACATCGCGCTGACCGCGATCGGAATGTCGATTGCCCGCTCTTCGCGTTTCCGGGCGGTGACGACAATGTCGGCAGGCAGGACGTCGTCGGTGAGCGGAGCCTTGTAGGGCCGGCGAACCGGGATGCGACGGGGTTGCCTTGCCGGTATCCGGCTGACGATGAACAGGCCCGACACACCCCGACGATACACGAGATCGCTGCCGCGCAGGAGCCGCTTCAGGGCCGCGTCTGGCGTGAGTGTGGCCGCGAGCGGCTGCGATCGTCTCCCCTCCACCGTCATGCCGTCGAAGGCCACCTGGCTCCGCGCAGTCTTGGCGAAGCTCCGGAGCGCCGCCGCCATGTCCTGCGACGGGATATCGAATCGAAGGCGATTCTCCTGTGCCGCGGCGGGCGCCGGAACGAGGGCCGCCGCGGCCACAACGCCAAAATTTGCCAATCGCGCCAGCATCGATCGCCTATCCGCTGCCGGTTCGGCCGGCATCCCCGGCGCCATGCCCTCCCCGGCATACGACTGGACGCCTCGTGCTCATCGTGCGGTGAGGAACACCTTCCCGCCCTTTCGTTCGGTCCGAACGCCGCTGACCTGGCGCAATCCGTCAAGGAAGGCGGCCGGGTCGGTTGCATCGAATACGCCGTTCACGCGGACGCCGGCCGCCTTGGCGTTGCCGACGACGAGCGGATCCCGCTGATACCGGTTCATTCGTTCCACCGCGCGCGGCAAGGGCTCGTCGTCGAAACTGAGCTGCCCGCCGAGCCAGGCGAGCGTATCGTCCTGGGAAATGTCTCGGATCGACGCAACATCGGTCACCGCTGCATTTGGGGCCGCGGCGTCGGGAATTGTCACTTCGCGCCCCGGTATCAGCTGTCGGTCGATCGCGCCGCCGTCGGGCGCAGGAATTGCAGTGCCGCTGGTATCGAGGATCGCGACATGCCCTTGGAACAGGATTACCCGCGTTTCGGTACCGACGCGCTCCACGCTGAACGAGGTTCCCGTGGCGACGACGAGCGTGTTGCCCACCGCCACCGAAAACGGACGCAGCGGATTGTGGGCGACATCGAACTTCGCCCGCCCCTTCACCAGAGCGAGGGTGCGCCGTTGCTTGTCGAACGTCGCGTCCACTTCACTTGCAGCATCGAGCGACAGCCGCGATCCGTCTTCCAGCATTGCCACCTGCCGTTCGCCGATCGTCGTCCGAAACACCCGGCCGGCGGGCATGGCCGACCAACCGATCATGAGCAGGATCGCCGCAGCAAGCGAGGCTACCGCGCCCCAGAAAAGAGGTCGCGACGGGCGGAGGCGTTGCCATCGGCGCAGGTTCGCGCGTCTGTAGGAATCTAGCGCCCCGGCACGCAGATGGACGATTTCCGGCGCCCCGGCGACAGCCTCGACGGTATCCCACGTCGCGGCCGCCACTTGAAACGCCGCATAATTTTCAGGATCACTGCGCCACCTGTCGAATGCCAGCTGGCGCTCGGACGGTAGCCGGCCTTCCGAGAGGTCGAGGCACCAGAGCGCCGCTTCCTCATCACGATCCGGCGAGGCCGTGCCATCTAACAGACTCATCGGTCGTCCCTCAAAGCCTTCGCGAGCGCTGCCATTGCCTTGGCAACCTGCTGCTTCACGGCGCTGGCGGAGATTCCGAAGGAGTTTCCAATTTCATCCTGGCTCAATTTCTCAAAGCGGTAGAGTATGAAGATTGTCCTGGTTCGTTCGGGAAGCGCCGACAGGGCTGCCGTCACCAAAGCGAGTTGCTGCTGCCCGCTCATGATTTCATGCGCGTTCAAGGGATCGTGGTCACGTGCCGCCGTGGCAGCCGTGACGGAGCGATACTGCTCGCGTACGATGTGACGGCGATGCCGGTCGGTCAGCAAGTTCTGCGCGATCTGGAACACGTAGCTATCGTTCCGCGCTTCTCCTTGGTTCAGCAAACGGATGAGCACTTCCTGGGTCAGATCCTCCGCGTCGGCATGGTCGCGGATACGACGCATGAAAAACGCTCGCAGCGCGGGCTGCCATCGGCGCACCAGATCGTCCGGCACCATGTCCTGGTCATCCGCTGCCATCGTATGTTCGCGACTACTCATCGGCTTGCAGGACGCACATGCGCTTCGCAGGGACAGTGCCTGATTCGCCATCAAAGATCAAAGCGCCACGGCCGCTGGCCCTAGGATGCTATCGGTTCACGCTTCACACCGCGACGATCGGAATCGCCCCGAGTTCGTCGCAGGCTCCAACTCCTGAGAAGGAGCCACGACAAGCAAGACGACGAACAAGTTTGCGCCCGCGGTCCGCGATCGCGCGGTACGGATGATCACGAGCGGGATGATCTATCCTGATTGGCCACTGTGGAGTCGATCGCCGATTAGTCGCGATGGCTCGAGGGCACGGCTCGCTGCAAGTACCCACCCTACGCCGAAGGCCAAGTTTCGCCAACACCCTGCAAACCAGCGGCATTCAGGCTAGCGTCTCGACGTGCACAACGCGTGGGCGAGTGTATCAAGATGTTACTACAGTGGTCAAGCCAACCCTATCGATACGGCACGTACGATTTGGGTGTAATATCCGGCCGTGCACCGACTTTTCTCTCTGGGAATACGTGCTTAATTTCGAGATTTACCAATGCCTTGAGTTTGGCGTTCAAAAGGATCCGTGAGTGGAATCGATTGCTCGTCAGGGAAAGTTACATGTCTTGCAGCCCAACTGCGCGTCGAGAGGCATGTTCGCCGCGACACCGTCGCTGCAGGTAAGAGCGCTTTGGCGTGCTTGCTTGGCGTGAGGCACAGCACCCGGCCTGACAAACCGTCAATTACATAGATTGTAATCCAGATCTGGGCAGACTGAGAGAATTTGGTCGGAGGCTGCGGCTCTTCGGCGCCGGCGGTGCCGCTTACTATTATGGTCATCACGGCGAAGCCTGCAAGAAAGTGGAAGACCGGGGGTGGCATGGCAATTCTCCTATTCCACGCATCAAAATAGATGCACTTGGGAAAGCGCTGCATTATTCATGCGTTTCACAAGGAAGCGCGCTTGGCCGCCGTTTGGCGGTCACCGGTGCGTCCAATGCCGCAATCGCGGCTGGGGTATTGCGCCAATGCTTGGTGCTTTATTGAAACGCCAACAGGCCGAAGGCCGGCCCAAGCGACGCGCGCGATTGTGGGCAGCAGGTGCTTTCATGATACCTGTCGTTATTGCCGCTCCATAAGCCTCGGACACGAAATCCATCATTACGCTAGATGAAGTGGAAGCAGCCGCGAATGCAGGCTCATCGTGCATCTCGCGCGCGACAGCCTTCACCTTTCGGGTGAGGGACGGATCCGCACCCGTGCCCTTGGCCGCACGGCAGCGCGGGACGCCTGACCGCGCGTTTGAGCGCAGCACGCGTTAGAAAGAATCCGAAGGATTCTATGTTAGCTCAGTCAGGTGTTGGAAAAATACCTATATATCAACACTTTAAGGCCTGCTTCGGTTTTTGATGGCACGAGCCGCATGGTTTCCGATAGCACGAGCGTGAGCACAAGTTATCCACAGGCTTATCGTCGACGCGAGCCACCGCGGTATTGAGGGGACGCAGCGGCAAGGCCGCACATGCCGGTTTCCGACGGTCACCGGCGAATCGCTCATTGTGGACGCGACGACCCAAGCGTCGGGGCGCCTTTCCTGTCCAAAAATACCCCGTGATGCGACGCCGGAATTTGCTTCCAACTGCTTCCAGTTCGGTCTCGTTCCCGAACGAGCCCCCGAAGGGAAAATTTAAGCAGTTGATTTGTCAGAAGAAACTGGTGCTGCCGGTGAGGATTGAACTCACGACCTCAGCCTTACCAAGGATGCGCTCTACCACTGAGCTACGGCAGCATGCCCGCACAGGCCTTACGGCGCGTGCGGAAGCGGCCTAAGACCCGTTGCCGCGGGGAATGTCAAGGAGCGTATGACAGATGGGCACCAAGGAAGACGAGAAAGCCGCGCGGCTGGCTGCCGCGCTGCGCGAGAACCTCAAGCGCCGCAAGGGACGCGAACGGGCGATCGACGCGGTCGCCGACGGCGCGCCCGAATCGGAGATCAAGCGATAGGCGCGCATTTCGCCGCGAGCCACGCGCGTTCGTCGGCATCGAGATAGCCGCCGATCACCGCCATCACCCGCGCATGATACGCATCGAGCCACGCGCGCTGCGCCGGGCTCAGCATCTCCGCCACGATCAGCGAGCGTTCGATCGGGCAGAAGGTGAGCGTCTCGAACCCCAGCATCGTCGTGCCGTGCGCGAACGGGCGCTCCTCGACGAGGATCAGATTCTCGATCCGGATGCCATATTCGCCTGCCTTGTAATATCCCGGCTCGTTCGAGAGGATCATGCCGGCGCGCAGCGGCTCGGCCGCGCCGCCGCCGGGATAGGTCGGCGGGGCGATGCGCTGGGGCCCCTCGTGCACCGACAGATAGGCGCCGACGCCGTGGCCGGTGCCATGCGCATAATCGAGCCCGACCTCCCACAGCGGCGCGCGCGCGAACGAATCGAGCTGCCCGCCGGTCGTGCCGAGCGGGAAGACCGCGGTGGCGAGCGCGATATGGCCCTGCAGCACGCGCGTGAAGCGATCGCGCATTTCGGGCGTCGGTTCGCCGATGGGGAGCACGCGGGTGAGGTCGGTCGTGCCGTCGGCATATTGCCCGCCCGAATCGACGAGATAGAGCTGGCCGAGCTCGAGCGGCGCGTTCGATTCGGGCGTCGAATGATAATGCGGGCTCGCCCCGTGCGCGCCGGTCGCCGAGATCGTGTCGAACGAGGTGTCGAGCAGCACGCCGGTCGCCTCGCGGAACGCCTGGAGCTTGTCGACGCATATCAGTTCGGTGAGGCCGCCGTGCGGCGCCTCGGCCTCGACCCAGCGCAGGAACTTGGCGAGCGCGGCGCCGTCGCGTGCCGAGGCGGCGCGGTGCCCTGCGAGCTCGACCGGGTTCTTGGTCGCCTTGGCGAGCACTACGGGGTCGCGCAGCGCGAGCAGGCGCGCGCCGCCGGCCTCGAGCCGGTCGAGGACCGCCGAAACCGCGCGCTCCGGATCGGCGGCGATGCGCTTGCCGGCATAGCCGCCGAGCGCGTCGGCGAAGGCGTCGCGCGGATGGAGGCGGATGGCGTTGCCGAGATGCTGGCGCACCGCGTCGCTGATCTTTTCGGGCGCGACGAACAGGTCGGCGGTGCCGTCGGCGTCGACGATCGCATAGGCCAGCGCGACGGGCGTATGCGCGACGTCGCTGCCGCGCACGTTGAGCACCCAGGCGATCGAATCGAGCGCGGTCAGCACCACCGCATCGGCGCCTGTCTCGCCGAGCCAGTCGGCGACCTGCGCGCGCTTGGCCGCCGAGGCCGCGCCCGAATGGTCATCGGCCTGTACGACGAGCGGCGCCGGCGAGGGGGCAGGGCGCTCGGGCCATATCGCGTCGATCGGATTGGCGGCGACCGCGACCAGCTCGGCGCCGCGCTCGGCCAGCGCCTGGCGGGCGTTGTCGACCCAGGCTCGGGTGTGCAGCCACGGATCATAGCCGATCCGGCCGCCCGCGGGCGCATGGTCGCGCAGCCAGGCGGCGATGCTGGTCGCCGGGACCGCGACATAGGCCCAGTCGTCGGCCGAGACCTGTTCGCGCACCTGCAGCGTGTAGCGCCCGTCGGTGAAGATTGCGGCCGCGTCCGCCAGCACCACCGCGCTGCCGGCCGAGCCCTGGAAGCCGGTGAGCCAGGCGAGCCGCTGGGCATAGGCGCCGACATATTCGCTCATATGCTCGTCGGTCAGCGGCACGACGAAGCCGTCGAGCCCATCGCGGGCGAGCTGGGCGCGGAGCGCGGCGAGGCGGCTGGAGTGGATCGACATGCTGGGGTCTCGTGGCTGCGGGTGGCGGGGGCGATGCAGGATCGATCGCGGCGTCGCGCGACCTTGGCAGAACGCGCGGCCCGAAAACAGGGGGCGCGCGCGAAGCGGTGCCACGCCACCGGGCACGCGCGCTTCGGCCGACGTGTTGGCGATCGCCTGACGGCGCGCATCTCGACTTGCCCTGCCGCGAGCGGGTAGGGATTGGCGATGACCGATCTCACGCCCCCCGTCGCCCAGACCCGCCCGCACAGCTTCACCGCGCACGGGCAGACCATCGAAGACCCCTATGCGTGGCTCAAGGATCCCAACTATCCCGAGGTCGACGATGCCGACGTGCTCGCCTATCTCGCGGCCGAGAACGCCTATTTCGAAGGCGTGATGGCGCCGCACAAGGGCCTGATCGACCGGCTCTATGCCGAGATGAAGGGCCGCATCAAGGAAGACGATGCGTCGGTGCCGCAGAAGGATGGCGACTGGCTGTACTGGACCTCGTTCGAGACGGGCGGCGAGTATCGCAAGTGGTGGCGCAAGCCGGTCGGCGGGGGTGAGCCCGACCTGATCCTCGACGAGGTCGCGCTCGCCGAGGGCAAGGAATATTTCCGTTTGGGCGCCTTTTCGGTGTCGAACGACGGGCGGCTGCTCGCTTATGCGATCGACGACAATGGCTCGGAGCGTTTCGAGGTGCGCGTCAAGGATCTGACGAGCGGCGCGCATCTGCCCGACGTCATCCCCGGCATGCTGTCCGAGATCGTCTGGACCGCCGACGACACGGGCTTCCTCTACGGCCTCGCCAACGAGCAGTGGCGCACCGACAATGCGCGGCTGCACTGGCTCGGCACGCCCGTCGCCGACGATGTCGAACTGTTCAAGGAAGCCGATGAGGGCTTCCGCGTCGGCGTCAGCGAGACGAGCGACCGCCAGTGGATCGTGATTTCGAGCGGCGATCATGTGACGAGCGAAATCTATCTGCTCCCGGCGACCGACCCGCTTGCCACGCCGCTGTGCGTTTCGCCGCGCAAGGTCGGGCGCGAGTACGATGTCGACATGCACGGCGACACGCTGTTCATCCACACCAACGACACTGACCCCAATTTCCGGCTGTGCACCGCGCATATCTCGGCGCCGGGCGAGTGGGTCGAGAAGATCGGGCCGTCGCGGCATTTCTACATGACCGGGATCGACTGCTTTCGCGATTTCTTTATCGTCGACGGGCGCGAGGACGGGTTGGATCAGATCGAGATCCACCGCTACGACGACGCCATCGCGCCGCAGCGGATCGTCTTTCCCGAGGCGAGCTACGATGCCGGCCTCGGCAACAATCCCGAATATGCGATGGACGTGCTGCGCGTCGGCTATGAATCGATGGTCACGCCGGGCACCGAATATGATTACGACGTCGCGACGGGCACGCTGACGACGCTCAAGGTGCAGGAAATCCCTTCCGGCTATGACGGCGACAAATATCGCACCGAGCGGCTCAAGATCGCCGCGCGCGATGGCACCGAGGTGCCGGTGTCGATCGTCTACCCCAAGGACTTCCCGCGCGACGGGTCGCGGCCGATCTATCTCTATGCCTATGGCGCGTACGGCTATGCGATCCCGCCGGGCTTCTCGACCGGGCGGCTGTCGCTGCTCGATCGCGGCTTCGCCTATGCGATCGCGCATATCCGCGGCGGCGACGATCTCGGCCAGCAATGGTATCTCGACGGCAAGCTCGAGAAGCGCGCCAACACCTTCAACGATTTCGTCGATGTGGCGAAGGGGTTGATCGCGGGCGGCTGGACCTCGACCGGCAAGATCGCGATCGCGGGCCGTTCGGCTGGTGGCGAGCTGATGGGCGCGGTGGTCAATTCGGATCCCGAATTGTGGGGCGCGGTGATCGCCGACGTGCCGTTCGTCGACGTGCTCAACACGATGCTCGACGCCGAGTTGCCGCTGACGCCGGGCGAGTGGCCCGAATGGGGCAACCCGATCGAGGATACCGCAGCGTTCGAATTGATCCGGGGGTACTCGCCATACGACCAGGTGAAGGCGCAGGCCTATCCGCCGATGTTCATCTCGGGCGGGCTCAACGATCCGCGCGTGACCTATTGGGAGCCCGCCAAATGGGCTGCCAAGCTGCGCAGCGTGAAAACGGACAGCAATGTGCTGCTGCTCAAGACCAATATGGGCGCGGGGCACGGCGGCAAGTCGGGACGCTTCGAAAGCTTGCGCGAGGCGGCCGAGGAGCATGCCTTCGTGCTGTGGCAGCTCGGCGTCGAGGGGTGAGCTGCCTTTCGTCACCCCGGCCTTAAGCCGGGGGCGCCGTGGTTCGCATAGTGCCGGCGCAGAATTTGCGGCACGGTGGGCACCGGGACGAGCCCGGGGTGACGGGTTGAGTGTTATGCGCCGATGAGCATCGAAACGATCATCGCGAAATATGGCCTGGCCGCGCTGTTCCTCGGCGCCGGCCTCGAGGGCGAGACCGTCGTCGTCGCCGGTGGGCTGCTGTCGCACAAGGGGCTGCTGCCCTTGCCCGGCGCAATGGCGGCCGCGGCGGCGGGGTCGTTCGTTGCCGACCAGATCTTCTTCAGCGCCGGGCGCTATTTCCGTGGCAAGGCATGGGTGAAACGCCAACAGCAGCGCCCGATCTTCGCACGCGCGCTGGGCCTGCTCGAACGCTACCCGATTGGCTTCATCTTCGCATTCCGGTTTATCTACGGCTTCCGCACGATCAGCCCGATCGCGATCGGCACGACCAAGGTCGAGACCAGGCTGTTCGTGATCATCAACGCGATCGCGGCGGTGGTGTGGGGGATCGTGTTCACCGGCATCGGCTATCTGTTCGGGCACAGTTTCGAAAAGCTGATCGAGCGTTTCATGCCGCAGGGCCACACCGTCCTGTATCTCGCAGGCGGACTGGTCGCGATCGCGGTGATTGTAGGCGGGGTGCATTGGTGGCGATCGCGCGGGCATAGCGACGCATGACGCGCTTCAGCCAGACGATCACCGCGACGCCGGCCGACATCGATGAGCTCGGGCACGTCAACAATGCGGTGTGGGTGCGCTGGATCCAGGAGATTGCGGTCGCGCATTGGGTCGCAGTCGCGCCGGCCGAGCACCAGGCGGCCTATGTCTGGGTCGTGACACGGCACGAGGTCGATTATCGCGGCAATGTCGGCGTCGGCGAGACGGTGACCGGCGAGACGTGGATCGCCGCGCCGCCCAAGGGCGCGCGCTTCGACCGGCACGTGCGCTTTGTCGGCAGCGACGGCAAGGTGAAGGTCGAGGCGGTGACGACCTGGGCGATGCTCGACCGCGCGACCGGGCGGCTCGCGCGTGTTCGCGACGATATTGCCGCGCCGTTTTTGTAAAAGCGGGCGGAACCTGTAGCGCGCCCAAGGGCTTGATCGTCTCAGGGTTTTGAAAGGCCGCAGCGATGCTCGAACATCTTCCCGAATGGCTTGGCGCGAGCCTGCGCAACGTCCGCGCCGGCGCCGAACATCTCACCATCGTCCAGCCCGCGCTCGGCGGCGGCTTCGCGCCGATCGCGCTCAGCAGCCCTGCCTTCGGTGACTGGAGCGAGATGCCGGCGCGCTTCACCGCCGACGGCGCGAGCGTTTCGCCGCCGCTGCAGTGGGACACCGTGCCGGAGGGCACGCAGAGCCTCGCCTTGATCGTCGAGGATGCCGATTCGCCGACCCCGGCGCCGCTCGTCCACGCGATCCTGTGGGGCATGAACGTCGCCACCACCGGGCTGGCCGAAGGCGCGATCGCGGCCGACGGCGCGGCGGGCGCGATCGGGATCAACTCCTATCTGTCGCAAGGCTGGCTCGCGCCCGATCCGCCCAGCGGGCATGGCGAGCATCGCTATGTCTTCCAGCTGTTCGCGCTCGACTGCCCGCCCGAGGATCTCGGTGACGGGCCGGGGCGCGGCGCTGTGCTCAACGCGATGGCGGGGCATGTGATCGGCGCGGGGATGCTGACCGGGCTCTATTCGCGCGGCGAGGTGGTCGATGCGCCGGTGCGGGATACGGGCGCGATCGGCGGAGCGGCACTGGCGTAAATCAATCCTCCCCCCGGGAACCGGGGGAGGTGGCAGCCGAAGGCTGACGGAGGGGGCCGCCACACGCGCTGCGCTGTGCATCGGCCCCCTCCACCCTTCGCTGAATGCTCAGGGTCCCCCTCCCCCGCTGCGCGGGGGAGGATTTATCCGGAATTGCGCAGCGCGGTGGCGATCGCGTTGATCGACAGCAGGATGCCTTCGCCGATCCGCTCGTCCTCGTCGCCGGCGCGGCGGCGCTTGATGAGTTCGATCTGGAGCAGGTTGAGCGGCTCGATATAGGGCAGCCGCAGCCGGATCGAGGCGTCGAGCGCGGGGTGCGCCTCGAGCAGCCGCGATTGGCCAGTGATCTCAAGCAGACCGTCATGCGCCTGCTGCCAGCCGCTTTTGATCCGCGGGAAGATCGCGTCGGCGAGCGTCTTGTCCTCGACCAGCGTGGCATAGCGCGCGGCGATCGCCATGTCGGACTTGGCGATGACCTGCTCCATATTGGCGAGGCTGGCGGCGAAGAACGGCCAGCCCTGCGCCATCTCGGCAAGCAGGCCCTTGTCTTCGAAGGCCGTGAGCGCCTGGCCGACGCCGTACCAGCCCGGCAGCATCACGCGCGCCTGCGCCCAGCTGAACACCCAGGGAATCGCGCGCAGATCCTCGATCTTGTCGGATTTGGTGCGGCTCGCCGGTCGGCTGCCGATCTTGAGCCCGGCGATCTCGACGATCGGCGTCATCTGGCGGAAGAAGGTGCGGAAACCCTCGGTGCCATAGACCAGCCCGCGATAGGCTTCGAAAGCGGAGGCCGACAGCGTGTCCATCGCCGCCGAGAAGCGCCGCGTGTCGGCGGCCGATAGGGCGTCGGGCTCGAGGCTGGCGAGCAGCGTCGCCGACGCCATCGCCTCGAGATTGGTGATCGCGCTTTCGCGCGTGCCATATTTGCCGGCGATCACCTCGCCCTGCTCGGTAATGCGGATGCGGCCCTGCACCGTGCCGGGCGGCTGCGCGCGGATCGCCGCGAAGGCCGAGCCGCCGCCGCGCCCGACCGCGCCGCCGCGGCCGTGGAACAGCTGCATCCCGACCCCGGCGCCGGCGAACACGCCCTTGAGCGCGGTCGACGCCTTCGACAGGCTCCAGGTCGAGGTGAGGTAGCCGCCATCCTTGTTCGAATCGGAATAGCCGATCATCACTTCCTGGAAGCTGCGCGCCGCGGTGATGCCGCGCACCTCGGGCAGCGCGAACCATTCGGCCATGATGCCGGGCGCCGCCTCGAGATCGCCGATCGTCTCGAACAAAGGCACCGCCATGATCGCTGCGCTCGCCGAGTCGCCCGAGCGGTAAAGCCCGACTTCCTTGAGCAGCACGTTGAGCTCGAGCAGATCCGACACCGATTGCGCCATCGAGACGATGTGCTGCGTGATGCACGCCGGGCCGTAGGTCGCGTGCGCCTGTGCGGCGGCCTGCATGATCGCGAGTTCGGAGCGCGTCTCGTCGGAATAGTCGGCGAACGGGCTGGCGAGCAGCCGCGCGTTGGACAGTTCGTGGCGCAGCAGCGACACGCGCTGCGATTCGCTCAGCGAGAGATAGTCCTGCTCGACGCCGGCGCGCTTGAGCAGCTCGGCGACGACGCGTTCGTGGACCGCGCTGTTCTGCCGCAGGTCGAGCGTGGCGAGGTGGAAGCCAAAGGTCTCGCACGCGCGGATCAGCCGGCCGAGCGCGCCGCCCGACGACAGCGCTCCGCCGCCCGAACGCAGCGCGCGCGCGATCGTGACGAGGTCGGCGCGGAACGCCTGCGGATCGGCGTACCGTTCGCCGTCGAGCGCCGCCGGGCGCGGTGCGGGCTTGCCGGTGAGCGCGAGGTGCGTCGCGGCGAGGCGGGCGTAGATCCCCGACAGCGCGCGGCGGTAGGGTTCGTCGCTGCGGCTTTCGGCGGTGTCGCCGCTGGCGTTGGCGAGCGCGACCACCGCATCGTCGGCCGGCGCGAGATTGGTCGAGATCGACAGTTCGGCGCCGAGCGCGTGGACCGCGTCGAGATAGTAACCCAGCACCGCCTCGCTCGCCTTGGCGAGCGCGGTCTTGAGGCTGTCGGCGGTGACGAACGGATTGCCGTCGCGGTCGCCGCCGATCCAGCTGCCGGGCTTGAGGAAGCTCGGCACGCGCTCGCCCAGCGCACGGTCCCAGCGCTGGTAGAGCGCGGGAAGCGCGGGCAGGAACACGTCGCGCAGGTAAGAGAGCGCGATCTCGACCTCGTCGGTGACGTACAGCCGCTCGCGGCGAAGCACGCGCGTCTGCCAAAGAAGCGCGATCTGGCGCAGGATCGCTTCCTCGACATCGTCGCCGTCGGGCGTTTCGGTGACATCGGCATCGCGCAGCCGCATCAACGCCGCGATGCGGTTGCGATGGTCGATCATCGACTTGCGGCGCACCTCGGTCGGGTGCGCGGTCAGCACCGGGGCGATCAGCGCATGGTCGAGCAGCGCCATCACCTGCGCCTTGTCGATGCCTTCGCCGGCGAGCCGCTCGAGCGCTGAGGCGAGGTCGGCGCCCTGCTCGGCCGCGACGCCCTGGCGATCCTCGGCGAGATTGGCGAGCATCGAGAACAGCATGAAGCCGCGCACGAAATCGAGCGTCTCGTCGAGGCTCAGCGCATCGAGACCGAGCTCGGTCTCGCGTTCGCCGCGGTGGCGGCCGACCGAGGCGGTGCGGATCGACTCGGTGCGCGCATAGAGCGCTTCGCCGCCATAGGTGCGGATGACATCGCCGAGCAATTTGCCCAGGAAGCGGATGTCGGGATTGTTTGCGATACCGGGGAGGTCAGCCATCCCGTCATGCTGCATTGCGGCAGCATGCGGGTCAATCGCCTGCCGCGCTATTTCGCGGTGCCGGCGGCTTTCTCGGCCGCGCGCGCAGCGCTGCTCTCGACGTTGGTCAGCAATCCGTCGTGATTGGTGTCTTCGCGGTCGAAGCGCGCGAGGCTGCCGCTGATGAATTCGCGGTGGGTGATCTTGCCGTCATGGTCGGCATCGAGCGCGGTCAGCCGGTCGGCATATTTGACCGGAATTTCGGACTGGACGATGTCGCCGTCGAGATTGCGGTCGAGCCGGGTCCAGCGCGATTCGAGCAGGGTCTCATATTCGGCGCGCTTGAGCAGCGTCGGCGGCACGAAATTGGCGGCATATTCGTCGTTGCTGGGTTTGGTCCCGCATCCGGCAAGCAGCACTAGACAAGTCGTAATCATTAGCCGGCGCATTATGTTCTCCCGTTGAAGGGGTGAACGGCGCGCCGCGGGGATCGTTCCGGTGCCGGTGATGGGATCTGGCCCGGCAGCTCAGGCCTCGAGTTCGACGTCCCAATAGAGCCAGTCGTGCCAGGTATCGTGGAGGAAGTTGGGCGGATAGCGCCGGCCATGCTCCTGCAGCTGCCAGCTGGTAGGGCGGATCGCGTCGATGTGGAGCGGCATGCTCGCCTGCTTGGGCGTCCGGCCGCCCTTCTTGAGGTTGCACGGCGAGCAGGCGGTCGCGACATTTTCCCATGTCGTCCGGCCGCCCTGCGCCCGCGGGACGATATGGTCGAAGGTCAGATCGTTGCCCGCGCCGCAATATTGGCAAACGAACTTGTCACGCAGGAACAGGTTGAAGCGCGTGAAGGCGGGAAAGGCGCTGGGCCGGACATAGGATTTGAGCGCGATCACCGAGGGCAGTTTGATCCGCTGCGTCGGGCTGCGCACCTCGCGCTCATATTCGGCGACGATGTCGACGCGGTCGAGGAACACCGCCTTGATCGCGGTCTGCCACGGCCAGACCGACAGCGGATAATAGCTCAGCGGGGTGTAGTCCGCGTTGAGCACGAGCGCGGGACAGCCATCGGGGTGGCGGATCAGATCGGGATGGTACACTTCGGCCCCTCCTTTACCACTGAGTGGCGCTTCCTGCCGGGCTTCAAGCCCATTAGGATGACGCTGTCATGACAGCGCTACCCGTCTTTACCGATTTCAGCACGACGGGCGACTCGCGGTCAAGGGCCAGCTGCCCGTGATCGTCACGCGTTTTGCGCCGAGCCCGACCGGGCGGCTGCATCTGGGACACGCCGCTTCGGCGATCCAGGCGCATGATCGCGCGCGATATGCGGGCGGGCGGTTCCTGCTGCGGATCGAGGATATCGACGGGACACGCTCGCGGCCGGAGCATGTCGTAGCGATCGAGGCGGATCTGCGCTGGCTCGGGCTGGCGTGGGACGGGCCGGTGCTGTTCCAGTCGACGCGGCTCGACGTCTACGCCGCCGCGCTCGATCGGCTGCGGGCGATGGGGCTGCTCTATCCGTGTTTCTGTACGCGCGCTGAAATTGCGGCGAGCCTGAGTGCGCCGCATGGGCCCGAGGCGGTGTATCCGGGGATTTGCCGGGGGCTGCACGACGACGCGCGCGCTGCGCGGATTGGGAGTGGGGCTCAGCATGCTTGGCGGCTTGATATGGGCAAGGCGGTCGCCCTCGCGCCTCCCCTCCCTGGAAGGGAGGGGCTGGGGGTGGGTCGGCCTGAGGCTGGCGTGGCGTTCGATAACGGGCCGACCCACCCCTCGATCCCCTCCCTTCCAGGGAGGGGAGGACGCGGGACGCTGACGTGGACCGACGAGATCGCCGGCACCGTCATCGCCGACCCGCTCTCGCACGGCGACGTGATCCTCGCGCGCAAGGATGCGCCTGCCAGCTACCACCTCGCGGTGACGGTCGACGATGCCGCGCAGGGCGTCACGCACGTCGTGCGCGGGGTCGACCTGTTCGCCGCGACGCATGTTCACCGCCTGCTGCAGGCACTGCTCGGGCTCCCCACGCCGGTGTATCATCATCACGCGCTGATCGCGGGACCCGACGGCGCGCGGCTCGCCAAGCGCAACGGGGCCGCGACGCTCGAGAGTCTGCGCCTGACGGGAAAGGACGGGGCGGCGCTGGCGGAGTCGCTGCGTGCGGGCATTGGCTTTGTCGCGACGAACGCCTAGATTGATGCGATGAGCACATTCCTCACCATCCTGCTGGTTGCCGCGATGATCGCGGTGGTCGTCGTTCTGGTCCGCGGGCTGGTGGTTTTCCTGCTCGGCGCGAGCCAGGATCTGCGCGACGGGACGTCCAACGATCGCGTCTCCGCCTCGTCGATCAAGTCGAACAAGATGATGCAATATCGCGTGATGTTCCAGGCGATCGCCATCTTCCTGGTCGTCTTGCTCATGTGGCTCGCGGGCAAGAGCTGAGCACCGGATCGGCGGGGGGTATCGATGGTCAAGCTCAACCGCATCTACACGCGGACCGGTGACGACGGCACGACCGGCTTGGTCGACGGGTCGCGCACGCCGAAGGATGCCCCGCGGATGGCGGCGATCGGCGATGTCGATGAGGCCAACAGCACGATCGGCGTTGCCGTCGTGGCACTTCGCGCCAGCGGAATCGAGTTGGCATGGCTTGCCGCCTTGCTCGAGCGCATCCAGAATGACCTGTTCGATCTGGGCGCCGACATGGCCACGCCCGGCGAGGATTTCGCGCCATCAGAGATGACGCTGCGGATCGTCGCGTCGCAGGTCGATCGGCTCGAGGACGAGATCGACCGGATGAACGGCGAGCTGAGCCCGCTGACCAGTTTCATCCTGCCTGGCGGCACCCCTGCTGCTGCGGCGCTGCACGTCGCGCGTGCCACGGTGCGCCGCGCCGAACGCGCTGGCGTTTCGGCAGCGCGCGAGGTTGCGATCAACCCGCTTGCGCTGGCCTATCTCAACCGGCTGTCGGATTATCTGTTCGTTGCCGCCCGGGCAGTGAACCAAAAGGCGGGTGGCGACGTTCTGTGGCGACCGGGTGCAACGCGTTGATCGTGACGTCGCCGCCGGGTTCCGCTTTCCGTTAGGTTGTCCGATTGCGGCGGCCAGGCGGCGGGTCGCTCGAAACGGGGACATGACGATGCTACCGCACACTGCTCCTCGGCTTGACCAGTCCATGCTCGCCGCGCGCTTCGGTGCGGTGCGCGACCTGACGGTCGCTCTGGTCGCGCCCTTGTCCGATGCCGACGCGACCGCGCAGTCGATGGACGACGCCTCGCCCGCCAAATGGCACCTTGCACATACCAGCTGGTTTCTCGAGACCTTCGTCCTGCGCGATTTCGTGGCGGGCTACACGCTCTACGACGCGCGCTTCCCGTTCCTGTTCAACAGCTATTACGAAGCCGAAGGGCAGCGCCATGCGCGCAACCGGCGCGGGATGGTGACGCGCCCGGCGCTCGACGAGATCATCGCTTACCGCGCGCATGTCGATGCCGCGGTGCTGGCCGCCTTGCCCGATCTGCCCGAGGCGGCGCGCGAGCTGATCGCGCTCGGTTGCCATCATGAGGAGCAGCATCAGGAATTGCTCGTCACCGACATCCTGCATCTGATGGCGCAGAATCCGGTCGAGCCGGCGATCTGGCCCGCCGCGCGCAAGGTGCCCGTCGCGATGCCCGGCCCGATCTGCTGGATCGAAGGTGCTGCCGAAGTGGCCGAAATCGGCCATGACGGCGACGGCTTCGCGTTCGATGCCGAGGGCCCGCGCCATGGCGTGCTGCTCAGTCCGCACGCGATCGCCGACCGGACCGTGACCAATGGCGAATGGGCGGCGTTCATCGCCGACGGCGGCTATTCGGAGCCGCGCCACTGGCTGTCGGACGGCTGGGCGTGGGTCAAGCGCGAGCAGATCGTCGCGCCGCTCTATTGGGAAAAGTCCGAGTCGGGCTGGACGCGCTTCGGGCTCGACGGGCGGCGCGCGATCGATCCCGCCGCGCCGGTGACGCATGTCAGCTTTTTCGAGGCCGATGCCTATGCCAGCTGGGCTGGCGCGCGCTTGCCGACCGAGGCCGAATGGGAAGTCGCGGCGAGCGGCTTCGATTCGAACGGCGGCAACCAACTCGACGCAGCGGGCCCGGTCGAGCCGCGGCCGTCGGCGGGTGGCCCTGCTTTCTTCGGCGACGTGTGGGAATGGACCGGCAGCGCGTTCCGCCCGTATCCCGGCTTCCGCGCGGTCGAAGGGGCGGTCGGCGAGTACAATGGCAAGTTCATGAGCGGTCAGTGCGTGCTGCGCGGCGGATCGTGCGCGACGCCGCGCGGGCATGCGCGTGCGAGCTATCGCAATTTCTTCTATCCGCATCAGCGCTGGCAGTTCACCGGCGTGCGCCTTGCGAAAGACCTTTGAGATGTTGAAGCAGGAAATCGAGGACGGCCAGGCATCGCTCGCCGATCCGGCATTTCGCCAGGACGTGCTGCGCGGCTTCGACGCGCGGCCGCGGGCGATTCCGGCGCGCTGGTTCTACGACCGCGCCGGGTCCGAGCTGTTCGAGGCGATCACCGACCTGCCCGAATATTATCCGACGCGGACCGAGACGGCGATCCTCCGCGCCTGTGCGCCCGACATCGCGGCGCGCGCCGGCGAGGGCCGCGCGGTGGTCGAGTTCGGATCGGGATCGTCGACCAAGACGCCGATTCTGCTGCAGGCGGTGGCGCCGGCGGCCTATGTCCCGATCGACATTTCGGGGGATTTCCTGCGCGAATCGTCGGCGGGGCTCGCCTCGGCGTTTCCCCGGCTGACGGTATTGCCCGTCGAGGCCGACTTCATGCATCCGATCGCGCTGCCGATGCAGGTCGCGGACACGCCCAAGCTCGGTTTTTTCCCGGGATCGACGATCGGCAACATGATCCCGCATTCGAGCGTCGACCTGCTGCGCGCGATGAAGGAATCGCTCGGCGAGGGCGCGATGCTGGTGATCGGGATGGACCGGATCAAGGACAAGGCGACTCTCGAAGCGGCGTATGACGATGCGCAGGGCGTGACCGCTGCGTTCAACCTCAACCTGCTCACGCGGATCAATCGCGAGCTGGCGGGGACCATTCCGGTCGATCAGTTTCGCCATCGGGCGATCTGGAACGACGATCGCGCGCGCGTCGAGATGCATCTCGAGGCGACCGCCGACATCGCCTTCACGATCGAGGGGCGGCCGTTCGAAATGGCGGCCGGCGAGACGATCCACACCGAGAACAGCCACAAATATGGCCCGCGCGACGCGCGTATCCTGCTGCGCGCGGGCGGCTGGACGCCGATCGCCGAATGGACCGATCCCGAGGGGAAGTTCGCGGTGATCCTCGCCGAAGCGCAGGCGGCGCGGCACGCACCGTAAGACCTTCCCCGCCGCGCCAAATCCGCTATCGACCCGTCAAACACGCATAGGAGCGGACGCATGGATACGGTCGGAGTCATCGGGGCAGGGCAGATGGGCGCGGGGATCGCGCAGGTTTCGGCGCAGGCCGGATACCGCGTCTTGCTCTCGGACATGAACCTCGCGCGCGCCGAGGCGGGCAAGGCGGGAATCGCCAAGCAGCTCGACCGCGCGGTCACCAAGGAAAAGATCACGGCCGCGGCGCGCGACGCCGCGCTGGCGCTGATCGAGCCGGTCGAGAGCGTCGCGGCGATGGGTCCGGCGTTCCTCGTGATCGAGGCGGCGACCGAGCGCGAGGAGATCAAGCGCGCGATCTTCGCCGAAGTCGGCAAGGTGATGGGACCGGACGCTGTGCTGGCGTCGAACACCTCGTCGATCCCGATCACGCGGCTCGCGCAGGCGGCACCCGATGCCGGGCGCTTCGTCGGGGTGCATTTCTTCAATCCGGTGCCGGTGATGGGGCTGATCGAGCTGATCCGCGGGCTCGCCACCTCGGACGCGACGGTCGCGCTGGTCGAAGCCTATGCCGCGCGGCTCGGCAAGCAGGTGGTCCGCGCCAACGACGCGCCGGGGTTCATCGTCAATCGCGTGCTGATGCCGATGCTCAACGAGGCGTGCTTCGCGCTGGGCGAGGGCGTGGCGACGATCCGCGATATCGACCTGGCGTGCCAGCTGGGGCTCAACCATCCGATGGGGCCGCTGACGCTCGCCGATTTCATCGGGCTCGACACGTGTCTGGAGATTACGCGCGTGCTGTTCGAGGGGACCGGCGATCCCAAGTTCCGTCCGGCGCCGGTGCTCGTGAAATATGTCGAGGCGGGGTGGTTCGGGCGCAAGACCGGGCGCGGTTTCTATGACTATTCGGGGCCGGAGCCGGTGCCGACCCGGTGAATCACGCAAGCCCCTCCCCTGAAGGGGAGGGGCTTGCGCGTTACGCTGGCCGGCGCATCTCGAAGCGGGTGTCCTCGCCGATCTCGAAATAATCGGCCGGGCCGCCACCGCGCAGGATCGGGTGCGCCGCGGCGGTGCGGTACGCGCCGTCCGCGATCAGATGCGGCGCGATGTGGATGCCGACGACCTCGCCGAGGATCAGCCAGGTGTCGATCTCGGCGCCATCGGCGCCCTGCAGGCGCAGCGTCTGGGTGTGGCGGCACTCGAACGCGACAGGGCTGGCTGCGACGCGCGGCGGGGCGACGATCCGCGAGGGCGCCGGCTCAAGGCCAGCGAGATCGAATTCGTCGACCCCCGCCGCGACCATCGCCGCGCTCGCATTCATCGGTTCGGCGAGCGCGCGCGTCGCGAGGTTCCAGACGAACTCGCCGGTCGCGGTGATGTTGGCGACGCTGTCCTTCCAGCCGATCGAGGCGAAGCCGACGATCGGCGGGCGATAGTTGAGCAAGGTGAAGAAGCTGTACGGCGCGAGATTGCGCGTGCCGTCGGCGGCGAGCGAGCTGATCCAGCCGATCGGGCGCGGCGCGACGATCGCATTGAGCGGATCGTGCGCGAGGCCGGGCACGCCGGCATGGCCGTTGCGCGGTTCGTAGAAATGCAGGTCAGACATGATCGGGCGGCCCTTGGCTCATAGGTGCGGTCGTGTTTGCGGTTTCGCCGGCGCGTGGCTGCGACTAGGGTGTAACCAAGCCGCCGCGTGGCGCGAACAGGGATTTGCATGACCGACGAACCCCAGCCGCCTGCGGGACAACCCGCCGCATCCCAGGCCGTTCCCGCGGGGACTCCGGTCTATCGCCATCGTCTTGCGACGCGGATCTGGCACTGGGTCAATGCGGTGACGATCGTCATCATGATCGGCAGCGGGCTGACGATCCTCAACGCGCATCCGCACCTCTATTGGGGCGAATATGGCGCGAATTCGGATCATCCGTGGTTCAATCCGCCGCACATGCCGTCCTATCTGACGATCCCGGCGGGCTACAATCTGGCGATCGCGCGGCGCTGGCATCTGCTGTTCGCCTTGGTGTTCGGCTTCGGCCTGCTCGCCTTCATGGTGGCGAGCCTGATCAACCGCCATTTTCAAAAGGATCTGCGGATCCGACTGAAGGAGCTCGCGCCGGCGCATCTGTGGTTCGATTTCAAGGAACATCTCGCGCTGCGCTTCCATGATCCCAAGCATCCGGGCGCGTTCAACATCTTCCAGAAGCTGTCCTACGCGCTGACGATCTTCGGGCTGATCCCGGCGATGATCGTGTCGGGGCTGGCACTGTCGCCGGCAATGACCGCGGCGTGGCCGTGGCTGCTCGCGGTGGTCGGCGGGCGCGCGTCGGCGCGCTCGGTGCATTTCATCGCCGGATCGGGGCTGGTGCTGTTCATCATCGTGCATCTCGTCCTGGTGATCCTCGCGGGCGCCTGGCCCGAGGTGAAGTCGATGGTGACGGGCTGGTGGCGCGTTCCCGACGATGGGCGGCCGGAGGAAGTGGCATGAGCGCGATCCTGACGCGGCGTGCGCTGCTGACCAGTGGCGTACTCGGTGCCGGTGCGTTGCTGACCGGCTGCGACAGCGCGGCCAACAACCCGGCGTTGCGCAAAATCCTGTTCTCGGGCGAGAAGATCAACGAGGGGCTGCAGCGCGCGCTGTCGAACCGCGGCAGCCTGGCGAAGGAATATCGCCCCGACCAGATGTCGCCCTTCTTCCGCACCAACGGCACCAACAACCCCAACACGCCCGAATATGGCGCGATGGTCGCCGATCGCTTCGCGCACTGGCGGCTCGAGGTCGGCGGGCTGGTCAATCGGCCGCTTGCGCTGTCGCATGCGCAGTTGCTGGCGATGCCGGCGCGGACGCAGATCACGCGGCACGATTGCGTCGAGGGGTGGAGCGCGATCGGGCAGTGGCACGGGCCGCTGCTCGGCACGGTGCTCAAGGCGGCCGACATCCGCACGACCGCGCGCTACATCGTGTTCACCTGCGCCGACCTCTTTTCCGGCCAGCATTATTACGAATCGATCGACCTGATCGATGCCTTCCATCCGCAAACGATCCTCGCCTGGGGGATGAACGGGCATCTGCTCGATGTCGGCCACGGTGCCCCGGTGCGGCTGCGCGTCGAGCGGCAGCTCGGCTACAAGCAGGCGAAATATATCATGCGGATCGACGCGGTCGCATCGCTCGCCGGAATCGGCAAGGGCAAGGGCGGCTATTGGGAGGATGCGATCGATTACGATTGGTATGCCGGCATCTAGTCGCTAAATGCGCCCGGATATGGCTCTTATCGACTTGTTTCTCGCCAAGCGCGTCCAGCGCGGTACCCTCACCGTCCACCATGCCGATGGCAAGACCCGGCAGTTCGGCACAGCGCATGCCGGCTTTCCCGATGTCACGATCCGCTTCACCGACCCCGGCGCGGTGAAGGCGATCCTGCGCGATCCCGGGATCGGCGCGGGCGAAGCCTATATGAACGGGCGGCTGGTGATCGAGCAGGGCGACGCGCGCGATCTCATCTCGCTGCTGACCGCGAACGACCCGTGGGAAGCGGGCAATAACGGCCTTGCTGCCTCGCCGCTGCGCCGCGCGATCCAGGCGGTGACGCACCGCTTCGGCCGGATCAACATGGCGCGCCAGTCGAAGCGCAACGTCGCGCACCATTACGACCTGTCGGACCGACTCTACGATCTGTTCCTCGATGCCGACCGGCAATATAGCTGCGCTTACTACACCGACCCCGACAACAGCCTTGAGCAGGCGCAGGACGACAAGAAGGCGCATATCGCCGCCAAGCTCGCGCTCAAGCCGGGGATGACGGTGCTCGACATTGGCTGCGGCTGGGGCGGGATGGCGCTGTATCTGCACCAGCACACCGGTGCCGACGTGCTGGGCGTGACGCTGAGCGAGGAGCAGCTGAAGGTCGCCCGCGAGCGCGCGGTCGCGGCGGGCGTGGCCGACAAGGTGCGCTTCGAGCTGATCGACTATCGCCATGTCACCGGCAAGTTCGACCGGATCGTCTCGGTCGGGATGTTCGAGCATGTCGGCCCGGCGAACTACGCGACCTTCTTCCGGCAGTGCCGCGACCTGCTGAACGAGGACGGCGTGATGCTGCTGCACACGATCGGGCGCGCGGGTGGCCCCGGCGTCACCGATGCGTGGACCGCGAAATATATCTTCCCCGGCGGCTACAATCCGGCGCTGTCGGAGATCGTCGCGGCGAATGAGGGGCTGCGCTTCATGATCACCGACGTCGAGGTGCTGCGGCTGCATTATGCCTATACGCTCGACGACTGGTACGACCGGGTGGTCGCCGCGCGCGAGCAGATCGTCGCTCTGTATGACGAGCGCTTCTATCGAATGTGGCAATTCTACCTCGCCGGGGCAGGGCAGGCGTTCCACAATGGCGGGATGGTCAATTACCAGATCCAGTTCGCCAAGAACCGCCATGTCCTGCCGATCACGCGCGATTACATGATCGAGGGCGAACGCGCGATGCGGGCGCTCGCGGTTGCGCATGCCGCGCGGGTCGCATAGGGCGCACCCGCGCCAAAACCGAAGGATTCGCTCGCATGACTGACCAGATCAACCGCGTCGTCCTCGCCTATTCGGGCGGGCTCGATACCAGCGTGATCCTGAAATGGCTGCAGCAGACCTACAAGTGCGAGGTCGTCACCTTCACCGCCGATCTCGGGCAGGGCGAGGAGCTCGAGCCCGCGCGTAAGAAGGCCGAGATGGCGGGGGTCAAGCCCGAGCATATCTTCATCGACGATCTGCGCGAGGAATTCGTCAAGGACTACGTCTTCCCGATGATGCGCGCCAATGCGCTCTACGAAGGGCTGTATCTGCTCGGCACCTCGATCGCGCGGCCGCTGATCGCCAAGCGCCAGATCGAGATCGCGCGGATGCTGGGTGCCGATGCGGTCAGCCATGGTGCGACCGGCAAGGGTAACGATCAGGTGCGCTTCGAGCTCGGCTATTATGCGCTCGCGCCCGACATTAAGGTGATCGCGCCGTGGCGCGAGTGGGACCTCACCAGCCGCACCAAGCTGATCGAATTCGCCGAACAGCACCAGATCCCGGTGAGCAAGGACAAGCGCGGCGAAGCGCCGTTTTCGACCGACGCCAACATGCTGCACACCTCGTCGGAAGGCAAAGTGCTCGAGGATCCGTGGGACGAGGTCCCCGACTATGTCTATTCGCGCACGGTCAATCCCGAGGACGCGCCGAACGAGCCCGAGACGATCACGATCGATTTCGAGGGTGGCGACGGCGTGGCGATCAACGGCGTCGGCATGTCGCCCGCGACCTTGCTCGAGACGCTCAACGAGATGGGCCGGCGCCACGGCATCGGCCGGCTCGACCTGGTCGAGAATCGCTTCGTCGGCATGAAGTCGCGGGGCATGTACGAGACGCCGGGCGGGACGATCTATCACCTCGCGCATCGCGGGATCGAACAGCTGACGCTCGACCGGGGTGCCGCGCACCTCAAGGACGAGCTCGCGCCGCGCTATGCCGAGCTGATCTACAACGGTTTCTGGTTCAGCCCCGAGCGCGAGATGCTGCAGGCGGCGATCGACCATAGCCAGACCGCGGTAACGGGTACCGTTCGCCTGAAGCTCTACAAGGGCAACGTTTCGGTCACCGGGCGCAAGTCGCCTTTCTCGCTCTATTCGGAGAAGGTCGTGACGTTCGAGGACGATCAGGGTGCGTACGACCAGCGCGATGCGGCCGGTTTCATCAAGCTGCAGGCACTGCGGCTGCGGCTGCTCGGCCGGCGCGACCGCGATTGATGCCGAAGCCGCCGTTTGCCCGGAGCGCGATAGGAAGGCGCCCGGTCTAACGCGGCTTTAACCCCCTGCGGCTAGAGCGGGGGAATGGGTGGTCTCGATCTTCGTCGGTCAGCGTGGAGTGACGCGTTGTGCGCCACCGCGCTTGCGGCGCTGTTGTGCGCGGTGTGGGCGTGGCGCGACTGGCCGGCGCTTTCGGCGCTGCGCTTGCCCGATACCGACGACATGCTGCGCTTGCAGCAGATCCGCGACTGGTTGGCTGGGCAGGCGTTTGCCGATCTCAGCCAGCACCGGCTCGGTGCGGCCCCGGGGTTGGCGATGCACTGGTCGCGGCTGCCAGATCTCGTTCCCGGTGCGATGATCGCCCTGCTCACCCCGCTGCTCGGCGCGCACGGCGCCGAGCTGGTGGCGGTGATCGTCTGGCCGACGCTGCTGTTTGCGGGCGCGCTGCTTCTTATAGCGCGGATCGCGCGCTTGCTCGGCGGCAGCGCAATCGCGCGCACAGCCGTGGTCGTCGCGGCGATTGCCTTTCCGACAACGACGATCTTCCTGCCCGGGCGGATCGATCATCACGGGCTGCAGGTCGTCTTGTTGTTGATCGTGGCCCGTGGGTTGGTCGCCCGACCGGCGATCGAGCCGGGTCTCGTGGCCGGGCTCGCTGCGGCGGCGAGTTTCGTGATCGGTATGGAGACGGCGCCGCTGCTCGCTGCGGCAGGGGTGGCGCTCGCGATCGGATGGTTGCAGGCGCGACCGGGGGCCGACGACCGGATGATGGGATTCGGGATCGGGATCGGCGCCGGTCTGCTGGCCGCGTCGATCCTGTTCCGGCCGACCTTGTGGGATTTTTCGGCGTGCGACGGCTTCACGATGACGGCGTGGCGCGCCGGGGTGATCGCCGCCTTCGCGCCGATGGGAATGGCGCTCGCCGCGCGCGACATCGCCAGCCCGGCGACGCGCGCTGTGCTTGGTGCGATCATTCTCTGCCTGATCGGTGCGGGGATTGTGCTGGTCGCGCCGCAGTGCCTGTCGCCTTATGGGATGGTCGACCCGCTTCTGGCGCGGCTGTGGCTGAGCAACGTCGGCGAGGCGCAACCGCTGTTCGCGGCATCGCTGCCGACCGCCTTCGGCTATGCCGGGGTGATGGGCGCGGGGGTGCTGGCGAGCGCGTGGCAGCTGCGCGTGACGCGCGACCTGCGCTGGTCTTGCCTGTTGCTGCTGCAACTCGCCGCCTTGGTGCTGACCTGCGTGCAGTTGCGCGGTGCCTATGCCGGGGCAATTCTCGCGGCGCCAGGTCTCGCGGCGGTGATCGCGGCGGCACGGCGGCGCGGGGCAGTGGCGATGGCGGGAGCGTGGCTGGCCTCGGCTGGGATGCTCTATCCGATCGCAGCGCAGGCGATCGTACCTGCGGGGACACCCGGTCGCGATCTGCCCGGAGACGGCTGCAGCGGGCCGGCGGCGTTGGCGGACCTCGCAAGGCTGCCGCAAGGGCGGCTGCTCGCGCCGCTTGACCTGGGTGGCTTTGCGATCGGCGCCACGACCTTGCAGGTGGTCGGCGCGCCTTATCATCGCAACACCGCGGGCAACCTGGCGGTTTACCACTTCTTTCTCGGCAACCCGGTGCAGGCGGCGCGGGTCGCGCAGATCTGGCAGGTCCGGTATGTCGCGCTGTGCGCCGACGGCTTCGGCGATGCCGGCAGCGGCTCGATGGCGCAGGCGCTGCGCCGCGGCGCACCGCCGCCGTGGCTCCGGCCGATCGCTACCCAAAATCAGCAGCTTGCGCTGTACCGCGTCGAACCCGGCTTGTTTCCGGAGCGACGCTCGCGGTAAGACCCGGCCAATGCAGGGGAACACCGACACGCCGCGCTGGTGGGAGACACGCTGGTTCGTCGTCGCCGCAATCCTCACGTCCGCCGTGCCGCTCTTGTGGCCGGCATTCGCCCCGCTCAGCGACATGCCGGGTCATATCGGACGCTATCGCATCATGGCCGAAGCCGGGCGCGGGCCGCTCGCGCTGCATTATGCGGTCGACTGGGCGCCGATCGGCAATCTCGGGGTCGACGGGCTGGTTCTGCTGCTCGCACCGCTGTTGGGGATCGAGCCTGCCGCCAAGCTGACGGTGATGCTAATACCGCCACTAACCGTCGCGGCCTTGCTATGGGTCGGGCGCGAGGCGCATGGGCGCATGCCGCCGAGCGCACTGTTCGCGCTGCCGCTCGCATACAGTTTCCCTTTCCAGCTCGGTTTCGTCAATTTCGCGTTGGCCGCGGCGCTGGCGATCGGCGGGCTGGCGCTTTGGATCCGCTTGGCGCGGACCGCGCCGCTGTGGTGGCGGATCGTCCTGTTCGTGCCGATCGCCTGCCTGGTGTGGCTGTGCCACAGTTTCGGGTGGGCGATGCTCGGTCTGTTCGTGTTCGGCGCCGAATGGGCGATGCGGCGCGATGCGGGGCAGGGCTGGATCCGTGCGGCGCTGCTCGCCGGCTGCGTCTGCGCGCCGCTCGCATTGCCGCAGGCTGCGGCGATGGCGTTCGCGCACCAGCCGCTTTCGGGCGACACGGGTGACTGGTTCCATTGGACTGCCAAGCTGCAATGGACGGTTTCAGTGCTGCGCGAGCGGTGGGAGAGCTATGATCTCATCAGCCTGATCCTGCTCCTGTCCCTTGTGTGGTTGGCGATCCGCTCGCCGCGGCTGGGATTTGCGAAGACGGTGGCGGTGCCGGCGGTGCTCGGCCTGATGGCCTTCATTCTATTGCCGCGTCTCTATGCCGGCGGAGCCTATGTCGACATGCGTCTGCTGCCCTACGCGCTTGCGCTCGGGCTGGCCGCGATCCGGCTGCCGCCCGCGGGCCCGCTGGCGGGACGTTTTGCGCTCGGCGGCGGTCTGTTCTTCGCGATGCGGACGCTCGGGACGACCGCGGCCTTCGCTCTGTTCGCCTCGGGCCAGGCGGCGGCGCTGCGAGCGCTGCCGGCACTCCCGGTCGGATCGGCGGTGCTGACGTTGGTCGACGAGCCGTCCAGCGGGCAATGGTCCAATCGCCGCTTCACCCATATCGCCGGTATTGCGATCGCGCGGCGACGGATCTTCACAAACGAGCAATGGGCGTTGCGCGGCCAGCAACTGATCCGTCCGCTGCACCCGAGCGCGGCCCCGCTCGACCGCGATCCATCGCAACTGGTCTATCGACCGGTGCCCGAGCAGACCGATTTCGACCAGGCGATCGCGTCGTTCGACCGCGGAACCTTCGGTTATGTCTGGACGATCGGCTTTCCGGTAGGGCGGGCGCATGCGCGCGACCTGACGCCGATCTGGTCGGACGCAGTCTCGGCGGTTTACCGCGTCGACCCGCGCGGCTCACCGTCGGCGCGGCCCGCAACCCTTGTCGCGTCGCCCGTTTCGCCGGTAAGGCGCTAGCATGGCGTACGACGGTTCAGACGAGCTTCATTGGTGGCAGACGCGTTGGTTCGTGGCGGCGATGGCCCTGATCGCGATGCTCCCGCTGCTGCGCCCGGAGATTCCGCCGCTGGTCGATCTGCCCGGGCATATGGGGCGCTATCGCGTCCAGCTTTCGCGGGATGAATTTCCGTGGTTGTCGGATTGGTATAATTTCAGCTGGCAACTGATCGGCAATCTCGGGATCGACATTTTGATCATCCCGCTGGCCAAGCTGTTCGGGCTCGAGCCGGCGGTCAAGCTGATCGTCATCATGATCCCCGCGCTGACGGTCACCGGCCTGCTGTGGATCTCGCGCGAGGTGCATGGGCGGATCCCGCCGACGGCGCTGTTCGCGCTGCCGCTCGCCTATAGCTACGCCTTCCAGTTCGGCTTCGTGAACTTCGCGCTGTCGATGGCGCTCGCACTCAACGCCTTCGCTTTGTGGCTGCGGCTCGCGCGGCACCAGCGCTACCGATTGCGCGCGGCGATCTTCGTGCCGCTGTCGTGCGTGATCTGGCTGTGCCACACCTTCGGCTGGGGCGTGCTCGGCGTGCTCGCATGCTCGGCCGAGATGGTCCGCCAGCACGATGCGCGCGTCGACCGCGGCCCGCTCAGCTGGATCAAGGCGTGGCTGCGCGCCGGGCTCGGCTGCATCCCGCTCGCGCTGCCGCTGGTGCTGATGGTGCTGTGGCGCAGCGGCGAGCATGTCGGCGGGCAGACCGGCGACTGGTTCAACTGGCGCGCCAAGATCGGCTACATGACGATGGCGCTGCGCGACCGCTGGGTCGCGTTCGACATCGGCGGCATGGCGATCCTGCTGCTGATCCTGTTCCGCGGCTTCCGCGACCCGAGCGTCGAATATTCGCGCAACCTCGGCCTGTCGGCGCTGTTCCTGCTCGCGGTGTTCATCCTGCTGCCGCGGATCGTGTTCGGATCGGCCTATGCCGACATGCGGCTCGCGCCGTTCATGCTCGCGATCGCGGTGATCGCGGTGCGGCCCAAGAAGGGGCTGTCGATCCGCGGCAGCGCGGCGCTCGCCGCCGCCGGGCTCGCCTTCGTGCTGATCCGCATCGCGGCCGGCACGGCGAGCTTCTGGATGTTCGCGCAGGATTACGACCGCGAGCTGAAGGCGCTCGACCATCTGCCGGTCGGCGCCAAGCTGGTCACCTTCGTCGGCGCGCAATGCGGCGCGCCGTGGACGATGACGCGGCTCGAGCATCTCCCGGCGATCGCGCTCGAACGCCGCGCGGCCTATGCCAACGACCAATGGTCGATGGCCGGCGCGCAGCTGCTGACGGTCCGATATCAGCGCGCGCAGCGCTTCGCGCACGACCCGTCCGAGATCGTCACCAGCGTGCAATGCCCGCGCGAATGGTGGCGCCCGATCAACAAGGCGATGGCGCGCTTCCCGCGCAACGCGTTCGACTATGTCTGGCTGATCCGCCCGCCGGCCTATGACGCCAAGTTCAACCAGGGGCTGGTCGAAATCTGGCGCGACGGGTCGAGCGTGCTGTTCCGCGTCGACCACAGCCAGAGCGGGATCGCGATCAGCGACGCCGACCTGCGCACCGCCCGGCCGCGCCCGACGCCGTTTTGAGCCGCTCGGCGGACTAGCCGGCGAGCCCGGCGTCCGCCGTTTCGGCGGCGATCGCAGCGGCGGGCGGGGCTGCGATCGCAGCGCGCTGCGCCATGGCCGGACCGACGACCTGTGGCGCCAGCAGTACGGCAATCCGCTCGGCAATGTCGGCAGGCGTCTCCTGCCCGACCGCGACCGGCGGGTCGCCGCGGCCCGGCAGCACGACGCCGCCGCCGAACAGCGCCGCGGGCGTCGGCGCGCCGATGCGGCCGAGCGCGATACCGTGGAGCGCGATACCGAGCGGCGCCAGCTCGCGCGCGAGCGTGGCGTTCAGCTGCGACGCGCTGCCGCGCTCGACCGAAATCTCGTGCAGCGCCGAGACGTTGACGATGCCGCCGCGCGCGCCGGCGCCCACCGCGCCGAGCGCGCCACACGGCGCCAGCGCGCGGGCAAAGCGGCGGCACGTCAGGAACGGCGCATAGAGGTCGGCGCGGACCGTCCGCACGAAATGCGCGATCGAGAGATCGGCGATCTGCGGCCCGCGCAGGTCGGTGCTGGCGGCGTTGACGAGCGCGCGCGTCACGCCGAAGCGCGCCTCGCTCGCCGCGAACAGCGCTTCGACCGCGTCCGGCTCGCCGACGTCGCCGGCCACCGCGAGCGCGCGGGCGCCGCTCGCGCGGATCGCGGCGCACAGCCGCTCGGCAGCGGCATGATCCGATCGATAGGAGAGCGTGATCGCGCCGAACATCCGGGCCAGGCGCCGCGCGCAGGCAATGCCGATGGCGGTCTCCCCGCCGGTGATGATCAGGGTCGACCCGCCGTGATAGTCCATGGATAGGTCCGATATGGTCCCTAAACATAAGGTTCAACTAACAAATGTTTCATCAACCGCCGCGCGCGACCTGCCTAGCGGGGCTGGCCTCGCGCCGCGGCGCACGCCATGATGCGGCACGACAGCAAGGGAGACGGGCATGCCGATCAAGCGCGAAATGCTGGTGCGGCGCGGGGCGCTCGACCAATTGGCGATCAACGACACGCTCGCGTCCGAAGCGGGCGAGGGCGAGCTGCTGCTGCAGATCACGGCCTTCGCGGTGACCGCCAACACCGTGACCTATGCGGTGGTCGGCGAGCAGCTGCGCTATTGGGATTTCTTCCCCGCGGCCGAGGGCTGGGGGATCGTTCCGGCATGGGGCTATGCCACGGTGATCGACTCGCGCGTCGCCGAGATCGCGGTCGGCGAGCGGGTCTATGGCTTCATGCCGATGGCGACGCACCTGATCGTCCGGCCCGGCAGGATTTCCGCAGGGCTGTTCCGCGACATGGCGCCGCACCGCCAGCCGATGAGCGCGATCTACAACCAGTATCGCCGGCTGTCGGCCGATCCGGCGCATGACGCGGCGCACGAGGATTTGCGGATGCTGTTCGAGCCGCTGTTCCTGACGAGCTTCCTGATCGAGGACACGCTGCGGCGCGACGCCTTCCACGGCGCGGGGAGCGCGGTGCTGACCAGCGCATCGAGCAAGACCGCGCTCGGCACGGCATATGTGCTGCGCCGGAACAGCCCGGGCATCCGCCGGATCGGGCTGACCAGCGCGGCCAATGTGGGGTTCGTCACCGCGACCGGGCTGTACGACCAGGTGATCGCCTATGACGCGCTCGGCGCGCTTGCCGGGGGCGGGGCGGCAGTCGAGATGGGGGCCGACATGGGGGTCGGAATGGGCGCCGACACGGGCGGCGGCGTGGTGGTGATCGACATGGCTGGCGATGCCGCGCTGCTGCGGTCGCTTTATGCCGGCATGCCGGGCCGGTTGCGGCACTGCCTGCGCGTGGGCGCGACGCATCATGACGCGGGCGGCGAGACGGGCCTGCTCGCCGGCCCCCGGCCGGTGTGGTTCTTCGCGCCCGACGCGGCGACCGCGCTGATCGGCGAGATCGGCCAGGACGGCTTCAACGCCGCGGTGGCGGAGGCGTGGCGCGGCTTCGTCGCGCTTGCCGGCGGGCTGGTCGGCGTCGAGCAGGAGACGGGGATGGACGCGCTGCAACGCGTCTGGCGCGCGCAAGTCGCGGGGACGGCGCGGCCGGACCGGGGGTATGTCGTGCGGATGTGAGGGGGGCGGTTAGTGACGGCTTGCGCCCAATAGCCGTCGTTCCGTAAATGAGGTAGACCGCTCGTGGCGAAGCGCACCGTGACAAGGGAAACGCGGTGGTGGGAATTGTCCGGAAAGCGGCCCTTGCCGATGCCAACCGGAAGATTTGGTAGGTTCGAAACCTACTTCGCCGCTACACGCTTTGAAGGTCGGCAGCCGACCATAATCGGCCATTCAGCGCTACTCTGCTGTCTCGTATTCCGCTCGCCGCTCCAACCAACAGTCGTCACCGTTCAGGTTGGACCGCATCCAAGTATCGAACTCGGCGAACGTAACTTGGTGCGGATGAATGCTCGGTAGCCCTCTTGCGAGAGAACGCTTTTCATGAGCCGCAAGCGCTTGGTGGAAGGACCAGAGCGCCAGTTGTTGCCAATCGTCATCCTGCGGAAACGCGTTCTCATGGGTCCGGTATATATTATTGGCCGCATTCGGATCGGAGACATCAACCATTACGGGCCAAAGCGCCTTGGTGGTTTCAAACAGAGCGATTTTGTCGATCGTCATGGGTGCCTCTCGGCGCAGGTAGTGCCCCGACACGGCGCGATCCGCAACGTCCGCTTTCCACCAACTATCGCCTTTCGATGGCCGCGCGCGCGTAAACGACGCCCCAAAGCCGACCGACAGCTAACGGGCGTAAAAGCAGCCGGTCTCAAATCGACCAATTGCGGACATTGCATACGAAGCTATGATCTCTCAAATGCGCATGACCATCTTCCTGATTGCCGCCTGTTCAACCATCGGTTCGGCATTGTTCGCGAAGACCGTCGATACGACCGGCGTATGCTTTCGCCGCCTCAGTGGCCTTGATCGTCAGGGCATGGTGATCAATCGGTATGAAGCAGTCATCGTCCGAAGCTCTTCGTCCGTCGCGAGCGACATCGCGAGGGTCACGCGCGTGTCAGGAAGGGGCGATCCACTATCAAGCCCAGACATGACGGCGAACACTTGGATTGGTGCGTCGATTTCGGACACGATGTTCGATGGGATGAGCAAGGAAAACTGCTCGAAGCTGCCAGTTCTCAGGCGGGCAAAGCCCTGATTGGCTACGTCCGCTTCCCACCACTTCTTGCCATTCGACCGCCGCCAGGGCGATCGCCATTCCCGAATGCGGTCCTGCAGCTATCGGGCGGGCAAGCGGTCGGGTCGAAATCGACTGATTGCGGACGAAAGCTGGTGTTTGCACGTTGCCCAATCCGCCCCTAACATCAGCGCGTCTCTGGCGCGGGAGCGGAGGCCAATGTGGTTGACCTCAGGCGAACCAAGCCGGACGAGACTGGAGGAGAGGAAGATGCGCAGCGGTATCAGCATGTGTTGGCTGTCCTTATCGGAGCCGTTGCCAGCCCCACCTTCGCGCAGCGACTGGATCAGCCCGGAAGCATCGCTGAAGGCGGCGAAACGAAGACACTTTCGCCAGAGAGTGTCGCCGCGCGCTGCGCGCGAGCCAACTATCGCATGAAGGCCAAAGTGGAATGTGCTCGTAGCGATGCAGATCAGGCCGAGCAGGTTCGAAGGCGTTCCCGTCGCAGTTAAGCGTATGGCTCCTAGAGGGGCGCGGAGCGGACGTGCGTAGCCGATCCGTGCCGTACGGCGCCTACGGCAGGACCCGGCCTGAGGGCTGAAAGCGGATCGAGTCGGTTACCGGCAAAGGCGAGGTTCCTGTCCGAAACTCGAACGGGGTGTCTGCGGGCGCCGGCCGGGGCCGTCGGCGCCGGCTCCGGTGCCGCTGGCTCCGCAACCGTCAGAACTGGATGCCGCGCATCATCGACGTTTTCACCAGATCGATCGCCAGCGCGCGCAATTGCTGATCGTTCAGGATCATGCGGATCCGCGAGCTGGCCTCGGGCTCGAAGGGGAATGCGCCGCCGGCGATCCGCGCGTTGATGATGACGCCGTCCTCGGTCGGCTGGTTGCTCCATTCCAGCAGCGTGCCGCGCGGATCGGCCGGTGCGTACGCCATCGTCTCGCAGGCCCGGGCGAGCGGGCGGGGGCGGTCGTACGCCTCGCACGGGATGAAAATGTCCGAGCTCGTCAAGTCGATCTTCCCCGTCGTAAGACTTCGCCCGATCCTGACCGCGCGTTGCTTCAGAATTGCGATCACATCGCTTCGCCCTGATGTCGCCGATGTCCGACCGAAGACGAGATTTGCTCGCGATCGAGTTCCCGGACGTATTCGGTTAGCAGGCGACGCGAGACGTCATCATTGACGCTTTCGATAATACGCTGCGCGCGCGCCCGCTCGATCTCGATATAGATATCCCGTGACACGTATAACTCCGCATTGACCCCCGTCTGACTTGATTGATAAAGCGTTAATTATAGTTAATTTTTCGTTAATTTTTTGGGGTGGTGCGGCCAAATCCATTGCCGGCGCGACCAGTTGAGTCGCGTGCCCGTGCGGCGACCGGTGCGGCGGTGCGGTCGGCGGTCGTCCCCCCGACGCCCCGCCCCGTCGCTGCGTGCCTTGTCGCGCGGGGGGCGCTGCCGCTAAGGCGCCGGGCATGCAGATCGACTTTCTCAAGACGCACGGGTCGGGCAACGACTTTCCGCTGATCGATGCGCGCGCGCTGACGCTCGCCGATGCCGATTGGGCGCGGATCGCGGTGGCGCTGGCCGATCGCGGCGGGAGCGTCGGGGGCGACGGCATCCTGCTGCTGACTGCGGGCGATGCGACGCACGATTTCGGGATGCGGATGTTCAATTCGGACGGGAGCGAGGCCGAGACCTGCCTCAACGGCCTGCGCTGCGTCGCGCGTGCGGGGTTCGAGGCGCTCGGGCTCGACGCGGCGCGGGTGCGGCTCAAGACGTCGGACGCCGCGGTGGCGCGCGACCCCGAGCTGGCGCCGGGGGTGGTGACGATCCGCGAGGTCGCCGGGCCGGTCGATCTTACGGTGGCGCACTGGCCGCTGCGCGGCGCGGCCGAGCGGATCGTCGAGGCGGCGGTGCCGCAGCTCGGCAGCGACCGGCTGTTCACCGCGGTGGCGATCCCCAACCCGCATCTCGTCAGTTTCGTGGAGGCGGTCGACGAGGCCGAGCTGGTCGCGCTGGGCGAGCAGTGCGAGGCGGCGCCCGCCTGGCTGCCCAACCGCGCCAACGTCTCGTTCGTCGAGGTGCGCGGCTCGAACATGCTGTTCGTGCGGACCTTCGAGCGCGGCGTCGGGCTGACCGACAGCTGCGGCAGCGCGATGGCGGCGTCGACCTATGCCGCCTGCCTGACGCGGCGCTGCGGCTTCGGCACCGAGATCACCGTGCTCAACCGCGGCGGGCTGGTCCGCGCCAAGGCGGGCGAGGACGGGATGGTGCGGCTGTCGGGCAATGCGACGGTCGAGTTTGCCGGCTCGGTCGCGGTCGATCTCGCCGCGCGGACCGCCGGGCCGGTGCGCGTGACGCAGCAGTATGACGCGGAGAGCGCGGCGTGGCGCGCGCTGGTCGATACGATCAGCTGAGGTTCAGCCACGCGCGCTAGATCGGTCCGGTCCGGTCGCAACCAACGCCGCTGATGGTCGTTGGTGCCCCGTAACGAATGGAGGTCCCGATGCGTCGTTTCCCGAAACTTGCCCCCGCGCTCGCGCTGCTGATCGCGGGTTCGAGCCTGGTCGCCACCACGCCGGTGCTCGCGCAGACGCGTGCCGACGACCAGCGCTTCCAGGCGGCGCAGCAGCGCTTCAACAACGAGCTCAACATCTTCCGCGGCGAATTCGATCGTTATCAGGCGGCACGGGCGCGCGGCTATGGCGATCCGCGGCCAAGCTATGACCCGCGTTACAACGATCCGCGCTACGCCGACCCGAGCTACGACGATCGCGACGAGGGCAATTACGACCCGACGCGCTATTATCGCACAGGCCCGACCTATCAGGAGCGCGTGCTGACGAGCGACGACCGGATCTATCGCGGGAGCGACGATCGCTTCTACTGCAAGCGCAACGACGGGACGACGGGCCTGATCGTCGGCGCGGTCGGCGGCGGCGTGCTCGGCAACGTGATCGACGGCGGGCATTCGCGCGGCGTGGGCACCGTGCTCGGCGCGATCGCCGGCGGGCTGGTCGGCAAGAGCGTCGACCAGAACAATGCGCAGGTGCGCTGCCGCTAACCTGCCTGGTACAAAGCGCTTGACATCGTCACGCTCTTCCGGTACATAACAGGAACGCTGCAGAAATGCGAGTCGGGCCGGGGCGGCAACGCTTCCGGCCCTTTTCGTAGGCGCGGCAGATCCATAGCGGGGGAGGAGCGGCGAGATGACGGAGACGGACACGCACGGGCTGCAGGTCGGCGCGGCGCTCAACCGGCGGGTGCAGCTGCGCCGCGAAAACCCGCGCGGCTGGACCGCAGCCAAGCGCAACGCCTTCCTCGACCATCTCGCCGTGACGAGCAACGTCACGCACGCCGCGCAGAGCGTCGGCATGTCGACCGTCGCCGCGCATACGCTGCGGCGCCGCGACGCCGGGTTCGCCGAGGCGTGGCAAAAGGCGCTCGACGACGGCTACGCCCATCTCGAAGCCGCGGTGCTCGCGCAGGCGATCGGCCAGCAGGCCGACCCCGAGCGCAGCGGCGACCCCGAAGCCCGCCCGGTCGATATCGAGCTCGCGCTGCGCATGCTCGCCGCGCGCAAGGGCGGGGCGGGCAGCGGGCAGCCGCGCGGACCGGCGAGCGTCAAGCGCGTGCCGATCGAACAGGTCACCGCCGCGCTCAAACGCAAGCTCGACGCGCTGGCCAAGCGGCTGGGGCGCGGCTGATGGCGCGCCGCACCCCCCCAAAGACCGCGCCGGCAAAGACCGCGCCCCCGAAAACCACGCCCGCGAAAACCGCCGCCGCGCAGGCCGCGCTGCGCGGGCAGGTCGAACGCCTCGCCGCGATCGACCCGGTCGACCGCGCGCGGCTGCTCGCGCGGCTGCCGCAGCCGGTGCTGCGCAGCCTCGACGAGGCGTGGTGGCTGTGGGCGCATCCCGGCCAGTTCGCCCCCGAAGGCGCGTGGCGCGTGTGGCTGATCCGCGCCGGCCGCGGCTTCGGCAAGACGCGCGCGGGCGCCGAATGGGTCAGCGAGATCGCGCGGCAGCTGCCCGGCGGACGGATCGCCCTGGTCGGCGCGACCGTCGACGACGTGCGGCGCGTGATGATCGAGGGCGAGGCCGGGCTGCTCAGCGTCGCGCGCGCGGGCGAACGGGTGACCTATCACCGCACCGCCGGCGAGGTCGAATTCGGATCGGGCGCGCGCGCCGCGATCTTCTCGGCCGCCGCGCCCGAGGGGCTGCGCGGGCCCGAACATCATGCCGCCTGGTGCGACGAACTCGCCAAATGGCGCTTCGGCGAGGCGGCGTGGGACAATCTGCTGCTCGGCATGCGGCTCGGCGCCGACCCGCGCGTGCTGGTGACGACGACGCCGCGCGCGGTGCCGCTGCTGATGCGCGTGATGGCCGATCGCGGCACGGTGCAGACGCATGGCCGCAGCCACGACAACCCGCATCTGCCCGACGCCTTCCTCGCCGCGATCGAGGCGCAATATGGCGGCACGCGGCTCGGCCGGCAGGAGATTGACGGCGAGCTGATCGAGGATCTCGACGGCGCGCTGTGGAGCCGCGCGCTGCTCGACGATTGCCGCGTCGCGGTGGCGCCGGAATGCGTCCGCACCGTCGTCGCGGTCGACCCGCCGGCGGGGAGCGAGAGCGGCGAGGGCGACGCCTGCGGGATCGTCGCGGTCGCGCTCGGCCGCGACGAGCGCGGCTATGTGCTCGAGGATGCCAGCGTCGAGGGGGCGTCGCCCGAGGGCTGGGCGCGCGCGGTCGCCGCCTGCGCCGCGCGCCACCGCGCCGACCGCGTCATCGCCGAACGCAACCAGGGCGGCGAGATGGTGCGCAGCGTGCTGCTCGCCGCCGACGCGACGCTGCCGCTGGCGCTGGTCCATGCGCGGCACGGCAAGGGCGTCCGCGCCGAGCCGGTCGCGACGCTCTACGAACGCGGCAAGGTGGCGCATGTCGGCGCCTTCCCCGCGCTCGAGGCGGAATTGTGCGCGCTGACGGCGGGCGGCGCGTATCGCGGGCCGGGCCGATCGCCCGACCGCGCGGATGCTTTGGTGTGGGCGCTGACCGAGCTGATGATCGCGAAGCGGCGGGCGGCGCGGGTGCGGCCGTTGTGAGAGGGGCGGTGGTGGGAACGGGCGTTGGCAGACACATTCATTACCGCCCACTGACGCTGTTCAACTCTACCTCGGCATCTGCGGCCTGTCGCATGAAGCGCTCATGCGCGGCGACGGCCTTTCGGGTTGGGGGCGGGCCGCCAGCGCGAACTCCTGTCCAAGTAGGATCGCGCGGCGCCGATCCCTGCGGCTGACAACCCAGCGCTGTGAAGAGGTTAGGGAGGTCCGTACGGGTGCGGCCTGTCGGATGCAGCATCGCCGACTGGACACGGATGCAGCGCTGGTCGTTCCACTCGCTCTGATCAACAGCGTCGTTGGCAGCGAAGAACAAGACGACCGCTCCAGACGCGATAACTCCGGCAACCATCCAAAGGTACACTCGGGGCGGGTCGCGCCGCCTGAAAACGGTGGCGGGTAACAGGCCCATGATCAGGAGCATGCCGCCCAGAAAGAGGTGCTCGAGTGCTACGAAGCGCTGGGCGGGCTGAAAAACGTAGGCCGCAACTGCCGCAACTGCCGCAACTGCCGCCAATCCGACCAGCCCAGCGTCGAAGCTTGCCAGATCGCCTTTCGTAGCCGCCTTCGGTTTACCCGTCAGAAACTTGCTGACAGCCTTCACCAATTCCCCTTTCCATGCCGAGCCCAACCGATGTCTACCATCAGGCGCAATGAAGCGCATACAGCGAAGCGTCGCCCACCCCTGAAACAGGTAGCATTTAGGCGGATCTGAATGTCTAGAATTAGTCGATTTCGTCCCGGCAGCTTTTCCGCCCAATAGACCCGCTTTAGAGATCGACGATCTTCGTTCAGACACGTGAATGTCGGAATCTCGTGCGCAGCGGTTGGGCAGCTTTAGGCGTGCGATGGCGGTGGAATATGGATGGTCTGCTGTGGATGGAAGCGCGAGACCGCCGCTAACCCTGCACCCTAGAAGGAGCCAGAGATCTAAGGTTTACCGGCTAGCGTTGGCTGCACTTCAAATCGATTGTCCGGCGGTCAAGGTCCCTGAGGGTTCCTCCGAGTTTTGCTGATTCACTGTCCCAGCATCGCTGCTTCGGGGTGCGTTCATCCCTCGGTCTAATCGGCACGATATAGATGGGGGGTGTCGGAATTGGCACCTCGGCTGCGGGCGTAGCCTGTGCTGCTCGAGATTGGGCTCCGCTTTTCGAGGAAGTTTCGACATGGGCCGAAACAACCGAAAATATCGCCAGCATGATTGTGCCTGACATCAGAAAATCGCCCACCTTTTCCCCGATGACATTGGTCTGGTAGATGAACGACTGCAACCAGTTACCGCGTGAAGATCGGCGCATGTCGCAGATTAGTCTATTTCTGCCTGACTGCTTTTCCGCCCGGCAGCCGCCGGTCCGCTTTCGGGCGATGCTGACTCGGGACAGAGCTTGGAACGGCAATAGGTGGTGGGAAGCTGCCGTCGCCATGATTGACTAGCAAGGCCAGGTAAGGACCATTGCTGCCTCAAACGTGGCCAAGCCTGACCCGCTGACGAAAACCCCGCGCCGATATTTCTCGACGTATGCCGCTGCTATCGCTCGTACTTGATCACCGAAGCTGAAAAATTCTCTCATTATGCAAAATCGGTAGCGGGTATCGGAGCCATCTTTTATGCCGGACCGCTCCATTGCGACGCGCGCAACGACGAAACAGGTTTGCGCATCCGTTGGCCTTGAACGCTTTACCGAATCTACAGTTATCGATGCTTTCAGGCCCGTCGCCATATAGGCCTCGCAAGCTGCATTAAGTTCAGCCGGGGTTATTACGTGCGGGCTTGATTTCGCAGTTTTCGCATAGCAGGGCCCGGCCGTTGCGATCATTACGGAGAAGGACAGCGCCGTAACTTTGATGCGATTCATTCAATGATGATGATGCACCTCTGGAATGTCTGCAAGTGGGCGTTATCTGCCGGTCCGCACCCCCCCCCCTAGCGCAACTCCGCCTCGACCGCGCAGCCGCGGTCGAGCAACGCGGCGACGATGATGGCGTAGGGGCGGTGGCAGCTGTCCCAGGCGGTGTCGCGCGGGGCCTCGGCGGCGGCCCAATAGGCGCGCAGCGGCGCGTCGTCGCGCAGATAGGGGTAGAGCACGCGCAGCGCGAGGCGGACGTCGGGGGTGGCGATCGCGGTGCCGTGCGGGCGATAGGCGGCGGCGTGGAGCACGGCGAGCGCGAGGTTGAGCAGGATCGTCTCGCCGCGCTTGCGGCGCAGCGCGACGCGGTCCTGGCTGAACGGCAGCGCCTCGACCTGCGTGTCGCGGCTGCCGCAGTTCGGGTTCCAGCACGGCAGGCTCGCGCGCACCGCGGCCCACTCGAGGCTGCTGCGCTGGAGCATGCACTGGTGGATCAGCGCCTCGCGGTCGCACAGCCGGACGTGCCCGCAGGCGCGGCACGTCACGCGCACTGCGGCTTCGATCCGGCGCAGGTCCGGGAGGGTCTTGATGGGGCCGACCATCGCGGCGTTGAAGCATGACGGCGGGCGATTCGGCCAGAACATAATAAGAACATATGCAGCGAGGATCACTGTCGTCGCGATGGAAGCCTGCCATTCTCCTGCGTTTGCAAGAGCATCGGGTGCTCGCCGTGAAAGGGGCGCTACAGCGCGGTCAGCAGGACGCCCAGGCCGAGCAGCACGCCGGGCGCGTTGGCGAGGACGATCGGCCAGTCGCGCTTCTCGCGCAGGAAACCGTAGCTGACCCACAAGGCGCAATTGACCACGGTCGCGATCGGCTGGATCACCGAGCCCTTCTCGCCGGCGAGGTTGAGGCGGATCTGGTCGATATAGGAGAGGTACATCGTGATGGCGGTCGCGGTGGCGATCCAGCCGAGCAGGCGGAGGTGGCGGTCGGTCATCGCGCGGCAACGTCTCGCGGGTGGCGAACGATCCCCCCGGCGGGTGGGCGCGCGGGGTGCGGCGTTGCGCTGCGCTGGCGCGGACGATAAGCGCGGGGCGTGCGCGGCGGACGGTGGCGCGGCGGTCAGGGAAGAGACCCGGGAAAGAGACGCGGATGTTTCATGTCGACCACCAGTCGCAGCCGGGCGTGCTGCGGATCAGCGTGCGCGGCTTCCTTGCGCCCGCCGATGCGGTGGCGCTGGGCCAGGCGGTGCTGGCGGGGGCGCAGGCGGCGCGGGCGCAGCGCGCGGATTTCGACGTACTGGTGATCTCGCTCGGTTTCCCGGTGCAGGCCAATGACGTTGCCGACCAGCTCGGCCGGATCATGCAGCGCGGCATGCTGCTGACGCAGGGGCGCGCGGCGGTGGTGGTCGGCAGCCAGCTCAACAAGCTGCAGGCCGAGCGCACGCTGCAGCATCCGCGGCTGCGGGTGTTCGACACGATCGAGGCGGCGACCGGCTGGCTCGATATGGGCGGGTGCGACACCGCCCCGCTGCCTGCGGGCATCTGAGAAGGACCAAGCGATGGTGCCGCGCGAGTATATCGACAAGGCCGAGGTGCCGGGCGGCGACGCGATGACGCTGTACCGGCGCGGCGACGATTTCATGATCGTGGTCGACCGCAACGAATTGATGAGCACGCGGATGAACGGCTCGGAGGAGGCGCTGGGGACGCTGGCGCTCGACCGGATCGCCGGGGTGGCGGCGCCGCGCGTGCTGATCGGGGGGTATGGCATGGGGTTCACGCTGCGCGCGGTGCTTGGGCGGGTCGGGCCGAAGGCGGCGGTGCATGTCGCCGAGCTGGTGCCGCAGATCCTCGCCTGGGCGCGCGGGCCGATGGCGGCGCTGACCGGCGGGTGTCTCGACGATCCGCGCGTTTCGGTGATCGCGGGCGATGTGGCGGAGGCGATCGCGGCGGGGGCGACTGCGGGGGGCTATGACGCGATCCTGCTCGATGTCGACAATGGGCCCGACGGGCTGGTGCGCGCCGAGAACAACCGGCTTTATGCGCCGCGCGGGCTGGCCGTTGCGCGCGACGCGCTGCGGCCGGGCGGGGTGCTCGCGGTGTGGTCGGCGGGGCCCGATCCGCGTTTCGTGACGCGGTTGAAGGGTGCTGGGTTCCGTGTCGAGGAGGTCGTCGTCAAGGCGCGGCAGAATGGCAAGGGGCCGCGGCACGTGATCTGGTTCGCGACGCGGGGGTAGTGGGGGCGGCGCTGCGCGTGGCGGCGTCTTGGATGATTTAGGTCGGGTTCCCTCCCCCAGCCCCTCCCGCAAGCGGGAGGGGGGTAGGCAGCAAGCGGGCGTTCGACGCCATCCAACTTCAGGAGATCAGCCATGAAATTGTTCGGTCGCAAGGCCGGGCGCGATGAGTCGCGTCCGGCGCTCGACTATCGGCGGACGCGCTTTGCTGAGGGGGTGGGCGTGGTGCCGGCCACCTATCAGGAGCAGATGCGCGCGCTCTATCTGCGCAATCCGATCGCGCAGCGCGCGGTGCGGCTGATTTCGGAGGCGGTGGGGGATGCGCCGCTGAGCGGCGACGCGGCGCTGGTCGCGTTGGTGGCGGCGCGATCGGGCGGGCAGGCGCTGTGCGCGACGCTGGCGACGCAGTTGCTGCTCCACGGCAATGCCTATGTCCAGTTGCTGCGCCAGCCGGGCGGGGCGCTCGAGCTGTTCGCGCTGCGGCCCGAGCGCGTGACGGTCGAGCCCGATGCGGGCGGGTGGCCGGTGGCGTATCGCTATACCGTCGGGGCGGAGTCGGTGCGGTTGCTCGCCGACGATCCGCAGCCGCAGATCCTCCATATCAAGACGTTCCATCCGCTCGACGACCATTATGGGCTGGGCTGCCTCGGCGCGGCGGCGGGTGCGATCGCGCTGCACAATGCGGCGGGGGCGTGGAACGCCGCGCTGCTCGACAATGCGGCGCGGCCGTCGGGCGCGCTGGTCTACGAGCCGGGCGACGGATCGACGCTGTCGCGCGAGCAATATGCGCGGTTGCAGGAGGAGATGGCGGCGAGCTTTGCCGGCGCGCGCAATGCCGGGCGGCCGATGCTGCTCGAGGGCGGCTTACGCTGGCAGGCGCTGAGCCTGACGCCCGCCGACATGGATTTCGCGGCGATGAAGGCGGGCGCGGCGCGCGAGATCGCGTGCAGCTTCGGGGTGCCGCCGATGCTGCTCGGGCTCCCCGGCGACGCGACCTATGCCAATTACAAGGAGGCCAATCGCGCCTTGTGGCGCCAGGCGATCCTGCCGCTGGCGGGGACGATCCTGACGGGGATCGCGCAGGGGCTGGCGTGGGCGTTCGACACCAGCGGGCTGCGCGTCGATCTCGACCGCGTGACCGCGCTGTCCGAGGATCGCGCGCGGCTGTGGTCGCAGGTGACCGCCGCCGACTTCCTGACGCGCGCGGAGAAGCGCGCGATGATCGGCATCGCGGAGCCGGTGGCATGAGCGGCGCGGTGCTGGCGCAGCTGATGGCGCAGGGCGCGGGCGAGGGGGCCGACCTGACGACGCTGCGCGCGATCGCCGAGGAAGCCGGCGAGCTCGCCGCGGCGCGGGCGATGGCGCGGCTCGGGCTCGACGATGCGGCGGCGGCGAAGGACATGGCCGAGCTGCGCGCGTTGCTCGACGCGTGGCGCGACGCCAAGCGCTCGGTGTGGAAGGCGGTGCTCGGCTGGGTGGTGCGGATCGCCGGCGCGCTGCTGCTGACCGGGCTGGCGGCGAAGTTCGGCTTCTGGGACTGGGTCAAGTGAGCCTGCGCTTTGCCGGCTATGCCGCGCTGTTCGACCGGGTCGACCGCGGCGGCGACGTGATCCGGGCGGGCGCGTTCGGCGCGTTGCCGGGGGGCGTGCCGCTGCTGTGGCAGCATCGCGGCGCGCCGGTCGGGACGGTCGAGCGGCTGGCGACCGATTCGCGCGGGCTGCGCGTGATCGCGCGGGTCGAGGATGCGCGCGTCGCGGCGCTGGTGGAGGCCGGCGCGCTCGCCGGATTGTCGATCGGCTATCGCGTGCGCGCCGCGGTCACCGGGCGGGTGCGGCAGCTGCTCGCGCTCGAGCTGGTCGAGGTCAGCCTGGTCGCGGCGCCGATGCAGCCCGGCGCGCGGGTGCATCTGGTCGCGGGGCATGCTACGAGGGGGTTTCCAGACAAGGTTCCCGATCCCCGGCAGCCGTTGCGCGGATCAGGAGAATCACCATGGCTGAAGGCACCATCAAGCGGCTGACCGACAAGGGCTTCGGCTTCATCGCCGACGCGTCGGGCAACGACATGTTCTTCCACATGTCGAGCGTCCAGGGCGTGCGCTACGAGGATCTGCGCGAAGGCGAGAAGGTCACGTTCGACGTAGGCCAGGGCCCCAAGGGCCCGCGCGCCGAGAACGTCGCGCAGGCGTAAGCCGAACGAACCATCGCGGCGGGGCTGTCGGCCCCGCCGTTCGAAATACCGAAAGGGCGTCGCGATTGCGGCGCCCTTTTTCGTCGTGCGCGCGGCTTAGGACCGCGCGCCTCTTTTTGCAGCGAGGAGAAAGACATGACCGATATGCACGATGCGCTCGAGGCGAGCTTTGCAGCGCAGGATCCGGGCGAGGCGGGCGCGGTGCAGCGACCGCTGCTGGCCGGCGGGCGGGCGCGGGCGGGGGCGGGGGCGGGGGGAAGCGGCTTCGGCGGCTTCCTGCGCGCGGGCACGACCGTCGAATTGAAGGCGTTCACCGGCGCGACCGGCGACGCCGGCGGCTATGCCGTGCCGCGCGAGATCGACGCGGTGATCGACGAGACGCTGGCGTCGATCTCGCCGATCCGCAGCATCGCCAATGTCGTCCGCGTCGGCAGCGCGGGGTATCGCAAGCTCGTCACCACCGGCGGCACGCCGTCGGGCTGGGCGGCCGAGACCGATGCGCGGCCGGGCACGGCGACGCCGACCTTCGTCGAGCTCGCGCCGCCGATGGGCGAGCTCTACGCCAATCCGAGTGCGAGCCAAGCGATGCTCGACGACGCCGCGTTCGATGTCGAGGCGTGGCTGGCCGACGAGATCGCGACCGAATTCGCCAAGGCCGAGGGCGCGGCCTTCGTCGGCGGGAACGGGGTGAGCCGGCCCAAGGGCTTCCTGCAGGCGCCGACCGCGGCGACCGCCGACGGCGCGCGCGCCTTTGGCACGCTGCAATATCTGGCGAGCGGGGTGGCGGGCGATTTCGCGGCGAACCCGCAGGACCGGCTGGTCGACCTGGTGCAGAGCCTGCGCGCGCCGTATCGCCAGAATGCGGTGTTCGTGATGAATGCCAGCACGCTGGCGCGGATCCGCAAGTTCAAGACGAGCGACGGCGCGTTCCTGTGGGCGCCGAGCCTGGTCGCGGGGACGCCGGCGACGCTGCTCGGCTATCCGGTGATCGAGGCGGCCGACATGCCCGACATCGCCGCCAACAGCCTGTCGATCGCGTTCGGCAACTTCAAGGCGGGCTATCTGATCGCCGAACGCTCCGAGACGGTGATTCTGCGCGACCCGTACAGCAACAAGCCGTTCGTCAATTTCTACGCGACCAAGCGGATCGGCGGGTGCGTGTCGAACAGCGAGGCGATCAAGCTGCTCAAGTTCGCGGTGAGCTGAGGCGCTTGGCCGGGTGAGGGCAGCGCAGGCGGGCGGACGCGCCTCCTGTCCTCACCCTTCCCACTCGGCTCCGCCGAGCGGGCCCCTTCCCTCTCCCGGTGGGAGAGGGAGTAAGGAGGAAATCGATCATGATCGACACTAATGGCCCGGGCGTGGTGACGCTCGGCGTGGACGATCGCGCGCTGGCGGTGGCGGCGGTCAAGGCGGTGCTGCGCGTCGCCGCGATCGACGAGGACGCGCTGATCGCGGCGTTCGTCGAGAGCGCGCTCGGGCTGGCCGAGCAGTTTATTGGACAGGTGCTGATCGCGCGGTCGCTGCGCGAGACGGTGGCGGTGTCGTCGGCGTGGCAGCGGCTCGGCGCGGCGCCGGTGCGGGCGATCAGCGGCGTCGAGACGGTGGCGGGGGTGGCGCTCGCGGCGGGCGGCTATGCGATCGATCTCGATGCGGCGGGCGACGGCTGGGTGCGGGTGAGCGATGCCGCCGGGGCGACGCGCGTGGCGGTGCCGTTCACCGCGGGGCTCGCGGTCGGCTGGGCGCAGCTGCCGATGCCGCTGCGGCAGGGCGTGGTGCTGCTCGCCGCCTATCTGTTCGACGCGCGCGATGCGGGCGGGCCGCCGCCGCTGGCGGTGACGGCGTTGTGGCGGCCGTTCCGGCGGATCACGCTGGGTGCGGGGAGGCGCGCATGTTGAGCATGCTCGAGGCAAGCGGGCGCGCCGCGGGTATGGTGGCGGCGGAGCGCGCGCGGGAGCGGATCGCCGCTGCCTTGGCTGCGGCGGTGCCGGAGGCAAGCGTGACGATCGAGGGCGAGGCGATCGTGCTGCGCGGGCCGATCGCGGCGGATGACGCGCGGTTGCGCTGGATCGGGAGCTTGCTGGCATGAGCGCGGAGAGCGTGGTGCAGGCGGCGATCCTCACGGCCGTGCGCGCGGTGGCGGGGGTGAACGGGGTCTATCTCGGGCCGCCGACCAAGGCGACGCCGCCTTATGCCGAGCTGGGCGAACTGCTCGGCGGCGACTGGAGCGTCAAGGATCGCGCCGGGCGCGAGCTGCGGCTGATCGTCACGGTGCGCGATGCGGGCGAGAGCGCGACGCGCGCGCAAGCCCTGGCGGGCGCGGTCGGCGCGGCGATCGAGGCGGTGCCGCGCGATCTCGCGGGGTGGCGCGTGGCGAGCGTGGTGCTGGTGCGATCGCGTTGCGCGGCCGCGGCGGCGGGGCGGTGGAATGCCAGCGTCGAGTATCGCGTGCGCGTGCTGGCGGCTTAGCTCGATTTTGTTTGCAGAAGCGCGAGCGGCGCGAGCGCCGTGTGGGGGCGGGGGCTTTCGGCGATTTCGCGGGGCGGTTGGGCTTGGGCTCAGCGCCTCTGCGCCTCTGCGCGAACCTGCTTCGGCGCCTTCCTCCGGGGAGGTCGGTGACCCTCACCCTTTTCACCGCCTTTGGCGGCGGGCCCCTTCCCTCTCCCGGGGGGAGCGGGAGATTTCTTTAGGAGAGCGACATGAGTGTGGAACGTGGGAGCGCCTTCTTGCTGAAGGTCGGGAACGGCGCGGCGCCGCTCGTCTATGCGACGGTGGCGGGGCTGCGGACGACGCAGTTGAGCGTCAATGGCGAGATGGTGCAGGTCACCTCGAAGGATTCGGGCGGATGGCGGGCCTTGCTGTCGGGCGCGGGGGTGCGCAGCGTCAGCGTGTCGGGCGCCGGGATCTTCACCGGATCGGCGGCCGAGCTGCGCATCAAGGCCAGCGCGCTGGCGGGGACGATCGACGACTATCGGCTGAGCTTCGAGAGCGGCGAGACGCTGTCGGGGCAGTTCCTGGTGACGCGGCTCGACTATGCCGGCGATTACAATGGCGAGCGATCGTACACGCTGAGCCTCGAGAGCTCGGGCCCGGTGGTGTCGGCGTGAGCGGCGCGCCGGTCGCCAACCCCGAGCGGGGCGAGGCAGCGATCCGCGTGGCGGGCGAGACGGTCGTGCTGCGGCCGAGCTTTGCGGCGCTGGTCGCGGCGGAGGGCGAGCTGGGGCCGTTGTTCGCGCTGGTCGAGCGCGCGGCGGCGGGCGGGCTGGCGCTGGGCGAGCTGGTGGCGCTGTTCTGGCACTGCCGCTTCGCTGCGCCCGACACGATCACGCGCGAGCAATTGGGCGAGGCGGTGGTGGCGGGCGGGCTGGCGCGCGCGACACCGGTGCTGCGCGTGCTGCTCGGCCAGATCCTGGCAGGACGATGATGGGCGGGGCGATGGGCGGGGCGCCGGGCGGGGCGATGCAGAGCGGGTTCGGCGCGGCGGCGCGGCGGCTGGCGGGGTTTGCCGGGGCGGTGCTGGGGTGGAGCCCCGACGCCTTCTGGCGCGCGACGCCGGCCGAGCTCGGCGCGGTGGTGGCGGTTCTGCGCGGCGATGGCGGCGGGGACGGCGGCGGCGGGGACGGGATCGACCCGCCCGATGCCGCGACGCGCGCGCGGTTGCAGGAGGCGTTTCCCGATGGATGAGGAAATCGAACGGCTGGTGGTCGGCGTGCGCGCCGATACGGCGGGCTTTGCCAAGGATATCGATGCGATCCGCGCGACGCTCGACGGGCCGCTGACGAGCGGGGTCGATCGCGCCGGGCGCGCGATCGAGACCGCGCTCGGCAAGGCGCTGCGCACCGGCAATCTCGGCTTCGAGGATCTGCGCAAGGTGGCGCTGTCGGTGCTCGGCGACATCGCCGCGGCGGCGCTCAGCAGCGGGTTGAACGCGCTGTTCGGCGGGGGCGGAGGCGGGGGCACGGGTGGCGGCGGTGGCGGTCTGCTGTCGGCGCTGGGCGGGCTGCTCGGCGGCGCGCCGGGGCGCGCGACAGGCGGGCCGGTCTCGCCGGCGCGGCCCTACCTGGTCGGCGAGCGCGGGCCCGAACTGTTCGTGCCGACGACGAGCGGGAGCGTCGTCGCGGCGGGCGGCGGCGGCGCGCGCGACGTGCGCGTGTCGATCGTCGTGCAGGGCGCGGGCACGGCGCCGCAGCTGCTGGCGGCGTCGAGCCGGCAGATCGCGCGGGCGGTGAAGGCGGCGTTGGAGTGAGGCGGGGTGAGTGAGGCGGGGTGAGTGAGGCGGGGTGAGTGAGGCGGGAGTGCTTTGGCGGACTGACGTCGCGCTGAATCGCTTCCCCGGCGAAGGCCGGGGTCCAGTCGCAGGGCAGGCGAATGCGGGAGACTGCGCTGCGTCATCTTGGCCATCGCGCCTGGGCCCCGCCCTTCGCCGGGGAAGCGGGAGGGGGTCGGCGGGGAAGGACCCCTTCCCTTTCCCGATGGGAGACCGACACAGGAGAGCAGGATCATGGCCTATTGGTTGGCGGCCGAGCGGACGGTGCAGAGCGAGAGCGTGATCACGCGCTTCGATCCGCGCTTCTGGACGGTCAATTTCCCGCGCCCCATGATGGCGGCGGTGACGACGCTGGCGGCCGATGCGCTGCGCGTCGATGCGGTCTTCTATACGCAGGGCGACCTGGCGGGGCTGATCTGGGAGGCGGAAGACGTCCATGATCATCCGCTGCTGCGCTATGCGACTGGGCGCGACTTTCGCGAGTGTCGGCTGGCGTTTTGCTGGCGGGGCAGTGGGCTGCTGGGGCTCGATGCGGTCAATGGGCCGGTGCTGACGATCGAGGGGCGCGATGCGGCGGGGCAGGCGCGCGCCTGGTACGTGCGGCTGTGGAACTATGCGGTGGGCGATCCGCACGATGCGGTGGTGACGCTCGATTTTGCGGCGCTCGACGGCGGGTTCGTGCTGCCGGGCGAGGCCGACCCGGTGTGGGCGGGCGATGTCGACCGGATGTTCGTGTCGCTGGTGCCGCCGGCCTATGGCGCGGGGAGCGCGGTCGCCTTGCCCGCGGCGGTCGAGGCGTGGGTCGAGCTCAGCGGCATCGTGTGCGACGGGCCGGGGGCGGTGCTCGCGATCGGCGATGTCGTGGTGCCCGAGCACGGTCTCGAGATCGCGAGCGGCTATGACGACAGCTATCATCTGACGCCCGCGCGGTTGCTGCGCAACGCGCTGCTGCTCGGCTATCGCGGGGCGATCGTCCATTATCTCGGGATGAGCCATTACATGCGGCTCGAGGCGGTGTCGGGCGGCTTTTACGCGAGCCTGGCGGGTGGGGTGCTCAACGTTGCGGCGGCGGCGTGGCAGCGCGATTTCGCGGTGCGGGCGCGGGCGCTCGGCTATGACGTGATCTGGTCGCTCAGCTACGAACTGTTCGACGCGCATTGCTGGGGCGACTGGAAGCAGCGCGCGTGGGACGGCAGCCCGGCGCTGACCGGATGGGCGCCGCCGTCGACCTTGCTGTCGCCGGCCTCGCCGGGGGCGATGGGCTATTTGCGGCAGGTCACAGCGGCAGTGATGGCGCTGGCGGTGGCGGCGGGGCTCGCGCCGAAATTCCAGGTCGGCGAGCCGTGGTGGTGGGTGACGCCCGACGGGCGGCCGTGCCTGTACGACGCGGCGGCACGCGCGGCGCTGGGGAGCGGGTCGGTCGAGATCGCGAATGTCGCCGCGGTGACGCGTGCCGACCAGCGCGCTTTGCTCGATGCGGCGGGGGTGCTGCTGGCGGCGTCGACCGCGGGGCTGGTGGCGGCGGCGCGGGGGGCGGCGCCGGCGGTCGAGACGCATCTGCTGGTCTATCTGCCGAGCGTGCTCGCGCCCGAGGCGCCCGAATTGAAGCGCGCGAACGTGCCGACGGGCTGGGCGCGGCCGGCGTTCGACGTGCTGCAGCTCGAGGATTATGATTTCGTCGTCGCGGGCAATGTCGCGGGGACGGCCCGCGCGGTGACCGCGGCGCAGGCGCGGCTCGGCTATGCGACGCGGGAGACGCACTATTTCGCCGGTTTCGTGCTGCGGCCGGACCAGGCCGGGCAATGGCGCGAGATCGCCGCGGCGGCGGTGGCGGCGCAGGCGCGCGGGGTGGCGCGCGCGTTCGTCTGGGCGTTGCCGCAGGTGCTGCGCGACGGCTTCGTCCATTTCGGGGAACCAGCGGGAGACGATGCGGTGGATGCTTTCGATGACGTGCTGTTTCCGATTGCGCTGGGGCGCGATGCGGAGGTGGCGCCGGGCTTCTCGACCGCGATCGTGACGAGCGCGGGCGGGCAGGAACTGCGCAATGCGAGCTGGGCCGAGGCGCGGACGCACTACGATGTCGGGCCCGGCGTGCGATCGGAGGCGGATATCGCGACGCTGCTCGCCTTCTTCCGCGCGCGGATGGGGCCGGCGCGCGGCTTCCGGCTGCGCGATCCGTTCGAGTCGACGTCTGCGGTCGGGCCGAGCTTCGGCGCGAGCGACCAACAGCTCGGCAGCGGCGACGGGATGAGCGTCCGCTTCGCGCTCGTCAAACGCTATGGCGCGGCGTTGCGGCGGATCACCCGGCCGGTCGCAGGGAGCGTGCGGGTCGCGGTCGGCGGGGTCGAGACGAGCGGCTTCGCGGTCGCGGCGGGGGGCTATGTCGTGCTCGACAGCGCCCCGGCGGCGGGCGTCGCGGTGACCGCCGGTTTCCTGTTCGATGTACCAGTACGGTTCGCCGAGGATTCGTTGCGGGTGACGCGCGCGACCTTCCTGGCGGGGGCGGCGGCGAGCGTGCCGTTGATCGAGCTGCGCGAATGAGCGGGGTTGGGGAGGGGGCGATGGCATTGCTCGAAGGACCGCTGACAACGCTCGCCTTGTGCTGGCGGATCGACCGGCGCGACGGCGTGACGATCGGGCTGACCGACCATGACCGCGATCTCGTCGTCGGCGGGCTGGTGCACCGCGCGGCGCCGGGGATGACGCCCTCGGCGATCAAGCGCAGCGCCGGGCTCGACGCCGACACGATGGACATCAGCGGGGCGCTCAGCAGTGCCGCGATCGGCGAGACCGATCTCCTCGCCGGGCGGTGGGACGGGGCGCAGGTGCGGCTGTTCGCGGTCGACTGGAGCGGGCGCGATCCGGCGCAGGTGGCGCTCGGCGCGGGGACGATCGGCGCGATCGAGACGCATGCGGGGGGCTTCACCGCCGAACTGCGCGGCGGCAGCGCGGCGCTCGACCGGCCGGTGGTCGAGGCGACCTCGCCCGAATGCCGCGCCGAGCTCGGCGACCGGCGCTGTCGCGTGGCGATGGCGGGGCGGCGCCATTTTGCGCGGGTGGTGGCGTGCGCCGCGCGGGTGGTGACGGTCGACACCGCCGAGCCTGTCGCCGACGGCTATGGCGGCGGGGTGCTGCGCTGGATCGGCGGGGCCAATTCGGGGCTCGAGAGCGCGATCGCGCGCTCGGACGGTGCGCAGCTGACGTTGCGCGGCGAACCGGTGCTGGCGGTTGCGGCGGGGGATCTGGTCGAGCTGATCGAGGGCTGCGACAAGAGCCTGGCGACCTGTGCCGCGCGCTTCGGCAATGCCGTCAACTTCCGCGGCGAGCCGTATCTGCCGGGGATCGACCTGTTGACGCGCTATCCCGGCGCATGAGCGCGCGCGACGCCGCGGTGGCGGCGGCCCGCGCGGCGGTCGGCGCGCGCTTCCGGCTGCACGGGCGCGACCCGGCGCTCGGGCTCGATTGCGTCGGGCTCGCCGCGCTGGCGGCGCGCGCGGGTGGCTTTTCGGGCGCGGTGCCGGGCGATTACCCGCTGCGCGGCGGCGATGCGGCGCGGCTGGCGGCGCGCTTCGTCGGCGGCGGGCTGGTGGCGAGCGACGCTCCCGCGCCGGGCGATATCGCCTTGGTCGCGGCCGGGCCGGCGCAATTCCATCTCGTCGTGCTGGTGCCCGGCGGGTTCGTCCATGCCGATGCGATGCTGCGCCGCGTGGTCGAGCGACCGGGAGCCTTGCCCTGGCCGCTGCTCGGCTGCTGGCGCGTGGGAGGAGAGTGACGATGGCGACTTTGGTGCTGACCGCGGTCGGGCGCTATCTCGGCGGGCCGATCGGCGGCGCGATCGGCGCAGTGGTCGGCAACGCGATCGACCGTGACGTGCTGTTCCGCCCGGCCGACCGCGAGGGGCCGCGGCTGAGCGCGCTGCAGGTGCAGACGTCGAGCTATGCGACGCCGCTGCAGCAGGTGTTCGGCACGATGCGGATCGGCGGCTGCGTGATCTGGTCGACCGACCTGATCGAGAGCCGGACCCGGAGCAGCGGCGGCAAGGGCCAGCCGAACACGACGAGCTACAGCTATGCCGCGTCGTTCGCGGTCGCGCTGTCGGGGCGTCCGATCGTCGGGGTCGGGCGGATCTGGGCCGACGGCACGCTGCTGCGCGGGAGCGGCGGCGACTTCAAGAGCGCGACGGGCTTCCGATTGTATCGCGGCGGCGAGGACCAGCCGGTCGACCCGCTGATCGCCGCAGCGGAAGGAATCGCGCTGGCACCGGCGCATCGCGGGATCGCTTATGCCGTGTTCGAGAATTTCCAGCTCGGCGACTATGGCAATCGCATCCCGTCGCTGACCTTCGAGGTGATCGGCGACGCCGCGCCGGTCGGCATCGCCGCGATCGCCACCGCGCTGTCGGACGGGATGGTGACGCGCGGGCCGGGGGCGGATGCGGCGGGCGCGCCGCTCGCCGGATACGCGGCCTATGGCGACAGCGTGACGAGCGTGCTCGCGGCGCTGGCACAGGCGGGCGGCGCGTGGTTTGCGCCCGACGCCGCCGGGCTGCAGCTGTGCGCCGGCGAGACGCCCGCGCAGGTGGTGCCCGACGGGGCGTGGCATGCGCCCGGGTCGAGCGGCAGCAAACCGACCCGATCGGTCGCCGCGATCGACGGCGTGCCGCGGCAGATCACGCTGTCGCATTACGACCCGGCGCGCGACTATCAGATCGGCGTGCAGCAGGCGCGGCGCCCCGGTGCGGGGCGGCGCGACAATCGCGTTGACCTGCCCGCCGCGATCGCGGCGGGGACCGCCAAGACGCTCGCGCAGGCGATGCTGGCGCGCGCCGAGGCGGAGCGCGAACGGCGCACGGTGACGCTGGGGTGGGACGCGCTGGCGATCCGGCCCGGCGCGTGCATCCGCATCGACGGCGTGGCCGGGGTATGGCGCGTCGCCGCCTGGTCGCTCGAGCAGATGGTGCTGACGCTCGACTGCGTCCGGCTCGCCGGCGGGACGCTGCCAGCACGCGCGAGCCCGGGGCGCGTGCTCGCCGCGCCCGACTTGGCGGCGGGGGCGACCGTGCTCGCCGCGTTCGAGACGCTCCCACTCGACGACGACCTCCTCGCCGCGCCGCGCGTGACGATCGTGGCGGCGGGGACGCAGCCCGGCTGGCGGCGCGCGGCCTTGCTCTACAGCATCGACGGCGGCGCGCGCTGGACCGCGCTCGGCGCGACCGCGACGGCGGGGACGATCGGGCAGCTGGTGACGACGCCGGGCACCGCGTCGGGCGCGATCGCCGATCTGGTGCACAGTTTCGAGGTCGACCTGCTGCATGGTGCGATGGCGTTGACCAATGCCGACGCGGCGGCGCTCGACGGCGGGGCCAATCTGGCGCGGGTCGGCGCGGAACTGCTGCAATTCGCGACCGCCGAGCCGCTTTCGGCGACGCGCTGGCGGCTGTCGGGGTTGCTGCGCGGGCGGCGCGCGACCGGGTCCGCGATCGGCACGCAGCAGGTCGGCGATCGTTTCGTGCTGATCGAGCCCGAGTCGTTTCTCATACTCGATGTGCCGGTCGCAGCGCTCGGCGGCGAGCTGCGCCTGCTCGCGTCGGGGATCGGCGATACCGACGGGCCGGTCGAGCTGCGCGTCGCGCTGGCCGGCGGTTCGGTGCTGCCGCCGGCGCCGGTCCACCTCGCGTGGCGCGAGCAAGGCGACGGCGGTGTCGCGGTGCAATGGGTGCGTCGCAGCAGAAACGGCTGGCGCTGGATCGACCGGGTCGATGCGCCGCTGGGCGAGGAGCGCGAGGCGTATCGCGTGACGCTGCTGCGCGGCGGCGCCGTGCTGCGCGTGATCGAGACGACGGTCGCTGCGCTGGCGATCGCGCGGGCCGATCGGGTCGGCGGGCTCACGCTGCGCGTCGCGCAGGTCGGCGCGCTCGGCCAATCGGCCGAGGCGGAGACAATGATCCCCGACTGGACGGGATGAGACGAGGGAGACGGCAATGACCGACACGAGCACGCGACTGGGCCTGCCGCTGCTGCAGGCGGGACAGGCGCAGAAGGAATGGTCGCACAACGAGGCGCTGACGCTACTCGACATGGCGGTGCAGCCGGTGGTCGAGGCGGTCGCGCGCAATACGCCGCCGAGCGATCCGGTGGCGGGCGCCTGCTGGATCGTCGGCGCGGCGCCGACCGGGGCCTGGACCGGACACGCCCAGGCGCTCGCCGGCTGGAGCGACGGCGGCTGGCGCTTCGTCGGCGCGCGCGAAGGCATGGTGGTGTGGAGCCGTGCCGATGCGACCGAGGCGCGCTTCATCGGGGCGGCGTGGCGCGTCGGAACGCTAGCCGGCACGCAGCTGCTGCTCGGCGGGGTGGCGATGCTGGGCGCACGCCAATCGGCGATTGCTGCACCTGCGAACGGAACCACGATCGATGCCGAGGCGCGGGGCACGCTGGCGGCGGTTTTGGCGGCGCTGCGGTTGCATCGTCTGATCGAGCCCTGAGACCGGCCCACCGCGCATCCAAGGCGTGAACGGGGGGCTGCGGTTCCCTCCAAACCTGTGTCTATTGCGCCACAGTTCCGCCTATTTGTGCGCTTGCGTGGAAACCTTCCATTGGGTAGGGAGTTGGCGCTGTCCTAGTGACATCCAGAAGAAGGGGATTTTTATGCGGAAGCTTGCCGTTATCATGGCACTTGCCTCCACTGCACTCGTAGCCACTCCAGCACTTGCTCGTGACAAGTCTTGGTACGTTGGCGTTGATGGCGGCGGGATGATCGTCGAAGACATCAAGTTCGACATCAATGGCGCAAAGGGCGCTGCCACCAACGATCATCGTTATGGCTACGACGTCGATGGCGTGATCGGTTACGATCTCGGCATGTTCCGCCTTGAAGCCGAAGTTGGCTACAAGAACGCGTCGGTCAAGCAGTATCGCTCGTCGGTGACGACGCCTGCGATCAACTCGCTCGGCACGCCGTTCAACGCGCCTGCCGGCAACTACCCGGCGTCGGGTCGCTCGACCGCGCTCAGCTTCATGGTCAACGGCCTCGTCGATTTCGGCGATGACGATGGCATCCAGGGCTTCGTCGGCGGTGGTGTCGGTGTTGCTCGCGTCAAGGAGCGTGACCGGATCTCGCTGCTGACCCAGCTCAACGACAGCGACACCGTGTTCGCTTACCAGGGCCTCGCCGGCGTTCGCGCGCCGCTGACGAAGCATGTCGATGCCTCGCTGAAGTATCGCTTCTTCACCGCCGACAAGGTCAAGCTGGTCGACGTCTCGGGCCGTCAGTTCGAGAGCAAGTTCCGTACGCACAGCCTGCTCGCAGGTCTGACGTACAACTTCGGCGAGCCGGCTGCACCGCCGCCGCCGCCGCCGCCCCCGCCGCCGCCTCCCCCCCCGCCGCCGCCCGAAGCTCCGGCTCCGGTTGCGACGCCGTGCTCGCCAGGACCGTTCATCGTGTTCTTCGAGTGGGACAAGTCGGACGTTACGCCTGAAGCGGCTTCGATCCTGGACGGCGCAGTCGCGCAGTACCAGAATTGCGGTAACGCCAAGGTCATGCTGGCCGGCTTCACCGATCGCTCGGGTACGCCGAAGTACAACATCGGTCTCTCGCAGCGCCGTAACGACGCGGTTCGTGCCTACATGACCGCGCACTCGATCCCGGATGGTGTGATCACGACCGACGCGTTCGGTGAAGATCCCTCGCGTCTGCGCGTTCAGACCGCCGATGGCGTTCGCGAAGTGCAGAACCGTCGCGTGGAAGTGTCCTACGGTCCGGGTTCGGGCAACTAAGCCCAATCCGACCTTGGTCGAAAAAATCGGGGAGATCGGCCTTGGCCGGTCTCCCCTTTTTTTGTGCGTCGGCGCCGGGCGGACCAAGGGTCCGCGCGCGTCGTCGTGGGACACGGTTTGGCTGGTAAAAGCGGATCGATCCGCTACGGCAGGGCGTGCGGCTGCGACGTCCTGCGGGACGGCGCGACGCTTGGTCACGACGCGGGACTTTGAGGGAACATCATGCGGATTACGATGATCGGCTCGGGCTATGTCGGCCTGGTCTCCGGAGCGTGCTTTTCGGATTTCGGACATGACGTGATCTGCGTCGACAAGGATGCCGCCAAGATCGCCGCGCTCGAGGCGGGCAAGATGCCGATCTTCGAGCCCGGGCTCGATACGCTCGTCGCGACCAACGTCGCCGCGGGTCGCCTCACCTTCACCACCGACCTCAAGGCCGCCGTGGCCGGCGCCGATGCGGTGTTCATCGCGGTCGGCACACCGTCGCGGCGCGGCGATGGCCATGCCGACCTCAGCTATGTGTTCGCCGCGACGCGCGAGATCGCCGAAGCGATCGATGGTCCGGTCGTCGTCGTCACCAAGTCGACCGTTCCGGTCGGCACCGGCGACAAGGTCGAGGAGCTGCTCCGCGAAGTCGCCGGCACCTTCCCGGTCGCGGTCGTCTCCAACCCCGAATTCCTGCGCGAGGGCGCCGCGATCGGCGATTTCAAGCGCCCCGACCGAATCGTCATCGGCACCGAGGACGAGCGCGCGAAGCAGGTGATGCGCGACATCTATCGGCCGCTCTATCTCAACGAGAGCCCGATCCTGTTCACCGGGCGGCGGACCTCGGAACTGATCAAATATGCCGCCAATGCCTTCCTGGCGACCAAGATTACCTTCATTAACGAGATTGCCGACCTGTGCGAAGCGGTCGGCGCGAACGTGCAGGACGTCGCGCGCGGGATTGGCCTCGATAACCGGATCGGTTCGAAATTCCTCCACGCCGGCCCTGGCTACGGCGGCTCGTGCTTCCCCAAGGACACGCTCGCTCTGCTCAAGACCGCCGAGGATTACGAGAGCCCGGTGCGGATCGTCGAGGCGGTCGTGCAGGTCAACGACACGCGCAAGCGCGCGATGGGGCGCAAGGTGATCACCGCGCTCGGCGGTGACGCCAAGGGCAAGACCGTCGCGGTGCTCGGGCTGACCTTCAAGCCCAACACCGACGACATGCGCGACGCGCCGAGCCTGGCGATCGTGCAGAGCCTGCTCGACGCCGGCGCCAAGGTGCGCGCGCACGACCCCGAGGGGATGGCGGTCGCCAAGGCGATGATGCCCGACGTCGGCTATTGCCGCGATGCCTATGAGGCGGCGCAAGGGGCCGATGCGGTGGTGATCGTCACCGAGTGGGATATCTATCGCGCGCTCGACCTCAAGCGGCTGGCCGCGACGATGGCGGGCAACGCGATGGTCGACCTGCGCAACGTCTACCCGCCAAGCGATGCCGAGAAGGCCGGCTTCGCCTACAGCTCGATCGGTCGGTAACCGAGCGGCTCAGGCGAGCGCGTCGGGCGCCAGCGCTGCGGCGAGCCAGGCCGGCACCCGTGCATCGCCGAGCGCCTCGACGCGGCGCAGCTCGACCATCAGGGCGAGCTCGGGATAGGTCGCGCGGGTGCGTTCGCCGGGCTCGCCGAGCGGGGCGACCACCAGCCGGCGGTTGACCTTGCTCCGGTGGTGCATCCGAGCGGTATTTTCCTGCCCGACATAGCAGCCCTTGGTGAAGCTGACGCCGTTCAGCTCGCGCGCATTGGCTTCGAGCCACAGCGTCTTGTCGGAGCCGAGTTCGTCCGCGCCCTCGGTCACGCCGAGCGACAGGCGATGCTCTAGCCAGCCCGTCGCGGGCTCGGCGGGCGGGGCGAGCCAGCGATGGCCGAGCGCCGCCAGCCGCGGATCGGGCGCGTGCGGCCCGGCGTCGGGTGCGATCGACCAGTGGACCGCCAGTTCGGGCGCGGGCGCGATCGTGATCGCGCGGCGCAGGCGGTAGATCGACAGGCGCCGCGCGAGCCCCTCGGCCGCGCTCGCCGCGCAATCGAGCAGCAGGTCGGCGCCATCGGGCCAGACGATGAAATCGAACAGCACCTTGCCCTGCGGCGACAGCAGCGCCGACCACGCCGGCAGCGGGCCGCTCAGGTCGGCGGTGACGAGCCCCTGCAGGAAGCCGCGTACATCGTCTCCCGACAGGCGCAGCAGCGAACGATCGGCGAGCATAGTGGCGTTCATGGCCCCGAAGTAGGGGGCCATGCCGGCAGCGGCAATATGCGGCTGGCGATTTGCCGGGGCGCGCGCTAGGCGACGCCCATGACCGAGCGCCTGACGATCCGCCGCCCCGATGACTGGCATGTCCACCTCCGCGACGATGCCATGCTGCGCGCGGTGGTGCCCTATACCGCGCGCCAGTTCGCCCGCGCGATCGTGATGCCCAACCTGTCGCCGCCGGTGACGACCATCATCGCCGCAACCGCCTATCGCGAGCGGATCCTCGCCGCAGTGCCCGCGGGCATCGATTTCACCCCGCTGATGACCTGCTACCTGACCGACGCGGCAGATGCCGCCGAGATCGCGCGCGGCTATGAGACGGGCGTGTGGGCGGCGTGCAAGCTCTACCCCGCGCATGCGACGACCAACTCGGCGCACGGCGTCAGCGACATTCGCGCGCTCGCCCCAGTGCTCGAGACGCTGCAGCGGATCGGCATGCCGCTGCTGATCCACGGCGAGGTGACCGACCGCGCGATCGACATCTTCGATCGCGAGGCGGTGTTCGTCGAGCGCACGCTCGCGCCGCTGGTGCGCGACTATCCGGCGCTCAAGATCGTGCTCGAGCATATCACCACCGCCGAAGCCGCGGCCTTCGTGGCCGACGCCGGGCCGAACGTTGCGGCGACGATCACCCCGCAGCATCTCCACCTCAACCGCAACGCGCTGTTCGACGGCGGACTGCAGCCGCATGCCTATTGCCTGCCGGTGATCAAGCGCGAGCGGCATCGCCTCGCGGTGCGCGCCGCGGCGGTCTCGGGATCGCCGAGCTTCTTCCTCGGAACCGACAGTGCGCCGCACGAGCGCGGGCGCAAGGAAGCGGCGTGCGGCTGCGCGGGAATCTTCAACGCGCCGTTCGCGCTCGAAAGCTATGTCCAGGTGTTTGCCGAGGAGGGCGCGCTCGACCATTTCGAGGGCTTCGCGTCGGAACATGGCCCACGCTTCTACGGACTGCCGCTCAACACAGGATCGGTGACGCTCGAACGCCGTCCGGTCGCCGTGCCCGACCGCATCGAGGGGGCGGACGGGACGCTGGTCCCGTTCCACGCCGGGGCGACGCTGGAGTGGACGCTGGTCGACTGATCGAGCGGCGTACCGCTCGATCCGCCGCGGAAGGTCGGGGCCGGTCGCCCGGCCCCGATCGCTTACTGCTTGCCGCGCAGCGTATTGATCAACGCGAGGCCGAGCGTGCCGACGAGCGCTGCGGTCGCCCAAGGGCGGCGACGCGCGAAATCGCGGGCCTGGTCGATCATCGGTGCCGGGCCACCCGCGAGCGCGTCCTGCGCCGCGCCGATCGCCTTGTTGACGCCGCCGGTAACCTGGTCGATCACGCCCTCGCCCTGAAGGCGCGAATTGCCGGTGACGTTGCCTGCGGCTTCCTTGAGCGATCCGCCGATATTCTGCGCTTCACCCTTCAGGCTGGTCTCGTTCATCGTCGCTATCCTTTGCTCGGCCGCCCGGGATGGGGCCGTTCCGGGTGCAGAACGGCCGACACGCGCCAAGGTGCCACGACCGATGCGCTATTTTTCGGTGAAGCGCTTGACCTTCACCGGCAGGTCCTTGCCCTTGGTGCGACGCGACGGGATCTGCACCGGGTTCTTCTTCTTCCACGCGGCCCAGGTCATCGGGCCTTCGGGGGTGTCGATGATCGTGTCGTCAATGTCGCTCATGCCATGCTCCGGGGCTTGAAGGGCCAGTCGACCACGCGGCCGGCGAACAGCGCCCACCACACGATCACCGGCTGAAACAGCAAACGCGGGATATGGTAGCCCAGGCCCAATCCGCCACGGCCATAGTCGATATAGTCGATCGCATGCTTCACATTGGCGGGATAGACGCACACTGCATATGCCGCGAGGCCGACCCCCGCCCACCACCGCAGCCGCGGGACGAACAGCCCGAGCGCGCCGGCGATCTCGCACAGGCCGGTTGCGAGGATCACCTGTGTTGCGAATGGCACCCAGGCGGGGGTGATGCCGAGGAACGGCGCGGGGACGAAGACGTGGAGCACCCCTGCCGCGAGATAGGCGGCGGCGAGCAGCGCGCGCAGGATCTGGCGGGTGCGGGGGGCGGGGTCGATCACGCGGGGGAGCCTAGGCGATTGCGCGGGCCGGGGCAAAGGCGTGGCTGCGCTTGGACTGGGGCTCGGGCTCGGGTTGGGCCTGGGCAAAGCCCATGCCGTCGGTCGGGGCGAGCCCCGCCGGCCGCGCTTGCGCGAGTCAGGCGGGCTTTGCCGCCTGCCGCGCTGCGCTTAGAACGGGAACCACTTCGAGGTCTGGCTGAACTTCATGTAGCCCAGGTTGATCCCCTGCCGCCAGCCGACACCGAGCCGGATCGGGATCAGCACGGTGTTGCCGCGCCGCAAATAGGTGGCGGCGAAACCGCCGACGAAATAGACCCGCCCCTCGGCCGCCGGGAAGCGCTTGAACAGCTCGGCGGTGTCGTAGAGATTGTAGACCAGCACGAACACCTTGTTGGCGTCGCCGCCCAGATCGAAGCCGACCGACGGGCCGGTCCAATAGACCGGCTGCTTGCCCTCGACCTTGTGGAACAGCTCGCCCTTGCCGTAGCGCAGGCCGACGACGACCGCGCCCGACGCCTCGCGGCCGGCGATATAGGCGTTGGGATAGCCTTGCTCCTTGAGCGTGCGCTCGAGAATGCCGGCAAGCCCGGCCGCGCCCTTGCCGAAGGTGCCCTCGGCCGCACGCAGCAACTCCTGTTTCTGGAAGGTCTGCGCGTTGGCCGATTCGACCTCGGCGCCGTCGCGTGCGACGTCCTGCGGCTGGTCCGATCCGCCCGGCGCGCCAGCGGGCGCTTGCGGGGCCGGGCCGGCATCGACCGGATCGGTCGAACCGGGGGCATCGGGGTAGCGGCGCGGTGCGGGCTGGTCGACAGGGACCGACGGTCGCGCGGTCGGGGCAGGGGCGGGCTGGCGCAGATCCGAATCGATCGCCTGGTTCGGATCGATCGTGCGAACCTGTGCCGTGAGCGGGGCCGCAACGGTCGCCAGCGCGAGCACCACCAGCGCGCCGATCCTCGGAACGGTGGTCCAGCGCATGTGCATCGTCAATCTCCCCCGGTGTGCAGTGGCGCGACGATAGCGCCTACCTGGCTGTCCCGGCAATGAACGAGCGCGAGCGCCACGGCCAGCCGAATCGATTTCACGTCGAGCGCCCTGCATTGAGCCTGTTGCCGAAGCCGCAAAGCCCGGTTATAGCCCGCCTTCGCTGTGATCCGGAGACGTGGGTGAGTGGCTGAAACCAGCGGTTTGCTAAACCGCCGTACCGGGTTTACTGGTACCGAGGGTTCGAATCCCTCCGTCTCCGCCAGGGGCTCGTTCGGAGCCCGCCGCAGCAGTCCACATATATTGACAAAAGCCCCGGAAAACCCTCGTTTATCGCGTCGGCTCGATCCTATCCGTTCGCATGCCTCCACAACCTTCGTGGGCAGAGAATGGGGTATCGGGCAGTGAAAATGAGGTATCGGGATTGTCATGCTGAACGATGCGAAACTGCGCGCAGCGCAGGCACGGGAAAAGCCGTACAAGCTGTTTGATGCACACCAGCTTTTTCTGTTCGTGTCTCCAAAGGGCGGAAAGCTCTGGCGCATGAATTACCAATATGACGGGAAGAGCAAGAGCCTGTCCTTCGGCCCCTATCCCCTCGTCAATCTCGCCGCAGCACGCGAGAAGCGCGATGAGGCGCGAAAGCTTTTGGCCGAAGGCACAGACCCCGCCGTCGCGAAAAAGCTCAAGATCCAGGCGAATATCGAGGCCAGCCGCAACACGTTCGAAAAGATTGCCCGCGAATGGCATCAGGCGAATGCGCCGCAATGGGCAAAGGTACATGCCGCCGAGGTCATCCGCACCCTCGAGCGCGACGTGTTTCCGGTAATCGGCGCGCTCCCAATTGGCGCGCTCACTCCACCCAAGATCCTTGAGTGCCTGCGTCTGACCGAATCTCGCTCAGCGATCGAAACGGCCAAGCGCCTGAGCCAGCGGATCTCTGCGATCTATACCTACGCCATCGCCAGCGGGCTCGCCACATCAGACCCCGCCGAGAAGGTCGGGGCTGCGTTAAAGCCGCTACCAAAGAAGGGGCGCCAGCCAGCCATTACCGACATAGGCGAATTGCGCAAAATGCTGGCGACCGTGGATGCCGATTTCGCAAGGCCGGTCACCCGGTTGGCGCTGAGGTTGATCGCGCTGACGGCGGTTCGGCCAGGCGAGTTGCGCGGGGCGCTGTGGGAGGAATTTGAAGATTTGGAGGGGAAGGCGCCTCTTTGGCGAATTCCTGCCAGCCGTATGAAGGGGGACCGGGATCGCAAAGACGAGACGGACGGTGATCACCTTGTTCCCCTCGCACCGGAAAGCGTGGCTGTATTGAAAGCGGCCTGGAAGGTGACAGGCCGAGGCAAACTCGTGTTTCCGAGCGATCGCCATGTTCATCGGCCGATGAGCGAAAACGCACTTGGATATCTGCTCAATCGCGCGGGATATCATGGACGCCACGTGCCCCACGGTTTTCGGGCGGCCTTCTCGACCATTATGAACGAGTGGGCGAAATCGCAGGGCCGTTCCGATGATCGCGCGGTTATCGATCTGATGCTTGCCCATATTCCAACGAATAAGGTGGAGGGAGCGTATAACCGCGCGGCTTATATGCCGCGGAGGCGCGAGTTGGCCGCATTATGGGCAGGAATGTTAATGCCGGGGCTCGCCGAGCCTGCGACGCTGATATCGCTTCCGAGCAAAGAAAGCCCGTTCAAGGGTAGTACGCGCGTCGCCAAGCGGGAGCAGCCGAAGCTTCAGGTTGTACGATAGAAGCCGGCTTTGCGTTTGAGCGTGTCATCCCGGTCCGCGCGAAGTCATGTGGCACGCTCACTTGGTCCGAAAAATAACAACAAATTTGGGTAATCTGCGACGGTGAGACCGAATACGTCTTTCGAGGGTGGTAACTCGCTAGAGGAGCAAGGGCGGTGCGGGACGCTCGGCTTGCCCTATTTTTTAGCTGCTGGCCGCGATTATCGGTCGAGCATCACTCCGACTTCTGCAGTTATGACCCAAACTGGACGTTCAGCAGGCGCTCACCGCTGCCGAAGTTCAGACATTGGTTCATGTGAGACGCTCGACTTTGTCCAAGGGGCAGCGGGACTAATCGCGCCGGAAGGCCGGCTCGTAGGCGAATAGGCCCGGCAAGCCGCCGGTCATTACGAACAACACCGGTTCCGCATTGCGCCACCTCCCTTCCCGGATCCCAGCGATGAGGCCCGCAAAGGCCTTTCCGCCATAGACCGGATCGAGCAGCAGGCCTTCCGACCGGGCAACCAGCCGTACCGCTTCGAACATCGCGTCGGTCGGCACGCCGTAGCCCTCGCCGAGTTGGCCGTCCGTGACGACGATGTCGCCTGCTATGAACTCGCTAGCCGGATCGATGAGCGCCAGGGTCCGCGCGGCAAGTTCGGTGGTGACTGCCTGCGCCTTTTCGATTGGGGCTAGGACGGTGAACGATTCGATCCGGCCGGGCTCGTCTCCGGCCGCCCTCAGCCCTGCCGCCAAACCGGCATGCGTGCCAGAACTACCGTTCGGCACGATGATCCGTTTGAAGCGAAGCCCAAGGTCCTGCTCTTGAGCGATTATCTCCGCTGCACACACCGCGTAGCCAAGGCAGCCGAGCGGCGAAGAGCCACCAGAGACGACGACATAAGCGCGATGCCCCTTGGCGAACAGGTGCACAGCGCGCTCCTGAGCGACGGCTAAAGAATCAACACCGGCTGGTCTTCGAAGGACAGTTGCGTCGAACAGATCATCAAGCAGCACATTGCCGTTGCGCCGGTAGGCTTCGTCGTCGCGCGTGACGTTATCTGTGAGGACCAGCTCGCAAGAGAGCCCGGCTCGCGCCGCGGCGGCGGCGCTCAGTCTGGCATGGTTCGATTGTCGCGCGCCTGTGGTGATGAAAGTATCGCACCCTTGGTCCAGCGCCTCGCCGATCAGGAACTCCAGTTTCCGGAGCTTGTTGCCCCCCCCACCGACGCCCATCAGGTCGTCGCGCTTGACGTAGATCGGAGGGCAGCCCCCGCAGCCGAGCGCCTGTTCCAGTCTGGTCAAGCGCTGGATCGGCGTGCGTCCCTCCAGCAGGCTAAATCGAGGTCGTTTTTCAAGCTGAACTAGCATCGATCGTTCCGGTCCCGCGGTAGCGGTTTCTCGTGGCAGCTTTGGGCAACCTGGTCACGCTCAAGAACTCATAGGCGATCGATTCCCCAGTTACGTATTGGGACTTGTTTGGTGGCGATGGCGTCACCACGGCGCCTGCGTCGACCCAGAACGCGACATTCAGACTGCCAGCTTAGCTCCCCGGAAGCGGACATTTGTTAATGTGATCCGGTCGGTGGTCGGTGCTCACAGCGACCAAATCTTTCATGCGGAAGGGCGAGATGTGGGACATTTCAGTCGTTCAAGTCCGGCTTTGCAAACGGCGACTTCGGCCAGAAGCGGTCATCCCTGGGTGCGTCCCATCACTGCCAGGGTCCGCGAAGATTGGCTGGCCGCGGCCCGGGAGGTTTCAGAAAACGCGATAACGCTCGCTCCTATCAGCCCGCAATATCCAGCTTTCCCAAAACGGGTGCTCAGTTAGGAACGTCTGCGGCTTGCGAAACGATGATTCCGAACGACGGAGTTGACGGCTTAAGCAGTGCCTTCCATATGACGCCCAACAGCGATGGATTTCCGCCGGGTCATTTGGCCAAACCGCTCTAGCAAGAGCTGATGATTCCTACTTGGCGCCGAAAGGCAGCAAGGAGGAATCGTGCGGGCTACCTTTCGTAATCTCATCGGCGAGCTGAACGTCGCGGCATTCGTCCGTAATCGTCACGATCATGCCCTGTCGGTTATGCGCTGGGCGTTGATCCTGGTGCCAATGGCGGCCCTGGTCGGGACGCTTTGTGCGGCGTTTCTGTGGAGCCTCGATGCCGTTACACGGCTGCGCTTCGCCTGGCCCCGGTTGCTGTATCTGCTGCCGCTGGGCGGCTTCGTGGTCGGGCTGCTGTATGAGCTCACCGGCCGCTCGGTAGAGGGCGGCAACAACCTCATTGTTGAGCAGATCCACGAACCGGGGGGCGGAGTGCCACTGCGGATGGCACCGCTGATCTTCTTCGGCACGGTCGTGACCCATCTGTTCGGCGGTTCGGCGGGGCGCGAAGGCACCGCCGTCCAGTTGGGGGGCAGTTTGGCCAGCGGCTTCGGCCGCGCGCTCAAGCTCGATGCGGGCGGCACCCGCATCCTACTGATGGGGGGCATCGCCGCCGGGTTCGGTGCGGTGTTCGGTACGCCGATCGCGGGCGCGGTGTTCGCTCTGGAGGTGCTGGCGATCGGGCGCGTGGAATACCGCGCGCTGGTGCCGTGTCTCGTCGCGGCGCTGGTCGGCGCCTGGACATGCCTTGCCTGGGGCATCCACCACGGCGTTTACCGGATTGATACGGTCGTGCCGGTCGATGCCTTGCTCGTCGCAAAGGCCGGCATCGCCGGGGTAGCGTTCGGACTGGTCGGCCTCGCTTTCGCCGAAGCCAATCATGCGCTCGGCGGATGGCTCAAGCGGATCGTCCCCTATGGTCCGCTACGTCCCCTCATCGGCGGGGTCGCGGTCATTGCGCTCGTCTACCTGTTTGGCACGCGCGACTATCTCGGCCTCGGCACGCTAACGGCAACGCCCGACGGCCTCACCATTGCCAGCTTCTTCGGGCCGGACACCCACCCGTGGAGCTGGGCGCTGAAGTTGCTTTTCACCGTCGTCACGCTCAGCACTGGCTTCAAGGGTGGCGAGGTCACGCCGCTGTTCGTCATCGGCGCGGCGCTCGGCAACGCGCTCGCACCCATATTCGGCGTCCCGACAGGCGTGTTCGCCGGGCTCGGATTCGTCGCGCTGTTCGCGGGCGCTGCAAACACGCCGCTCGCCTGCACCTTCATGGGCATCGAGCTGTTCGGCGCGGCGTATGCGGTACCGATCGCGGTCGCCTGCTTCGTCGCCTACCTCTGCTCCGGCCATAACGGCATCTACCTGTCTCAGCGCGTCGCCGTGCCAAAGGTGCCGGCGACCGGCCTTATCCCAAACGCGACCCTACGCGAGGCGCGGGCGCACCGTGCCGCGCGTCGCCCACGTTCCTGATCCCGCACCAATTGAAGGTCTGTCCATGCCCCATCGTTTCACCGTCCAGCATCGCGAAATCGGAATGCTCCGCATTTACATGAAGCCGTCCGACCGGGTCGGTCAGCGCAGCCTCCGCACTCTGTGGGGTGCAAGCCTCTCTATCGCGAGTTGATCCGAACGGCGAAGGCGGACGGCATCATCAACGCCGTCGCGCAACACACGCATTACGGCTTCAGCAACCACGGCCCGATCCGCGAGAACGGATCGGAGGCGGCTGATCCGCATTTGACGATATGCATTGAACTCTTCGGCGAGCGTGACCAGCTCGACCTGTTCTGCCGGCGACATGGCGACCTGCTTGGCGACAAGGTGATCGTCTACAAGCAACTGGAGCATTGGTTGGTCACGCCCCGAGACACCTGATGACACCGTTGATCGAATATGTACTTCTCATCGTCGGTGCCTTTGCAGCTGCCGCGATCTCGGGATCGGCCGGGTTTGGCGGAGCGCTGCTGTTGCTCCCTCTCCTCAACCAGGTCGTCGGCGTGACCGAAGCGGTTCCGCTACTGACGATAGTCCAGATTATCGGCAATGCCGCGCGGGCCGGAATGGGCTGGCGTCATATCCGCTGGCGGTTTGTATTACTGTTCCTGGCAGCCGCCATTCCCTTTTCTATGCTGGGCGCGTTGTCGTTTGCCTCGCTCCCTACCGCGCTCGTCACCCGGATCGTGGGCATCGCGATCCTGCTGTTCGTTATCTTGAAGGCGACGGGCATGTTCACGTTCAAACCGTCACGCCGCGTGCTGGTGATCGGGGGCGGCGTCACAGGGTTGTTGTCGGGCCTAGTCGGAAGTGCCGGGCCGCTCGGCGCGGCCGTGTTCCTGAGCCTTGGCCTTCCGCCGATTGCCTATGTGGCGAGCGAGGCAGTCGCCGCCATCGCAATGCACGGTGCCAAGACGATCGTATACGGCGCGACAATCGACCTAGGGCCAGCATTTTGGCCGCTGGCGATTGCGATGGGGCTGGCGATGATCGCCGGCACCTGGGTGGGGCGTTCGCTTATCATGCAACTGCCTGTCGAGCGCTTCCGTAAGGTCGTTATGGTCCTGCTCGCGCTGATCGCGATTGAGATGATCGCGATGGGATGACAGGCAGAAGTGCGGCTGCTGCAAAACGCAGCCAAACCTGAATAGCCATTGTTCATTCGTTTATTTCCTATATCGTGGAAACGTAGAATCGGACAATGGAGGATTTATGAAGCCGCATCTGCTGCTAGCCGCGTCACTGGTCGCCGCCCCCGTTTTCGCGGCTGACCCTGCGCCGACACTTACGGTCATGACCATCACCGGCGAGCTGGGTGCCAGCATGCAGTGTCACGTCTACCCCAAGAGCGACGGTGAGTATGTCCGCTTCCTAGATAGCGGACGGACCAGCCTGTCAGCCCCCGCGCTCCGAAAGCTCGAATGCGAGTATAAGGGCAGCGCCCGCGGTCCATCCACGATCACGATCAACTCGCCCACGCTCGCCTGCCCGTTCAAGGACGCTAGCGCAGACGCTTGCGCCATCACGCTCCGTAAGGGCGCGGTTGGCTCTTTCGAGGCCAAGGAAAAGCGGAGCTGATCCGCGCTCTATCGTGTGGCGTTGCTCTTGCGTTTGTTTCCGCTAAAGTCGAAACATGGAAATAAAGAACGCGGTCGCCGGGCTTTCTGCCTTGGCTCACGAAGGACGCCTTACGGTCTTCCGGATGCTCGTGCAGGCGGGTCCAACTGGAATCGCTGCTGGTGAAATCGCCCGGCAGATGGAAGTGCCGCCCAACACGCTGTCTGCGAACCTTACCATCCTGTCGCACGCCGGCCTGATCGATAGCCGTCGTGAAGGCCGGTCGGTGATCTACACCGCAAGGTATGAGAACATGACCGAATTGCTCGAATACCTGATGAAGGACTGCTGCGGCGGTTCGCCTGAAATCTGCGCGTCACTGGTCGACGTCGTCCTTCGTAGCCGCTGCGACGTGCCGGTCTCGGCATGAGCGCTCCCGTGACCAACGTCCTGGTGCTTTGCACCGGCAACAGCGCCCGCTCGATCCTCGGTGAAACGATCATCAACAAGCTCGGGAACGGCCGCTTTCGCGGCTTCTCGGCCGGATCGTTCCCCAAGGGGCAAGTGCATCCGGGAGCGTTGCGACTCTTGGAGCGGCACGGCTATCCTACCACGGGCCTGCGCTCGAAGAGCTGGGATGAGTTCGCCGGCACGGGCGGGCCGAACATCGATGTCGTCGTCACCGTATGCGACAACGCGGCGGGCGAGGTTTGCCCGATCTGGCCGGGCCACCCGATCAAGGCGCATTGGGGGCTGCCTGATCCTGCTGCCGTCACCGGCGACGATGCCGCTGTCGATGCGGCGTTCGAGGCGGCCCATGACGCCCTGACCAAGCGCTTTGCGAAGCTGGTCGAGCTGCCGATCATCGACCGGGAAGTGCCCGCACTGGCCGTTCGCCAGCGCCTCCAAGCGATCCACCACGATCTTGTTGAAGACGCAAACACCAACTCGGGAAACCAAGCGTGACCGACATCATCATTTACCACAACCCCGAGTGCGGCACCTCGCGCAACACCTTGGCGATGATCCGCAACGCCGGCATCGAGCCGCACGTCATTGAGTATCTGAAAACGCCGCCCTCGCGCACGCTATTGGTCGAGCTGATCGACCGCGCCGGCATGACGCCCCGCGATCTGCTCCGCGAAAAGGGCACGCCCTTCGCGGAGTTCGGTCTGGGCGAGACGTCGCTGTCCGACGACGCGCTGGTCGACGCCATGATGGCGCATCCGATCCTTATCAATCGACCGCTGGTAGTTTCGCCGCTCGGCGTGAAGCTCTGTCGCCCGTCCGAAGCCGTCCTCGATCTGCTGCCTGAGCCGCAACGGGGCGCGTTTGCCAAGGAAGACGGGGAGAAGGTCGTGGACGCCTCGGGCCAGCGCGTCGCCTGATGCTTCTCGCCGTCCTGATCTTCGTCGCCACGATCGCGCTCGTCATCTGGCAGCCCAATGGCCTCGGCATTGGGTGGAGCGCGATGGGCGGTGCCATTGTGGCGCTGCTGCTCGGCGTGGTCTCGCTCCATGACGTGCCGGTGGTCTGGGGAATCGTCTGGAATGCGACCGCGGCGTTCGTAGCGATCATCGTCATCAGCCTGCTGCTCGATGAAGCCGGGTTCTTTGAATGGGCGGCGCTCCACGTCGCCCGCTGGGGCAAGGGTAATGGCCGGCTCCTGTTTTCGCTGGTCGTGTTGCTCGGCGCGGCGGTGTCGTCGCTATTCGCTAATGACGGCGCGGCGCTGATCCTGACGCCCATCGTGATCGCGATGCTGCGAGCGCTGGGATACAAGGAAAAGGCAACGCTCGCCTTCGTCATGGCAGCCGGGTTCATCGCCGACATGGGCAGTTTGCCGCTGGTCGTCTCCAACCTCGTCAACATCGTCTCGGCCGATTTCTTCCACCTCGGTTTCGCCCGCTACGCATTGGTCATGGTCCCGGTCGATCTGGCGGCGATCGCCGCGACGCTGGGTGCTCTGCTGCTGTTTTTCCGGCGCGACATTCCCGGCCGCTACGACGTGGCGCAACTCCGCGCGCCGGACGAGGCGATCCGCGATGTGGCGACCTTCCGCGCCGGCTGGATCGTCTTGGTGCTCCTGCTCGCTGGCTTCTTCCTGCTCGAGCCGCTCGGCGTGCCCGTCAGCGCCGTTGCCGCTGCTGGGGCGATCCTGCTGCTGGTGATCGCCGAACGAGGCCATGTGATCCAGACCGGCAAGGTGCTGCGCGGTGCGCCCTGGCAAGTCGTGATCTTCTCGCTTGGCATGTACCTGGTCGTCTATGGTCTACGGAACGCCGGCCTGACGGACCACCTTGCCGGCCTGCTCAATCGCACGGCGCAAGGCGGCGTGTGGGGCGCGGCGTTCGGCACCGGCATCCTCGCCGCGCTGCTCTCGTCGGTCATGAACAACATGCCGACCGTGTTGGTGGGTGCGCTGTCGATCGACGCGACCCACGCCACGGGAGCGATCAAGGAAGCGATGATCTACGCCAACGTCATCGGCTGCGACCTCGGTCCAAAGATCACGCCGATCGGCTCGCTCGCAACGCTGCTGTGGCTGCACGTTCTCGGGCAAAAGGGCATCCGCATCGGCTGGGGCTATTACTTCCGGGTCGGTGTCACGCTGACAATACCCATCCTGCTCATCACGCTTGCGGCCTTAGCGCTGCGGATCGGGATTTCCTGATGCCTGTTCGCAATCTTTCTGAACCCAACCACCTGCCGGCACTCGATCGACGGTATGCAATCGAACGCCCTGCCCTCGGTCTCGGCGCTGGCGATCCTGCTCCGCGTATCCTGCTGCTCTACGGTAGCTTGCGGGAGCGGTCGTTTTCCCGACTCTGCGTCGAGGAAGCCGCGCGTCTGCTCCAGTTCTTCGGCTGTGAAACGCGCATTTTTGACCCCTCCACCCTGCCGCTGCCCGATCAAGTAACGGGCGACGACGATCCGGCCGTTCACGAACTACGCGAGCTGTCGATGTGGTCGGAAGGGCATGTGTGGTGCAGCCCCGAACGTCACGGCCAGATCGCCGGCATCATGAAGCTGCAAATCGATCATCTGCCGCTGTCGATGGGCGGGATGCGCCCGACCCAGGGCCGCACGCTCGCCGTCATGCAGGTATCGGCCGGATCGCAGTCGTTCAACAGCGTCAATACGCTGCGCGTCCTCGGTCGGTGGATGCGGATGGTAACAATCCCCAACCAATCGAGCGTCGCCAAGGCGTTCGCCGAGTTTGACGACGCCGGCCGCATGAAGCCGTCGAGCTACTATGACCGGATCGTGGACGTGATGGAGGAGCTGGTGCGCTTTACGGTGATACTGCGCCCGCACACCGCCGAGCTTGTCGATCGCTATTCCGAACGCAAAGAGGCCGGCGTGCCGATCAACGCTGCGACCGATCTGTCGAGCATCGCCACCACGTCTTAACCGTCGCGATCATAATTCGCGCTCTTCCCGCAAACGAAGGTCGAATCGGCAATTCTGGTTGCGAGGCATGATGCAGGTTCGCGCCTTTCGAGTTTTCCCAAAATCCGTTCCCGATTGAGAAATGTCGAAATGGGCTATTGGACTTGGAGTAATGGGAATGCAGCGAACGGTTTTAATGGCCGGTTCGCGATCGCGAGACAATCCATGCAACGGCGAGACTGGGCCATTCCAGATCGACAGTTTCGATCAACCTGATCGGCGGCTTGCGTCGGAAGCCGAAGTTAATCGAAGCGCAACTGAACGACCGGCGTTGGTCGAGAGCCGACCGACCGCGTTAGGGCCGCTAGGACCCAAAAGATGGTGTATCGCGGCGGCTGCATTTCGACAGCGATGAGATTGCAGCCCCTTCACATACGATGCCTGGATCGGGGTCGAGCCTGACCTCGTGCATCGAGGGAAGGAGTGAGAGC